>NZ_FOMI01000010.1 GCF_900112595.1 Algibacter pectinivorans | reverse complement strand
CCCTTATGAAAATGCTATTGCAGAACGGATTAATGGTGTGTTAAAACAAGAATTTGCAATTGATAAATACAATACCAATTTGGAAATTAAAACTAAATTAGTTCAAAATACCATAAAAATATATAATAATTTTAGACCACATTTATCTAATTATATGTTGACGCCACAAGAAATGCACAATCAAAATAAGGTCAAAAGAAAACAATATAAAAACAAAAAAGGTAGTGATTTTAAATCACTACCTTTAAATTATTAATTCTGTAACGCTATTTCAGGACGTCACATTATTCTTTTTCTATTTATCAATAGAACCTAAAACACGTTTCATAAAGTTGTTTACGGCGTCCTTCTTAGAGGTGCCTTCTTTAATCATTTTATTAACTTCAATGGCGCCATACATGTTAGAGATAAGTTCTCCAATAACGTCTAATTCCTCATCTTTTAACGAAGATACTTCGGTTAAGGCTTCTAGAGTTTCAATGGTTTCAACTATGTAGTCTTCATCATTGTCTTCTATAAATTGTGTTAAGTGTTTTATTACTGGTAGTTTCATTGATT
This sequence comes from Algibacter pectinivorans, assembly GCF_900112595.1. Taxonomy (GTDB): domain Bacteria; phylum Bacteroidota; class Bacteroidia; order Flavobacteriales; family Flavobacteriaceae; genus Algibacter_B; species Algibacter_B pectinivorans. Next base: position 165,225 of record NZ_FOMI01000010.1, on the reverse strand, counting down.
AATTTTTTTTTCATTTCTGCACTTATACTAGGGTTAGTATATATTGCAAAAACGTAAGTTGTTTTATTATGCTACTTCGTCAACTAATTCTTTTAAAACATCTACTTTATTGGTTTGCGTTTGGTTTACAAAAGCACCACCTTTAAAGGTTGCAAAAGTTGGTAAGTTATCTACGGTAGCTAATTTTCTTGATTCTGGAAATTTTTCCGCATCAGCGATAACAAACGTAATGTTTTCTAACTCGCTAGCTAATTTCTTAACTTTTGGTTTCATAATACGACAGTTACCACACCAAGTTGCAGAGTATTGCACCACAACAGTATCGTTAGCAGCAATGATTTCGGCTAAATTATCTTGACTTAATTCTTGTACCATAATGTTTAAATGTATAGGAATAAAATTCCAAAGTCCAAAAGCTTAACGTTTGCCGTATTTGAAAATTGGAATTTTATTATTTGGAGTTTTTATTTCTTAGTTAGCGTGTGCAGCTAAATATTCGGCAGTTGCTTTTGCATTAGCGTTCATAGCATCTTTTCCTTCTTCCCAGTTTGCAGGACAAACTTCTCCTTTTTCTTGAACGTGCGTTAAAGCATCTACTAAACGAAGGTACTCACCAACATTTCTACCTAATGGCATGTTGTTAATGCTTTCGTGCTGTACAATACCATCTTCGTCAATAATATATGTAGCTCTGTATGTTACGTTATCGCCTTCAACTTGCACAGTTCCTGTAGCTTCGTCGTAAGTTTCGTTAGTAATATCTAAAATACCTAAGATGCTAGATAAGTTACGGTTGCTGTCTGCAAGAATAGGGTAAGTAACACCTTCAATTCCACCATTATCTTTAGCTGTGCTTAACCATGCAAAGTGTACTTCTGGTGTATCACAAGATGCTCCAATTACAATAGTGTTTCTTTTTTCGAATTCTGCCTTAGCAGCTTCAAAAGCATGTAATTCTGTTGGGCAAACAAAAGTGAAATCCTTTGGGTACCAAAACAATACAACTTTCTTTTTGTTATTTACCGCTTCTTCTAGAACGTTTACTTTAAAAGTATCGCCCATTTCGTTCATTGCGTCAACGTTTAAATCTGGAAATTTTTTTCCTACTAATGCCATTTTTATTAAATTTTATAATTATTGATTGTTTTTTTCTCGTGCAAATATACACCTGAAAACGCGTTATCAGAATTAATAAAATTTTAAATTTTTATTAAGGAATAGATATAATTTATACTGAAATTATTCTTGTATAACTTAGGTTTATTTAGTTGTTTTTAACTGTCTGATTTTTAAGTTTAAAGCAGCAAAAAGTAGTGTTGTAAACGGACTTAGCCAATTAAAAATAGCATACAAGAAATATTCGCCAATACCAACACCTAAAACTCCAGATTGGTAAGCGCCACAGGTGTTCCATGGTATTAAAACCGAGGTTACTGTACCAGAATCTTCTAAGGTTCTACTTAAATTTTCTGGTGCTAATCCGCGGTCTTCGTAGGCTTTTTTAAACATTTTTCCTGGTATTACTATGGCCAAATATTGATCGGAAGCAATGGCGTTTAAACCCAAGCAGCTTATCACGGTGCTTGCAAATAGTCCAAAAATGGAAGTAGCCACAGAGAGTAGGGCACTTGTAATTCTAGATAGGGCACCAATGCCATCCATAATACCACCAAAAACCATGGCACAAAGAATTAAGTAAATGGTCCATAACATACCTTGCATGCCTCCGGCAGAAAAAAGATCGTTAAGTTTCTCGTTATCGGTAGTAATTTGGGTATCTGTAAGAATAGAGGTGATTATAGCTGAAAATTTAGAATCTGCTACACCATCTAAAATATTACCCTGAAAAATAAAGGCAAATATAGCTGCTAAAATAACACCAGAACATAAGGCTATTAATGGTTTTGTTTTTAATAGAATTAAAGCAACAACCGTTACTGGAACCAAAAACAACCACGGTGTAATTGTAAATGTAGTGTCTATAGTACTTAGTAAATTACTAATATCGGCACTACCAGTAGTTGTTATTGAAGCGCTTATAATGGCAAAAACAATAAGCGTGATAATTATGGTTGGTACCGTTGTAATGGTCATGTATTTAATATGGGTAAACAAATCGGTTCCGGCCATAGCAGGAGCAAGGTTTGTGGTATCGCTTAATGGCGACATTTTATCTCCAAAATAAGCGCCCGAAATTACGGCACCAGCAATCATACCTGGGTTTATGCCCAAAGCTGTGCCAATACCAACAAGTGCAATTCCTACGGTGGCAGAGGTAGTCCAAGAACTGCCTGTTGCAATAGATATTATGGCTGCTATAATTACAGAAGCTGGTAAAAATATTTCTGGACTTAACACTTGTAAACCGTAGTAAACCATGGCAGGAATTACACCGCTAACTAGCCATGTACCTGCTAATGCACCTACTAAAAATAAAATCATGATTGGGATAAAAACACTTTTTATGTTTTCCCAAATTTCGGTATACATGCGTTTTAAAGAGACTTTATTAAAAAGACCTACAATGGCAGCTATACCACCACCAATTAATAAGATAAATTGATTTGAGTAATCGCCTAAAAGAGCGCCATCGGCAAAAAAGATATTATAAAACAAGAGGGCCATAAGAAGAACAACAGGAATAAGGGCTTCTATGAAATTAAGTTCTTTATTTTCTATAATAGTTTCGTGGTCTGCCTTAATTTCAGAAATGTTTTCTTGGTCTTGCATGTAAAATATTTTGGTGTTGTAATGTTACGATTTTCTTAAATTCTTTCAAAATTATGTGACTTATTTGAAATATTGGTGTCCTAACTGTATAATAACTAAATAATTAGGTAATGACTTTAACTGCAATAATCGTGTTTTTTTTAGCTGCTATATATTTTTTAATATATATTAAATATAGTGCGAAGGCTAGTTCGATAAAACTTCTTAAAAAGAAGTCGTTATCAGAAAAGGAAAATATTATTTCCCGCACTAAGTCTTGCGTTACAGCCGTATTGCTTCCAGATGAGTTATTTTTTCCTAATTAAAAAATTAAATTTCAAGGTTTTAAAACATGCTTGGGGTTATAAATAGTTGAAGCTTACTGAAGATTTTGTTTATCTCTTTATGTTATCCATTTTTAAGTAGGTGGATTTTTTAGTTACGCCAATGCTAAATTTTATTTTTTACACTTTATAAGTTATACAATTTTCAATTCTACCATACACTGATGCATCATGTTATAGGTGCGCTCAATATCGGCATCTAAGCCAATAGAAAATCGAATTAAACCATCGCTTAAGCCCATTTCTTTTTGTTCGTCTTCAGGAATTTCTGATGATGTAGAACTTCCCGGAGCACTAAATAATGTTTTGTAAAAGCCAAGGCTAACTGCCAAGTATCCTAAATTTCTATGCTGCATTAATTCCATTAATTCATTGGCTTTTTCTAGAGAGCCAACATCAATAGTTAACATACCTCCAAAGCCGTAAGCTTCATTCATCATGCGTTTAAATAAATCATGAGAAGGATGCGATTTTAATCCTGGGTAAACCGTTTTTAAACCATCTGCTTCAAACTTTTCAGCTAAAAACAGACCATTTTTACTGTGTTGTTGCATTCTAATGTGTAACGTTCTTAAGTTTTTCAAAATAGACGCAGCTCTTAAACTATCCATCGTAGAGCCAAGTAGCATAGATGCACCGTCGTTTACGTTTCGTAAGTTATTTATAAATTCTTGAGTGCCACAAACAACACCACCAACCGTGTCGCTAGAGCCATTAATAAACTTAGTTAAGCTATGAATTACGATATCTGCTCCCAAAGTAGCTGGCGATATGGACAATGGTGAAAATGTATTATCAACTACTAATTTTAAACCATGTCTTAATGCAATTTCAGATAGACTTTTAATATCGGCAACTTCAAGAAGCGGGTTACTTACAGATTCGCAATATAACACTTTGGTATGTTTGGTTATTGCGGCTTCTACGCTATCCAGTTTTGTAATATCTACAAAAGTTGTTTTAATATTAAATCGTGGGGTAAAATTTTTAAAAAACGCATAGGTGCCGCCATATATAGTTCTGCTTGAAATGATATGATCTCCTGCACCACATAATTGCAGGATAGTAGGCGTAATGGCGCCCATGCCAGAGGCAGAAACATTGGCGGTTTCTGTACCTTCCATAGCCGCTAATGCTTCGCCTAAATATAAATTTGAAGGTGTTGAATGACGCGAATAGAGGTAGCAACCATCGGCATTGCCCTCAAAAGTATCAAACATAGTTTTTGCCGAAAGAAAGGTATAAGTAGAGGAATCGGAAATGGAAGGATTAACGCCTCCAAATTCGCCAAAATATTGTAAGTCTTGAATGTTATTTGCGGGTTTAAATGCCATAGTTTATAGTTTTTTAATACGTTTATACGTATAGAAGTTTAAAATTAATTAAATTAAAAATCGTTATATTTAGAATAAAATACAATGGAATGGTGTGTATTTAGAATATAAAACTATAATATATTACTTTTGCAAGTTTTAAAACTTTTTTAAACGTGATAACAAGCGTTTTAACGAAATATTTTCAATTATGATTTTTGATGCTACCGATAAAAAATTATTAGAATTTATCCAACAGGATAGTAAGCAGACTAACAAGGAGCTTTCCAATAAATTAGGGCTTTCTGTTACTGCCGTATACGAACGGATAAAAAAACTAGAGAAAGAAGGCTATATTAATGGTTACATAGCTATTGTAAATAAAAAAAAGGTAGAAAGAGATTTTGTGGTATTTTGTCATGTGAAGCTATTGCAACATACCCAAGAATTTGTAAAGCGTTTTGAGAAAGAGGTAACCTCCATTAACGAGGTGTTAGAATGCTATCATTTAAGTGGTGATTATGATTATTTACTTAAAATTATCGTAAAAGATATGGCCGAGTATAGGGAGTTTATGGTAAATAAACTTACTAATATTAACCATATTGGGAGTACACATAGTATGTTTGTAATCTCGGAAGTTAAATACACTAATGCCATTAGTTTTTAAATGAAATCTATTAACTATAAAATTATTGAGTTTGTAATTATTTTTTTAATAATTCCAATAAGCTTTGTGGTGCCTTATTCTCCTTGGTTAAAATTAAGTTTTGGACTATTAGGCTTTTTGTATGTTATTTATGTATTACTTAGGGTAGAGCAGTTAAAATTTAAAGTATCTAAAACCATAAAATGGAAACCCTTTTGGAAAATAACGGTTATTAAACTTGGGGTAATTGCTTCTTTAACCACCCTATTTGTTTGGATTACGGATAGTGAGTCTTTATTTACTGTTTTATTAAATAAACCCTTAAAATGGCTCATTCTGCTTTTTATTTATAGCGTCTTTTCGGTATACCCGCAAGAGCTATTATATAGAGCATTCTTTTTTAAGCGGTATCAAAGCTTGTTTAAAAACAAATCTCTTTTCTTATTGGTAAATGCCATTTTATTTGCCTTAGCTCACTTGTTTTTTGGAAGTGTATTAGTGCTAGTTATTACCTTTATTGGTGGTTTATTATTTGCCTTTACCTTTAAAAAAACACAATCTACACTTTTAGTCTCTATTGAACATGCTATTTATGGTTGTTGGTTGTTTACTGTTGGTATGGGCAGTATGCTGGGTTTTCCAAGCTAATTGTAGTACAATTAAATAGAAAAACGAATAACAGCCTTTAGTTAAATCTTTTTATTACTTTTATAGGGCTATTATTAACCTTAACTAACAAATATGAAAAAATTAGGATCAGTCATTTTCGGATTTATTATTGGAGCAATTTTAACTTATTATTTTTGCCCACGACCCTTAGGCGATAAGCCTACAAAGGGGTCGGAATATGTGATACCAAAAGATACCATCTCGGTAGCAGAAGCTAAAGTATTTAGTGCTAATTGGGAAAAAAATAACGAAACAGAAATAGATTCTACTATTGAATTGGAAGGCCCAAGAAAGAAAATGCGTTCGGTATGGTGGTCTTTAAAGGAAGTAAACCAGTATTTAGCATATGCTAAAGCAAAATCGGATACATTAGGATATAAAATGACCGGTGTTCGAATCTACCTAGGAAACTATGGTGATAGAAAAAAAGGACCAAAAAAGAATAGAAACACGATGTTTATTGTACCTACAGGGCCAAAATCTACATCAAAAGCTAGCAGTGTTAACATGTTTTTTCCACCTACCGATCCAGATATACCTGCGCCGCCTTTAAATAATGGTAATGGTGGTGATGGTCCTTATCCTAAATAAAAACTGTGAACGATTTTTTATTAGAATATAAATCTCTAATTACATCTAGTATTGAAGTTTTGGCAGCTGTAACAGGTTTATTACTTTATAAAAAGTATAAATTTACAGTTGCCAAATATTTTATATGGTTTTTAATCTATTTATCTATTTGTGATTTTATAGCTAGTTATGTTAATTATATTAATGATGATGGGCTGTTTAGTTTCCTAGCGGGTACCGTATTTAAACGAAATTTTTGGTGGTCAACATTATTTTGGAAACTTGGGGCTATTCTATTTTTTTCATTTTATTACCATAAAATTTTAATTAGTAAAGTTTTTAAAACTATTTTAAAGCTTTTTGGTTATAGTTTTTTGTTCTTTTCTGTAATTTATATAGTTGCACATTGGGAAGATTATTTCGTACGTTTTTTTCCTGTAATTGATGTTTTTGGTGCGATAATAATTTTTTTATGTATAGGTTTTTATTTTATTGAAGTATTGCAAAGTGAAAAAATATTAACTTTTTATAAATCATTAAATTTTTATATCAGTGCAGCTATTTTTGTTTGGTGGCTTATTATTACACCTTTGGTGTTTTATGATATTTATAACTCGAATAGTGATTGGGATTTTATTTTCTTAAAATGGCAAATCTATTTGTTTGCTAATATAGTTATGTATTCCACATTTACTTTCGCATTAATTTGGTGCAAACCAGAATTAACAAAAAATGAACTTACTTAATGATTGATTTTTTAACGCGTAATTTTAATTTTATTTCTTACGCGTTGGAGTTTCTTGCAGCATTTGTAGGTTTGCTATGTTTTAAAAAGTATCGAAATACGTCCACACGATATTTTATTTATTTTTTGGTTTACATTTTTTTTGTTGAAGTTATTGGAGCCATGTTAGTTTACGCTCCATTTTTTTTACCCATTCAACTATTAAGAAAAGCGGGTGTTCGTGTTAATAATTGGTATAATGTGTTATGGCTTTTTGGAAGTATTGTATGTGTAGTTTTCTATTTTCATGCTATTATAAATCGAAAAAAACTTAAGCTTGTAATACGGGTTGTAGGTGTTTTGTTTATAGCAGTTATGCTATCTCATTTCGTATTTTATTATGATGTGTTTTTAAACTCCCGATCTACGTTTTATCAAATAGCTGGTCTTATAACCACAGTTGTTTGTATTACTACATATTTTATTGAATTAACAAATAGTAATGCCATTTTAAATATGTTTAAAATGTTTAGCTTTTACGCGAGTGTTGGTTTATTTTTATGGTGGTTAATAATAACGCCCGTCATATTTTTTGATATTTATAATACAGAATACGATCGGGATTTTGTTAATTTAAAAAGACTCATTTTTTTATTTGCCAATATATTTATGTATTCTTGTTTTATACTAGGTTTAATAATTTCAAAACCAAATAATGCTTAATTTGTTTCAGCTTTTATTTTTTATGCAATCGTCAGTATCTACAGCCTCAGAACGCTATTTACTAGTGTATATGATAATGGTATTAATTATTATTACATCATTAGTAATTGTGTTTTTTGTAGTATTTCAGAAGCGAAAAAATAAATTGCTTCAAGATAAAATTAAGCAACAACAGGCTTTTGAGGCCGAAATAATTCAGGCTCAAACCGAAGCACAAGAGCAAACTTTAAAAAATATTGGTTGGGAATTACATGATAATGTGGGCCAATTATTATCATTTGCAAGTATGCAATTGAGTATTTTAAAAATGCAAGTGGCTGATGATGTTAAAGATAAGTTTAAAGATACTACCGAAGCCCTTAGCAATGGCTTAAAGGAAGTTAGAGCGCTATCCAAAACACTTAATAACGATGTTATTTTAAATATAGGCTTCGAAAAATCTATCACCAACGAATTGGATAGAATGAAGAAGATGAAGTTTACATCGGCAGAGCTAAAGATTATTGGCGATAAAGTTCCTTTTTTAGACAGAAAACATGAAATTATTGTGTTTAGAATACTTCAAGAGTTTTTGTCGAATTCGGTAAAATATTCTGGAGCAAAAAATATAGGGATAACCTTAAATTATAAACCAGAACGCATTATTATTACTGCAACCGACGATGGTAAAGGTTTTGATATTAAAGATATTGAGCAAGGTTCTGGTTTAATTAATATGAAAAGTAGAGCGGCATTAATTCATGCAGATTTCGAATTGAACTCGCAGCCAAATAGTGGTGTTCAATTGGTACTTAACTATCCTTTAAATTAATTACCTGCTTACTATCCTAAATACTTAAAAACGGTTTTTAGTAAACCAACTTTTTTATTGTAAGGCGCATATCTAAACGAAGGATCAATCCAATTACCGCGTTTTACAATTGGTTTTGTATTAGAAAAAGCATCAAAACCATGTTTGCCATGGTATTCCCCAATACCACTAGCACCAACACCTCCAAAAGGCAACCTGTGGTTTCCAAAATGGATTAGTAAATCGTTAACAACACCACCACCAAAACTAAATTTATTAATCGTTTCATTTATAAACGATGATTTGTTGGAAAATACGTAAAGCGATAATGGCTTATCTAAATGCCATATAATTTTTTCAATATCAGACGCCGTATCATACACTAATATTGGTAAAATAGGACCAAATATTTCTTCTTGCATTATAGGGCTTTCTATATTAGGCTCATCAATTAAAGTAGGCGCGATGTAACAAGTTGTTTCATCTATTTCACCACCATGCACTATGGTAGTGTCTTTAATTAATTCAGCTAATCTTTTGGTGTTTTTAGTATTTACAATTCTAGGGAAGTCTGCAGAATTTTTAGGGTTATCGCTGTATCTATTAATTATTTCAGCTTTTAAGGCCTTGATAAGATCTTGTTTAATATTAGATTTTACAATAACATAATCTGGTGCAATACAAGTTTGACCTCCATTTAAAAGTTTGCCCCATACCAAGCGGGTTGCTACTAGTTTTATATCAACCGAATCGTCAATAATACAAGGCGATTTACCACCAAGCTCTAAAATAGTAGGTGTTAAGTGTTTTGCTGCCGCTTTTGCAACAATTTTACCAACCGTTGTGCTGCCAGTAAAAAATATAAAATCCCACTTTTGGGCTAATAACTCGGTAGATGTTTCTACACCACCTTCAATGGAAATAGCTACGTCTTCTGGAAAAACATGTTCAATTATCGAGGTGATTATTTTTGATGTATTTACAGTAAGTTCGCTTGGTTTTAATACCACCGTGTTACCTGCCGCAATAGCCATTATTAAAGGTTCCATAGCTAACAGAAATGGGTAGTTCCATGGTGCAATTATTAACACTGTTCCGTAAGGTTCTTTATAGATGTAATCTTTAGAAGGAAAGGTTAATAGCGACGCTTTTATACGTTTAGGTTTTGCCCATTTTTTTAGGTTTTTAATAGCTAAGTTGAGTTCGGACAGGACAATGCCTATTTCGCTAAGGTAAGCTTCAAATTGCGATTTTTTAAAATCTTTATGTAAGGCATCTAATATAGCTTGCTCTTTGTTTAAAATTTCTTTTTTCAAGGCTTTTAATAAGGATAGCCGATAGTCGATATCTTTAGTTTTTTGCGATTTAAAAAAAGAGTGTTGTACCGAAATAAGTTCTGAAATTGATTTCAAAGTTTTCTTTTAAAGGTATGAAAAAATAAAGTAAGCAAAGTTGTTTTAATTACAAACAAGCATTCCAAACGGCATCCTCTGGTAAAGGCGCATCAATAGAAATAGGTTCGTTTTTTACAGGGTGTATAAACTCGATATGTCTGGCGTGTAAACTAATACTTGCATCTTTGTTGCTTCTATCGAATCCGTATTTTAAATCCCCTTTTATTGGGCAACCTATATTGGATAGCTGTACGCGTATTTGGTGATGTCTGCCGGTTTCAAGGTTCACTTCTAACAGAAAGTAATTATCTAATTTTTTAATTACTTTATAATGAAGAATAGCCTTTTTACTATCCGGAACTTCTTTTGTATGAGCTTTAGATTTATTGTTTTTAGGATTCTTTTTTAGCCAATTAACAAGCGTGTCCTCTTGCTTTGGCGGTTCGTTTTTTACAAGTGCCCAATAGGTTTTGCCAATATCTTTTGAAACAAATAATTTATTTAATCTAGGTAAAGCTTTACTGGTTTTTGCAAAAATAACAAGTCCTGTTGTGGGTCTATCTAGCCTGTGTACGGTTCCTAAATAGACGTTTCCTGGTTTGTTGTACTTGTCTTTAATATATTCTTTTACAACATCGCTTAGTGGTTTATCGCCAGTTTTATCCCCTTGCACAATATCGCCCGCTCGTTTATTTACCACGATTATATGGTTGTCTTCAAATAAGACTTGGAGATTGGATTTGTTTGAAAGAATTTTGTTTGACACGAATTTCACGAATTTGCACGAATACTTCTCTTATACCTTTTAAGCTTACGAGTGAGACTGATTACTTAGACTGCGCCTGAAAACTTAATACTTCTCATTTTCATTAGGGAAATCGGTACTTTTCACGTCATCTACATATTGCGAAATAGCAGTGGTCATTTCATCATACAAACTTAGATATCTGCGTAAAAAACGCGGATTAAATTCGTGTGTCATACCTAACATATCGTGTAATACAAGTACTTGCCCGTCTACATCTGGTCCTGCACCAATACCAATAATAGGAATACTAACACTTTCGGCCACTTGTTTAGCAAGTTTAGCTGGTATTTTTTCTAAAACAATGGCAAAACAACCAATTCTTTCTAGCATTTTAGCATCTTCAATAAGTCTTAGAGCTTCTTCCTCTTCTTTGGCACGAACGGTATAAGTACCAAATTTATAGATAGATTGTGGTGTTAAACCTAAATGGCCCATTACCGGGATTCCAGCATTTAAAATACGTTTTATAGATTCTTTAATTTCTTTACCACCTTCTAGTTTTACGGAATGCGCACCACTTTCTTTCATGATTCTAATGGCCGAACGTAAGGCTTCTTTAGGGTCGCTTTGGTAGCTTCCAAAAGGTAAATCTACAACAACCAAACAACGGTCTATAGCACGAATTACAGAAGAGGCATGATAAATCATTTGGTCCAATGTAATAGGTAATGTAGTTTCGTGTCCAGCCATAACATTACTAGCCGAATCGCCTACAAGAATAACATCAATACCCGCACCATCAACTATTTTGGCCATGGTATAATCGTAAGCCGTTAGCATAGATATTTTTTCGCCATTGGCTTTCATATCTACTAATGTTTTAACGGTAATGCGTTTGTATTCTTTTTTTGCTACAGACATGTATTTTAAATTTAGTTCGTCTGTAAAAATACTAAATAAAGAAGATACTTTTATAGTTTTCTTTTAGGTGAATTTTGAGAGTTGATTATCAGTTGGTTTGGTTAAGAATTTCAGGATACCGATATTTCAAAACATAATTCTTGTAATGTTGATTTAGATAAAAAGAGAGCATAAAATAGAGAAAAGAAAAGGCGGACTTGAACGTGAAATTTTTAGTGTACATGAAAACTGAGACTGCGTCTGTAAACTGAATTCTAGCAATCTGTTAAATAAACACCAACAGCTAAACCACCTTCGCTAGTTTCCTTATATTTAGAGTGCATATCTTTTGCGGTTTCCCACATGGTATTTACCACCTTATCTAAAGGTACTTTTACGTTTTCGGGATTGGTATCCAAGGCTAATTCTGCAGCGTTTATAGCTTTAATGGCACCCATGGCATTACGTTCAATACATGGTATTTGTACTAAGCCTCCAATAGGATCGCAGGTTAGGCCTAAATGATGTTCCATGGCTATTTCTGCTGCAATTAAAACTTGTTCTGGTGTGCCTCCAAGTAATTCGGTTAAGGCACCGGCTGCCATGGCAGACGACACTCCAATTTCTGCTTGACAACCACCCATTGCTGCACTTATTGTGGCGCCTTTTTTAAAGATACTTCCTATTTCGCCGGCAACTAACAAAAATCGTTTAATATCCTCGAAATCTCCGTCGTGGTTTTCTATAACCAAATAATACATTAAAACCGCGGGAATCACACCAGCACTTCCGTTTGTAGGCGCTGTTACCACGCGACCTAATGATGCATTAACCTCGTTTACGGCTAGGGCAAAGCAACTTACCCATTTAAGGATTTGGCGAAATTTAACTTCGGTATCTCGAATGCTATAAATCCACTCTACGGGCGTAGTGTATGGCGATTTACCAACTAAGGTTTTATGAATATCGAAGGCACGTCGTCTTACATTTAAACCCCCAGGCAGACTGCCTTCGGTATGGCAACCTGTGTACATAGAATCTAGCATAACATTCCAAATGCGTTTTAACTCTGCGTCAATTTCGGTTTCTTCTCGAATGGATTTTTCATTTTCTAAAACAACTTGCGATACGGGTTTGTTTAGTGTTTTACAAAATTGAAGTAGCTCGGTACCTTTATCTATAGGATAGGGGAAAGCGCATTTTATTTCGAAATTACGTTTTGAGTTTTTTCGTTCTTCTTTTACAACAAATCCGCCACCAATAGAGTAGAAGGTTGATGCTGTTTTTTTACCCTGACATACGGCTGTAAATTTTAATCCGTTGGCATGGAAAGGTAAAAACTTTTTATTGAAAACAATATCTGTTTTTGGGTTAAACTCAATTAAGTGTTCATTATTAAAAGCTAAGGTGTTTGTGTCTTTTACTTTAGAAATAATATCGCTAATGGTTTCGGTAGGAATGGTTTCTGGGTTTGCGCCATATAAACCTAGTATAACAGCATAATCTGTGGCATGTCCTTTTCCGGTTAACGATAGTGAGCCATATAAATGGACCGTAATGCTTTGCACAGCATCGAACTTATTGGCGTCTTTAAGTTCTTTTATCCAGCGTTCGGCAGCTCGCCAAGGTCCAAGTGTATGTGAACTTGAAGGGCCAACGCCTATTTTTAGCATGTCGAAAACCGATATACACTCCATAATTACGCAAACGTTATAGTATAGCAAATATAGAGAGATTGCCTTTAAGGTATTATGTTTTTTTGATACGAATTTTATGAATTTTTACTACCAGATTGTTGTTATGGTTGTTACGCGGAGGTTCCGGGAGGTTTTTATCTCGTGGAGGTGTAAAGTTGCGGGGGGAAAGAGAGAAGAGAGAATATGTTTGAAAAACAGGAACTAAAGAAATAAAGGAGATGTACCAATACATTAATATTCGAGGAGATCTACTACATGGATTTTGATAGATTTGTTTTTAAGAGTTATAGTAAACCTGAAAACTGCGACAGTAACTGAAAACAATAATTACTTTAAAACAAACTTTTGCGGATATACTATAATCTAAATCTTTAGGTATTAAATTGGCGGACATGCCCGCGCAAGGGATAGTAGAGGAAAGCCCACAGCCCGACGAAGGAGGTGCGAGGACTTGTAACGGATAGCCCGACCCTTGTGGTTGCGCCCAAATAAAATAAAATTGACCGAAGACTGATGACCTAAGACTGAAGTTTTGGTGCGCATGAGTGAGACTGTAAACTTAGACTATGGCTGAAAATTAAAAATATGACACTATGTCATAAATTTTCAGTTGGCATAATGATTGACTTATACAACCTGAATTTAAAAATGAATACAAGGTTTCTGTGAAGACGGAAATTTATAAACAATAAATAAAAAATTATTATGAGTAAAATTATTGGAATCGATTTAGGAACAACCAACTCTTGCGTTTCTGTAATGGAAGGTAACGAGCCAGTAGTTATTCCTAATGCAGAAGGAAAAAGAACCACACCATCTGTTATCGCTTTTGTTGAAGGCGGTGAAATTAAAGTTGGTGATCCAGCAAAAAGACAAGCGGTAACTAACCCTACAAAAACGGTTTATTCTATTAAACGTTTTATGGGTAACAAATATTCTGAGTCTAAAAACGAAGCAGAACGTGTACCATATAAAGTGGTAAAAGGTGATAATGATACACCTCGTGTAGATATTGATGGTCGTTTATATACACCACAAGAATTAAGTGCTATGATTCTTCAGAAAATGAAGAAAACGGCCGAAGATTATTTAGGAACAGATGTTTCTAGAGCTGTAATTACAGTACCTGCTTACTTTAACGATAGCCAACGTCAAGCTACTAAAGAAGCTGGTGAGATTGCTGGTTTAAAAGTAGAGCGTATTATTAACGAGCCTACTGCTGCTGCTTTAGCATACGGTATGGACAAAAAAGGAACTGACCAAAAAATAGTAGTATTTGATTTTGGTGGAGGAACGCATGATGTATCTATCCTTGAATTAGGTGATGGTGTATTTGAAGTACTTTCTACTGATGGTGATACGCATTTAGGTGGTGATGATGTTGATGAGAAAATTATTAACTGGTTAGCCGATGAGTTTCAAGCTGAAGAAAATATGGACTTACGTAAAGACCCAATGTCTTTACAACGTTTAAAGGAAGCTGCTGAAAAAGCGAAGATTGAGTTATCCTCTTCTGCGCAAACAGAAATTAACTTACCTTATATTACAGCTACAGCAAGCGGACCAAAGCACTTAGTACGCACATTAACACGTAGTAAATTTGAGCAGTTAATTGACGATTTAGTAAAACGAACTATCGAGCCTTGTCAATCTGCATTAAAAGCAGCAGGTTTATCTAAATCTGATATCGACGAAGTTATTTTAGTAGGTGGTTCTACACGTATTCCTGCAGTACAAGCAGCAGTAGAGAAATTCTTTGGAAAAGCACCAAGTAAAGGTGTTAATCCTGATGAAGTTGTATCTCTAGGAGCTGGTATTCAAGGTGGTGTATTAACAGGAGATGTTAAAGATGTATTACTTTTAGATGTAACACCTTTATCTCTTGGTATTGAAACTATGGGTAACGTATTTACTAAGCTTATTGAGGCTAATACTACGATTCCTACTAAAAAATCGCAAGTATTCTCTACAGCAGCAGATAATCAACCATCTGTAGAAATTCACGTATTGCAAGGTGAAAGAGCAATGGCTGCCGATAATAAAACAATTGGACGTTTTCACTTAAGTGATATTCCACCAGCAAGAAGAGGGACTCCACAAATTGAAGTAACTTTTGATATTGATGCTAATGGTATTATTAAAGTATCGGCTGAAGATAAAGCAACTGGTAAGAAACAAGATATCCGTATCGAGGCTTCTTCTGGATTAAGCGAAGAGGAAATCGAGAAAATGAAAGCAGATGCTGAAGCAAATGCTGAAGCAGATAAAGCTGCAGCAGAAAATGCTCAGAAATTAAACGAGGCAGATTCTATGATTTTCCAAACGGAAAAACAATTAGAAGAGTTTGGTGATAAATTATCGGAAGATAAAAAACAACCTATCGTTGATGCTTTGGCAGAGTTAAAAACAGCTTATGAGTCTAAAGACTTAGCTGTAATTACTCCAGCTTTAGATAAAATTAACGAAGCATGGAAAGTAGCTTCTGAAGAAATGTACAAAGCACAAGCGGAAGCGCAAGGTGGTGCTCAACCAGGACCAGATGCAGGGGCAGATGCCGGAGCTGAAGGAAGTGATGTTGAAGACGTAGACTTCGAAGAAGTTAAGTAGCCTGTGCTGAGCGAAGTCGAAGTTTAGACTTCGAAGAAGTAAAGTAAGCAGTGAACCATTCTCGAGTTTTTATCGAGATTGAGTGAATCGCTTATTCCGAACTTGTTTTCGGAATCTTTAAAATAATAAAGCTTGAAGTTGTAAGACTGAAGCTAGAAGTTTAAAAAACGCAATCCATTAATTTGGTTGCGTTTTTTTATGGCGTTACCCAAGGGTCGGGCTTTTGGCAGTCGCTTTTTTGTGTTGCATATCTGCCTGTTGGCAGACAGGAGTGCAACAACACAAAGAGAGCTTCAACAAATGCCTCAATCCCTAACGCAATGATTTATTTAGGTTTGGTTTTATTCTTCGGTAGGTTTTCCGTATTTATTTTTGCTATCTTCTCCAGGAAGAGCAGAAAGAATAATATTTACAAAGGGAATAAGAAATAAAAAACCACTTTTACCTGTATCTTGAATTCTTCTAAATCCTAAAGAAATTAAAGGTATAATATATAAATAACGATAATATATGTCAATTTTATCAATACCGTGATATTTTTTTGTTAGCACTAGAATAAGTGATATTAAAAAATTTATTAAAATAAAAAACCAGAATTCTTTCAGACTAGAACGACCTTTAAATTTAAAAACCTTAATAAAAGGTTTTAATAAGTAATTATACATTATTTTTCAATTTTAACAATTATATACTCTACAAGCCCCAAAAAAAATCTACTATACACTTAAACCCTGCGTATTTGCAAAGTCTTTTAATAAAATAATAATATCCCAAATTAATGAAGAACTGAGTTGTTTTTTAACTCAGTTCTTTGTTATGATACGTTATGTTCTTAAAAGTGAAAAAATAACCTATTCTTATTGCTTGAATACTACATAAAAGTATGAAACCAGATTTTTTAATCCCTTTTTTTGAGGGAATATTATTTGGAGAAACTAACACATATACCTCATTGTTTTCTTGTAAGGCATCAATACTTGCTTTTTGTAACATGTAAGGATAAATTGAGTTACCTCTAAACGATTCATAAGTATAGCAATCACCAATAACGGGATAATTATATTTATTTATACATTTCATAAGATGTATTTTTTTATAAGTATTACTTTTATATGCCAACTTATCATTGATGAATAATTGATGATTAATGATTTTATTGTTTTTGTTTATGAATATTTTAGAATTTTCCCCTTTATATTTTAATTCAGGTAGATCTGTGTTTTTATCAATAAAAAATACTAATTGATTTATTTTTTTAGGAAATATTTTCTTTAAAATTTTCATTTAAAAAATTTAATAATTTTTGAAATTGTTTTTTTGTGTTTTTTTAAATAGGGTATTGTTTTTTCATAAATATAAAATTTTTCTTTATTTAAAACCCAGTACAATGGTTCATTGAATTTTACATGATTACCTCCAAATCCTTCTTTGAATTTAGTGACACCTTTACTTCCTCCAACAGAAATATCATAGAAATTATACTTTTTTTTAATTGATAACTTTATCATTTCATAATGTAGAAAGTGACCTGTTTTTAAATCTTCCTTTTCACGTATGGTTCCCCCAGATATATAAGTTAAACGTTTACCTGTTTGTATAACAATTAAAGCTCCTTTAATGACTTCATTTTTTAAGCAAACAGGAATTAAACATATATCATCATTAACCATTTCTATAAGAGTGTCTTTAAAATCCTCCCATGACCTTAAAGGGTAACCTTGAGTTTTAGCATTTAATTCGATAATTCGATATGCATTTTTTATCTCATTAATGGTTTTGGCATATTTTATAATTAGTTCATTTTTATATGCTCTCTTAATATTCCTGCGAGTATTTTTGTTAAATGTTTTTAGAATATCTTCCTCAATATTATTGTTGGTATTATCAATTTTAACTTCTCTAAAACCATTTACTATTGCCACAGATTTAATAATATTACCTCTATTACTGGTGGCTAAGCACTTTTTTAGCTTTATGTCTAAACAGTGAGGTTCAATATTTTTGTTTTTAAATTTGAGTATAGGAATCATTATTTGGCAGCAAGTTGCATTTATTGCTATTGCTCTATTTTTAAAATGCTCAATTAATTCTTCAACCAAAAAAGTATAATCTTTTTTTACTATTGGACCACAGGAACACGAACATAGTTTAAGAAAAGAAAACTTTGAAATAACAACACCGAGCCCACCAATAATTTTGTTTTCTTCATTTCTTACAATTAGTAAGTCGTAATCGAATCCATAACTTTTATAGGATTTTAGCCAATGACTTATTTGAGAATAATGGCCCTGTGGTGTAGAAACCAAAAATTGATTCCATTCTTTAAAATCACTTTCTTTTTTTGTCCATGTAAATTTATACATATTTTATATATCGTGTAGGTATTGTAGTAGCCTTAACTTTTATTTCATCTTCAATTGTGTGATATTCCAATTTGGATGTTTCAGTTGTAAAATTAATCAATTCACTAATTGTTGGATTCCATATTTTATTTTTTTGTAGTTTCTCTTTCAATAGAGCAAAATTTTCTTCATTTATTTTTGATATTGTATCTCCGTGAAACAATTTACCTTTTTGTGTTGTTAGAGGTGATGAAAAATAGCAATGTGCTATAATTGCACCAGATTCTTCAATGAGTAATTCAATGTTTTTTTTTGAAAATGTTTTTTCAAAATTTGTAACCTCTACAGTTTGGAAAAAGTTAAAAGTGATACCCTTTATTTTGTGTTGAAAAATAAAGGGGGTGTATTTAGAATATTTAAATACTTTATTTCTTTTTTTCTTAATTAAGATGGTCGAAATACAGTAGAATAAACATTTATAAACTGTGGTTAAAAATAGAGGAACTAGTTTTATTTCTTTTCCCAACAAAATTTTTTTGAAATGACTAGCTGAAAGTTTGTATTTTAAAAGCAATTCTTCAGTACTATTAAAAAAAAGTAAAGTCCTGAAAATGAAGATAGGCCTAAAAATATGATTTTTAATTAATCTTTTGGGAGTAAAACTATACGGATTTAATTGATTTATAATTCCTTTTTGAGAAGTTCCAGAGTCTAAATATGTCCACAAATTTTTTATTCCTTTTTCAGAGATGATTTTAGTCCATTCTTTTTCACCTAGTTCAGAATGGTTTTTTAAAGTATAATTGTAAGGTTGATAACCGTGATCAACATAAGTAGAGACAAGAAATTCTTTAGGGGGATTAAAATTAACGAATTCATTTATTGCCGTTTTATTTTTTCGAATAGATTGAGTCAATGCGTGGTAAAATAATTCATGTCCACTTTTATCAAATTTTAATAATAATGATTTATCATTTTCATAGGAACTATTATTCTCTCTTTTTGAAAAATGATTTAGGAAAAAGCCTTTAGAAACTTTTACATTATTCTGGCTAAAAAAAGTTAATTGTTTTTCTAGACTTTCATTTGTATCAAAGTCGCAATGATCTGTGAAGCATATAATTGGTGTAAAAGGAATTTTTGAGCGACTGAATTCTGGAACAGGTTTTTTAGAGAATAATAATTTTAATTTATAGTTTTCTAATTTAAAATAATCTACAAAGTTTCTGTAGTTGCCTTTTCCATAGCTAAATATCGGATGTAATTCTGAGGATTTCAATATCCATAAAATTTGATTTGGGTTTTGAATCTCCCAAGCGCCAATATTTTTTGAACTAAGCATATAAGTGTAATCTTCAAAAACTATTATTTTTGGACAGTGTTGATTTAAAATATGATTTTTTTTTCTATTTATTTTTTTCCATTTATATTCATGGGATCTGTATGCAATTATCTTTTTTGTAAACTTAATTTCAAAAGAAATATCCTTAACTTCAATATCATTAATTACTTTAAGTGAAATTGTGTTTTCAAAAACATTTTGATTCTCAAATAAGATGTTGTAGTTTTTTTTTAAATCTTTATTTTTTAAATATATTCCTTCTATCATTTTAATGTATTGCAATGTTCTTTCGGATATTAAATCGTTTTAATACTTCATACCCAACGTTAAACGAAGTTAGTCGTTTTTTTATACAAAGACAAGCTATGTATAAGTTTATAATACTTCACAGATATCCATTCAAAACATTTATTTTTACCAGAAATAAAAAACATGTCTTTTTCATCAAAAATAAAATCTAAATATACCCCAAAACGATTGGCTGTAAAGTTAAACTCTAAAGGCGAACAGTTTGTTGTGCAAGGACATCCATGGGTGTTTTCTAATAATATTACAAAAATAAATGACGATGCAAAATCTGGAGATTTAGCCATCATTTTTAGTAAAAATAAAAACAGAGTAGTTGGTTTAGGGTTATACGATGCCAATTCACCCATTCGCATTAAAATGTTGCATAGTAGCTATGAAAAAGCAGAAATTAATGCAGTATTCTTTCAAAATAAAATAAAAGAAGCATATTCAAAAAGACAACCTTTATTAAAAACTAATACCAATAGTTACCGTTTGCTTTTTGGAGAAAATGATGGCTTCCCAGGGCTTATTGCCGATGTTTATGCCAATGTTTTGGTAGTAAAAATTTATTCGGAAATATGGTTGCCTTATCTAGAAAGCATTATTCCTAGTTTACAGCAAACAGCCCAAGCCGAAACTGTTGTAGTGCGTTTAAGTAGAAGTTTAGAGCAATCTAAAGCACATAAACTTGAAAATGGCGAAGTGGTTTATGGTATTTTAGAAAATGAAGTTGTAGAATTTGTAGAACATGGTGTTAACTTTTCGGCAAACGTTATAAAAGGACATAAAACTGGTTATTTTTTAGATCATCGTGCCAATAGAAAACAAGTAGGCGAGTGGAGCAAGGGTAAAACCGTTTTAGATGTTTTTAGTTACGCTGGCGGATTTTCGGTACACGCTTTAGCCAATGGAGCCAAACAAGTTACAAGTTTAGATATTAGCAAGCAAGCTCTAGAAATAGCCATAGAAAATGGTAAACTTAATAGCTATTCCGGAACACATAAAACTATTGCTGGCGACGCTTTCGCGGAATTGAAGCAACTTATAAAAAATAACGTGACTTTTGATGTGGTGGTTATAGATCCGCCAAGTTTTGCAAAACAAGCTTCGGAAATTGATTTAGCTAAAAAGAAATATGCCCAACTAGCAGAATTAGGCGAACAATTAACAGCTAAAAATGGCTTGTTGGTTTTAGCATCCTGTTCATCACGAGTTTTAGCCGATCAATTTTTTGAAATTAACCATAGAACTTTATCAGCTACAAAAAGATCTTATAAAGTGGTTTTAAAAACAGGTCATGATACCGATCATCCTATTGGCTTTCCAGAAGGCGCTTATTTAAAATGTGGGTATTATAGGTTTAAAGGGTAGTTTTTAAATGTTTATTTTGTTATGCATGCATAATAAAATAATGATTATATTTGTCGAAATAAGATGAAACCATGACAACTAAAATCACGCAACTTCTACAAATTAAATATCCAATTATTCAGGCACCAATGTTTTTGGTTTCTAACGTTTCTATGGTTAAAGAAGCTATGAATGGCGGTATAGCAGGTTGTATTCCTGCTTTAAATTACAGGACTTTAGATGAGTTGCGTATGGCTTTAAGAGAGTTAAAATCTTCAAAACCAGAAGGAGGTTCTTTTGGGTTTAATCTTATTGTAAATAAATCGAATGTAAAGTATAAAGGCCAGTTGGAAGTGATTTGTGAGGAAGGTTGCGATTTTATAATTACCTCACTAGGAAGTCCAGAAGAAACCATAAATCAAGCCCATAAAGCAGGGATTAAAGTTTTTTGCGATGTTACCGACTTACGTTTTGCTAAAAAAGTAGAAAGCTTAGGAGCCGATGCTATTATAGCAGTAAATAATCAAGCAGGAGGGCATCGTGGAAATATATCGCCAGAGGTTTTAATTAAAGATTTAAGTACAAATTGTAATATTCCAGTTATTTCTGCTGGTGGTGTAGGGTGTAAAGCCGATATGGATAAAATGCTAAGTTATGGTGCAGAAGGCGTATCTGTTGGAAGTCCGTTTATTGCATCTATTGAAGCAGGCGTAACAGACGAGTATAAACAAGCGTGTGTCGATTATGGCGCAGAAGATATTGTAATGACCGAGCGCATCTCTGGAACACCATGTACAGTAATAAATACAGATTATGTTCAAAAAATAGGTACTAAACAAACATGGCTTGAATCTGTTTTAAACAAGAACAAAAAACTTAAAAAGTGGGTTAAAATGATTCGCTTTTCAATAGGTATGAATGCGACTAAAAATGCAGCAACCAAAGCGACCTATAAAACCGTTTGGGTTGCAGGACCAAGTATAGAGCATACCGATAAAATTTTACCTACTAAAGCAATAATAGAGCGTTTGGTAAATTAATTGAATTATTTTTTTAGTAGTAAAGTCAAAACGTAGGATTAAATTTTAATATTTTAAAAACCCTTAAAAATAGTTGTTTTTATAGTGTCCCATTCTTCTGTTAAAATACTGTAACAACACGTACTACGTTTAAATCCATCGGGCATTAATACATCGTTCCTTAAAATACCTTCTAGAGTACCACCAATTTTTTCAACCGCCTTTCTAGATCTTATATTTCGTTCGTCAATAGTAAAGCCTACTTTATCAAATTTTAAGGTTTCAAAGGCATATTGCAGCATTAAAAACTTCATATTCATGTTTAATCCTGTACTTTGAAACTCTCGTCCAATCCAAGTCCAACCAATATATAAAACTTTATTATAGCTGTTTATATGGCCAAACCTAGTGCAGCCCGCATAGGTTTGTTTTTCTTTATCGAAAATAATAAACGGCATAGCTTTATTTGCTTCGGCTCTTTCTAAAGCTGTTTTTACATAAATTTCTAAATCTTTGGGTGTGTCAATTTTACTAGGGGAATATTGCACCAATTTATCTTGTTTGGCAATGTCTATTAAATGCGTGTAATTTTCTAAGCTTAAGGGGAGTAGTTTTACGCGGTTATTTTCTAAGATTGGTGTTTTCATTAATAGGTCTTTTTTATCATGCCATAAAGGGAATGAATCTCTTAAATTGAACTTAAATTTATCTATGATTGTTCTAGCATTTTGTACTTTTACAACTGCGAATAAAAATAAACTATTATATGCAATTATCTAAAAAAGATACGTTGGAGCGCGCTAAATTGGCGTGTAAAAACACTTTAATGGAAACATTACAAATTGAAATGATTGACTTTGGTGAGGACTTTCTAATTGCAAGAATGCCCGTTAACTCTAGAGTATATCAGCCAGATGGTGTTTTGCATGGCGGTGCTACAGCAGCTTTAGCAGAAAGTGTTGGTAGTTTTGCTTCTCATATTTTTATTGATACCGATAAGTTTTTTGTTCGCGGCATAGAAATTTCGGCAAATCATTTAAAAAGTGTAAAGGAGGGATTTGTTTATGCAAAAGCAACGTTTATTCACAAAGGCAGAACAACACAATTATTGGAAATTCGAGTAACCGACGACGCCGATAATTTAATTTCAATCTGTAAGCTTTCAACTATTGCTTTACCTAAAAAATAAGAATGATTTCAAACGATTTTTTTGAGCGTATTGAATCGCATTTTCAAAATAAATTACCATTTGTAAGCTACAGGAAACCTAACCAAGGTAAAGTTTCGGCACGATTACAAAAGGATTCTAGTTTACATTTTACTGCAGATTTTACAGAAGATGGTTTTGTGTTTTCGCCGTTTGATGATATAACAAAAACAGTGTTAATACCTAGTGCTTTATCCGAAATTATTTCAACGTCTTATGTCGTTCAAGAATCCGTTGAAGCTCCTAAATCGTTACCGGGCGCATCACGCGAAGCGGAGCATTTTCATATTAATGTGGTTAATAAAGGCGTAGAAGCCATTTTAAATTCAGATTTAAAGAAAGTGGTGTTATCGCGTCAAGAAACGGTAAAACTTGAAGAAGATAATCCGTTTCAGATTTTTAAACGGCTTTTAAATACCTATAAATCGGCATTTGTATATTGTTGGTATCACCCAAAAGTAGGACTGTGGTTAGGTGCAACGCCAGAAACGTTAATTAAAATTGAAGGCCAGCGGTTTTCAATAATGGCCTTAGCAGGCACGCAAGAGTATACCGGTAGTTTGGATGTAGTTTGGCAAAATAAAGAAAAACAAGAACAGCAATTTGTAACCGATTTTATAGTTGATAACCTTAAACCATCGGTGGAGGCTTTTAAAGTTTCGGAAGTCGAAACCGTAAAAGCCGGAAATTTAGTGCATTTAAAAACCATGATTATGGCGCAGTTAAAAGCCAATACGCCATTAAAACAAGTTATTGAAGCCTTGCACCCAACACCTGCGGTTTGTGGTTTGCCAAAGCAAATGGCAAAACAATTTATATTAGAAAACGAAAATTATAACCGCGAATTTTACACGGGTTTTTTAGGTGAGTTAAATTGCGAAACCATTATTGCACCAAGATCGAGTAAACGTAATATAGAAAATAGAGCTTATGCTGTAAAGCGCAAAAGCACCCAGTTGTATGTTAATTTACGCTGTATGCAGCTAAAAAATGAAGCGGCCATAATTTATGTTGGTGGTGGTGTAACCGAAAGCTCCAATGCAGTTAGCGAGTGGGCTGAAACGGTATCAAAATCGGTAGTTATTAAATCTGTTTTATAAATGGTAATTTAAAGGGCTATTTTGTATTTTTGTAGCACTCATCTTGACTTTTTTATTATACCCAGAAAAGAGTTAAAATATGTTTATATGAAACTGTTTTTTTAGGCAAAGCATCGCTAAGTATACTTAAATAGACGGCATATAAAATATAATGGCTTTTTTTTAGCAATGGAAAAAATTAAAATGAGTTCTTTTATAAAATTGCTACATGATTTACCCTAAAATTCCGCTTGCCCAAACCGTTATTCAACTTTGTAAAACTAAAGGTGTTAAGCACATTATTATTTCGCCAGGAAGTAGAAATGCACCGTTAACTATTGGTTTTACTAACGATCCCTTTTTTACATGTTATAGCATTGTTGATGAGCGCTGTGCAGCTTTTTTTGCACTAGGAATAGCACAACAACTAAAGGAACCTACAGCCGTAGTTTGTACTTCGGGTAGCGCCTTACTAAATTATTATCCGGCAGTTTCTGAGGCTTTTTACAGTAATATTCCGTTATTGGTTATTTCGGCAGACAGACCTAAACATTTAGTTGGTATTGGCGATGGGCAAACCATTAACCAGAAAAATGTTTTTGAAAACCATATTTTATACTCGGCTAATTTAAAGCTAGATTTAAAAGATGAAAAGCAGGTGCCAAGTCACGAAGAACTTCCTATTTTTAAAAACCTAGAAGATAAGTTTGAACGTTTATTGGGACTGCAAAAAGATATTCAAACCAATAATGAAGAAGAAATAAATACAGCCATAAATGTGGCGAACATAAAAAAAGGTCCCGTACATATTAATGTGCCTTTTGATGAGCCTTTATATGATATGGTTGAAACCTTGAGCGTTTCGCCAAAAGTAATTGAAGCTGCAGCTAAGGAAGAGGATGTAGAAGATTATGTTTTAAAATCTTGTTTTGAAGATTGGAATTCAGCATCAAAAAAAATGATTTTGGTAGGTGTAAACGGACCAAATGAAATAGAGAAGCAATGGCTAGACGAAATAGCCGAAGATGATAGTGTAATTGTTTTAACCGAAAGCACATCGAACTTACATCACCCAAGTTTTTTTCCTAGTATTGATAAGTTAATTGCGCCGCTTAACCCGGATGAAAAAAAGCAGTTACAACCAGATATTCTAGTAACTTTTGGAGGCTTAATTATCTCAAAAAAAATTAAACAGTTTTTGCGTCAATACCAGCCAAAACACCATTGGCATATTGATGATAAAATGGCTAACGATACGTTTTTTTGTTTAGAAACTCATATTAAAAAATCGCCAAACGACTTTTTTAAGTTGTTTTTACCACGAGTTACGCATTACGTAAAAAGTAATTATAAGGCCACATGGACGGCGGTAAAACAACATAGAAGTAAGAGACATAAAGCCTATATGGCAGAAATTCCGTTTTCGGATTTTAAGGTGTTTAATAGTGTTTTAAAATCGATTCCAGATGATTATATATTGCAATCTGGAAACAGCTCGACCATTAGATATACACAACTATTTAAAATACCTAAAAGTATTGAGGTGTATTGTAATAGAGGCACGAGTGGTATTGATGGAAGTACATCTACAGCTATTGGTTGTGCTGTTGCTAGCACGAAACCAACCGTTTTTATAACAGGCGATTTAAGTTTTTTTTACGATAGCAATGCGCTTTGGAATAATTACATACCTAAAAACCTTAGAATTATTGTTGTGAATAACAGGGGTGGCGGTATTTTTAGAATTTTACCTGGCCATAAAAACACCGAGAATTTTGATACCTATTTTGAAACCAACCATAATTTAACTGCCGAACATGTATGTAAAATGTATGGTTTAGATTATGAGGTAGCAACAGATGAAGCAACGCTTAAAACAAGCTTAGAATCGTTTTACAAGGAAAGTGAGCAACCTAAACTTTTAGAAATTTTTACGCCAAAGGCTATAAATGACGAAATACTGCTAAATTACTTCGAGTTTATTAGATAATAATGTGACCGTTAAATAATTATTGTGTCAAAAAATTAGTACCTTTAAAACGGATAACTATATCATTATTTTCTAACATATTTAAACTTTATTATTATGAGTAAAAGAGACGAGCTTATTGTAAAATATGCTGCCGATTTAAAAGACAAATGCGGTATTAACCCAGACATGGATTTATTAACTAAAGTAACTATTGGTTGTGGACCATCTATTTATAATAAGGATGCTGCAACGGTTTCGGGATCTGATGACTCTGAATTAGCTACTGTTAAAAATAATTTCTTAATTAAAAAATTAGGATTAAGTGATGGACCTAAGTTGGATGAAGCTATTGCATCTGTAATGGAAACTTATGGAAAATCTAACCGTAACAAATATAGAGCTGTGGTTTATTACATGCTTACTAAGCATTTTGGTAAAGAGTCTATTTACTAGTATCTAGTTTATAACATATTTAAAAACGCTACATTATTGTAGCGTTTTTTTTTGTTTTACATTTTATGAAACCCGAGTTAAGAACCTTAGTTGTTTGTACTTTGTTGCAGCCATGACATGCGCAAGGGATAGTAGTGGAAAGCCCACAGCCCGACGAAGGAGGTGCGAGGACTTGCAGCGAATAGCCCGACACCGACCAAAGGAGGTGATGCGCCCAAAAATTATTGAAATTAGTTGTATTATTAGTATAACTTGTATGCCTATTAATATCGTGCGAGATTTAAAATTTATTACCTTTGCGCCATGATAAAATTAGGGGAAATAAATACGCTTGAAATACTTCGTGAATCTGAACACGGAGTTTATTTAATTGATGATGAGGATAACCAAGTGTTATTGCCAAATCGATATGTACCTGAATCTTTTATGATTTGGGATAAGCTTGATGTATTTGTGTATTTGGATAATGAGCAGCGTCCTGTTGCCACTACCGATATGCCTTATATAAAAATTAACGAATTTGCTTTATTGCGTTGTAACCAAGTTACAGATTATGGTGCTTTTTTGGATTGGGGATTGGTAAAAGAGTTGTTTTGCCCGTTTAGTGAGCAGGCTTTTAAAATGAAGCAAGGTGGTTGGTATTTGGTATATTGTTATTTGGATGAAAAAACCGATAGATTAGTGGCATCTAGTAAAACAAACCGCTTTTTAGATAATAACGAGTTAACGATTAGTGAGTTTGAGGAGGTTGATTTAATTGTGTCGCATCCATCGGACATTGGTGTTAACGTTATTGTAAACAAAAAACATATTGGTTTAATTTATAAGGATAGTATTTTTAGAGATTTAAGTGTGGGCGATAAGCTTAAAGGCATCGTTAAAAAAATTAGACCAGGAAACAAACTTGATATTACTTTAGGCCAAGTAGGGTATAGAAATATTGAGCCTAACGCAGATCGTATTATGAAAGCGTTACAGGATGATAATGGCTTTTTAAATTTAACAGATAAATCGAGTCCGGAAGCTATTAAAGACGCTTTACAAATGAGTAAAAAGAACTTTAAAAAGGCTGTTGGAACGTTATATAAAAAGCGCTTAATAGAGATTAAAAGCGACGGTATTTATTTAGTAGAATAAAAGGAACTATTTTTAACTCTTTGGTAGATGGAATTTACGGCATCGAATAGACTGTCGTATTCTACCTTGTCGGCTTTACAGAAATCGTTTTCTATGGCAGCATTCATTTTTCCTGCTAAATCATGACCAACCACACCATAGGCATAAAGGTTTTTTGCCATTTTTTTTATTAAAGGTATATGAACTAGGTTTACAGAGTAAGAATTTATTCGGTTTGCCACTACGCCATAAGGCTTAGTTTCTTCAAAATAACTGTTTAGTTCATCTGTAATTTTGTGAGCATTAGTAATGTCTAAATGTATGCCTTCATTTATCTCAATAACGGCTATATGGTTAAAGAAATAAATATAGCCAACTTCGTTTTCGACGAACTTCTTAATTTGTTCAGAAAATTCAGATTGTATTAGCTTCATTTTAATTGCAAATATTTTCCTCGTTGCTCTAGGTGGATTAATAAAGGGTAATTAATTCTATATGTGACACATAAATACTTAGTTGGTCACATTATGTTTACATAATAAGGCCAAAAGCCTACTGTTTTTAGTTTGTTTATTTAAATATATAGTAACTGTTTATTAAAAATCTTACACTAAAGTATGTTTCGTATTTTAAAGGTTGCATTCTTTTTAATAACTAAAGGTTTTTAATGAAAACTAATTAATTATAACTGTTTGATTATTTGAGTTTTAAAATTAGTATTTACTGTGTTAGTTATGGTGTTTTTTAACCGAAGCTTGTCCTTGATTTAACTAAGCTTAAGCCTAGACCATATTTTAAAAATTATTTGCTATTAATAGCATTTCAAATTTAGTATTTTTACCACATGATAAATCAAGACACTATAGTAGCTCTAGCAACGCCATCTGGCGCTGGTGCTATTGCTGTAATAAGACTTTCTGGTAACGAGGCTATAGCACTAGCAGACGCCTGTTTTAAATCTGTTAAAACTAATAAGGCGTTAGCTTCACAAAAAACGCATACCATACATTTAGGTCATATTATGGATGGCGATAGAACTATTGATGAAGTATTGGTATCTGTTTTTAAAAATCCAAATTCTTACACGGGAGAAGATGTTGTGGAGGTTTCGTGTCATGGTTCTAATTACATCCAACAAGAAATTATTCAATTATTTGTTAGAAAAGGATGCCGAATGGCAACTGCTGGCGAGTTTACACTTCGAGCGTTTTTAAATGCTAAGTTAGATTTGAGTCAAGCTGAAGCTGTTGCCGATTTAATTTCTAGTGATAATGAAGCGTCGCATCAAATAGCTATGCAGCAAATGCGTGGTGGCTTTTCTAGTGAAATAGCTAAACTTAGAGAGGAACTTTTAAATTTTGCATCGTTAATAGAATTGGAGCTTGATTTTGCAGAGGAGGATGTGGAGTTTGCTGATAGAACGCAATTTAAGGAATTGGTAGAGCGTATTCGTTTTGTTTTAAAACGCTTAATAGATTCGTTTGCTGTGGGTAATGTGATTAAAAACGGTATTCCTGTGGCTATTGTTGGCGAACCAAATGTGGGGAAATCTACGCTTTTAAACGCCTTGCTAAATGAAGAACGCGCTATAGTATCGGACATTGCAGGAACAACTAGAGATACTATTGAAGATGAGTTGGTTGTAGAAGGTATCGGATTCCGGTTTATAGATACCGCAGGAATTCGTGAAACACAAGATGTTGTTGAAAGTATAGGGATAAAAAAAACATTTGAGAAAATTGAGCAGGCACAGGTTGTATTGTATCTTTTTGATGCGACCCAGTTTGTTGAAAACTCTAATTTATTTCAGGTTGAAATTGAAAAAATAAAAAATAAATATCCTTTAAAACCATTATTAATTGTTCCTAATAAAATTGATAAACTTTCAGAAAATGAGATTGGACAGTTAGAATTGTTTTTAGGCACTATAGAAGGTTCTAAATATATACTACTAGCTGCTAAAGATAACAGGGGCGTAGAGGAATTGAAAAGTCAGCTAATTAGTTTTGTAAATACTGGTGCATTAAGAAACAATGAAACGATTGTTACTAACACAAGGCACTACGATTCGTTATTGAAAGCTTTAGAAGAAATTCAAAAAGTACAAGAAGGTATAGATAGTAATCTATCAAGTGATTTAATGGCTATAGATATTCGTCAGGCTTTATATCATTTTGGAGAGATAACAGGTCAAGTAACTAATGATGAGTTGCTTGGTAATATTTTTGCTAACTTTTGTATTGGGAAGTAACAAAGGAAAACAAAAGAAGTTAATGTCAAATAAACTCAATAAAAGCGGTGCTTTAAGCTATTTTATACAATTTACACTTTCCTTTGTATAACTATTTTTATTACTTTTACTACATCTAAAATACACCTCGTTTCTTTTTTTGATATATAAGGTGTAGTAAATACACCACGTATGCAAATTAGTCTAAAGAAGAAAAAATTAAGTAGCGGTAAACTTAGCTGGTACATTGAATTTTATGATGGTTCTTACGTTGATAAGAATGGAACAATGAAACACAATAGAAGTTTTGAGTATCTAAAGCTCTACACACTTCAAGAACCACAAACGGCTATTGATAAAAAGAAAGATAAGGAAACGGTTCAGTTAGCTAATCAGATTTTATCCATCAGGAAATCTGAATATTTTCAAGGCAAGCATAGCATTAAGAATGATAAGAAGTCTAAAACTAGATTTCTAGATTATTACAATGAGCTTAAAAATGAACGCAATGAGAGTAAGGGTAACTATGGTAATTGGGATGCAGCAGGTAAACATTTAGAGCGATATTGTTCGCCAACATTGACTTTTGATAATGTTGATGATGAATTTGCTAAGGGTTTTAAACGGTTTTTAGATTCTAAGAGTGTTACAAAAAGTGGGATTGCACTTTCTCAAAATTCTAAGTACACTTATTTTAATAAATTCAAAGCAGCATTACGTCAAGCCTTTGAGGATGGCTTTCTTACAGAGGATATTACCAAAAGAATAAAATCTTTTGACCAGGGCGAATCTCAACGAGAATATTTAGTTCATTCTGAATTGCAAGCTTTAGCAAAAGCTGATTGTAAGTATCAAGTTTTAAAGAATGCCTTCATTTTTAGTTGTTTAAGTGGCTTACGTTGGAGCGATATAGACAAACTTAAATGGTCGGAAGTTCGGGATGAAGATACTGGTTGTCGTATCATATTTCGCCAGAAAAAAACAGACGGTTTAGAATATCTTTATATTTCTGACCAAGCGCGTTCTTTGTTAGGAGAACGGACAGGAGAAGTAAACAAGGTTTTTAAAGGATTAAAATATGGTGCTCATTTTAATGCGGAAATATTAAGATGGTGTATGCGAGCGGGAATAACTAAACATATTACTTTCCATAGTGCCAGACATACGAATGCAGTTTTACTTTTGGAGAACGGAGCTGACATTTATACGGTTTCTAAACGTTTAGGACATAAGGAAATAAGGACTACTGAAATATACACTAGGATTATTGATAGTAAAATGAAAGAAGCTTCTGAACTAATACCCAAACTTGATATAAACTTATGATTGAGCCACAATTTATTTTAATAATTCTTTTTCTAATATTAACTTTTTTTATTTTTCGTCATTATTTTATTTTCTATTGGTGCGTTATGTATGATATTCCCAAAATTTGGAATGTCAAAATTGAAAAACGTCGATTCGCAAATCTCTCTCTATCATACCCTTTAACTTGCATTTCCGCTTGGTTATTAATTTCAAATAATTCATCAGGACGATTTGGATTGTTTGTTACAATAATCTTAATTCTATGTTTTAGTCTTTTTTATGTAATGTCCTTAATTATTATATTATCGACTTTAATCAATTTTTCTAAGAAGATTAACGAGTTAAGTAGAAACCTATTTCAAGATAAGCTAGATTCTATTTTTGTATCAGTTCCAAATAAAGAAACTGAGTTCTATAACCAATTCAATAATAAGTATTTTTCTTCTAGCGAAGAGAATTTTAATTCATTAATTAAGCTTAACCGTTTAACTTCCGAGGAAAAAATTGTTTGGCTTTACTCTGAAGGAAATTTCAAGGAAAAACATAAAAGTAACTTAAAAGCACTATATCATTTTATTGGCGAATTATTCTGTACTGAAGATAAGATGTTTATAGAAAATGTAATCGTAGAGTACTTTCAAAATAAAAACGGAGCTTTATATTCCAAAGACAAATTTTCGAATACACACAGTAAATGGATTAATAACAAAAACCCTAATCATCTCTCAGATATGAGTGAATCAATCAAATCCCTTATGAAATATAGGTAATACCTATTGTTTACCTATACCTATTTCCTATCATCTTTACTTTGTTATAGGTTTGTTTTCAGATATCAAACAAAATCAAAAACAATTGCGCAATTGTTCATCATTAATTTAAAAAAATTAGGAAATGAACACACTACAATTAGATGAAAGACTCGATAGAATTGAAAAACTTTTAATTGCATCCAAGAGGGTGCTTTCGTTTGACGAAGCTTGTCAGTATTCAAACTATTCTTCCAGTTATATGTATAAGCTTACATCTGGGAAAATCGTACCTCACAGTAAGCCAAATGGAAAAGCTATTTTTTTCGATAGGGACAAGTTAGAAGCTTGGTTACTTCAAAATCCTCAAAAATCTATTGATGAAATTGAGCAAGAAGCGCTTGATTATTCTTTAAAAAATAGAAGATGAAAGCTTCTTATTTAAAGAAAACAAATCAAGAAGAAGCCACACGGTTCATAAAAAAGCCTAATCATATTTTAACTGCTCGTTTTGCTCTATCGACGTTAGAGAAGAATATTATCTACACAGTTTTAGACCAACTTCAAAAGGTTATGTCTAAGGATTTGAATCAAAATTATAAAGAGCAAGAAGTTATTGTGGAGTTAAAGCTTTTAGATAAGCATCGTAATTATCATCGTATCAAAAATGCTGTAAAATCTTTAGGTTCAAAACAAGTTGAGTTCGAAATGAATATACCTAATGGTAATAGAGCTGATAAGATATTAGATTCGGCAACTTTATTGGTAAGTGGTTTAACCTACGAAAGAAATTCTGAATATATTTCTTTTTGGGTGCCATCGTCAGCTTGCAGGTTTTTCTGTTATATAGGTGGTGGTTACACAAGCTTTCAAAAAACAATAGCTATAAGTCTTACAACAAATCCTGCTAAGTGTATGTATGAGCTATGTTGTAGATGGATTGATAAAGGTGGCTTTGAATGTACGGTTGAAGAATTTAGGCTATTAATGAATACAGGCGAAAAATACAAACAGATATCTCATTTAAGAACACGTTTTTTAGAAGACCCTAAACAAGAACTAAAAAAAAGAGCAGATGTCTTCTTTAGTTTTAAGCTACACAAACGAGGAAGCTCTTATTATTCAATAACCTTTAAATTCCATAGAAACACAGAAGTTAAAGATGAGTATAGAGGTATTGATAGCAAACAGTACATTTTTGTTTATAACTTCTTAAATCGCTTCTATTCAAATCAGATGGACACTAAGGCATTAGATTATTCTGAATCAATTGCTCAATCAGGTAAAATTGATAAAGCATACTCACGGTTTTTAAGATTAGATGATGATTATACTTCTGGCAAAAAAACTAAAGCTGATATCAAAAACTTACTGAACAAATTAATACTTAAAGAAGTGGGTGTAAAAGGAGTCCCAAATTCCAAATCACACTAAAAAAAAGATATGTGTGATTGAGACGCTGAACTTCGTCATTTTGTGTGATGAACTTCGTCAATTTGTGTGATAGCCATTTTAAAACTTCGTCATTTTGTGTGATTAACTTCTGTTAAGTGTAGTAACCGTAGGTGTTTCAATCGCTCTACAATAAGGTTAACCTACAATAAATAAACAAGTAGGGTAAAAATCAATAAATGCTGATGAAAAGAAAAAGATATGAATAGCAAAACTGCAAAAGAATTAGATTTAATTGAGTTGCTGGCATCACTCAATTTTTATCCTGTAAAACGGATTAAATATGATGTTTGGTTTTTTAGTCCGTTTCGGAATGAAACCACACCTTCATTCAAAGTATGCTCAAAAATTAATAAATGGTTTGACCACGGCGAAGGAAAAGGTGGTAACACACTTGATTTTATGATTAA
Organism: Algibacter pectinivorans; assembly: GCF_900112595.1. Classification (GTDB taxonomy): domain Bacteria; phylum Bacteroidota; class Bacteroidia; order Flavobacteriales; family Flavobacteriaceae; genus Algibacter_B; species Algibacter_B pectinivorans. The sequence continues at coordinate 131,068 of NZ_FOMI01000010.1, read as the reverse complement.
GTTAAAGATGTGCTCAATAAGTGAGGCGCTAAAACTATTGGAAAGCAAATCTTTTTCTTTTCACAAGCCAAAAAAGGCGAATAACGAAACAACTCAAAATATTGAAATTGTTAGTGAGCGGAGAATCCAAAAAGCGACATTGATTAGTTATTTACACGAAAGAAAGATTGACGTTTCAACCGCAAGAAAGTATTGTATTGAGTTACATTATTTAAATATTCAAAAAACAAACTCAAACAACGCCAAAAAATCTAAAAGTGATAATAGGCTAAAGCCCTTTTATACTATTGCATTTAAAAATGACCTTGGAGGTTATGAAACAAGAAATAAAATTTTTCAGAGTTGCTTATTTGTTAAAGCAATCACAACCATCAAAAATGACTCTAACACCCTGAATTTATTTGAAGGTTTCTCAGATTTTTTATCCTACTTGACTTTAATGCCCCATAAAGAAAATGAAGATTTTATAATAACAAATTCAACTTCAATAGTAAAAAATACAATAGAAGTATTACCAAATTACACAACTGTTAAGACGTTTTTCGATAATGATGAATCTGGTATTAAAGCGACAAAACTGATTCAAGAAAATTGTAAAAGAGAGTTCTTAAATGAAAGCTTAAAATTCAAAAAATATAATGACGTTAATGATTACTTAATGGCATATAGACGCTAGTTTTTAAGGGTAAAATATATCGAGAGGTGTCAATGTCCTGACAAATTTCATTTTGTCAGCACATTAACATCACGTTTTTCATCCCGAAGGTCGCAAAATTTTTAAAGAGATAAAATGAAAAAAAACAAGAAAATAGAGTTTAGAGTTACGCTCACAGAACATCTTATAATTAAACATAAAGCATATAAAACTGGATGTTCGGTTTCAGAATACCTAAGAAATATTGCGCTAGATTACCCTTTGACTTATAAGCTTACTTATGATGAAATTGAAGTTTATAAACAGCTAAATAAGTTTGGAGATAATTTCAGGAGGATAGGTAATTTATTCAAATTAGGAGATGTTACTGGAGTTAAAGAAACTTCCATAGATACAGCCAAACTAATACGAGAACATTTAAATAAATTGAAATGATAAGTAAAGCAAAATCTTGCCCAGGCGGAACTGCGCTTTTTCATTATGTGGTTAATGAAGAAAAGGGATATGAACTTTTGCGTAATGGTCTATCTGGAGTTACACCTAAAGAATTGTATTCCGATATGGCTATTATGCAAAATCAAAATTTGAAATGTAAGAACAATACTATAAGTATTGTTTTATCCCCAACTATTGAAGATAGTAGTCGTATGTCCAACGACCAGTTAAAGGAACTAACAAAAGGTTTCTTAAAGGAAATGAATTTAGACCCTAAATTAAATCAATTTATTGCCTTTGTACATACTGAAAAAGACCATAAGCACTTACATATTCTACTAAATCGTGTGAAATCAGATGGCAAATTAATAAATGATAGTTTTATTAGTAAAAAGGCACAAGAAGCTGCACATAAGATGGCTTCGGAATATGGATGGTCTTCAGCTAAAGACATAAAGGAAACTAAAGAGCGTGAACGAAAAGAATCTACAAAAGAAGTTCGAAGTATCATCAAGAAAGCGCATTACTTAGTTTTAAAAGCGAAGCCTAAAAACCTCATAACTTATCAAAAAGAAATGGCAAAGTATGGGATTCAAGTTTTGCCAACTATCAATAAACAAGGTAATATTCAAGGATATCGTTTTATACACGATGCTTCAGGAACAAATTTAAAAGCAAGTGAAGTAGATAGAAATTTAAAGCTCAATAAACTATTTTCTAGTGAAAATGAGATAACGAGAAATTCAAATAACTTGAATAAAGAATATGTAATAAATGATTATAGTTTAAATACTTCAGTTTTAAAATCAATAATTAATCAACTAGCATTTATTGGTGGCGAGAGTCAAGATGAAAATTTAAGACAAAAGAAATCGAGAAAAAGAAAATCACTAAGACGCTAAAACTATGGCTAAACAATCCCAACCAAAAGTATCTGAATTGGTAGAGGTACTAATTCAGCAAATGTCAAATTTCGATAAGGTCATTAGAGAACGAAACGATATTTTAAACAAATCTATCTCGAAGTTAAATAGTATAAAGGTAGATTTTAATGTTGCAGAACTTGAAGCAATGAAACAATCCAATCGTGATATTATTAAAAACGATTTTGAAAATTTTCACGCAAAAACAAGAGAAAATAATAAGGAATTATTGAATATTCATAAAAAAGTTAGCTCAAAAAGATTGCTTTATCTGATTATTCTGAATGTTTTTTTTCTTTCAACAGCAGGACTATCATTTTACATCGCAGTTAAGAATTCAGTTGAAAAAAGCGAATATGAAAATGTATTAAAAGATAGAAATAAGTTTAAGAAACAAGCCTATGACTATCATAGCTACTTCCTTAAAAATCAAAAAGAAGCATTGAAGTATAATAATTGGAAGGAGAAATAAATTACAGTTTTGATTTATTATATTAAAACTACAAAGTCTTATTATTACTTTATAGTTTAACATCAATATAGTTTTACTATTTTAATGCATTATAGTTTTATAGTTAAAATGTAAAATAGCATAATAGTAAAAGGTTTTTTTAATCGTTGAGAACAAATGCATTTCAGCTTTAAAAAACAACTATTTAGAAATATAAATTCCTAAATTTGTAGAGAACAAAATAAATAATATAAGAGAAAAATAATTTAATATTAAAATATGAAGCGTTTAGCTTTTGATTTGGTTTTAGAAACTCGCCAGGTTTTGAATTCCACCACATCTAAGTTGAGACGCCCACGCCACGGCGTGGGCTGTTCTTATGTGGTGGATGGGTTTCTGGCGAGACCTCTAAAACTAGTAAGTCCAGTTCCACGCTTTTTTTATACCCAATTATGAAACAAAAAGAAATAATTATCAATGGAAAATTAAGCATTGATGCAATAGAAATGATTCACGAATATTTCAAAAATCACACAGTTAACGGTATTGAGGAGTTTGTAATGTCAGAAAAGGAATTTTTAGATAAATATAAAGGTACTTATTGCCTTAATGAATGGAGTACAATTAAACAATATGCAATTTACACTATAGACTGTTTTATGTGTTTTAAATCGTATGATGTTATAATAGAAAGTAGGGAGAAATTCTACACGTATGCCGAAGCAGATTATCGTTTATGTGGTAAATGTTTTGATACCAATAATAAATTATACCATTCAGGCTTAGGTCTTCACTTAGCTGGAGATATCGTTTCTCAAAAATCTCACTAATAAAAAATACTATGAAAAAAATCATATTAACAATTTCACTTTTAGCCAGTTTTCTATTTACTAACGGACAGGATATTGAAAAAACAGAACTAAATATAGAGGATTTAGAATATTTACAAAAAAATATTAATAAAGGTTGGTCATCAAAAGAACCCGATGAAACCTTAATAAATTCAACAAAAAATAACCTAATAACTTATCAATTTGAAATCGTATATAATGATACGGTGGTATATCGAGGTAATATAGACAAGCCAAGCTATGGGCAAATTACAATGGGAATTTACAGAACAAGAGTTCAGTTTTGTCTTGAATATGATGTTTTTGATGCTGAAACTAAATTAGAATTAGCTGAAAACAAAAAAATAAAACTTATAACAACAGAAAGTGGAAATAAGTATTACTATACAGATTTTTATGAACTATTTGAAATGGATTATAAAAAAGGTCTAATTGTAAATGATAGGTTGTCGAGTAAAATTCATTTCAAATTTTATAAGTTAACTGAAAAATAGTTGACGACAAAAGTTAAGAAGCCTTTAAAATATCATAGTAAAATATTGAGATAGTTACCACTAATTGGTGTTTTTGTCATATTAATACTATAGAACAGATTTTCTAGGATTACTAATTGTCCCTCAATTTGAGGGATTAAATTTAAAATAACCGCTATGTGCGGTTTTTTATTGAATGTAAGCAAAATTTGAATATAAAAACATAACGTTATGCGATGTGTTTTACAAATGAAACATCTATATTTAGAACTTTATTAAAATAACAAAATGAACCGAATTAAAGCTGTTCTTGAAGAAAAAGGAATTAAGCAAGTCTGGCTTGCAGAACAATTAGGCAAAAGCTTTAATACTGTTAATGGTTACGTACAAAACAGGAAGCAACCTAGTTTGGAGACACTTTATAGAATTGGAGAAATCCTGCAAGTTGACCCTAAAGAATTATTAGACACGAAACGAGAAAAACAATGAGCCAAAATATATTACAATACGAATCTAAAGTATGGTCTACTGCCGACCTTTTAATTGGTGCAGGTATAAAGCAGTCAGACTTTCCAAAATATATGATGCCTTACTTTGCAATGATAATGTTGGAAAGTAGATTAGTACGTCATTACAAAGAATTATTAAAAGATTTTGGAGTAGAAACTATTGATGATATAGAAGATGTTAACGACTTTTTTGAAGAGTTTAAAGATTATAACATAGGTTATAATGAAGTTGTAATTAGGCAAAACAAAACATTAGCAGACATCTGTAAGAATGATACAACATTCGATAATGATTTTGATACCTACCTAAAAGCATTCGACCCAGAAACAAAAGAATTATTGGGTGTTGATAGAGGAAACACAGAAGAAAAATATTTAGATATTTCAGGTCTAAGCGGACAATTACGTAAAAAGAATATTCTTTTTGATACGGTTAAAAAATGGAGTGAAATAGATTTAACACCTTTCAATAACTCTGATATAACCACTTTAGAAGAACATATAAAACGTAAATGGGCTGATATATCTGCCGAAACCGCTGGAGAGCAATATACACCTGATGATATTATAGCTTTAATTACAGAAATTATCTTATCTAAAATTGAAGATAACGGAGAGTTTCTAACCATATATGACCCAACCTGTGGTGGAGGAAACCTACTTTTTGGTGTTGAAGATTTAATTCAAAAAAGCTATAACAGACCTACAAAAACCTACGGTGAGGATTGGAGTGATAGTTTATATGCATTAGCAAAAATAGAAAGTCGTTTTCGTACAGATTCAGATATACGTTATGGTAACACATTAACTAATATTTCATTTATAGAAAAACAGTTTGATGTTATTGTAGCAAATCCGCCTTATGGTGTAGATTGGAAAGGCTACAAAAAAGATATAGAAAACGATACTACAGAACGTTTTCACGCTTTACCATCAATTTCAGATGGTCAATTTTTATTTACACAACATATTTTATCGCAATTAGATTCTAAAGGCTTATCGGTTGTAGTTCATAACGGTTCTACCTTATTTAGTGGCGATGCAGGAAGTGGTGAAAGTAATATTAGAAAATATTTTTTTGATAACGATTGGGTAGAAGCTATTATACAAATGCCTACAGATGAATTTTTCAATACAGGTATTTACACCTATTTATGGATTTTCAACAAGAATAAAGTCCAAGAACGTAAAGACAAAGTAATCTTAATTAATGGAAGTGATTTTTACGAACCTTTAAAGAAAAGTAAAGGTAAGAAACGTAAAGAAATGGTATTTGATAACAGAAAAACTATTGTAGATGCTTTAATCAATTTTGAAGATACAGATTATGCAAAAGTATTTGATAAATGGCATTTCTACTATAACAAACAAGCTATAATGTTGACCAATGTTGATGAAGATGGAAAAACATTTGAAAGCCAATTACCTGTTAAGAAAAATAAAGAAGGAGAAGAAATTAGAGCAAAATCTACAAAACTAAATCCTACTAAAATAACACAAGTTACAGAAGATAAAACTATAGAAATTGTAGATTTTGAAATTAGATCCTTTGATGCTAAAAAATATAATTCTTTAATGGAATACTATGTTGAAGGTGTAAAGCCTTTAGTAGCCAATTTAGATTATAAAGAGGCAGATTTAAAAGTAACTACAGCCAAAACGAGTTATTATTTTGATTCTGATAAGGAAACTATCATAGAAGAAACGAAGGGAAGTAAAGCAGCTTTAGGCTGTGGTAAAATAGTAATTAAAGCATCATATAAAAAAGCAACAAAAACTAAAGATGCTTATATCTTAATTTCAACTGAGTTAACACCTGATTACGAAAAGGATTATGAGGTAATACCGTATTTACCAATAGAAGAAGACAATCAGCAAAACATTGCATCTTTTATGGCTAAATATATTACAAAGCCTTTTAAATATATAGATAATACTATTGGTGTAGAAATTAACTTTAATAAAGTATTCTATAAACCAGAACAATTAAAACCATTAAGTGAAATTAAGAGAAACTTAAATAGTTTAGAAGATAAATTAAAAGAACTTGAAAATATATTATAAAAAAAGGGAACCTTTTAAAGTTCCCTTTGTATCTAAGGAAGTAGCGAGAAAATGCGGAATTGTATCCAGAACCATTTAAACCTATCTTCCTTTTTTATCGTGATGTTATAATATCTTAATTAGAGTACAAAAGTATATAATTATATAAGATAATGCAAATAATAGACCATAATAACACATCATTAACTATTTGTCAAAAGTTTTTTATAGAAAAATCTATAGAACTTCTTTATATGGGTAGTATAGATTCATATAGAATAAAACTTAATAATCCTTTAACGATATTACAAGAGTTAAAGTATTGTCTTAATGAATTTGATAAAGGTCGCATAAAGCATTTTCATACTATTAAGGGTACTGCTAAATCAGGTAAAGTTTTAATAGATGAAGTACATACATTACTTGCAGTAGCACCTTCATATATTAAATACGATACTATTTCATTAGAATATTTAACTGTTCTTTTAGGTCAAACAAAAGAAGATAATTACAAAAAATTAATCCCGAGTATTAAAATGTTACTCGATGATAACCAAGATTATGTTGAAAAGGTTATCGATGGTATATCAACTCTTGTAGCTTCTAATGACAACTCTTTTGAAAATCTATGTAAAATAGATACATCTTTAAACATATTATTTAGTAGTCTTATTAAAAAAGAATTTTCTAAAGGTTTTTTGTATAAGTTGTTTTATGGGATATTCGTTCATTCTCTTAGAAACTGTAAAAATTTTGAAGACCATTTTACCAATTTTAAAACAAGAATATTAGCAGATAAATGCGAACATAAAGTAGTTTTTAGGATAGATACTACTGATAAAGTTTATACAGCAATGTCTCACATAGCAGTTGATGGTATAACACTTCAAGATGATATAGATAGTATTAATTTAACAGGCACTAGAGCAACTACAGAATTAGCTGTATTTAATGTAAAACTTGATAAACGTAAATTTATAGAGTGTACAGTAGAAGCACTTGACTACTTATCCGCTCTTAAAAAAGCAAGAAGACAACTTTCAGAATATTTAGATGTACTAAACTTAGGGCTATCAGGCGAGTTTTTAAATATCCATAATCGAGTATTAGTTATAGACCAACGCTCACCAGAAAAAGGTGATTTTCAAAATAACGCAAATATACTTGATGGTAAATACAAAGCGGAACAAAGTCACTACCAAACTTTTACAAGTAAAATACCTTCTATCATTAATAACTCTAAAATTATTGATGAAACCAAAGAAAAGATTAAATCTGCGGTACGCTATCTAAGATTAGGTAATCAATCTACTGAGATTGAACATAAGTTTATAAATTATTGGATAGGTTTAGAATATTTATTTAGCAATTACGAGAGTAATAATACTATTGTACGTTTAAAAACACATTTTATAAATGCACACGCAATAGCCTATACAAAAAGAAACATAACCAGTTTTAAAAGGCATTTTGCACAATTACCTAATGTGCAAAAAGCAAAGGCAACAACATATACTACTGCGAATGATAATTTTTTAAAAGAGAAACAGTTTTACCAAGATATAGAAACAGAACTTTTAGAGGACTATCCTTTATTAGCTTACAGAGCAATGAAGTTAAAAGAATGGTTTTTTAAAAATACTTCTGCAACTAAACCTGCAAATGCAAAAAACTATTTAAACAGACATAAGGAAAATTTAGAAATACATTTTACACGTATTTATAGGTTGCGAAATGAAATTATTCACGATGCAGCTTTAAACACCAATAATCAACTTATAGTTTCAAATTTAAGGTACTATCTAACTTTTATTTTAAATGAGGTGATAGACCATCTTTCTAATGCTACAACAAATGGTAGTGTCTCAATAGAAGATTATTTTATTGGTAACGAGCTTAAATTGGGGAATATAGAACATAAAGGATTTACTTTAATCGACTTTTTAGATGTGGAATGTGCAATAGATTTTATTTCTTAAATAATATGGAAAAGCAAAGATATAGTAAGTATAAAGATTCTGGTATTGAGTGGTTGGGTGAGATCCCTGAACATTGGGAAATTAAAAGAATTAAAGACGCTATAACTAAAATAGGAAGTGGTGTGACGCCAAAAGGAGGTAGTGAAACTTATGTAGATGAAGGAATACCTTTAATTCGTAGTCAAAATGTTTATAATGATGGTTTAAGGTTAGATAATGTTTCTTTTATCACAGAGGAAGTTCATAATAAAATGAAAAACTCACAATTAAAGCCTTTTGATGTTTTGATAAATATTACAGGAGCTTCAATAGGTAGAACTTGTATTTTTCCTGAATCAGTAAAGACTGCAAATATCAATCAACATATAATTTATTTAAGAGTAAAGAAAAAGAAAGTTGATTATTTCGCATATTACTTAAAATCAAATACTATTCAAGAATATATAATGAATATTCAAGCTGGTACTTCTAAGGAGGCTTTAAATATGTCTCAAATTTTAAATGTTGGTTTACCTTTTCCTGAATTAAAAGAACAGACCCAAATAGCCAATTATTTAGACGCTAAAACCACAGCAATAGATAAAAAAGTAAATCTTTTACAACAAAAAATAAAACACTATAAAGCCTACCGTAAAACTTTAATTAATGAAACTGTCACCAAAGGTTTAGATAAAACAGTAAAACTAAAAGATAGCGGTATTGATTGGATAGGAGAAATGCCAGAACATTGGGAAGTCAAAAGAATTAAGGATATTTTCAATACACTTGCAGGTGGTACACCATCAACAAAAGAAAAATCATTTTGGATAGGAGATATTCCTTGGATTCCATCAGGTGCAGTTCAAAATGGAGAGGTAAATGATAATGTTATTAAGTCATATATTTCAGAAGAAGCATTGTTGAAAACTTCTACTAAAATGGCAAGAAAAGATTCAATATTAATAGCTTTAACAGGTGCTACTTGTTCTAATATTGGTTATTTGAATTTTGATACAACTATAAATCAATCAATTGTGTCAATTGATTCAAATAAAAAATACACATCTCATAGATACTATTTTTATTTTTTAATTTCAGCCAAAGAAAAAATCAGGACATTAATGACCGGTGGTGCTCAAGGAGGTATTAATCAAGGAGATGTTAAATACTTCAAAGTCTGTTTTACTTCTAAAAAAGAACAACAACAAATAGCAGATTATTTAGATGGTAAAACAGCAACCATAGATAAAATTGTAAAAAACATAGAAACTCAAATTACTACTTTAAAAGAGTTACGTAAAACACTAATAAACGAAGTAGTAACAGGTAAAGTAAAAGTAAGCGCATAATTATGGACGAATTAATACTGCAAGACAAATACTTAATGAACTTCTTTACCAATCGTGCAGATGGGTTACAATACAAAGAAGTAAAAGCAAATACAGTTTCTAAATTACATTTTGTAGTAGAAGATTTAAAATACTTTATTAGCGAAACTACACTTAATAAAACTGCCTATCGTAAACTTTTAAAAAAGTTCGATAATAACGAAAAGCAATTACTACAAGAGTTTCAAGAAGAATTAAATGAGCGTATTGGTAAGTCTAAAAATATGGCGTTGTTTATTGGTAGCAATCAATCTATTACGTTTAAAGGCATTAAAATTAACTTGTTTTATCCAAGTGGTAGTATCACGCACGGAGATACATTATTTAACGAAAATCAATTTTCAGTAGTACAAGAGTTACCATACATATACAAGTATCAAGGTAAAACACAATTTAGTTTTCGTCCAGATATTACCTTTTTCTTAAACGGTATATTTTTAGGATATTCAGAATTAAAATCTAATTACAATAACCAAAGCGCACATAAAGACGGAAAGATTAAAATTGCAAATGATTATCAAAAAGCAGTAACTAACTATTTAGAGATTGCAGATGGTAACGATGTATCGCAAACTATCCGTAAAGACTTTTTAAAGATATTCGAAAAAGCGATACATATTACAACTACAGATGTTCAAGATACTTTTATCATCAGAAATATTTCAAATCAATTTGATGAAATAAAAACACAAGTAGAAAATAATAGTTTCGATTTTGATAAGTACAAAGCAAACTTAAAAGATGCTCTAAAACCATATCCATTAAATAATAGAGAAGCAACAAAGCAACAACGTTTTGAAGAAGTCTTTAAAGCTTTGTACGGTAAAAAAATGATAGAGCGAGAAATACTTTATTATAACTTTATTGAACGTGAATTAGTAAAATCAGAAAAAGGAAAGCAAAAAGAATACAAGCATAACGATGGTAGATTAATTGCACCCAGACCAAAACAAAAATTTGGAGCAGATAAAATCATCAATAAAATAGATGAATTTTTAGAACACGAAGACGAGCCAGATTATTTCATAAATAAACTTCGTCAACAACTAACTGAAAAAGGCTTAGGGGCTACTCAAATTGAAGAATTAATTACTAAAAGGCAGAAGTATCAAAATAATAAAAACGTCTATTCATTACTATTACAATACGCAGCAGGTTTTGGTAAAAGTAATATTATAGGTTGGTCTTCTTTAATGTTGAAAGATTTACGTAAAAACGATGAGTTTGTCTATGATAAAATAATGTTAGTGGTCGATAGAGTACAGTTAAGAGACCAATTAGATAGTAAAATGTATAATATGAACATTGCAAATAGTATGTTCATAGAGGCTAATAGTAAAAAATCGTTTTTAGAGGCTTTAAACACAGACAAACGTATTGTAGTAGTCAATCTTCAAAAGTTTAACTCAATAAGAGAGTTTTTAGATAATGAGGTAGTACAAAAGTTATCTGCTATGCGAATTGCTTTTTTAATTGACGAAATACATCGTTCTAATAGTGGACAACAACACGAAGAAATGGTGTCATTATTTGACGAATTACAAAACAGTTTCGACACTAATAAAGAATATAAGAAAACATATAATAAGAAAAACTTAATAATTGGTTTTACAGCAACACCAAGTGATGTAACATTAGCACGTTTTGGTGAGTATAACAAGTATGCAGAAGCCGAAAAAATTTGGGTTCCGTTTGATAGTTATACAATGAAAGAAGCTATTGAAGATGGCTATATTTTAAATCCAATAAAAGGGATTGTTCCTGTATCTGCTAAAATGTATTTTGAAAAACCAGAAGATGCAACAGAAGGTTTTGAAGAAGATAACGGATATTATCAAGAATTGCCAAATAATCCAGATGCAGGTGTAGATGCAGATGGTAAAAAATACAGAATAAGCAAAAAGAATATTTACGAAAACGAAGAGCGTATAGAAGCGATTTCAAAGTTTGTCGCAAAACGATTAGTGTCGGCAGTATATCATAATATTAGAGGAACAGCTAAAGCAATGTTTGCAGCATCTTCTATTAAAGCAGCAATTAAATATCGTAAATACATACAGCAATATTATAACGAATTAGTTTCAGAAAAGAAACACGAACGTTTTAAAGATGCACCTATCTATATTGTTTATAGTTCAGATGGTCAGAAGTACGAAAGCGCAACAACCTTAAATGGAGGTTTATCAGAAGCCAAAGTATTACAGAATTTTACGAAAATTGCCAGAAATGGTTTAGTAATAGTAGTAGATAAATTACAAACAGGTTTTGATGAACCTAAATTACATACCTTATTTTTAGATAAAGAGATTAGAGGTATAAACGCAATACAAACCATTTCAAGAGTAAACCGTACAGCAGGAAAATATAAAAAGGACTGTAAAATTATTGACTTGTCTTACAAGAATGTAAACGTTAATAATATAAAACAAGCATTCGAGCATTTTAGTAATGTAGTAGTTAGTGATTTCGACCCACTAGGACAAGAGCAATTATTACAAGAGATTTACGAGAATGTAAAACAAGAGAATATTTTCAAAACACATTTTAATCTTTTTAAAGCATATCAATTAGGCGATAAAAAAGATATAACACCAATTCTTAATTTTGAAAGTGCAGTAGCAGAATTAGTAAGAAAACAACCAGAAGAAGCTAAAAAACTAAAACAAAGTATCAATAAGTATTTTAGAATTTTAAACTTAATTGCATTTGTTATAGAAATAGATGAGAAATATAGTGAAGAACACTTTACAGAATTTTGGTATAGATTTAGTGTTTTATATAATTCATTAACCGGCACATCAGAATTGATAGATGATGTAGAGGTGTATTTTGATAATAGAATAGGAATAGTAGCGCCACCTGAAGTAGATGAAGGTAAGGGTAAAAAGAAATCTGAAGTTAATGAGCCAAACTCAAAATACAGTAAACAGTACAAGTTTGATATTTTAGCTATAATAGAAAAGCGTAATGAAGAGGAAGAAGAAATTGAAGCTTTAATATTAGATTTTCAACATAAGATAGAAGCCTTTTTCGAGTATGTAAATAAAGAAGGTACAAGAGTAATCGCTAAAATGAAAAGTACTAAAACTGCTTTTGATGAAGATGAAATTTACAAAGACTTCGAAATCATTTATAAAAAATACATAAGAAGAAACCGTAAAACATTAGGTCAATTCTTTATTAAAGAAACCGAAGATATCGTAAACCAATTGTGTGATGATTTCGAAAAGACTGTAAAGTAATTTTGAACTTAAAATAAAGAAAATACAAATCCTAAATAAATTTACAATGTGATGATATAAACAAAATTGTTTACATTTGTAATATGAACACATTAATCGACAAATACAAAGGCATTCATCCAGGCATAATTTTGGAACGCTTGCTAAATAAAAAAGGCATTTCTCAACGCCCTTTTGCATTGTCTATTGATGAATATCCTCAAACAATTAATGCCATTTCCAAAGGCAAACGAAAACTGAATACGCCTCTAGCTTTAAAGATTGAAAAAAGACTAAATCTAGAAGAGGGAACACTTGCCTTACTACAAACCTATTTTGATATTAAGGAAGAAAAAAATAAACTAGAAAAAAATACCCCAAACTTAAATCTTTTAAGAAGGTCATTGTTTTGGGATACAGATATTTCTAAAATAGATTGGCAAAAGCAAAGTGTCGCAGTTATTAAACGTGTATTTGAGCGTGGAAACGACATTGAAAAAGAAGAAATTAAACGTTTTTACAGCAATGAAAAAATTGAAGAAGCACTTGCACAAGGTATTCGTAAACCCTACACTATATATAGAAACAAAGAAAAGGTATAATGCTATATTATAATACGGTTAATGAACTATTGAAAAATAGCTTACTAAAATTAATGCAATCCGATGTGTTTAATGATTTTAGATTGGTAGGTGGTACAGCATTGAGTTTACAAATTGGGCATAGAGAGTCCATTGATATTGACTTGTTTAGTGATTTGCAATATGGAACATTAGATTTTGATGCCATTGAAAAACATCTAACAGAAAGTTTTCAATATGTAGATTTTTTAAATATAAGCCCAGCAATGGGAAAAAGCTATTTTGTTGGAGAGGACAAAGACCATACAATAAAGCTTGACTTATATTACACAGACACTTTCATTCAACCCTATATTATAGTTGATAATATAAGAATGGCAACTATTGAGGAAATTATAGCAATGAAAGTTGATGTAGTACAAAGAGGTGGAAGAAAAAAGGATTTTTGGGATTTACACGATTTGCATAAATCTTATGGTATTAGCCAAATGTTCGATTTACATAAGCAAAGATATCCTTATGCACACGATAGAGATTTAATTATCCAAAATTTCACGTCCTTTGACCAAGCTGATGAAGACTTTAATCCTATTTGCCTTAATGGCAAACATTGGGAATTTATAAAGGATGATTTTCAAGAAATTATTCTGAAGTATAAAGAATTTTTATGATATTCTTTCTTTAAAAAAAAATTAATGGTATTTACCAAGTCTAATAGTTAGATATTAGTACGTAAATCAACCAATAACAAACAAAATACTACACCTAATTTACACCTTATAACTTGTCAGACATAGTGTTTAAAGGAATGATTACATATTGTATTGGGAAGTAATTATCTTTCTTTTGTTTTATAACTACTTGTTATTATTGGTTTTACAAGTTTTTATTATCTCTTTTTTGTAGTCAGTTGTCCTTTGTTTCTTAAATTTAACGAAGCATTAATAGAAACGATAACCCTTTTGTAATAGATTTTATCATTATAGATAGTAACCCTTTTAAATTGAAGACAAAGGAAAATTTAATACTACTAATGCTACGTTTTAAAAACTTATATAATTGAATTGAAAAGCCTTTTGGGTTCTATAAAAAAGTATATTCAAATGAATTACCTGTTTTACAGGTAGAAATTGAGTTTTCTATAAAATACAGTAAAAAAAATAATACAGAATTTATTATGCCGAGAATTAATGGCTTGTTTGATAGGATTCTGAACAATAAGTTTTATACCATTGTTGGGGAATTCTAAAAGATGAAAGACTTTAGGATAATAGATAGTAAAGGGTTTGTAAAGGCTATTTTGGATAAAACAAAACTGTTTAGATATAGGTGCAGTGATATGAATGTATAGCCTTCAAAGATTTCAATACAGATTGAGTCTGTTATATAGATCAATAAAGGAACGTGTAACAGTTAACTTTTTTTTAAAATATAAAGGCAATACTAAATATGCAAACTTTAATTAATTTTTTTTAGACTAAAGTGTCTATTCAACAAATCTCTATAAACGGGGTATTTCGATGAACTTTTAATTTTGAAATAATCCTGAAATACGGATTTTTGTTTTGATTAAAACAATTATTTCTTAAATTACACGGCTAAAATTATTTCTTTTTTTTGCCTATTTATAAAAAATATCCAGACAAGCTACTATTAGATTTACTTAAAGAGGATGATCAGCAGGCTTATACTGTAATTTTTAATAGGTATTGTAAACTTTTAATAAACCATGCCTATAAAATTTTGCAGAATCAGGATGAAGCAAACGATATTGTTCAGGAGGTTTTTTTGGCTATATGGAACAAACGAAATGAATTAAATATTAAAGGCTCTCTATCTTCATATTTGTATAAGGCAACTAAAAACAGAATACTAAATCATATCGCACATGAAAAGGTTGTTTCTCGTTACGCGGAGTCAATTTCAAATTTTACAGAAAATAATTACGCCTTTGCGGATGCTAATCAAAGAGAAGAGGAGTTAAGCCTTATGATTGCCAAAGAAATAGAATCTCTTCCTGATAAAATGCGGGAAATTTTCGTTTTGAGAAAAATAGATCATTTTTCTTATGATGAAATAGCTAATCAATTAAATATTTCTGATAAAACAGCCAAACAACAAGTATATAATGCGTTAAAAAAAATAAGGGCTAAAATAAATCCGTTTTTAATTGTTTTAATGTTTAGGTTTTAATTTGCTCATTATGTGTCGTTTATTGTTTTATTACTTGTTTAATCTTCAATATAAAAAATAGTATTTAACAAAAAGGTAATAATTTTTTAACTTTTTTTTGATTTCGTCTATGACAAATCATGGTTTTATCTGTCTTACTTATATAAACAGGGATAAAACTGTTTTTTTATTATGACAGAATTAGAAATTTTAACCTTACTAAAGAATTACAGGAGCGGAACCTTATCTGATGATGAAAAAGATAAGCTAGAGGCGTGGTATTTATTTGAAGCTTCAAATAGCAAAAAGAGGTTAAATAAAGACCAGTTAGACAGTAGTTTTAATTATATAAAATATAAGGTTCCTGTTAAGCAAGAAACTAAGGTGGTTAATTTAAGGAAACGTTTGTATGTAGCAGCATCCGTTGCTTTAATGTTGGCTTCTGGATTATATTATTTTACAAGAACAGTAGATTCTCGAGTTGAGCTAGCAAAAGAAATAAAAGAAATTCGCCCAGGAGGAACCAAAGGCGTATTAACACTATCTAATGGAAAGCAAATTGTTTTAACCAATATAGTAGGTAAAGATACAATTATTAGTGAAGGAGAGAAAGAAAGGGTAACCATTAAAATGAATTCTAACGGACTTGTTTCGTATGTAGTAAATCCTAATACTTATACAGATAATAGAGGTTTAAATACTTTTAATACCTTATCAACTCCAGTTGGAGGACAGTATAATGTTATACTTTCAGACAGTACTAAAGTGTATTTAAATGCTATGTCTACATTAAAATACCCAACACATTTTAAGGGAAATAAAAGAGTAGTTGAGCTGGAGGGAGAAGCTTATTTTGAAGTAGCAAAAGATAAGAGTAAACCATTTTTTGTGAAATTTAGAAACCAAATCATTGAAGTTTTAGGAACGCATTTTAATGTGCATGCTTATAACAATGAATCTTTTACTAAAACAACCTTATTAGAAGGAAGTGTTGCCGTTTCTTATAAAGATAAAAAAACCATTTTAAGACCAGGACAACAGGCTGAAGTAAGCGAAAACTCAAGTTCTATTTTGGTTAGCAATGTCGATGCGGCATCTGCTATGGCTTGGAAAGACGGAAGATTTAAGTTTGATAATGCTGATTTAAAAATGGTAATGAAACAATTAGAAAGATGGTACGATATTCAGGTGGAATATAAAGGAGATATACCTGATTTGAAATTTAATGGCGGAACTTTTATGAATAAAAATTTAACTGAAGTATTAAAAGTACTTGAGCTTAATAATATAAAATTTGAGATTAAAAAGAATACTCTTATTGTGTATCCTTAAAATCTGAAGTTTGCTAGTTTATATTGCCTCACAATGAAAAAACCAGAAGCAGTTGCATTGCCTCTGGTTGTTATAGGTGTGTCGCTAGTATATTTTTTCACAAATGTCTAACTAAAAACACAAGTAAATGTATGGAAATTAATTCAGAATGTAAAATACCTAAATTAAATCCTGGAAAGAAAATTTCTAGGATAATTGAATCTCGGTACTTAAAAGGTTTTACCTTTTCTTTTATGCTGTTTTTTTGCGTTTTAGTTCAAGCTCAAAATGTAACAGTTAATTTTAATGAGGTTACTCTAGAAAAAGCTTTAAAAGAATTAGCAAGACAAGCTGATTATGAAGTTTTGTACACTCAAAAATTGCTTAAAGTATCAAAAAAAGTAACTATTAATCTTAAAAATGTCGGCTTAAAAGAGGCTTTAAATGAAGTCTTTAAAAATCAAAATTTAAAATACACACTTACCAATACAACAATTGTTGTTACTTCATCTAAAACAGAAAATTTATCTGCTCAATTAATTAATGTAACAGGTAAAATTTTAAACACTAATAATGAGCCCTTCCCGGGGGTTACTATTCACGTTTTAGAGACAAATAAGTTTAGTACAAGCGATTTCGATGGTAATTTTTTAATGGAAAATGTGCCTTCCAATGGAGTAATTGAATGTTCAGGTTTAACTGTAGCTAAAGAATATTTTCCAATAAAAGGAAAAACTCAACTAACGCTTGTTGTTCAGGAGAAAATAACAGAGATGGATGAAGTTGTAGTAACAGGGTATAAAACAATAAGCAGAAAGCATTTAACGGGAGCAGTTTCTAAAGTAGATCAAAAAACTTTAAATCAAAGTGTTAACTCAGATCTATTAACAGCCATTGAAGGCCGTGTTGCAGGATTATTATATCAAAAAAACCCATTTGGAGCATCTGCCGATAAACCTATTTTGCGTGGTATTGGAACATTTTCTTCAGTTGAGGTTGGGTATAGTCCTCTAATTGTAATTGATGGTTTGCCCACAGAGCTAACCCTAGATCAAATTAATCCTTATGACATAGAGAGTGTAAACGTTCTTAAAGATGCTGCAGCCGCATCTATTTACGGCTCAAGAGCTGCAAATG
Organism: Algibacter pectinivorans; assembly: GCF_900112595.1. Lineage (GTDB taxonomy): Bacteria > Bacteroidota > Bacteroidia > Flavobacteriales > Flavobacteriaceae > Algibacter_B > Algibacter_B pectinivorans. The sequence continues at coordinate 112,960 of NZ_FOMI01000010.1, read as the reverse complement.
GTATTATTGTATTAACAACCAAAAAGGGTCGTGGGAAGTTAAAAGTTAGTATTAATGCAGATTATTTTGTTTCAACAAAACCTAATCTTAAAGATTTAAATTATGCTTCTACAAGTGATATAATTGATTTTGAACAAGCTGTTTACAGTAGAGAGCGCAATAGGTTTGGTGATATTGCCACGATGTTTGATAATTATGGAGAAATAGGCAGCAGTAGAATACTATATTACAGCCCTTTATATCAATTAAACAGAGATTTAGAAGAAGGTAACATATCTCAATCAGATTATGATAATACGACCTCACAATGGAGAAATAATGATTACATAAAAGATTATAGAGATAACGTTTGGAAAGATGAATTCAGAAAACGTTACAACATCTCTTTTTCGGGAGGTTCTAGTAGGCAAAACACCTATGTTTCGTTCAATTATGACCATACTGACAATCGAATAAAGTATAATTCCAATCAATCCTTTAATCTTTATGCAAAAAGCAGTTATAAAGTAAACAATAATTTAGATGTTACCGTTGGGGTTAATGGAACTATTAGAAATGCAGACATTACAGATTCAAGTTTTGGGGATTTTAATATCCAAAAACGATATGAACGAATTACAGATGAAAATGGCAATCTTGTTATGTCTCCATTTGTAGGTATTAGTGACGGTTTTACTTCAAGCAGTGAAATTAACCCAATTGTTGCCTCTCAAATAGCTGGTTTAAGTGGTTTTAACCCAGTAACATTTAATGTTTTACAAGCCCTTCAAGAAGGGATAACACAAAGGAAATCATTAAACTTAAGAGCATTTGCTAAACTAAGATTGAAATTAAGGAAAGGACTTAGCCTTAGCTCTCAATTTCAACATGAAGCTGTGAGAACAGATACCGATCAATATTATGAGCAGGATTCCTATAAAATGCGTTATGCTATAAATACTTTAACAGAGTATAACCCCAATAATGATGTTTACAGTTATTTAGATGGTTTTTCTGAAGGCGGGCGTTATAGGCAATCTACAAGGCAAGCAAGGAACCATTCTTTTAGGAATCAACTAGATTTTAGTCAAGAATTTGGTGAAGGCAAGCATTTTGTTAGCGCTATAGCTGGTTTTGAAATGCGTGAAACTTTTGTTCCAAGAAGTGTTGAAAGCTTAAATTATGGATATAATCCCGTAACATTAACGTATAATACATTAAATACACAAGACCTTAGTGAAACAGGTGTTCCAAGTTACATTTATGGGCGTAACAAAACATTGTCCGCGCTTTCTACTGTGCAACAGGAAATATTACATCGCTATTTTTCAGTTTACAGTTCCGTTAACTATACCTTGTTGTCTAAATATAATTTAACGGGTAGTTACCGAGTTGATAGAGCCGATTTATTTGGGGTAGATTCAAAATATAAAAATCGTCCATTGTGGTCTGTTGGTGTAGGTTGGAATATTACTAACGAGAATTTTATGGAAAAGATGAGTTGGGTTAATTCTCTAAAACTAAGAGCGACTCATGGTTATACAGGGGTGGTAGACCAGTCTACAACTCCAAATATTATCGCTAGGTGGAGAAATGATAGACTATATAGATCATTAGAATATATTGATATTACTACCCAACCAAACCCAAAGTTAAGATGGGAGAAAACTGAAACTACAAATTTGGGGTTAGATTTTAGCGTGCTGCAAAGTAAATTACGAGGAAGTATAGATGTTTATCGTAAGTATAGTTCAGACTTGTTAACAACCACTGATTTAGACCCTACTGTTGGAGCTTTAACAAGAAGAATCAATGCAGGTGCACTGCTTAACAAAGGAATAGAGTTAAGTATTGGTTCTGATTGGTACAGTAAAGGAGATTTTAAAATGGGGTCTAACTTAGTATTTAGTTTTAACGAAACAACTGTAGATAAGGTTACTAGAGAACCATCTGATGCGTTTGTTTATGTAGGTTCTCCTTTAGATTATTTTATAGAGGGAGAAACCTATAACAGTTTGTATGCTTATAAACATGGAGGAGTTACTAATGGATATCCTTATGCTCTAGATGAAAATGGAGAACCGTCAATAACTTTTGATGATGAAGGAAATCCTTTGCCTGATAGTATTAAAACAATAACAAACCCAGAAGCACTTGTAAATATGGGGAGCTTACTACCAAAATATACAGGTTCCTTTTCACAAAGATTTTCATATAAACAATTAGATTTAAATTTTTTGTTTGTTTTCTCTGGAGGTAATGTTATGCGAAGTGATGTTTTAGCCTTAAACTCTGATGACCTTAATGACAAGAGAATAGTGGATCGCTATACTGATTCTCAAAGAAACAACAATACACGTTTATTCGTAGATTTTGATGAAAGCATAAGAAATAATGCAAGTACTATTAGTAACCAATGGATAAATTCTGATGTAAATGTGATTAAAGGTGATTATGTAAAACTAAGAAACATTTCATTAGCTTATAATCTTCCAGAAGATATTACAAAAAAAATTAAGTTGTCAGCTGCTAAAATGACATTTCAAATTAATAACCTTTGGAATTGGAGTGCGGCAGGAAATGGTATTGATCCAGAGGCATACTCGTTCAATACCGGTACACGAAGTATACCATTGCCTAAAACTTTTTTATTCGGTCTTAACCTTAATATTTAATAGCTATGAAACCTATATATAAATTTATTTTTTCGATATTATTATTAGCAATATCTTCCTGTGAAGATTATACAGATATTACGCCAAAAGGAGCGTTAGTAATAGAAACTGCTTCAGATTTTCATAAAATGGTATCTCTACCAAATAGAGCATATCCAGTAAATAATTTTCAATACCTATCAGATGATCAATGGATGAGAGAGTCAAATGTAATAGGGCAAACACCAAACATTGATATCATTAATTTTACTTTTGACGAAACTACGGATAGAGTGTCTTTACTTAAAAATTCAAGTTTTTATAATCAAGCATACTCATATATCAATAGATGGAATACAATTATTTCTTTAGTAGATGAAAGTGAAGGAGATGGCTACACCAAACAATTAGCAAAAGCCGAAGCTAAAATTTACCGAGCCTTCGACCATTTTCTATTGGTAAACACTTATGCTAAAGCCTATGACCCAAATACGGCCGCAACAGATGGAGGGATCTGTATTATGGATAAATTTGATTTGGAAGCACAACCTAAAAAATCAACTGTAGCAGAGGTTTATGATTTTATACAAAGAGATATTGAAGAAGCTCTACCATACTTAGAAGAAGTTCCGCTAGATGTTTATCATCCGTCTTTAGCTTTGGCCTATGCATTTAAAGCTAAGGTGCATTTGTTTAAAAGAGAGGTAACAGAAGCAAAACAAGCTGCTGAAGAGTCGCTTAGCTATAACAATCAAATATTTGATTTAGTAGCTTATCATGAACAGGGAGGTCCAAATGAGGTTTCCGTGCCTGCAGAAGATAATGTAGAAGTATTAAGCTATATGTACATGTCTGGATATACCGAGATGAATTTTGCGTTCATTTCTATTATTAGCCCCGAGTTAGTTAACCTTTTTGGAGATGACGATGCTCGCTTTAATTTGTTTTTTAATTCAACATCAACTTCATTTTTAGATCAAGGATCTAATACTGCATATTGGAATGTACGCTACAATAAATACTTCAACCCCACGGTAGGCATGAAAACTACCGAAGTATATTTAATGCTTGCAGAGTGTTATGCTAGAGAAAATAAATTGAGTGATGCTATTGATATATTGAACACTTTGAGAGCCAAACGAATACTCTCAGAAACAACAGATTTGCAAGTGCCTTCAACAAGAAAAGAGACCATGGAGCTCATTATAAACGAACGTAGAAAAGAGTTGCTTTTTGGGTTTCATCGTTTTTTCGATCTTAAACGATTTAACAACGAACCCGAGTATGCTAAAACCATAGCCCGTGTATTTCCTATTGTGAATCAAACCGTTCCGCAGGAAACCTACGTTTTAAAACCAGATTCTAGATTATATATTATTCCATTCCCTTTAGCTGCGTTAACTAAAAACCCAAATCTTACTTTAAATACAAACGAAAAAGTACCATTTTAATTATGAGTAACAAGTTAGTATATATATTACTAATCCTGGTTATTTCAGGACAACAGTGCCTAACGGCACAAACAGACCAAAACAAAAAGATCGATACCACGCAACAAAAAGGTATTGAATCTTACAGTAAATTAATAAGTAACGATTCCTTGACTAAAGCTGGTTTGTTTTCTGTTAGTAAGGTTGACGAGAAGTTGTACTTTCAAATACCAGATAGTTTATTTAATCGATATATGTTGGTGGTAACAAGATATCTATCAACCCCAGTAGGTATGGGGCGTTTTGGAGGAGAAAAGGCTAATGAACAAACTATTTATTTCGAAAAAGGGAATAATAACAATGTTTTTTTAAGAGCTTTACAGTATAAGCAGGATGTACGTTCTAAAGATGCCATGTTAGCTAAAGCATTGGCAGTAAGCAACGAAAATCCAATAATTGAATCCTTCCCAATAAAGTCAATCAATCCGTTAACAGGTAATATTGTTATTGAGGTAACTAATGCCTTTAAAAAAGATAACCCTGTATTTTCATTATCAAACAAAGAGAAGACAGATAATAAATTATCATCGCTGGCAAACGATAGGTCTTTTATTGAAGATATAAAAGTTTATGCTATTAATATTGAGGTTAAAACCATTAAAACCTTTAAAAAATCCTTGTCTTCGGTAGGAAGTATTACGCTTAGAATGAATACATCTATCGTGTTGTTACCAAAAGTTCCTATGCGCAAACGGTTTTTTGATGAGCGTGTTGGGTATTTTGCTAATAAATATGTGCTGTTTTCCGATGAACAGCAGCGAGTTGAATCAAAACATATTGTTCAGCGTTACCGTTTAGAGCCTAAGGAAGAAGATATAGAAAAGTATCTTAGAGGCGAGCTAGTAGAGCCAAAGAAACAAATAGTATATTATATAGATCCTGCAACACCAAAAAAGTGGAGGCCTTATTTAATAGCGGGGATTAATGATTGGCAGATAGCTTTTGAAGCTGCTGGGTTTAAAAATGCTATTATAGGAAAAGAGTGGCCAGAAGACGATCCTACAATGAGTCTAGAAGATGCGCGCTATTCGGTAGTTAGGTATTACTCATCCGAAACTCCTAATGCTTATGGGCCAAGAATAAGTGACCCTCGAAGTGGAGAAATTATTGAAAGTCATGTAGGTTGGTATCACAATGTAATGAAACTCGTTCAGCAGTGGTATATGGTACAAGCTGGACCTATCGATCCTAGAGCAAGAAAAATGCATTTAGATGATGAGGTTATGGGGCAATTAATTCGATTTGTGTCTTCGCATGAAATAGGTCATACTATTGGTTTACGCCATAACATGGGGGCTAGTATTGCAACACCAGTAGAAAAGCTTAGGGACAAGGAATGGGTTGAAGCTAATGGGCATACCGTTTCAATAATGGATTATGCGCGCTTTAATTACGTGGCTCAACCTGAAGATAGTATTAGCCCTATAGGGATATATCCTAGAATAGGTATTTACGATAAATGGGCTATTAAATGGGGATATGGCTTCTATCCAAACGCTAAAGATGAGTTTCAGGAAGAAGACATGTTGTTAAAAATGACTACAGAAGCTTTAACTAACAATCCTAAATTATGGTTCGCAGGCGAAGGAAAAGATAGAAATCCGCTAAGCCAAAAGGAAGACCTTGGCGATGACGCGGTATTGGCCAGTGATTATGGGATTAAAAACCTTAAGCGGGTTGTAGAGAATTTAATAGATTGGACCTACGAACCAAACGATGCATATAATAACCTGTCCGATATGCACAAAGTAGTAGTAAAACAATATCGAACATATTTGTATCATGTTTTAAAATACATTGGAAACGATTACATAACAAAGAAAACAGTAGATCAAAGCGGAGCGGTATATCAAGGCATACCCAAGGAAAAGGTTAAAAAAGTCATTGATTACTTAGGAAGACAGTTATTTGAGGCACCTTTGTGGATGTATCCAAAGGAAATAGATCAATTAATTCCTTTAAAAACAAGTGAGCAAATCTCAGCAGAACAAAATCAGGTTCTATTAATGTTATTGAGCCCAGGTATGCTTTATAATTTAAGTCAGAAATCGATTCAATACGATGAAGCTTATACTGTTCCAGAGTTTTTAAATGATTTACAAGAAACAGTATGGGCAAAATTTAATGGTGATGAAAAATCTGATTATTACCGACGAAGCCTTCAGAACAGCTATATTGAAAAAATGGAAACATTACTCGTGCCAACCCCAGGGAAATTATTAACAGCAGCCCAGCGAAGTGATGTTGTTTTATATGGAAGAGAACACCTTTTGGAACTTAAAAAATCAGTTAATAGCTTAATAAAAGGAGAGAAGGGTATCAATAAATCTCATTTAGAGCTTATTTTAATAGAAATTGAAAAAATTAATAAAACAATCAATAAAACAATATGAAAAATTTACTAATAGCCTTTGCTTTAGGTATATGCAGTTACTCACAGGCTCAATTATCTTCAAGTCAGGAAGTTTCTAAGGATTTGGCGGAAAAAAGAGAAATACTTAAACAGGAAATTACAGATAATTATTTGAAAATAAAGGAAGATCTATTAAGGTCCGATAGTAAAGGAGCAATATCTCATTCTATAGAATTTAAAAAAGCTCTAAGTCTGTTTAAATTCAAAAAGTTAACTTTAGATCAAATGAATCAAGCTACAAAAACAAGAACAGAACTTATTGGATTAGCGTCTCAGTTAGCTAAAACTACAAACATAAATAATCAGCGTAAGTTTTTTAAAAACCTTTCTATAAAATTTTGGGAAATTGCAGAAAAACTAAAAGCAGCTAATGTTGTATTACATCAACAAATATGTCCAATGACTGGCGCTACTTGGGTAAGCAACAGTAAAGAAATAAAAAATCCATACTACCCCAAAAATATGCTGGCTTGCGGGAAAGTCAAGGCAAGTATATAATAGTTTAGTAAAATAGTTGTCAAATAAATTATAAAAGTGAATTAGTCTTTTTAACCGGCGGCATTTTGGTCGTCGGTTTTATTTGAGGTAGGTTTTTAACAAACGTTGGAGATATGTTTATAATATTAGTAACCGCATGTTGCGTATCTTTTACAAAAACGCTCTCTCTACGCATTTTTGCTTATAAACTTAATATATCAAGATAAATATCCTTATATTAAACTCTATAATGCGCGCTAAAAAGCACTTGTTATCCTTTCTGTTAATTATGCCTATATTAGTTAAAAATTAGTGAATTTGTAATATCTAATGAAACAAGTATTCCATAAAATAATGTCTTTCTTAATGGCTTTTGTAGTGTTATTCTCTACAATGTCATTTACTTTTAATATGCATTATTGTGGAGATACTTTAGTAGAAACTGCTATTTTTAATAAAGCTAGAGGTTGTGGTATGGAAAAGGAAATACCTTCTGCTGATGGTTGCTCAATTACCAAGAAAAATTGTTGCGATGAAGAACAATTAGTTATTGATGGTCAAGACGAACTACAATTACAAGTTGACAAAAATTCATTTGAACAACAGATATTCATTGCTTCATTTGTTTACACATATATCAACCTTTTTGAAGGTTTAGAAAAAAAAGTATCTTCTTACGAAGAGTACAAACCGCCACTCGTTATTAGGCAACTCTACAAAATAGGCGAGACTTATTTAATTTGATTTTTAAACAATAGACTGTTTTATCCTATGGGTTTGTACCCTAAGGGTAATTTCTAGTATGCGGTATTTTTTAAATGCCAATGTCTAACCGTTTAATAATCAAACTATATGCTTAATAAAGCAATCAAATTTCTTATCGAGAATAAACTCGTTGCGGTACTACTACTCGTCCTTTTCGTAGGATGGGGAACGGTAAATGCACCTTTCAATTGGGATTCAGGATTTTTACCAAGCAATCCTGTAGCTGTAGATGCCATACCCGATATAGGTGAAAACCAACAAATTGTATTTACAAAGTGGGGTGGTCGTTCGCCACAAGATATCGAAGACCAAATTACTTATCCATTAACGACATCTTTACTCGGTATACCTGGAGTAAAAACCATTCGTAGTTCGTCTATGTTTGGCTTTTCAAGTATCTATATCATTTTGGAAGAAGATGTAGAATTCTATTGGAGTCGTAGTCGTATTCTGGAAAAACTAAACTCATTACCAAGTGGATTATTACCTGAAGGTGTTAATCCTGCTTTGGGTCCAGATGCCACAGGATTAGGACAAATATTCTGGTACACACTTGAAGGACGTGATGAAAACGGAAACGTTACTGGTGGTTGGGATTTACATGAATTACGAAGTATACAAGACTATTATGTTAAATACGCTTTATCGTCTGCAAGTGGCGTTTCTGAAGTCGCTTCTATTGGTGGTTATGTTCAGGAATACCAAGTTGATGTTAATCCAGAATTGATGCGTCAATATAATATTGAATTGCATCATGTAGTGAAAGCAGTTAAAGAAAGTAACAAAGACATTGGCGCACAAACTATTGAAATCAATAATGCAGAATATTTAGTGCGTGGTTTAGGGTATGTCAAGTCTATATCTGACATAGAGAACGCAGTCGTAACTTCCGAAGATTATACAGTAATACGAATCAAAGATATTGGAAAAGTCTCTTTAGGTCCAGCAACACGACGTGGCTTATTAGATAAAGAAGGTGCAGAAGTTGTAGGTGCTGTTGTGGTAGCTCGTTACGGAGCAAACCCTATGGAAGTTATCAATAACGTAAAAGAGAAAATTAACGAATTAAGCGCAGGATTACCTTCCAAAGTATTAGACGATGGAAGAACATCACAAGTAACCATAGTGCCATTTTATGATAGAACAGAATTAATTAAAGAAACGTTAGGTACACTTAATGAAGCCTTAACATTAGAGATACTAATTACCATTTTGGTCATTATCATTATGGTATTTAATCTTCGGGCATCGGTACTTATATCTGGACTACTACCAGTTGCGGTTTTAATGGTGTTTATAGCTATGAAGTTCTTTGGTGTAGATGCAAACATTGTCGCATTATCTGGTATTGCAATTGCTATTGGTACCATGGTTGATGTTGGTGTCATACTTTCAGAAAACATTATTAGGCATTTGGATGAAGATGATGGAACACAATCCATTAATACAGTAGTTTATAACTCCACAGCAGAAGTATCTGGTGCAATCGTTACCGCAGTAATGACAACCATAATCAGTTTCATTCCTGTATTTACTATGATTGGTGCAGAAGGAAAATTGTTTAGACCATTAGCCTTCACAAAAACCTTTGCGTTAACGGCATCTATTATTGTCGCTTTATTTTTAATACCGCCATTTGCGGCCTTTTTATTCCGAAAAAAGAGTATTCAAAAACATTTTAAATATGCCTTAAACGGTGTTTTAATAGCATTAGGAATCATAACAATAGTATATGGGTGTTGGTTGGGATTGATTTTGATAGCTTTTGGAATTCCAGCACTTCTCAATCTTCAAAATAAGGTAACAGACAAACAAACTAATTTTATCAATATTATTATTTCAGCATCAGCAATCATATTCCTGCTAGCCGAATATTGGAGACCATTAGGCGTTGATAAAAGTATTTTCTGGAATCTCATTTTTGTAAGTGTTATATGCTTTGGTTTATTAGGGGGTTTTTCGCTATTCATCAAATACTACACACGTATTTTAAGGTGGTGTTTAGATAATAAATTATTGTTTTTATCTGTACCAACAGCTATTGTAATTGCAGGTTTTTTCATTATGAAGAATACTGGCAAGGAGTTTATGCCATCATTAAATGAAGGCTCATTTCTGCTAATGCCAACCTCAATGCCGCATTCTGGCGTAGAAGAAAATAAACGAGTTTTACAGCAATTAGATATGGCAGTAGCCAGTATTCCAGAAATTAAAACGGTAGTCGGTAAGGCAGGTAGAACAGAATCAGCTTTAGACCCAGCACCTTTATCAATGTACGAGAACATTATTCAGTATAAATCAGAATATATGTTGAATGCACATGGAGAAAGGCAACGTTACAAAGTAAATGAGGATGGTTTGTTTGAATTAAAAGATGGTCGATTAATTCATAACGAAAATATAGAGGTCAGTTCGAGCATTTCGACTACGCTAAGCACAAGATCGGTAGAGAATAAAGCGATAATCAAATCAACTTTATTAAATATCCAAAGTTCTCAACTAATCGAAAATGATGATGGCGAATACTACCGTAATTGGCGACCAGAAATTGAATCACCAGACGATATTTGGAATGAAATTGTAAGAGTCACCAAATTGCCAGGTGTTACTTCAGCACCAAAGCTACAACCTATTGAAACCCGATTGGTAATGCTTCAAACAGGAATGCGAGCACCTATGGGAATTAAAGTTAAAGGTCAAGACTTAAAGCAAATTGAAGCGTTTGGAGTGCAATTAGAAAACATTATCAAGGAAGCCGAAGGCATTAAAAAGGAAGCTGTTTTTGCAGACCGTATCGTTGGTAAACCCTATTTATTAATTGATATTGATAGAGAAAAAATAGCACGTTATGGTGTAAGTATTGAAGAGGTGCAAAACGTATTAAAAGTAGCTGTTGGTGGTATGGTTTTAACCCAAACAGTCGAGGGGCGTGAGCGATATGGTGTTCGTGTGCGATACCCAAGAGAATTACGAGCAAATCCAACAGACTTACAACAGATTTATGTGCCAGTTGAAAAAGGCAGTCCTGTTCCATTAAGCGAATTAGCAACCATTCGTTACGAACAAGGGCCACAAGTCATTAAAAGTGAAGACACCTTTTTAGTAGGTTATGTCTTGTTTGATAAATTAGATGGTTTTGCAGAAGTAAGCGTTGTTGAAAATGCACAAGCATTGATTCAAGAAAAGATAGATTCAGGCGAATTAATAGTTCCAAAAGGAATCAACTATGCATTCACAGGAACGTATGAAAATCAGTTACGAGCAGAACAAACGCTATCTGTTGTTGTACCGTTAGCATTGGCAATTATCTTTTTAATACTGTATTTCCAATTCCGTTCTGTTGGCACATCATTAATGGTGTTTACAGGTATCGCAGTAGCGTTCGCAGGTGGATTTGTAATGATATGGCTCTATGGTCAAGATTGGTTTTTAAACTTCAATGTCGCTGGCGAAAATCTGCGTGATTTATTCCAAATGCACCCCATTAATTTAAGTGTAGCGGTTTGGGTTGGGTTTATTGCTCTCTTTGGTATTGCAACAGATGATGGTGTAGTAATGGCAACGTATTTAACACAAACTTTTAATAGAAATACACCAGAAAATAAAAAGGAAATTAGAACGTCCATAGTAGAAGCTGGAGAAAAACGAATCAGGCCTTGTTTAATGACTACAGCTACAACCATTCTAGCATTATTGCCAGTATTAACCTCTACAGGACGAGGAAGCGATATTATGATTCCAATGGCAATACCAAGCTTTGGAGGAATGCTTATAGCCTTAATAACCCTATTTGTAGTTCCTGTATTATATAGCTGGAAATCTGAAATTCAACTTAAAAGAGCAAAAAAATGAATTATATAAAAATCAATATAAAAACAGTCTTTGTTCTCTGTGCTTTATGCTTCGTGCTTTCTGCTCAAAGTCAAGAGTTAGAAACGCTTATTGATGTTGCATTAAATAACAATCCTGCAATTCAAAAATTTGAATTGCAATACAAAAGAGCTTCTGAAAAAGTAAATGAAATCAATACCATTCCTAATACCGAATTTCGTGTAGGTTACTTTGTGAGCGAACCAGAAACGAGAACAGGAGCACAACGCTTTAAAGTATCGGCTAAACAAATGTTACCGTGGTTTGGTACAATTACATCAAGAGAAAATTATGTGAGTTCGCTAGCCGATGCAAAATATGAAGACATCGTTATTACAAAGCGTAAATTGATGGCTTCTGTATCACAATCCTATTATAATCTTTACGCTAATAAAGCAAAACAAGAAGTTTTAAGCGAGAATATTAAACTATTGGAAACCTATGAAACATTAGCACTAACATCGGTTGAAGTTGGTAAAGCATCAGCTGTAGATGTGTTGCGATTGCAAATACGTCAAAATGAAACGCAACAACTAAAAGATGTTTTAAGTCAGCAGTTTTTAGTAGAACAAACAAATTTGAATAATCTTTTGAATAGGAAAAATGATACTGCTGTTAGTGTGGTAGATAGTTTAATGATGCCTTTAGAAGACTTTGAAATTACTACTAAAAATTTAGCATTACATCCCGAATTGTTGAAGTATGATAAACTATTTAAATCCATAGAACAGTCAGAATTAATAAACCAAAAAGAAAGGAGTCCTATGATTGGTTTTGGATTAGACTATATCAATGTTTCTGAAAGACCAGATATGAATTTCTCGGATAACGGAAAAGATATTGTAATGCCCATGGTTTCGTTATCAATCCCAATTTTCAATAAAAAATATAAATCTAAAACCGTGCAAAATGAGTTACAACAGCAGGAAATAACAGCTCAAAAACAAGAACGCTTAAACACTTTGAAAACACTTTTAAGTAAGGCTATTAATGAACGTATTTCTGCAAGAATAAGTTATGCCATGCAAACCAAGAACTTAAAACAAGCCAAAGATGCAGAAGTCATCTTAATCAAAAGCTACGAAACAGGAACGATTGATTTTAATGATGTTTTAGATATTCAAGAACTACAACTAAAGTTTCAAATGAACCAAATAGAGTTTATTAAGGACTACTATGTTCAGAGTACTATCATTAATTATTTAACCCAATGAAACATACATATCACGCACATGGCATGACTAGCAACGGATGGCGTAGTTATGTAAAAGGTGCTTCAAAAGCAATAGTTAATTTAGAAAAGGCAGAGTTAACCATTAAATAAAATATAACACTATGAAAAAATATATAATTTACTTCGGAATATTGGTAGTTGGGTTGTTGTTAGGATGGTTGCTTTTTGGTGATTCATCAAAAAAAGAGACAGAACATAATCCCAATAAGGTTTCAGAAACCAATCAAATGTGGACCTGTTCAATGCATCCGCAAATTATGCAGCCCGAAGCTGGTGATTGTCCTATATGTGGCATGGATTTAATTCCTGCCGAAAGTGGAAGTGATGGCCTGTTAGTAGACCAATTCAAGTTAACAGAAAATGCGATAGCATTAGCTAATATTCAAACAACCATAGTCGGCAAAGGTAATGTTGATGGCAATACCATTAAATTATCAGGTAAAATTGCTGAAAATGAAGAAGCAAATGCAGTACAAGTTAGTTACTTTTCGGGTAGAATAGAACGATTGAATGTTAGTTTTACAGGAGAGGAAGTTCGTAAAGGTCAATTGTTAGCAACTATTTATTCGCCAGAATTGTATGCGGCACAACAAGAATTAATTACAGCATCATCTTTAAAGGAATCGCAACCCGCATTATACAAAGCGGTTCGTAATAAATTGAAGTTGTGGAAACTTTCTGAAAATCAAATCAATCAAATTGAAGAAACCCAAAAAGTAAAAGAAAACTTTCCAGTTTATGCAACCGTTTCAGGAACAGTAACCGAAAAATTAGTAGAACAAGGCGATTACATTAAACAAGGTCAACCATTGCTTAAAATTGCAAATCTCAATACGGTTTGGGCAAACTTTGATGTGTACGAAAACCAGATAGAATTATTTAAAAGAGGACAAGAAGTTTTAGTGACTACAAACGCTTATACTAATAAGGAATTTAAAGGGAAAGTAGATTTCATTGAACCAATATTAAATACCAAAACAAGAACAGTAACCTTACGTGTGGTGCTTAATAATAAAAATGATGCATTTAAACCAGGAATGTTTGTAACCGCAAATATTGAGCGGGTTTCAAGTAGTAGTGATGAGGTCTTAACAATCCCAGCATCTGCTGTACTTTGGACAGGTGAACGTTCTGTAGTCTATTTAAAAACCAGTCCAGACCAAACCATTTTTGAAATGCGTGAAGTTGTTTTAGGTAATCAAATTGGTAATGAATATGAAGTTTTAGAAGGTTTGTTTATTGGAAATGAAATCGTGACTAACGGGACATTTACGGTTGATGCAGCAGCTCAATTACAAGGTAAAAAATCAATGATGAATAAAGATGGTGGCAAAGTAATGACTAGTCACGAAGGGCATTTAGGAATAGATAATAATGCATTAAAAGAAGAGAACGGCCACACCAATATGAATGAACGCTTGGAAGTATCAGAGAAATTTCAAGAACAATTAAAAGTTGTTTACAATGATTATATCAATTTAAAAGATGCATTAGTTAAAGAAGATTCAAAAAACACTTCAGTTAATGCAACAAGTTTATTAAACAATTTAATTAAAGTGGATATGAAATTATTATTAGACAATAATGCTCACACACATTGGATGTCATTAGTAGGCAACATAAAATCTTCTGCAATAGCTATTTATAAAACGTCAGATATAAAAGGACAAAGAGACCATTTTAAATATTTATCATCACACTTAATAAATGCTGTACAGTTGTTTGGGGTAAATGAAAAAGTCTATGTAGAATTTTGTTCGATGGCAGATAACAACAACGGAGCATATTGGCTGAGTAAAGAAGAAAAAGTAATCAATCCATATTTTGGCAACGCCATGCTAAACTGCGGAGAAATAAAACATGTAATAGAATAATTAAATATAAATAATAACAATTAAATTTTAAAAATGAATTTTTCAAAGAAAAATCACGAACACAAAAGCAAAAATGTAAACTACGTGAGTAAAAAAGTAATTTTAAGTATTGCTGTAATAGCAGCATTAGGTTTAACAAGTTGTAAAAACGAAACTAAAACTGTTAAAGAAACGACATTAACAGAAGTGCCAAAAGAAATCGCAATAACAGATTTATCTTTTGGAGTAAGAGGGAATTGTGGTATGTGTAAAAGTACCATTGAAAAAGCGGTTAATGGTGTAGATGGTGTTGCAAGAGTCAATTGGGATGTCGATAAAAAGAAAATTGATGTCTCGTTTAACGATACCAAAACGGATGCAATGGCAATTCATAAGGCAATAGCAGCATCAGGTTACGATACGGAAAAAGTGGCAGGAAGTGAAGAAGCTTATAGCGGTTTACCTAGTTGTTGTCAATACAACCGCGAAATGATGATGAATCAGTTAGGTGTAATGGAATCGGAAAATTAATCAAATCACGACCATTAAGCAATAATTTAAGAGTCTTTTTCGAAAGGCTCTTTTTAATTTCCATAACTCACAAACCTGTTTTTTCGTGCCTCAAAATCCTCTGCCTTTTGTTTTGTTCCGTTATTCCGTTTATTTCGATAGATACTTGTAGAAAGACTTTAAAATAACAATTATACGTCATTGTTAGATGATGAAATTCAGCTGTAAAAGCATATTGTTATAGTGTTAGTAATTAACAAAAAGGAAGTAGAACTTAACAGTATTATTTATTCAAAATCTATTTTTTAAAACGCAAAAAGAAGCAATTAAAAGCAACAAAATCAATATCTAACGAGTAGAGTTGGATAATTTATAAGTTTATAAAAAGTGTTTTTATAATGCTACATTTTTTTATTAATAGTTATTTAGATATTTCAGACAAAATCAAGAACGTATTTGTGTCTCCAAACTGCATTAATTTGTCTAGTAATTTTTGCAGGCATAATTGGTTTTTAACAACAACTTTTAAATGAATATTTTGATTTCCAGTAATACGATGAGCTACTGTTATTTCCGGGAATTCAATAACCTTGTCTATTACATATTTTAGTTTACCAGGAAAAACTTTTAATAAAATAAAGGCTTCTAAATCGTAACCTATCAATTTATTGTTTATTTCAATACTATATTTTTTAATTACCCCTTCTTCTTCTAATTTTTGCACACGTTCTCTTACTGAAGATGGAGATAAATTTATTTTTCTTCCGAGGTCTGCAAACGATAAACGAGAATTATCTTTTAAAATCTCTAATAATTTTTTATCTGTGTTGTCTACCATTGAATCGTTAGTTTTTGTGAGTTTATATAAGTTTTAAGTGGTAAATATATTAAAAATAACAATTATTCAATTTTAATGCACAAGTAATAGGTTGTAATTTTGAACTATTGTTGGTGTTATAGGTTTAATATTAAATATTAACCAACAAAACGGTTAAAACTATACGAATTATAAGTTAAATTATTAATTATGATTAAGAATTTGAAAACAGAATTACTAGACGAAAAGTTTAATGCACTAGAGGCAGGCAATGCTCCTGGTCAAGAAGTAAGGCAAGACTTAAGTTTACTAGACCATTTAATGAAGGGGGACAAAATAGACGGTTATCCCGTAGATTTTTCTCATGGAGATGTAGATGCTTTTCCTCCAACTCCAGATTCTGAAAGTTATTGGCTAAAAGGGTTTAAACAAGGTGGTTCTCAAGCTTATACGGAATATAGAGGTGCTTTTAATATTAGAACAACATTAGCAAAAGACCTAAGCCTTTTTACAAAAAAGCCAATATTAGCTGATAAGGAGTTAATTTTAACACCAGGAACCCAAGGTGCATTATTTTTAGCTCTTGGTGCTACTGTGGCAACAGGAACTAAAGTAGCGGTTGTTGAGCCCGACTATTTTGCTAATAGAAAATTAGTTAAATTTTTTGGAGGTATCGTGGTACCTATTGCTTTGCATTATTTACAGTCGTCTTCCAAAAATGGACTAGACCTAAACCAACTAGAAATAGCTTTTAAGAATGGAACTAAAGTGTTAGTTTTTTCTACACCTAATAACCCTACAGGTTTAGTCTATTCTAAAGAAGTAATAGATAAAATTGCTGTTTTAGCTAATAATTATAAAGTTACTGTAATTGTAGATCAGTTATATTCAAGAATGCTCTATAGTGGAGAGGAATTTACCCATTTACGTTCTTGTAAGGTCCAACTAGAAAACTTAATTACTATAATGGGGCCATCTAAAACAGAATCTTTAAGTGGCTATAGACTTGGAGCAGCATTTGGAACCGCAAGTATAATAGATAGAATGGAGCGCCTTCAAGCCATAGTTTCTTTAAGGGCATCAGGCTATAATCAAGCTGTTTTTAAGACTTGGTTTAACGAACCAAAAGGTTGGCTAGAAGATAGAATTATTAAACATGAAGCTATACGAGACGATTTGCTTAAAGTATTTAGAGATGCTAACCTTCAAACAGCAACCCCTCAAGCAGGAAGTTACTTGTTTCCTAAATTACCAGCATTAAGTGTAGATTTAAATACATTTGTTAGGCTATTAAGGTATCAAGCTAATGTAATCGTAACGCCAGCATCAGAGTTTGCACCTCATTTAAACGATAGTATTAGGCTTAATTTTTCTCAAGATCATAAGGCAGCTATTGAAGCAGCAAAACGTATTGTAAAAATGGTTAAAATTTATGCTTTATGAAAAAAGTAACCAAAAACCCAATACCACAAGGTAAATATATTTCAGCTGTAAGGCACGCCAATATTATATATACTTCTGGTATGACACCTAGAAAAGATGGCGTATTACTTCATTCTGGTAAAATAAAGGTGTCTGTTCCTATTGAGGTATATAAGGAAGGTGTTGAGTTAGCAACACTAAATGCCATAGGTTCTGTACTTAACTGTTTAGAAATGAATGAAAAAATTTCTACGGTTTTACAAATGCATGTTTTTTTAAATACCGAACATGGGTTTACACAGCATTCAAAAATAGCAGATTTTGCATCCGAGACCATTATAAATGTTTTGGGAATTAAAAGTATTGGTAGTCGGGTAGCAGTAGGTGTAGCGTCTTTACCTTCTAATGCTACTGTAGAAATAGTATTAGTTTGCTGTGTTAATTAAGTGTTTCTTAGTATTAATTTGTTAGTTGTTATTATAGATTTTTAAGTTGTTTATTGGTATGATTAAAATAAAATTAATAAATCGTTAAATAAACATTGAATCCTTTCTATTAAAGTCTAAAAAAGTTGTTTCAATGAAAAAAAACAAGCTTTACCTAAAAATCAACTTTTAAATTATTTTTAATAAATATATCTTTACGGTGTTAAATTCTTTTGTTAATTCCAATAATGTTAAATTAAAATCACTATATAGTAATAAGTGTTGAATTATTGATAATTAATAAAAATTGATATTTGTTCAATTCATCAAAAAAAAGCATCAACTATGAAAACTAAGTTTCAGTATCTTTTAAAGAAAACATTGTTTATTATGAGTTTGTTTTTAACATTTTCTCAAAGTTACGGTCTTAAATATGTTAAGCACGCAAATGATATAGACATTAATTTCTTTGAAAAAAAATGGAAAGAGTCAAATGTAAAATTTCTTCAACAGAGTATTGAAGGAGTCATTACAGACCATAATAACACCCCATTAATAGGTGTTTCCATTATTATAAAAGGAACAGCTAAAGGTACTACTACCGATTTTGATGGTAAATTTAGTATTAATGCTAAAGTAGGAGATGTATTATTGCTTTCTTATTTAGGTTTTGGTGATGTAAATTTAATAATAGATAGTCGAACGTTTTATGATATAAAAATGAATTCTTCCGCCGAGGAGCTTGAAGGTGTAGAAATATTTTCTACTGGATATCAAAATGTTAGTAAGGAAAGAGCCACTGGTTCTTTTTCAAAAATTGACACCAAGGTTTTAGAACGAAAAATTGATCAAAGTATTATTGGAAAAATTGCAGGTGAAGCACCAGGCGTTCAATTTGATCCATTTATTCAAGAAAAAAATAATATAGGTCTAGTAATTCGTGGTAGAAGTTCAATTAACGCTACTACCGAGCCTTTGGTTGTAGTTGATGGGTTTGCTATACCAGGAGGTTTTAGCACTATAAATCCTAATGATGTAGAAACTATAACCATATTAAAAGATGCTGCAGCAACATCTATTTGGGGAATTAGGGCTGCCAATGGTGTTATAGTAATAACCACCAAAAAAGGTGAAAATAACAGAAAACTCTCAATAAATCTTTCTTTAAATTCATCAGTTACTCTAAAACAAAATGTTTTTAAAGCACCCTACGCAGACCCTAATACTCAAGTAGATTATCAAATTGGTTTATTTAATTTTGAACAATATTCGCAATCTCGAAACTTGTTTGATGGTACTTTAAATGAATTCTCACTATTTCAAACCAACTCGGTTAGAGAAACTTTACTTAGGCTTCAAAGAGGAGATATTGATATTGCTACTGCAGATAGCAGAATAAACGCACTTAGAAATAATGATGGAAGAGAAGAATATTCAAAGCTGTTTTTAAGACAACGATTATGGAATCAATATAACCTGAGTATATCTGGGGGGGGCGAAAAGTATAATTTTAACTCTTCACTAGTTTATAATCAAAATAAAGGGGCAATAGTAAAAGATAAATCAGATCAATTTATTTTAAATGTTATAGGTAACTATAAGTTAACCAGTAAACTAAAAGCTAGATTTTCTAGTAACATATCGCAAACTAAAAATGAAAATGGTATTGGAACAGGACCTGTTGATTATTTAATAAATTATCCCATATTTGAACGTATTTTGGATGATAATGGTAATTACCTCCCTATGCAAGGTGGTGTAAATGTAGAAAGTTCTCAACTAGCACAAAGACAAGGTTATCCGTACCCTTGGACCTTTAATCTTAAACAAGAATCAGATAATGTCGATAATACGTCGACATCAACAGATATTCGTATTCAAACAGGGCTAAATTACGAAGTAGCAAAGGGCTTAAAAATAGACCTAAGTTACCAGTATTTATGGTCGTCATTTTTTGGTAGAAATCTACTTAACGAAAATAGGTTTACTACTAGAAACTTAGTAAACTCGTTCGCTCAAGTAGATGAAAATGGTGAGGTTATAGAAACTCCGGTTCCGGCAGGCTCTTTATTAGATATATCTACACGAAGCACTACAGATAATACTTTTAGAGGACAGTTAAACTATTCAACAAGTTTTAAAGATGGGATTCATAGTATTGATGCCATTGCGGGTTATGAGGTGCGTAAACAAATTACAGAGTTTAATAGAGATAGAAAATTTGGTTATAACGACCAATCTTTAATTTTTACACAACCTAATTTTAATACTCTTTATCCTAGTCCAATTTTTGGAGGACAAAGATTAATTAATTCAAATTCTAGATTAACATTTAATGAAAATAGGTTTCTTTCGTACTACGTTAATGGCGCTTATAATTTCAATAAACGTTATACCATTTCAGGAAGTATGAGGTTAGATGATACTAACCTATTTGGAGCATCAGATGAGTTTAGAAATATTCCTTTATTTTCTGTAGGTTTAAAATGGAATGTAACAAAAGAAAATTTCTTTAACTCGGTATTTTTTAATAATCTAAATGTAAGAGCAACTTATGGATCCGGTGGAAATGTAGATAGAAATACATCGCCGTTTTTAGTTGCTAGACAGGGTAGAGACCAAGGAAGCTTTTTAAATAATTATCTTACTATCTCGAACCCTCCTAATCCTACATTGCGATTAGAGAAAACTAAGACACTTAATTTAGGAGTAGATTTTTCTATGGCCAAAAACAGAATTTATGGAAGTGTAGAATACTATAACAGAACTAGTGAAGATTTACTTGCAAGGCGCAATATAAGCCCAACTTATGGATTGTCTTCGTCATTTCTCAATGTAGCAGAATTATATAATAAGGGTGTTGATATAGATTTAGGTTTAAGAATTATAGATACTAAAGATTTTAAATTTGACACTAGAATACTTTATAGCCAAAATGAAAATAAAATAACAAGTATAGATGAAAGTAATCCAGGTGAAATTTTCCTTTTCACGCAATACGATGCTAATTCTTTTGTAGTTGGAGATCCTATTGATAATTTTTACAGTTTTAGATATGCAGGATTAGATCAACAAGGAAATCCATCTTTTTTTAATGAAAATAATGATATAATAGAAGTAGGTGGAGATATTGGAGCTATTGAGGCTTTAAAAAGCGAGGGCTCTAGGTCTCCAACGCGCACAGGGTCTTTAACTAATACGGTTACCTATAAAAATTTATCACTACGCGTTCTTACAGTGTATTCTGGTGGAAATAGGTTTAGATTCGAAAGAAATTATGATCCTAGGTTTTTTAGAACTAACGTATTTAGTGACTATGTAAGTAGGTGGCAGCAGCCAGGAGACGAACTTCTTACAGATGTGCCAAGACTTTCGTCACCAAACGAAACACAAACCCCACTGTATTTATATTTAGACGAATCGGATAGAAATACCGATGACGCTTCATATGTTCGCTTAGCTCAAGTTAATCTATCATATAAGTTTCCACAAAATTTAACTAAAAAATTATCAATGAATAGCTTTACGGTAAGCTTGCAGGCAGATAACTTAAAAGTTTGGAATTTTAACAAATGGGATGTCGATCCTGTAAGTCGTACAATACCAATCCCTCCAACTTTTACACTTAACTTAACCACAACGTTTTAATATCTAGATTTATGAAAACTTCAAAATATATTACTATTATTATATTAGTGTCGTTCGTATTAACCGGATGTACCCGAGACAACTTCTTAGATTTTCAACCAAAGGGGCAAGTTATTCCATCTAAGGTAGAAGAGTTTAGAGCATTACTAGATCAAGTGGAACCAGACCCTAATGTAAACTTTACTCAAGGTTTTGGTACACACCATGATTTTACCATTATAGCTAGCGATAATTACGTGCTTACAGAACAAGTTCGAGCTAGTTTTGGTATAAGTCCAGAAGAGATAAATTTATACCTTTTCAAAGAACAGATTTCTACAGAAAATGGCGACGATAATAATTGGATTAGATATTACAATCAAATTTACGTTGCAAATGTAGTACTTGAAGGATTAAAAACAGTAGAAGACGGTACGCCAGAAGCTATCGCAGAAATTAGAGCTGATGCCTCTTTACAAAGAGCATTTGCCTATTTTAATTTAGTGAATATTTACAGCGTACATTATAGCCCAGAAACAGCCGAAACAGATTTAGGAGTGCCTATAAGAGACGGTATAGAGTTAGAGGGTGCAGATTTTACAAGAGCGTCGGTTGCCCAGGTCTATAACCTTATTCTTAGTGATATTGAAAACAATATAGATGCTTTACCAGATTTACAACCAGCAAACTTAAGCTTTAGGCCATCTAAAGCTGGAGCCTATACTTTTTTAGCACGTGTTTTAATATATCAATCTAAATACCAAGAAGCTCTAAATGTTATAAACAAGGGCTTAGCATTAAAAAGTAATTTAAGAGATATTAATAATGATACTGCAGACCCTAGAGATGCTAATGTTTTGGCATACCCTTTGGCTGTTCAAGATGAGCAATTAATTTGGTATAAAGATTCTGGAGGATTTACCATAGTTACCTCACCAGAATTTTATAGTTTATATAACGATAACGATCAAAGAAAAAAATGGTTTGCAGATGCAAGAACCTATTTCTTTGCAGAGATTGAAAACCCTGTTTTTGTTGCCCATAGAGCTAATAATAATACAAATGTGTCTTTAACAACAGCAGATCTTTACTTAATGCGAGCAGAGTGTCACGCAAGATTAGGTAATATAGAATTAGCTAATAACGATTTAAACGAACTACGGGTTAAACGTTTTAAAACAGATACCTATGTACCTGTTAATATTACAGATCAAGATGATTTAATTGCTTTTGTAAAGGATGAAATTAGAAGAGAAAAAGCTATGAGTACATTAAGAATTTTTGATATTAAACGTTATAATAGATTTGATAATGCCAACATAACCGTTACACATAGTTTTAATGGAGAAACAGCATCATTAACTCCAAATAGTCTCAATTGGGCACTGCCAATTGCAACTAATTACATTGATGCAAACCCCGAAATAGAACAAAATCCAAGAGAGTAAGTCTCCAATATAAAATATATAATTATGAAAACAATTTTTAAATGTATTATAGGTGTATTTCTATTTTCTATATACTTTTCCTGCGACGAGTCTACAGAGAACACATCTGGGATATCAATAAACACCGAAGATTTTACAATTAATGCACCACTTGTAGTAAAAAAACTAGATACACTAGGATTTCTAAAAGGAAGTTCTAATAAAGGAGAAGTAACGTTCTCTTTAATTTCTCAAGCACCAGAAAACAGTGTAGTACTAGGACTACGATATGGAGAAATAATTGTCGAGAGTCCAGAGTTTTTTAATTCTAACATTACAGACGAAGTAATTCTAGTTATAGAAGTTAAAAAAGGACAAGAAACTAAAATATCCAACGTAACCATTCGTAGAAATTTAAACGACCCAGACGGAGATGGGGTAGAAAACAGTATAGATAGCGACCCCAATAACCCATGCCTACCAGTACAAGATGTAATTTATACAGGGTATAATTCTTATAATAGTATTTGGCGCGAGGCCGATTGTGATCAAGATGGTATTTCTAATATAGAAGAGCTAAATAGTGGTACTAATCCTTATTTTGATGAATCTTCAATAGGAGATACAGATGGAGACGGTCTTCGTGATGATGTCGACCCAAATCCTAATGATCCATGTTTGCCAGAGCGATTTATAGGTTATCAAGAATTTGATTCAGATAATGCAGTATGGGCAGCTGCAGATTGCAATGGTAATGGTGTATCTAATGGAGAGGAATTCGCCCAAGGAAGATCGCCATATCCTTTTCCAAATTTAACATGTAACGAGATATTTAATTTCGAATTAGAAAATTATGCCAGAGAATTAAGAACCGTAGACTCTAACAATGGAGAAGGCGTAACCATAGGTGTTATTGGAGGTAATTGTGGCACTATCCTATTCACAGGAGGAAGTATATTTAATCAAGGGTGTTTTAATGAAGATGTGAGTGTACCATTCTTTTTTGAACCGGCAGATCAAACCTCATCAAATGGGAGGGTATTTGTAGAGCTAACAGAGTATTCATGTTTGTCCGAAGATAGAGTTTCTAGTAGATCGTTTACTGTAGAAGGCCTAGGAACCTATACAGGTGCTTCTAGCACGATAGAGTTAACCTATATTATTACGCAACTAGGAGAAGACATTCCTGATGATGAAAGAGTAACTACAGGAACATTATTAATCAGGCCATTGTAGTAGTAAAATTAAAAGGTTTTACAAAGTATAAATTTATTAAAACAAGAATTATGAAATATAAAATAAGTATAAAAGGGCCTTTTTTGTTAGCAATTTTTACATTAATTTTTAATTATTCATGTATCGATAATAATGAAGAATTTGTTAGTGAAGCGTCTGATAATGATGGAGATGGCGTGCTTAACAGCTTAGACCAATTTCCCGACGATCCATGTTTACCTATTCAAGAAAGCACATATACTAGTTTCAATGTTTTTAGTCTTATTTGGCAAAATGCAGATTGTGATGGTGATGGTATATTAAACGCAGAAGAGTTTGAAGATCCAAGTCGTAACCCTTATGTCAATGAAGAGGCAGACACCGACGGCGATGGCGTGCCAGATTTTTTAGATCCAGCACCACAAAACCCCTGTGTGCCAGAACAAAGTGAGGGCTATATTGGTTTTGATTCAAATAACGGTGTTTGGGGTAGCTCAGATTGTGATAATGACGGAGTATCTAATATAGACGAGTTTATTAATGGAACAGACCCTTACAAAGGCTGTAACTTAGATTTCGATTTTAGTAATTTTGAAGGTGAACTGCAGGTAAGAGACTCTAATAATGGAGATAATATTGTAGTAGCTTCTTTACTAACGAGTTGTAACGAAATATCAATAAGCGGAGATTTTTTAAACTTAGGTTGTATTAATAGTAATATTGAATTTTTACTTTTTTTAGATCCTTTTGTAGAAGGAGGAAATGAAGGGAATGCCATCGTTGAAAACGCTACTTTTAATTGTACTAATGAAGCAGGAGAAACTGTAGAATATACATTTAATGCAAATGGTTTCTTTAGCGGTAGCGATGGGTTTATGGAGTTTTTTGGCTATACTTTAACAGGTGGCGGAGAAACCATTACAGGAAACTTATTTATAGAACAAATTTCAGATGGCGGTGGAAACGAAAAAGATAGATGTAGTTTTGAAGGTGAGTATAATAGTATAGTAAATATTGATGGAAACGAAATTTTTGGTAGCGCTATCTTAACACAAAATCCAGAAAATTGTAATGAATATATTCTTGGGGGGGACTTCTTGAATCAAGGTTGTAATAATAATTTAGAATTAGGTGTGTTTTTAGGAGAAGAAGAAGGTGGTTCTGAAGTTATTATAAGCGAAACCACATTTTCTTGCGAAACAGATTCAGGTACTACAGAATATACTTTTAGAGGTTTTGGAAGTTATTCAACCTCAGAAGGTTTTATAGAATTATCGGAGTTTACCTTAATAACTTCCAATGGCTCCGAAACTAGTGGAACTATATTTTTTGAAGCCTTATAATAAGTTTTATGGCAACGCAAAAAATAAACTTGTTTATATATAATTAACTATCATATTATGTTAAAAATAGAAAAAAAAATGACTTTTATACTTACAGTTTTAATAAGCTTTTTAGCTTTTAACTGCGACAATAACAGCGATCCTGTTATTAGAGATTTTGGGGGGGATAATACTAACCAACCCGTAAACACTATTTCAAGAGATACCTTAAGAATACCTGTTGTTCATCACATCTCTAGAAATAATGCCGGTACTAATGCAGCGGTTACAGAGGAAAGAATAAATAAAATAATGGGAGACATAAATAAAAATTTTAAATCTGGAAAAATTCAATTTTTTACTAAATCCATAAATTTTATAAATAATACAACATGGAACACTTCTTTTGTAAAACAAGATGATTTTACCGAAAGTAAGGTTCTAAGTTCATTTGAGGATGACAAAGCTTTAAACATATTCTATTTTATAAAACTATTAAATAGGCGTAATGGAGAAATTACCGGAGAGCTAGGAGCAACTGCACTATTTCCAAATCAAGGTAATAATTTAAAACTCAGTGCCTCGTCAGTAGAAATTCAAAATACGGCAACGGCAACACACGAAATAGGCCATTATTTAGGGCTTTATCATACCGATGACGATTTTAAGGATAGCCAAGGAAGAATTGAGTTGGTTGATGGGTCTAATTGTACCGAAGCGGGTGATAAAATTTGCGACACACCAGCTTCGCCAGACCTTAATGATAGCAATATTGACGAGCCATCTTGTAACTATATTGGTACAGAAAGAGATCCGGCAGGCATGCCCTACAGCCCAGATACTCAAAATTTTATGATTACTTGGTCGGGTACAGATACAGATGGAACTTTATGCAGAAGACACTTTAGCCAGGGCCAAATAGAAAAAATGACATCAGTACTAAATAATGAAAGAGCTTATTTAATAACTAGAGAATAATAACATTTTTAAACAATACGTAGTTTACTAAACACTCATAACCATATTTATAACTACATGAAAATACTATTTAGCAGTATAATTTTTATTTTTTTAACTATGGCAGTATATAGCCAAGAGTCTTTATATGTGCCTAGGGAGTTTAAAGAAGCCTATAAAAGAAAGACTCGCGACTATAATGGAAATCCTGGGGAGCACTATTGGCAGAATTTTGGAGTCTATAATATTGAGGCTGAGATAATTCCTGATGGTTGGAGAATTTTAGGAAAACAAACAATACTATATACTAATAATAGCCCAGATAGTTTGTCGGAAATTGTTATTAAAATGTATCCAAATCACTATAAAAAAGGAGGAGTACGTGCTAATAAAATCCCTCTTAAAAACTTAACAGATGGTATGGATATCTCAAATTTAAAGGTAAATGGTGAAACTGTTAGTTTAAGTATGGACGCATCGATAAGTAATTTAGCCCATGCCGTTAAAGAAAAGAATACAAATAATAATATATCTGTTAGTTATAATTCAACCTTTTTAACATTAGAATTCAATAAAAAACTTATACCTCCTAACTCAACTACAACATTTTCTATGGATTGGGAAACAGAGATGCCTTTAATTTATGTTAATAAAATAGGTGCCTACGATAGCCAAAGTGCTTATATGGGCTACTGGTATCCTCAAATAGCAGTCTATGATGATATTGATGGATGGGATAAAAATGAATATACAGGTGCTCAAGAATGCTATACAGATTTCGCAGATTTTAATGTTAAAATTAAAGTGCCTAAAGGGAATTACGTATTTGCCACTGGAGATTTATTAAATCCTAAAGAGGTGCTAAGTACAACCGAATATTCGGTTTACAATTTATCAAAAAGAAACCTAGAAGATCTTAATATTTTAAACCATAAAGCAAAGAAAAATAATACTGTTGGTTCACCATCTATTTGGCAGTTTAAAGCTAAAAATGTAAGGGATTTTGGTTTTGGTGTAACTAACAATTTTAATTGGGTAGCAAATACTACTACCCTTAAAAATAAAGCTGTTTCGTCCAATATTATTTACAGCCAAAAAGACGAAAAAAACCTTAGAGATCTTTTAGATACACAAAACAAAAGCATTCAATATTTATCGAATGAGTTACCTGGTGTAGCCTATCCATATAATAGTTTTACATCATTTATTGGTGTGCCAGAATTTGATGGTATGGAATTTCCAATGATGGCAAATAATGGCTTTTCAAATAACCAAGTAAGTAATAATCTTATGACGTTCCATGAGATAGCACATACTTATTTACCTCATTGGGTGGGTGTAAACGAGGTTAAATATTCTTGGATGGAAGAGGGGTGGGCAACATTTTTAACCATTAAATTTTGTCAAGACTTTTATAGAGGTACCAAATTTGAAAATTATGAATTAAAACGAGCTATAAGAAGTTATAATAAAAGTGCAGGCAAACAATGGGAAACTCCTTTATTTAGTCCGTCCAATTATATGGTGGTTAGAAATATGCATTTTCAACAATCATATCGAAAACCAGCATTTATGTACTTGGCTTTAGAATATTTATTAGGAGAAAAACTATTTAAAACGTGCTTAAAAACGTACTTAAATAGATGGAAAGGTAAACATCCATCACCTTTTGATTTTATGTTTACTTTTAATAACGTAAGTGGGAAAGACTTAAATTGGTTTTGGGAAAAGTGGGTTTTTGAATATGGTTATGCCGATTTGGCTTTAATTAAAATAGAAGGATCAAAAGTAGTTTTAGAAAATATAGGAGGTCTACCTGTGCCAGTGTCTTTAAAACTTACTTACAGCGATAATAAAACATCCGTTATAAATAAAACACCAGAAATTTGGTTGTCAGGAAAGTCTAAAGCGTTAATAGAAATTGTAAATGAAGAGGATTTAGTATCGGTAGAGTTAATTACTAGTGCGTTTCCAGATGTAAACTCTACAAATAATTTATTAGAGGTTTATATAGAATAGATTAATTGTGCTGTTATATTGTTTATCTATCTCATATAAGTTCGCAAAAAGCCGATTTCGCTAGTACGATGTTTTTAAGTAATAAGGCGTTAAAAATACTTTAAAATTAGAAATGAGAAAACTTGAGTTGCATTGGCAAATAATGATTGGAATGACTGCCGGTATTTTAGTTGGTTTAGCATTAACTCAAGTAGATTGTGGTAAACAATTTGTTGCAAATTGGATACAGCCTATTGGAAATATTTTTGTAAAACTTTTAAAATTAATAGCGATCCCTTTAATATTAGCATCTTTGGTAAAGGGTGTTTCCGATTTAAAAGATATTTCTAAATTTAAAAGTATAGGTTTTCGTACTGTAATTATTTATATGGTAACTACATTGGTTGCAATAACAATTGGTTTATTATTGGTTAATATAGTTCAGCCAGGAAAGGGAATTCCCGCAGGAGTTATAGAAAAACTTATAGATACGTACTCTAAAGATAGCGCAGTAACTTCTAAATTACAAGAAGCTTCTTTACATAAAGAAAGAGGGCCATTACAGTTTTTAGAAGAAATTGTACCCGATAATGCTTTTTTTGCAATGAGTGATAATGGTCTGATGTTGCAGGTTATCTTTTTTACAATATTCTTAGGTATTTCCATTTTATTAATAGGGGAAGAAAAAGGAAAACCATTAAAAAACTTTTTTGACTCTTTGAATGAAGCCGTTTTAAAGATGGTAGATTTAATTATGTTAACGGCACCTGTAGCGGTATTTGCTTTGTTAGCAAGTGTTGTGGTATCTTCTAGTAATCCAGATTTATTATTAGCATTATTAAAATATGCAGGAGTAGTTGTTTTGGGGCTTTCTTTAATGTTAATTTTTTATTGTATTGTAATCTATTTATTTACAGGTTATAGACCCTTAAATTTTTTAAGCAAATTAAGTCCAGCCCAATTATTAGCTTTTTCAACAAGTTCTAGCGCAGCAACACTTCCTGTTACTATGGAACGTGTTGAAGAACATATTGGAGTAGACTCGGAAATTACAAGTTTTGTCTTACCGGTTGGTGCTACAGTTAATATGGATGGCACTAGTTTATATCAAGGTGTAGCAGCAGTATTTATCTCTCAAGCACTAAGCTTCGATTTAACCTTTGCAGATCAGTTAACTATAGTATTTACTGCTTTATTAGCTTCGATAGGTTCTGCTGCTGTTCCAGGAGCAGGTATGGTTATGTTGGTTATAGTTCTAGAAGCTATTGGTTTCCCTTCGGATAAGTTGGCTATTGGTTTGGCTCTAATATTTGCTGTAGATCGTCCATTAGATATGTGTCGTACCGTAGTTAATGTAACAGGAGACGCAACGGTATCTATGTTGGTAGCCAAATCTGTTGGAAAATTAGGTAAGTGCAAAATTAAAAATTGGTGTGGCGACTTAAAGAAGTAAATTATTAAACTAAAATTTTAAAAAACTAATTTCTATGAAATATAACAATACATTGGGTACAAACTTTAATAATGACCGTTTCTCATTAAAAAAGCTTATACTTGTAATAACTATGGCTTGTATAATTTTCATGTCTTGTGGAAATAAAAATGATGGTTCAGTAACTAAACCTGAAAGTAAATCTTCCATAGCGCCTCTTTTTAATAATTCAATTGTATCAACAAAAATAGATTTTATAAAGTCAAGTGATCCTGATGCTTTTTTAAATCTTTCCTATAAAGGACAAGAAAAAAAAGAAATGCCAGATAGCAGAAGTAACCAATTGTTCGACCAGAATACGTATGTGTTTGAGGCAATTTTTACAGATAATATAAAAATTGAAATTTGGGTTCATAGCTCATTTGCGAGTACAAGTGTAGCGCAGCAATATGCTAGTAAAGTTGCAGGACCACTTGGAAAACTTCCTAACTTAATGCGAACAAAAATAAATCATATAGTACTACTTAAAGGAGACGGAACAAATAGTTCCGAGGATGAAGGTGGATTTATTATTTTATATTCAGACAAAATAGATACAAGAATTGTTAACAATGATTTAGAAGAAACAGTGTTTCATGAATCTGCACATGTAAGTTTTGATATTCCTTATGTTAAAAGTGGTAATACTTGGAAACAATTACAAACTAACGATAATAACAATTTTATAACGGTATATGCTAAAAACAACCCGAATAGAGAAGACTTGGCAGAGTTTGCCCTGTTTGCTTATACAATGATAGTGCACCCAAACCGTTTATCATCTGAAATCGAGGATTGGGTAGAAACAAACAATCCAAATCGTCTTGCTTTTTTTAAAACTATTTTTAAATAAAAAAAGAAGGCAAAGCATTCATAGAAAAAAAATGCCAATTTAGAATAAGATACTTTAGTTTAAGACTAAGTTTTATTTTGATTGGATTTTTGGAGCATTCGATTTAATAGCCCCAATAAAAACCGAAGGCTTAAAAAAATAAGTTATTAAAGGTTGTTTTAATATTAAAAATATAGCCTATTGTACAAAGGAAATAAAATTTCAAATTACTATATTGAGCAGGTCTAAAGAGATATGCTACAAAATAACCAATCTATAAAATAGTAAATTATGAATCCTAGTAACCAACCTATATCCGAACCAAGAAATAAAACTTTAGTCCCAATTTTAATTATAGCAGGTCTATTTTTTATTTTCGGTTTTGTAACCTGGATAAATGGAGCTTTAATTCCGTTTATGAAAACGATAAGCGAGTTAACATCGGCGCAATCCCTTTTAGTGGCATCGGCTTCTTATATTTCATTTGTAGTTATGGCGTTGCCTGCATCTTATATTTTAGAAAAAACAGGTTATAGAAAAGGCATGTCTTTAGGACTATTTATTATGGGCTTAGGAGCATTAGTGTTTATACCTGCTGCCGGGGCGAGAACCTACTGGATGTTTTTAGGAGGTATTTTTATACAAGGTGCAGGAATGACCCTTTTACAAACAGCATCCAACCCTTATATTACTATTTTAGGCCCTATAGAAAGTGCAGCAAAACGTATTTCAATTATGGGAATAGCCAACAAGGTAGCTGGTGCATTAGGATCGCTTATTTTTGGAGCGCTTTTACTATCGGGAATCGACGAGATTAATGAGCAGTTAAAAACCGTTTCGAGTACCGAAAAAGCGCAGTTGTTAGATACTATGGCAGATAGCGTGGTAATGCCTTACATAACTATGGCTATTGTTTTATTTGTATTAGGCTTATTAATTTTAAAAGCACCATTACCACACGTTGAGCCGGAGCCAATAGAAGAACCAGAAAATGGAACAACTACAAAAACTAGTATTTTTCAGTTTCCGCATTTATGGTTAGGCGTGTTAACCTTATTTATGTATGTAGGTGTCGAGGTTATTGCAGGCGATACTATTATAGCTTATGGTATTTCTTTAGGAATTCCTGCAGCAGACGCCAAATTTTTTACAACCTTTACATTAATGGCTATGGTGGCAACCTATGCGCTTGGTGCTATTTTAATACCAAAATATATAACTCAAACTAAGGCCTTAAAATTAAGTGCGCTAATAGGTATAATATTTTCATTGTGCATTGTTTTTACAACAGGTTTTACCTCTGTTTTATTTGTAGCAGCCTTAGGTATTGCCAACGCTTTAGTTTGGCCAGCAGTATGGCCTTTAACATTAAATGGTCTTGGTAAATTTACTAAAACGGCATCGGCACTATTAATTATGGCTATTTCTGGGGGGGCTATAATTCCGCCTCTGTATGGGCAACTTGTAGATGGTAATAAAGCAGCATATTTAGCCGAAGGCATGAACGAGGCTTTAGCTACTGCAACGGCATCTACAAAGGGCTACTGGATTTTGTTACCCTGCTATGCTATAATTTTATATTATGCTATTTCGGGCCATAAATTAGGATTGAAAAAAGAGAATTAATACTCTAGCTTTTTGGTTAACAAAAGGCTGTTTTTATTAACAAGTAAGTAAATTTTTATAAAACTTAAACTACTTTTGTTAAAGTTAGAAGTTGTAATTCTTATTTGAAAAATAAATTAGCCATTTATTTGGAGACGTACACCTTCTGTAAATAAATGTAATATGGTGTTAAGACTCTTTTCTTTAGTTGTAATATTTCTGTTAGCTATGTCTTGTGGTAGCGATGACGATTTACAAGAAAATCAAGGTGTTAATAGTTTTTATAGTAATACCTTCAAATCGGCTTCAGAAACAGATTTGTATGGTATTTGGGCTATTTTTAATGTTGAATACCAAGGCGTTGTTGCAGATGTACCTCTTAACTACCAAGAGTGCGGTAGAGATTTCTTTATTTTTTCAGAGAATAAAACATATACCGAATATGTATTTGAAAGTAGTGGATGCGACTATTTTTTTAATGTGCTTAATTGGGAGTTAGAAAATGGTATAATTAATTTATCAAATAATTTTAATCAAAATGATGAGCTTGTTGTTACTAAATTAGACAAGAATCAATTAGTATTTAAAAGTAGGTTTGATATTGATGAGGATGGCGAGTTAGATGTTATAACAATTTACGCTAAACCTTATAAACCAAACGAAATTGATGTAATTTCGAATACCTTTAATAGAAATAATGAGCCTGGGTTTGAAAACTTAATAAGTTATAATTGGGATGCTTATGCAGGGTTTAATGAATTTGATCGTTACGAGATTTATAGAAGTGAAGGCGATAATTGTTCTAAAGGAAATGCCACACTTATTAAAACGATAACAGAGGTAAATGAAACTGAATTTACAGACTTAAATCCGTCAAAATCCGCAAAAAGACTTTGTTATTTTCTTAAAGTTTATACCAATAAAGGTTTATTAGGAGAAAGTTATCTTAATGATTTTACTACAGAATATATTAGGCCGTCGCCAGTAAACCTTTACGAGCCTACTGTAAACGCCAATCAAATTTCTTTTAATTGGAATAAAAGTGAAGATCCGTACTTTTCACATTACGAATTAGCGTTTTCAAATTATGGTGGAGGTACTGGTTCTAGTCAACAGGAATATACCGTTGCGATCTTAAATGATATAGAAGCTACGTCTTTTGTTGATGAAAATCCGCCTTACCTAGAAAATCCATTTTACGTGCTTTATGTGCATAATATTTTTGGTAATAAAACCAGTTTTGTTAATTATGATGTTACTACGTTTTGGGAGGTAAAC
Organism: Algibacter pectinivorans; assembly: GCF_900112595.1. GTDB lineage: Bacteria > Bacteroidota > Bacteroidia > Flavobacteriales > Flavobacteriaceae > Algibacter_B > Algibacter_B pectinivorans. Next base: position 79,319 of record NZ_FOMI01000010.1, on the reverse strand, counting down.
TATAAACGACAAGAAATTATAGATATAAAAGCTATAGAGAGTTATGTCATAGATAGCAACGAGCCTATGGTTTATTTTTATGGTAAAGAGCGTGGGCAAGAAACAATTTATAACATTCATCGTTTTAATTATGAAACTAAGCAAACCGAAGCTGTTTCCAATTATACCCCAAATTTTTCAACAGGAATACCTATAAAAACATTAAGTACAAACTATGGTAAAGAACTTTTTATAGAGCAAGCATCAGAGTTATATGTTTATGATGCGGCTACCCTGGAATATAAATATGCATTAAAACCCAATATATTAGGAGTTCATGATTTTATATACACCAATAATGGCTATTGGTTATTTATAACTAATAATGAGGTTTATACATTTACTAGAGATAATGCCAATTTAACCTTAGTAGATTCTAAGCCACATTTTACAAACCATCAGGGTAGTTTTTATTATAAATGTTTTGGTTTAAATAATAACAAAATAATTGTTGGTCATAATAATGAAGTGAATAGTTATGTGTTTGATATAGATGTAAATGGCGTATTATCCTTTAATCAAATTGTGCCAATACCAATTTTGAATAATTGGGAATCAAAAAGCGAATATAACGCTGCAGGCCAATACATAATCAATTTTAAAGAAAACAGATTATATTCAACAAGTTCTTTTGCCTTACTAGAATCTTTCGAAGAACCTTATTTTAGTTCAGGTTTAAGCATTGATGGAACAACTATTTTCGGAACCAATAACGATCCTAATTGGCAAGTCAACTCAGAAAGTATTCATAAAAAAGAAGCCTTACAATTTAATAGAAATACGCAATTAGTAACCAAAACCCCAACAATTGGTTATCCTTTAGTTGTTTTTGAAAACTACAAAGGCGATGTAATGGGCATTTCCAGTGGTTTAAAAAAAGAAAGGTTAACTGATAATATAAATGATAAAGCTGATATTTTTATCGAGCGTATTAAATAGATTTAACTTAAACACAAGTGCTTTGTTTGTAGGTAAAAACTGTTTGTGTTTAAAAAAAATTAAAAATAAATCGATAAAGAGGTTGTTTTTAACGATTAATTACATAAATTTGTTTAAGAATCCCAAAAATCTACAACATGAACATAAAGGTTATAGTAATAAGTTTAGGCCTTTTATTCTTTACAGGCATGAGTTATGCACAAAAAAAGAAAGCTCCTAAAAGTTTTATTAGTGAGAAAGTAACAATTAGTAAATACCATAACAAAGGTGAGCTAGAACGTATGCACAAGGGACAGTTAATAACCTTATATACAGAGCGTATAGAGGTTTTAATTAAGACATTGCCATATATTGCTTTTGCAACAAAACCTGGTATTACAATGGCTACCTTAGGTATTCCAACTAACAACGATAATAAAAAGGCGTTGGATAGTCAGTTTGATTCTACCGATACGTTTATGGAAGAATCTAACACATTTCTAGTGGAATATCTTCCCTATGCAGATACTGGTAGTTTAATTTCTGGTATTTTGTTTTACGAGGACATAATGAAATCATTGCATCAATATAACGATTTTCATTAAATTTTTATAATCTATCTTTTTAGTGTTTTAAGTAAGGAATAGTTGCTTGTAGTTAGTATTATGCTTTGTTTTTAACGGTTATAATGGTATTTAATCGATTTCTTGTGCGTAAAAATCATTATAAGTATGTTATATAACGAAAAAATTGGTATTTCATGGATTTTTGTCTAATTTTGAATGTCATCTAAAATTAGCAAATAACTTTAGTTTTAAATAAAAAATATTATGAAAAATTTCACCCATTATATATTCATTTTATTGGTTATATCTGTAAATAGTTATGCTCAACAAGAAAAGGGAATAGTAGGCGAAGAGAACTGGCTAAATAATTGGACAGATTTTAGGCCAAACCAAAATGAAAGCTTAGAGCCTACAAAAATATTAACAGGTAGCATAAGTGAAAATACCACGCTTTATAAAAAAGAGGTGTATTTACTGCTAGGAAGTGTATTTGTTTCTAAAAATGTAACACTTACAATCGAACCAGGAACAGTAATTATAGGCGATTATAGTTCTATTGGTTCTCTTACAATTGCTAAAGGTGCTACTATTATGGCAAAAGGTCTTCCAACAGACCCAATTGTTTTTACATCTAACCGTAGCGTTAAAAAAGCAGGTGATTGGGGTGGGATAACCATACTAGGAGATGCGCCTTCTAATAAATTTGGTAACGGTTCAATAGCATCATTTCATAGCAATTTAAATTCAGAATCTTATTCTTCTGTGAATTATGGTGGCGAAAATAATGAGGATAGTTCTGGGGTACTAAGTTATGTTAGAGTTGAATTTGCCGGCAAAAGAGTGGCTAGTGGTAACTATTTTAGTGGTTTATTATTAGCAGGTGTGGGTAATGAAACTGTAGTAGAAAATATTATGGTAAGCTATGCTGCTGGTAATGCCGTTGAAGTTTTAGGAGGAAACCTTAGTATGTATAATATGGTATCTTACAAAGCCAATAGCAACGATTATAAATTTAATTACGGAGCGCAATGCCAAATACTTAATTCTATAGCTATTCGCTCCCCTTATGTTTCTAGCAATGAAGGTTCAAGATGCCTACAAGTGTTATCCTATAGTAAGAAAGATGAGGTAGATTTTACAAAAATCGGAACACGTGTGGATGCTAAAAATTTAACCTTTTTAAATGATAGCAAAGATTTAGGGACAGATATTAAAATGAATTTAGTTCAAGAAGCTGTTTTTATTGGTAAGGATGCTGCGCTTAATATGAATAAGAGTGTTATTTCTGGATTTAACCCAGCGGTTATTTTAGATGAAAAAATAGCAATTAATCAAGAAAATTTAGAGAAAATAAACTTTACAGCTATGCTATTTAATAATTGTAATGGAAACATATTTGTGGAATATAATTCTAATAATGAAGACTTAGAAAACTGGTACGGTAACAGTGCATTTTTTAATGTGTATTCCAAAGGTGATAATTTTGAAACTTTTATAGATACCAGAAGTGCTAAACGACCAGATTACAGATTACGAATCAATAAAATTATAGCATCAAACGAAGTGGATCCAGATTTAAGAATGGATTGAAATTAAGACCCTAGTATCAATATTTTCCTATTTACCCTCTCATAAATCTTGAAAATTTTTAATTATGCTACTATTATATAGGCTATTAGTTTCTAGATGTTTTATTAAAAAAATAAAATGGCATGAGGAAATTTACTTTATTTTACATTCCGGTTTTATTCGTTTTTTATTTTAACGATGTAATGTACTCCCAAATCGTAATTAGTAAGCCAAACTTAGAGTTTACGCAGGCCTGTGCTAGTCCTTCTTTTAACACTTATAATGTTTCTTTTTCATTTTCACCAGAATCTGAATTGGAAGCTTCAAACCAATTTATTGTAGAATTATCTGATGGATTAGGTAGTTTTTCTAATGCTACGCAAGTCTATATTTCTAATGCAGGAGTTGTTACAACATCGCCAGTAACTTTTAGTTTTTCAGTACCTACTACAACATCAGGTGAAGCCTATAGAATCCGAATTAAAAGTACGGCACCTACATCAACAAGTTTAAGCTCTAATGCATTTCCTGCCTATTTTAAATTACAAGACACGCCCTTCTCAATAAATAATTTGTTAGCTTCTGGGGTGTATTGCTCTGGAGGAAGCTACCTTTTAACTATAGATAACCCTGGCAGGTCAGAAAATGATTCGCCATTACAATACAGTTCTTTAACCTTTAATTGGTATAAAGAAACTAGTCCAACAACATCGGTATTTATTTCAGAAGGTAATACCTTATCTGTTAGCGAACCAGGAACCTTTTTTGCCGAAACTAATTATGGAACATGCACATCAAATTCATTTTCTAATCGTGTAACTATAAGTGAGGCGGCTTCAGACTCCAAAAGTAATATTAGTTCTAGTTTAGGAAACCCATATTGCTCAACCGATGGTCCAACCGTATTAAGTGCTATTAACGCCAATGGATACCAATGGTTTAAAAATGGTGAAGCAATTGAAGGCGCTACAAAGCAAATGCTAGAAACCAATGAAACTGCCGAATACACGGTAAACATCGATTTAGGAAGTTGTATGACGAGTGCGACTATAAATTTAGATGCTTCTCAATTTTCTAGTTCCATAAATCTAGAGGATGTTAATGAGTTAGATGAAAATGAATCTTTTTTAGCCACCGTTTCAACTATGACTAATGATTATGAGTTTTCGTGGTTTTTTAATGATGTTTTAATTGAAAACGCAACTACAAATAGCTACGAAGTTTCAGAAGTTGGTGCATATAAAGTTACTGTTACGCAAACGGTAGGTTGCAAATCATCAACAACATATAATTTTACTGCGCAATCCACATTTCCTAGCGTCGAAAAAATTCCGAATGTAATTAGTCCAAATGGCGACGGAGCAAATGATACATGGATAATACCTAAAGCTTATGCAAATGGGACTAATACCGAAGTAGTAATTATAAACGCCCAAGGCAATATTGTTTTACAAACCAAGAATTATCAAAACAATTGGCCAGAAAAACAAATCGATTTTAAAGATATAAATCCACTATACTATTATATAATAACCACAGCTAATGGTAAAACAAAAAAAGGTTCAATAACCGTATTAAGGTAGCATGAAAAAATATCTATGTCATATAGTTCTATTTTTCTGTATTATACAGCAACTCTATTCTCAAGCGGATGGAGTTGTGGCGTTTAATATACCTGCCCGAAATTCATTAAAATTCAATAAACAATTTATTAACCCAACCTTTAGTTTTGTAAGAGAGCAAAATAAATATATAAGCATTAATAATAATCGGCAATGGGCACAATTTGATAATGCTCCAGAAACTTATTTGTTTAGTTATTCCGGTAGGTTTCGAGAAAATGTTGGGGCTGGTTTAAGTCTGTTTCAACAAAATTATGGGATACTTAATACCTTTGGTGGAGTTGCCAATTTTGCATACAATGCCGTAGTTGATAGGTACAGCAATTTAACTTTTGGGCTTAATCTAGGTTTTTATAAAAGTGGTATAAATCAAGGTGCTGTGGTTACCAATGTAACCGATGCTTCTATAGATAACTACCCTTCAAGTTCGGTAATAACTATTAACCCGGGTATAAATTATGGTCTCGATTTTTTCGATTTTGGGGTTTCGGTTAACAATTTAGTAGCCTATAATTTTACTAACTCAAAAATGATTGAAGATAATCCAGAGCAAAGCCTTCAGGCGCATTTGTTGTATACGGGTTATGTAAATACGCGTGGTTTTTTTGATGAAAGTAAGTTTACAGGTTTAATTAGTTCAGACTTTAAAAAAGACAATACAGTTATTTCAGGTATGGTAATGCTTATGGTACCAAAAGGTATTTGGGCGCAAGCGGGCTATAACAGTTTATATGCAATTTCTGCGGGAATAGGTTTAAATGTTACTAACCAAATTGCTGTTGAATATAACTATGAAAAAGGTGCAGGAGGATTTTCAGCCTTCGGAAATTCTCATGATATTACAATTGCTTATAAATTCAATAATAACTATAGATACGATTATAGCGGTGATGATGATGAGGATGGTTTGCTAATGTCATCTAACAAAAAACGTAGAACATTTAAAGCGCGCAAAAAGCCATCAAAAAAGAAAACGACTAATACACCAAAATCTAAAACGCCTAAAGTTGTTGCAGCAGAAGCTAAGGCAAAGGAAGCAGCAGCAAGATTAGAAGCAGAAGAGCAAGAGCAAGCACGAATAGCGGAACAAGCAAAAGTTCAAGCAGCAGAAGCAGCTAAAGCAAAGGAAATAGAAGCAGCAAGATTAGAAGCAGAAGAGCTAGAGCAAGCCAAAATAGCAGAACAAGCAAAAGTTCAAGCCGCAGCAGAAGCTAAAGCTAAGGAAATAGAATCAGCAAGATTAGAAACAGAAGAGCTAGAGCAAGCACGAATAGCCGAACAAGCAAGAGTTCAAGCAGCAGCAGAAGCTAAAGCTAAGGAAGAAGAAGCAGAAAGAGTTCAAGCAGAAGAGCAAGAACAAGCACGAATAGCGGAACAAGCAAGAGTTCAAGCAGCAGCAGAAACTAAAGCTAAGGAAGAAGAAGCAGAAAGAGTTCAAGCAGAAGAGCAAGAACAAGCACGAATAGCGGAACAAGAAAAAGTTCAAGCAGCAGCAGCTAAGGCTAAGGAAATAGAAGCAGCAAGATTAGAAGCAGAAGAGCTAGAACAAGCCAGAATAGCAGAACAAGCAAGAGTTCAAGCAGCAGCAGAAGCTAATGCGAAAGAAGAGAGCGAGGAACAAATAGAAGAAGTTCTTTTAGATGAAGTTTTAATTGAGTTTAAAAAGTCTAGAGATGATGCATTAAAATCTCAAGCGCTACTATTTAATCAGTTAAATGAAAAAGTAGACAGTAAGCAAGAGGATTTAGATAACTTAAAAGAAGAAAACGATTTAAGTGAAAAAGGCATTGTTAGTCAGCCAAAAGTATTTAAAAGTGTTTCAGCAGAAAATGCCGAAATAGAAAGCTTAAAACTTAAAATTGATAATTCAATAAGTTTTGGTAAAGCTAAAATTACAGAAATAGAAGCTCTATATGAGGAAAGACTTAAAAAAGTAAAAGATAAAAATGATGCTGTAAATATTGAATATGTAAATACTATAGAAGCATTGAAAACCGACATTTCAAAAGCACAACAAAAGAAACAGAAATTAATTTTGGCCTTAACAGATATTAAGTTAGCAACCGATTTTGAAAGAAGACGACGAATAAAACGTGCCGATTATGATAATGAAGAGGATAGATATAATAAAGATAGATCAGCCTTAGAGCGCATAAAGAAATTTACAGAACCAAGTGCAAAAGTATTAACAACAGAAGATTTTGATTTTGGAGAGCCACTTAGCAACATTCAAATAGTAAATGGTATTAATAACGTTGATGAAGGCTATTATTTAGTAATTGCCGTACATAAAGATGTAGCTAAAAGAGATGAGTTTTTAAAGAAAGCTATTCAGTCTGGGGAAAATAATGTGGACTTCTTCTATGATATAAATAGTAGTAAATATTACATTTATAGCGAAAAGTATAGTAGTATAAGTCAAGCTAAAGTTGCGCTAGATAAAAGTAAAGGAAGTAAACCATTAAACAGTAAAATGTCTATGGTTAAAATACAGAACTAAATGATTTTAAATATAACATTATGGTGCTTTTTGTTGAATTTGGATAGTTTAACTTATAAGTTGAAAATAATATAGGCAACATGAAAAAAACTACAATTAAAAACATTGGACTTTTTTTAGTTTTACTCGCTGTGAGTATACCGCTTTACGCCCAAAACTTTGTGCCTTTCGCGCCTAGATTTAATCAAGATTTAAAAGGAGACATCCAATTAATTGGTAATAATATTTTAGGACCAGGTAACGATGCGTTTAATAACACAGGCATTTACAATCATGATGTTAATATGGTATATATTGATATCGATGGAGATCCTTCAACATTCAGTTCATCTAGTGCAGATTTAACAATTCCTAATCCAGGATGTTATAGAATCATTCATGCAGGTTTATACTGGGGAGCCGTTACTAGCGGAAACGAACCCATTACAGAGGTTAAATTTAAAGGGCCTACGGGAGGCTACCACGATGTAACGGGAACAGTTATTTTTAATGCCAATGGTACCTCGGTAGATAATGGAGATAGTTTTCCATATGCTTGTTTTGCAGATGTAACCGCTATAGTAACTTCACTGGCAACCGATTTGGGTACATACACAATGGCCAACGTTTCGTCTTTACAGGGAGAAACAGCAAATTTTATACCAAGAAATGGTACAGGAAATTCGGCTGGTTGGTCGCTTTATATTGTTTACGAAGACCCTACATTACCGGGTAAATCCATTACTAGTTTTGACGGCTTTAGTGCTATAAGTATTGCGGGTGGTAATGCAACGCTAGATGTTCCTGTTTCTGGTTTTCGAACTGTTCCTGCACCATCACCGGTAAGAGCAAATTTTGCATTTGCGACTTTAGAAGGTGATAGTCCAATTGTTGGCGATCAATTACTTTTAAATGGATTGAACTTATCTACCGCAGATCGCCCTCAAACAAACTTCTTTAATAGTTCGGTGACGCAATTAAGCGCTTTACCTGTTACTAATAGAAACCCTAATAGTACGAACACACTAGGGTTTGATACTGGAGTCATTGTTGTACCTAATCCGTCAAATTCAGTAATAGCAAATAATGCCACTTCGGCAACAGTGCGCTTAGAAACAAGTGGAGATACTTTTTTTCCTTATTTTTTCTCTTTAGCCGTCGATATTATAGAACCCAATATTGTTTTAACCAAAATTGTTGAAGATGCTGCTGGTAATGATATTGGAGGCATGCTAGTTAATTTAGGAGACGAATTAAATTATGTTTTAGGCTTCCAAAATACCGGTAATGATGATGCAACAAATCTTATAATTAGAGACATCCTTCCTACCAATGTGGTTTTTAATTATCCTAGTGATATTGGGCTGTTACCAACGGGTGTTTCCGTACAAAGCTATGATGCATCTACTAGAGAATTAGTTTTTAGTGTAGATAATTCTGTGGTAGAAGAAAATGACCCTATTCAAGAAATCCGATTTAAAGTTACCGTGGTTTCAAGCTGTAGTTTATTAAATGATGCCTGCTCGAATGTTATTAGTAATCAAGCATATTCTACCTATAACGGAACATTAAACCCTACGTTTACAATATCAGACGATCCTAGTTTTAATACTAATACAGGGTGTTTACTTATACCGGGAGCAACTAACTTTTTAGCAGATATAGATTGCGTTTTTGAAGAAGAAGTTATTTTATGTGGAGCTAGTACGGTTTTAACGTCGGGTAGTGGTTACGATTCATATTCATGGTCTACGAGTCCGTCAGGAACACCAGTAATAGGCACAACACAATCTATTACAGTAACCGAAACAGGAACCTACTATGTAAGCAATACAGCTGTAGCGCCTTGCCAATCAACAGAACAAGAATTTGAGGTTATTACATTTGGAGCAGATGTTACCAATCCGGTAATACCTTTTGCCGACGAAGTTGTTATCTGTCCTAATGATGGAAAAGAATTACCAAATATATTCTTATGTGGTGTAAATGGGCCAAGAAATATAGAAACCAATATTACAGATACCACGTCAATTATTTGGGAACAATTAGATGAAAGTAGTTGTACTGCCGAAGTTAACCCAAACTGTGCTAACGAAGATGCAGCTTGTACATGGACTCAGGTAGAAACTGGTCCTAATTTTTTAGCAGATACAGCAGGTCAATTTAGATTAACCTTAAATTATGATGGAGGTTGTTTTAACCAGTTTTATTTTAATGTTTACAGTAATTTACTAGAGCCTACAGTAACGTCTAGAGATATTTATTGTACAACTCCAGGGCAGATTGTTGTTGGGAGTGTGCCTAGTGGTTACGAGTTTAGTATTGATAATGTAAATTACCAATCAAATAATACATTTTCAGTAAACACAGCGGGCATTTATACCGTATACATTAAACAAATAGGAGTAGACCCAAATCCATGTGTATTTACGGTTCCAGATGTGCAGATACGCCAAACAGATTTTACAGTTTCAACCGTTATTAACCAACCTTTATGTAATGGCGATTTAGGAAGTATGTCTTTAGCGGCCAATGATGTGCGACCGCAATATTATTTTTCTATTTCAAGTGGTGGAACTTTAGTAAATAGCGTAGGGCCTATTACACCAAATAATTATGAGTTTTCTAATTTAAATCCTGGTGTATATACTGTAGAAGTCTCTACTGAAGATGGTTGTACTTACACGGAAGATATCGAAATTATTGAACCCGATCTTTTAGAAGCAACTTCGGCACTTACAACGCCGTTAACGTGTACCGATGGCGAAATTACCGTTTACCCAACAGGAGGAACAGCGCCATATTTTTATTTTGTAAATGGAGCGGCCGATTTTCAAACGGTGCCAACAATACCCGTTACAGCTTCGGGAGTATTTAATATTCGTGTTGTTGATTCTAATAACTGTATAGCTGAAACATCTATTGAGGTCGAGGCTATTCTTCCACCAGAATTTACAGTTAATGCTAATGATATTGCATGTTCAGATTCAGGAGATGTAGGAAGTATAACCTTTAACGTTACCAATGCCAATGGTAATACTTTAGCCTATAGTATTGATAATGGCTTTACCTACTCAAACTCTAATACATTTACAGGTTTGGCAGAAGGGACTTACGAAGCTATAGTTCAATATACTGTAGGTTCCGAGGTTTGTACAACTAGTGCTCAAACCATAACTATAGATACGCTTGCTACAGTTATAGGAACAGTTGATTTAACCACACCTTATAGTTGTTTTTCAGATGGCGTAATTACGGTTTTAGGAGTTTCAGGAGGAACAGCGCCGTATTCATATAGCCTAAATGGTGTAACATTCCAAAACGGTACTACATTTACAGGCTTAACCGAAGGAACTTACACAGTAACTATTAGAGATTCTAGTGGCTGTGTATTTATTGCAGCTCCAATTAATATTCAAGCTTTAGATCCACCAACAGATATGGATTTTAGTGCTACAGCTTTAAGTTGTCCAGCATTAACATCAAACGTAACCATTACTTCAACAACGGGAGGAACACCAACTTTAGAATATCAGATTATCGCACCAACAGCAATGGCTACGCCATACCAAACTTCAAACGTTTTTAACGGGTTAGTTTCTGGAGCTTACACCTTGCAAGTAAGAGATGCTAATGGTTGTACCTATAGCGAAACATATAGTATTGCACCCTTAGATCCTGTACTTATAGAAACTGTAATTACAAAAGGTTTAGATTGTACTGCATCTCCCGATGGTAGTATAACAGGAACAATTACAGATGGTGTAGCACCGTTTACTTATGCTGTTTCTTTTAATGGTGGGGCTTTTAGTGGTTCTAATTCAGTTACGGGTAATGCTTTTACTTATGCGGTAGCTACCGATGGTACGTATCAATTTCAAATTACCGATGCTAATGGCTGTATGGCAGAGTCTTCAGTAGAAACAATAAATGCTATTTCATTACCTGAAATCATTTCAGTAGTACAAACTGAACCTATTTTGTGTCATGATGATAGCAACGCTGCCATAGATATTACAATAAACAATTCGGTTGGTACAGCGCCTTTTACTATAAGCGTATATAATGAAACTACGGGAACAGATTACGGTACACAAACAACAAGTTTACCAGCGGGTGTCTATACCATAACCTTAACGGACGGTAATTCTTGTATAGATACCGAAAGCTTACCAATACTAGAACCAGATGCTATAGATTTTGATATTGATAAGGTTGATATAACGTGTAATAATCCAGGAGGTTCTAGTTTAGGTTCAATTACCGTAGAAAACGTTACAGGAGGTACAGCACCATTTACCTATTACATTACCAATAATTTTGGCGATGCTATTTCTGGAAACCCGTATGTTGCCGTTACAAACGAAAATCACACATTTAGTATTATTAATTTCGGAACATATACAGTAAATGCTATCGATGCTAATGGCTGTAGCTTTACAAGACAGGTTGTTATGGCTTCGCCGCCTTCCGATTTGTTAATTGATGTAACTACTGTTGTTCCAGATTGTACAACAGGAGGAACTGCAGTTGTTGAAGCTATTTCAGCGGTTGGAAGTGGAAGCTACGAGTTTGGTATTTTAGAATTTAATTCGGCGCCATATACATCAAGTTATTTACCAGCAGATATAGGTTTTCCTAACCAAAGAACTTTTACTAATTTAACACCAGGTGTTGTATATACTTTTGTAGTTCACGATTTGGTAACCGACTGCTATTACGTGAAATCTGCAGATGCCGCTATTGCACCAGCATCATCATTAACCTCTACTGTAGTGCCTAATAACGTAAGGTGTCAAGGTGAAGATAATGGTAGTGTAACGTTTACTATCGATAATTTTGACAGCACAACAACTTCTGTAGATTACGAAATATACAGGGCTTATACTAATGTTTTAATAGAAGGCCCTATTAATGTAGGTGTAACTTTTGGTAGTCCAACAACCATAACAACACCATCACCAGGAACCTTATCGGTAGGTGAATATTATATCCGTTTTACAGAAAATGGTACTGGTACTTTTGATGGTTGCGAATCGGCTTCTACTATTTTTGAAATAAGGGAATCGGCAGTTGCATTATCACTAACAGCTTCGGTAGATAAAAATGCTAATTGTACGCCTAATTCGGGAATTATTAGTGCTATAGCTTCAAATGGAACTGCACCTTATGCGTATCAATTAACTACTTCGGCAACACCACCTGCAGCTTCAGATCCTTTATGGGACGTTGTAAGTTCGTTTAACGCCAATGCAAATAGTTATTACGTTCATGCTATAGATGCTTATGGTTGTATACAAACAACACCAGTTATTGTATTAGATGCAGACCCAGAACCTATTATTACAGCGTTAGCAACTAACGAATGTACAGCAGTCGATGGTCAATTCGAAATCGATGTGAATTTATCAACGTCGGGTATACCACCTTATAGTTATAGCGTTAATGGTGGTGCTTTTCAAACTAAAACGGCTCCTTTTACAATTTCAAATTTGCCTTCAGGAACACATACTGTTGAGGTGCAAGATGCAAATGGTTGTGGTAATACGGTTTCAGTAGATATTCAAGCGCCTTTAAATGTATTACCAGATATTACTGTGTTTTCAACATGTAATAATGACGACGGACAAATAATAATGAACGATGCCGGAGGTTCGGGGGCATATTCCTATACTATTGCACCAAATCCATCTTCAATTTCATTATTAGGTAATGTGTTTTCTGGAGTGCCTTCAGGAACCTTTACTGTAACTGTAACCGATAATATTTCGGGATGTGTTGAAGATGTCACCATAGTAATGCCAGAAGCTACGCAACCTAGTATAACAACTACACCAACAGCGGTAACCTGTTTTGGAAGCAATTCTGGTTCATTAGAACTAAATGTAAGTGGGTATTCTGGAGCTTATACTTATGAGGTTTTCGATAGTTCGTCTACTTCAGTTTTAGGCGTAGTTAGCGCTAATACATCAACCAATCCAGAAATGGTTAATGGCCTAGTAGCGGGTACCTATTCTGTAGTTATTACAGAATCGGCGAGTCCTTTTTGTTCCGCAGATAGTACAGTTATAATTTCATCGCCAACTCAAGGTCTTAATTTAATAGCCCTAGAAACATCTAATGTAACTTGCGATGATGGTCAAGGAACCATTTCTGCAACAGCAACAGGTGGTTGGGGAACCCTAGAATATGAGTTAACAGGAGCAGCATCGGTTGCTTATTCTCCAAACGGTACATTTTCTAACTTATCTGCAGGATCTTATACCGTTAATGTAAGAGATGCAGGTGGATGTATAGATTCGGAAGTTATTGTTTTAGATTTTCCAGCAGATATAGATGCTACAATTACAGCAACTCCAAGTATGTTGGCTTGTTATGGCGATGCCAACGCAACTATTACTGTAAGTGGTGTTACTGGTGGCCAAGGTAGTAATTACACGTATACACTTAATAAACTAACGCCAACGGTAAGTACTTCAGGACCTCAAACCTCACCAGTTTTTAATAATTTAAGTGTTGGTACATATAATGTGGTAATAACCGATGGCTATAACTGCGAGTTTACATCTACAAATGTTGTGATTACGCAGCCTACAGAAATAGAAGCGAGTTTGGTTAAAACAACCTCTCAAACCTGTACCACACAAAGTACTTTAACGCTTAGCGCTTCTGGCGGAACAGGTAGTTACGAGTATAGCGATACAGCATCGTTTACAAGTACTCTAGGTACTTTTGCAAGTTCTATTACTATTCCAGTTTCAACAGGAACCTTTATGTATTACGTGCGCGATGCTAATAATTGTTCGGCAAATGTATCGAACGAAATTACTATAGATCCACTGCCAACGCTAATAGTTAATTTAGATACTACAAACGCCACAATTAATTGTGCAGGAGATGATAATGGTGTTATTATCGCTTCCGCGGAAGGTGGCCTAGGTAGCTACATCTACACGTTACAGGATGCATCAGGAACAGATATTACTGGAGCTACACAAGATAGTCCAGGAGTATTTACGAATCTTCCGGTTGGAAATTACCGCGTTCAAGTTGAAAGTGGTGATTGTTTAGAAGTATCATCAAATGCACCAATAACTAATGCAGGAACATTGCTAGAAGTCGTGTTTAACCCAATAGACGTTACGTGTAACGGTGAGAATGACGGTATGTTAGAAATTACAACCACTGGCGGTACAGGAACCATTAAATACGCCATATCTCCACAATTAGATCAGTTTTTTAATGTTGAAACTGTTGAAGATTTAGCACCAGGAAATTATGATATAGTGGTACAAGATGAATTAGGGTGTTATGTAACTTATAATTTTGATATCGATCAACCAGATCCTTTAGGATTTAGATATACTATTGATAGCGAAGCACCTTGTTTAGGTGATGAAACGGGCGAGTTTACCGTAGAAATTTTAGGTGGAGATCCTCCATTTAGCGTAAGTTTAGACGATATTACATATATACCACTACCAATGGGACAAAACACGTATACGTTTGAAGACTTGGAAGGCGGAGAGAAAATGGTGTATATTTTAGACAGTGGAAATTGTGGTGGCGATAGTCCGTTTTCAATTCCGTTGGCAGACCCTGTTAATTTAGATCCGCAAGCCGAAATTGAGTACGGATGTATTAACGATGCAGCAGGAACCAATAGAGTAACCAATACTGTAACTGTAACCGTAGATGATAGTATTACAGATACTTCTGTATTAGAATACGCTTTAGATGGTGGAGCTTTTGCTACCGGAACTGGTGTTTTCGAAAACTTAAGTACGGGAAACCATAGTATTTCTGTACGCCATCCTAATGGTTGTGTTAAAATTACAAATAACAATATACCTTTCGAAATTGAAACTTTTCAGCCATTAGCACTCGTGCTTGAAGATGGCGGTTTAAACGAAATTGTTGCAGTAGCATCTGGAGGAGAACCACCTTATGAATATATATTTAACGGACAGTCAAATGGCTCTGAAAATACTTTCCTTATTTACGAATCTGGAGATTATACCGTTACTGTAATTGATGCTAATGGTTGCGAAGTATCAGCAACACGATTTTTCGAATTTATTGATGTTTGTATTCCAAATTACTTTACACCTAATGGCGATGGTAATTTAGATACTTGGGGTCCTGGTTGTTCTAGTCAATATAGAAATTTAACCTTCGATATTTTTGATAGATATGGACGAAAAATAGCGACCTTAAGGATAGGCGAAAAGTGGGATGGTAAATACGGTGGTATCGAATTACCTTCTGGCGATTACTGGTATTTAGTTAAGCTAAACGAACCTAGAAATAAACGTGAATTTGTTGGACATTTTACACTGTATAGATAAATTATGAAACTAAGAAAATTATATACAATTCTGCTTCTCATGGTTATCGCTAACAGTTATAGCCAAGAGTTAAATTTGCCGGTATTTACACAATATTTAGCCGATAATGATTTTGTTGTTTCGCCTACCTACGCTGGTATTGGCGATAATTTAAAAATTAGAGCAAACGGTTTAACACAATGGGTAGGCATAAAAAATGCACCCGATAACCAATCTATTTACGCCGATGTTAGAATAGCAGATCGTTCTGGTCTTGGGTTTACTTTTTATAATGATAGAAACGGAAATACTATACAAACTGGTGGTAAAATTTCGTTTGCACACCATTTAATATTGGATTATTACGAAAAATTATACCTGTCTTTTGGTATTTCATATAACGTTAATAATTTTCGTATTGATATTGATAATTTTAATACTACTTACGAAAACCCTATTATAGATCCTTTTGTTACAGACGACAGACGAACATCTAACAGTAATTTTGATGTTGGAGCTTTGCTGAGGTATAAAGGCGCATTTTTAAGTATTAATGCCAATAACATTTTAGAGAAAAAAATAGATGAAAACATAAGGATTGCAGAACCTAACTTGTTATTAAATTACCAAGTATATTCGGGGTATATTTTTAAAGGTCCTAAAAAAAGTGGTTTGGAGTACGAGCCATCAATCTATTACCAAATGTTTAGTAGCGATAGGCGTTCTAGTACAGATTTAAATTTTAAGTTTAGAAAATATAACAGAAACTACGATTACTATTGGGCTGGAATTTCTTATCGATTCTTAAACGATCAGTTTTTTAAACCTTTAAATATTGGACCTATGGTAGGTTTTCAAAAATCAATATTTTACTTTGGTTATGCTTACCAAGTGACTACAAACGAGTTGTCTGCTTATAATTCTGGTACACATGTGGTAACTATTGGGTTAAACTTCTTACAAAATATTAGTAATTGTCCATGTACCCAAAGTGCCATTAGAAAGTAGATTAGCTTTTAAAACGCTGAGGTTTTTAAAAGAGCAAACAGTTATTTAAATATAATTTTAAGTTTTTTTTTAGAGTTTTTTAAAACCGAGATTCTTTTTTTTTCGTTAGTATTACAAAGTCGTATAAAATTTAAAGTATTTTCAATTGAAAATGCCGTGGAAAAAATGACAGCCAACGTTTAAAATGGATAATACTACGCATAACATATTAAACTCTTTTTTTATAAAGATAGCCGTAATAGCTATGAGTTTATATTATGTGTTTGGACCTTCACATTATGTGGTTAGTCAATTACTACACACCATATCTCATAGTATTGAAGCTTCTACTGTATTTTCGGGGGGTCATAGTCATGAGCATCATCATCACGACCACCAACATACTCAAACAGAATATGCGGTAACGAAAACGCATAGCCATGAAATTTTAGAGGTTATTGATACCGTTTTAGAAAGTTCAAATTCAGAAAGCGATTCAAAAAAACTTGAAATAGTAAATTTCAAATTAGATAAACATTTAGAGACAAATAAAGATTACCAAATTCAAAATTTAGATTGGTCTTTAAAAGGGCAATCTGCATTTAATTTCAATAAACAAAAAGTTCTTAAAGGCTATGTTAATGGTTTAATAGAACCACCACAATGTGCTTAGTATATTAGTTTGTAATTCATTTTTATGAGACTACTACACAAACTATAATTAAAATAAAACAATCAAATTTTACTTATCAACTTCTAAGGGAATTAATAGTTTAATTAATGGTCCTAGGGAGTGCAATACATTAAAAAATGTTAAAAAATATAATAACAGGACTGTTATTCATTTTTAGCGTTGGGCTAAGTTATGCTCATGAGCTAAGTGGAACAGTTATTTCAGAGGAAAGTAATAAGCCGCTTCAAGGTGTTGGAGTGTACAATAAAACCACAGGTAGCTATACGTATACAAATGTTTCTGGCTATTTCGAAATTGATGATGTTTCGGTTAACGATGTCATTTACTTCTATCAATTAGGTTTTGAAAATCAAGAGCTAATAATAGATGAAAGTCATTTAGATAGTAATATCGATGTGTTTCTATTAATCTCTAAGGCCTCTTTAGATCAAGTTTTAATAGTATCAAAAGTGAATACTTTAAGTACTTTTTTAAACGTCGATTTAAAAACAAACCCTGTAAAAACATCTCAAGAAATTTTAAGAAAAATACCAGGATTAATTATTGGTCAGCATGCCGGAGGTGGTAAGGCAGAACAAATATTTTTAAGAGGTTTCGATATTGATCATGGTACAGATATCGCCATAGATGTTGATGGTATGCCGGTAAATATGGTATCTCATGCACATGGACAAGGCTATGCCGATATGCACTTTATAATACCAGAAACTATCGATAATATAGATTTTGGAAAAGGAACCTACTATGCGGATAAGGGAAACTTTAACACCGCAGGTTATGTAGATATTAATACTAAAAAATCCATCGATAATAATCTTATTTCGCTGGAAGCAGGCCAGTTTAATACGGTTAGAGCCTTAAGTATGCTTAAGTTGGTAGATACCGAAAATAGTTCGGCTTATTTAGCATCAGAAGTAATGCTGTCTGATGGTGTGTTCGATTCGCCTCAAAATTTTAACCGTATCAACATCATGGGACGATATAACTTTAATAATTATATAGATCAAGAATTAACTTTATCTATGTCTCATTTTCAAAGTAAATGGGATGCCTCTGGGCAAATTCCTGTTCGTGCCGTAGAAAGTGGTCAAATTGGGCGTTTTGGTGCTATTGATGATACCGAAGGTGGTAACACAAGCCGAACAAATATCTGGTTAAATCATAAAAAACAGTTGGATGAGCATTCGGCTATTAAAACATCTGCTTATATTTCTAAATACGATTTTGAGTTGTTTTCAAACTTTACTTTCTTTTTAGAAGATGAGGTAAACGGCGATCAAATTCGTCAATATGAAGATAGAACCATAGTTGGTGCTAAAACGGCTTACGAGCATACATTGCATTTAAAAGATCATGACGCGCAATTAAAGTATGAATTAGGTGTTGGTTTTAGATATGATGATGTTAACGATGTGCAACTATCTAGAACCAAAAACAGACAAGAATTATTAGAGCGCTTAGCCTTTGGAAATGTAGATGAGTTAAACGGATTTTCATATGCTAATGTAACGTACAAGAAAAATAAATGGACTATTAATCCTGGCTTGCGTTTGGATTATTTTAATTTCGATTACGAAAATTTATTAACCGAAACTTACGATAGCGCTAGTGAAAACAAGGTGTTACTTAGCCCAAAGCTAAATTTTATTTACGCACCATCATCAAAACTACAGTGGTTTGCAAAAACAGGATTAGGGTACCACTCCAATGATACTAGAGTTGTAACTGCTAATAATGGTGAGGATATTTTACCAACAGCATTTGGTACAGATTTAGGAATTATTTCTAAGCCCGCAGATCGCTTAGTTATTAATGCGGCGCTTTGGAGCTTATTTTTACAACAAGAATTTGTTTATGTTGGCGATGCCGGAATTGTGGAACCAAGCGGAAAAACAAAACGTTTTGGTGTCGATTTTGGACTGCAATATCAACTAAATGATTATGTGTTTTTTAATACAGATGTTAATTATACATACGCAAGAAGTAGCGAAGAGGCTAGTGGAGAAGATTACATTCCTTTAGCACCAGATTTTACATCGTCGGGTGGATTAAATGTTAAAGATTGGAATAATTTTTCTGGAGGAATTAGTTACAGAATGATAGGAGATAGGGCAGCTAACGAAGATAACTCTATAGTTGCCGATGGCTATTTTATAACCGATTTAAACCTTAATTACACGCTTAAAAACTGGACGTTTGGGGTTATTGTAGAAAATCTATTTGATAGCGAATGGAACGAGACTCAATTTGCTACAGAGAGTAGATTGTTTAACGAACCTAATCCTGTTGAAGAAATTCATTTTACACCAGGAGCTCCATTTTTTTTAAGAGGTAAAATATCAGTTAAATTCTAAAAAAAATAGTATTTTTATAGAAAGCGCACCGTTATGGTGCGCTTTTTGTGTTTACAGTAATAATTAGTGAGAATTTTAGTTCCCATATACACCTAAAACCATTTACTTTCTTGTTATTTTTGTAAATGGTTCAAAATGCGTTTTTTTAAAGTATAATTATGAAAAAATTAGTTGTTATTGTAGTGCTGTTACTTTCCGTAAATTCATTTGCACAAATTTTAGACCCTATTAATTGGACAACCGATGTAAAAAAGATATCGGATTCTGAATATGAGTTAATAGCCATTGCTAACATTGATACCAAATGGCATTTATATTCGCAAACCGTTCCAGAAGGTGGACCAATGCCCACAATTTTTAGCTTTGTAAGTAATGGTCATTATTTAAAAAAAGGCAATACTAAAGAAGAAGAAGGCGTAACAGTTGATGATCCAACTTTTAATATGAAGGTTAAATATTTTGAAACTAAAACCGAATTTAAACAACGTATTAAGCTAAAAAAGAAACCACCTTTTAACATTGAAGCCGAAATCGAGTATATGGTTTGCGATGATAAACAATGTATTATGCCGGAGCCTGAAAACCTTAGCTTTAGCATTCAATAAATTTTAAATACTACACCTTTATATTTAATTATGAAAAAACTGGCTTGTGTATTACTAGTAGCAATAGCGTTTGTGTCCTGTAATAAAGAAGAAAAGAAAGATTATGTAACGCTTTCTGGTAAAATTACAAACCCAACGTCCGATTCTTTAGTGGTGGCTCAAAACGCTATTATAAAATCGATAAAAGTAAATCCAGACGGTTCGTTTTCCGATACTTTAAACGTAGCATCAGGAAACTATGTATTGTTTGATGGACAGGAGCAAGCCAATGTATATCTAGAAAACGGCTATGATTTAAGACTCACGATGGATACCAATGAATTTGATGAAACTATTAAATTTGAGGGCATAGGTGAAGATGTAAATAATTATTTAGCCGAAAAAGTATTGTTACAAGAGCGCCTTTTAGATTATGATGATTTAATGGCTAGTAGTAAAACGGAATTTGAAAATAAGCTAAATTCAAGTATTGAAGAATTTAAAAGTCTGTTAACTGCAGTGCCAAGTGTTGATGCTGCATTTGTTAAAAACGAAAATATAAGTTTTGGTATGTTAAAGGAGAAGCTAAAACTAGAGTATAGTAAAAATAGCAAACCATCATTATTTAATGGAAAGGCTGCACCAAAATTTAACGATTACGAAAATTATGCTGGCGGTAGTACATCTTTAGACGATTTAAAAGGTAAGTATGTTTATATCGATTTATGGGCAACATGGTGCGGACCTTGTAAGGCCGAAATACCAGCACTAAAACGTGTGGAAAAAGCTTATCATGGTAAAAATATAGCCTTTGTTAGTATTTCTTTGGATAGCCCTAATGCTTACGATAAGTGGAAATCTATGGTTAAGGAAAAAGAATTAACAGGTGTGCAATTATATGCTAAAGGCGATCAAAAATTTGCTAGAGATTTTAAAGTAAACACCATACCTAGATTTATTTTAATCGATCCAAATGGCATTGTTGTTAATGATAATGCTCCTAGACCTTCTAGTAAACAACTAACTAAGATTTTTGATAGGTTGGAGATTTAATTTCACGCCAAAGTAAAAATACTGATCCCTTTGTAGTAAGTGAAAACTTATGAATATAGAAATCGATATGCCTGAAATAGTTTAAAGAAGAATTAAACAAAAATTAGCAAAAATAAATATACTTGCTAAGTGTAATATTTATTTTGTAGGTGCTAACTTTAGCGAATATTATCAAAAAATAATTCGATAAAAGTTAATTAATCAAGTTTCATTCTTATTAAGAGAGTGCTGTTATTTGAGATAACAAGAAAACAAACAAGCTATTCCATTTTTTCAGTTTAATTTAAACAAATAGATATAGTATTAAATCCGTTTTATTTCTTACAATAGGCAAATTTTAAGCTAAGTAAAATATATTTTTAAACCGCAGGACGAATGTCTACAGCCACTTTCATTTTATTGGCTCCAGAGCTATAGATAACACCTTTTAAAGGCGGCACATCGTAATAGTCGCGCCCATAAGCCACAACAATATGTTGGTCTTTTGGAATTTGGTTGTTTGTAGGATCGAAATCTACCCAGCCAAACGATGGGATATAAATTGAAAACCAAGCATGAGAAGCATCGGTACCAACTAATTTTTCTTTTCCTGGAGGTGGTAAGGTTTCAATATAACCACTTACATAACGTGCTGGTAAGCCTACCGAACGAATACAAGCAATGGCTATTTGTGCAAAATCTTGACAAACCCCTTTTTTGTTAACCATAACCTCGTGTATGGGCGTGGCTACGTTTGTAACATTAGGGTTAAACTCAAAATCTTTAAAAATGCGTTCCATGAGCTCGTAAGCCGCTTCAAAAATAGGACGATTAGGTTTAAAAGATACTTCGGCGTAAGCCCTAATATCTTTGGTTATATTGGCAATTAAAATAGATTCTAATACAAACTGTTTAATGTCTAAATGACCTCGATTTTCTGTTTTTAGCGCTGCTAAAGCTTCTATTAAGGTGATTTTTGGACCGCTTTCCGATTTATAAATATCAGGTTCTAACGTATGATCGCGTAGTATTTTACTAAGCGCAGTTACTTTTAAGGTTTTATGCTGCTCTTGTATAGAGAACCGCGTAATGGTATTACCAAAAAAGTCCAATTTCTCCGAAAATTCGGTTGGTGTTGGACTAATTTCTAGTTTATAATCCACCACTTTTTGTCCCAACATATCCTTAGGTTTTATGGTAGCAATATTATGGCAGAAGGTTACACCAACTTCATATATATAACTTGTAGTATGCGATATTTGAAATAACATGGTTATTGTAGTGGAAAGTTTTGGTTTGTTAGTTGCTTTTGAGTGTACGAATGATTGAAATAGGTATTTGAAACCTCCATAGATGTTTCATGCAATAGCTCGCTAATTTTGGCTAAGGCGTCATCTAGATTTTGTCGTATGGTATGATCGTCGTTTAAGGTTAAAAGATGCTCTATAGTTAAACTTTCTATTTTGGTATGTGCTCTTAAAATTTTAGCTTTGCAAGCAGCTACAGTGTTAGAACCTTCAGAATAAGGAAGCCTGCATATATCTTTTTCTATACGAGTAATTTTATAGGCCAAGGATTTTGCATAATTTTTGTCAACCAACAATAGTTTTATTACATTTTCTACACTTAAATAGGACCGGTAACTATATCTATAAATATTTAGACTTTCGTTGCTATTTAAAAGAGCCTCTAGGACCTCATATTGTACTTGCTCTTCGTAGTTTATAACGAGTAGTGAGCGGCATTTCTCGACATGCATCATCGATTGTTCGGTTTGCAAGCCAATAAAATATAGTAATAAACCTTGGTTTACTAATATGCTTTCTTCAATAAGTGCCATAAATGCAATAAGGCGCGTAATAATGCGGTCTAGGAATTTTATAAGTTTATTTATGGAAAAGTCTTTAGCTCCATTAAAGTTTTCCCATTGTTTTTTAATGCCATCAAAAACGCGCCACATGTCTTTAGACCATAAGCTTCTTAACGAGTAATAAGCGTTGTTAAAGCTATTCATGGTTTGTGCAAGGCTACCTATGCGAGTTTCGTCTTTTAACAGCGATAAAATTTCTTTTAGAGGCTCTTTTAATCGTGCTTCGGCACCTTCGCCAACAAACCCTGGAAATGTAGAGGTAATATTGGTTATAGATTGAAACAGTAAAATTAAAGTATCTGAATCTGATTTACGTGTGGTGGATTGCTCTTGATTCATTCTATTAAGTACCACGCGTAAGTAACGTGCAGTAACTAACGAGCGTCCTAAATAACGCCCCGACCAAAATAGGTTTTCGGCGGTGTTACTCGATAAATCGTTAATATCTGAAATGGTATTGTTTGATGACGAATCCCACGCGTAATTACGTAATGGGTTTTGAACAGCATCTGAAACGATCCAGAAATCTTTACTAATACCACCACGTTGATTGGATACAAATATTTTTTTTCTATCGGCTGCTACACGCACTAAGCCACCAGGCATTACGCTGTAACCATCTTTTTTAGCAATGGCAAAGGTACGACAGGATACTTTTCGAGGTTCTAATTTGCCTTTTACAAAATTTGGTGCTGTTGAAAAGGATATTTTTTCTTGAGCCACAAATTGATAAGGTGCTAAGGCAATTTCGTCTTTTAATTTTTTAAGCGCATTGTCGTCTAGAAACTCGCAGAAATAAATGTTCTCTCGGTTAGAACGATCTATACGTTTTACCACCAAATCCTTTAAATGCTCTATAACATAATCGAATTCCTTTTTTTGTCCGCACCACCACGATGCAATTTGCGGTAGTATTAAAGGTTCTTTAAAAAAGTACTTGCAAATGGCATTCATAAACGGAATTAAGCCCGAATTATCTAAAATGCCAGAGCCAATAGGATTTACTACAGCTACTTGTTGCTCTCGTACCACTTCTAGTAAGCCTGCAACGCCTAAATAAGAATCTTCTCGTAGTTCTAAAGGATCCATAAAAGCATCGTCTACACGTCTTAGAACCACATCGACCTGCTTTAGTTTTTTAAGTGTTTTAAGCCATAACTTACCATTACGAACCACTAAATCGCTACCCATTACTAGAGGATATCCTAAAAACGAAGCGAGATACGAATGCTCGAAATAGGTTTCGTTATGCGGACCAGGAGTAAGGATAACTATATTGGGGTTGCTGTGGTTTTGCGGTGCGGCTTCAATTAGCATTTGTTTTAAATCGTTAAAAAACGCTAGCGGTTGTTTAACATTAATATTTTCGAACACATCGGGCACAACACGGTTAAGCGCATACCTGTTTTCTAGAGCATAACCCATACCAGAAG
This sequence comes from Algibacter pectinivorans, assembly GCF_900112595.1. Lineage (GTDB taxonomy): Bacteria > Bacteroidota > Bacteroidia > Flavobacteriales > Flavobacteriaceae > Algibacter_B > Algibacter_B pectinivorans. Next base: position 54,845 of record NZ_FOMI01000010.1, on the reverse strand, counting down.
GCGCTTGCGTACGATCGCTAACTACCCACATACGCCCATCGGGTCCACGAGCTAAATCTAACGAGTAGATTTGTAATTGTTTTGCTGTTTTATATTGAATTTGATCGCATTGACGTAAAAAACCACGGTGTGCTAAAACAACCTCTTCGGGTACAATACCGTTTTTAATTAGTTCGCGCTTACCATAAATATCTTTTAAAATAAGGTTTAGTAATTCGGCGCGTTGCTTAATACCTTTTTCTATGGTTGATTCCCATTCGGTTTGATGGATAACATAAGGTACTACATTTAAACCCCAAGAACGGTTAAGACCATGTGGATCGTTATACACGTTATAGGTTACACCATTTTCTTCCATGAGCCAATTTATCTCGTCTTGTTTAGAGAGAAGATTTTCGGTGCCGACTTCAGAAAATTTGTTTAACAGTGTTTTCCATTCTGTATTAATAGACATATCGGGTTTTAAAACCTCGTCGTAGCCTTTAAAATCAGAAAAGTAATCCTGGAATAATGGTTTAGTTGTAATGGGCATTTTTTGAGATTATAGAAATGCAAAATTAATGTAAAATCTTGTTATAAGTACTAAAGATGTGGTATGGTTTTTTATTTAAAGAAAATAGCTTGGGATTGCACTGTTTTGGGGTTGTGCGCACCATTGCGTTAGGGATTGAAGTGACATCCTTTTTTTGCTGCCATAAATGGCAAAAAAAGATACAACGGAAAGCCCGACCCTTTTTGGGTAACCTGCCTGCCGGCAGGCAGGCGCCCAAAATATTAATGGATGTAATGGTAATAACCATTCCTTATAACACATGAGCGTGCTATGAGGAATAGTGTTGACTTTATTTTTTACGCAAATCGAGCGTGTACGGAAACTCGAAATTAATTGGCAGCTCTTTGTAACTAAACTTTTTAGAGCTTTCTTGTTTTTCGACTTTCGATGTGCTTTCGCCACCTTGAATGATGCTTTCTGTTTCTTGGATGCTGCCTTGTGTATGGCCAAACTCCCAGAAACGGTTAATGCGTCGCGATTCGGCTTCGTAACTGTTTATAGGGTAGCTATCGTACGAACGGCCTCCAGGATGTGCCACATAATAGGTGCAACCGCCAATGGAGCGTTTGTTCCAGGTATCTACAATATCGAAAACCAATGGCGTATCTACATCGATGGTTGGATGTAACGACGAGTGCGGATTCCATGCTTTGTAACGCACGCCAGCAACATATTCACCTTTTACACCGGTGCTGTTTAATTGCACTTTTACGCCGTTGCAGGTAAGTACAAAGCGCTCTTCGATAAAATGATTTACTTTTACTTGAATACGCTCTACGGAAGAATCGACATACCTAGCGGTTCCGCCACCGGTCATTTCTTCCCCTAATACATTCCATGGCTCGATAGCTGCACGTAACTCTAAATGCACATTATTGATTTGAACCATACCGTGAAGCGGGAACCTAAACTCGAAGAATGGGTTGAACCAATCTTCTTGAAATTTATATCCGGCTCGGTTAAGTTGCTCGACAATATCCTTAATATCTTCTCTTACATAATGCTCGATTAGGAATTTATCGTGTAATTCTGTTCCCCAACGCACTAAATCGTGCTCGTATGGTTTTTTCCAGAACCAGGCTACTAGCGTTCTTACTAATAGGTTTTGCATTAAACTCATTTGCGGATGCGGTGGCATATCGAAAGCACGAAGCTCGAGGATACCTAAGCGCCCTGAAGAAGAGTCTGGTGAGTATAATTTATCGATACAGAATTCTGCACGGTGTGTGTTTCCTGTTAAATCGGTTAGTAAATGGCGAAACAATCTATCGGTTAACCAAAAAGGGACGTCGCCATCTTTAGGTATTTGACTAAAGGCTATTTCGAGCTCGTATAGGTTTTCCATACGGGCTTCGTCTATTCGTGGTGCTTGACTTGTGGCGCCAATAAATGCCCCAGAGAATAAATAAGATAGTCCTGGGTGATGTTGCCAAAAGGTTAATAAACTACGTAATAAACTAGGTTTACGAAGTAAAGGACTATCGGCTGGTGATATACCACCTAAAGTCACGTGGTTTCCGCCACCTGTTCCGGTATGCTTACCATCGAGCATGAACTTTTCGGTTCCTAAACGCGATTGCTTTGCTAGTTTGTATAGCGTTAAGGTGTTATGGGTTAACTCTTCCCAGTTTTTGGCTGGATGTACATTTATTTCTATTACTCCCGGATCTGGTGTTATTTTCATAGATTCTAGTCTATGATCTTTTGGAGGATCGTAACCTTCTAAAATAACAGGAATATTTAATTTTTTTGCCGTGGCTTCAATGGACGCAATAAGGTCTAAAAATATTTCGGCAGAGTCCATTGGTGGTAAGAACAAGTATAATTTACCATCTCTAACTTCTGAACATAAGGCGGTTCTTATAAAATAACTGTTATTTATAGGTGCGCCATTGTTTACCACATTCTCGTAACGTGTGGCTGCTGTTTTTTTATAGCTTGGTAATCGTCCTTTTACAGAAAAATTATCGGGCACAAACTGCGGGAATTCGCCATGTTCTGGTTTTCGTATTAAAGAATCTAATGGCAAACGTAAACCAATAGGGGAGTTTCCGGGTATTAAAAACAAGTGGTTTCTTCTAAAAGTCCAGTCGCTAGTATACCAAGTTCCTATAGAGTTGTTTAGTGGTAATACATAACCAACGGCTTTAGATTTACCATCCTTAAGAATCTCTTTAAGTTTGTTTTTTACTAATAGGGCGCCATCATCTTTTGTAGGATCGACATCTATTGGTAGTTTGCCTTCTTCCCACATAAAATAGAAGGCATCCTCGTAAGTGGGCACTATTGTAGTATCGGTAATTCCTAAATGTTTGGTTAGGGTTTCTAGAAATAGAATATCGGCATTTTCTGGAACGGTAGGATTATCGGCAAACAAGGATAATAATTTCTTGTTATGCCAAATGTTTCTGCCATCTTTTCGCCAACATAATTCTATAGACCAGCGTGGTAAAGGTTCTCCAGGATACCATTTACCTTGTGCTTGATGCAATACACCGCCTTTGGCAAACTCATCGTACAATCGTGCCGAAAGGTTTTTGGCTAATTCTCTTTTATGCGGACCATCGGCATCGGTATTCCATTCTGGCGATTCCATATCGTCGATAGATACAAATGTAGGTTCGCCCCCCATGGTTAAACGTACGTCTCCTTTTTCTAATTGTTTTTCTACCTTAAAACCTAGTTTGTAAATGGCCTTCCATTGTTCTTCGGTATAAGGTTTGGTAACTCTAGGCGATTCGAAAATACGTTTAACAGAATTTTCAAAAAAGAACTCGGTTTCGCAAACATCGGACATTCCGGTAACGGGCGCAGCACTTTCAAAAGTAGGCGTACAAGCTAATGGAATGTGGCCTTCTCCGGCTAATAGGCCAGAGGTAGCATCGAATCCTATCCAACCAGCACCAGGCAAATACACTTCGGCCCATGCGTGTAAATCGGTAAAATCTTCTTCGGGTCCAGATGGGCCGTCTAATGATTTTTCATCAGATTTTAACTGTACCAAATAACCAGATACAAAACGTGCACCAAAACCTAAATGGCGTAAGGTTTGCACAAATAACCAAGCATAATCGCGACAAGAGCCACTTTTAATATTTAAAGTTTCTTCGCAGGATTGTACACCAGGATCCATCCTGATGTTATAATTTAAGTATTCATATATTTTTCGATTGATATCAATTAAAAAATAAATGGTTTTTCTAGGCGTATAATCTAATGTTTTAAGGAAATCCTGAAGCAGTTTTCCTTTATCGGTAATTTCTAAATAGGGTAGTAACTCCTTTTTTGTTTCCTCTTTATATTCAAAAGGATATTCTTCGGCGTATTCTTCAACAAAAAAGTCAAAGGGATTTATGGTTTTTAAATCGGCTATAATTTCTACATCAATAGTAAGCTCAGTCGTTTTTTCTGGAAAAATTAACCGCGCCATATAATTTCCAAATGGATCTTGTTGCCAATTAAAGAATTGGTTTTCGGGCGTAATTTTTATCGAGTAAGCTTCTATAGGCGTTCTGCTGTGTGGTGCAGGTCTTAATCTAAAGATATGTGGTGATAATGACACTGGTCTATCATATTTATACTTTGTTTTATGAGAAATTACAATTTTTAACGCCATAGTTGTTATTTAATAATTAGATATTACAATTTAAGGGTTTTATATTAAGAAAACACTTAAAAAGTCTCAGAATTAATAGAATTAAATTATCATTTTAATATTTATACTCATTGATAAATGCTAAAATTTAAAATCACTAAGAATATTGGTGATATTGCTATAATTTAAATTTTATTCTAGGGTTAAAATTTGTTATGTATAAGTTTTGTTTTCCTGCTCTGCAACTCTAATAAAGGTGGTGCATTTTGTAAGCTCTTTTAATCGTGCTGCACCTACATAAGTACAGGTACTTCGAATACCACCCAAAATATCTTGCAAGGTTTTTTCAACTTTACCACGATATGGTACTTCTACGGTTTTGCCCTCGCTAGCACGATATTCTGCAACGCCACCAACGTGTTTATCCATAGCCGTTTCAGAACTCATGCCATAAAATTTTTTGTGTTTTTCGCCATTTCGCTCAATAGTTTCTCCACCGCTTTCATCATGTCCTGCAAGCATACCACCTAGCATAACAAAATCTGCTCCGGCACCAAAAGCTTTCGCGATATCTCCTGGAATAGCGCATCCGCCATCACTAATAATTTGACCGCCTAATCCATGAGCGGCATCTGCACATTCTATTATAGCAGATAACTGGGGGTAACCTACGCCTGTTTTAACACGTGTTGTACATACCGAACCTGGACCAATACCTACTTTTACAATATCGGCGCCAGAGAGTAATAACTCTTCTACCATTTCGCCAGTAACTACATTACCTGCAATGATAACTTTATCTGGGTATGTGCTACGTGTTTGCTTAACAAAATCTGTAAAATATTCCGAATAGCCATTGGCAACATCAATACAAATAAATTTAAGTTGCGGGTGTTTAGTAATGATTTGAGATAGCTTATCGGCATCATGTTCACCAATTCCGGTACTAACAGCAATATAATCTTCAATGCCTGCTGGTGCGCTTTTTAAAAAGCCGTCCCATTCTTCTAAACTATAATGTTTATGAATGGCCGAAAAAAGTTTGTTTTTAGATAGCGTTTTTGCCATTTCAAATGTGCCAACGGTATCCATATTAGCAGCTATAATTGGTATGCCTTTCCATGTTGTTTGGCTGTGAAGAAATTTAAACTCGCGTTTTAGGTTAACTTGAGAACGGCTTTTAAGTGTTGAACGTTTTGGGCGAATCATGACATCTTTAAACCCTAATTTTATTTCGTGTTCTATGCGCATTAAACAACTGTTTTTTTATTAATTGATTAAAGCTTAAATTTAAGTAAATTAGTAATAATTAAACCAAATAATTCTAAATAATACTCTTGTTATTTACTATAATTATAGATAAGTTTGTTAAAAGCTCAAATTAATGAAAGGTTTCCCTAAATGTATTAAACGGATAAAAATGAAGAAGCAATTGTCTTTTTTCATATTTATATCTATTGCCGCTATTTTACTTTTAGGTTATTTTTATTTAGAAAAGAAAATTTATGATCAAAGTGCGGCTGTATTTTTATTTGTGTTAGCTATAATGCAAGTTTTTGTTTTACAGTATTTTTTAAAGAATCAACTTAAAAATGTTGTAATAGAAAAAAACCTTAGAATTAGGGTAAAGGAATTAAAAGAAAGTTTAGACTACGCAGATGAAATTGCAAACCAGAAATCTATTTATTTAGCAAATATGATTTATGAAGTGCGTACCCCACTAAATACTGTTTTAGGTATGTTAAATATGTTAAGACAAACAGAACTTAATAGTGATCAAACGGCTCAGGTTGAAATTGCAGAATACTCTTCGAAACACCTATTACAGTTAGTAAATATGGTGTCTAGTAACCAAGAGGTAAGTGAAAAGGACTTAGAGCTTAATTTACAAACAACGGATCTTAAAACAGATTTATCTCAGCTTTTTAAAATTCTGGAGTATCAGGCGTGGGAAAAGGGATTGGAATTTGAATATAAATTTATATCTGAAGAAAAAGGGAAGTTTTTAGTTTTAGCTGATTCTAAAAGGATTCAACAAGTATTAGTAAATTTAATAAATAATGCTATAAAATTTACTAATGCAGGTAAAATATCAGTAATCGTAGACCAATCGGTAGGTATAGATAATGATCAAATTATTACATTTTATATTAAAGATACGGGTATAGGCATGAAGGAGGAAGACGTTAAACACGTTTTTAATAATTTTGATGGAGTTTATGCAAATAAAATTAAGAAAGATTATAGAGGCGGTGGTATGGGTTTATCAATATCACATAAGTTAGTTGATTTTATGGGCGGCGAGCTTAAATTAGAAAGTAAAGAAAATGAAGGCTCTACTTATTATTTTAGCCTTCAACTTAAAAAAACATTAAATGTTAAAAAAGTTGAAGAAACAAGCAAACCGTTACTTGCTACAAAATTTAATGTACTTATTGCCGAGGATAATAGAATGAACCAAAAGGTAATTAAATTTCTTTTAGAAAAGCAAGGTGCAGATTGTACTTTTGCTAAAAATGGCTTAGAAGCTGTAGAACTTTATAAAATACTAGATTTCGATATGATTTTTATGGATATTTATATGCCAGATATGGATGGGTACCAGGCAACAAAACTTATAAAAGAGACCGATAAATACTATATAAATAAAACGCCAATTATTGGTGTGTCTGCAAGTGCGTTTGAAAGGGATATTGAAAAGGCAAAACTAGCAGGTATCGATGATTTTTTACCAAAGCCAATAGACGTTTTAAAACTTAAAGACTTGTTAGAAAAGTTTGCGAGTATCCATTATTAATTTTTTTTATTTTACGGCAATTATACTAATTTCTACATTTACACTTTTAGGTAATCTTGCCACTTCTACAGTTTCTCTTGCTGGTGCATTGGCCTCATCAAAATAACTACCGTAAACGGCGTTTATTGTTGTAAAATTATCCATGTTACTTATAAAAATAGAAGATTTTATAACGTTTTTAAACGTCATGTCTGCGGCTTCTAAAACGGCTTTTAAATTTTGCATAACTTGCTTAGTTTCGTCTTCTATAGAGTCAAGCACTAATGCATTTGTTTCTGGGTTTATTGCAATTTGTCCAGAAGTATATAAGGTGTTTCCTGTTAGGATAGCTTGATTATAAGGACCTATAGGAGCGGGGGCATTTTTTGTTGTAATAATGGTTTTCATAATAGTATAATTTTTAATAATCTGAAAAAAAACGAATTCTTGGTTTACGTCTTTTAGTCTATTAATTAGATGAACCTAAACGGGGTTATAATTGAATATCCGGTTGTCTACGTTTTTCGTACTTAAGATCGCTTAAAATACTAGATTTTATACCTATAAAGAAATTCCAAGAGCTATTGGCACTAAAAGGAATCCAACTAAAGTTCATTCTCCAACTTAATAAATCACGTTCAAAACGGAGTTGCGTATAGGTGAAACCGGCATTTTTTAAATCGTAACCCGAAGATCCACCCACAGACCATTTTGATGATAAATCTATATCTCCAGAAAACATTAGTGCATGGGACGATATTTCATTTTGTCTAGCGCTATTGGAGTAATTTACAGCATAAGCCACTCTAAAACTCCATGGTATTTTAAAATTATAGAACTCACTAGGCTTTTCTTCCTTTTCACCTCTTTTTTCTTGTATTTGTTGATTAGAAAAATCTTGTGATACTCCAAATAAGTCGTCTGCTCTACCTCCCCTTTGCCTATTTTCTTCTGAATTATCGTTTTTATCTTTACTATTGCCGTCTTTACTAGAAAAAGACCAACTAGCGTTCATGTTGGCGCTTGTTAATCGAAACAAACTACCACCATTGTCAATATTATAAGTGTCTATTCTTGTGTTATTATTATCTAAAGCATATGGGTCTAACGTAGCTCCAAAATTAATACTCATTTTATTTTTAAACAACTGTGTTCCTCCACTTACCCTAACTGGACTCCATTTTAATGAGTCGCCAGCAAAATTATAAGAGGTAGAAAAGTTTAAGTTATTAAAAATAATTATTTTTTTATCTTCTGTAGCTGTACTGTCTTTGTCTTTAACCTTAGCTTCAAGGTTATTAGAAACTGTTATTCCCATAGAACTGGAAAAGGTTTTATTGGGTGTGCCAAATATACTTTCTTCGAAACGAGTAAAATCTACATCACTAGTTGTTAAGCCATCGGCACTAACTACTTCATAGGTGTCATAATACTGGTCGAAAGCAGGGTTAATGTTATAGCTAATGGATGGCCTAATAACATGCCTTATAGCTTTAATTTTACGATCTTTTCCTTCTTTTTCAAAATTAAACATACCATAAACTGTTGTTCCTAAACTTGTACTAAAATTATATGTTCTAAAAGCATCAAAACCACTTATAGTTTCAGTTATGGTTTCTCGTTCAACGGTGTCAAAAGTTTTACTTACGGTTTTAAAAGTCCAAACCTCATTAAAGCTGCTACTAGCACTAGCACTAAAATATTTAAAAAGTTTAAAATTTGTAGATATTGGAATTGAGTGCTGAAAACCAATTTTGGCATCATCAAACATTTCTTTTTTAAAGAACAACGAGTCTGTTGTAGAAATCCTATTCTCGCCACGGATATTATATTGTAAATTTATATTTTGAATTATACCCTTTTTTGATCCGTTTTTTGAGGCAAAAGGGTAAACTCTACCAACGCTTCCTTGAAAGGTTGGAAGCGTCATGTTAATTTCTTCTGTATTTGTGTTTTGTGAATGTGTAGCTGTTAAGCTATAATTAACCTGTGGTTCACCTTGAAATGTTTTGGAATAGGAAACAGATGAAGACAGGGTGTTATTTAAAAAATTTGCAGCGTTTATTTGATTAAGGGATTGCTGATAGTAATTACTACTTCCTAAGTTTACAGAAGCTGAAAAACGTGAATTAGGGTTGGCCTTTGAATCCTGACTATGCGACCACCTCAAATTATAAATAGTACTTGTTGCATAGTCTGAAAAACCACGTTCACTTGTTATTAAATGTTCATAGCTAAACCCAACATTTCCACTGTATTTATAGCGCTTCTTATACTTGTTTTCTAAACGTATACCATAACTTCCATTAGTGTAGTAATCCCCTAAAATTGCTAAATCTACATAATCATTTATAGCAAAATAGTATCCTCCGTTTTGTAAAAAATATCCTCTGGTATTTTGTTCTCCAAAAGTTGGGATTATCACGCCAGATGTTTGTGTTTCACTTTGCGGAAAAAAGCCAAAAGGTAAACCTAAAGGTGTAGGAACATCGTAAATAAATAGGTTTGCCAAACCAGTTACAATTTTTTTACCTGGTACAATTTTAGCTTTTCTTAATTTTAAGTAATACTCGGGATCTTCTAAATTACTAGCTGTTGTATATTTTGCGTCTTTAATGAAATAAACAGAGTCGTTCTCTTTTTTAGTAATTTCGGATATAACAGTACCTTCTCCTTGTTCTGTTTTAGAGTTGTAAATTAAAGCCTTTTGGGTTTCTGTATTAAATACGATAGAGTCGGGCTCTACTACATTACTACCTTGAGTAAAAACTGGTTTTTGACTATAGGTTCCAGTAGAATCTGTAATTCCTACAGCATAAACCGTATTGGTATTATAGTCTATGGTTATACTTCCAGCGGTTATATTCATGTCGCCATAGTCTATTTTGGCTTCATTATATAAGTATAGTTTTTGTTTTTTATTACTAAAAGTAGTGTAATCTTTAGCGTGATACTTAACTATGTTTTCTAACAACTCCTTTTTAGGTTTTATAGAATCTGAGGTAATGGTATCCTTAATTTTCTCAGAAGTATTTAAAACATCAAGACTGTCAACACTAGTAACTAAACTATCTTTAACAGTTGCGTTAATGCTTTTTCCTTTTTTAGGGATATCTTGAGAAAAGCTTAACGTGTTGATAAACACAGTAAAACTAAGTGCAAAAAGTATTTTAAAGTTGTTTGTATGCAACGCTTTTAAATGTATTTTTGTAAAAGTATGGCTCGGTTTTTGAAAAGTCAAAATTACATATATTTTTTTGTGATTGATTTAATAATCAACTAAAAATTTAAAATTAAAATAACCCCACTTTTTTAGCCGTTAAAATCAAATACATAGTTCATTCTATTTAGGCATTATTAAAAGATGCTTTGTACAGATTTAAACAGCAAACGATTTAAAATAGTATTCATCCAATGAAAACGAACAAGTTATTAATTTTCGTATCTTTTATCTTAGTATTAACATTATCTTCATTTATAGCAAGCGACTTGCAAACGGCCAAAAATAAATTTGTGGTGGTGCTAGACGCTGGCCATGGAGGTAAAGATCCTGGTAATTTAGGAAATGGTTACAAGGAAAAAGATATTGCTTTAAAAACTGTTTTAGCCGTTGGTAAAGAGTTAGAAAAGCATCCAGATATAAAGGTAGTTTACACTCGTAAAACAGATGTTTTTATCGATTTATTTGTAAGAGGTAAAATAGCAAATAAAGAAAAGGCTGATTTATTTGTTTCTATTCATTGCGATTCGCATACATCGCAAGCCTACGGAGCTGGTACTTTTGTTTTAGGAACACACCGTAACAAAACCAATTTTGAAGTCGCTAAAAAAGAAAACTCTGTAATTTTTATGGAAGACGACTACGAAAAAAACTATGCGGGGTTCGATCCTAACTCACCAGAATCGGTTATGAGTATTTTGTTAAGCCAAGAAGAGTATTTAGACCAAAGTATACAATTGGCAAGCTTAATTCAAAAAAAGTTTACTAGTCAATTAAACAGAAAAGACAGAAAGGTAAAACAAGCTGGTTTTATAGTTTTACACCAAACAGTAATGCCTAGTGTGCTGGTAGAACTGGGTTTTTTAACTAACAAAATCGAAGGCGCTTATTTAAATTCTAGTAAAGGACAAACTCAAATGGCAAATGCTATAAAAGAAGCCATTTTGCAGTATAAAGAAAGTCTAGAAACCAATGTTAGCCATTATCAAATTGGCGAAAATAATGTATCTATAACCCCAAGTAATGCTTCTAATTTAGTTTTTAAGGTACAAATAGCAGCCAGTTCAAAAGCTTTAGAAACGAAACCTTATAACTTTAAAGGCTTAAGCAATATCTCTAGAGTAAAGGTAGGCGGTTTATATAAGTACTTTTACGGTAATACTTCTAATTATGAAAATATTAGAGTTTTAGAACGCGAAGCTAAAAGTAATGGTTATAAATCCAGTTTTATTGTCGCTTTTAAAGACGGTAAAAAGATTGCCCTTAGCGAAGCTTTAAAATCGCTACCTAAATAAAGGTATTCTTCTTAAATTTATATTAAATTTGTTTATCTAAAGCATTCTATTTTGAAAATAACAAGAGAAGTAAAAACAGGCGTACTCGTATTATTGGGCATCATATTATTATATTATGGTTTTAATTATTTAAAAGGAAGAGACCTTTTTAACTCGTCGCTTACTTTTTATACAGAGTACGATAATGTTGAAGGTTTAGTACCATCTACACCTGTTACCATTAATGGACTTGCAGTTGGGCAAGTTACTAAAATAGGGTTTAAAGGCGATGGATCAGGGAAACTTCTAATTGAACTTATAGTAGATAGCGATTTTAAATTCTCGAAAAATAGTAAAGCAGAGTTGTATGAAACTGGCTTAATAGGAGGTAAGGCTGTTGCTATAGTGCCTGCATTTGATGGTGCAGAACAAGCTAAAAATGGTGCCGTTTTAAAAGGTTCTATAAAAGCAGGTTTAACCGAGTTGGTAAACCAACGCTTAACGCCATTGCAAGAAAAAATAGAAATTATGATGGTTGGTGCCGATTCCTTGCTTAACAATATAAACGATATTTTCGACGAGAAAACTAAAGCACACCTACAAACAAGTATAGCCGGTTTAAGTTCTACGATAGATTCTTTTAAAAGCACATCTAATTCATTAAATCAATTAATGATAGCTAACGAAGCTAAAATTGATGCGGTATTAACAAATGCAGAGAAAGCAACTAGCGATCTTACTAAAATTTCAGGATCATTATCGCAGTCAGATTTAGGACAAACCGTTAAAAATTTAGAATCTACTTTAGCTAATTTTAATACACTTTTGGCTGATTTAGAACAAGGTAAAGGTACTATGGGTAAATTATTAAAGGATGATCAATTGTATAATAATCTAGAAGGAGCTACTAGCGAATTGGAAGCTCTATTGTTAGATTTTAAATTGCATCCTAACCGCTACACCAGAATTCTTTCTAAAAAAGAAATACCTTACCAAGAACCAGAATCTAACTAAACACTATGGAATATATACCAAACATACTATTTGCAGTAGTACTTTTTTTGGGCATTGGCTTTTTTGCCAAAAATGTTAAAAAGCTAATAAGGAACATTAAATTAGGACAAGATAAAGCGGTTAGCGATAATAAATCGCAACGCTGGAAAAACATGGCTATGATTGCCTTAGGCCAAAGTAAAATGGTACGTCGCCCAATTTCTGGTTTTTTGCATGTTGTAGTCTATATTGGCTTTATCATTATCAATATAGAAGTCTTAGAAATTATTATCGATGGTTTAGCGGGCACACACCGTATTGGTTTAAGTGTGTTACCACAATCGGTTTACGGATTTTTAATAGGAACATTCGAGGTTTTAGCATGCTTAGTTTTTATAGCTGTAATTATATTTTGGCTGCGTAGAAACGTTATTAAAATTGCACGTTTCTGGAAAAGCGAAATGACAAGCTGGCCTAAAAACGATGGTAACTATATTCTGTATTTCGAAATGGTATTAATGTCACTGTTTTTAATCATGAATGCTACCGATGTACAGTTTCAAGCCCTAAACTCGGGTAATGTAATTAGTCAATTTATGGCGCCTTGGTTTTCAGGGCTTTCAGAAGGCACACTGCATTTTATCGAGCGTGGTGCATGGTGGTTGCATATTGTAGGCATACTAGTATTTTTAAACTATTTATACTATTCAAAACATTTACACATATTATTAGCCTTTCCAAATACCTATTACGGTAAATTACAACCTAAAGGACAGTTCAATAACCTAGAGGCGGTAACCAACGAGGTAAAAATGATGATGGATCCAAACGCAGATCCATTTGCAGCTCCTGCCGAAGGTGCCGAAGATGACGTGCCAGCAAAATTTGGAGCTAGCGATGTGCAAGATTTAAACTGGGTACAATTATTAAACGCTTATACCTGTACAGAATGTGGTAGGTGTACTAGCGAATGTCCAGCAAACCTTACCGGTAAAAAATTATCGCCACGAAAAATAATGATGGACACTCGCGACCGTTTAGAGGAAGTCGGTAAAAATATCGATGCCAATAATGGAGAGTTTAAAGACGATGGTAAACAATTACTAGGCGATTACATTACCCACGAAGAGCTTTGGGCATGTACCACCTGTAATGCCTGTGTAGAAGCGTGTCCGGTAAGTATCGACCCGCTGTCTATCATTCTAGAAATGCGTCGCTATTTAGTTATGGAGCAATCTGCAGCACCAGTAGAATTAAATAACATGATGACTAATATCGAGAATAATGGAGCACCTTGGCCATACAATCAAATGGATAGGTTAAACTGGAAAGACGAATAGCTATGACAATTAAAACACCACAAATAAAAATCGTTGTATTCAGTGCCTTGCTACTTTTAGGTGGGCTTGGTTTCGCACAAAATAACGAGCAAGCCCTTAAGGAAGTCAATGATGTCGCCCTAAAAATGTTCACAGACATGAATAATAGGGATTACGATGCAATTATAGACATGACGCATCCAAAAGTATTCGAAATAGCACCCAAAGCATCCATAAAAGAGGTTTTTAAAAGCATGTTCGAGGGTAACGAAGACTTTTCAATAAACATTCCAAAAACAGTACCTAACTATAAATTATCCCAAGTGTATACAAACCAAAAGGATAGTGTTACGTACGTTTTTGTCTCTTACGATATGAAAATGGATATGAGCTTTCATAAACAAGAATTTAACGACGAAGCTAAAACCATGATGAAAACCATGATGGCCGGAAAAGGTATGGATGTTACATTCAAAACTAATAATGCTCTCGAAGTATTCATGAAAGATCGCATCACCATTATCCTAAAAGACAACCACACAAATAACAAATGGGTTATGGTTAATTACGATGCCGATTCCCCGTTATTCTATAACATTGTCCCGGTTAGCCTAATAGAAAGTGCAAAAAACTATAACCAAGAGTTAATGTTATTACGTAAAAAAGAAGACGAATAAAATAATTTGGGCGCCTGCCTGCCGGCAGGCAGGTCTTTTTTTGCCATTTATGGCAGCAAAAAAAGGATGCCGCTGCAATCCCTAACGTAGCAACCAACATTTAATAATAATCCTGCAAAGCGTAAAATCAAAGTAGGTATTAAATAAAACATTATGAGCGAATTACTAAAAGTACCAACAATGGCCGATTTTATGGCAGAAGGAAAACAACCCGAAATATTATTTTGGGTAGGATCTGCAGGTAGTTTTGACGATCGAGCAAAAAAAATAACCAAAGCCTTTGTTAAAATTTTAAACAAAGCCAATGTCGATTTTGCCGTATTAGGAACCGAAGAAAGTTGTACGGGCGATGTTGCAAAACGTGCCGGAAACGAGTTTCTATTCCAAATGCAAGCTGTTACAAACATCGAGGTTTTAAACGCTTACCAAATAAAAAAAATAGTAACCTGCGATCCGCATTCATTTAACTGTTTAAAAAACGAATACCCAAGTTTAGGTGGGCAGTACGAAGTGTTACACCATACGCAATTTATAAATCAACTTATAGCCGCTGGCAGGCTAGAAGGTTTAAACGATACCTATAAAGGTAAACGTATTACGTTTCACGACCCTTGTTATTTAGGTAGAGCCAATAACGAGTACGATGCGCCAAGAGAAGTGTTGCAAAAAACCAAAGCAACCCTTACCGAAATGAAAAGACACAAGCGTACAGCGTTATGTTGTGGTGCTGGAGGAGGCCAAATGTTTAAAGAGCCCGAAAAAGGAGATATGGATATTAATGTACTTCGTACAGAAGGTGCACTAGAAACCAATCCAGATATTATTGCTACTGGATGTCCGTATTGCAATACCATGATGACAGATGGTGTAAAAGCAAAAGAAAAAGAAAGCGAAGTTCAAGTCTTGGACATTGCAGAATTAATTGCAAACGCTCAAGGTTTATAAAAATAAATTCCCGCAAAAGCAGGAATCTAAATTTAATTTTTAGTTAAAATTAAAACCCCCAATAAGTAAATTAAATGCTAGTAGATTTTACAACATTACCAGAAGAATCAAGAGTTTGGATTTACCAAGCCAACCGTTCATTTTCAGAGGCCGAACTTGAAGAAATCCAAGCTAAACTCGATATCTTTATAGAAAATTGGACAGCTCATGGTAGCGATTTACAAGCAGGCTATACCATTAAGTATAAGCGTTTTATTGTGTTAGCTTTAAATCAAGATGTAAACAAAGCTACGGGTTGCTCCATAGATTCGTCGGTGCATTTTATTCAACAATTAGAAAAAGACTATAATGTCGATTTAATGGATAAAATGAATGTGTCTTACAAACAAGGCGAATATGTAGCTCATAAAACACTTTCAGATTTCAGAAAAATGGCAAAGGATAAAGCAGTTTCTAAAAACACCATTGTTTTTAATAACTTAGTTACTAATATTGCAGAGTTTAAGGAAAACTGGGAAGTACCTGCAAGCGAAAGCTGGCACGGGCGTTTTGTTAAATAAGCCTATTATTTAAATTATCAATTTTTTATATTTTAAAAGTTTCTTTTAGTGGGTAAAACTACTATAATCATTTGTCTGTGGCATTTTTTTTAGTATTCAGCTATATTAAAACCATAAGTATTCGAATTAAATAAGCATTACAAAACCAAAAGTCCAAAGTAGAATTATAAAAATTGTTTTTAACTTCTTTATAAATCTATCTTAAAGTCTTTTAATCTTCTTTTTAAATGTATTATTTTGGCATGATTATTAGTGTTTACTAGTATAACTAATAATTTCCCTTAACAAATCTTTTATGCGTCATATCTATATTTCCATAATTACATGTTTATTTGTATTACCTGTAATTGCACAAACTTCAATTAATCCCTTGTTAACTAAAGACGTTGCTGCACAAAAAAAGTGGGTAGATAGCGTGTATGCCTCCATGACATTAAAAGAAAAAGTGGGGCAGTTGTATATGGTTCAGGTAATGTCTAATCAAGATCAAGACACAAAAAATAAAGTGGTGCAAACCATTAAAGACCATCATATTGGCGGTATTATTTATTCCTTAGGTGGACCTAACAGGCAAGCAAGGTTAAATAATGAGTTACAATCACTTTCAAAAATTCCATTACTTATTGGTATGGATGCGGAGTGGGGTTTAAGCATGCGTTTAGATTCTACGTATGCATTTCCATGGAATATGACACTTGGTGCTATAAAAGACAACAAGTTAGTAGAGCAAGCAGGACGACAAATAGGCGAGCATTGTAAACGCTTGGGTGTACATTTTAATTTTGCCCCAGTGGTTGATATTAATACAAACCCTAAAAACCCTATTATAGGTAATAGGTCTTTTGGTGAAGATAGAGACAATGTAACCGAAAAAGCATTAGCCTTTATGAAAGGTATGCAAGATGCTGGTGTTTTAGCAAATGCCAAACATTTTCCTGGACATGGCGATACCGATCAAGATTCCCATAAAACCTTACCAACTATTAGTTTTAATGAAAAACGTATAGATTCCATTGAGCTATATCCGTATAAAAAATTAATTACCGAAGGCTTATCAAGTGTTATGGTGGCGCATTTAAATGTACCAAGTTTAGAAACACGAGAAAATTATCCTTCATCTTTATCAAAACATATTGTAACCGATATTTTAAAGGAACGTTTAGGTTTTAAAGGTCTTATTTATACCGACGCTTTAACCATGAAAGGAGCAGCCGATTTTAGCGAAACAGGAGATATTGATTTGGCGGCTTTTAAAGCAGGAAACGATGTCATGCTTATGTCCGAAAACGTAGGTATTGGTGTTTCTAAAATAATAGAAGCATATAATAAAGGTGACATTACAGAGGCTCGTTTAGCACATTCGGTAAAAAAGATTCTTCAAGCAAAATATAAAGTAGGTCTTCATAATTACGAACCTATTGGGCTTTATAATTTATCGAATGATTTAAACAGGTTGCAGGACGATATTTTATATGAGGAATTACTTGAAAATGCTATTACGGTTGTAAAAAATAAAGCAGACATTTTACCATTACGTCGTTTAGAAACTAAAACTATGGCCTACGTAAAGCTAGGAGACGACTCTGGAGCACCCTTTCTTAATGAATTAAAAAAATACACCAAAGTACACGAAATTCAATCGGATAATTTGTTCTCTTTAATGAATAAATTAAAACCGTATAATACAGTAATAGTAGGGTTTCATAGGTCTAATGATAATCCTTGGAAACCTTATAAGTTTACTAGTAAAGAATTGGTTTGGCTTAACGAAATGGCACAATCTCATACTGTTATTTTAGATGCTTTTGTAAAACCCTACGCGCTTTCTAGCTTAAATACTATCGAAAATATTGAAGGTATTGTAGTAAGCTACCAAAACAGTGAAATTGCGCAGCGTAAATCGGCACAACTAATTTTTGGATCTTTAGCTGCTAAAGGAACATTACCAGTGTCTATTGGAAATTATTTTAAAGCCGGTGAGGGCATACAATATAACGAGCTTAAAAATTTAGGGTATACTATACCAGAGCGTGTTGGTATGAGTTCTAAAAAATTAGCCAAATTAGACTCTTTAGCAAACTACGCTATTAAAGGACAAATGACACCAGGTATTCAATTATTGGTGGCCAGAAAAGGTAAAGTAGTTTACAATAAGAATTTTGGTAAGCATACCTACAGCGAAAAAGAAAAAGTAGAATTCGATAATATTTACGATGTAGCCTCATTAACTAAAATTTTGGCAACACTACCATTATTAATGGAGCTAGAGGAGCAAGGTATTGTAACGCTAGACACTAGATTGTCTACCATTTTACCAGAGTATAAAAACTCTAATAAGGCCAATGTTACTTTAAAAAGTATGTTATCGCATTATGCCCAATTAAGACCTTGGGAGCCTTTTTATTACCATACTTTAGATTCGGTTACAAAACGACCAAGTAAAAAATATTATAGAAAAGTTCGTAGTCCAGAATTTGATGTAGAGGTGACTAAAGATTTGTTTTTAAGAACTGATTATCAGGACTCTTTACCCGAGATAATTAGAAAATCTGAGCTTCTAGAAACTAAAAGATATCGTTATAGCGACTTTCCTTATTACATTTTAAAGAAATTTATTGAATATCATTACGACAGAACATTAGATGAGTTAGTGCAATCGCATTTTTATGAACCTTTGGGAGCAAATCATACCATGTATAATCCGTATCGTAAAGTGAGTAGCAAAAAAATAGTACCTACAGAAATTGATGACTATTACAGATACCAAAAAGTACACGGTTATGTGCACGATATGGGAGCTGCCATGCAAAATGGCGTTGGTGGTCATGCAGGCGTATTTAGTAATGCAAACGATGTGGCTAAGATTATGCAAATGTATTTGCAAAAGGGATATTATGGTGGTAAACGCTATTTAAAACCAGAAACGGTAGATAAGTTTAACACCTGCTATTATTGCCGAAATAATAATAGACGTGGTATTGGTTTCGATAAACCACAATTAGGCGATTCTGGACCAACTTGTGGTTGTGTGTCTATGACGAGCTTCGGGCATTCTGGTTTTACAGGAACTTATGCTTGGGCAGATCCGGAAGAAGAAATTGTTTATGTGTTTTTGGCAAATAGAACCTATCCACATGCGGGTAAAAACTTATTATTAAAGGAGAATATTAGAACAGATATTCAACGTTTAATTTATGAAGCGATAGAAGATTAATAAAAATAATTGATAAGAGGTATATGATAAAGAAATAAACGGTTAAAACAGACCAATATTTATGGTGTCTTTTTTATGGTTATATTTTCTTTACTCTGAAAATTTATAATAAATTTTATGAAAATAGGTATTGTTTGTTATCCAACTTTTGGTGGTAGTGGTGTTGTAGCTACCGAGCTAGGTCTAGAACTTTCTAAGCGTGGTCATGAAATACATTTTATTACATATAACCAACCAGTTAGGTTAGAGCTAATTAGCAATAATGTGCATTACCACGAAGTTACAGTTCCAGAATATCCGTTGTTTCATTATCAGCCGTACGAGTTGGCTCTATCTAGTAAATTGGTAGATATGGTTAAACTGCATGGTATAGAAATATTGCATGTACATTACGCTATTCCGCATGCTTATGCCGCATATATGGCAAAAAAAATGTTACAAGAAGAAGGCATATTAGTACCTATTGTTACAACCTTACACGGAACAGATATCACATTAGTGGGTAGCCATCCGTTTTATAAACCTGCAGTAACCTTTAGCATTAATAAGTCCGATGCAGTAACCACAGTTTCAAAAAGTTTAAAGGAAGATACGCTTCGTTTATTCGATATTAAGAATAAAATTTCGGTAGTTTCAAACTTTATAGATTTAGAAAAGTATAACCATGCCTTTACCGATTGTCAACGTGGTATGATGGCGCAGGATAATGAAAAAATTATAACTCATATAAGTAATTTAAGACCCGTAAAGCGCGTTCAGGATGTTATTAGTATATTCTATAAAATTCAAAAGGAAATACCTGCAAAACTAATGTTTATAGGCGAAGGACCAGAAAAAGAACAAGTGGAGTTACGTTGTCAAGAATTAGGTATTTTAAACAAGGTGGTATTCTTCGGAAAAAGTAATGAAATCGATAAGATTTTATGTTTTTCAGACTTATTTCTACTACCATCTCAAACCGAAAGTTTTGGTTTAGTGGCACTTGAAGCCATGGCCTCTGGAGTGCCAGTTATTTCAAGTAATACTGGAGGATTGCCAGAAGTTAATATTCATGGTTCTTCAGGCTTTTTAAGCGATGTAGGCGATGTTGACGATATGACCAAAAACGCACTATATATATTAAGTGATGAGGATCGTTTAAAAACCTTTAAAGCAAATGCACGTAAAGAAGCTTTAAAATTCGATTTACACGCTATTGTTCCAAAATACGAGGCTATTTATCAAGACACCTTATCAAAATGTTTTGTGTTATAAACTTATCCTTTTGAGTTACTTTTTATTGTATTTAGGCTAATTTAAATCTGAGTTTTTATCGATCTTTGAATAAAAACAGATTATGGCTATTCTAGGAAATATTATTAAAGGAGTAATTGATTTAAAAGGAACTTTAACTTCAGATACCAATCATGTTGAGGCTCAAAGGGCTGTTTTAAAACAGCTTTTAGAAAAAGCTAAAGACACTCAATTTGGAACGCATTATAGATTTTCTGAAATTTTGGAATCCGATACCATGCTTTCTGCCTTTGCCAAAACAGTTCCATATTTCGATTATAATAAAATTAATGAAGCCTGGTGGAGTAAATTACATGAAGGTGAAAGCGATGTGACTTGGCCTGGGGCTCCGTCTTATTTTGCATTAAGCTCTGGTACAACAGGTAAAACGAGTAAGCGAATTCCAGTAACTGACGATATGATTTCTGCCATAAGAGAATCGGGAATAAAACAAGTATTCGCCCTTCATAATTTTGATTTACCGGCTGATTTTTTCGAAAAAGAAATTATGATGCTAGGAAGCTCAACAGATTTAGAGGAAAATAATGATCACCTTGAAGGCGAAATTAGCGGAATAAGTGCTAGTAATATCCCGTTTTGGTTTAGAAGTTATTATAAACCAGGAGAAGATATAGCTAAAATTGACGATTGGGATGCACGTGTTCAACGCATTGCAGAACGTGCTAAAGATTGGGATATTGGTGCTTTAAGCGGTATTCCTTCTTGGATTGAATTGATGCTTCAAAAAGTTATAGATCATCACAATTTAGAGAACATTCACGATATTTGGCCAAACTTACAAGTCTATACTTCTGGAGGTGTGGCATTTAGTCCTTATGAAAAAAGTTTTAATGCCCTAATGGGTAAGCCCGTTACGGTTATAGACACATATTTAGCTTCCGAGGGTTATGTGGCCACACAAGTACGTCCAGAAACAGATGCTATGCAATTAAATACCGACAGTGGTATTTATTTTGAGTTTGTGCCGTTTAAACCAGAATATATAAATAAAGATGGTTCGTTGTCTCAAGATGCTCCTGCCTTAACTTTGGAGCAAGTAGAACGCAATCAAGATTATGTGTTAATTATGAGTACCGTTAGTGGCGCATGGCGCTATTTAATAGGCGATACTATTGAATTTACAGATATTGAACGTGCCGAAATTAAAATTACGGGACGAACTAAATTCTTTTTAAACACAGTAGGTTCCCAACTTTCTGTGAATAAAATGGATGATGCCATGCAAAAATTAGAAGAGAAATTCTCTACTAAAATTCCAGAATATACTATTTGTGCTAAACGAGGAGAAGACGATGAGTTTTATCATTTTTGGTATATAGGTAGTGAAGCCGAAAATCTTGATAATTCTGAGGTTGCCGAAGCTTTAGATGGATTTTTAAAAGCAGCTAATAAAAATTACAAGGTAGCTAGAAGCAAAGCCTTAAAAGGTGTTAAAGTAAAGCTGATAAACCCATCAGTTTTTCATGAGTGGAGTGGTGCCAACAAGAAAAAAGGTGGGCAAGTAAAAATGGAACGTGTTATGGGAGAAGATAAATTCAAGGAATGGGAGACTTTTGTTACGCAAAATTAATTTGTTTGTAGTTTTTCATTTCTAGTGTTTACCAATTCCATGATTTCTTCTGGCGACAGGTAAAAGCGCTTTATTCTGTTTTTATAATTTTCATTAATATCGGCATGGTTTAATATGAAGTTTTTTGTTTTTAAAATATAGCTTTCCATACCATGGTTTACAGCAAAAGTATCTGCGGCACGCTCTGCTTCTACGATATGATTTTCAGAAAACAGATATCTAATCCCAAAATTTATTAAGTTTAATTTACTTCGGTTTTGATAATCCATAATATGCCCCAATTCATGCCCTATCCAACCAATTAATATATCAGAAGGAATATGTTTGGTTAGAAATTTTTTATCAGAAATTTTAAAGGTTTCACTTATTAAAATCAAATAGCTTCTATTTTTTCTGCTTTTAAAAAAGCTACCAAAGCTGGGTCTAGCCTGCATGGTAGATTTTTTTATGTTTTTTTTAAACTTAAAACTAATTTTTGTGTGCTCTAATTTGGGGTAATAACTTAAAGCCGTTTTAACTTCATTTTCAATAGATTTCGGAATATGGTGTGTTGTCATAATTTAATAAAAAGGTTCAATAAATTTTAGATTTTTTTTCGCTGTTACTCCAATATAATCATAATCCACTAGACCTTATACGCCAAATAGCAATAGAGTTAATGATTGTTTTATATGAGTTCGTATTTCCTTTGTTTTAGGTTTTTTCTAACAAAAATGGTTGTTATTATTAAACCTTTTTAACAAAAGCATCTGCCCAATCCTCAATACGTTTACCAAAACATTCTAGTAGGGCATCTACACCAATAACGCTGCCTTTGCATAAGCGTCCTAAAATAAAAATGGGCAAATTATGGTCTTTAATCGTGCTAATTACTTGGCCGTTTTCTAAGGTGTCTATACCCAATTTCGTGTGTATAGGTTGTATTAAATCATTCTTAAGTAAACTAGTCACTAATGGTGCATTTACTTTTAATAGCTGAGGCGCATCTAAAACACTATTAATCATAATATTTGTTGATATGGTGTCTCCATCTTTATTTGTCAATTTCCATCCTTTGTTAGTGGTTTTAATGTCAGGGTTGTCTACAAAATCAAATACTAAAATGTTAGCATCGGCTAAGGCAAGCATTTGCTGCATACTTTCAATTGGAGGTCCGTAGGAGTAACGCTTACTGTGGTCATCGAGTTTTATAATATCTTCAATAACCTCATTATCTAACAGGGAATGTGAAAGTGAGGCATATAAAGTAGGTTGGCAATGGCGCCAAACTTGACCCACACAATAATCTAAACTCACAGGGATTTTTCCTAAACCCATTTGTATATAGCGCTCTATAAGTTTGTAAGTAGATATATTTGTTTTTTGGATAAGCCCGTGCTTATAATTGTTATCCTGCAGCCAATTTGAAATTATAAGTTTAAGCGCTTTATCATTTAAATTATGTGGTAGCGCTCTATCTTGTAGAGATAAGTAGATATGCGAAGCTATTTTGGATATAGCATCTATTAGAAAGTGTATATTATTGGTAGTATCTTTTTTTGCAGCTAATTCAATCTCTTTTTTAAAAGCGCTTAGTACTTCGTTATTAGGTTTATACCAATCGTCAATAGCTTGGTTTAATGGTTTTGGAGCCATTGGTTTTCCATCCAACGAGAAAGGGACAAGGCTTAAGTTTTGTGGTTTTAGCTGAACGTATTCGGTTTTTAAAGTATGCGAATCAATTACCTTAAAATATCCAAATTTATTAATCGTTAATGCACGCATAACATCAATCATCGCCAATCCAAAACCTCTTATGTTTATGGTGTTTGTTTTCTGATTTTTTAGGTCTTCAAATTTGCAAACGGAATACGGATTGTCATAAAACTGAATGTTGTCTTTTTCAGTTTCAGCAAAGTGTTTCCATTGTTTCATCTCATCAGAAAGCTCGGTGGGTTGATGGCCTATGGTAATTAAAATGGCATCTAAATTGTAGGTTTGGTTTTCGTTGGTGGATAGCTTTATTAAATTGTCCTGATAATCTAGAGCAGTAACTTCTTTATTTACTTTTTTGAAAAACTTCGATGTTTTTAAAACGGTTTCCAAAGCGAGGTAGCGCTCATGCAAATATTGTCCTATTTTTTTTCTAGACGGAAAAGTATCGGGATCTTCTTGGGTTTGATTAAACTCTGACCAGTCATGATATGCGGGGAAACTGCTAATTATTTTTGAATCGAAATTAAAGGAAGGTCTTGCTTTTAAACCACTTAAAGCGCGTTCATGAATGTTTACCCAATTACTTTCAGCTTGATTTATATCCCAAACAGGGCCAGCGCCTTCGTGCGCAGTAGGTTCAAAAATGGTGATGTTTAGTTTTTTGTTTGCCTTGTTTAAATTAATTAAGAGCATTTCTAAAGCATATAATCCTCTGGGACCAATTCCAATAATGGCAAAGTTTTTCATTCCTTTTTTTTAGTTAAGATAAATAAAAAGCAGCATTTAGGGTGCTTTTTAATTTAAATAGATGCATGATGCTTTTAAATGTAAACGACAATGGTATTTAATTAGAGTGACTACGTTGTTAGTTGGATCTAGATGTCTTTAAAACGAGAAGTACATAAACAAAAAAAGCACCTTAAAAAGGTGCTTTTAATATATTGATTTATTTATTCTTAGAATTGGTAACGAATACCTAAAGCGATATCGAAATCTAAATCGTCACTAAAATCTCCAAAACCTAATTCTGGTCTAAAGTCTAATGATAATAATAACGGAATATCAAAATTATATTCGATACCTATATCACCGGCAACAAATAAAGCCGTTTCGCTAACATCATCAAAAGCATCTTTACCATCAAAAGACGCTAATCCACCACCAGCACCAACAAACCAATTAAAATTACCATCTAAAGGCATAACCCATTGGTAAATACCTGTAAGTTTAAAAGCATTATAATCATTTGAGCTTCTCCAACCTAAATCGGCTTCTAATCTATTGTTGTCGCCTAATGCACGTTGGTAAGATACTTCTGCACCTAAACCATCGCTATCGCCTAAACGTAATCCAATAGCATTCTCCGAAATGTCCTGTGCATTTGAAGTAAATGCAAAACCTAATACAGCCACTGATAATAAAAATAATTTTTTCATAAATATTGTTTTTTGTTAATTGTTATAATATACGGTCGTTTAGCGTTAAAAGACCATTGTTAAAAATTTAATCTTTAGCAAAAATAGAGCCAATTTTGTGTTTATATTTACGCATATCATATATATTTTAACGCAATGCATTTAAACCATTTAAAATCAGTGTTATCGGGAGAGTTATATCACGACGACTTAATAAAATCCATTTATGCCACTGATGCTTCGGTTTACAGAAAACTGCCATTGGCAGTAGCTTACCCCAAAAATGAAGATGATTTAAAAGCGCTAATAAATTTTGCCAAGGCTAACAAAACATCGTTAATTCCTAGAACTGCGGGAACATCGTTAGCAGGACAATGCGTTGGAGATGGTATTGTGGTCGATGTTTCAAAATACTTCACTAAAATTATTAAGTTTGATGAAGCGGCGCGAACAGTAACCGTGCAACCCGGTGTGGTTAGAGATGCTTTAAACAATTTCTTAAAACCTTATGGTTTGTTTTTTGGCCCGAATACATCAACCTCTAATAGATGCATGATAGGAGGGATGGTTGGTAATAACTCCTCTGGTACAACCTCTATACAATATGGTGTTACACGAGATAAGGTTTTAGAAATGCATACCATTTTAAGCGATGGTAGCGAAGTTGTTTTTAATGCATTGTCTAAAGAAGCATTTCATGATAAAATTAAACTAGAAACCTTAGAAGGCGAAATTTATAAAACGATTTATAACGAATTAAAACCAGAAGAGGTTAGAGCTGGTATTTATAAACATTTTCCAAAACCAGAAATACACCGAAGAAATACCGGTTATGCCATTGACGAATTAATAAAATCTGCAGTGTTTACGGACGCTCCTCAAAATTTTAATATGTGTAAACTGCTTTCTGGAAGTGAAGGCACATTGGCATTTACCACACAAATAACCTTAAAACTAGATAGATTACCACCAACTGAGGCTATTATTGTGGCGGCACATTTTGATAGCATTGAGAGTTGTTTGGATGCTGTACAACCTGTTATGCAACATGATTTGTACACCTGCGAAATGATGGATAAAACCATTTTAGATTGCACAAAACACAATAAAACACAGCAGGAAAATAGGCAGTTTATAGTAGGAGATCCTAAAGCTATTTTAATGTGCGAAGTTCGTGCGGAAACTCCAGAAGCCGTTAAGCTATTAGCTAATAAGCTTGAAAAAACAATTATCGATACGGGTTTAAGTTATGCTAATCCAAAACTTATTGGGCAGGACATTAGTAAAGCAAATAATTTACGTAGTGCAGGTTTAGGTTTATTGGGTAATATTATTGGCGATAAAAAATCGGCGGCATGTATTGAAGATACTGCCGTAGCTTTAACAGATTTATCGAAATATATTGCAGAGTTTACAAAGCTCATGAAAGGCTATAAGCAAGATGCTATTTATTACGCACATGCAGGAGCTGGCGAATTGCATTTACGTCCTATTTTAAATTTAAAGAAGGCTAAGGATGTTGATTTATTTAGAAAAATAACCACCGATGTCGCCCATTTAGTAAAATCGTTTAACGGTTCTATGAGTGGCGAGCATGGTGACGGTATTGTGCGTTCGGAGTTTATTCCATTAATGATTGGTGAAGCAAATTATAACATTTTAAAACGCGTAAAAAAGGCTTTCGATGCCGATAATATATTTAATCCTGGTAAAATTATTGATGCTTTACCAATGGATGAGTCTTTAAGATATAAACCAAATAGGGAAGAGCCCGAATTAGATACCTTTCTAGATTTTTCTAGTTCTTTAGGTATTTTAAGAGAGGCGGAAAAATGTAATGGTTCTGGCGATTGCAGAAAATTACCAGAGTTTGGCGGTACCATGTGCCCAAGTTACAGAGCCACCAGAAACGAAAAAGATACTACCCGAGCAAGAGCCAATGCATTACGCGAGGTTTTAACCAACTCGGAGAAACCTAATAAGTTTAATCATGAGGAATTAAAGGAGGTTTTCGATTTATGCCTTAGCTGTAAAGCCTGTTCTAGCGAATGCCCAAGTAGTGTTGATGTAGCAGCTTTAAAAGCCGAATTTCAATACCAATACCAAAAAGAAAATGGCGTGTCGCTGCGCACTAAATTGTTTGCTTTTAATAATACACTAAACCAATTAGGAAGTAAAACTACGGGGCTTTCAAATTTTATGTTTTCTAATAATTTAACCTCGTCATTATTAAAGCGTGCTTTTGGCATTGCTAAAGAAAGAAGTTTGCCTTTGCTATCAAAACCTAATTTAAGTACTTATTACCAAAGCTTCAAAAAAACAAGTGAACCTAATAGTTATATTAAAACGGTGTATTTGTTTAATGATGAGTTTACTAATAGGCTTGACGCTACCATTGGACAGGATGCCTTAGAGCTTTTAAAGGCTTTAAATTATAATGTTGAAATTATTGATAATGCCGAATCTGGTCGTTCCTTTTTATCAAAAGGGTTGCTAGAAGAAGCTAAAGAACATGCTAATAAAAACGTTGCTCTTTTTAAAGATAAAGTTTCAGAAGAAACGCCACTTATAGGTATTGAACCTTCAGCAATATACACCTTTAAAGACGAGTATTTAAAATTAGCAGACGATACTACTTCCGCGAAAGCGCTATCTAAAAACACATTTTTAATAGAAGAATTTATTCAAAAAGAAATCGAATTAGGCAACATAAGGCCAGAGCAATTTACCTTAGCGGCTAAAACCATTAAGTTCCACGGGCATTGTCACCAAAAGGCTATGAGTAACCAGTTATCGAGTTTTGCGGTATTAAATTTACCAACAAATTATAAAGTGACCATAATACCAAGTGGCTGTTGTGGTATGGCAGGCAGTTTTGGTTACGAAAAAGAACATTATGAGGTGAGTATGCAAGTAGGTGAGCAAACCTTATTTCCGGCGGTTAGAAAGGCTGCAGATTCTGTTTTAATTTCGGCAAACGGAACGAGTTGTAGGCATCAAATTAAGGATGGAACCAATCGCGAGGCTAAGCACCCAATAACTATTTTAAGAGAAGCGCTTGTTTAGTTGCAATCGCAGTCTCAGTCGTGGTTTCAGTATTCAGTTTAACCTAAATTTTTATTGCTTTTTAAGCTTTTTCTTTTTTTCGGCTTGGTCTACAATAGTTATGGCAGCAATTAAGTCTTTTATTTTCATATCTTCATCATCGTCTACAACAATAAAAGGCGCTAGTTTATCTTGGTTAAAATTATAGATTTTCCAACGTTTAAATTGGTATTCTAGTGCTGTAAAATTTTCTACCCAATCGCCAGAGTTTAAATACATGGTTTTGCCATGTTTATTCTCGAAGTATTGTATTTTAGGTTGGTGTATATGTCCGCAAATTACATAGTCATACTCGTTTTTAATAGCTAACTCCGAAATGACTTTCTCAAAATCATTTATATATTTTATAGCGCCTTTAACTCCATTTTTTACCTTTTTAGAAAGGGAGTATCGCTCTTTACCACGTTTTTCTAAGTACCAATTTACACCTCGGTTTAATAGTGTAAGTAAATCGTAACCATAGCCACCAAGTTTAGCCAACCATTTTGCATTTTGTACAGAAATATCGAACACATCACCATGAAAAAACCAAGCCTTTTGTCCATCGAGTTCCAAAACCACTTTATCTACTATAGAAAAGTTTCCAATGCTAGTGCCGCTAAATTTTCGTAGCATTTCATCATGATTTCCTGTTATGTAAATAACTTCTACTCCGTTAGAAGCCATGGACATTAGTTTTTTTATAACTTTCATGTGCGACTTAGGAAAATAACGTTTACTAAACTGCCAAATATCTATAATATCTCCATTTAGCACGAGTTTTTTAGGTTCTATACTATTTAAATAGGTTAATAAGTGTTTGGCATGACAGCCATAAGTGCCCAAATGCACATCGGATATTACAGCAATTTCAAGTTTTCGTTTTATTTTCAAGAGTGGCGGTATTGGTACAATACAAATAACAAGTTTTTGTATTATGTAATTATTACGCTATAATTAATTAAATGCTAGATGATTGTTAATTAATTGTTATGTGTTTTTACGTAAAAAAGGTGAAGCTAAATACGATTTCATTTTCGTATTTATAAGAATAGATTTAACTTAGCCAAAAATTGAAATTATGGCTGGTAATTCCTTCGGAAAACTATTTAATTTAACAACTTATGGAGAATCTCACGGACCTGCTTTAGGTGGTGTTATTGATGGATGTCCATCCGGAATTAAGTTAGATTTAGATGAAATTCAAAACGAATTAAATAGAAGAAAACCAGGACAATCTGCTATCGTTACGCAACGTAAAGAACCAGATACTGTTAAATTTCATTCGGGTATTTTTGAGGGCGTAACCACAGGAACTTCTATAGGTTTTGTTATAGAAAACACCAACCAAAAATCTCACGATTACTCGCATATTAAGGATAGTTACAGACCAAGTCATGCCGATTATACTTACGATAAAAAGTACGGCGTACGCGACTATCGTGGTGGCGGACGTAGTTCTGCGCGCGAAACCGCCTGTCGTGTTGTAGCCGGAGCCATTGCAAAACAAATGCTAAAAGGTATCGAAATAAAAGCTTACGTTTCTGGCGTTGGTACCATGAAATTAGATACACCATATAACGACATAGACCTTACGCAAATAGAATCTAATATTGTACGTTGCCCAGACCAAGATATGGCAGCTAAAATGGAAACCTATATTAAAGAAGTTCGTGCCAAAGGCGATACCGTTGGTGGTATTGTAAGCTGTATAATTAAAAATGTACCAGTAGGTTTAGGCGAACCAGTGTTCGATAAATTACACGCGCAATTAGGTAAAGCTATGTTGTCTATAAACGCCGTAAAAGGCTTTGAGTATGGTAGTGGTTTTCATGGCAGTACCATGTATGGTAGCGACCATAACGATGCTTTCAATAACGATGGCTCAACAAAAACCAACTATTCAGGAGGCGTTCAAGGCGGTATAAGTAATGGTATGGATATCTATTTTAATGTCGCTTTTAAACCTGTTGCAACGCTAATCCAGAAATACGAAACCATCGATAAAGCTGGTAACACAGTCGAGATGCAAGGTAAAGGGCGTCACGATCCTTGTGTAGTGCCAAGAGCGGTCCCTATTGTAGAGGCTATGGCAGCACTAGTTTTAGCCGATTTCCATTTAATAAACAAACTGTATAAGTAATAGGTTTAGAAGCTATTTCCCGCTTTCCACTATATCTTTTCTGTGAAGCAGTCTCGAACTTGTTTTGAGAGCTTAACATAGTTAGGTAATGCTTAATTGTCGTTAGGTTTGTCTCTCAATAGCTTCACAAAAAAGGATGCCGTTTCAATCGGGGCTAAACCATCTGCTAGAGTAGGTGCTTAACTCGAGCTTTAAATACATTTTTGGAAATTAGATTTTATTCTTTTCTAAAAATTATTTTTGAGGTTTCTTACCCATGTGTTTCCAACGTTTATGCGTCCAGAAATAATATTCTGGAGTTTCATAAATTTGAGCCTCAACCCGTTTAAGATATAAATCTGTAAGCTCATAATCTTTGTGGTCTTTTGCGTTTCTTATAATATCTGTAAAACTAGCTTCATAGTAACCACGTTTCACTTTTTTAACCTTTAAAAATAGCGTAACCATATCTAAACGTTTTGCCAGTATTTCGGCTCCAACATGCACAGGCACTTTTACGCCCATAAAGTCTTGCCAATATAAGGCTTTATGGAGCTTGGGCGATTGATCGAAAACAAAACCATTTAAGGTTAATTCATTAGCTCTTTTAGCTTTTATTAATGTGGGAAACGTTTCTCTAGTGGTAATTAAATAGCTATTGTATTTTGCACGAATACGTTTAACAAGCGCATCAAAATATCTGTTAGCTAATCTTTTATAAACCGCATAGCCTTTATGGTTTACATGAGTTTGTAAAATAAAAATCCATTCCCAACTTGCATAATGTCCCATAAATAAAACAATACTGCGTTGCTCTTCTTCAAGTTTATGTATTTCTTCAACATTTGTAAACACATAGCGTTTTTGCATTTCGGCCTCAGAAATCGAGATAGATTTAATAGCCTCAAACATCATATCGCATAAATGATGATAAAAACGTTTTCTTATTTTTAAAATATCTTGTTCTGTTTTATCAGGAAAAGCGAGCTTTATATTATCATAAACCACTTTTTTACGGTAGCCAATTATGTAAAATACTAAAACATAAAAACCATCAGATAAAAAATACAATATTCTAAATGGTAGTATAGATATTATCCATAAAAGTGGATAAACCAGAATATAAACTAGAAATTGCATGAATAAGTTTTAGATTTGTAACGCAAATATATATTAATTTAAGAATAAACGTTTAGACCTTATGGGTAATTTAAGTATTGTAACCATAGTAATTATTGCAGCAAATGTTATAATCTCGTATAAGGGATTTAATGATTTTGGTTTTTTCGAGAAGTATAAGTTTCAAGTTGGTCCGATTCAACGTGGTGAACAAATACGAATGTTTAGTTCTGGGTTTTTACACGCCGATACCCAACACCTGTTATTTAATATGGTGTCTTTATACTTTTTTGCCGATGTGGTTATCTCTAATTTAAGTTCCATTCAATTTCTTCTGGTTTATTTAGGAAGCCTTATGGTGGGGAGTTTATTGTCTTTTTATTTTCATAAAAACGAATACCATTACAGTGCAGTAGGTGCAAGTGGAGCGGTTAGTGGTGTTATTTATTCGGCTATATTGTTACGTCCAGATATGGATTTATTATTGTTTATTATACCTATTCCAATTCCGGCGTATTTATTTGGTATTGGTTACTTGCTGTATTCTATTTATGGCATGAAAAACAGAATAGGAAACATTGGTCACGATGCCCATTTTGGTGGAGCCATTGGTGGTTATGTAATAACCTTGCTGTTGTCGCCATGGTTGTTTGAAACTAATTTACTCATGATTGTTTTACTCGCGCTTCCTATTGCGCTTTTGTTCGCTTTAAAGAAGTTAGGGAAAATATAACTCCAAAATTATTACATTTTTAGAGTTTATGATTACATATTGGCATAGCTATTGAAATTACAATATAGATATGCTTGTTTTTTATATGAAAAACATCTAAAATTCAGTATTTTACTGTAAATATTAAAATTTTAAAAAATGATTAATCTGTTTTTAATGACAGATTGACCTAAAAATATATATGAAAAAATCTAAATTTACAACCCTTGACAGTTTGTCACTACAGGAGTTTGATGAGAACTCAGAATTAATTCCTTTAATGACACCCGAGGACGAAGAAGCCATAAATAACGAAGAGTTACCAGAAACATTACCTATTTTATCGTTAAGAAATACGGTGTTATTTCCAGGTGTGGTTATCCCTATTACTGCAGGTAGAGATGCTTCAATAAAACTTATAAACGATGCCAACAAAGGAGGTAAAGTTGTAGGTGTGGTTGCGCAAAAAGACGAATCGGTAGAGAAACCTGGAGCTAAAGATATTCATGAAACGGGAACTGTAGCTAGAATTTTAAGAGTTTTAAAAATGCCAGATGGTAATGTTACCGTTATTATTCAGGGTAAAAAACGTTTTAAAGTTGCCGAGGTACTTACCGAAGAGCCTTACATGACGGCTACCATAAGAGATATTCAAGAGGCTAAACCAGCAAAAAAGAACAAGGAATTTACAGCCATTATTGACTCTATAAAAGATTTAGCTTTAGAGATTATTAAAGAAAGCCCAAACATTCCTAGCGAGGCTTCTTTTGCTATAAAAAATATAGAAAGTAATTCATTTCTAGTCAACTTCGTGTCTTCCAACATGAATTTAACAGTGGATGAAAAACAAGAGCTTTTAGAAATTGATGAGCTAAAAACACGTGCTTTAGCTACTTTAAAGTACATGAATGTTGAGTTTCAAAAATTAGAACTTAAGAATGATATTCAGTCTAAAGTTCAAATGGACATGAGCCAACAACAGCGTGAGTATTTCTTGCACCAACAAATGAAAACCATTCAAGAAGAATTGGGTGGGGTTAGTCATGATGGTGAGTTAGAAGAAATGCGTGTTAAAGCCAAATCGAAAAAATGGGACGAAAAAGTTGCGAAGCATTTTGAAAAAGAAATCGCTAAAATGCAACGCATGAATCCGCAGGTGGCAGAATACTCTATTCAAAGAAATTATTTGGAGTTATTTTTAGATTTACCATGGAACGAGTTTAGTAAAGATAAATTCGATTTAAAACGCGCCATGAAAATTCTTGATAGAGATCATTTTGGTTTAGAAGATGTTAAACAACGAATTATAGAATATTTGGCTGTTTTAAAACTTCGTAATGATATGAAGTCGCCAATACTTTGTCTTTACGGACCTCCAGGTGTTGGTAAGACATCGCTTGGTAAATCTATTGCCGAGGCTTTAGGACGAGAGTATGTGCGTATTTCGTTAGGTGGTTTACGTGACGAGGCAGAAATTCGTGGTCATAGAAAAACCTATATTGGTGCTATGCCAGGGCGTATTATTCAAAGTTTAAAAAAGGCAGGTACATCAAACCCTGTGTTTGTTTTAGATGAAATTGATAAATTATCGAATTCACATCAAGGCGATCCATCATCAGCATTACTAGAAGTTTTAGATCCAGAACAAAATAGCGAGTTTTACGATAACTTTTTAGAAATGGGTTACGACCTTTCTAAAGTTATGTTTATAGCAACTTCTAATAGTTTATCTACCATTCAACCTGCATTACGCGATAGAATGGAGATTATAAATGTAACGGGGTATACCATTGAAGAAAAAGTGGAAATTGCCAAACGTCATTTATTACCAAAGCAATTAAAGGAGCACGGTTTAACCGATGTGCATTTAAAAATAGGCAAACCACAATTAGAAAAAATTGTTGAAGGCTACACTCGAGAATCTGGTGTACGTGGTCTTGAAAAGCAAGTAGCAAAAATGGTGCGTTATGCAGCCAAAAATATTGCTATGGAAGAAGATTACAACATAAAAGTGTCTAACGAAGATATTATTAAAGTATTAGGCGGCCCTAAATTAGAGCGCGATAAATACGAAAATAATAATGTTGCTGGTGTGGTAACTGGTTTAGCATGGACCCGAGTAGGTGGCGATATTTTGTTTATAGAGTCTATACTTTCTAAAGGAAAAGGCGCCATGTCTATAACTGGTAACTTGGGTAAAGTAATGAAGGAATCGGCTACTATTGCCATGGAATACATAAAATCTAATGCCGATAGTTTTGGTATAGATATTAGCATTTTCGAAAAATATAACGTGCACATTCACGTACCAGAAGGTGCTACTCCAAAGGATGGTCCTAGTGCGGGCGTAACCATGTTAACATCATTAGTGTCGCTTTTTACACAGAAGAAAGTTAAGAAAAGTTTAGCCATGACTGGAGAAATTACTTTGCGTGGTAAAGTATTACCAGTTGGAGGTATTAAAGAAAAAATATTAGCTGCAAAGCGAGCACGTATTAAGGAAATATTGTTGTGTGAAGATAATAGACGCGATATAGAGGAAATTAAACCGGAATATTTAAAAGGTTTAACCTTTCATTATGTTACCGAAATGAGTGAGGTTATTGATATTGCGGTAACTAAACAAAAAGTAAAAAATGCAAAAAAATTATAGAGCATTATTATTTATAATGGTTTTAGCATGTTATATGAGTATGCATGCACAAGGAAGAGTAGTTTATAAAGATGTTTTACTAAATGGAAAAGAAGCCAAATTGAAGTTAGCAACTGGCGAATTTATTTTTAAAGATTCAAAAGGAAACGATTCTATTGTAAATGCTAGAAGAAATGGCGATGATAATTCAATTGAAAGATTGAATTATCATATTGTCCAACAAGGAGAAACTTTAGATGATGTAGCTAAGCAATACGGACTTACAGCAAGTAAATTAAAGCAAGCAAATAAATTAAAATCTTCCTTAATTAGTGCAGGACAAAAGCTTCGAGTAAGAAATTTTGAAGCGGTAAAAGAAAATGAAGCATTAAATGTTTGGGTAGTAGCAAGTGGCAACACACTTTATAATATATCGAGAAAAACAGGAGTTAGTGTGGCAACCTTAAAACGTTTAAATGGTTTAAAAAGTAATAAATTAGCCATAGGACAAAAATTATTTTTAAAGTAGATTTAATTTTACTAAAAAAATAAAACTTAGATATCGACGTTTTAGTATAGATTCATTTACTTTGTAGCGAAAATATGCTAAGAAAAATTACCACATTTTGTTTTTTAACTATCACTTCAATCGCCTTTAGTCAAGTAGGTGGTGAGGCCACATACCAATTTCTTAACTTGGTGTCGTCGCCGCGACAAGCAGCTTTAGGTGGTAAAGTTTTAACAAATGTAGATTACGATGTCGCTCAAGGCCTTTATAATCCAGCCACCATTAATGTAGAAATGGATAATCAATTGGCCTTAAATTATATTAGTTATTTGGGTGGTATTGGCTATGGTACGGCATCTTATGCGTATACAGTTGATAGGCGTACTCAAACGTTTCATGCAGGTATTACGTATGTAAATTATGGGTCTTTCGATGGCTATGATGAAGAAGGTAACTCTACAGGAACCTTTTCAGGTAATGAAACGGCGCTATCCTTTGGCTATGCTTTGCAAATAGGCTATTCCGATTTTTATATAGGTGCAAATGCCAAATTAATTACATCAAAATTAGAGCAGTATAGCTCCTTTGGTGCTGCAATAGATGTAGGGCTAATTTATGTAAATGAATACTTAGATTTTAATGCAGCATTAGTAATTCGTAATTTAGGAACACAAATTACTACGTATGCCGATTTAAATGAGCGATTACCTTTTGAGGTTGCTTTTGGAATGTCTCAAAAACTAGAACATGTGCCTATACGTTGGCATGTTACTTTAGAGAATTTACAGCAATGGCCAATAGCAACGCCTAATCCGGCACGAGCTATAAGTGATTTATCTGGAAATCAAACATCAGAAAAAGTTGGTTTTATTGGTCAAGTTATAAGACACACTATTGTTGGTGCGGAAGTATTTCCTGATAGTGGTTTTAATATTCGTTTAGGCTATAACTTTAGAAGAGGCGAGGAGCTAAGGATTATTGATGAGCGTAACTTCTCCGGACTCTCTGCAGGCCTTTCCATAAAAATGAACAAAATGAGATTTAGTTATACACACGCCAAATATACAAGTGCAGGAAACTCTAATTTCTTTGGTTTACAAATAGATTTACAGTAAAAAAGTTTTCAGTTTACAGTTGCAGTATTCAGTTTTACTCAAACAATTAAAATTCTTTACCCATCTGAGGATAATTAAAGTGATTAGTATTTTTCCACTTTAGGCATTTTAAGTACTTTAGGCACTTTCAAACTTTATAGATAAATGAATAAAATAACCATAGCTATCGATGGGTTTTCGTCAACCGGTAAAAGCACTGTAGCAAAACAATTAGCAAAATATTTAAGTTATATTTATGTGGATACAGGAGCTATGTATAGAGCGGTAACCTTCTATGCTATGGAAAACGGATTAATAAGTGCTACCGATTTTAATTCGGAAGCTTTAATTTATCAATTACCAAATATTAAAATCAATTTTAAATTTAATGAGGCTTTAGGGTTTGCCGAAGTATATTTAAATAATGTAAATATTGAAAAACAAATTAGAACCCTAGAGGTTTCTAGTTTTGTAAGCAAAGTGGCTTCCATATCGGAAGTTCGAAGAAAGCTAGTAGAACAACAACAGGAAATGGGAAAGGATAAAGGTGTTGTAATGGATGGTAGAGATATTGGTACGGTTGTATTTCCAGATGCAGAACTTAAGTTGTTTATGACAGCTTCTGCCGAAACTAGAGCGGAACGTCGCTATCAAGAATTAATAGAACGAGGAGATCAGGTTGAATATAAAGACGTATTAAAAAATGTGCAAGAACGAGATTATATAGACTCTAACCGAGAAGATTCTCCTTTAGTTAAAGCCGATGATGCTATCGAGATAGATAATTCACACATGACGCTAGAGGAGCAATTTAATAAAATATTTCAATTAGCTAAAATGACTATCGAAGATTACGAATAAGTCTAATTGAAGCATTTTAAAAAACTTATAAAAACAGAAAAGCGAATCTTATTTAAGATTCGCTTTTCTGTTTTTATAAATTAGGCATTCCTATAAATTAGGAATAATTAATTCTTGATCTGGATGAATAACATCTGGATTCTTTAAAATATCAGAGTTAGCTTTAAAAATAGCTTGATATTTTGAGGCATTACCATAATATTGCTTAGCAATTTTACCTAAAGTTTCTCCACTTTTTACCGTATGTCTAGCAAAAATACTTTCATCAGCTACCGTTATATTTGCCATAATATCGGTAGGATTTTCACCCCCTATTTCCTTAATTTTATCCCAAAGAATGTTTTTTTCATACGGAGTATTAGTTGTTCCTTTAATTTTAAGAACTCCATTCTCTTCAGATACATCTCCGTTTTGGATATTTAACGTTTCACCTAAGTTTAAAACGTCTTGATACTTTGCTTTCACCATGATTTAGTAATATTAATTTGTAAATAATTGTAGTGAACAATATACTAAAATATTTAAAGCATTTTAATAAATGTTTCTAAGTTATTGTTCTAAAATTAAGACACCATTTATATTTTTTAGTCACATCTATTTTATTTGTTCATTTTTAGGTATTTATAGCAATATTATGTATTTTTGCACTCCTTTTAGCGAATCGTCAGGATAAAGAAAGGAATGAAATTTAAAAATAATATAACACT
Source organism: Algibacter pectinivorans (assembly GCF_900112595.1). Taxonomy (GTDB): domain Bacteria; phylum Bacteroidota; class Bacteroidia; order Flavobacteriales; family Flavobacteriaceae; genus Algibacter_B; species Algibacter_B pectinivorans. The sequence goes on along the minus strand of NZ_FOMI01000010.1, from coordinate 16,907 downwards.
TCTGTGTGTTATTCGCTTAAAATCCCTGAAACATAACAGAATACAAACGCGGTAAAAGGTAATTTGGAAAACACAAAACTCCTTATAAAGTATCGCAGAAATTAATTAAATGGCTGATAAAGCAAAACAAACTGAAGTTGAAGCAACAGAAGCTCCAGCGGTAGAAGCTCCAGTGGTATCTGAAGCAAAAGCAAATCCTGAAAAGTTTTTAAAAGAATTTAACTGGCACAATTACCAAGAAGGTATTGATGAAGTTGATGATTTACAACTTAAAGAATTTGAAAAATTAGTAGCAGAAAATTTCGTTGACACTTTAGATGACGAGGTTGTTGAAGGTACAGTAGTGCATATTTCTGATAGAGATGCTATTATTGACATCAATGCAAAATCTGAAGGTGTTATTTCTTTAAACGAATTTCGTTACAATCCAGACTTAAAAGTAGGAGACAAAGTAGAAGTATTAATCGATGTGCGTGAAGATGCAACAGGACAATTAATATTATCTCACAGAAAAGCTCGTGTAATTAAGGCTTGGGATCGTGTAAATAAAGCACACGAAACTGGTGAAATCGTTAACGGTTTTGTTAAGTGTAGAACTAAAGGTGGTATGATTGTAGATGTTTTTGGAATTGAAGCATTCTTACCAGGTTCTCAAATTGACGTTAAACCAATTAGAGATTACGATCAGTATGTAAATAAAACTATGGAATTTAAAGTTGTTAAAATCAACCACGAATTCAAAAACGTAGTAGTTTCTCATAAAGCTCTTATTGAAGCTGATATCGAAGAACAAAAGAAAGAAATTATTGGTCAATTAGAAAAAGGTCAAGTATTAGAAGGTATTGTTAAAAACATTACGTCTTACGGTGTATTTATTGATCTTGGTGGTGTTGACGGATTAGTACACATTACAGATTTATCTTGGTCTAGAATCAACCATCCAAATGAGATTGTTGAGTTAGATCAAAAATTAAATGTTGTAATTCTTGATTTTGATGAAAACAAATCTAGAATCCAATTAGGTCTTAAACAATTATCTAAACACCCATGGGAAGCTCTTGCAGAAGAGGTAAAAGTTGGTGATAAAGTAAAAGGTAAAGTTGTTGTAATCGCAGATTACGGTGCATTTATTGAAGTAGCTGATGGTGTTGAAGGATTAATTCACGTTTCTGAAATGTCTTGGTCTACACATTTACGTTCTGCACAAGATTTCGTTACTGTTGGTGATGAAGTTGATGCAGTAATCTTAACTTTAGATAGAGAAGATCGTAAAATGTCTCTTGGTATTAAGCAATTAACTCCAGATCCATGGACTGATATTACTACTAAATACCCATTAGGTTCTAAGCATACAGGTATTGTACGTAACTTTACAAACTTTGGTGTTTTTGTTGAATTAGAAGAAGGAATTGACGGATTAATTTATATCTCTGATTTATCTTGGACTAAGAAAATTAAGCATCCATCTGAGTTCTGTGCTGTAGGTGATAAGTTAGATGTTGTTGTACTTGAATTAGACGTTGAAGGACGTAAATTAAGTTTAGGTCACAAACAAACAACTGATAACCCATGGGATAAGTATGAAACTGAATTCGCTTTAGGTACAGTACATAAAGCAGCTATTACCGAAATAGTTGATAAAGGTGCTACAATTGATTTTAACGAAGATATCGTTGCATTTGTACCTGCTCGTCATTTAGAGAAAGAAGATGGTTCTAAACTTAATAAAGGTGAAGAAGCAGAATTCAAAATTATTGAATTTAACAAAGAGTTTAAAAGAGTAGTAGCTTCGCATACTGCAATTTTTAAAGCTGAAGAAATGGCTAACGTAAAAGCTGCTGTTAAAAAGCAAGCTTCTCAAGCTGCCGAAGCAAAACCAACTTTAGGTGATGCTAATGATGCTCTACAAGCTCTTAAAGATAAAATGGACGGAAAAAAATAGTAAGTCTATAAATTTATTTTAGTTTTAAAAAAGCCTCCAAAATATTGGAGGTTTTTTTTATGGCTTTATACCAAGTATTAATTATTAAAATTATGCATATTATCTATAAATCTAAGTATTTATACTTAATTAATAATTATTTTGAAATATATTAATATTACAGTAAAAAGAAATCTTTTCACGATTAAAAACATAATTTGTAATATTTTTTATATAAGTTTGTAGTAGTATTATTAGTCGTTTAATGAATGACTAATTAATGTAGTCTCTCAATTAAAAATTTAAAATTAATACTTAACCTAAATACTTACCTTATGAGAGCTACTACTTTTTTATTATTAATGTTATTTTTTACAAATTTTATTGTTGCGCAAAATGGTGATGAAATTACAGATGCCGTTTTATGTCCTGATGCAACACCAATAATTGCAGAACACGTGTCAGATGCTACTACTGCTTCAAGTACATCGGCACCCGAATGTGTTTCTGGAGGTATCGATGCTTTTTATTACAACACTATTTCTAGTGGCGATAATAAAATTACCGTTTCAATGGAAACTAACTACGGTGTGGATACAACAATTCATTATCAAATTTTAAGAGCTCCGGCAGGAGATATTATGAGTTTACAAGAAGTTATTTGTAGTTCTTTTGATGTTGTTGTTGGTTTGCCACCTTTAACACCTGGTGGTAGTTTTTCAAACGAAATTATAACTAATGTAAATGCTAATGATGTATTTTACCTTCGTGTGTATAAACCAACAGGATTAGCAGCTCCAGCTATTGAGGCTTTGTTTAACGCCACCACAGTAGAGATGACTAGTGTTGAGGATGCTACATTAAGTTATAAAGAGTTTTATACATCTACTATTAAAGTAATTAATGGAGTTAATAATTTAGAAATTTTAAACAATTCAATTTTTAATGGGTTTAATATTTATAATATTAACGGGCAATTAATAGCTCATTCTAAACAAAATAGCGTTGTTTCTAAAATAGATATAGCTTCATTTAATTCTGGAATTTATATTTTAAGTCTTAATAGTGACAATGTAAAAGATAAAGCAGTATATAAATTTATGAAATAATTTATATTGCCACCATAAATAAAAAAAGACCTTCTATACTTAAGATGGTCTTTTTTTATTTAATCTTAATTTCAAAGCACATTGTACACTTTGTTTTTTTAACTTAACTTTGTTGCACAACATACGTTTGGATACAATATGAGTCAAAAAGTTTTACTTAACACAAAAGAGGTAAACATCATTCTTCATCGATTGGCTTGTCAACTAATTGAAAAACACAACGATTTTTCTAACACCGTACTTATTGGTTTACAGCCTCGAGGCGTGTTTTTAGCCAATAGATTGGCTAAAATTTTAAGCGAAAGCTATAAGGTTAAAGATATTAAGTTGGGACATTTGGATATTACTTTTTTTAGAGATGATTTTCGAAGAGGAGACAAAACATTAGAGGCTAATAAAACTAAAATTGATTTTATAGTTGAAGATAAAAACATAGTATTTATTGACGATGTTTTGTATACCGGACGAAGTATAAGAGCTGCTTTAACAGCCATTCAATCGTTTGGGAGACCTAACGAAATTGAACTTCTCACGTTAATTGATAGACGTTTTAGTAGACATTTACCAATACAACCTAATTACAGAGGTAGGCAAGTAGATGTTATTAATAATGAGAAAGTTAAGGTGAACTGGAAGGAACATGATAATGAAGATGCGGTTTATTTGATAGAGAAATAATAATAGACTTTAGCTTTTAGACTTTAGAGAAACCAAATCTAAAATCTAAAAGACTACCAACTAAAGAAGAAAGACCAATAAAGACTATGAGCGAATTAAGTGTAAACCACTTATTAGGAATTAAATATCTTAAAGAAAAAGATATCCAACTTATTTTTGAAACTGCCGATCATTTTAAAGAAGTTATAAATAGGCCAATTAAAAAAGTCCCATCGCTTAGAGATATTACCATCGCCAATTTATTTTTTGAAAACTCTACAAGAACAAAATTATCTTTTGAGCTTGCCGAAAAACGATTATCGGCGGATGTGCTTAATTTTTCGTCTGCACAATCGTCTGTTAAAAAAGGAGAAACTTTAATTGATACCGTAAACAATATCTTATCTATGAAAGTAGATATGGTTGTTATGCGACACCCAAACCCTGGTGCTGGTGTATTTTTATCTAAACATGTTAATGCAAGTATTATTAATGCTGGCGATGGCGCCCATGAGCACCCTACACAAGCCTTATTAGATTCGTATTCAATACGGGAAAAATTGGGAGAAGTTAAAGGGAAAAAAGTGGTAATAGTAGGCGATATTCTGCACAGTAGAGTGGCCTTATCCAATATATTCGCATTACAATTACAAGGTGCAGAAGTTATGGTTTGCGGACCAAAAACGCTTATTCCTAAATATATAAATGAGTTAGGTGTAAAAGTAGAAACTAACCTTCGTAAGGCTTTAAACTGGTGCGATGTTGCTAATATGCTACGTGTACAAAACGAGCGTATGGATATTAGTTATTTCCCTTCAACTAGAGAGTATACCCAACAGTATGGTGTAAATAAAGATTTACTAGAAAATTTAGATAAAGAAATAACAATTATGCACCCCGGACCAATAAATAGAGGTGTAGAAATTACTAGCGATGTTGCAGATTCAAAACAATCTATTATCTTAGACCAAGTACAAAATGGTGTTGCAGTAAGAATGGCCGTAATTTATTTACTGGCATCTAAAATAAAACAATAGATTATGATTTTCGATCAAGATGGAAATACAGTAATAATTACTCAAGAAAAAGTTTCGTTAATTGAGTTGGTTAAAAAGCTTCAAACACTATATCCTAAATATAAAAACAATAATATAATTGTGGCTTTAACAAGTTTAGATAAACTTAGTAAAGATGACATTGCCGAGTTTTTAGATTTATCTAAAACACATAAAGCAGCAAAACACTCGTTTGTTATAGTATCCAATAAAATAGATATAGACACGGTCCCCGATGAGTTGGTGGTTGTCCCTACTGTTGTAGAAGCTCATGATATTATTGAAATGGAAGTTATGGAACGTGATTTAGGGTTGTAATATGGACCATTACCATTTAGCTGAAGTAAATATTGCCAAACGGTTGGCTCCAATGGACGATCCAATTATGCAGGATTTTATTAATAATGTTGATAAAATGAATGCTATTGCAGATGCCTCTCCAGGCTTTATTTGGCGTTTAAAGGACGAAGATAAAGACGAAGCTAATTGGGTGTTTAAGGACGATTCTATTATTATAAACATATCGGTTTGGAAAAATATCGACGCCCTTTTTAACTACACTTATAAATCTGGACACATAGAAGTTTTTAAACGCAAAAAAGAGTGGTTTAGTAAAATGAAACTAATGCATATGGCGTTTTGGTATGTACCAAAAGGTTATCAACCTACTTTTCAAGATGCTAAACACCGTTTAGATTATTTAAACACAAATGGTGCTACACCCTATGCGTTTACATTTAAATATACTTTTTCATTAGCCGAAGCCTTAACTTATAAAAAGCAATTTTAGCTTATGAAATTATCCATTTTAGGTTGTTACAGTGCAACACCTCGAACTTTAAACAATACAACATCGCAGGTTTTAGAAATTAATAACCACATGTTTTTAATTGATTGTGGCGAGGGTACCCAAGTACAATTACGAAAACATAAAATTAAGTTTAACCGCATTAAACATATTTTTATTTCGCATTTACATGGCGATCATTTTTTTGGACTAGTGGGTTTAATTTCTACCTTTAGACTCCTTACAAGAGAAACAGATTTGCATATTTATGGGCCCAAAGGCATAAAAGAAATTGTTGTTTTACAGATGAAGTTGGCTGATTCCTGGACAAATTATAATTTATATTTTCATGAGCTAACCTCTAATGAATCGGAGTTAATCTATGAAGATGAAAAGGTTGAAGTACATACCATTCCATTAAACCATAGAATTTATACTAATGGTTATTTATTTAAAGAAAAAGAAGGTTTACGTAAGTTAAAAATGAATGCCGTTGAAGAGGCCAATATAAATGTGGCGTACTATAGAAAGCTTACACAAGGTTTCGATGTTACAAATGAGGATGGTATACTAATAGACCATAAAACCGTAACAAAACCAGGACCTAAACCCAAAAGTTATGCTTTTTGTAGCGATACCATGTATAAAGAGGATATTGTTCCTATTATAAAAGATACCGATGTATTATACCACGAATCTACGTTTTTAGAACAGCATGCTCATTTAGCGGTTAAAACAAAGCATTCTACAGCTAAAGAGGCTGCACAAATAGCAAAACAGGCAAATATTGGTACCTTAATACTAGGACATTATTCAACACGCTACGGTACTATTAATCCTTTTAAAGATGAAGCTAAATCCATTTTTAATACAGTTGAGTTAGCTGAAGACGGTAGAACATTTGAGTTTTAATTAAACTCATTTAAATTTTCAACCCAGTCTATGGCTTCCTTTAACGACATGCAGCGTTTAATACTTATATTAGTAAATTTCTTTTCTATTGAGGCATTCATATAACTAGAGTTGTTATAAATAACAATTGCGCTAGCAATGGGACGAAAGTTACTGTTTTGAACTTTAGTCCAATTACTAGGATCAATCGAGTAGTGTTTTATTCTATTTGAGATATAAGCAACTTTAGCTTCTTTGCCATAAAAGACTTTTATTTTTTTAAAAGCTTCTTCAATACAGGTCCAATCAAAATGAACCCCTTCATTAATTTCACCTACGAAAAATGTTTTGGAAAGATAAAAATTTCCAAATGAAAATTCTAGTTTTGTAAAATTATAGGTTTTAAAGAATGCGTAATTTTCTATAGTCATGAATTCGTTTTATAATTTACTAATTTACTGAAATTGATAAAATCGGTTATATTATTTTACCTATTTCTATTATAATTTAGCACTACAAAACACTGATACATATATAACTTTACTTATTTTTTAATAACAAGCTGTAAATTAGTAAGTTAAAATATTAAAAAATTTGTATAATTTTTTTAAAAAAAAATTAATTTGCATATTATGGAAAAGGACTTAAGTAATTACAGAAAATCTTACGAAAAAGGTGAGTTACTGTTAAGTGATGTACCAGAAAACCCTATAGAACTATTTCAAAAGTGGTTTTACGAGGTAGATAAGCATTTTGTAGAAGATGAAACGAATGCCATGACAATATCTACAATAGGTTTGGATGGCTATCCTAAAAATAGGGTCGTTTTACTAAAAAAATTCACCTTTGAAGGGTTTATTTTTTATACCAATTATAATAGCGAAAAAGGTAAGGCTATAACTGCCAATCCTAATGTTTGTTTGTCTTTCTTTTGGCATGGAGCAGAACGACAAATTATTATTAAAGGTAAGGCCGAAAAGATAGCGCCTAATTTAAGCGATGGATATTTTGAATCTAGACCACGAGGAAGTCAACTCGGAGCAATAGCATCAAATCAAAGTGAGTCTGTACCTAACCGGGCATTTTTAGAAAATAAACTTAAAGATTTAGAAGATGTTTATTTGGGTAAAGAAATTAAAAGACCAAATTACTGGGGTGGTTATATTGTTAAACCGGTAGAAATGGAATTTTGGCAGGGGCGACCAAACAGGCTTCATGATCGTATTCGATATTTGCTTGAAGAGGACTATAATTGGCTTCTAAATCGATTATCTCCTTAAAAAAAACGATAAAATGCATGATTTTATTCATAAAGGATGTTTTTAAACGATTAAAAACACATAAAACCGATGAAATACATGTTTTTAGTCGATTTTAACATTTTCTTAACAGTTAATTTATAGTATAGGTTTAATTTTACAGTACCAAATCTATTACAACATTAAATTAACTTAACCTATGAAGTTATTTAGAAAATTACCTATGGTATTGCTATATGCCTTATTTACTTTTAGTTCTTGTAGCACGGATAACGATAAAAATGAATTTTCGGCAATTGAGATGAATCTTATACAACAAGAATCTAAAGCTATTGAGGTCGAAATATTAAAGCTTATTAATAGCCATAGATCTTCGTTAGGTTTAAATGCTTTAACAGAAATGAATATTGTAAAATCTGTAGCTTATAGTCACACAGATTATATGGTAGATAGAGGAGAAGTATCGCATCATAACTTTTTTACACGTAGTGAATATTTAAAAGCTAATGCTGGTGCTAAAAACGTGTCGGAAAATGTAGCTTATGGCTATAGTTCTGCAGAATCTGTTGTAAGAGCGTGGTTAAAAAGTGAAGCACATAAAGAAAATTTAGAAGGCGACTACACCAATTTTGATGTGTCGGCAGAAAAGAATGAGGAAGGTAAATGGTATTATACCAATATCTTTATAAAGAAATAATGCTTTTTAAGAGCATAAAATGAAATAACCTTTTTTAATGTACTATTTATTAGCTTAAATAATGTTTTAAATTGGTTATGATTAATAGCCCCAAATCTAAAAACCTCTCGATTTAACGAGAGGTTTTTTTTCTTGTTAATTGTGACGTTTACGGTAGTTTCGTTTTTTGGCTCTATTTTTTGTTTCTATTTAAGTAAAGGAAAGTTTAGTGGGGTTTAGTATTATACATAGTTGATTCTTAATTCCCTTCTTCTGATTAAAAAGAAAAGTATATTGAATTGAAACTCACTTTATTTAAGACTTGCTTAAACTACTTTATAATGAAATCAATAAGTTATTTATATAAAAAAACCTTAAAACCTAAACGCATTTTAGTGTTTTTTACTTTTTATTAATAATTAATTCATGCGAACAGTAAATTCTGTGCGTCTATTTTGTTGATGTTGTGCTTCGGTGCATTTTGCATTGCTATTGCAGTTATTAATTAAGTTCTTCTCACCGTAACCCATATAACTTGTAATGCGCGATGCTAGTATACCTTTTGATAGTAAATAGTTATAAACGTTAGTGGCTCTTTTTTGCGATAACATATCATTATAACTTTCCGTACCTCGAGCGTCAGAGTAAGAAGCAATGGCAATACTCATTTTTGGATATACGGTTAGCATCGTATTGGCTAAATTATCCAATGCTGATTTATCTTGATTTCTAATACTTGCACTATTAAAATTAAAATGAATAGGAGCGAAGCTAACCCTTTTAGGACTTTCAACCTCAATAGTATTATTTGGTGCTTTAGCAATAGGGTTATCTTCTTGTGGTTCTAAATTCGTTTCCTTATTAGTTTCCTTAAGTTCTAATTTTGTAACTCTTTCAAAAGCATAAATGTCATCGCTTCCAGCACCACCTTTTCTATTGGATGCTAAATAACCCGTTAGGCCATCCTCATTCATAAAAAAGGAAAAATCGTCTTTACTAGAATTAACAGGTATTCCTAAATTTATAACGCTAACAATATTTTTATCCTTATCTGCTACAGTGCCGTAAATATCGAGTAGTCCTAGTCCTGGGTGACCATCGGAAGAAAAAAACAGAGCACCTTTGGTATTTATGAAAGGAAATTTTTCATTTTTACTCGTGTTTACTTTAGGACCAAGATTTCGAGGTTTTCCAAAGGCCCCATTATTTAGGTCTATATAATAAAGATCGGATCCTCCATGTCCTCCGGGTCGGTCTGAGGTGAAATATAATTTGGTGTCATCTTCATTTAAAGCAGGGTGTCCATTAGAAAAATAGTTGCTATTAAAGGGAAGTTCTTCAATGTTTTTCCATTTTCCGTTTACTAATGTGGCCTTATATATTTTAAGGTTTGATATACCACTACCATTACGACCTAAAACATTTTTTATAAAATCGGTTCGAGAAAAATACATAGTTTTTCCATCTTTAGTGATAGTAAGTGGGCCATCATGGTAAACTGAATTTACACGTCCTTTTAATTTAGCTTTGTTACCAATAAGAGTATCATTAGAGTTTGCATTAATGGCATAAATGTTTAGAAAAGGTTCCTGGTCCCAGGCATTAATATGTTTTTTTATATCGCCCTTATCTCTAGCCGATGTAAAATATAGTTTATTATCGTGTTTATAGGCACCGAAATCGCTGAATTTAGAATTAAACTTAACGGTATTTAATGTAAAGTGCTGTTTTGAGTTAAAAATAGCGTTTAAAAAATCTGCATCTTTAATGTAGAGCGCTTCTTCAATGTCACCACCAGCATCTTTAAACTGTTTCATTACAGATCTAGACGTTTCGTAGTCTTCAATACCTCGTAAGGCTTGCGAATAGTTATAATAGTAGGCTATTGGCACATTACGTTGTTTAACTGCTTTTTCGTAGTAAATAACAGCGCTATCGGGGTTTCTTAAGTACGAATAGCTATCGGCTAATTGCCTAGTAGCGTATTCGGTATTTATACCTTGCTCAATCAATTCTTGATACGCATTTGTAGCTTGAACAAAAGCAAAATTATTAAATAGATTATCTGCTTTTTGTTGCTTAGCATTTTGCGAATACGTGTAAACTGAAATGGTTAGCAGTAATACTGTTGCTATATCGTTTTTTAATTTCATTTGGGGTGCTATTTAATTAAAAAAAATATTAAAGATATATACTACCAAACATTTAAATCGTGTTTGGCAGTATCTATTTGGTATAGCGGTAAATTAACTATTCCATTTTTACCACTATAAACTGTGTACGTCTGTTTAATTGATGCTCTTCTTCTTCACATTTTGTACCATCTTCACAACCGTTGGTTAATTTACGTTCTCCAAAGCCTTGGTGTTCTGTAATCCTAGAAGGATCAATACCTTTAGAAATTAAATACTCGTAAGTACTGTTTGCCCTATCAATGGATAATTTATCGTTATAAGAAAGTGTACCTCTAGAATCGGTGTGAGATTCAATTCGAATTACCATTTCTGGATAATCATTTTGCATTAGGCTTACAATTTTATTTAATTGAACTTCGGCATCATCTCTAATGACATGACTATCGAAGTTGAAGTAAATGGTGTTTAGGTCTATCTCGGCAAGCTTAACTACATCTTGGACTGGGTTAAGTAATAAGTTGGCTCTAACAGATGTTAATTCAGTTTGTAAATTTTTTGAAGTAAATTCTCTGTAATCTTCAATATACTTATCCTGATTTGCAATAATTTTATAATCTTGGTTTCTATCTATATTTATTTGGAAGTAACCATTTTCGTCGGTTTCCATAAAAGCAATTTGATTATTGGTGTCATCAAACAAAGTGATTTTAGCGCCTACAATAGGGAAGGTATTAATAGCATCTGTAACTACGCCTTCAACGTGTAGTGCTGGTTCTCTATGAAAAGCATATATATCGTCGCTTCCTCTGCCTCCTTGACGGTTAGAAGCAAAATATCCCGTAATTCCGTTTTGGTTCATGGTAAAAGCAAAATCATCCTTATTGGAATTTACTGGGACACCCAGGTTAATAACATCTACAATGCTTTCTTCGTCTTCACCTTTAATAGCGGCATAAATATCTAATAAACCTAAGCCAGTATGGCCGTCTGAAGAGAAAAATAAAACACCTTCATTATTTATAAACGGGAAGCCTTCGGCTTTTTCTGTGTTAACAACATCTCCAAGGTTTTGAATATTTCCTAAAGAACCATCTGAAGCAATATCGGCAGTCCAAATATCCGATCCCCCATGCGTTCCTGGTCTATCGGATGTAAAATACAATTTTGTTTCATCAACATTTAGGGCAGCATGTTGTGTAGAATAATCGTCGCTGTTTATGGATAGGTCTTCTACGTTTGTCCATAAGCTATCTACTTTTGTGGCGCGATAGATTTTCATATTGGTAAGTCCGTTTTTATCCTTCAGCTCAATATCATCTTTGAAATTGTTTCTAGAAAAATACATGGTTTTACCATCTTTGGTAATAGTAACAGGTCCATCGTGATAAATGGAATTAATATCACCTTTTAATTTAGCAGTGTGATTTACATTTCTTTTGGAGCCCGCTTTGGTTACATAAATATCCAAAAAGGGTTGTTCGTCCCATCCATATAAGCGTTTAATGGCAACACCTTCGTCTCTAGAAGATGCAAAGTAAACTAATCCATCATGCTCAAAAGCACCGAAATCGCTATATTTTGAATTGAAGCGTACTCGATCTAGAAAGTATTGTTGTTTTGCCCCGAAAACACTGGTTATAAAATTGAGGTCTTTTGAAAAATCGTCGGTATCTACAACACCTCCTGAATCCTTGTAGCGTTGGAGCCAAATTTGAGATTCGTCGTATTTTTTCATGCCTCGGAGCGATTGCGCATATTTATAATAATACTCTACCGGTACATCCTTTTGTTTTACAGCACTTTTATAGTATCGAGAGGCATTTCTAGGGTCTCTTAAAAGGGCATAACTATCCGCAAGTTTTCTTGTAGCGTAGTTTCTGTTGTAATTATCTTGAACAAGTTCTTTGTATAGCTTTGCGGCTTTAACAAAGGAGAATTTATTAAATAATGTGTCTGCTCTCTTTTGTTTTCTTTGTTGAGGGAACAGAGAAAGGCTTAGTAATAAAGCCATACAAACTAATATGTAATTTTTAGTGTTCATAGATAAGTTAGGATTAAAAATATCTTGGTGATTTTAGTTTAGAACTTAAGAATTTAAACTCATACATAAGTAAAATTTCATGGGTTCCTGTGGTATAATCTGCAATTTCTGATGTTGGTTTCTCATAAGCATACCCCACACGTAATTGTCTAGATAGTTGAAAGTCAGCAATGATTCCAATAGCTGCTGTTCTTTCGTTGATTCTATACGAACCACCTATCCAAAATTTTTCACTAAAAAGGAAATTGGCAGTTAGATCGTAAGAAACAGGAGCCCCGTTAGTAGCTTTTATTAAAGTAGCTGGTTTAAATTTAATACTTTTTGTAAGATCAATAACACCACCCGCAGTAAAATAATAACTTATATTATCTAAAGCCTCAAAGGATCTGTTATTGTTACTGCCATTATTTAATATTCTTGGGGCGGATATACTTGCGTATACACGGTTTGTACTCCAATATACACCAGCACCTATATTTGGCGACCATCTATCTTCTGTACCAAATATTAAAGGATCATTTTGGTTATCTTCATCTAATCTAAAATTAGTATCGAAACTAAATTGTGTAAAACCAGCTTTAATACCGAACGCTAGTTTTCCATCTCTACCTGTTGGAATGTTGTACGCAAAATCACCATATAAATAAGTGAAATTTTGCGGACCTAAATCATCTTCAATTAAAGATAAACCTAAACCAATTCTGTCATTTCTTAGCGGTGTATGTACAGATAAGGTTTGCGTTATTGGTCCACCTTTAAAACCCACCCATTGGCTTCTGTGTAAACCTACAACACTTAAAACTTCTCTACTTCCTGCATACGCTGGATTGATTGAAATAGTGTTGTACATATACTGGGTAAATTGGGGTAGTTGTTGTGCAACTGCAATTGTACTACTAAATAATACAAGAGCGATTAAATTAAATTTAATAAACTTCATAGGTTAAGGTTTATTTGGTTCCTAAGTATACAGGACCGGTAATTGGGTCCAATCCACTATTTCTTAAATTAATGATATAATAATACGTTCCATTAGGTAATTTTCCATTATTACCAAATGATGCTTTGGTTGATGACCCATCCCATTTTCCGAAAGCTCCAAAAGCATTTCCTTCTCTTTCGCTTCCTAAGGTGTATTCATTAGATTCATAAACTAGGGCGCCCCAACGGTTAAATATTTTAACTTCGGCAACGAAGCCACATAATGTAATCCCTTCAATATCAAATGTGTCATTAAAATTATCACCATTAGGCGTTAATGCTGTAGAGATGCTAATGTCTTTTTCACCACAAGGTAGTACTTTACATGTTGCGTCTACAACCATAATGACATCTGTGATATTTAAACACCCAGATTGGAAACCTGTATGGCGTAAAATATATTGAATACCTTGCGTATTAGGATTAAATTCTTCAGAATAAATAGTGTCTAAATTTGTTGGGTCAAAAATACTTCCATTTATGGTTGCTACTGGACTACCTTCAATAAGTTCCCAAGAACCACCTGTTACACCTTCTGATAAGAATCCGTCTAAGTTTACTACACCATTATCAAAACATATATCTTCTGCAACAACTTCATTTATAATTTCATCGAGAGAAACATTTAAAGTTTGGGTATAATCCTCTGTATTTCCACAAGCATCACTTACGGTCCATGTTCTTATAATTTGGTAATCTGCAATGACGTTTTCATCAAATGTATTAGTTTCAGTAAATTGTTGAATTACATTAGAAGAACAGTTATCTGTAAAGGTCATCTCTGGTGCTTCAGGAATATCAGTACAACTTACATCAAGAACGTCTTGAAAGTCTGAAGTAGGGATAGGAGCAGTAGTATCTTGTACCGTAATAATTTGGGTATACGATTCTGTTAATCCACATTCATCCGTAGCTAGGTAAGTTCTTGCAATTATATAATTAGAAGGACAGTTACCATCAGTTCTAACATCGCTAACGGTTACCTTAGCTTCACCACAATTGTCTATTGCTGTAATTATAGCCACTTCAGGTATCATATCGCACTCTACCGTTACGTTTTCTGGTAGGGCTTCAACAAAAGTTGGCGCCGTGGTGTCTTGTACAATAATGTTTTGAGTGTGGGTTGTTGTTATTCCACATTCATCTGTTGCTACCCATCTACGGGTTATTGTATAGTTGTTAGGACAAGTTCCATTGGTTCTAGAATCGGTAATACTTACTGTTGCATTGCCACAAGTATCGGTAGCCGTTAATATTATAGGATCTGGAATAGCATCACATTCTACAACTAAATTAGGGCTTGGTAAATCTTCAACAAAAACCGGAGGTGTTGTATCTTGAACCGTTATATTTTGTACATGTATATTGGCTACACCACAATCGTCTGTTGCAATGTATGAACGTTTTATAACAAAGTTATACGGACAGTTTCCATCAATCCTTTCGTCTTCGACAGTTACAATTGCAGTACCGCAATTATCTGTAGCTGTTAAAGTTTCCGGTTCTGGAATGTTATTACATTCTACAACAATAGGTCCTGGCAGTGTTTCTTGATCGAATGTTGGAGCAATAGTATCTGCAATAGATATTACTTGGTCTTTACTTATTGAGTTACCACATGCATCTGTTGCTGTCCAAGTACGAACTATGGTATAAACACCACTACACGTACCATTTGTTCTTACATCGTTAAACGTAATAGTAGGGTTAGGGTCGCAATTATCTGTTGCTGTTGCCTCATCGAGGGTTAATGGAGAAAAATCATCACTACACTCCGCGGTTACACTCTCTGGAATTGAAATTACTGGAGGTGTGTTATCCTTAATGATATATGTATAAGTATAAACGATTTCATTTCCAGCACAATCGGTATATGTGAAGGTGTATATTTTTTCGCCTTCGCAAACAGGATCTTCGTTTTCTGTAATAACCGGAGTTATGTTATTTCCGCAAGCATCTGTTAGTACAAGAGCTGTAGGTTGTAAAGCTTCATCAATACATTCTACTGTAGTACTTTCGTTAATAGGAGCTTCTGGAGCTGTTTTTTGAATGGTGTAAGTGTAAACATAAACCGATTCGTTACCAGCACAGTCTGTAAATGTGAATGTATAGACTTTGTCGCCTTCACATTCTGGATCTGGACTTTGAGTAATTACAGGAGTAATATCGTTTCCACAAGGGTCTGTTACATCTGGTATTGCTGGTTGTGTAGCGTCTTCAATACACTCAACAATAGAACCGTCGTTAGCAGGAACTACAGGTGCATTTGTTACATCAATAGTATAAGTATAGGTGAAAACAGAAATGTTATTGGCACAATCTGTATATGTAAAGGTATATACTTTTTGACCTTCACAATCTGGATCTGGACTTTCTGTAATTACTGGAGTAATTTCATTTCCACAAGAATCATATACTTCAGCAATTTCTGGTAAAGTAGCATTTGCTAGACATTCCACGTTAGAACTAGCATTCTCGGGTACAACTGGTCCTGTTGATATTTCGATAGTATAGGTAAATACATAAACCGATTCGTTACCTGCGCAGTCCGTATACGTAAAAGTATATGATTTTTCACCTTCACAATCTGGATCTTGGCTTTGCGAAACAGTTGGTATAATAGCATTACCACATGTATCTGAAACAACTGGGGCTTCTGGTAGAATAGCTTCTGCAAGACAGCTAACTGTAGTGCCTGCATTTTCCGGAACAACCGGTGATTCTATAAGATTAATTTCATAGGTATATTCCCAAATATCTGTATTACCGGCACAGTCTGTATAGGTAAATGTGAATGTTTTGTTTCCTTCGCAAGCTAGATTTGTGCTTTGAGTCATTACAGGTATAATTTCATCGCCATTAGCATCGTTAACCGTTGGAGGTGTTGGAGCGATAGCTTCAGAAATACATTCCACACTAGAAGTTTCATTTTCAGGCACGGTAAAAGGTGCTAATTCTATAGTGTAAGTGTACGTCCAATTGGCTGTGTTATTAGCACAATCTGTGTACGTATATGTATAGGTTACAGACCCTTGACAATCTGGAGTTTCAGTTTTTACAGGTTCAGACGGTGTAATTGGATTATTGCAATTATCGTTTACTGTTGGAGGAGTAGGCTCTACAGCATCATCTAAATTATCAACCGTTTCAAAACCATTAGCAGGTAAGATAAAGGCTGTAAGTTCAATGTTGTAAGTGTATGTATATACGGCTTCGTTTCCTGCACAATCCGTATACGTAAAGGTGTATATTTTTTGACCTTCGCACTCAGGGTCTGCATTTTCAGTAACTACAGGAGTAATATCATCACCACAAGCATTAGTTAATTGTGGAGCTTCAGGTAGGGTAGCATCAGCAATACATTGTACATCTGTAACAACATTTTCTGGAACGCT
>NZ_FOMI01000012.1 GCF_900112595.1 Algibacter pectinivorans | reverse complement strand
GTCCAAGTTACAATAGTATCACCAAGCGGGAATGTCTCAGGCGCATCGTTAGTTACAGAAGAAATTAAGCAATCATCACTTGTGTTTGGTGTTCCCAAAGTTATTTCAGTTCCATCAATTACACAATTTTCTGAAGTCACTTCTAGTGATATATTTTCAGGACATTCTATAGTTGGATTTGTAATATCTAGTATTGTTGAAATTTCGACAACCTGATTAAAAGTACAACCATTAGCATCTAAAGCTATAACCGTATAACTTCCTTCAGCTAAATCAGAGAAAGTTCCATTATTTTGGTAGTTATTACCATTGTCTATAGAGTATGAGTAAGGAGGAATACCACCAGTAGCATCTATTGTGACTTCTCCTGTTGAATTACCAAAACAATCTACATTAGTTTGACTAGTAATAGAAGCTGAAACCTTAGTATCTGGCTCAATAATAGTAGCCGAATTGGTTGTAGTACAACCGTTGGCATCTGTAATAGTAACAGAGTATGTACCCGCTACAACATTAATTAAATCTTCAGTTTCACCACCGTTACTCCATAGGAATGTATACGGCGCAGTTCCACCATTAACAGCAAGATCTAAAGATCCTGTAGCATCTTCTCTACAAAGTATATTAGTAACAGCAATAGCCGAACTTAATAGGTTAGGCTCGTTAACAGTAATAGTTGTGCTAGTTGTACATTGCGTTGTAGTATCGGTAACTGTAATAGTATAATCGCCCGCAGGTAAATTACTAACAGCTGTTGTTGTATTAGGTAAAGAATCCCAAGCATAAGTAAAATTACCAGAACCACCAGTTACTGTAGCATTTATGCTTCCATTACTCTCACCAAAACATTCAGCGGGAGTAGAGGTACCTGTTACCGATAAGTTTAAACAAGATCCTGGGTTAACAGTTACTGTGGTTTGGTCTGTACAGCCATTAGCGTCTGTAACAGTTACGGTGTACGATCCAGCACTTAATCCTGAAATGCTACTTGTGGTTTGACCACCAGGCGACCACGAGTATGTATATGGTTCAACACCACCGGTTACTACAGCAGTTGCAGTACCATCGCCAGTAGCAGGTCCTAATTCATCGGTAGTAGTAGCAGTAACATTTAAAGCATTACTAGGTTCTGTAATGGCAATAGTTTCTTCAACGGGCTGACATACGGTTCCATCAATAGTTACGCTAACTGAATAAACACCAGCCGAAGCATTAGCAAGCGTACTTGTTGTTACGCCTGTATCCTCTTGACCATTAGACCAAGTAAAGGTAAATGTAGCAGAAGGGTTAGCGTTAGAATTAGCAGTTACCGTACCAGAACCAGAAGTATCTCCAGTACAAAGTACATCGGTAATATTAGTAATTTCAATTTCTGCATCGCAAGTGTTAACACATTCTATAACTATGCTTTGCGTTAATTCGCAACCATTAGCATCTGTAACGGTTACACTATGTGTGCCATCCGCTAATCCAGTAACTTGAGCTGTTGTAGCATTACCTGCAGAAGCACTCCATAAATAAGTATAATCTGCAGATCCACCAGAAACAATAGCTGTAGCTTGTCCGTTTGAGCAACCTTGAGCGGTAGTGGCATCAACTTTAGTAATATTTAAACTTAACGGACTTGTAGGTTCTGTAATAGTTGCACCAACAGACGTTGTACATCCATTAGCATCAGTAATAGTTACATTATAAGCACCAGCAATGACGTTAGATAAATCTTCGGTAGTTGAGTTATTAGTATCATTCCAAATAAATTGATATGGTTCTGTACCACCAGTAATAGTAATATCGATACCACCAGTAGCTTCACTATTACATAATACATTGGTTATCGTATCGATTGATGCCTCTAAAGTTGGTTGATTTACTGTAATTGTTTGCGTATGGACATTGGTTAAGTCACATTCATCAGTTGCAGTCCAAGTTCTTTCTATAGTATAACTTCCTGTACATATATCACCAGTTTCTTCTTCTTCAAAAACAACTTCAGCAGTACCACAAGCATCAGTAGCCGTTAGCGTAGGAGCAGTAGGAATATTATTTATGTTAACTATTTCATTTGTTGGTAAATTTTCTACAAATACAGGCGCCGTATTGTCTTCAACTGTTATAGTTTGTGTGTGAGATACTGTTAGGCCACATTGGTCTGTAGCAACCCACGTTCTTGTTAGTGTATAATTTCCAGGACAAGACCCATCCTCTTTTGTTTCCGTAAAAGTAACATCTGCGGTTCCGCAATTATCTGTGGCTTGAAGATTTGCAGGTTCTGGTACATTGCTACATTCTACAGTTATGTTTTCCGGTAACGGGTTTGTGAATTCTGGACCAGTAGTGTCTTCAACAGTAATGACTTGTATATAATTAGCTATTGTAGCACCACACTCATCTATAAAATTAAAAGTATTTGTATAAGTTCCATTATTTCGGCAGGATCCATCAGAGACAAAAGACCCAGCAGTTTTAATTGGAGTTAAATTGTCACATGATACCTCGGGTAGTAATGCTTGAACATTCTCTAATTCTGCTGAATTATTACATTCAATGGTCCTATCTAATTCTCCAACTTGACTAACCCAACTCGCACTAGGTTGGTTTATATTTACTACGAAGGGTTCTAAGTTTTCTACATTACACTCATCAACAGCCGTAGAACTAATGGTTGTTTGTTCTTCTGGGTTAATTTCACCAGTGTAAGATGCTGTGAATTGTAAATTAAAATCTAAATCACAAGATTCTTCTAAAAAAAAGCATTCATCTTTTAAAATAAAGTCGAAATCAAGATTTAATATATTACCATTACCATTTTCCAATGCATCAAGAAGTCCATCTTCAATTTGGAAGGTTAGTGTGTTGGAATTGAATGTGTACGTTACTCCATCAGGTAAATTATTAACTCTTATATTTTCTACTTGTGGAGCAACAGGAGCTGTTAAAATAAAGTTTTTAACATTATCATTGCCACTATTTTGAATGTTAAAATTAAAATTAATACTATCTTCTGGATCATAATTAGACGTACTAGAAGTCGTAGTTAAAACCATTGGGCTAACATCTGGTCTATAAACGTCTATTGCGAAACCTAATAAATATAATCCATAAACCTCTTGATCAGAAGTCATTCTGAAAGTTGCAGATGTCTGATTATTTGCTATTAATCTATTACCACTATTATCTAAACTAAATAATGCAGCATCAAAACCTAATGTATTTGTACTGGATGGGTTTCTATCAATAAAATTGTTGTTACCTACAGTAATTCTACTATTAAAAAAATTGTTAGTATCTCGCTGGGGAGCATCAATATCAACAAAATTGTTTGATGTATTTCTGATTTGTAAACGGTCACCACTTAAGTCTCTATCGCCTTCTAACCCTCCAATTAATACATTAGATTGTACAGGACCATTAGAAATAGTTTGAAATCCATTAAAATTTATATTAAAATTGTTTTGAGAACTCGTAATATGTGCATAACCATCAAATATAGTAATGTTTTTCTGTACTAAATCTGGACTTTCATAAACAAAAACAATTTGCCAACCACCAGAAGTCCCAGCATTAATATTACCATGTGCAATTAGCTCGCCGGTTTTAGCTTCAACATTTGCGACTTGATACTTGCCAAAGGGTGTTGCAAGGTTTTGAACTAAATTGGTTATATCTTTGACACAAATATATGGATCATTCGAAAAATGGAAATTACGACCTCTATAAATTACTTCATCTGCAGTTATGGTTGTATAACTCGACTGACCTGGAGTCATTAATTTTACATCATTATAATTCCAGTTAGGCTCATTATCTCCAATTATAGAGGGTTCTCTATCGGCGGCGGCCCAATATAAATAAGCTTTAATAATAGATAAACAAGTAGCACTAGGTTTTGGGTTAGTAAAATTAGCACTACTAGAGTTAAATGTACTATTATCGTTATCAATATCTACATAAACATTATCTGTGTAATCGTGATTATCGTTGTTTCCGTTGTAATTACCTGTTGATGTTCTAGATAGTACGTTATTTGCTACCATACCAAAATCTCCCCGTACAACTTGATTAAATCTAGGGCTAAATTGTTGTTGTACTTGCGAAAAAACAGCAGTTGCACTTAAAAAAATAAATACAACTACTGCCAATTTTTTAATACTATTAATAGTAATATTTCTCATAAATCCATTTTTTTGAATAGCTCGTAATCGCACATGTATTTAGTTAACCTTTGTTGGGTCTTGTACTAAAGATTTCATTGTTATTGATGATGTATAATTTCCTTCCGCATTAGAAGCTTCAATACGTGCGCAATTCCAAGCAGATTTTTGTGCTTTTTTTGGAGTGATTTTCTTCAAGTAAAATTTAACAGCGCTATTATTGGCAACTGTAACCTCACTAATTTGTTCGGTTTGATTTAGGTTATAAAATTCAAAATTAAAATCTGTCTGCAACTCAAAACCTTCCTCGTTACAATCTATATTTTCACTAGTTAAAGTAAAGGTAATGGATTGAGTTGTATTGTTTGCGACTTGTAAAATATAAAAGTGAATTTTTTCTGTATTTGGCTTATCACTTTTTTCAATTATAGTTAATTGAACGTCCTGCACAGCGGATAACATGCTCACTTCAGTTAACATAATCTCAGCGCCGTTTTCGGTGGCCGACTTAAAGGTTCTATCCTTGTGTACAGTTAAAGTAGCGCTACAATTTTGAACTTTTGTTAAAGTTGCATTTTCTTGTAAACTTGAACTACCAATTAAAATAGATATTATTAGTAGGTATAATGCTTTCATATATTATTTTGTTTGTTGGTGATAACGCACCGTTGTATCTAAAATTAATTATGCTTGTAGAGATTTTTTTTTTTGTTAATAGCAATTGCTTTGTTATATTAAACCAAACTTTATGGGGTGTGCGATTTTGTCCACAAAGATATGAAATTATTTTCTTTATCATTAATAAATCATACTCATTTACTACACATTCTATTTATTAGTCATAACTTTTATATTTTGACACTTTAGATTGCACCAAAGTCACATAATTTTAAGGTTGACAAATAAGTTGATTATTAACTTTACATTCATAAAAAATAACTAAATGAAACCATCTAATAGTAATTTGCAAATAGTAATTTTTTTTTGATATATTTAATTAGAATTTAAAGAACAAAGAAATTGATTTTTATCGAGAATAACAACTTTTTATCGATAAAAATAAACATTTAATCGAGTATTTTGAAAAAATTAATTTTAATAAGACACGCTAAATCCTCTTGGGAATTTAATCTAGATGATCATGAAAGGCCTTTAAAATCTAGAGGAATAACCGATGCTAATTTGGTTTCTAAAGAATTAGCTTACCATTTGAAAACCATAGATTTAGTGATTTGTAGTGATGCCCAACGTACCAAGTTAACAGCAGAAATCTTTATTTCTAATTTGGGTATAGATAAAAACTTAGTGAAATTTAATGCAGATTTATATGATTTCTCAGGAGAAAACCTTGTTCAGGTTATAAAAAATGTCCAGGACTCTATAAGTAATTTAATGGTATTTGGACATAATCATGCTATTACCGCATTTGTTAATACTTTTGGCACAAAGTATATAGATAATGTACCTACAAGCGGCGTAGTTATTATTGAGTTTGATATAGAAAATTGGAGTGCTTTAAAACCTGGTAAAACTTTAAAATCGTTATTTCCTCGCGATTTAAAGTAGTCTAGTTTCTTTTTGTATTTATAGCAATAATTTAACAATAAAATATTCAAAATTTAATTACACCTTCTTAATAAAATACCAATATTTTATTCTAAATAGAATATATTTGTTTTTCATATTAAAATTAAAAAACACTCAATGACTACACCTGAAATTTCAATAGATAATTGTTATGTTAATAGAGAAATAAGCTGGTTACAGTTTAATGCAAGAGTATTACAAGAAGCTGAAGATGAGTCGGTTCCTTTAATTGAAAGATTACGTTTTTTAGGTATATTTTCTAATAACTTAGATGAGTTTTTTAAAGTTAGATATGCCACAGTAAAGCGAATTGTAGAGGCTGGTAAAGGCGGAAAAAGTGAGCTTGGTGGTATTAAAGCAAAAGAATTATTAGAAATAATTACTCAAATTGTTATTAAACAACAAAGTGAAAGTGTTAAAATATTAAATAATATAGATAAAAAGTTAAAGGAAGAAAACATTTATATTATTGACGAAACTCAAATTGATGAAGCACAGAGCGAGTTTATAAAACAATATTTTCTTAAAACGGTAAGTCCAGCTTTAGTTACCATTATCCTTAATGATTCGGTTGTATTACCAAATTTAAAAGATACAGCTGCTTATTTGGCGGTACGCATGCTAATGTCTGGCGATACAAAGCAATTTGCATTAATAGAAATTCCTAAATCGGTAGACCGTTTTGTGGAATTGCCAAAACAAGGCGACAAGAACTATATTATTATGGTCGATGATGTTTTGCGCTATTGTTTGGGTGATATCTTTAATATTTTCGAATACAAAGCTATTTCTGCTCACATGATTAAAATTACTAGAGATGCCGAGTTAGATTTTGAAAGTGATTTAAGTAAAAGTTTTATAGAAAAAATATCAGATAGTGTAAAGCATAGAAAAATAGGTGAAGCCGTAAGGTTTGTTTTCGATAAAACCATTCATAAAGAAACACTGCGTTATTTTATGTCTAAAATGGGTATCGATGATACCGATAGTGTTATACCAGGCGGACGCTACCATAATAAAAGAGACTATATGGGCTTTCCTAGTTTAGGAAGAACCGATCTTTTATATGACAAAATCGAGCCGCTACCAGTTAAAGATTTAAGTATGCAAGACAGTATATTTAATGCTATTAGCAAAAAAGATTATTTGTTGCACGCGCCTTATCAAACATTCTCATACATTGTTAAATTTTTAAGGGAAGCAGCCTTAGATCCAAAGGTTAAAACTATTAAAATTACAATTTACCGTCTTGCAGAAATATCACATGTAGCAAGTTCTTTAATTAATGCGGCTGTAAACGGTAAAGCAGTAACGGTTTCTATTGAACTTCGAGCTAGGTTTGATGAACAAGCTAATATCGATTATGCCCAACAAATGAAAGAAGAGGGTATTAATTTAATTTTTGGTGTTACCGGACTTAAGGTACACAGTAAAATGTGTGTTATTGAGCGCGAAGAAGGAAAAAAACTAAAACGATACGGGTTTATTAGTACCGGAAACTTTAACGAATCGACCGCTAAAATTTATACGGATTATACGTTGTTTACAGCTAATAAAAAGATTTTAAAGGATGTAAATCAAATTTTTAGCTTTTTTGAAACTAATTATAGGGTTTACAAATACAAGCATTTATTAGTGTCGCCGCACTTTACAAAAAGTAGCGTGTTTAGGTTAATAGATAACGAGATAAAAAATGTTAAGGAAGGAAGAGAAGGGCTTATTCGATTAAAAATGAATAGCATTTCAAGCTATCCAATGATTGATAAATTGTATGAAGCCAGTAGAGCAGGAGTAAAAATACAAATGATAGTTAGAGGTATTTGTTGTTTAATTCCTGGTTTAAAAGGAATGAGTGATAATATTGAGGTTATTAGTGTAGTAGATAAGTTTTTAGAGCATTCAAGAATTTATATGTTTGGACATAATGACGATACAAAACTTTATATTTCATCGGCCGATTGGATGACAAGAAATATTGAAAATAGAGTAGAAGTAAGTTGCCCAATTTATGATGAAGACATTAAAAAAGAAATTATAGATACTTTTAATATTAGTTGGAACGATAATGTTAAAGCTAGAGTTTTAAATGATTCTCAAGAAAATCAATATCTTGTAAACGATAAGCCAAAAGTAAGATCTCAATTTGCTACCTATGACTATTACCTTAATAAATTAGAAAATTAATATGCTTTCAATAAAAAAATATGCTGCCATAGATATTGGTTCGAACGCTGTAAGACTGTTAATTTCAAATATAATTGAACAAAAAGGAAAGCCTGTTGAATTTAAGAAAAACTCGCTTGTACGTGTGCCAATTCGATTAGGTGCAGATGTTTTTATAAAAGAAAAAATTTCTAAAGAAAACACCCAGCGAATGCTAGATACTATGTTAGCGTTTAAACTACTAATGAAATCTCATAAAGTAGTAAAGTATAAGGCTTGTGCAACCTCGGCAATGCGAGAGTCTAAAAACGGAAAGCAAGTAGTAGATTTGGTATTGGAGCATGCCGGTATAAGTATCGATGTTATTGGGGGCGAAGAGGAAGCTGCAATTATTGCGGCAACAGATTTAAATAAATATATAGATGGTAATAAAACGTATTTATATGTTGATGTTGGTGGTGGAAGCACGGAGTTTACTGTTATTGATAGGGGCAACCAAGTAGCTTCAAGGTCTTTTAAAATAGGAACCGTACGTTTGCTTAACGATATGGTTAAAAAAGAAACTTGGTTAGAGCTGCAAGATTGGATTAATACGCACACTAAAGAGTATCATAAAATAGATGTTTTAGGTTCTGGTGGAAATATTAATAAAATTTTCAAGGTATCGGGTAAATCTATGGGGAAACCACTTTCGTATTTTTATATGACCTCCTATTACAACATGTTACAAACCTATTCGTACGAAGAGCGTATAACGGAACTTTCGCTAAATCAAGATAGAGCCGATGTAATTATTCCTGCAATGCGTATTTATCTTTCCGCTATGAAATGGGCTGGAGCAAAAAACATATATGTACCTAAAATTGGTCTTGCCGATGGTATTATAAAAAGTATATACTATGATACGGTTTCTAGTAATACACAGTAAAATTTTGCACTTGGACTTGTATAGTTGTGCTTTTTTAATTTTATGATATATATTCGTACGCTATAATACCATTAATAATAACCCAAATCTATTAATAATGTAAAATCTAAATTATGGTGCTTAAACTTCATAATATTTTGGTTTTTCGCATCTTATAGGTTAATATAAATACAAACAGATGAAAAAATTACTACTATTAACAGTGTTACTTGGTTTTTCATTACAAGGCTATGCTCAAGAAGACAAAGAAATTAAATCTTCAACAAAGGTAAAGGACACTGCAAAGGTTCAAGAAAAATGGTCGGCTTCTAGCGGGATTAAATTCGGTATTCGAGCCGGTTATACCATTTCTCATTTAGATTTTAAGGATGAACCAGCTTTTAGTAATGAGCACAGAAACAGTTTGTATGTAGGTTTCTTAGCTAATATGGGTATTTCTAGAACCTTATCTATAGTGCCAGAAATACAGTTTTCTGCCGAGGGTGCCAATAAAGAGGAATTGCATTTAGATTATATACAAATGCCAATTTTGTTTAGATTTAGATTTAGCGAAAAATTCCATGCAGGTATAGGTCCTCAAGTAGGATGGAAGGTTCAAAAAGTGGACGACGGTATGAAAAACATGGGATATTCGGCAGTTATAGGTGCCGATTACAAAATTAACTATGCCATTGTGGTAGATGTTAGATATAACTACGGTATTAGAAATGTATTCGATGATAACTTAGGTATCGAAGCAAAAAATAGAAATATTCAATTAGGTGTGGGTTATAAATTTTAGCCGTGTATAGCTTCGCTAGTTCCTAAATTAGAAATTATTTCGGCCTCATATTCAAGAAGTTGTTGCCATTTGGTATCCACTTCTTTTTTTTCGCCATATTGTCTGGCAAAACCTAAAAACATAGTATAGTGGTTGGCTTCACTAACCATTAAATTTCTATAAAATTCGGCTAATTCTTTATCTTCTAATTCTTCTGAAAGTAGCCTGAAGCGTTCGCAGCTTCTAGCTTCTATTAATGCCGCGTACAACAAACGATGTACAAGTTGTGTAGTTCTGCTGCCACCTTTAGGAAAGAATTTTAAAAGCGCTATAACATAATCATCACGTCTATCTCTACCTAATACCCAACCGCGTTCTATAATTTTATCGTGTACCATTTTAAAATGACTAATTTCCTCTTTAACTAAAGCTGTCATTTCTTGAACTAGCTCTGTATATTCAGGAAAACTTACTATAAGCGAAATAGCTGTACTTGTTGCTTTTTGTTCGCAAAAAGCATGATCGGTTAGTATCTCTTCAATGTTTTTCTCTACAATGTTTACCCAACGTGGATCGGTTGGTAGTTTTAATCCTAACATAATTATATAATATTTGCAGTAAGGTTAATTTCTTTTAATTTTAATCTACCTAACTCATCAATTAGAATTACAAAGTCTCGGTATGAGTCTGTACCAGGAATATTAAAACTGGTGTTTAAAATTAATTGGGATGGAGTTGAGGCTTGGTAATCTATCCAAACAAATTGCATAATTGCTTGGTTTAAAAATGTGGAGTTTTCAGAATTAGAGAATAGCTCCTTATTTATAACACTTTTGTTTAATGTTAAACCATTTTTTAAAACGTGAAGGTTGGCTTCAAAATTTTTATAACGTGTTGGGCTTTTAGTCTTGGTATTTACTATTGTTTTCGATAGCTCATTATTTTCAACTGAATGGTATTGTATTTTAATTTCAAAACCATTACTTAAAATAGTATCTGTTTCTATTTGTATTTTTTGTTCCGGGACAAATTTAGTTTGCTTAGTAAATGATTCAAGGAGATTATGTTTCTTTAAAACCTGAACATTTGGTTTATAAATTCTATCTCGACCATCGCAGCTAAAAAGCACAACAATTACAGGTAATATTAAAAGTAATAACTTTTTGTTATTCAATTTATTAAACATCTAGATCGAAAGTTTTTCTTAAAAGGTCAATATTCGGGTTTTTTTCCTTTAGTTTTTCAAATTTATCTTGAGGCGTATAGGCGTATTTCTTTTCCATAACTTCGTTTACTGTTATAGATAAAGTAATGTCGTAGTTACTTAATTCCTTTCTAATATACCCTAAAAGATTAAATTGCTGGCGTTCTAATTCTACCTTGTTTGTAGCGTTTGGAAACTCTAAATGTGCTACAGTTCCTTTAACTTTTGGCACATCTATAGATAAAATGGAAGCCAAATTATGTTGACCTTTAGAAACCAATTTTTCGGTATACGTATTCCAAGCTGTTATAAAATCTTGCTCTGTAAATGGCTCTTTAGGTAAATTCTCCTCATCCACCACAACATCCATTTGTTTAATTTGATGCTCTTTCTTAGCGCGAATACTAGATAAAGTCAGCCCAGATTGACGTTTGGAACTTTGTTTTAAAATAATTTTAGGAGGCCCTTGATCTTCCGTTTTATTTACTGTTACCGGTTTTTTATTGGTGGTTTCAGTTGGTACTGTTTGCGCTTTCGCGGAAGGGGTAGCGTTTTCAGTTTTCTTAGGAACCTTAATCGGAACAGGCGTAATGCCTTTTTTCTGGAAATATGAGGCAGGAATTATGTAATGTTTGCTATTTTTTTTTTCTCCATCATGAGTGATAGAGGCAAGTTGCATTAAAGTTAATTCGACAAGTAAGCGTTGATTTTTACTTGTTTTGTATTTAAGATCGCAGTCGTTAGCTAGTTGAATGCCTTGCAAGAGAAACTCTTGTGATGCTTTTTGCGATTGTTTTAAATACTTCTCTTTAGTTTGATCGCCAACTTCTAATAAGGCAATGGTTTCAGGTGTTTTACTAACTAGCAAATCTCTAAAATGAGACGCTAATCCTGCAATAAAATGATGTCCATCGAAACCTTTTGAAAGCGTATTATTAAACTGAAGTAATAGATCTGGAATTTTATTCTCTAAAATTAAATCGGTACTTGTAAAATAGGTTTCGTAATCTAGTACGTTTAAGTTTTCGGTTACGGCTTGTCTAGTTAAGTTTTTACCAGAAAAACTAACAACACGATCAAAAATAGAAAGGGCGTCACGCATGGCACCATCTGCTTTTTGCGCGATAATATGTAAGGCATCGTCCTCGGCAGTTATACCTTGTTCTTTGGCTATATATTTTAGATATTCCTTAGCATCTTTAACCGTAATACGTTTAAAATCGAAAATTTGACAACGCGATAAAATGGTAGGTATAATTTTATGCTTCTCGGTAGTTGCAAGAATAAATATGCAATGCTTAGGTGGCTCTTCTAACGTTTTTAAAAAGGCGTTAAAAGCCGATTGTGAGAGCATGTGTACCTCATCAATAATATAGACCTTGTATTTTCCAACTTGTGGCGGAATACGAACTTGATCGGTTAAACTCCTAATATCATCTACCGAGTTATTGGATGCAGCATCGAGCTCGAAAATGTTAAAAGCAAAATCTTCATCGCTAGTTTCGTTACCGTCGCTATTAATCATTTTAGCCAAAATACGTGCGCAGGTGGTTTTACCAACGCCACGAGGTCCTGTAAATAGTAAGGCTTGGGCTAAATGATTGTTATCTATGGCATTTAGTAAAGTGTTTGTAATAGCTTGCTGGCCAACAACGTCTTTAAACGCTTCTGGTCTGTATTTTCTAGCCGATACAACAAAATGTTCCATAGTTAAATCTTGAGATAACAAAGTTAAAAATTCAATTTGGAATTTAGAATTATGACGTTGAAAATTAATAGGAGTTATTAACAAAACTAAAGTTTAGATAAAGCGGTTTGTAAAGTTAAAATTATGTAATGCCTATAATTACCACGAATTGTTATTTAACCTGACAAGGATAGGTTTTTTATTGGTGCTTAAATGGATTATGATTAGTAGTAGCGCTAGTAGATACTTGCGTTAAGGATTGAACGGCATGTTTGAGCTCGCCGACTGTAGGAGGAAGCGAGTAGTGAAAGCCTGACCCAATCCCGATAGCTATCGGGATTGGGTAACGCCCAAATATTTAAATTTATTTAGATTATACTTTTAGTTTATTGTAATTTCGCGGCAGTAAATCGCCTTATCGCTGTTTTGGTTTATTCAAAATGGAGGAAAGTCCGAACACCGTAGTGCAACATAGTGGCTAATAACCACCAGCCGTGAGGTTAGGAAAAGTGCAACAGAAAGTATGTACAGGTCATGCTGTAGTGAAACCAGGTAAACTCTATGTGGTGCAATGTCATGTAAACCAACGTTTGAGGGCGGCACGCTCGATTGTTGGAGGGTAGGCAGCTAAAGTGTATTGGTAACAATGCATGTAGATAAATGATAAGGGCTTTTTTAGCAATAAAAAAGTACAGAATTCGGCTTATAGATTTACTTAAATATACAAACCCTTCTTGAAATTATTCAGGAAGGGTTTGAAGTTTAAAAAAGGGTTAATTGGTAATTAATTGGTTGGTTTACTTTGTTATTTTTCGGGTACATAGGATAATTCTGGACGAATTTTCCCTGTTTGTTCTTGAACACGACTGGTATTATTTATAACTTTACTAAAGGCATCCCATTTATCTGGTCCTAAAACTTTATCGTTTTCTTTGGATTTTATGGCGCTATCTATTTCATCTTTAGAGGAGATTACTACTAGATAAAACTGATCTGCGGTACCGAATCCGTTTCTATAAATTCTGTAATACTCTGTTGATCCTTTTTCTATATATAATGCTTTTACTGCTTTAATCCCTTCGCGAATTTTAGCTGCGTTAGCGGGTGTGAAATAGAGATAGTAAAAGTTGCGGTAATTTTCTCCCTCCCGTATTATGGGCGCACCTTCTTCCATATATGAGAGGTCTTCTACTAAAGTTATGTTGTAATCGGTATGTGTATCGTAACACAAATTAAACTCCTCGAACATTTTACCAAAATCGTCTCCCATGGCTTTTGCCATATCTGCAAAAGGACGCTCATCTAATGCTGCAAAATTTTCAATGGGTGTTAGGTATAAATATTTTAACTCGTTAGTGCTAATGGCGGTCCAAGAGGTGTTTACATTATGCTTTTTAGAGGCTTTAAGTAGTTTTTTAGCAACAGCTTCATATTGCGTAACCATGGCAGGTTTTACGTTGTCTTGATGTACCGTGTACATTTTTTGTGCTTTACAAATATGGGTAGTGAAACATAACAATAGACTAAGTAATAAGGTTGTTTTAATTGCTTTCATATTATTGGTATTTACTAGTTAGGGTAACTTAAATTTTACTCGGTTGTAGTACTGCTTTCTAGAGCTTCTTTTACTTCGGCAATTGTAGCTCTCATGCTTGAAGTATCATAGTAGGCATATTCGTTTACTATTTTACCATCTATAAATTGCGCTGTTATATGTATGGGCACAGTTATGGTTTTACCTGTTACTTTTGCTTTAGCCGCCCAACCGTTCCAGTAGTTTACCCAGGTGTTACCTTCTTTATCTATTATCATTTCAATTTCGGTAGCATCATCTAATAATTTATACTCAGAAAAATTGGAAAGTGTTTGTATCATACCATTCATGGTTTCTTCTGGCGAAGCTTGTTTATTGGCATTATGATAAATTTTTGCAGTATCTGCATAATTGGCTTTCCATGTTTCCCAATCTTGAGATTCGTAGGCTTTAATATTAGCCTTAAAGGTTTCAATTTCTGGAGAACTTTCGAAGTAACGTGTTTGCTGTTTGTCTTGGCAAGCAACAAATAGATAGAGTGCAAGCCCTAATAAAAAAAGTTTTTTCATTTTAATTTATGGTTTTAAAAGTTAGTATTAACAATTAACCATAAACAATATCAAGAAAAAGGTATGCCCTTTATTTGAGAGATGAAATTTGTGTAGAGCCGGGGAGGCTCTTAAGGAGACTTCTAATGTACTGAAAAAAAACGGGTTATAAAAATATATTTAGTTTATCCTTTTTCGAAAAAACTAAAAACATTGCCTCCATAGCTTTTTGAATAAGCGAAGTTTTCTAAATTAGAAAGATTAGTGTGCTTGGAATGTTCTACAATTAATACACCATCCTCTAATAATAAGTTGTTTTTAAAAACCAATTCTGGAATTTTAGAGAACTGCTCTAACTCGAAATTATAAGGCGGGTCTGCAAAAATAATGTTAGCTTGTATGGTTGCTTTTTCTAAAAACTTAAACACATCGCTTTTAATAGTTTGAATAGGCATATCGAAAGCTTCGGCAGTTTTGTTTATAAACTTAATACAACCAAAGTCTTGGTCTACACAAGTAATTTGTTCGGTGCCTCTAGAGGCAAACTCATAGCTTATATTTCCGGTGCCGGCAAACAAATCTAAAACCGAAATATCATCAAAATAATACAGGTTGTTAATAATGTTAAATAGCGATTCCTTGGCCATATCTGTAGTAGGGCGTACAGGAAGGTTTTTTGGTGCTACTATTTTTCTACTTTTGTATAAACCTGATATAATGCGCATTAAAAGCTATTTAGTAAAGTGAAATTAGAATATTTTGATGGTTGGCTGCCAAGGTATTTATAGGTTTCTTTCCTTGCACCAAACGTTATGTTTCGAATGTACTTATAGGCTATATGATACAAATCGTTTTCTTTGGTTATAGCGCCAAGTAAAACTAAATTTAAATGTTCTGGGTTTAAATTAAGTTGTTCGGCAGTAAATAGAAGGTAATATATAAAATCTTCCTTAGTATGGAACGAAAACCTATTGTATAGTTGTAAGTTACTGTTACTTACTACTACAATTTCAAAATGATTGTCCCCTACATTAACATACATGTTATTGGTATTCGATTCTTTTTCTAGTTGCAGAATAGAGTCTATTAAAATAGTTGAAACATGTTTAAATGTAAAGGCTCCAAACTTATCGTAAATGTAATTGTTTATGTTTATATATGGTACATACACATTTACACTGTTATTCAGTGCAATGGTATCATAAGCTATAAAATCAGATTTTAAAATTTTAGAATTAAACTTTAAATAATCTGCCAAATGACTTTCATTAAATAACTCTTGTGGTACTAGGGTAGAGAGGTCGTTATCATGTATAATTACAATATTTGCAAACTGGCCTTGTAAAACAGTCTCTTTTGCAAATAGTTGTTTTAATTGATCTAAAACCTCGATAGGGTTTAAGTTTTTTTCAAAATTATAAACCTTAAAGACCAGAATAGTATTGGAGTCTCTATTTAGTATAGAAAAAGAAAGTCCACTCAAGCTTATTTGAATGGACAATTCTAAGTTAGTATGTTTTTTAGTAATATTATTCGCTATCGCCATAAGTTTTTGGCCAGTTACCACCTGTTTTAACTTCATCCATAGAACCTACCTTTAAAGCATCTCCATTAACACCGTCAACCGATACAATTTGGTTTTCTTGTATTACTAAGTCTCTGTTTTGGTCGTATAATAAAACATCCTTTTTAACAGAGGCTTCAAAAACAGGGATATTTATCTTGTTTTGTTCAACAAACCCGGCATCCATTTTAAACTTTGCGCCTTCTTGACCTACCGGAACATTCATCATTGTTTTATATCTGTTTGAAGATTTAAATAAAGAATCTTTAACAGAAACAGTTCCTAAAGTATCAATAATAACAATATCCTTTGTAGTATCTACACCGTATCTTCTCGTTAACTCTTTATCTATAACGCTAGAATCTCTACGTTGTGTAATAGTATATTCTGCTGTATCTATAAATTTAATTAAGTTATCAAAAGTTTTAGCAAATTTACCTGTAACTTGTCTGTGCGCTAATTGCGCATCTCTAATATCAATTAAACTTTCAATTACAACCGCGTAGCGTTTATTTTTCTCCTTATTGAATTTTATTGGCTCATAAATAGACATATAAGTTTGGTACCCTAAAAAGGCAATTAATAACCAAAGTGCTATAGTCAAAACAGGTTTAAGTTTAGACGGGATAAATTTGTCAATTAACTTTACCAAGCCAATTGTACCAAGAATCACTGCTAATGCAATTAAGAAAAATGTCATAGTATCTATTTATTAAAAATTCGTTAATGGTTTTAGCAAATCTACAATTTTTTTTTAATCGTTAAAACCTAAGGACATAAAAATCATTTCTATATTTGAATAATTTTTAATTAGGACAATCATTAATGACAGCATCCCAATTCTATTCGCTTATAAAACAGGAGTTTCCGTTTCAACCTACGATAAAACAAAATATTGTCCTTCAGCAATTGGCAGAATTTATTTTTTCAAAAAGCACAAACGACCTATATTTACTAAAAGGCTATGCAGGTACAGGAAAAACCACCATTGTAGGGGCCATAGTATCCAATTTATGGAAAGCAAAAAAAAGCGCCGTTTTAATGGCACCAACGGGTAGAGCCGCCAAGGTTATTTCTAATTATTCTAAAAAAGAAGCCTTTACCATTCATAAAAAAATATACTTTCCAAAAAAAGAAAAATCTGGGGGTGTTAAGTTTGTTTTGCAACTTAACAAGCATAAAAACACCATTTTTATTGTAGATGAGGCCTCCATGATTCCAGATGCTCCAACAGATTCTAAACAAATGGATAGCGGATCGCTACTAGACGATTTAATACAATATGTATATAGTGGCCATAATTGTAAATTACTTTTAATAGGAGATACAGCACAATTACCACCAGTAAAATTAGATGTAAGTCCAGCTCTAGATGAGCGAACCTTAGCCTTAAACTACGATAAGGTAGTAACAAGAATGGAGTTGGATGAAGTAGTAAGGCAAGAACAAGACTCTGGTATTTTAGTAAATGCCACCATATTAAGAGACACTTTAGCGTCCTCTTTTTTCGAGTCTTTTAAATTCGATATTGCGGGTTTTGTAGATATTATTAGGCTAGTAGATGGCTACGAAATAATGGATGCCATAAACGATGCATACAGCGAGCTGGGTAAAGAAGAAACCGCCATAATTGTAAGAAGTAATAAACGGGCCAATTTATATAACCAACAAATAAGAAACCGTATTCTATTTAATGAGCACGAACTAACAGCGGGCGATTATTTAATGGTAGTTAAAAATAATTACTTCTGGATAAAACCCACCACCGAAGCGGGTTTTATAGCTAATGGCGATATTATTGAAGTGCTCGAAATTTTTAGCATACAAGAATTATATGGCTTTAGATTTGCCGAAGTAAAAATACGCATGGTCGATTACCCTAAAATGGCACCTTTCGAAACCGTTTTAATGCTCGACACCATCGATGCCGAAACACCTTCTTTACCCTACGAAGATTCCAATAGGCTGTATCAAGAAGTCATGAAAGATTTCGCAGAGGAAACCAGTAAGTATAAAAAGTTTTTAAAAGTAAAAAACAACAAACATTTCAATGCCTTACAGGTTAAGTTTTCGTATGCTATAACCTGTCATAAATCCCAAGGTGGCCAGTGGGACACCGTTTTTGTAGAGCAACCATATTTACCAAACGGTATCGATAAAGATTATTTACGTTGGCTATACACCGCCGTTACCAGAGCCAAGGATAAATTATATTTAATAGGTTTTAAAGACGAGTTTTTTTTAGAGGATTAAAGTTCTAGGGCGCCACCCAAAGGGTCGGGCTATCCAATACAAGTCCTCGCACCTCCTGCGTCGGGCTGTGGGCTTTCCTTTTCTATCCCTGGCGCGCATATTAGCCAACAATAAACATTAATAAATGGGTAGGGTGTATTAACGTTTGTAGGTGTTACTTATCGTTTTGTGTTTATTATGGCTTTATAAAAAACACAAAACACTTAAAAACCAATCAGGATGATAGGCAAAACTTCAATAATCAAGAATTTATGTAACTTTGAATAATTATTAATTAAAAACAAAATCCCTTATAGAGATTTAGGCACTTCTTCAATGACATTCGAAACCATAATTAGTATTTGCTTAGGTATAGGTTTAGCCGCATCGGTAGGTTTTAGAGTCTTTTTACCTTTATTTGCACTTAGTTTAGCGTCTTATTTTGATGTTTGGCAACTCAATGAATCTTGGCAATGGATAGGAAGTACCGCCGCATTAATAACCTTAGCGGTTGCCACACTAGTAGAAGTTTTTGCGTATTTTATTCCTTATATAGATAATGCATTAGATAGTATTGCCGTGCCTTTAGCAGCTCTTGCCGGAACCGCTATAATGCTATCTACCGTGGCCGATTTAAGTCCTGTTATTACTTGGGCATTAGCCATTATTGCTGGAGGTGGTACCGCAGCAGCCGTAGCAGGAACATCTAGTACCGCACGTTTTGCATCAACAGTCTCCACTGCAGGCGTAGCAAACCCATTAGTTTCAACTTTAGAAACAGGAACATCGGTTGTTATGTCGGTGGTATCCATTTTTCTGCCGGTTTTAGCAGTATTTTTAGTTATTATCATTTTATTTATAATTTTTAAGCTGTACAAAAAGTTTAAAACCTCAAAAGTGTAAACTCTATTTATTTATAGTATTTTTGAGCTGCTTATTACTCAATTTAATTGTTTTTATAAATTTTAAATCAGTAAATTTATTAGATGAAAATTATTTCCATGATTCCTGCTCGCTATGCAGCATCGCGCTTTCCGGGTAAACTAATGCAAGACTTAGGTGGTAAAACCGTTATTCAAAGAACCTACGAAGCTACGGTTGCTACTAAATTATTCGATGCCGTTTTTGTAGTTACAGATAGCGATATTATCTACAAAGAAATAGAGCGTATTGGTGGTAATGTGATTATGAGTAAAAAGGAACATGAATGCGGTAGCGACAGAATTGCCGAAGCTGTAGAGGATATGGATATTGATGTTGTTGTTAATGTTCAAGGCGATGAACCTTTTACCGATAAAGAATCTTTAATAAAACTCATAGATGTGTTTAAAGAAGATACTAAGCAAGAAGTAGATTTGGCTTCCTTAATGGTGCACATAACTAATAAGGATGAAATTAATAACCCAAATACAGTAAAAGTAGTTATCGATCAATCTGATTTTGCATTATATTTTTCACGCAGTCCAATTCCGTATCCAAGAGATAATAATGTAGATGTTAAATATTACAAACATAAAGGAGTTTATGCTTTTCGAAAGCAGGCTATTTTAGATTTTTATAAACTACCAATGCAAGTTTTAGAAGCTTCAGAAAAACTAGAGCAATTACGTTACTTGGAATATGGAAAACGTATAAAAATGGTTGAAACCGATGTTGAAGGTGTTGAAATTGATACTCCAGAAGATTTACAACGCGCCAATAAATTATGGAAATAAACTACCAAAACATTAAAGTTATTGGTTTTGATGCCGATGATACACTTTGGGTAAACGAAACCTACTTTCGCGATGCCGAAAAAGAATTTGCTCAACTTTTATCTAAATACGAAACGGTAAATAAAATAGACCAAGAACTATTTAGAATGGAAATTGACAATTTACCGTTATACGGTTACGGTGTTAAAGCATTTACACTATCCATGGTCGAGTCGGCTTTGGAGATTTCAAATTATAATGTGTCTACAAAAACCATTGAAGCCATATTAAATATTGGAAAAGATATGCTTAATAAACCTGTAGAACTTTTAGATGGGGTAGAAGAAGTGCTAAAAACCTTATCAAAAAAGTACCGGTTAATTTTAGCTACCAAGGGCGATTTACTAGATCAAGAACGGAAGTTGGAAAAATCTGGATTAACAGATTATTTTCATCATATCGAGGTTTTAAGTGATAAAAAAGAAGCTAATTATTCCAATTTATTAAATCATTTAGATATTAATCCATCAGAGTTTTTAATGATAGGTAATTCCTTAAAATCTGATGTATTACCTCTAATAAATATAAAATCTCATGCTATCCATGTACCGTTTCATACCACATGGGCACATGAAGAGGTTACAGATGCCGAAAAAAATGGTAAAGCATACAAAACTTTAAGTTCTATAGATAAAGTATTAAATATTCTAAAATAATATGAAGATTATCGATATAAATACTTGGAACAGAAAACAGCATTTCGAGCATTTTTCTAGTTTGGCCGATCCTTATTTTGGATTAGTAATTCCTTTTAATGTTACTAAAGCGTATCATTTTGCTAAGGAAAAAGGAATATCTTTTTTTGCGACTTATTTGCATGCTTGTATGCGTGCTATAAACGAAGTAGACAATTTAAAATATAGAATAGAAAACGGTAATGTAGTACAGTACGATGTTATACACGCTTCATCAACAATTATGAGGGCAGATAAAACCATTGCTTTTTCTTTTATTGACTATAGTGAAAATCTTGGTGTATTTCTTGATAACTTGGAAGCAGAAAAATACCGTATTAAAAATTCAAACGATTTATTTCCTCCCAAAAACGGGCTTGATTGTGTACATTGTTCCGCATTACCATGGCTAAATTTTATTGGGCATAAAGAACCTGTTTCGGGTCAATTGGAGTGTGTACCCAAAATTGCTTTTAGCAAAGTAACAGAGGTAGACAATGGATTAACAATTAATGTCGCCATAAATGTTAATCATGCATTAGTAGATGGTTACCATGTTGGACTTTTTTCTGAGAAATTTCAGCAGTATTTAAACCAATAGAAAATAAAATAATGGTATTTTTACCTTTTATAAAGAAATTATATAAATGACTTATAAGAACTTTCCAATGGTGCCAAAAGTATTGTTTGGCAGAGGTGGTTTTAATCAATTAAATGATATTTTGGCTCCAAAACGTCTTGGAATCCATGCGCCCTTTATCTTTTTAATAGATGATGTTTTTAAAAGCAATCCATGGATTACTTCTAGAATATCACTATCCTACGATGATAGAATTATTTTTGTTTCGGCAAAAGAAGAACCTAAAACATCGCAAGTTGATGAACTTGTCGAAGATATTATATTACAGTCTAAACAACGGCCTTCTGGTATTATAGGAATAGGTGGCGGTACTTTATTAGATTTGGCAAAGGCAGTTTCTATCATGATTACTAATGATGGTGGTGCAGCAGATTATCAGGGCTGGGATTTAGTTAAAAACCCTGCTATATACCATGTTGGTGTTCCAACAATTTCTGGAACAGGAGCCGAAGTTTCAAGAACAACGGTGCTTACAGGTCCAGATAAAAAATTAGGTATAAATTCAGATTATACGCCTTTTGATCAAGTTATTTTAGATTCAGAACTAACTAAAGATGTTCCAAAAGACCAGTGGTTTTACACAGGGATGGATTGTTATGTACATTGTATAGAGTCTTTAACCGGTACGTATTTAAACACATTTAGTGAAACTTACGGGCAAATGGCTTTAGAGTTATGCAATGAAATATTTTTAAGTGATAATCTTTCAGAAACGGAATCTCAAGAAAAACTAATGATGGCCTCATGGCATGGCGGAATGAGTATTGCTTACTCGCAAGTGGGTGTTGCTCACGCAATGAGCTATGGTTTAGCGTATTTACTAGGAACCAAGCATGGTATAGGTAATTGTATTGTTTTTGATCATTTAGAGGAGTTTTACCCAGAAGGTGTTAAGGTTTTTAAACAAATGAAAGCTAAACATAACATTACGTTACCAACAGGTATTTGTGCCGATTTAAGCGATAGTGAATTCGATATTATGATTGATGTTGCTTTAGGTTTAGTACCGCTATGGGAAAATGCTTTAGGTAAACATTGGAAAAAAACCATTACTAAACAAAAGTTGAAAGCTTTATATCAAAAAATGTAGTATGAAATGGCTTGCAAAACTAATATATTTTAGACTATTAGGATGGCAAGCTGTAGGTAATACGTCGTTCTCGAAAAACACTGTAAAAAAGGCTGTAATAATAGCTGTGCCGCACACAAGTTGGCACGATTTTTATATAGGTGTTTTGTTGCGTAAAGTTACAGGTGTAAAAACTAATTTTGTTGGCAAAAAGGAGTTGTTTGTCTTTCCTTTTGGTTGGTTTTTTAGAGCTTTAGGCGGAGCACCTTTAAACCGGCAAACCAGCGAAAATAAAGTGGATACTA
Organism: Algibacter pectinivorans; assembly: GCF_900112595.1. Lineage (GTDB taxonomy): Bacteria > Bacteroidota > Bacteroidia > Flavobacteriales > Flavobacteriaceae > Algibacter_B > Algibacter_B pectinivorans. The sequence goes on along the minus strand of NZ_FOMI01000012.1, from coordinate 102,972 downwards.
TTGCTAAATTATTTACTCAATACGATGAGTTTAGAATGACTTTAGCTCCCGAAGGCACTAGAAAAAAAGTAGATAAATGGCGTACTGGGTTTTACTACATTGCTAAACAAGCCAATGTTCCTATAATAATGTTTACTCTTGATTTTGAAAATAAGCAAAATGTGATTTCAGAGCCATTTTACCCAACGGATAATGTGGAGGCAGATTTTGAATTTATGCATAACTTCTATAAAGGCGTAGTTGGTAAAAAACCACAATATTCATAATTTTATGTTTGATTTTAAAATTTGGCACAACTATTGTTTTCTTATTAACTAAGTGTATGAAACATAAAGTAAACAATTTATTGTCCCTAAAAAGAAACATGCGCTTGCCCAAAACAACAAAAGCTACCTCATTAAAGAAGTAGCTTTTATTTTTTTTACTGCCTTTTGGCTTATTTTATCTCCTTAACAGCATTGTCAATTAAAGTTCTTAAGTGCTGTTTATGGGCTCTAGAAGCTATATTTCCAGAGGGCTCAGCCATAGTTCTTATGGATTTAAGGTTGTACAATGCCATCGATTTAGCAGTGTTTGTATACTTACTGCTTTGTTTACCTGTAAGCATACCAATTAGCATATTAGTATATTCTAATTGTAAATTCTGTCTGAATGAATTTACAGAGCCTGAGATGTCTGTTTTAAAAATAGCATCATTCAAATCGACCATAAAGGTCGATAAGGTGTATTCATTTCCATATAACTCAGAATCAGTAATTCGTTGTAATGTATTATAGTGTAAAAGTTGATTTAATACATTTTTTTGATAACCTAATACTTGATTATGAATTTTAGGATCCTCAGGTTCGCTCATAAAATTAAACCCTCTGCGTTGTTTTGCTAAATAATTATATAAATCATTTGGAGCTTTAAAGGCATCTGGTGCAAACACATAAGTTTTTAAAGCATTCATAGCTCGTTTTTGGTCTTTTAAGCTCACAGGAGTATAAGGTTGTTTGGCTTGGTCTTGCCCCGCCATAGAACGATCTACGTAAACACCACCAATAAATCTAGAAATGGTATTTGTAGCCGATGCTTTTTGTCCGCTTAACAAATAATACACAGATCTTAATTCTTGATACGATTCTCCGGTAGTTATAAACTTAAATTTTAAATCTTTCATTAAGTCATTCGCCAATTCAATTCTATCAACAGCCCATTTAATTTGATTGTTAGATTGGTCGGATACATTCACTCTTGGATCGATAGCTTTACCTGGCGAGCGCATATCATCTGCATCGTTTCCAAAAATATGTTCTGGTTTCGTCGATTCGTTTAACAAGGCTTGTCGGTCGGCCTCAGTTTTAAAAGGTGTGTAACCTAGTTGGATGGCCCAAATATCGTACGGTCCTACAGCAACGTCATCGTATTGACCTTGTTTACTGCGGTCTCTTGTAATATTTAATGCTGCATAATCCATTACCGAAGCCGTTAAACATTTTCCTTTTATAAAATTGGCATCTTCAAGTTGTTCTGGCGAAAATAATTGGCTCGCTTTCATGTTATGATTTAAACCTAGCGTATGTCCAATTTCGTGCATAATTAAAGCCGTCATAGACTCTTTTTTAATACGTTCCATTTCTAAATCTGTCGCTCCAGCTACCGAGGCCACGGTACTTGCAAATATTACCTCATTATGTAATTCATGGCCCAAAGAACAATACAATTCATCTTGATGAGTATTGGCGTTATATAGAGTTTCATTAGCCGCAGTTTCAAAAACTTTATCATAAAAAACACGATTGGTAAAGTGTTTATATTCTAGCATGATATCTGCTCCAAAAATTTCACCAGTTTTAGGGTTTTTCATACTTGGACCGTAACCTCCAAATGGAGGTGTTGGAGAAGCTGTCCATCGTAATACGTTATAACGAATATCTCCAGCATCCCAATCGGCATCATCTGGTTGTTGTTTTACTACAATGGCGTTTTTAAAACCAGCCTTTTCAAAAGCTACATTCCATTGCAGTACAGCATTTTTTATAGTTTCACGCCATTGGATAGGTGTAGAGTTTTCCATCCACCAAGTAATTGGTGTTACCGGTTCAGATAATTCGGCTTCTGGATTTTTTTTAACTAAATTCCATCGGTTTATTAAATCGCGATACGGGGTTACACTTGTTGAAGTTTGATCGGTAATTTCAGTTGTAAAATAACCAACTCTAGGGTCGTCGAATCTCGGTTCAAAATTGTTTTCTGGCATAGCAATTAAACTATGAAACACTTTTATACTAACATTTCTGCCGTCGGACACCGCACTAGAGCCACCATTTAAAACCGACGGTGTAGAATACACATATTCCACCTCTAAATTTACATTTTCAGGATAGTTTTTTATGTCCTTTATTTTAGTCTTGGCTTTATCCAAACTTCCTAACTTAAATGATGTAGGAGGTGTTCCTGGTCTAGAAGCCGGTTTTACTTGCGAAAATGTTTCTTTTAAAAATAAATCGTTAGCTTTTATTAAATACAAACCTTCATCCTCGTTGGTGGCTTCAATTTTTAAACTCGCCATAACGCCTTGGCTAATATTAGCGTCTTTAGATTTTGAAATGGCATTGTTAGGGTCGAAATAAAAGGCTGTGTTTTGAGTAATAAATTCAATTTTATTAAAGTATTTTGATACGGTAAACACTTTAGAGCCTCGGTAAGACCCTCTATTTATTCTTCCAGCATCTAGGACACCATCAGCAATTTGACTAAAGTATATAAACTCTTTATCCAATTGGTTTTGTGTTATAACCATTTGCAATTCGCCTGTAATAGTGTCTTGGTATACTGTAAATAAGCCTTCAATTTTTTTGCTAGCTTTTGTTAAATCTGCTATAGATTTTTCCTTAGGCTTTTTAGCAGGTTTGGTTTCTGTAGCTTCAATAGCATTTTTTTTATTCCTCTTTTTTTTATTTTGAGCTTCTGTACTAAAAGGTATGCATAGAAGAAAAATCAATAAAGAAAGTGGGATAAATTTAAAAGTAATTTGATTTAATTTCATAGAAATATTTTGTGTTTTATTAGGTTTTCACCTAAATGTTTGAATTAGTCGCAGTAAAAATAGATATATCTTAATATTTCTTTACCTAAATAAAAGTTAAAATAATTATTATAGCAACTTTTTAATTTCGTTTTATTATTGTTTATCTTTAACAAATATGATTAAAGACACTAAAATTGCTGTATTAATTGACGGAGATAATATACCTTCAAAATACATTACAGAAATGATGGAGGAAATTACCAAATACGGTACACCTACCATTAAGCGTATTTACGGAGATTGGACCAAGCCGCATTTATCTAAATGGAAAAATGTTTTGCTTGAAAATGCCATTACACCCATACAACAATATGGTTATACTACTGGAAAAAACGCGACCGATTCTGCAATGATTATTGATGCAATGGATATTTTATATTCCGAAAAGGTTAATGGGTTTTGTTTAGTATCCTCCGATAGCGATTTTACAAAGCTTGCAACGCGTTTAAGAGAAGCTGCTATGGTAGTTTATGGAATGGGCGAGAAGAAAACGCCTAATCCTTTTATTGTAGCTTGCGACAAGTTTATTTATTTGGAAATTTTAGCTCTAGATGAAGACGAAGATCCTAAGGATAAGCAATCTAACAAGCCTAAAAAGGCAAATCTTTACAACATTACGCCAAAGGTAATTAAACTATTAAAAAACTCGGTTGATGATGCTGCCGACGATGATGGTTGGGCATTTTTAGGCGATGTAGGTTCTTTAATCCTTAAAAAGCAACCTAACTTTGATTCTAGAAACTTTGGGTTTCAAAAATTAACACCACTTTTTAAGTCGTTGCCACAATTTGAGTTGGAACAACGGGACCAAACTAACGGACGATTCAAATTGATTTTTGTTAAGAATAAATAGTACTTTCAATAGCGTTGTATAGTGCTTGCTTAATATTAAAAGATACCTTGTTATTATTTGCGAATTTTTGATTTAATTCCAACTCAATACCCACATAATTTTCAGGAAATTGTTTGCGTAAATAGGTTGTAAAACCATCTGCTTTTCCTAAATATGGATAGTTGTATCGCACATTAAATGTGGGATAAAACCTGTTTATTTCTTTTTTTAATAAAGTGCAATAGGCTTTTTCTTTTTTAATTCTAGAGTCAAATAGCAAACCAATATCGCAACGCCTTTCGGTAGAATTTAAAACAGGAGTGAAGCTATGTACCGAAATATGCAGAACTTGCTCATTAGCATCTATTAACTTTTTTATTTGCGATTCAACATCATGTCTGTACAGAGAATAGTAGTGCTCTATTACATTGTCTTTTTCAAGCTTTGTGAGGTTTTTACTGAATTCTGAAAATAACTTGGCATGGTGTAACGAACGGTTAAGCTCTATTAGAAGCCTACTTACCTTACTAGATTTGGAAAAATAGGCAAGAGGTTGTAAGGCTGTAAAGAGGTATAGTGCACCTAAATCGTAACCTCGATGGGTATTTAACTCATCTTGAGCGTTTTCAAAATACTTCTGAAAGTTTTCTGGAATAAAGCATCCTCCATGTTCGCAAGTTAAAATGAGTTTCATGCTCTAAACAAGCTGTTGGTTTGTAAACAATTTGCTAAATCAAAATAAATGGTTTTAATGTTGTCTTCTGAAAAGTTATTGGCAATGGCTTTTAATATTCTGGTTGATAAAGTCCCTTCATTTAATATAATATCTAAGGCTTCATAATGCGATGCATCAATATTAGGTTTTACGTCTTCGTATATTTTTTTCCAAATATTTTGAACGCTTAAAGGTTCATGGATTCCAAATAAGTCTAAATAGTTAACATCTGAAACTATATAAGCTTCACCCGATTTTATAATGGGGTTTAAAAGATTAAAAAGGGATACATTCGACCATTCTTTTTGATTTGAAAGCGAAGTAAAACCATCATTAACAAGATGTTTTAGAACTTCAATTATTAGGACACAAATAGCCATATCTGCCTTTGGGCATTCTTGTATATCTACTAATCTAATTTCTATAGCATTTCTATCAAACCTAGCAATAGCACCTCTTGAGTTTAAAAAATGATGATCCAATATATTTTGGGTATCAAAAGGTTTAATTGCTTTTTTAATAGGTTCAAAAATGGTTTTATGATAATCCGATTTACTAAAAACTTGTTCCGGAATTACAAAACCTGTCATTTCTGGTATTTCCTTTTGGTTGGTTTTATAATATTCTAAACGGGTATCTTTAAAGCCCGTAGATTGCCCTTCAAGAATTGGTGAACTTGCACATAAACCAGGAATAAGCGGTAGCAGAATTCGTATGGCAGCATGTAGTTTTTCAAATTCATTATCGTCGTAAAACGGTAAATTAATATGCGTGCTTTGTACGTTGCTCCAACCATGACCTTTACAATTAAAAATTCTGTTGTAAAGCTCATACACTTCACTATAACTGTGTTTCCAGAGTTGTGTGTCGGTTAACGGATTCATTAACGGATGTGAGGCCGTTGGTAATAATTGCGTATTTAATGGTTGTAATAACGCATTGATTTCTGCTATGTTTTTATGAAACTCATTGGATAAGCTATTTAAATTAGCTGTTGGTCCATTGGTTTTTATTTCTACCACATGAGCTACTAATTCGTTGCTCCAAGCCATAGTGCCATTTTCAATATCGGAAGTTAGCTCACCATTCTTTTTTGTTAAAAGTGCATCAACTATAGGCGCTACCTTTAGGTTAGATTGATTAACTAACATGTATTCCAATTCGATACCATAAACTTCAAATAAATGATATTTTTTACCCATTACCTTACTATTAAAATTTTATAATTTCGAGATTTATCTCGCGTGTGTTTTGTGGAGCTAGTGTTTGTTTTTGCCCGCTTATAACGTGTTTTATTCTAATCGCTTTTTTAGGGCATTTAAAACTTCAATATATACGTTGTCGCCATAATATTCGTCTTCTACACCAAAATCTATATTAGGGTTATCATTAATTTCTATAACCATAGGTTTTTTATTAACGACTTTTATATCTATACCGTAAAGCCCTTTACCCATAAGTTTAGCCGATTTTATAGCCATGTTCAAGATGTTTTTAGGCACTTTTTCTATGGGTAAACAATCGGCATCGCCATCTTGCTCGTTTTTTTTCTTAGCATTCCAATTATAAATTTGCCAATGCCCTTTGGCCATATAGTATTTACAAGCAAAAAAGGGTTTGTCGTCTATAATACCAATACGCCAATCGTAGGTAGAAGGGCAAAATTCTTGTGCTATAATCAAATCGGATTCCTTAAGCATGTTGTTTACCAACGTATTATATTCGGCTTCGTTTTTTGCTTTTTTTACACCAAACGAGAATGTAGAATCGGGTGCTTTTAAAACACAAGGTAAGCCCGTGTGTTCTAAAATAGCATCTCTATTATCTTTGTGTACTATTATAGTTTTAGGCGTAGCAATATTTGCATTTTGTAAAGCTTCGGCCATATACACCTTATTGCAGCATTTTAAAATAGCATCGGGGTAATCTACAATAGCAATGCCTAACTGTTGTGCTTTTCGGGCAAAGGCATAGGCTTCATTATTTACATCGGTGCTTTGCCTTATAAATAAGGCATCAAAAGAAGTTAGGCGCGATAAATCTTTAGGCTCAATAACTTCGGCATAAATATTCATTTTTTCAGCAATATCTATAAACTTTTTAATAGCCTTAGGATTGCTTGGTGGCGCAGGATCATTAGGGTCTACTAAAATGGCTAAATCGAAATCTGAATTGATTACTTTTGGTGTATCGTAGCGTTTTTTAGAAAAGAATTGATTAGCAAATTCATGAACACTTTCCATATGCTCTTCGGGTATTTGCGATTCTGAAATGGCTTTAATACTTTGAATGTTCCATTTGGTAGTATAATTAAACTTCACTCTTAAAAAGGGCACTTGAAAATGCTTGTAAAATAAGCCGCTTAATTCCTTATACTTTTTAGCTACGTTTTGCCCAAAGTAAATACTTAAGGTAAACTCTTGAGACTTTATGCCTTTTAAACTTTTTTGAATTGTTTCTTCAAACTCATCAGACACCATTCTAACCAATTTAATGGTTTTTAAATCTACAATGTTTTTAACTGTAGGTATGGCTGAATGTCCGCGAGCTTCCGCTAAAAGCGATACGTAATAGCCCTTAGATTGGTAGGAGTAATCTTTACAGAGATTAAAGATTCTTGCTTTTTTAATTTTTGAAAAATCAGGATTAGTAAGGTAATCTTGTGATGAAATTACTTTAATATTTTCAATGGAAAAGCTCCATTTATCTGTCTGATTTACAACAATATATTTGTTCATTTTTAGTAAAACAAACCCATGTGGATTTTAAGTAAAATTATTCTTTTTTAGAATATGTTTTACAATTAATAAAAATATTTTTATAAAATATTTTTATCTAAAAATGACATTAAAATTGGTTGGTTAAATATTAAATAGCACCTAAAATTTTATCCATAATCCAACTGGTATGTAAGGCTGTTTGCCCTGTTGAAGGATGGGCTTTATCATGGTCTTTAAAATAGTTTTGCATATTCTCGACATGATATTTTTGGATGTGTTTTGGGTTATCTATAAAAAGTTCTTCCTTTAGTGTATCTGTTTCTAAGTAAATAGGGTTTTCATGAAATACTGAAAACTTGATTGTGCCTTTGCTACCATAAATAGTTACTAGGTCTAAATGTTGATGGCATCCAAAATTCCATGTTCCCGAACCTGTAATACCATTGTCGTGCAGCCACGACGCTGTAACGGCATCTTTTGCAGAGTATAAGCCTTGTTGGTTTAAACTAAAGCCTGTGGCATTATTAATTTGGCCTAAAAAGAAGGTAAATAAATCTAAACCATGGCTTGCTAAATCATCAAAATAGCCTGCAGGTGCAATGTTGCTATCTGTTCGCCAGTTATAATCTTTTGAGGTGTCTAGTTCGCTTGCAGGTTTGCTTAAATGTGAGTTTATATGTCTTACCTCGCCAATACGTTGGTTATCTAGCCATTCCTTAACTTTTAAAAATCGGGGTAGTGAACGTCTGTAATAAGCAACAAACAAGGGTATGTTTTTTTCTTGAAATGCCTTTTGTATCTCTAAACTATCTGCATAACTAGGTGCTAACGGTTTCTCTATACAGCAAGGTTTGCCGGCAGCGGCTATTTTTAGGGCATAGAGTTTATGAGTATCTGGTGGTGTGGCAATATACACGGCATCTACATTGGGGTCGTTAATTAAAGTATCGGCATCGGTATACGTGGTTGGTATGTTATGTCGTTTAGCATAGTCCAATAATTTTTCTTCGTTGCGGCGCATAACAGCAACTACATTAAAATCTTTTGTTTGTTGATATGCTGGTCCGCTTTTAACCTCGGTTACGCTACCGCATCCTATAAATCCCCAATTCATAATTTAATAGTTTAGAAATTAAAAAAAGAGAACCGTTTAGTTCTCTTTTTAATTAATATATAATTTGTTTTACTCTGTTGTTTCTTCCATGGTGTGATATACATTTTGTACATCGTCATCTTCTTCAAGTTTTTCTAGCAGTTTCTCAACATCTGCTGCTTGTTCTGCATTTAATGGTTTTGTGACTTGCGGTATGCGCTCAAACCCAGAAGATAATATTTCAATCTCTCTAGATTCTAATTCTGCTTGAATAGCTCCAAAACTTTCAAAAGGTGCATATATTAATATGCCATCGTCGTCTGCAAAAACCTCTTCGGCACCAAAATCTATAAATTCTAGTTCTAATTCTTCAGGGTCTAATCCTTCGGCATTAATTCGGAAATTACAAGTATGGTCGAACATAAATACCACTGAGCCCGAAGTTCCTAAACTACCATCGCATTTATTAAAATAACTACGCACATTGGCAACGGTTCTTGTATTATTATCGGTGGCTGTTTCAACTAAAATTGCAATACCATGTGGTGCATAGCCTTCAAAAATAACCTCTTTATAATCACCTTGACCTTTTTCACTTGCTTTTTTTATGGCGCGCTCAACGTTGTCTTTTGGCATGTTTACAGATTTTGCATTCTGTATAACAGCTCTTAAACGCGAGTTACTATCCGGATCTGGGCCACCCTCCTTTACAGCCATTACAATGTCTTTACCAATACGTGTAAAGGCTTTGCTCATAGCAGACCAACGTTTCATTTTCCTTGCTTTTCTAAACTCGAAAGCTCTTCCCATAATTATATAAGTTATTTTTTATTTCCGACGAATCAGAACTATTTAAATTCATTTAAAATTTTCAATGTAGCAAATTTAAAAAAATCTACTAATTGAACTCGTTTAAATTTTTATAAAGTTTAATTTACTAGCTAGCCTTTAAAAGGGCTAGTTACTTTATTCCTCATCTGGTTCTACAATGTTCTCTATGGCTTCGGCTAATAAAAAGTCTTTATTAGTAACACCATCGGCATCGTGAGTTGATAATGATATGGTAAGTACATTATATGTGTTGCTCCAGTTGGGATGATGGTTTAAAGCTTCGCACTCAAAAGCAATGCGGCTCATAGCGCTAAAGCAATCTTTAAAGTTTTCGAATTCGAATTCGCCGTGTAAGGCATTTTCGTAGTATTCCCAATCTGGAAATCGAAGTAATTTTTTCTCTATATCATCGTCTGATAGTTTATTCATACTTATGGTTTTAGTAATTCGTATTAAAAATAAACTATATTTTTAAATCTGTTAGAATATCGTCACTCTTAATTTGTAAATGTTTTGGTAGCGTGTTGAATTTGGGTAAAACAGCTAAATACCTATCATCATTTGTGGTATAAACCCTTTTGTAAATAGGTTGGCTAAGGAGTTCTAAAGATTTTACTATTTCTTTTATAAAATCTTCATGATGTACCAAATCGTTACTTCCTGGATGGTAAATACCAAATTTATTTCGGTTAATGATATAATGAATTTGTTGTGTGATTTTCGATGCCGTAGTAACATTTATTATTAAATTAGGAAAAACCTCAATAGGTTCCTTTTCGTTGGTAAGCTTAATAATGTCTTGCACTCTAGGAGAATGTGCCCCAAATACCATAGGTAACCTTAAAATAACGACTTGTTTTTTAGGTAAGCGCAATAGCATGTTTTCAATTTTTATTTTGAAATGCCCATAAACGCTATTACTGTATGTTTTATCGTATTCGAAACTTGGGTATTTTATATAAGCATCGAAAACGTTGGCAGATGAAATAAAAATAATTTTTACACCATGAATTATTACATATTCTGCAAGATGTTGATGCATTAATACTTGCTTTGAAAAATCGCCACGTAAAGCCGAAATAATAATAGTAGGTTTTACAATGTCGAGTATTTCGTAAATGTCGTCTTCTTCAATATTGTATTGAAAAAATTGATGGTTTTTTTCAAATGGATTATTTGCAGTATTATAGGTGCCAAAAGTTCTAAAATAGGGGTAGAGCTCTTTGTAAATAGAGTTTCCTAAAAAGCCGCTTCCGCCTATTATTAGTATTCTATGTTTACCTTCTCGCTTTATCATGTATCAAATTTCACCAATGAAGATGTACTAAAAAATGGACTGCTTAGTTTTAGTCGTAAATTGCTCTAGAGCTTGCATGCCTAATTTAGAGTTTCCTTTTTTATTAAGACCAGGCGACCATGTTGTAATTACAAAGTGGTCTGGTAAAAGTGCAACAATACCACCACCAACACCACTTTTTCCGGGTAAACCAACCTCGAAAGCAAACTCTCCAGCTTCGTCGTAAAATCCACATGTAAGCATTAAAGCATTTACACGTTTTACTTGCCTATCGGTAATATGGAGCTTATTCTGCAAGCATTTACCATTATTGGCAAAGAGGTAAAAAGTGTCTGATAATTGGCTACATGTCATTTCTATAGCGCATTGATAGAAATAGAAATCTAATACAACATGGACCGGGTTATTTAAATTTTTGAATGATTTTAAAAGATTGGCGGCTGCAAAATTTTTAAACCCTGTAGATTGCTCCGATTTGGCTACATCAATATTATAATTAATGTTAGTATCGCCAGCAAGTTCGCGTACATAATTTAAAAAATCTTCTTTTGGGTTTTTTAAATGAGACACCAAGATATCTGCAATTACAATAGCACCAGAATTTATAAACGGATTTCTAGGAATACCATTTTCAATTTCTAATAATGCCAATTGGTTAAACGGGTGTCCAGATGGTTCTACATCAACACGTTTCCAGATATCTTCACCAATAAGTGACATGGCTTTGGATAAAGCTAAAACTTTCGATATACTTTGTATGGAGAAAGGTGTATTATAATCTCCAACTCCAAAAGTTTTACCCGTAGCTGTACGTAGTTGGATTGCAAAATTATCTTTATTTACGTGCGCTAATTCTGGAATGTACGAGGCTACAACACCTTTATCGGTAGCATGAATGGCATCCTGATAAATGCTGTTTAAAACGGCTTGAAAATCTGTCATATATTTATTTGTAGAACGGCAATTTAACAACCGTAGCAGGAACAGCGTTTTTACGTATTTGTATATTTATTTTGCTATTAACATCGGCAAAAATAGTAGGTACATAACCTAAGCCAATGCCTTTTCCTAAGGACGGACTCATGGTTCCTGAAGTTACAACACCAATAGTTTTGCCTTGGCCATCAACAATATCGTACCCTTGGCGTGGTATGCCACGTTCTTCTAATTGAAATGCGATAAGTTTACGTTTTGGGCCTTTTTCTTTTTCTGCTTTTAAAGCTTCAGAGTTTGTAAATTTTTTGGTGAATTTAGTAATCCACCCTAAACCTGCTTCAATAGGCGAGGTGGTATCATCAATATCATTTCCGTAAAGACAATACCCCATTTCTAAGCGCAGCGTATCGCGTGCCGCAAGTCCAATAGGTTTTATACCAAAATCGGCACCTGCTTCTAAAACCTTATCCCAAACCTCTTTTACCTCATTATTTTTACAATAAATTTCAAAACCACCACTACCAGTATAACCTGTTGCCGAAATGATAACATGCTCAATACCCGCAAAGTCACCAACTATAAAATTATAAAACTTAATAGCAGATAAATCATGACTCGTAAGGCTTTGCATGGCTTCAACGGCTTTAGGACCTTGAATTGCAAGTAAAGAGTAATCTTCACTTAAATCGCGCATGGTTGCACCCATTTCGTTTTTAGATCGAATCCAATTCCAATCCTTTTCTATATTACTTGCATTTACAACCAGTAAATAGGCATCGTCTTTAATTTTGTAAATAATTAAATCGTCAACAATACCACCATCTTCATTAGGCATGCAGCTGTATTGTGCTTTACCAATAGTTAATTTAGAAGCATCATTGCTAGAAATTTTTTGTATTAAATCTAGAGCGTGCTCGCCTTCAATTAAAAACTCACCCATGTGCGATACATCAAACACGCCAACACTATTACGTACGGTTTCGTGTTCGGCATTTACACCTTCATATTGTACAGGCATATTGTACCCTGCAAAAGGGACTATTTTGGCTCCTAGAGCTTTGTGAGTTTCTGTTAAGGCTGTGTTTTTCATTGAAAACAAGTATTTATACTTCCCTCGAAGGAGGGAATCTCATTAATATATATCAAAAACAAATGTATTGAAAATTTATATTAACGCTTTCGCGGAAGGATAAAAAGGTTTGTTAAAGTTAACAAGCTTTGTTTTATTTCTTGTAAATAGAGTTACCATATTTGTTAACTTAAATTATAAATAAACTTTAGGAAATATTTTAGAAACTTTTATTTTAAGTAGCTTATTTTCGTGCGTTTTAAAAAATTTAAATTCTTTCTACTTTTTAAAGGTTTAATTATTAAATTGTAACAAATAGATTTATAATTATCCCTAAGCTACAGATTGGTTTTTAGAGCAATCTAAACACTTAGAAAGTTTTAAATAAAAGGGCTTATGACGAATAATATACTAATTGAGAATCAATACAAAAGAACATCTTTGTTTGAAAAAGAAAATGTTAATTACCTAGTGCATGTATTAAAAAGGTTTAATACGGTACCTAAAATAAATAACATTCAAATTATAACCTCTACTAGTGTCCCAAATGTTTTTAAAATTGTACCTAATAAATCTATTATAATAGGGGAGTTATATTTAAGAAATCCTGTTTTAGCCTTGGTATATTTAAGGTATGGTATAGAATGGCAACTTTGGTATAAGGCCCTAGAAAATAAAAAAGACGATATGGCCTTATGCGACGTGGCAGCCTTTGAAGTTACTCGCATTTTTTACCAACTATTGCCTAAAGAAGATAAAGAAAAACTAAAAAACCTTGATTATTTTCTAATCAATTTAATTAAAAACGATAGTACTATTGATGTTGATTTTTTACTGAAGAGTAAAGATTTACAAGCATTTCATGGGTTAACAAGTGGTAATAAAGAATTTAAAGAATCTTGGAAACCTATTGTTGATAATTTAGCAAAACCAACCGAGTATTTATTAATGGCAGGTGGCGATTTTAGATTAAATATAGACGAAGTTGAATTGTTAAACAAATATGGCTGTCGTCCGTTTCCAAGACCAGATGCCTTTACATTTGCATCGTCTACAGCAACGAGTGTTTCTAATTTTGCATTCGATAAAACCGATAAAACAAGAAGTATTTTAATTAAAAACAGTCTTAAAAATGGATTTGAAACTAGTACTACAGATTTTTCGGAGTTACTAAAAACCAATCTTAGAAAAATATTTAAACTAAACGAAGCTTGCGAAATTATTTTTTCGCCTTCGGGAACAGATTCATCTTTACAAATAGCGGCCATTACCCAAATTATTACCGATAAGGAAATTACCCATGTTTTGGTAGCATCAGACGAGACGGGTAGTGGTGTGCCAGCAGCATTAAAAGGATGTCATTTTGAAAATAATACGGCCTTAAATTTTCCTATTACCAAAGGCGAACAAATGCAAGGCTTTAGGGATGTCGATTTAATTAAAATTCCATTTAGAGATGACAAAGGACAATTAAAATCTACTGAAGCTTTAGATAAAGAAGTTTTTACAGCTATATCAGATACTAATAAATTAGGTCGTCATGTGGTGTTACATGTCATGGATCATTCAAAACTAGGTTATCAATCGCCAAGTAAAGAAATGATGCAAGAGTTATATAGCATAAAGGATTTATCCATGCAAGTTATTATTGATGCCGCACAATTACGATTAGATCCATCTGATATTCAAAATTATTTAAAAAACGGATATATTGTTAGTATTACAGGAAGTAAGTTCTTTACAGGCCCTCCTTATTCAGGAGCCTTAATTTTTCCGGAACGTGTTAGTAAACTAATCGATTGTGTAAAAAGTAAATTGCCAAAAGGCTTAGTGCAATATTTTAATGCTTCCGATTGGCCAACATCTTGGTTTTGTTCTAAAGATTTATCCGATGGTTTTAATTATGGCTCTTACATGCGATGGAATGCAGCCATAGTAGAAATGGAACGTTATTTTAAAACACCAGTACTGTATAGAAATATGGGTATTGAAATGTTTTGCAATTTTGTTGAAGACTCGATAAACGACGCTCCGTTTTTACAGCCAGTTTACAGTACTGTAACGCGTGCCAACACCTATAATAACAAAGAGTTTGGAATTCGAAATATGCGTACCATATTCCCGTTTTTTATTCTTAAAAATGAAGACCCTTTGACTGTCAATCAGGTAAAAAAGCTATACAAGTTGCTAAACTCCGATATTTCACAACATTTTGAAGGCACTCCTATTGAAACTTTTAGGTTGGCTGCACAGAAATGTCATATTGGGCAGGCTGTAAACGTTAAATATACTAATGGCGTGCAAAGTGCTGTATTACGAATAAGTTTAGGCGCTCGAGTTATATCGGAAAGTTGGGTAAACAGAGATATTAGCCTCTTTTTTAGAAATATTGAATCGCAATTAGACCAGATTACGGTTATTATTAAAAAGATAGAATTGATACTTAATAACCCAGAATTATTGGACTAAATAATTCTTTAAAGAATACACTAATAATACTTATTTCGGGTCGTTTTTAGGTAGTAAATATTATAGAAATAGCAATAGTTTTAAAACAAGATGCTAATCAATTATTACTCTTGTTTTGTAATAATATAAAGTGCTAGCGCTTTCGCGGAATTGTTAAAAGCGCACGATAAGCATAGTATCATAAAATAAGCTTTCTAACTATATATTTTATTAAATTTACTGGATAATTAATAAAATATATGGGACCACTAGTACATCATGTTTTTTTCTGGCTGGAAAATCCAGAATCTTTAGAAGACAAGCAACAACTTATTGAAGGTATAAAACAATTGAAAACCATCGAGCAAGTGGCCGATATTCATATTGGTGTTCCAGCTTCAACCGAGAAAAGAGATGTTGTTGAAAATAGTTACTCCGTTACCGAAATGCTCATTTTTGCAAATGAAAAAGATGAAGCCATATATCAAAAACATAAAATACACCAAGAGTTTGTTGATAAGCACCAACATTTATGGAGCAAAGTCTTAGTTTTTGATAGTAAAAGTGTGTTGTAAAGAATAAGTTTATTATGCCTTTTTTAGTGTTATTAAACTATAGAGTGACACTAAAGCCCAAATACCTTCTAAAATAATAAATGGCCAATATTGTATTAAAATTGAGGCTATACACGCCATAGAAGCACCAACAAGATTTAATAATATAAAAGCTAAATGTTTATTATTTATTTTGCCTAAAACATTTAGCAAGTATGCTAAAAGAATTTGGAATACGCCTAAAAAACCAATCCAATCATCAAAGGTCATTCCCAATTAGTTTAAAAGAAATGATTTTAAATCCTCGTAGGTAGAAATTAAAGTCGCTTCTTTTTTTCTGCCCATTACAGCTTGTATTTGCTCTGGTAAAGGTTGCTCTTCTTTAATTACTTCTTCAACTACATCTAAAAATTTAGTAGGATGTGCGGTTTCTAAAAATACACAATGCGCATTCGGATTTTGCTCTAAATGCGATTTACAACCTAAATAGCCCACAGCGCCATGAGGATCGGCAACATAATTGTACTTATTGTAAATTTCTAACATGGCTTCGCGAGTTTCATCATCAGAAAAACTATAAGACGACACGTTTTCTTTTAAGGTTTCAAATTGGTTTTTATAAATTTCTTGAATACGAATAAAGTTACTTGGAGCACCAACATCCATAGCATTACTAATTGTTTGTACAGATGGTTTTGGTTCGTATAACTCCGAAATTAAATAACGTGTAACAACATTGTTTGCATTATTAGAGGCTACAAAATGCTTAATTGGTAAACCTAGTTGTTGTGCCATCATACCAGCGCATACATTACCAAAATTTCCACTAGGCACCGAAAAAACAATCTCTTTATTACTAGCTTTAAGTTGTTTATAAGCAAACATAAAGTAAAATAATTGCGGCAGCCAACGTGCTACATTAATGGAATTGGCAGAGGTTAATTGCATTTGGCTTGTTAACGCTTCATCTAAAAAGGCAGTTTTTACCATGGCTTGACAATCGTCGAACGTGCCATTAACTTCTAAAGCTTTAATATTTTGACCTAAAGTAGTTAACTGCATTTCTTGAATATCGCTCACTTTTCCGCTAGGGTAGAGTATAACCACATTAACACCTTTAACACCTAAAAACCCATTGGCAACAGCTCCTCCAGTATCACCAGAAGTGGCAACTAAAACGGTAACTTCGTTTGTGTTATCTTTATTAAAATAGCCTAAACAACGCGCCATAAAACGCGCACCAACATCTTTAAAGGCCATGGTTGGACCATGAAATAACTCTAAAGTTGAAATGCTCTCGTTTAGTTTTACAACAGGAAAATCAAAAGACAATGTTTCGCTAACAATAGTTTTTAAAACGTCTTCTGGAATTTCTGGAGATACAAACTGTTTTATAGCTTCAAACGCAATTTCAGAATACGATAAATTATCAAAATTATCCCAAAACGATTGAGGCAATGGCGTTATGCTTTCAGGAAAGTATAAGCCTTTATCTGGCGCTAGTCCTTTAATAACCGCATCTTTAAACGTTGTGTTTGGAGCTTGATGATTTAGTGAGTAGTAATTCATTGTTTTAATAAGTTGACCGAAGACCTTTGACGGAAGACGGGTGTTTGTTAATATTTTCGATTATGAAAACGTATTTTATTTAATATTTTTTCTAAAAGCACTCATCATCTTCATAAGATGGTATGCTTCATTATATAATTTTGTAAATTCTTCTTCTGAAATATAATTTCTTCTTTTAGATTTAAATAAGCAGGTTACGACTTCCGCTAAAGAGCGTATTGAATAACCTATAAATTTCTTTTGTTCTGGATTTGATTGCCCTATGAAGCCTTCCGATATATTTAATGCTATTGAATCTGAAGCGCGACATATTTGAGAAGATAAGTTGAATTTTTCTTTCTCAGGAAAAGTATTAGTCAGTTGATCTATAACTTCCCCAAAATCCATTGCTTTTTGCCAAATAATTAGTTTCTCAAATTTAAATTTATCCATGTATTAAAAGATTAACCTAAGTCCAAATTATTAGGGATTGAAAATCGTTTAGGTTCTCAATAAAGAATCTCTATTTTTAATATGTGTTTTCCACAATTATATATTCACAAAAATAAGCACTTCTGTCATTAGTCTTCTGTCTTCCGTCACCTTTCATTCAGCTAATTATCTTAACGCCTTCATTATTAATTTTAGTAACATGTACTTCAAAAGCAATATCGGTTTTGGAATACACAGCGGCCATAGCTTCTTTAACTTTAGTTGCTGTTTCTAAACCTTTGCTTAACGAAAATATGGATGGACCAGAACCTGAAATTCCAGCTCCTAGAGCACCAACATGTAATGCCGCCTGTTTAACGTCATTAAAGAGCGGAATTAGTTGGCTTCTGTAAGGTTCTACAATTACATCATTTAACGAGTTGCTAATTAAATTATAATCGCTAGTATGCAAAGCGTGTACTAAACTTCCTAGGTTTGCCCATTGCTCTATAGCATCACTTAAAGGTACTTCTTTTGGCAATACCGCTCTAGACTCCGATGTTTTAATTTCTATTTGCGGATGTATTATTGTAGCAAACAAATCATTTGGAGTAGGGATCTCTAAAATTTGTAAAGGCGATATGCTTTTAACCAAGGTAAAACCTCCAAAAAGAGCAGGAGCGAGGTTGTCTGCATGTTCGCATTTACTCGCTAAAGCTTCGCCTTTAATGGCAAATTCTGTTAATTGCGTTTTGTTAAATGGTCTTCCAATAAGTTCATTCATTCCAAATACGCTACCAACAGCACTTGCAGCGCTACTTCCAATACCGCTTCCTGGTTTTATGTTTTTATAGATTTCAATTTCGAAACCAAAATCAACATCAATGGCATTGTACATGGCTAATGCCGATACACCAGCAACGTTTAATTCGGTCTCAAATGGTAAATCGAAATTCTCAATTTTAGTAATATGAATGCCTTTTTTATCGGTTTTTCTTATCACCATGTCATCGCCAACACTATCTAAGCAAAACCCTAAAACATCGAAACCACATGCTACATTAGCAACGGTTGCCGGAGAAAATATTTTTATTTCGTTCATTTCAAAAGTTCTTTTGTCATTTCCGCAAAAGCAGAAGTCTAATCAAGCAAACCGCTTACTTATTTAATCGTTTCCTAGTCTAATAATGTCTGCAAATAAACCAGAAGCCGTAACTTCTGCACCTGCCCCGGCACCTTTAATAATCATAGGTTGCTTAGCATAACGTTCTGTGTAGAACATAACAATATTATCACTTCCTTCTAAATTATAAAATGGGTGTCCTTCTGGAATTTCCTGTAAACTAACGCTTGCTTTTCCGTTATCGAACTTGGCTACATATTTTAATTGGCAGTTGTTTGCTTTAGCCGAAGCGTATAAGCTTTGGTAATGCGCTTCGTCTGCAATTAAAGTATCGTAAAAATCATCGACTGAATCACTTTTTAATCCAGCTTCCGATAAGAATGATGTGTTTTCAATGTCTTCTAAATTCATTTTAACACCACTTTCTCTAGCCAAAATTAAAATTTTACGGGCAACATCTACACCGCTTAAATCAATTCTTGGATCTGGTTCTGTATAGCCTTCTGCTCCCGCTTGTTTTACCACATCGTAAAACTTAGTTTTATCTGTAAAGTTGTTAAATACAAAGTTTAAACTTCCAGATAATACCGCTTGTATTGAGTTTACTTTATCGCCAGAAGCAATTAAATTATTTAAGGTGTCTATTACAGGTAAACCTGCACCAACATTAGTTTCAAAAAGAAAAGGTGCGTTATATTTTAAAGATAATTGCTTAAGGTTTTTATAATTTTTAAATTCACTTGAACAGGCTATTTTATTACAGGCCACTATACCAATACTCTCTTTTAAATATTGCGCATATAAATCGGCAACATTTGCATTCGCAGTAACATCAACAAAAATACTGTTACGTAAATTTAAGGCTTTAGTATTTTCAAAAAAGCCTTGTAAAGACGCTTTTTCGCCTTGTGCTAATTGCTCTTTCCAATTTTTTAAATCGATTCCATCTTCATTAAAAATCATGTGTCTAGAATTCGATAATCCAGCAACACGTAGTTTAATTTTAAGATTGTCCTTTAAGTATTTTTTCTGTTGTTTAATTTGTTCTACCAAACGTTCGCCAACATTTCCAACACCAGTTATAAAGACATTAATTTGTTTTGTTTTAGACTCGAAAAACTGCTCGTGTAAAGTGTTTAAAGCTTTTTTAACATCTTTTTCGTTAATAACCGCTGTTATATTTTTTTCTGAAGCACCTTGAGCAATGGCTCTAATATTAATATTGTTTTTTCCTAAAGTACTAAACATTTTACCGCTAATACCTTGGTGGTTTTTCATGCTATCACCAACTAAGGCAATTATAGATAATCCTGTTTCAACAATAATAGGTTCTATCTTGCCTAAAGCAATTTCATTCTCAAAAGCGGTATCAATTGCTGTTTTTGCAGTTGCGGCTTCTTTATCTTCAATTCCTAAGCAAATAGAGTGTTCTGAAGAGGCTTGAGTAATCATAATCACATTTATTTTTTCTTGTGATAATGTTTCAAACAAACGTTTTGAAAACCCCGGAATGCCAACCATTCCTGTACCTTCTAAAGTTAATAATGCAATATTGCTAATATTACTTATACCTTTTACTGGTGAACTTGATGTTGTTCCTTCATTAGAAATTATGGTTCCTACAGCATTCGGCTCTAAAGTGTTTTTTATATGAATAGGAATTTGTAAACTTAACACAGGTTGAACCGTTGGTGGATATAACACTTTGGCACCAAAATGCGATAATTCCATAGCTTCTTGATATGAAATTTTATCGATTGGATAAGCCTGTTTTACTAATTTAGGATTGGTTGTAAACATACCGCTTACATCGGTCCAAATTTCTAATTGTTCAACATGTAGTGCTGCTGCAATTATAGCTGCCGTAAAATCTGAACCACCGCGACCAAGCGTTGTTATTTCTCCAAGCTTAGATTTAGAAATAAACCCAGGAAGGATTGTTATTTTTTGATTAGCAGATTTAAAATACTCACGAATATTAGTATTTGTAACAGTATAATCAACCTCGGCTTTAGTAAAATTTGAGTTTGTTACTATAAGCTCTTGTGAATTTTTAACATCGGCAGATAAACTTCTATTTTTCATAGTTTCTGCAATGATAAAAGACGATAATAATTCACCAAAGCTAACAAGCTTATCTGATGTTTTAGGAGATAATTCATTAATTAAATAAATACCTTCTAATAAACTTTTTAGGCTTTTAAGTTTATCCTCAACAAACTCCAAAATGGCAGTGTGGTTGTCTGGATTAAGCTCTTTAATAATGTTAAAATGTCTTTCTTTTATACCTTCAAACGTTTCTAAAAAGGCTTCCTCTTTATTTTGCGCTTGTTTACCTGCTAAAAGTAATTTATCTGTAATGCCACCAACTGCAGAAACTACGCAAGCTATAGTATCAGTTTTACTATAATCTACTAGTATGTTAATAACGTTATTTATATTTTTTGAAGAGCCTACCGAAGTACCTCCGAATTTTAAAACTTTCATGTTTTAATGTCTTATATAATTAAAAATAATAGTTGAGATGTTGTAATTTTTTAAAATTACAAAAAAAGTGTGCGGAATATATATAACTAGTAACCCCAAAGGGTTGTAGTATTTGTAATTGTACCAAAAATAGATGTTGTTCCTTTTACTAGAAAAGAAACAGTTTGAAGTGTATTTTGGTTGAAATGATTCATTATAGTTATATAATACCCATCAAAAGTATTACTTTTAGGCTTATAAAAAAACTAAAATAACTTTTTTACAATATTCTTATCTTCAATCGCTATTCGTTTAAAAAAAACGACAAATTGCAATAAGAATTGAAAAATCTATAATAACACATGAAACTTCCATAACGAAAAGTTAAATCTTAACATACAAACTATGTGGAAGCTATATGTGAGCGTTAAAATATAATTAAAAAGAACAAATGAAACTATTTTCTAAAGAGCAGATTTACGAAGGAGATAAACTAACTGCCGAAAGACAAAATATTACCTCAACCGAATTAATGGAGCGTGCAGGTACGCAAATTTTTAATTGGATACATGCACGAATGCAAGGGGCACAAGTACCTATTCATGTGTTTTGCGGAATTGGCAATAATGGAGGCGATGGCCTTGTTTTAGCGCGACATTTAATAACCCATGGTTATAATGTAAATACCTTTATAATTAATTGTAGCGATAAGCGATCCAAAGATTTTTTGGTTAATTATGATAGGATTAAAAATGTGACTAAAAAATGGCCTGTTCTTTTAAATTGTGCCGAAGATTTTCCTGCTATAAACCCAGAAGATATTATTGTTGATGCTGTTTTTGGTATAGGATTAAATAGACCGGTAGACGAATGGGTAAAACAATTATTTTTACATTTTAGGGCTAGTAAAGCCTTTACTTTAGCTATTGATATCCCTTCGGGATTATTTCCAGATAAGGCAATTGAAGATGAAGATGCTGTAGTTTGGGCGGGGTATACTTTAAGTTTTGCATCGCCAAAATTGGTGTTCTTTTTACCAGAAACTGCTAAATACACAGTGCAATGGGAAGTCTTGGATATAGGCTTAGATAAAGAGTTTTTGTATACCACTCAAACCGAAGTAGAACTTATTGGTAAACACGAAGTATTATCTAATTACATTCCGCGTGAAAAATATTCGCATAAAGGGCAATTTGGACATACGTTAATAGTTGGCGGTAGTTATGGTAAAATTGGAGCTGTTACACTGGCTAGTAGAGCTGCGTTGTCTTCGGGTGCGGGATTAGTTTCTGCATTTGTACCAAAATGTGGGTATTATCCATTACAAGCAGCTTTTCCTGAAGCGATGGTAATTACGGATAGCGATGAAGAAAAGATTACTAATATTAAATTTGATTTAGAACCAACTGTTATAGCTTTTGGAATAGGAGCAGGGACAGATAATGATACGGCTAGTGCATTTGAAGCCTTTTTAAAAACCAACAAAGCACCTTTGGTTATTGATGCCGATGGTATTAATTTACTAGCTAAAAAGAAATCTTTATTAAAGCTTTTACCTGAATCTACAATTTTAACGCCGCATCCAAAAGAATTAGAGCGTTTAATGGGAACCTGGAAAGATGACTTTGATAAGCTTAAAAAAGTTAAAGCGTTTTCTAAAAAGCATAAGGTAATAGTTATTATAAAAGGCGCTAATAGCATTACGGTATTTGATGATAAATTATATGTAAATACTACAGGAAATTCTGGATTATCTACAGCGGGTAGTGGCGATGTTTTAACGGGTATTATTACAGGTTTAGTGTCGCAAGGTTATAATCCTTTGGTTGCTGCTATTTTTGGGGTGTACTTGCATGGTAAATCGGCAGATATAGCTGTTGAAGATTTTGGATATCAAAGTTTAATAGCTAGCCATGTTATAGATTATTTAGGTGAAGCGTATTTAGATTTATTTAAACAACCCGAACAACCACCACAACAAGAAGAGGAAGCAAAACAGCAAGCCCAATAGCTATAAAAAGATAAAAGCCCTCACAAAGTAAAAACTTTAATGAGGGCTTTTTTTATAATGAAATTGGTGTTTAAATATTCAGTTCGTTAAACAATTCGATTAATTTAGGACTTGAAGGTCTAGGAGCATTAGCATCTACAATATTGCCTTGTGGGTCTACTAAAATAAATTTAGGAATACCTTGAATTTGGTAATCTTGAACAAATGCCGAATTCCAATCGCTATCCGCAAATAATTGTATACCGCCTAAATCTTTTTCAACTACCATAGTTTTCCATTTTTCGTAATCTCTATTCTTATCAATAGAAATACTTACAAACTCAATGTTTTTACCAAAATATTGTTTTTCAATTTTTTGTAAGTGTGGTATTTGTTGGATGCAAGGTCCGCACCAAGTAGCCCAAACATCTATATAAACGTACTTTCCTTTTAAATCTTCTAAAGAGGTTCTACCCCCAGAGTGATTTTCGTAATTAGTAAATTTAGGCGATGGTTTTCCCTTTTTTAGTGCAGTAAGCTTGTTGTATTTTTTGGTTACCGTAGTATTGTTTTTCTCGTTGGTAGAATTCTTTAAATAGGTATTGTATAAAGCATCAACATCATTTGAATACGTCATATTAAAGTTTACAAACTCAAATAATAAAGTGTTTTTTATAGGTTCGCTTTCAACAGCACTTACGGTTTTAAGGTATGCTAAATCGTAAGCAATAGAATCTTTAGTTTGTAATTCGCGAGCCTTACTAGCATAATGATCGTTAACAATACCTTTATAATGGCTAGAAAACTCAAAATCTTCAGCATTTGAAAAATCCATACCGTCTAAATCTTTTAAGAAGTCTTCAGATACTTTAAAGTCATTATTTTTTGTAAAGTATTGATGTGCTCTTTCAAAATTACTAAGGCTACTTAAATACCCGTAATTAATGCTTCTTTTTTCTTTTGAAATAAAATCGGAAGGTAAATCTTTAGCATTATTTAAAATATCCTCTTGGGTGTTTTTAAACTCTAACATTTTGGCTTTATAGCTTGCTTCGTCTAAAACAAAGATTTCAGCACTTTTTTTAGCAAGTTCCATTTCTGCTTTTCTTTTAGCAACAAAATAGTTGTTTATTTTAGAGCCATTACCAGAAATTGCTATCGTATTATCAAAATTAGCAGCATCGTATGTTATGTTTAAATTAAAGCCTGGAGCTATATTTAAAAATACTGGATTTTTACCATCGTATAACACATAAGATTTTATATCGGTACTTAAAGTATCGATAAAAGTTCCGTCTGCTTCTACTTTTACTGGCGCCGAAAACGTTCGGTCTTCGCTATTAATAGTAAGGGTTCCTGGTTGTATATTTGTAATTTTACCAGATATAATAGCATGGTTATCAGTTTTAGTTTGTGTTTCTTTTTTACAACTAAAAACACTTACTGCAAGTGCTATAAAAAGTAATTTTTTCATTTTGTGTGTTTTTTCAGAATTCAAAAATAGAAAATACCTGAGTTTTGTAACTTAAATTGATTTATAATTAACATTTAATATAAATGTGTTGTTATAGTTTATGCGTTAGCTTCTCGTAGTCTACAATTTCTGGAATAATATTTAAGGCAAACAGCTCTTTTTGAACATTCATAACGGTTTCTTTATCAATTAAAGTTTGCGACCATTCGGTAAGCCCTAACCATTCTTGTACATCTTCTAACTTCTGTTCGTAACGATTGGCAATGGTTTTATCGATATTAGGAATATCTTTAAAACCGGAAGTGGTTTGGTTTATAATGTTTAAAATGGTTTTTAGCTCCTCACTATTATTCTCAATAAATTCATTTCTAACAGCAATAACAAAACAAGGCCAAGGGGAAGGGCAATTATCTATGCGTCTAAACACACCGTTATCTACTATGGGTTTGGTGGTGAATTTTTCCCATAAAAAATAATCGGCTTGTCCTTCGGTTAATCCTTCAACTGCGCCATCAAGGTTTTTTATAACTTCAAAATCTAAATCTTGGTCTAAATCCCAATTATGATTTTCGGCATTTATGTAAGCCATTAAATGAGATCCAGAACCATATCTGCTAATAGCAGCCTTAGTACCTTTTAAATCTTCTACGTTTTTGTAGTCTGAATTGTGAGCCACATGCACACCCCAAATTAGAGGAGTCTCAACGTAAGTCTGAACAATTTTACTAGGGTTGCCATCTATAATATCTTTTATAATACCTTCGGTTAAAATAACGGCAATATCAATATCGCCATCTCTAAGGGCTTTACACATGGCACCCGTTCCGCCGTAATAATCGTGCCAACGTAGGTTTATGTTTTTGTCTTTGTATTCGCCATTTTTAAGCGTTAAGTACCAAGCTAAATTAAAATGCTCTGGCACACCGCCAATATTAACTTTCTTCATTAATCAATCGGTTTTATCTGTAATTTTGTTTAGTGCGTAAGTAATTAAGTTTGTAATTACGGTGTTAGAATCTTTGCTAAATGTACCTATTGCTCTGTTTGCTATAATGGCATTTAGAGAAATGGCTTTATGACCTAAGAGACTTGAAAGTCCATAAATTGCAGAGGTTTCCATTTCTAGATTGGTAATTCTAATGCCATTATGATTAAAAGCGTCCATTTTGTCGTTTAGTTTATCATCCTGAATAGCCAAACGTAAAACGCGACCTTGTGGTCCGTAAAACCCACCAGCGGTTGCTGTTAACCCTTTATGTATATGGTTGGCTTGAAACAGCTTTTCTAAATCTGCGCTCCCTTTAATTATTATAGGGCTTGCTTTGTCTTGGTGCCAATTGGTTTGGTTGGTAAAGGCGGCCTCAAGATCTGGAGTTCTAATTGTATCTGTTTTATAAGCTTGTAACAAGCCATTTAAATCTAGGGCATGTGTGCTAATTAAAAACGAATCGACATCAATGTCTTTTTGTAAAGATCCAGAAGTACCTATTCTTATAATATTTAAGCTTGTAAGGGTGTCTTTTATTTGTCTTGTTTTAAAATCGATGTTTACAAGTGCATCTAGCTCGTTTAGTACAATATCTATATTATCTGGACCTATTCCAGTAGACATTACGGTAATACGTTTGCCTTTATAGTAACCAGTTTGAGTTTTAAATTCGCGTTTTTGAGTTTCAAATTCTATAGAATCAAAATGCGACGTTACTTTAGTAACTCGATCTTGGTCTCCTACAAAAATTATGGTTTCTGCAATGTGTTCTGGTTTTAAATTTAAATGATAAATGCTACCATCTGGATTTAAAATAAGTTCTGATTCTTTAATCGACATTGGTTACTGTTTTAACTAGTTTGTTTAGCTTTTTGTTAAATTGGTATTCGTATTTATTTACGCCGCCAAAACACATATTGCTATCAATTTTATGTGAAGAATTATATTGCCCAATAAGCGTTTCGTGGCCCGTTCTATTTAAAACTATGGCATCGTTTTCTTCGGTATAAAAAACACTTAATTTATCTATTAAACGTTTAAGTTGCATATCGCCAAAGCCGTAGTAACCTTGGTAGTTTAAAGCATAGCCTAAAAGATGGTGTTTAGATTTTATAGTGTTGTCTCTAATAATTTCTAATATGTTTTTTTCTAAGGTGTTTAGTCCGTTAACTGAATCTGGAAAACGTTTTAAATGTGCTTTTAAGCAATTTGTTAAGTATTTAAACGACGAATTTTTAACAATAAAAGGCTTTAATAAATTATGATCTTTACCGCAGTAAATACCCCAAACAGTTGTAGCTATATCTATATCACTTTTGTTTAAAGCTATTTTGTTTTTATAGTGATCTAGAAGTTGTTCGGTATTAAGTTCGGTTAACGCTTTTAATGTTTTACTTCCTGGAACACGCCCGCTACAAACCAAATAAAGCGGAAGGTCTATTTTTTTTTGTTGCAACAAACTAATTACGGCAACCATGTTTATATGGCAGAATAAGTCGTATTCAAACCATAGAACAATTTCAGAGTAACGCTCTGTATGAGCAAGCTGCTCGTTTAAAACAAAATCAACTTGGTCTAGGTCTAATTCAACATTATAAAAATCGTTAAAAAAATGATGTCTAAGCTCTATATGCTCTTTGCTGTAAATGGTTTCCTTAGCAGGTCCTTCACACAGCATTTCTTTCCATATTAACTTTTCGCCAACAATGGAAAGTTCGTTTAAGTATTTATTAAGATAATCTCCATTTGTAATATGCAGTGGTTGTTTATTCATACTTTTATCCGCCTACACGTTTTACATTAAAACCTTTGTCCTTTAGCATTTGCATTATTTTATCGCGATAATCCCCTTGAATAATGATTTTATCATCTTTAAAACTGCCACCTACGCTAAGTTTTGTTTTAATTTCTTTTGCCAATATTTTAAAATCTTCGGTTGCTCCAGTATACCCTTCAAGTATGGTTATTGGTTTGCCTTTACGCTTTTCATACTTGCAAAGTATGGGGTCGTCTTGCATCCAAATGTTTTCAGAATCATTGATTTCAGAAGGTGTTTCTTCTTCAACATGCTCTGGAAATAAATTTTTGAGTTGATCTTGTAAATCCATGCGTTAAGTCTTCAGTTAACAGTCCTCAGTAAGCAGTATTATACAAGCGTATGCAACTACCAACTTTGTAATGGTTACTATTTTTTAAGTCCTAATTCTATTAAGCGTTCGTTTAAAAATTCGCCAGCGGTAATATCATCAAATTGTTTAGGATTGTTTTCATCAATACAACCCTCTAAAACATCTAATTTCATTTCGCTAATCGGGTGCATAAAAAACGGAATAGAATAGCGTGAAGTACCCCAAAGTTCCTTTGGTGGGTTAATAACACGATGTATAGTCGATTTTAACTTATTATTGGTGTGTCTAGATAGCATGTCGCCAACATTAATCATTAACTCGTCTGGTTCGGCAATAGCATCTACCCATTCGCCTTTGTGGTTTTGTACTTGTAAGCCACGACCTTGAGCACCCATTAAAAGGGTTATTAAATTAATATCGCCATGCGCGGCAGCTCTAACAGCTTCTTTAGGTTCTTCTGTTATAGGTGGGTAGTGTATGGGTCTTAAAATAGAGTTGCCATTATGGATAAAATTATCAAAATAAGTTTCTTCTAAATCCAAATGCAATGCTAAAGCACGTAATACATACTTTGCTGTTTTTTCTAGCATTTGGTAAGCTTCTTTGCCAATTTTATTAAATTCAGGAAGCTCGTTTACAGTTACATTTTCTGGGTATTCGGCTTTTAATGCATCATTGTCATCAACATATTGCCCAAAATGCCAAAATTCTTTTAAATCGCCTTCTTTTTTACCTTTGGCACTCTCTTTTCCAAAGGAAACATATCCGCGTTGACCGCCAATTCCTGGTATTTCGTATTTCTGTTTTGTTTCGGTTGGTAAACTAAAAAAGTTTTTAACTTCCTTATATAAATTATCAACTAAAGCATCATCTAAAAAATGGCCTTTAAGTGCTACAAAACCAATATCTTCATAAGCTTTTCCTATGGCTTCAACAAATTTTTGCTTTCTAGCAGGGTCATTAGATAGAAAGTCCTTTAAATTAACACTTGGTATGATATTCATTGCTGTTCTTTTATGGTGTGAATAAAACAAATGTACAAAAACATTCAAAGTTATTTGTACTGTGTAATAAGCATTTTTTGTTAATAATGCGTTCTATTTATATTATATTTGGTAGTGTAATAGGGATTTTATTATGAAAGCTACAAATTCTTCAATAAACTTTAATTATTCTATAGGTAATTTAGACAAATCTGTATTATTATCCTTGTACAGGAATATGCTGAAACCAAGGCTAATAGAGGAGAAGATGCTTGTTTTATTGCGTCAAGGAAAAATTAGTAAGTGGTTTTCGGGTATTGGTCAAGAAGCTATTTCGGTTGGCGTTACTATGGCTATGCACAGCGATGAATATATTTTACCCATGCATAGAAATTTAGGTGTTTTTACCACCAGAAAAATCCCGTTATACAGATTATTTGCACAATGGCAAGGGAAAGCTTCGGGCTTTACTAAGGGCAGAGATAGATCATTTCATTTTGGTACGCAGCAATATAAAATTGTTGGAATGATTTCACATTTAGGTCCGCAGTTAGGAGTTGCCGATGGTATTGCTTTAGCTTCAAAACTAAAAAACAAAAATCAGGTTACAGCTGTTTTTACTGGTGAAGGTGGTACAAGTGAAGGCGATTTTCATGAAGCTTTAAACGTAGCATCTGTTTGGCAATTACCGGTTTTATTCTGTATAGAAAACAATGGTTATGGTTTATCTACACCAACTCATGAGCAATATAATTGTAGGGATTTGGCAGATAGAGGCTTAGGATATGGTATGGAATCGCATATTATAGATGGTAATAATATTCTTGAAGTTTATACAAAGGTAAATGCTCTTGCCGAAGATATAAGAAGAAAGCCTAGACCTATTTTGGTAGAATTTAAAACCTTTAGAATACGCGGACATGAGGAAGCTAGTGGCACTAAATATGTACCGGAGGAACTTATTACGTCGTGGACAACTAAAGATCCGCTTTTAAATTTTGAAGCGTTTTTAAAAGCAGAAACTATTTTAACAGAAGAGCTTGAAGCAGATTTTAAAGCTGAAATTAACAAAGAAATTAATGAGCATTTAAAGGTCGCTAATGAAGAAGAGGATATAAAACCCAATGAAAGTGAAGAGTTAAGTGATGTTTTTCAATTAATTAAAAATGAATATGTTAATAGTAATTCAGGACCTAAAGAGATTCGATTTATTGATGCTATTTCAAGTAGTTTGAAGGAAAGCATGATGCAGCATGAAGACCTAGTGATTATGGGGCAGGATATTGCAGAATACGGAGGGGCTTTTAAAATCACCGAAGGATTTATGGATCAATTTGGAAAGGAGCGCGTGCGCAATACACCTATTTGCGAATCGGCTATAATTGAAACAGCTATGGGTTTATCTATTGCCGGTATTAAGAGTGTAGTAGAAATGCAGTTTGCCGATTTTGTAAGCTCTGGCTTTAATCCTGTTGTTAATTATTTGGCGAAGTCATATTACAGATGGAAACAAAATGCCGATGTAGTAATTAGAATGCCTTGCGGTGGAGGTGTGGCTGCAGGACCGTTTCACTCGCAAACCAACGAGGCTTGGTTTACCAAAACACCAGGTTTAAAAGTGGTTTATCCGGCATTTCCTTATGATGCTAAAGGCTTATTAAATCAAGCTATTAACGACCCAAATCCTGTATTGTTTTTTGAGCATAAAGCGTTATATCGTAGTATTCGTCAAGAGGTACCTACGGATTATTATACCTTGCCTTTTGGTAAGGCTTCGGTTATAAAAGCTGGAAACGATGTTACTATAGTGTCCTACGGAGCTGCTGTGCATTGGGCATTAGAAACTTTAGATAACAACCTTGATATTTCGGCAGATGTTATAGATTTAAGAACCCTTCAGCCTTTAGATTTAGAGTGTATTTATACCTCGGTTAAAAAAACAGGGAAAGCCATTATTTTGCAAGAAGACTCCCTTTTTGGTGGTATTGCAAGTGATATTTCGGCAAATATTATGGAGCAATGTTTTAAATATTTGGATGCACCTGTAATGCGGGTTGCTAGTATAGAAACTCCAATTCCGTTTGCCGCTCAGTTAGAGCAGCAATATTTGCCTAAAAATAGGTTTGAAACGGCTTTAAAAACGTTATTAGCGTATTAAGTATTACCTTTTAATATGAATAAACCTATAATTTTAAAAACCTTTATTTGTATTTGTGTTTTTATAGTTTTAAGCTGTGGCAAGTCTAAACCAACCATTGAAGACATTTATGTTTGGAGGCCTTTACAGGTTACGGCTACCGCTTATAATTCTTTGGCATACCAAACCAATTCGAATCCGCATATAACGGCGTTTGGAGATAGTTTAAAACCTGGGCTAAAGTATATTGCGGTTTCTCGCGATTTACTAAAACTAGGGTTAAATCAGGATACCCCAGTAAAAATAGAAGGACTTAAAGGTGTGTATTGGGTTAAGGATAAAATGCACTCTAAATGGCGAAACAGGATAGATATTTATATGGGCGAAGATGTTAAAGCCGCTAAAACCTGGGGAAGAAAAAAAGTGAAAATTGAATATGGTATTCTTAAGCTTTAAAGCTTATAAAAATTGAGTTATTAAGTTTGCCGCCAAAATAACTCAATCTTAAAAATTGTTATTTATTTCGTTTCAGCTTCCGAAATAATAAAAGGATAAGCCTTTTTCACTTGGTTTTCCTCAGTTGTTGTTAAATTTACAGCAGGTTTTCCTAACACATTTAAGCTGTATCCTTGTCTTAGTTCATAATAGGCTTTTGTTAATTCATTTTGCACAGCAACAAAGGTTTTGTAAGTTGTTTGCTTGCTGTTTTGTAAGGATATAACGGCTTTGTTAGGGTTATCTGAAGCAGTCGATGCTTTATTACCATGGCAATAATTACAACTCGCATCACCATTATTATCCGCAAAGTTTTTAACAATCTCTTTAATTTCAGATAAGGTTACGAGTTCATCTTCAATTAGAATATCATCAGTACTATTAATGGCAATTCTTAAAATATTTCGTTCGGCAATTATACCACCACAATCATTGGTAGGACAGTCTTTTGGAAGGACTCGGTTTATACCTTCGTCGGAAGATATCGTAGCGGTTACTAGAAAAAAGATGAGTAATAAAAATGCGATATCTGCCATGGATCCCGCATTTACTTCTGGTACTAATTTTGAGTGTCTCATAAAATAGATTTTAAAATGTTAATATTTTTTAGAAGTCACAAAAACAGTACCGAAATAATCCCATCTTTATTTTAAAATGAAGTAAAACATTGAAAATAGATATAGATTTTTGTTAATTATTGATGGATTTAGGTATGGTATTTGTTAAACCATTACTAAATATTGGAATTAAACAGGGTGATTTTCTAAGAAAGAAATATCTTTGATAAATTAATAGCCCTCAATCCATAAACTATAAATTGATAATAGATTGATGAAACCTTATGCTTTTTTACTTATTTTAATATGCTTTTCGCTGTCTATTGAAGCGCAAATAGATAGTAAAAATAAATCTTTTTCTATACCTGCCGTAGAAAGTAAAAAAGATACAGCAGATATAGCACCATTAACACCTTCTAAACCTATTGAGAGTAGTAGCACTATTGGTTTAAACAGACCAAAAGTGACTCCAAATCTAGAAATGCCTAAAAAAGAATTCTCCATGTTTCCTGAAGAAGAGTTTGGAAATCCGGGAGAATTATATAGTAAAAGGCTAGGGCAGGTAGAAAAAGAGTTATTGCCTGAAGGTCATGGTGAAAATGCTGGATTAAAAGAAGATGCCTATTGGGGCGATTATAGAACAAAATCTAAATTTATATATATTAAATACAGAGATTATAGCGCTATTGATGGCGATGTACTTAGAGTTTTAGTGGACGACGATGTAATAAAATCGGGTGCATATTTAACCGAAGGGTTTGGAGGCTTTAAGCTAAAATTAAAAGACGGATTAAATAAAATAGATTTTTATGCCGTAAACGAAGGTGCGTCTGGACCTAATACAGCAGAATATAGAATTGTAGATGAATGGAATAAAGTAATCTCTGGAAAAGTATGGGCCTTATCCAAAGGGGTAAAAGTGACTATTATTATTATAAAAGAGTAGTTGTTTTTTATGCTATTATGCTTTCAATCAACTTCAATTCTTCATCTGAAAAACTCAATAGATCTAAAGCTTTTACATTTTCTTTTAATTGATTTGAAGAACTAGCGCCTACTAATACCGATGCTACCTGCGGTTGTCTTAATATCCAAGCAATAGCCATTTGAGATAATTTTTGTCCGCGTTCGTTAGCTATAGCATCCAACTTTTTTATTTTATCTAAATTATCTGTAACCGATTCTTTATTTAAATACGTTAAATCTTTAGCAGCGCGAGATCCTTCCGGGACACCGTTTAAATATTTATCGGTAAGCATACCCTGCGCTAAAGGAGAAAAAGCAATGCAGCCCACACCGTTGTTTTCTAAAGTATCAAGCAGGCCATCTTCAACCCAGCGATCGAACATAGAATATCTAGCTTGATGCAAAATAAAAGGCACTTTTAGTTCTTTTAAAAGTTCTGCGGCCTTTTGGGTATCTTTTGGACTATAATTAGAAATACCAACATATAAAGCTTTGCCTTGGCGTACAATATCTGCCAATGCACCCATGGTTTCCTCTAAAGGCGTTTCTGGGTCTGGCCTATGATGATAGAAAATATCAACATAATCTAATCCCATCCGTTTTAAACTCTGGTCTAAACTTGATATTAAATATTTTCGAGACCCTAAATTACCGTAAGGCCCCGGCCACATATCAAAACCAGCTTTGGTAGCTATAAATAATTCGTCTCTATACGCTTTAAAATCCTTTTTAAAGATGGTTCCAAAATTTTCTTCGGCCGATCCATAAGGTGGTCCATAATTATTGGCTAAATCGAAATGAGTAATTCCTAAATCGAACGCCGTTCTTAAAATGTCTCTACCATTTTGAATAGGATCGACAAACCCAAAGTTATGCCACAAACCAATAGAAAGTGCGGGTAGTAAAACGCCGCTTTTTCCAGAGCGATTATAGGTCATATTATCATACCTGCTTTCGTTGGCTAAATATTCTTTTACTTCAGATTTATCGTTTATATTCATAATGCATTTTTAAGAAATCCAAAGGTATTAAAACCTTTTAAGAATTATAGCTAAATTACAGGCTTAACATTTTACGGAATGTATCAAATTAAAATTTGTGCTCATAAAAAAACATTGTTTTTCAGAGGGTTAGAGATTAATTTGGAGGTGTAAATATCGCTCCGTTTTTTAGCTGTTAATATAAGTTTAATAATTTCACAGCAAAAATGCTTGATAACCCCTTTAAAGATGTTATTTTTGCACGTTTCAAAATTTAAAATATGTCGGTTACAAAAGCAGAATTAGAACAAGAAGAGAGAGCAGAAGGTAAAAGTTTATATAGTTACCAAAAAGGTGCAATAGATAAGATATTTACTGCTTTTGAGGAATCTCCAGAAGATTACCACTTACTTTATCAGTTACCAACAGGTGGTGGTAAAACGGTTATTTTTTCTGAAATAGTAAGACAATATTTAAAGCACCATAAAAAGAAGGTGTTAGTAATGACGCACCGAATAGAGCTATGTAAGCAAACCTCGAATATGCTTACTGAGTTTGGTGTACGCAATAAGGTAGTAGACAGTAAGGCAGATTTAAGTGATCAAGCAGAATTTAGCTGTTTTGTTGCAATGGTGGAAACCTTAAATAATAGATTAAATGACGATAAACTAGATATTTCCGATATAGGTCTAGTTATTATTGATGAGGCGCATTACAACTCATTTACTAAACTATTTAAGTTTTTTAGTAAATCGTTTATATTAGGTGTTACAGCAACACCATTAAGTTCTAGCATAGAATTACCTATGACCGATAATTATGATGAACTAATTGTTGGAGAAAGCATTGAATCCCTTATTGAAAATGGCTTTTTAGCACGAGCAGAAATGTTTACTTATAACGTAGGGTTAACCTCGTTAGTGGTAGGTGCAAATGGGGATTATACGGTTAAATCTTCAGAAGATTTGTATACGGATAACGACATGTTATCTAAATTATTACAGGCTTACGAAGAGCGTGCAAAAGGAAAGAAAACCCTTATTTTTAATAATGGTATTACAACCTCGTTACATGTGTATGATACCTTTAGACGAGCGGGTTACCCTATAGCGCACCTAGATAATACCAATACCAAAAAGGAGCGTTCCATGATATTAAAGTGGTTTAAAAATACTCCGGGAGCTGTTTTAACTTCGGTTAGTATTTTAACTACTGGTTTCGATGAGCCAACTGTAGAAAGTATTATTTTAAATAGAGCAACAAAATCGTTAACGCTTTACTACCAAATGATTGGTCGTGGATCTCGTATTTTAAAGGATAAGAAAACCTTTTCTGTTATCGACTTAGGTAACAACTTCCACCGTTTTGGACCTTGGGGCGATGGTTTAGATTGGCAACGTATTTTTAAATCGCCAACCTATTATTTAGATTCTATTTTATCGGACGATGAGTTAGAAAGTAATTTTAGGTATGAAATGCCAGATGCTTTACGCGCAGAGTTTGCTAAATCTGAAGACGTCCATTTCGATATCCAAAAAACCTATGTAGATTCTATTAGAAACGGAGAATCATCAAAAGTAGTTTTAGAGCGATCTATAGAGCAACATGCTAAAATTTGTATTGAAAACAGCGAAGATGTTTACGATGCTTTGGCACTAGCTAAACAATTAGGTGACGATATTGATTTTAGAATTCAGCGCTATACAAAGTGTATTAGTAAAAGCACCTATAATTTTGTAGATTGGTTAAAAGGCGATTACCGCAAGAAATTAAATTCCTATTTACGTACTAATTTTGACGAAGTTTTCGAGCAGATTCATGGATTTCCTCCTGAGGATTAGACCACATATCTATAAGGTAATAAAATATTAAAAGTGGTTACAATTCATTTATTTAGTAATGGTTGCTCTTTTGCCAATATAAAATAGATGTCGATTTTAGGATTGCTATAACGCCTAACGACATATTTTAACGCCATAAAGTTATTTACGATTCTGAAAGCTTAATAATATGCTGTTTATTATAACATCATGGAAATAAGGCGTATCTTTGTTTTATATTAATATTAAAACCCAGCAGGAGTATTTAAACTATGGCAAAATCGCAAGTAACATTTAACAAAATTGAAAAAGAAAAAAAGCGCTTAAAAAAGAGAGAAGAAAAGCAAAAAAAGAAAGATGCTCGAAGAGCTGAAGCTAAAGAAAACCCACAAGGAATTCAGTTTGCTTATGTAGATTTTAATGGAAATTTAACCGATACACCGCCAGACCCAGCAATGCGCGAAAAGGTTGAGGCAGAAAGTATTGAGTTAGGTATCCCTAAGAAAGAGGATAGAGAAGAAGAAGAGCCAGCAAACAAAGAAGGGAAAGTTTCTTTCTTTGATCATTCTAAAGGTTTTGGTTTTATTTTAGATAGTATAAACCAAGAAAAATATTTTGTGCATGTTAGTGGTTTACTTGAGGATATCGAGGAAAACGACAAAGTAACTTACGAGTTAGAGCGTGGGCAAAAAGGAATGAATGCCGTAAGAGTTAAAAAGATTTAAAAATTTTTCTAGTATCACACTAGGACTATACATTATATAAAAGGCTAAAATTATGAGTGCATCGCGTAAAACGGTTCTTATAATTTTAGCCTTTTTTGCTATTTATGTTATTTGGGGATCTACCTATATGCTTAATAAAATAGCAGTATCACAATTACCTCCGTTTTTTCTTGCCGCCGTTAGATTTCTTGTGGCAAGTATAATCATTTTTATTATTGCAAAAAGCTTGAGTATTAGTCTTAGTATTACCAAAAAGCAATTTATAAACACCTGTATAGCAGGAGCCCTGTTTTTAACCTTAGGCAATGGTTTAGCGGTTGTGGCTTTAAAATATATAGATAGTGGTTTTGCAGCTTTAGAGATTTCGTCGCAACCCTTAGTGGTTTTAATTATGATGCGTATTTTCCTCGGAAAAAAGATTAAAACCATGTCTTACATTGGTGTAGTATTAGGGTTTATAGGTATTTTTTTATTAGTTAGCCAAAATCAAATAATAAACAAGGAAGGGCAAATATTAGGTATGATTTTAATATTCTTATGCATGCTCTGTTGGGCGTATGCCAGTATTTTTGTTGGCAATGCCGATTTACCAAAAAACCACTTTGTTAACACAGGCTATCAAATGCTTACCGGCGGTATTATGCTGTGCATAGTAAGTTTATGTTTAAACGAACCTTGGTCGTTGCCAAATGTTTGGCAGACTGATGTACAATGGGCCATGGGTGGCCTTATTATATTTGGAAGTATTGTGGCTTTTACAGCTTTCAATTATCTTTTAAAAGAAGTATCTCCCGAAAAAGTAGCAACGTCAACTTATGTAAATCCTATTATAGCTTTAATTTTAGGCTGGTGGATTTTAGACGAGCAAATAACTTTACAATCCATTATTGCAGCCGGAGTTTTATTAACTGGTGTTTATTTTATAAATACGAAACGCCTTTTTAAATTAAGAAGTATTGGACGTTAAGCAAGCTATTAAATTCATGATTATAAGCACCATAGCCTTTGCTTGTATGAATGCAACAGTAAAATATTTAACACACATTAGTGCTTACCAAATTGTGTTTTTCAGGTCCATTGGCTCTTTGTTTTTTACATTTGGCTTTCTGTTAAAAAATAAAATTCCTTTACTAGGAAACAATAGAAAACTTTTAGTGCTTAGAGGCTTAGTAGGTGTTGTATCTATGACCTTATTTTTTATGTCTACTAAATACCTACCCATAGGAACTGCAGTGTCGTTACGTTATATGGGACCCATTTTTGCTGCTATTTTTGCTGTTTTTTTACTAAAAGAAAAAGTGAAAGCCTTACAATGGCTATTTTTTGCCATGGCATTTTCTGGTGTTATTATATTAAAAGGATTCAATACCGAGTTAAATTGGTTTGGTTTAATCCTAATTTTTATATCGGCCATTTTTATTGGTCTGGTTTATATTATTATTAGTAAAATAGGTAAAGGCGATCATCCTGTTGTTGTAGTTAATTACTTTTTAGTTATTTCTACCCTAGTTGGTGGTTTGTTATCCATTAACAATTGGGTACAGCCAGTAGGTAAGGAGTGGGCTTTATTACTAGCTTTAGGAGTTTTTGGCTATTTTGGGCAGGTAAACATGACCAAAGCATTGCAAGCGGCATCTACCACGCAAGTAGCACCCCTTAAATATTTAGAAGTAATTTTCACCTTGCTTTTTGGTGTATTCTTTTTTAGCGAAATTTATACGTTTTGGAGTTTGTTAGGTATCGCCTTAATTATAGCAGGCCTAGTTTTAAATATTATTTACAAGGGCAAAAAAATAATTAAACAATAAATTATATAGGACATTATAATTTGTAATTTTGCCGCAATTTATTTGAATATTTTATTTCATGAGTTTTAAAACCCGAGTTAATAATTACAGAAGAAAAATTATGCGCAGCATTACCAAAAATATTGGTAGTGCATATAGCGAACCCAAAAAGGGCGACATTCATGCTTCTGAAATTAAAACCGTTTTAATAATAAGGCCTAACCATCGCTTAGGAAATCAATTATTATTAACGCCATTGGTGCAAGAGGTTATTAATACGTTTGATGGCTGCCAAATAGATTTGTTTGTAAAAGGCGGTGTAGCGCACCCTGTTTTTGAAAACTACAGCCAAATAAATAACATTATAAAGTTACCTAAAAAACCATTTAATAACTTATATCAATACGCTAAAAGTTGGATTTCTATTAAGAAGAAAACATACGATTTGGTTATTAATGCCGATAAAAACTCATCATCAGGAAGACTACTAACCCAAATGGCTAAGGCAAGAGTTAAGGTTTTTGGTGATATTGATGATAGCATAAAAAGTACGTATACGGACCACCAACATATTTCAAAATATCCCATTTATAATTTAAGACATTATTTAGCTAAAATTGGTTTGGATAAAGCAAATACCGAAATGCCTGTTTTAGACATTAAACTTGATGCTAATGAAATAGAAAAGGGTAAAACCATTTTAAAAGATATTACCAAAAACGATAAAAAAACCATTTGTATTTATACTAATGCCACAGGCGCTAAGTGCTATTCTGAAGCGTGGTGGGAAACTTTTTATAGCCGATTAAAACAAGAGTACCCAGATTATAATATTATAGAAATGCTGCCCATAGAGAATATCTCTAAAATTAATTTTAAGGCACCTCATTTTTATAGTAAAGACTTAAGAGAAATGGGGGCTATAATTCGCAATACAAGTATTTTTATTGCAGCCGATAATGGTGTTATGCATTTGGCTAGTGCATCTTTAACGCCTTGCGTTGGTTTCTTTTCGTTTACTAATC
The DNA here is from genome assembly GCF_900112595.1 of Algibacter pectinivorans. GTDB lineage: Bacteria > Bacteroidota > Bacteroidia > Flavobacteriales > Flavobacteriaceae > Algibacter_B > Algibacter_B pectinivorans. Next base: position 63,779 of record NZ_FOMI01000012.1, on the reverse strand, counting down.
CAAATATTTATGCGCCTTACGGTAATGGAAGCGTTGCTTTAGATACTAATGTAACCACTATCGAAAATTGGATAGCTGCCATAAATACCATTCTTAATTAAAAATTGGTTTCATTTTATTTGTTGTAATTTTAGTGTATAGCTTTAAATACACTGCAAATGAAAACAAATCTTGCTTATTTTATATTCGTATTCACTATAGTTTTGTCTTGCAAAACAGCTGAATTTAAGGAAGCTGATATTCAAAATTTCGAGAATTTAATTGCCAGCAAAAACTTCACCATAGAATCGGACAGGGCATATCCATTAATTACCAATGCCATGCAACAGGTTTTAAATTCTGGTATTACGCGACCCGATAATGCAGGTGGCGTAATTAGTTTAATTGGCAATTATAATTTTTTAACTATTAAAGGCGATAGTATTTCGTCGCATCTACCTTATTTTGGCGAGCGCCGTATGAGTGGCGATTATGGTGGTGCCGATAGTACTATAGAGTTAGAAGGTTTAATGAAAGATTATACGGTTACCGAAGGGAAAAATAAAACGTATACCATAACGTTTGATGCTAAAAGTAAAGGTGAAAATTTTAAAACGCAAATTATTGTTTTTCCTAGTTTAAAAGCCGAAATACAATTATCGGGCACGACTAGAACCTTTATTTCTTATTCGGGCACACTAGCAGCTACTGCAAACACTAAAGAGGGCAAATAAGTGCGTTAAGGATTGCAAGGGAAAGCCCACAGCCCGACGTAGGAGGAGCGAGGACTTGTACTGGAAAGCCTGACCCTTTTTAGGGTAACGCCCAAATGTTTATTTTTTTACAGGAATGGGTTTAAGGTGTATTAAACCTAGGGCGTCCAATACTCTAATAATAAGATACGTTATATCTATTTCGTACCATTTTACTCCAAAATTTGCTCTGTTAGCGTGTTTATGGTGGTTGTTATGGTAACCTTCGCCCATCATTAAAAAATCGAAACGGAATAGATTTTTACTAGTGTTTTTCATTTGAAAATTTACATAACCGTAAATATGACCAAACCAGTTAATAATAACACCATGTATAGGCGCCATTAAAAACGTAATAGGTAGTAAAAGCCATTGCCACCAAGCAGTTACAAAGAGGGCAAAAAAGAGTATGTAAAGCCCAATCCACAATAGTCTAGAAAAACGAGAACTTGCAAAAGCATCAAAAGATTTCCATTGCGGTACGTTTTTGGTAAATCGTTGGTCTATAGCTATTCGCTCCTTATTGATATCTTGATAAATGGTTTTTGTGCGCCACATCATAGCAAATAAATTAGGATCGTGCGATGGCGAATGTGGATCCTTATTGGTATCTGTATAAGCATGGTGCATACGGTGCATAATACCGTATCCGTAGGCGCTTAAATAGCTAGAACCTTGAAAAATCCAGGTTAATACAAAGGTGATACGTTCCATGGTTTTACTCATGGTAAATACTTGATGAGCCGCATATCTATGCAGAAAGAACGACTGAAAAAATAGACCTCCGTACCAAAGTACAATAACGAAAAGGACAACTAACATAACTTTTTTTTACAAAGATACTAGCGCGTGGTGTTTAAAACAATGAACCTAAATCAATAAATTGGTGCTATAAACGTTTTCTAATTCGGCTTAAGGCTTGTGCAGTAACACCAATATAAGAACTTATATATTTTAATGGAATTACCTTTAAAAGTTCTGGGCGTTCCTTAAACAATTTCATATAACGCTCCTCGGCAGTTAAGTTTAACAGGTTTTGTTCGCGTTTAGATTTTAGTAAGAATAGGCGTTCGGCAGTTAAGCGGCCTATTAAATTGCCAATTTGTGTGGTTTTATAAACGTCTTGCAAATCGTTGTACGTTATGCTTACAATAGTTGTTTCGGTAAGGGCTTGTAACTGGTAAGCCGATGGGGTTTGGGTTAAAAAAGAATCGTAAGCACTTACAAATTGGTCTTTAAAACTAAAGCCAAACGTAATTTCTTTTTCAGGGTTATCTTTTGGTATAAATAAACGTACCACACCAGATTCTATAAAGGATATATGATTTTCAACCTCGTTAAGCTTTAAAAAAACGCTTTTTTTAGGGATAACACGACGCTGTAATTTGGACATAAAAAAATCCCAATCCGATTGAGATATGGTAGCAATTTGATCTAAATATTTTTTTATTTGTTCCAAGCTTTAAATCTGCTTTTTTAGGTATGCAAATATAAGAATATAGTCCTCGATTGCACTTATTTTAAAAAACTAAGCGCTATTATTCACTGTATTTTTTTTAAACGCTATTTTTTATGCTATTTTTGTGCCTTAGTGAAGTATAATTAAGTAGACTTTTAATAGGTCGAATAAAAATTAGAAAAGTTGATTAAAGATTTTATAAGTAGATTATTTGGCAGTAAAAAAGAAACAAGCTTAAAAGAAGGCACAGTTAAATTTTTTAATTACAAAAAAGGATATGGCTTTATAACTGTAAAAGATTCTGGCGACGAAATCTTTGTGCATACCAAAAATCTTATAGACAAAATAAGAGAGAAAAATAAAGTAACCTTTACGGTAGAAAAAAGTCCTAAAGGACCCATTGCTACCAATGTAAGGGTTGTAAAATAGCATATAACTTACCAAAATTATTAAACCATCTTTTACAGGTGGTTTTTTTATACCTAAAATTTAAACGAGTTGTGGGTTAGGTCTTGTGCGTTCCTTTGCAAGCGCTAGTACACCATACTGCCAAGGCATTTTGTCCTAATTGTTTGTGTAGTACCAAACTTAAAATGTCAATATGACTTTTAGGTAAAAATAAGACACTCTGCTTCTGAAAAATTGACAGAAAAACACCCGGATTTTAAGTCTAATTTAGGTTGTACCATGCTTTTTTTTAGTTTGGTATTTTTTTTGTTCTATTTAAACCGAAATCAATTAAGATTTCAAATTTGAAATAATGTTTAATTTAAAATTTTGTAATTATGAGCAATTTAGTTAGTGTTCCTAAAAACGGAAATTTAGCGAACAGCAATTCAAATCAAAACTTCCCGACGTTGTCCAATTGGTTAGACGACATTTTTAACCGTGATTTGCCATCGGTCTTTTCATCAAACTTTAACACGGGTATTACTTTACCAAAGGTAAATATTAAAGAAACTGCCGACGATTATACTGTGGAAATGGCTGTGCCAGGTTTAAAAAAGTCCGATTTTCAAATCGATATAGACAATATGGTTTTATCAATCTCTACGGAAACACAGAAGGAAACGGAACAAAAAGAAGACAACTACACACGTAGAGAGTTTGGATACTCTTCTTTTAAAAGAACTTTTACACTACCAGAAAGTGTAAACGATGAAAAAATTAATGCAACCTATAAGGACGGTATTTTAAGTATTAATCTCCCTAAAAAGGAAGAAGCTAAACAAAAACCGGCCCGAAGCATTAAAATTTCGTAATCTAGTCACTAAAATTTTAGATTCAAGTAAGCAGTATATGGAAGGAGACCTTGCGGGGTCTCCTCTCTATTACTAATTGTTTAATTTTTAAAATTTTAATGGTATGCAAAGAAAATTTAAATCTGGCGATTGGGTAAAACTTAGAGGGAAACTTACCGCGCCAAAAATGCAAGTTTTAAAATATGTACCCAAAAAAGACCCTGTTTTGGGCGTGGTAGATTATAATAGCTATTTGGAATGTGTTTGGTATAAACATGGAGAACGATACACAGACGTGTTCCATCAAAACAAACTAATACGAACCATTGAAACAGGAGGTTTATTCAAAAACATTTTATCACAGCCTAAATTAAGTTTTAGTTAGGCTAACCTAAATGTCTTTATGCGATTTAACTAAATAATATATAATTAATCGAGTAAAAAAAGTGAACCTTAGTTAATAATAGTAGTCCGCGTAATATATACGTCGGACTTTTTTTTGTAGCCTTTAGTTAGCAGACGGATTTTTAAAATCATAGATCATTATTACATACTTCAACTAAAGGTTAATACTTACCTTTGTCAAAATTATTTTTATGTCAAAGAACTTTTCGGATTTAGGTATTAATGCTCAGTTACAAAGCGGGCTTGCAGATTTGCAGATTTCTGTACCAACAGATATTCAAGTAAAAACGATTCCTACGGTTCTAAATCAAAAAGAAGATGTTGTAGTTTTAGCTAAAACAGGGACGGGTAAAACCGCAGCTTTTGGTTTACCATTATTACAACTTATAGATACAGCAAACAATAGCGTACAAGGGTTAATATTAGCACCTACAAGAGAGTTAGGGCAGCAAATATATAATAACCTCGTAGCGTTTTCGGCGCAAAGTCCAGAATTACAAATAGCATCGGTTTGCGGTGGTATACCTATTAAACCGCAAATAGAACGCTTAAAAACGCCAACTCATATTGTCGTGGCAACGCCAGGGCGTTTGGTGGATTTAATGGAGCGTGGCGCCATAAATATTAAAAGTATAAAGTACTTAGTGTTAGATGAGGCCGATGAGATGGTAAGTGCATTAAAAAAGGAAGTAGATGTTATTATAAAAGGTCTTCCTAAAACACGACGTACCTTTTTATTTACAGCAACTATGCCAGGAACCATTAAGCAATTGGTGCAAAATTACATGGCTAAACATGTGGTGCAAATAGAAGCAGATATGGCAACGCTTGGGCATCAAGGTATCGATCATCAATTTGTGGTTGTTGAGCCCATAGAAAAACTAGAGGTTTTACTTCATTTTTTAAACTCAAAAGAAGGGCAACGCGGTATTATATTTTGTAAAACCAAAGCTGCTGTAAATAAACTGGCTAAAAAACTGGCTATAAATAAATTTTCTTCTGGTGCTATACACGGTAGTCTAACCCAAGGTATTCGCGATCGTATAATGGGCCAATTTAGAGAAGGCCATATACGTATTTTAGTGGCTACAGATTTGGCTGCTCGAGGTATTGATGTTAAAGATGTAGAATACGTAGTAAATTACCATTTACCTGATACTTTTGAAGCTTATGTGCATAGAAGCGGCCGAACGGCTAGGGCAGGTGCCAAAGGGCTTTCGTTAAGTATTATTCAACAAGATGAAATTGAAGATATTCCAGAATTTGAAAACGAATTAGGTATCACGTTTAATGAGTTTATTAAAGCTGATGCACAAAGTATTGAAGAAAACAACGGCTTAATTTGGGCCAAAAAAATATTTAAAACCAAACCAAATCGTGAGGTTTCAGAAGATTTTAAATCTAAAATAAAAACCATTTTTCATCATTTAACAAAAGAGGAATTGGTTGATAAGATATTAGCAAATTATTTAGCAGAAACAGGCTCGGTAATTCCTAAGTCCGATGGTTCCAAAAAAGGTAAAAAGAAATAGAATTATGGGTTTGATTTATAATATAGTTTTGTCCGTCAGTTCAAGTGATTCCGACTTCTATCGAAATTATTTGAAGACAGATTAAAATTGAAAACTAATTTTAGTACAAATTTCTCTCATAAAAATGAGTAAAATTAACAAGAATTAGTAAGTATTATAAAAATTTAAAACGCATCAACACACATAAATTATTATGGCAAATAGTATAAAAAATCAAGAAGATATCTTGCAAAAATTAAATATTGAAGCGTTAAATCCTATGCAGGAAGAGGCGGTTCCAATAATTTTAGAAGCCACCAATACTATTTTATTGTCGCCAACCGGAACAGGAAAAACGTTAGCCTTTTCTTTACCATTACTACAGGGTTTAAATCCAGAATCTGAAGCCATTCAAGCTTTAATAATTGTACCTTCTAGAGAGTTAGCTATACAAATAGAACAAGTTATTCGTTCTATGGGATCTGGGTATAAAGTAAATGCGGTTTATGGAGGTAGACCCATGTCTAAAGACAAAATAGAAATAAAGCATAACCCTGCAATTTTAATAGGAACACCGGGCCGTTTGTTAGATCATTTTGATGCCAATCGTTTTGATAAATCAAGTATAAAAACACTTGTTTTAGATGAGTTTGATAAGTCGTTAGAGGATGGTTTTGAAGATGAAATGAAGGCCTTAATTGGTCAAATACCTAGTTTAAATAAGCGTATTTTAACCTCTGCCACTCAAGGTGTTAAGGTCCCGGGTTTTGTAAGAATGGGTAAGCCCATAACAATAAACTATTTAAAAGAAAAAGTAGCTTCGAAACTAACAATTAAAACAGTGATTTCGCCAGACCAAAATAAGCTTAAAACGCTATTAGGTTTATTACAGCATATTGGTAACGAACAAGGTATTATTTTCTGTAATTTAAGAGATAGTATTGATGTGGTTGCAAACTTTTTAAAGCGTAATAAAATTAGATACAGTAGCTTTTCTGGAGGCATGGAGCAAAAGGAAAGAGAACGTTCTTTAATCACATTTAGAAACGGCACATCGCAAGTCCTGCTAGCTACTGATTTGGCAGCACGAGGGATTGATATTCCGGAATTAAGCTACATTATTCATTATGAGTTACCAAGGCATGAAGAGGAGTTTATTCATAGAAACGGAAGAACTGCTAGAATGACTGCTAAGGGAACAGCTTACATTTTAAAATGGCAAGACCAACGTCTTCCTGAATTTATTCAGGATGTAAAAGGAATTAATATTACTAAGAAAGCTCCGGTAAAACCTCAATATTGGGAAACGTTGTTTATTTCCGGTGGCCGAAAAGATAAAATATCTAAAGGGGATATTGCTGGTTTGTTTTTTAAACAAGGTGGCATTAATAAAGACGAACTAGGGACTATTGAACTCAAGCAAGATTGTGCTTTTGTAGGGGTGCCACTAGCCAAAGCAGACGATTTAGTAAATCGATTAAACAATTCGCGTTTAAAAAAGAAAAAGGTGCGCATTACTATTTTGTAGCGCTTACTACTTTACTAGTTTGACTCTATTAGGTGTAAAGTATTAAAAATACACCAGCCATAATACCAGCTAACGGGATTAATTTTTTGCGTTTGTTTTGTTCTTTAAAAATAAGTCCGCCAACTACTACGGCTATAATAATCTGACTTCGTTTTATCGCAGACAGCAACATAATTAAGGCTTCTGGGTCCTGCAATGCTTTAAAATAGAAGTAATCTGCTATTTGTAACAATACACCAACCATAGGTATAGTCCATCGCCACTTAAAAGCCTTTCTTTTGTCGGCATGCGGAAACCACGTTATAGATAGTATAATAAGTAATATAAGAATGGTGTAAAAGCAAAACCAAAACTGTAATGTTTGCGGGTTTAAAGCTAAAGTCTGAATTAGAAATTTATCGTATAAACCACTAGAAGCGCCTAAAAAGGTAGCGCCTATAATGGCGAAAATCCATTTGTTTTTCTTAAAAATAATACCCTCTTTTTTACCTATTCTTGAGTAAAGGAATACAGAAAAAATAATCAAGAAAAAACCAATCCACTGCCAAAAGTTAGGCTTTTCTTGATATATAGTAACGGCACCTATAAAAGTAAAAAACGGACCAGCAGATCGAATAGGAGTTACAATGGTTATGGGCAAATGTTTTAGTGCTTGGTATGCAAGAACCCAAGATGCGGCCATTATAGCCGATTTAATAATAATAAAACCATGTGTTTTTAATGGAATGTCTGTGATATAGAGTTCCATTTTTAGCATTTGTTCTGGGTATAATTTAGAGCCTATGTAGAAAGGCAGAATCAATAAAAACCCAGCGGAAATGGTGCCTAATAGTACCGGAAACACTTCGTTATCTTGTACAGCATGTTTCTTACACAGATTGTGTAAACCTAAAAAAAGAGCTGCTAATAATCCTAAATACATCCACATGGCGCGAAAATAGGTGTTCTCTCTTTTTTTTACTAAAAAATGATACAAAAGATTAATCTAATTGCGCCCTAAATTTTTTATCTTAAAAATTAAAGCCTATTAATAGTGGGAAAATCATTGTTACCATTCATCTAAAAAAGATTAAATTTAAAACATATAAATAAATGGTTGGGCTAATGGACAATGTTATAAGTTTTTTTGAAACCTTTACTTTAAAAGAGATTATTATTACTGTTATTGGAATTCTAGTCTCTTGGATGGTTTCTAGGTATTTCTTTTACAAAAAGAAACCATCGAAAATAGAAGACACTAAGCGCTTTAAAGAAACCGATTTTGGGAATAATAGAAATATTACCAAAGAGCATGATCCTATTGACCTAAAATCTAAATATTTTGGTACTTGGACGATATACGGAAACGGAACAGTTAAAGATAACACCAATTATATAACTTGGATAAGGGCTCCATGGGGAACAATTTGGAATGGTTCAGAATTTATTGGAGACCCAAATCAACTAACATGGACGGAAGCCAGTGATTTATTCGGAAAAGGTATTTATGTTAAAAACCCGTTTCCAACCTTAACGCTAGAACAGCGACCAACTATTTTTAAAAAGAATTATACTTTAGGAAATTGTAAAGTCTCTTTTGCAAATGCTGAAACATGGCGCTTACCAACAGCTGCGGAAGCAGATACACTTAAGTTTTTTGTTCCAGATCATTTGGATATCGATGAATACAAAAGGCATCAAGAAGAAGCCAAAACATTAAAAGCACAATTGTTTCCGTTTTTAACAACCCTCTCTAAGCAAAGCAATAAATATTATAGGCTATGGACTGCAGATTTAGCCGATTTACAATACGCTTGGTCCTTTCAAGAAACTACTTTAGATGATACAAAAATGGACACACCTTGTCTTGTGCTCCTCGTAAAGAACAATTAAAAAATAACTACAAGAAATCTTAAGTGTGTAATAGCACTTTTAAAGCTTTGCTAAGGCTAATTCTGGTCTCATTATATTATGCATAATTTCTGTGCATGTAATTTTATTTCTCAATTAAGGCTATTTGTGTAAAAATCCCATCGATAAAATAACAGATTCGGTATAGGCAATATCGCCAAACGTAGATTAGATTTTATATAGAGCCTATTAAGTTTCATTTTTGAAGTGTTAAATTCAAACACTCAATAATATTAAAATATTCACAATCATATTAAGTTTCTTTTTCGTGAAAGTTCTTTTTGCTCAAGAAACTCAACCTAAAGTATGGTCGCTTCAAGACTATTAAGATTATGCTTTAGAGCATAATATTTCGGTTAAAGAAGCCATATTAACTAAAAGTAGTACCCAAGTAAATTACAGTAAAGCAAAATCTTCAAGATTACTTAGTCATAGGATTACCCTCCTTTTTTTATGTTTTAATCAGGCGCAACTATTTCTAACTGTAATTACCTTGCGAATTTACAGGCTTAGTTTTAGTTATAAAAACCATAAAAAGGTAAATAGAAATAAAGTGGCAAATTATTATAATTACAGTAAACGTTTTATTGTAATAAAAATACTCATTTATAGGCGATAAGCCAATATGAAAAATAGATGAAATTCCAGAGCCTAACAAAACAGTACCATGTTGGTAATTGTTTTTTACATAAATTTTGGCAACAACTGCAGCGTAAATTAATAAACAGCAAGCGCACAATATCATATAAATCAAATTGCTTTTTGGTATATAATCCACAAGTAAAACAACAATTGAATAGATGGAGTAAACCACTAACAAAACACCAATGGAAACAGATACCGAAATTGAATATTTAGCTTTACTAATATACTTTTTAAGTATTAAGCAATAACATATTAAATAAGCACACGTTAATAACGTGAGTATTTTAAAATAACTATTAAAACCATAAAATGAAAAGAAATTGACACCAAAAAGGGCTATTAAAGCTAAAATAAAAAGAGGATCGGCTTTTTTTTTGGTAACACTAATGTATTTTAAAAGGATGGTAACTACAACTAATGGAGAGATATATAGTAAAGCCGCACGTTCCATGGTAATGCTAAATATAATACATACTACAAAGGCGATGTAAAACAATAAATCATAAAAGCCAGGTTTTATTTTCAATCTTAATAAGTTTTAAATTCCTACTTATTCAAATATAATTAATTACTTGTTAAAGTGTATAGTTAAGTTGCTTTAATATGGCACTTTTATGGTAAACAACGCTTTTAAAACCGATAAACGATAATTATTAATAATACAAGTACATTTTAAATTTTATTAAAACTTTAATACTGTCAATACATAAAATACATCTATTTTTGCGCTCTTATTTTTTAGAGTAATTCTAATTTTATAATGACGAAGACATTGCTTGCCAATGTTGCTAAACTAGGTAGTTATGCAACAGCAGGTTTAGTTTGAGCATTTATTAGAGTAGCCAAAAAAAAGACATTGATTTCATAAAATCTCGTCAAAATAACATAAAAATAACAGAATTATTTTGGCTAAACAAAAGAAAAACAGTTTCTTGAAAGTATAATTTTTTGTAGTACATGGATAATTTAGTTACATTCTCAATAACCGTATTTACCGCTTTTTTTGCGATAACAAACCCGATTTCTAATATGACGGTTTTTTTATCGTTAACTCAAGGCGCCGATAAAAAAACAAAACGAGATATAAATAAGCGCTCTAACTTAATTGCATTTGTTATTGTAGCCGTTTTTGTGCTTTTAGGTAAATATATTTTCGAATTATTTAATATTAGTATTCCCGCCTTTAAAATTACTGGAGGTATTTTAATCTTTTTTATTGGGTTTGATATGTTACAGTCTAAAACATCTAACGTTAAAACCATTGATAATGTAAATATAGACGAGAATATAGCTGTATCGCCATTAGCAATTCCAATTTTAGCAGGCCCAGGGACCATTGTAACAGCCATGAACTTTGTGGCTAATGTGGAAACCATTCATATCTTTTTAGTAATTGCCATTTTTGGTTCTATGAGTTTGCTAACTTACTTCACCTTTAGATTAAGCGATTGGATTGTTAAAATAGTGGGGAATAATGTCATTTCTGTTATAGGAAAAATTATGGGACTTATTATTGCCATTATAGGAACAGGAATGATAATTCAAGGTATTAAAATTTCATTTAACTTAATAACATAAAACCTAAGTTTCCTTTTCTTAAAAAATTAAACACTACAAGTTGCAATGCTGTTTTAGCATGTAATGCTTTTTTGGATTAGAAATAGTTTTTTTATAGTGATCAGGTTACATATTTTTACTTTTATTAACCTTATTCGCCATTAAAAATACCAGGACTTAAAAAGTTCTGACGCACCATTCTGCATGTAAAACAATCTATTAAAGTAGGTTTAAAACCGTTTGTTTTTGAACCGAATGATACCAATACCTGGGGTGCTGTTAAAAACATGGTTTCTAATTATTTAAATGCACTTTGGCGAAATGGTGCTTTTGCGGGCTTTAAAGCAGATAATGCGTATTTTGTTAAAGTAGGTTTAAGGCAAACCATGACTGCTCAAGATATTGCAGAAGGTAAACTGATAATTTCGGTAGGCGTTTCCATGATTAGGCCAGCAGAATTTATAATATTTAAAATAGAACAACTTATGGAAGCGTCTTAATATAAAATCTGTATATCTTGACAAGCAATAGCCTAGAAACGAGTTTTAAAACACGTTATTAAATTATTTTACCTATATTTATTACAACCATTTTAGTGGTTAGTTTTCCTAATAGCAATTACAATAGCACAGTTTATGTTTTTCCCAGTATGGGGTATTTTGATTTAAATGAAAATCAAGATATAAACTATTGTATAACCAAACCAAGTTATTATGAAAACCAAGCTATGTACTTTCCTTTTTTTTACTTTATTTAACATCGTTTTTAGTCAAGGCGGTAAAAACACAGCATCCTTAAAGGGTGAAAAATCAGAGTCACAAAAGGAGCAGGTCACAAATACAGAAAAGCCTAAGGCTCCAGCCAAATTAACGTTAATAAAGACACTTAAAATTGAAGATTCCGTGTTTGAATTTAGAATAGACTCTAAAGACGCTACATTCGACATGCAAATTTGTAAAACGGAAGATTGTAAAAAGTCTGTTGAATATCTAAAAGATATGGATCCCAAAACTTTTGTTTTTGCAGTAAAATTGAATTTAAATAACGAATTTGGAATAGATTTAATATCAGAATCTTCATCCATAGGAACACAATACAATGATTCTATTCAAAAAATTCTTGAAAAAGTAAAGACTCATGATGAAAAAGAAATTCGTAAAGAACTTTCAGAAGCTAAAAATATTTTAAGACGTATTGATACAGCTGAGGATAATTACTCGGGCCAATTAATTCTCAATATCGATAAGAATATACCTTATCAAATAACGCATTATAAACTAAAGTTAAAGAAGTTAAAAGAACGGCTAAATGAGGAATCTGTAATAAATAATAACATTCAAAATTTAAGCACAAAAGATGAAGCCGCTTTTATGGCCTTAGATAGGGAACCGGTCATGTACCAATATTTAACCATTAAAGCGGAAGAAGGAAAAAAAGCGTTTATTGAAGATGAAACTATAAAGGGAAAATTTGAAAATACCACTTTGGCATATTATCAAGTATTATCGCAACGTACCGAAAGCAGCAAGTATTGCTGTAAGGATTTTAAAAGTGAAACATCCAATGGAACGGGGAATTTAAAAGTTACGTCTGCAACTGTCCAATTTTTTAATAACAAGGCCGCAACCATAAAAATTAGAGCAAAACTAAATGAAAGCATAGATTTAATATTTATTAATTCAGATTTTTCTGTACCTATTAGATATTTTAATATTTACGGAAGTAGAGTTTCTACATTTATGCCAGAAAAAGATGATTTTGGTCAAAGAACAAAAATAGAGATAGACTACAATGATGTTTTCGATTTTTTAAATTATAAAGATTCATATAGTTACTCAGTTGCCAACGATAAAATGGAATTATACAAAGATAAAGAAGGTAAATCCACGCACATGGCAAAGGTAAAGGAAAGGCGCTTTTTCGACTTTTTCTCAGCTATAATTTATTCCGATCTTATGGGGTTTAATACCGAATCTCCAAATTCTTTAGTAAATGCTCAGGCACGAATATTATTACCAATAAACCTGCTAAATTGGAAGAAATTGTCTTTTTTTAGACAACTAACAGCGGTTACAAATTTTTCAATGCAAAATAGCTTCGATGACGAAAACCGTTTTATAAATATTAAAGATGAAGAGCAGTTTAATAATTTCGATTTATTGCGAAAAAACAATTTATATGGCAAACTATCTGTAGAAGTACTAACGCATGAAGCCAAAGGGTTCTTTACAAACATAGGACTTGGTTATAGCGCTGGCTTTTATAGAACTGGTTTTAAATTAACTAATATTGTAGATAATGAAGAAGATAAAATCTTTACCAAACAACTATTTTCTATTGCTCATGGCCCTTATTTAAATTTTGAAATAAGACCACAGTCTAATTTTGGTGCAGATATTACTTTTAGTCTTGAAGATTTAAATTATGCTGGCGATGAGAAGTTTAATGATGCTTCATTCTCAGAATCCTTAATAACTAATAAAGGAAAAGATCATTTTGGAATGCCTTACAACTTATTAAATCTAGAAGCTAATTTCTATTGGCTTACTAATCCAAAAACTTCTGTAGGTGGCGTATATGCCAAATTAGGCTCCTATTTCCATACCAATACAAATAGTATATACCCACAATTCATGGTCGGTTATGCTACAAACTTAACGTCATTTGTAGATAAATTTCAATCAAAAAAGCCCATACCTGCAGAGGAGGAAGAAACTAAAAAAGAATAGAGATATGGAAACTAACCAGAAAAACAAAACAAGTTTTTCCCAATGGCTTAAATACTTAATACAAGCCATTATAAAACATGCATTTCCTTTAGTATTTGTATTTGTTCTATTTGTTATTTTTAGAATGCCTCATTTAAGTGATCTCACCATAGTAATTATTCAACTACAAGACCATAACGATTTTATAGTTATGCCTATTTTTTATACGTCCATATTAGTAATGGGCTTACTTATTAGTTACGGTAATTTAATTAAAATTGAATCGGTTAAAAAGAGTTTTAAAGCTGAAGCTGATGGCAGCATAGTAGCTAAAGACATTAAGCTACGCCGTAAAGTTGTTAAAGCCATTAACCCTAAAGATTCAAAAGAAATAAGCATTGAAAAAAGCAATGTTTCAATAAAACCTAGTGGTCAAATTGACACTAAAATCATTGATGAATCCGTTGAAGATCCTAAAATTTATGTGGAAAGGATGTATACTAAAATACTAGGTATTTTTATGATTTTAAGCATTACCTTTTCAGTAGAAAACACCTACTACCAATTGTTTGGCGAGTATATAACATTTAAGTATTTCTTTTTATTATTAACCCTTTTTTTAGTTGCCATAACAAACCCAAGACTCGGCATGTTCCTAAAAGGGGTATTAAAATGGAAATCGAACAGAAAGTGGTTACCTATAATTATAGTGGCCATTTCCTTTGCAATAATTTTAATACTGGGTTTTGCTAACATTGGAGGCACCGAACAAGATATTAAAAATTTGTTTTGGTCTATGGCCTGTTTAAGTGTGTTGTTTTTTGTTTTTAGTATTTCGTATAACGAAAAAATTCTCTGGTTTAAGGAAAACTATGGTATTCCATTGGCCTATCTTTTTACATTTAGTATGGTGCTTATGTATATTGTAATGCTTATTGATCCGGAATTACATTATTTAAAATACTTAACACCAATGGTTATAATTATGGTGTGCATTATTGGACAGTACACCATTTTTTTAGGACTAAATTTATATGGTAAAAGAAAAAAATGGCCCATTTTAACAATCGTATTTTTTGGTTCTATTTTAATGACGGTTTTTGTGGCAAAAAGTAATTGTTTTACACATTATGAAGTTAGTACTGTAGATTCAGAAAACATTCATCCAGACAGTCGTTTAAACCTTGAAACTTACGTAGATCAATACATTTTAGAGCGAAGACAAGATATTTTAAATGCTACCTGCAAAGCGCCATTTCCTATTGTTTTAGTATCGGCAGAAGGCGGAGGTTCCAGAGCAGGTCTTTGGGCTTTTTTGGTACACAGTTATTTGTATGGCAAAAATGAAAACTATTTTAAGAAACACCTGTTTTCTATAACCGGAGCTTCTGGAGGTAGTGTGGGTAGTAATATGTTTTATATTCAGGCGTATGCCAATAAAGACAGCTACCAGAACAATCTATTTTTAGCTCAAGAAAGCGATAGTATTTTAAACGAAAATGATTTTAATTATAAGGCCAGCGTATTTTATCAAAAAGACTATATTTCTTCGTCTGTTGCAGGACTTTTGGGTAGAGATATTGTGGCAAGTATTCTTCATTTAAACTTTTATCGAGACCGCGGGAAAATTACAGAAACGGAATGGGAAGCCACCTTCGATGATTTGTTTAATGTGGGTTTACTAAAACGCCCGTATTTAGACATTATGCCTAAAAAAGGAGATACATTTACTCCTCCTATAATGGTCACTACAACCACTCATGTGCAAACAGGTCAATTATACCTTATGAGTCCGGTTAAGTTTAATACCACTAAACCTCGCGAATCGGGATTTAACGATCTGCTTTCAGAATATGCAAAAAAGAATGAAAGCTCAAAAATGATTAAACGATCGGCTGCCATGTTGTTAACCGCAAGATTTCCTTATTTAAGCCCTAATGGTAGGGTTTCTGGAATTGGGCAATTTGGCGATGGCGGTTATTACGACAATATTGGTGGAACCGTTACCAATTACCTGGAAGCGGCACTAATAAAAGGTTTAACTAAGGATTCGCTTTTACAAGGAAAATACAAAATTAAACATCTTATAATTACTAATAATAGCGAAGCAGAAAGCAAAAACGAAGCGATAGATTATTACAGCCAACTTACTACACCAGCTCAAATGGCTGTTAATGCTATTTTTGCTCACGCCGACGAGTTTATTAATTCTCATCCAGACTGTTATCGCTTAGAATCCAAACGAACAGCACTACAAAATCCTGAAAATGATAGGTTATTTAAACCGTTAATTCCGCTAGGTAGATATTTAAGCATCGATGCAGTAAGATCGCTTGAAGAACGCCTAAAAGATTCTTCAGAGGTTGTAAAAAAACTAGATAAACTTTTAAAATTTGAGTAATAACACATTTCTTGTTTCCCAAAAAAGGCTATTATCTACACTTTTATATTATCAGGAAAAACCCTGAAAAATCAAAAGGAATTTCCCTTATTAAAAGGATGTATTTCCTCTTGAATGTACGTTTATTAGCCACTACATTTGTTTCCGCACATGATTATTAGCTAAAAACATATCGCGCTAAAAAGCTGCCGCGAACTATGAATCATTAACCAACCAGTTAATGCAGCCTAATTTTTAAATCATTTATTATGAAAGTTGAAAACAAGAATGGGTGTTGTCCAGAATTACCAGACGGCAAAACATGTGATTATTTAGATTTTGTGTACCGCTTAACCCATTACACCGATGTAAAACAAGACAACCAATCGCAAAGAGTACCTGTTGAAGTGGCACTTCATGTAAGGGTTGAAAGATGTTCGGGCCCTTTACAGTTAGGCAATTTGGTGTATAGCACCACATTATTACCAGGAGAAAAAGTGCGCTTATACACACAAGATCGTCGCTCTAGATTTTCTTTTGATAGCGAAACTCAGTTATCCTACAGACATGAGCAATCTGCGGAAGAACAGTATTATTTAGACTCGTACGAGAAATTTATGTCCGATTTGGATAGTCGAGAAGATATTAATTCTAGCGAGTCTAGTAGTGGTACGAATAGTACGAATGCTTCTACTAGCGGACTTCTAGGAACTATTGTTAATGGTCCTTCAGCAAGAATTTCGGGAAGTTTTGATGCCTCTTCAACTAAAGATTTTATGCGCGAATTAAGCATTCATGCCGAAGCAAGCCATAATAAATCCATACAAATGACTCGAGAATCTAGCGCTATTCAAGTAGGTGAAGTATCAACTAAAACCCATGCCGAAGGAGAAAGTGAAAGTCATGTAGAAAGTAGCAGTAGAACTTTTCATAACGAAAACAGATGCCATTCGGTAACGTATTTATTCTATCAAGTGGATAAACAACAAACCACCAAGGTTAGTATTAAAGCAATAAAAACCCGTGTTATTGATCAGGCCACGCCAAGTGGTGTAGTTAATAACCCTATGTTAACAAATGCAAAACTCTCTGTAGTGCCAACAGCAGTTTTGGCCACCTCAAGTAAACTACCTGAAAAAATTAAAGAATTAAAAGCCATTAATAGCGATAATAACCCTCGTTATACTGCAGCATATGTGGCTTCTAACGCAAGATATAACGTTGCTCAACCGTTATCGGAAACCGTTCGTTTAAAAGCTTTAGAAAACGTTAAAAACAATTTGATAGCTGCAAATATATTGAGTAAAGAGGGCGGCGCCACAGAACAAACCATTGCCGAATTTTCTTTTGAATACAAGACCTCTATACCTACGGCTGGGGTTGTAGTAAAAGGCTGTTTGGATAATTGTAATGTTTGTGAAGAGAGCTTAATGGAAGATATAAAGCTAGATTTGGAGCACAAAAGTCTTCAGAATAAATTATTGCAAAAACAGATTGAGCTATTGGAAAAATCACAGGAATACAGATGTTGCCCGACTGAAGATGTAGTTGATGATGAAGATTAAATATAATTTATAATGAAGCAATAAAATTAAGAAGCCACATAGTAGTGGCTTCTTTAGGTTTTATAAGAAAAATAATAATTTAAATTTATATCACAACAATGAATTAAAATCATTTCATTTTTCTAATAAAAATGTAAATATTATATTCGTTAGCAGCAAATAAGCTCCTTTTATTAAAATGTAAATACTCGAATGCAAAAAGATAATCTAAACACAGACAGTAAAAGTTTAAAACCTATTAAAAACGCTAATAATTTAGATTCGAAGCAATTAGAGAAGGATAAAATCATAGAAAGGCAGTTACGTTTTCAAGACTTATTAATTAGTATTTCTACAAAGTATATTAATTCAGATTTATCGGACATCGATAAATTAATTCGCGAATCTTTACAACAAATAGGGGAGTTTGTGCAGTCTGATAGGAGTTATATTTTTTCTTATGATTTTGTAAATAATACATGCTCAAACACTTACGAGTGGTGTGCTAAAGATATAGAGCCAGAAATAGATAACCTGCAAAATATACCAATTGATTATATTACGCATTGGCTAGATGCTCATAAAAAAGGAGAAGCCTTTTATGTGGAAGATGTAAGCCTTTTAGAAGAAGACGGCGAGTTTGGTTTACGGGCTATTTTAGAGCCTCAAGGTATAAAAAGCTTAATTACCATTCCTAAAATTAAAAACAACGAGTTAATTGGCTTTATAGGTTTCGATTCGGTTAAAAAGTTAAATAGTTATTCTGAAAACGAACAAGACATTCTTTTTGTTTACGCTAATATGCTTGTAAATGTTATTCAGAAAAAAGAATATGAAGAGCGTATAAAGGCACAAGAGCAGAAAAAAGAAGAGTTATTAAAAAGTTTATCCATTCAAAACGAAGAACTTAATGAATATGCACATGTTGTTTCGCACGATTTAAAAGCACCATTAATAAATATTCATACTTTAGTGAGTTGGTTTATGAGTGATAATAAAAATGCGTTAAACGAAAGTGCCTTTAAACCTTTGGAGCAAGTCTTGTTTAATGTAGAAAAAATGGACTTTTTAATTAAAGGCATATTAGATTACTCTACTATTGATAAACTAGAGCAAGAAGATAAGCAGGTAGATTTTAATGTTATGATTACTGAGGTATTGCAAACCATGTTAATACCAGAACATATTAAAATTAATATACAAGCCCATTTACCTAGTATTTATGGTAACACATGGAGGTTTAAGCAAGTGTTTCAAAACTTAATTCAAAATGCAGTTAAATACTGCGATAAAGACAATGGCGTAGTAGAAGTTGGTTACACTGAAAATGAAAAGCACTATGAGTTTTTTGTAAAGGACAACGGTATGGGGATTAATCCTGACTATTTTGATAAAATATTTAAGGTGTTTACTAAATTAGAAAGTACAGGCTCGTCTTCCGGTATTGGTCTTTCCATTGTTAAGAAGATAATTAGTTACTACAACGGAACGATTTGGGTTGAAAGTGAAGAGGGCAAAGGTTCCACGTTTTACTTTACAATTTTAAAAAACGATTAAATACGCGTTTTTAAAAAGTATAATACTTTAAAACTAAAAAAGGTTATCCAATTTGGATAACCTTTTTTAGTACTTAATATACTTAGCTTATTTAAGAGCTTCTAATAATTTATCTGCTACTAACTCTGAAGACGCTGGGTTTTGTCCAGTAATTAAATTACCATCTTGAATAGTATAGGCCGCCCAATCTTCCTTTTTAGAGTAAATTCCTCCATTTTCTTGAAGCATATCTTCAACTAAAAATGGTACTACATCTGTTAAACCTACGGCAGCCTCTTCGCTGTTTGTAAATCCTGTTACTTTTTTGCCTTTTACTAAAGGGGTTCCATCGCTATTTTTTACGCCTTTTAATGCTGCAGGAGCATGACATACAAATGCTACAGGCTTTTCTTGAGCGTTAAATTTTTCAATTAAGGCAATTGAAGTAGCATCGTTAGCTAAATCCCATAGTGGTCCATGTCCACCTGGGTAAAATACAGCATCAAAATCATCTACATTCATATCAGATAATTTGTTTGTGTTTGCAATTTTAGCTTTAGCAGCCTCGTCTTTATCAAAACGTTCTGTAGCTTCGGTTGCAGCATCTGGTGAGTCGCTACTTGGATCTATTGGGGCTGCACCACCATTTGGAGTAGCAATTGTAATATCTACGCCTTTATCTAATAATGTGTAATACGGGTTTGCAAATTCTTCTACCCAAAACCCAGTTTTTTTTCCGGTATCTCCTAATTTATCGTGAGATGTTAATACAAATAATACTTTCATATCTTTTTCTTTTTTTAATTCTGTTTTCTCTTCTAAAACGGTTTCAGAAGGTGTTGTGCTTTTTGAATCCTTACAACTAGACCCTGTAACGATAGTAAGCGTTATGGCTATTGTTTTTAAAATATTCATAAATAAAATTTAGTAAGCCATTTTTACTATTTTTTCAACTTTGTCTGGAGATAATGTTTGGTGTTCTCCTAAACCTGTCCAACCACGATTTGTAAATCGCTTAGAAATTTCTTCGGCAGTGCCATCATAATCTTTCGTATAATCCGATAGTTTTGTGTCGATTCCTAATTCATGGAAAAAATCTACTGTTTTTTCAATAGCAGCATAGGCTTTATCGTCTGTGCTACCTTCGGTAATATTCCAAACACGTTCACCATATTGTGCTAATTTTTCTTTTTTAGCTTCAAAATTAAACTTGTAATGGCTAGGAGCAATTACAGCTAACGTACGTGCATGATCGATACCAAATAAAGCGGTTAATTCGTGTCCTATAGCATGTACCGCCCAATCTGTTGGCACTCCTTTTTGTATTAAGCCGTTTAAAGCCATAGTACAACTCCACATAAAGTTGGAAGCTGCTTTGTAGTCCGTTGGATCTTTTAAAACGCTAGGTGCAACTTCTATTAAGGTTTGTAAAATACTTTCAGCAAAACGATCTTGTAACAAAGCACCTATTGGATACGTCATGTACTGCTCTAAAACATGTGTAAAAGCGTCTGTAATACCATTTGCCAATTGGCGTTCTGGTATAGATGTGATTACTTGAGGATCTAAAATAGAAAATTCAGGAAATAAACCAGGGCCGCCCATAGCCAACTTTTCTTTTGATTCTGCTCTTGTAATTACGGCGCCAGAATTCATCTCAGATCCTGTTGCAGGTAAGGTTAATACAGTACCAAAAGGCATACCTTTTTCTGTTCTAATATTTTTAGTTAAAATGTCCCATGGTGTGTCGCCATCATACAAGGCTGCGGCAGATAAAAATTTAGTTCCATCAATTACAGAACCACCACCAACAGCTAATAAATACGTAATATTTTTATCTTTAATAACCTGTAACGCTTCCATTAAAGTCGCGTATTCTGGGTTTGCAGGAATGCCGCCAAACTCGATTACGTCGACATTCGCTAAAGCTGTCTTAACTTGGTCGTAAATACCGTTTTTCTTAATACTTCCTCCACCATAAAGTAGTAACACTTTAGCATCTTGAGGAATTTCTTCATTTACTTTTTCTATAGTGTCCTTACCAAAAATAATTTTGGTAGGATTCTTAAAATCAAAATTGTTCATCTTCTTTTTCTTTTTTAAATTATTAAAATTTATATTTTAACTATCATTTTTCCTTTGTTTTTACCTTCAAATAAATCGATAAAAGCACTTGGAATATTATCGAAACCTTCAACAATAGTTTCGGTGTATGTTAGTTTTCCTTCCGATAGCCAACCTGCTAATTTTTGGATAGCTTCCGGAAATTTTTCAGCATAATTAGAAACTATAAAGCCCTGCATTAATGCACTGTTTTTAACTAAAAACGGCTGTACACTTAAGCTGGTAGGCAATTCGGTTTCATTATAAACCGAAATAGCACCGCAAATTATAATACGCGCAAAACGGTTAATGTTGAATAATACAGCATCAGAAATAGGGCCACCAACATTATCGAAATAAATATCAACGCCATTTGGTGCTAATTTTTTTAGGTCGGCATTAATGTCTTTACTAGTGTTGTAATTTATACCTGCATCAAAACCAAATTTGTCTTTAAGCATGTCAATCTTCTCATCTGTTCCAGCAATTCCAATAACCTTAAGTCCTAATATTTTGGCTATTTGCCCAACAACACTACCAACAGCTCCGGCAGCTCCAGAAACTACAATAGTTTCTCCTGCTTGTGGTTTTCCTATTTCGTTTAAACCTAAGTAAGCAGTTAATCCTGTCATTCCTAAAACACCTAAGTATGTGCTTAAAGGCGCTTTAGAGCCATCTACTTTATTTAAACCTTCACCATTCGAGATTTGTTGCGTGCTCCAATTTAGCATACCAGAAACATAATCGCCTTCTTTAAATTTTTCATTTTTTGAAGCCACTACTTTTGCTACAACACCAGAGTGTACTGGTTTATTTAACTCAAAAGGAGGTATGTATGATTTAGCATCGCTCATTCTTCCTCTTAAATAAGGATCTACAGATACATAAGCGGCTTCTAAAAGTATTTCGCCTTCAGAAACTGTAAGTTCAGAATCTTCAGTAACAAATTCAAAATTTGATACTGTTGGTTTTCCTTGTGGTCTATTATTTAATAAAATGGTCTTTCTCATAGTTGTTTTTTTTTACTCTATTACGGTTACAAAATCTTCCATAGGTTTTCTAACCTTTACAAGACTTGATAACCAATCTTCATCTTCATTTCTATAACCTAAAGTTAATAACATGGTGCTACGTAATCCTTTTTCGCGTAAGCCTAAAATGTCGTCTACAGCTTCCGGATCAAAACCTTCCATGGGCGTGCTGTCTACTTTAAGTTCGGCTGCTGCAACCATAGCCATACCTAAGGCTATATAAGCTTGTTTTGCGGCATGGTTAAAGTTTACTTCGGCATCTTTTTGAGGATAAGAACTCAGGAGTTTCTGTCTGTAGTTTTCCCAACCTTCATTTTTAAAACCACGAATATCATTGGTTAAATCGAACATATAATTTATTCTATCGGCCGTATAGGTATCCCAAGCAGCAAAAACGAGTAGGTGAGAGCAGTCTGTAATTACGGGCTGATTCCATGCTACAGGTTTAATTTTTTCTTTAATCTCCTGATTTTTAACAACAATGATCTCAAAAGGTTGTAAACCACTTGAAGTTGGCGCTAATCGTGCAGCTTCTAATATGTTTTGGACTTTATCTTCGGCTACTTTTTCGCCATTCATTGCTTTTGTAGCGTATCTCCAATTTAATTGATTTATTAATTCCATAGTTTTTAATTTTTCAGTGTTATTTTTTTGCAATTTTTTTAATATCGTTTGAAGTAATAATGACTTCGGCATAACTTGTACTGTTAGCCAAATTTATCATGGCCAGGGCAATATGGTTAGGTTCTGTGATTTTATATTGGGCTAATTTTCCTTTAAATAAAGGCTGAATCACTTTAAAAATGGCTAACCCTATTTTCTCTAGTGTTCGCCTTTCATTGCGTTCTCCTCCAATTAATGAAGGTCTTAAAATAAACGTGTTTCTAATATTTTGTTTCTGAACATCGCGTTCCATTTCGCCTTTTACTTTATTATAAAATACCGCACTTTTTGGATTTGCACCTAAGGCAGAAACCACTGCAAACGTTTTAATATTATTTTCTTTTGAAAGTTTTGCCGCAGTAACAGGAATTCCATAATCTATAGCCTTATAGGTGTCTTTATCTGGTGTTTTAGCTTTAGTTGTACCAATGCAACAGTACACTTCATCTGCCGTAAATACAGCTCTAAATAGCTCTAACTGTAATAAATCGCCAATAAACTGTGTAACTTTACTAGGTAAACCTTCTATCCTGGATCGAGAAAATAATTTGATACTTTGGTACTTATTATCTGCTATTAACTTTTCCAATAAAATGCCGCCCGTTAATCCAGTTGCGCCTAAAATAATTGCTGTTTTATTCATTTTATTTACAAACTTTAATACTGCTCCAAGCAGATTGAAAGGCTTCTTTTAAATGTATTTCGTCTAATTGAAAAGCACCACGTTTTTGGTTAATCATTAAAAATGATAATGGATTTATGGAATAGGCGTATAATAGGTAATTAGACAAAGGTTTAATAATACCTTCTTTTTTTCCGCGTTCCCAAAGGTCGAGTAGAGGTTGTAAGTGTTTTATGCCTTCTTGTCTACTAGGTTCATCAATCATTGGTGTATTATCACATTGTGCTAAAAACATAGCATGTTCAGATTCTTTCAATTTAAAATCTGCAATACGTTTCCATATGTGTTCAAAGCCATCTTTAACAGATAAAGTGGTGTCGAAATCATGAAAAGCATAATTGGTGTATTCTGCTTTTACATCAATATAAGTTTGATTTACTAAATCTTGTTTGTTCTCAAAATATAAGTATATCGTTGCAGGCGATACATTGGCCATTTTAGCAATTTTACTCATAGGCGTAGCATGGAAACCATTGTTGTTTACTAGCTCTATGGTTGCTTTAACCAAGGCATTACGTTTATCTATACTTTTTTGAAGTTTTGCCATTTCTTTCTAAATCTTATACAAAGATATAAAAAAGTGAACGTTCATTCTTTTTTTTAACAAAGAATTATAATTAGAGCTTTTAGAATCCTTCTTGTAGGTGCTGATATATTTGTGCCATTAAGAAAACAACCTAGTGCAACAAGTTGCAATACAGCAGTATAACTTAAAAATACTTAGGATACTAATACGTTCTCAAGAAGTTTAGACGCATACTCATAACCAATGTTATAGGCTTTTTCAATACCTTTTTTATCCAAAACACCAATAACATCTAAATGATTTGGAATAAATAATAAATCGGGAATACTCAACTTATCCCGTACATTTGAGTGAAGCATTAAAAGATTAGCCCGTTGCGATAGCTGAAACGAATTTTTAAGTTCATTTTCGCCAACAACTTTCATTGCGGTCGTATACGATCCTATAATAAAGTCTGTAGTATCAATTAAAGGATCAACCGGAAAATTATTCATAATACCACCATCGGCATACAAGCGTCCATTAATGCTTACAGGACTAAAAACAGGAGGTAAGGCAGCCGATGCTAAAACCTTATTAATCAATTCTCCTTGATTAAAAAATTCCGATTCCCCGGTTTCTAGGTTGGTAGCCACAATAAAGAGTTTCTTTTGTAAAGCTTCGAAAGTGTTCGTTGGAAAATAGTTCTCAAAAAACACCAAATACTTACTCGTATCAAATAAGCCTGGTTTATTAATGGTAAGTAGGTTGTATTTTAATAATGGCGTATCTTTAAAAAAGTGAAGCATATCCTCAGGTTCTATGCCATTGGCATAAAGCGCTCCAACAATACCGCCAGCACTAGCACCCGAAACAATATCTGGAACAATACCATGTTCCAATAAAGCTTTAATGACTCCTACATGAGCAACGCCTTTTACACCACCACCAGAAAGTACTAAACCAATAGTTTTATTAGATAAATCACTTAATTTAATCATGATGCTAAAATATACATAAATCTTGTTAGTTTTTGCTATTCATAGGAATGATATACTAAATCATATTATTTAAAAAAGAAGTATAGCCTTAAGTTGCATGAACAGAAGCTAATACAAGTGAAGCATTTTATGTAAAATCTAATTTTTAAGCACAACGCCCTCCTTTTTGGTAACCACATAAACGCCCCAATCTGCAATAGATTTAATTAAGGGGATTAAAGTTTTTCCAAAATCGGTTAAGGAATATTCTACTTTTAAGGGTGGTTTAGAGGTGTACACTTTTCTTTTTACTATACCATCTTCTTCTAAAGTTTTTAGCTGCAAACTTAATGTACGCTCGGTAACTGTAGGCATTTGTTTTCTTAATTCACTGTAGCGTAACGTGCCTTCAATTAAATGAAATAAAATAACGGTTTTCCATTTACCACCAATTACACCCATGGTTAAACTAGCACAACACGGATATTCTTTTCCTTTAAATTTATACATAAAACGACGTTTTAAAATTTAATTTTAATCGCAAAGATAGAATACTATACTAAATTACACAACTATACTTTTTATAGTTATTTTAACAATATCTGTAAACCCTTGTTATCATTATTGTTTTAGCATATTTATCAGTCTAAAATGTATACTATCATTTTTGACCGTTATTGTCAGTTTTAAACGCTATACATACTTTTGTCACTATACTTTTAATAGTATTATGAATTTAAAAATATAAATAGAATAATGAATACACCAAACATTGCCCAAGAAGATATTTTAAACGCATTTAATTACAGACATGCAACAAAAGAATTTGATGCCAGCAAGACTTTAACTGATAATCAAATTAATTTTATATTAAAAACGGCAAACTTATCACCAAGTTCTTTTGGTTTCGAACCTTGGCATTTTATTGTGGTACAAGACAAAGCATTACGTGAATTACTAAAGCCGGTTGCTTGGGGAGCACCTTTAAAATTAGATACTGCTAGTCATTTTATATTAGGCTTAAGCATGAAAGCACCTATGGTAAAGCATGATTCAGAATATATTATGCACATGATGAAGGATGTAAAACAATTACCTACAGATGTTATAGACATGTATTCTAAATTTTACCGAGAATTTCAAGAACGCGATTTTGATTTAGATACAGACAAAAAATTATTCGATTGGTCGTCTAAACAAACCTACATTGCTTTGGGTAATATGATGACTGCAGCAGCATTAACAGGAATTGATTCTTGTCCAATAGAAGGATTTCACCAAGAAAAGGCTGAGGCATTATTAAAAGATAAATTTGGCGTAGATACTAATAAATATGGTTTATCATTTATGGCTGCTTTTGGGTATAGAAAAGCCGATCCAGAATTTGCAAAATCAAGAAGAAATATTGAAGATATTGTTACTTGGAAATAATAGTTTCAATTTAAAAAGCAAAAAACATGAAAGCAATAGGGTATAAAGAGAATCTTCCGGTTACAGACGATAATTCTCTGCAAGACATTGTATTAGACACGCCAAAAGCAGCTAGAAGAGATATTTTAGTTGAAGTAAATGCCATTTCGGTAAACCCTGTAGATTATAAAATTAGAGCCAACAGGCCAGCACCAAATGGCGCATGGAGTGTTATTGGTTGGGATGCTACTGGGGTTGTAAAAGAAGTGGGAGAAGAAGTATCACTTTTTAAAGTAGGAGACGAAGTTTGGTACGCAGGAGATTTAAACCGACAAGGCAGTAATGCCGAATTTCAGTTGGTTGATGAGCGTATTGTGGGCAAAAAACCTTCAAGTTTATCTTTTGCCGAAGCTGCAGCATTACCATTAACGTCGCTTACAGCCTACGAAATGTTGTTTCATAGATTAGAGGTTTCTAGAAATGATGCCAACAAATCAATTTTAGTAATTGGTGCTGCTGGTGGTGTGGGTTCTATATTGGTGCAATTGGCTAAAAAGCTAACTAAACTGAACATTATTGGCACTGCTTCTCGTGAAGAAACGACCTCTTGGTTAAAAGAATTAGGTGCAGATACAGTAATCAATCACAGAAACAAATTAAGCGAGGAATTTGAAAAGCACGAGCTTCCTGCTCCGGAATATGTAGTGAGTTTAAACGCTACAGAACATCATGTGGATGACGTTGTAAAACTGATTAAACCTCAAGGTAAATTTGGGTTTATTGATGATCCAAAAACCCTAAACGTTATGCCTTTTAAAGGTAAAGCAGTGTCTACCCATATCGAGTTAATGTTTACACGTTCCATGTTTAAGACCGATGATATGATAGAGCAGCATAATATTTTAAATGAAGTTTCAGCGTTAATAGATAATGGAACATTACGCACAACTTTAGGCGAAAATTTTGGAACTATTACTGCAGAACATCTTAGAAGAGCACACGCCTTTTTAGAAACAGGAAAAGCAAAAGGCAAAATTGTTTTAGAAGGATTTTAAATCCATTATTATAAATGTCACTTCGAGTGTTTTTATTGAAATAGCATGGAAATAAAAAAGTATCGAGAATTTGGGAACACGATTGCCATTCAATACTTAGTAATTTAAAACAATATGAATAGAAAAAATAAACCATATCAAAATGAAAAAAACATTACTACTTGCATTTGCAATAGCAACAACGGCATATACAAACGCACAAACACCAACAACAGATAATATTAAGTCTGTAAACGAAGTAGTAACCGCAGACAACGTAGAATGGGGTTGGTTAAACCCGCTACGAGGCGATAAAAGTCCAGCGGCAGGAAAACTGTGGGGAGATCGTACTAAAAACGAACCCGCAGGTTTTTTAGTAAAATTCAAAAAAGGATTTTCATCACCACCACACATTCACAACATTACGTATCGCGGTGTAGTTATTAAAGGTTTATTGCATAATGACGATGAGAATGCTGAGAAACAATGGTTACCAGCAGGTTCCTATTGGCAACAACCAGCAGGCGAAGCACATATTACTGCTGCAGATGATAACGAAAATATGGCGTTTTTAGACATTCAAGAAGGTCCGTATTTGGTTAAGCCCACAGCGGAAGCTTTCGATAATGGTGAAAGACCAGTTAACGTTGATAAAACAAACTTGGTTTGGTTAAATGCCAACGACATCCAATGGGTTTCTAAAAAGAGTAATGTGCAAACCGCCTTTCTATGGGGAAGTCATGAAAAAAATCAACTACATGCAATACTATTAAAACTACCTGCAGGTTTCAGTGGGGAAATTAAAAACTTAAGTCCTAATTTTAGAGCTGTGGTTATTTCTGGAGGAATTTCACATCAGTTTTCTAAAAAAGAAACTAAAAAGGAATTAAATGCACCATCTTATTTTGGTGCTGAGGAAAATGCAACGTCAATCATTTCAGTAGAAAAAGAAACGGTTATTTATATTAGAAGTAATGGAAACTACAAAGTGACTTCAAAATAAGTTGATTAATAGTTGAATCCCTAATTATTGATTAATAGCAGGAAAAAGTCACAGTTTTATGGCTTTTTCTATTTTATATATATTGTAACTTTATAAAAAAAAGATGGCTAGAACGATTATTGAAAACATTGTGATTGCGCAATATAAAAAACAAACATTTTTTGAGTTTTGCCAGTACACAACCATTCGTTTTTTTGAAATCGTCTATTTCGAAGAAGGCTCAGGAACCATAAAAATTAATGGTAAAACGGTAGCGTATTCAGATAATAGTATTTTCGTGTTTATACCCGACGATATTTATATTATACAAGCAGAAACTTCAACTACTGTAACCGCTGTAAAATTTTTAAAAAGTTTTTTTAGAAATACAACGCTGCAAAATGCAACGCTTCCGGTTAATAATTGGTTTCGAAAAATTGAAGAAATTCTAAATAGTGAAAGCCATGAGTTGCGTGAAATGCAGTTTGAAACCGAAGCAGATCGTGCGCATTTGGTCGCTTTAGTAAATATGGTTGCTACAGAATACCTAAACAAACAATCTTTCGATATCTTCATCATTCAAAATTCATTATCGGTTATTCTTCACTTAATAGCTAGAAACATTCAGTTTATAAATACTTCCGATTCTATAAAGGCGGTAAAATCGTCTAAAATTCAGCAAATCATCAATTTTATCCACGCCAATATTTACAATTCCGACTTGCTAACTACTAAAAGTTTAGCAGAAGAATTTCATATGGCAGATAATTACATTAGTGAGTATTTTAAAAAGCACACCGATGTGTCCTTAAAAAAGTACATCATCAACTATAAATTAAAATTGGTAGAAACCCGATTAAAGTATACCGATTTGCAATATTCCGAAATTGCTGCCGAACTTGGTTTTACAGATTCTAGTCATTTAAATAAGACCTTTCAAAGCTATAAAGGGATAACTATTGGCGATTTTAAAGCTAGTATTACCTAAAAAATTACCATTTACCTCATTTTTTACCAAAACCCCTTGGTTTTTTACTTACCCAAAGCTTGAGTGCCTAAGTAACTTTGTCTTGTAATTATAACACAACAAAAAAATAACTTAAAACTCAAGATTATGGACTACAAGAATTTTCAAACATTTACAGCAAAGCAAAAAGGTGGAATTTTAACCGTTGATATTAACTTCGGTCCAGTAAATGTACAAGGACAAGAAATGCTAGCAGACTTAAGTAGTCTTTGTTTACGATTAGAGCGCGATAGAAGCGTTAAAGTCGTTGTTTTTGAATCTTCAAATCCAGGATATTGGGTATGTCATTATGATACCAATTTACTTAGGGATATGTCTACAGAAGCGGTGCCAAGAAACGAAGTTCAGCTATTAGACCTACAATCTATTTTAGAAAGATTGAGCAACGTGCCACAAGCAACCATAGCAAAAATTGAAGGTTTGACACGAGGTGGCGGACACGAAATGGCATTGGCACTAGATATGCGTTTTGCAGCAAGAGGTAAAGCCAAATTTATGCAAATGGAAGTAGGTATGGGCATTTTACCATGTGGTGGTGGCGCTTCACGTATGGCAAGACAAACAGGATTAGGAAAAGCCCTAGAAATTATCTTAGGAGCTAGAAATTGGGATGCAGACGAAGCTGAAAAGTTCGGAACTATTAACAAAGCATTAAATGCAGATGAAATAGGACCTTATGTAGATGCTTTGGCAGAACGTATTTCTAAATTTCCTGCAGACTCTATTGCAGCTAGTAAACGTGCGGTTTATGCGTCTATAGATTTACCAATTAAAGAGGCTTTAAAAGAAGAAGCCTACCAATTGTTCCAAGCAACAAGTAGAACACCAGCCATAAAAAGATTCACCTATGCCGATGAAAACGGCACTCAGTTTGACCATAATAATCAAAAGAACTGGGAGCAAATGGTAATGGATATTCAAGAAGTAAATTAAAAACCCTGAGCACCTTTCGCAACATGCTTTACGCCAATCGCTTTTCAGTTTTTGCGTATAACGCACAGCGAAAACCAAACAACAATTAACAATTAACGAATAACGATTAACGAAAAATAAAAGAAGATTAAATATGAAAGCAATGTTATTAAACAGTTACGGAGAACATGCAACATTTACGGCAACTGAAATTGAAAAACCAGCAGTAAAAGCAAATCACGTATTGGTAAAAATAGCGGCATCTAGTGTAAATACGATTGACACTATGATTAAGAATATGGGAACCGATTTACCATTATCACCAGCAACACCAGCCTTATTAGGCATGGATTTCTCAGGAACTATAGAAGCTGTTGGCGATGGGGTAGAAGGTTTTAAAGTAGGCGATGAAGTATACGGTTGTGCTGGCGGATTAGCCGATTTACCAGGAACCTTAACGGAATATATTGTAGCAGATAGCAGCCTTGTAGCGCACAAACCAAAAGGCTTAACAATGCGCGAAACTGCAGCTTTACCATTAGTAGCTATTACAGCTTACGAAGGTTTAACTAGAGCAGGCGTAAAAGCAGATCAGAAAGTACTGGTACACGGTGGTTCAGGTGGTGTTGGTCATTTAGCGGTACAGTTGGCAAAGTATTTTGGAGCAGAAGTTTTTGCGACAGGTACTGGTGATAATCAAAAAGAAATTGTTGAAAAATTTGGAGCAACCTTCATCGATTTTAAAACGGAAAAAGTAGCCGATTATACTGCAAAATATACCGATGGTGGTTTTGATGTGGTTTTTGATACTGTTGGTGGAGCAAACCTTAACAATTCTATTGAAGCTGTTGCCTTAAACGGACACATTTCAACTACGGTGTCGCTATGTGAGTTAGATTTAACGCCGTTACATTTTAAAGGAGCATCATTACACGTGGTATTTATGCTAATACCAATGTTACATAATTTTAAAAGAGATGAACACGGTACTATTTTAGAGCGTTTAGCTGAAATTTCTAACGAAGGACATTTAACGCCAATAGTAGATGAAAACAAGTTTTCGTTAGAAGAAGTTGGTGATGCTTACGCACATTTACAAAGCGGAAAAGCTATTGGTAAAATAGTCGTGGAGAACGAAATTGAATAAGGATTTGCAATGTATCCTTATGTTGATTAGTAGCGTTAAATGCCTCAAAATTGAGGCATTTTTCTTTTTAACAAAGTCAAACCTTGTTTTTTACTAAAACCACCAATTTTACTACCAAAAACAAACAGGTATTTGTGCTTAATTTTGCTGTAAATAATAACAATAATAGCAGTAGCTATATTTAAAACATATAATTATGAAAACAATAGAATATACAAACGCACTTGCAGAAGCACGTGCTCTAGAAGTACCATCACGAGAATTATCATTAAGACGCGATCCTTCTGTTTCTCAATTTTGGAATGAAAACCGTAAATTATTAGAAGCTGCTTGGGCGGAGTGGGAAATAGAGAACAAAGACGCTTTACTAGTTCCTGACGAAACTTTGCTTGATCCACGTTTACGTAAGGCTATTAAAGAGGCTTGGGAAAACCCTGAAAAAGAATCTGCTGTTGCCAATTTATGGGAAGAAGTTATACCTGGTGTTTATGTAGCACAGTTTTTTGATTTAGAACGTTTAGCGGATTTTCGCAACTATTTAGAAGCTGTGGCAAACTCAAGAGTACCAAAACGTGCGCCTTATGGCATACAGTTAAACCGATATGGAATGATGTTAGATCCTCGTTCTGAAGGGCATTTGGCAGCACCTAATTTTCAAGCCTTTTATAGCGATATGATGGACCGTTTTATGCGTCCGATAGCGCGTTTGCTATTGGGAACCTACGGTTATGATAATCAGACTTTTGGATTTTCAATACAATACAATCCAGATAAAGACAAAGATTTACACGCGCATACCGATGCATCTTCAGCAACTTTAAATATTAATATTAACTTACCAGATGAAACGTTTAAAGGATCTGAAGTCGATTTTTATGATAAAGCTTCTGGTAAAACAGTTCAAACAAAGTTCGAGCCTGGTAAATCCATCATCCACAGAGGTAATGTACCACATGCAACACATCCAATTACAAGCGGACAACGTAGTAATTTAGTGGTGTGGTTATACGGAGACCGTATGCAAATACCACGTGGCAGTACGAGCAGTTACGGAAATATTAGCAGCGACTCCATTAAAGATGTTGCGTTAGAAAGCGTTACGGCTCGCCAACGATGGAGTTTGCCAGATGGTCCTAAAGATAACGTTGCACCGTTTTAAAAATTAAGATATATTAGAATAAAAACTAAACGTCAGTTTGAGTGTTCTCAATTTTTTTGGGAAATGTATCAAGAGCTTTTTAAAAGGTAGTTCTCGATACTAGTTATACGCATTGCGATTATAGCAGACACTCGAAATGACGTTTCAATATAAAAAAAGAAGAAATGAAAACGATATTAATAACAGGAAGTACAGACGGTATAGGAAAACTTACCGCATTAAAACTAGCAAAAGAAGGGCACGACATATACCTTCAGGGAAGAAACGAAGCTAAGTTAAATAGTGCTATTTCAGAACTAAAAGAGGCTTCAAAAAACCAAAACATTAAGGGCTATGTTGCCGATTTTTCAGATTTATTGGCTGTAAAACAAATGGCTTCAGATATAAAAAACGATTTACCCAAATTAGATATACTTATTAATAATGCAGGTGTCCTTAAAACTAAAGATACTTTTGCAAAAAACGGACTAGATTACAGAATGGTAGTTAATTATTTAGCACCCTATCTTTTAACGCAAAGTATATTGCCTATATTAGAAAAAGGAAACCATACGCGTATAGTAAATTTAAGTTCGGCAGCACAATCAAAAGTTCAAAAAGGCGTATTAACTGGTGATGCTACTGTAAACTCAAGCGAAAGTTATGCTCAAAGTAAGTTGGCTTTAACGATGTGGTCTTTCAGCTTTGCTAAAAATCATCCTAATATTATTACTTTAGCGGTAAATCCAGGGTCACTTTTAAATACTAAAATGGCAAACGAGGCCTATGGTCAGCATTGGTCGCCAGCCGATAAGGGTGCAGATATTTTATATGACCTTGCCGTGTCAGAACGTCATAAAACACAATCGGGTACATACTTTGATAATGACAAAGGTATGTACGCAAATGCGCATCCAGATGCTTACAACACAGACAAAATTAATGCATTATTAACTTTAACAGAATCCATTATAAGTAGTTAAAGTTTTAAGAATCAACTAAAATGCCAATGAAAAAAGTACTTATTCTTTTTGCTCATCCAAAGTTTGAGAAATCTAGAGCCAATGCAGCTTTAATTGAACGCTTAAAGGATAAAGCCCATGTAACGTTTCATGACTTATATGAGCATTATCCCAATTTCCATATTAATGTACAGCACGAACAAGAATTATTGGTACAACACGATGTTATTATTTGGCATCATCCCTTGTATTGGTACAGTAGTCCTGCCATATTAAAGCAATGGAAAGATTTGGTTTTGGAGTTTAATTGGGCTTACGGACCAAATGGAAAAGTACTTCATAACAAAACTATTTTTAATGTAATTACTACGGGTGGGTCGCGCGATGTGTACTGCTCCGAAGGGTACAACACGTTTACAATTAATGAGTTTTTAAGACCTTTTGAGCAAACTGCCAACTTATGTGGTATGCGTTATTTACCACCGTTTACAGTAATGGGAACGCATAATTTATCGGATGCAGACCTATTAAATTACGCTAACCAATACGAACAGCTTATCGATTTACTTCAAGGTGATTTTAACGCATCGCGGTTATCAAATTGCTTTTTTCTTAACGATTTAGAAATTTTAACCGTTTAATTTATGTCTGGAAGTTTATTGTTTGAAGCTATTGTTTTTTTAGCCGGAGCCATTATTTGTGTTTCGTTGGCTAAACGTTTAGGTTTAAGTTCGGTTATAGGATATTTATTGGCGGGCGTTTTAATTGGGCCTTATGTTTTTGGATTTATAGGTGAAGAAGGCGAGGATATCATGCATTTTGCAGAATTTGGCGTGGTAGTTATGCTATTTTTAATAGGATTAGAAATAGAACCTAAAAACTTTTGGAATATGAGAAAATCTATTCTGGGCATGGGCGGTATACAAGTCGGTTTAACTGTTGCATTAACCTACGTGTTTTTTGCAGTTTTAGGGTATCAATGGCAAGTTGCTTTAACTGTTGGTATGGCCGTAGCATTGTCGTCTACAGCCATTGCTTTGCAAACCATAAAAGAAAAAGGGTTAATGAATACCACCTTTGGCTCTAGTTCTTTTTCTATATTACTCTTTCAGGATATTATTGTAATTGTAATGATTGGTGCACTGCCATTGCTATCCAATACGTCTAATAGCGAAGGCGCAGAGGCATCACATGCTACAACTACTTTAATAGAAGGTTTACCCATTGGCTTACAAACCTTAGCTATTATTTTATCGGTAGTCGTTATTGTTGTAGCGGGTAAATTTTTAATTGTACCAGTATTACGAAAAGTGGCAAAAACAGGAGTAAGAGAGCTGTTAATAGCAGCCGCGTTTTTAATTGTATTTGGTATTTCATACTTAATGGAATTTGTTGGTTTAAGTCCTGCTTTAGGGGCTTTTTTAGGGGGTGTTGTATTATCCACTAGCGAGTTTAAACACGAACTAGAAAGTACTCTAGAACCCTTTAAAAATTTATTGCTCGGTCTTTTCTTTATGGCGGTTGGTGCCTCTATTAATTTTGTGGTTATTGCAAAAAGCCCATTAACCATTGGCGGTATTTTAATAGCCATAATTGTTATTAAAGCATTAGTACTTTTTATAACTGGTCGTATTTTCAAACTAAAATTAGATCAAAATGTATTATTAGCGTTTAGTTTAGCACAGGTAGGTGAGTTTGCCTTTGTTTTATTGTCTTTCGCGTTTCAGCTTAATATATTATCGCAAGAACAAATGGATATTATGCTTGTGGTTACGGCCGTTTCTATGTCGCTAACACCCATTTTGGCTTTGGTAAACGAGCGCTTAATTCTTCCTAAAATAGGTACTAAAGAGTCGGTAAAACGTCCTATGGATCATATTGCAAAATCACAAAAAGTTATCTTGGTTGGTTTTGGACATTTTGGTAGTACCGTTGGCCGATTTTTGCGTTCTCATGGTGTAGAAGCTACAATTTTAGATTTCGATTCTAACCGCGTGGATTTTTTACGTAAAATGGGTTTCGAAGTGTATTATGGCGATGCTACGCGTTTAGATTTACTAGAATCTGCAGGAATTGCCGAAGCTAAACTTCTTATATGTGCCACTAACAAGGTGTCTGTAGCAAAGTCCATTTCGAAAATAGTTAAAGAAAAATATCCTCATGTTGAGCTTATGGTGCGTACTAAAAACAGGTATGATGCTTACGAGTTGCTAAACCTAGATGTTAATAATATTTATAGAGAAACCCTAGATACCTCCTTAGCTTTAGCAAGCGATGCGCTTCATAAATTAGGCTTTAGAAAGTACACGTTAAACCGTCAAGTGCATAATTTTATTAAGTATGATGAAGCGAGCTTAAGACGATTAGCCTCTGAGCCAAAACGAGACAACGATTACATTTTTAAAGCACGAAAAGAAGTAGAGCAACAAGAAAAATTATTGGAAAACGATTTTAAACGTGGTATTGTAGCCTACGATAATCATTGGGATAGTGAGCATATTAGAAAAATTTTAGAAAACCCAAACTCTAATAGTTAAATACGCTAAGATTGAAACATTTGTATTAATTTTACGTTTTAAAGCTTTTATAAATTCTGAAATTTGTTAGACAAAAGAGAACAATTACCTCAAAACCAAGTCATAGATACCGACTATTTTATTTACTGTTTAGAAGCGGTTGAAGATGTAGACATAGACACCGTTACCGAAGCACAGCAAAAATTAGCACAATTAACCTCGCAATATGGGGTGGCTAGTATTTATAAAACATGCGATACTATTGAAGGCTTAGAAGATAGCCTGAATGCATTGGTTTTAGGGGACCATAATTTTAAAGACTACGAAATCATTTATTTGGTTATAACAGGTGAAGCTAATAGTATTTGCTTAAATGATTATTACTATAGTTTACAAGAAATTGCGGAAATCTTTGAAGGCCGATTACAAGGCAAGATTTTACATTTTTCGAACGCCAAGGTTTTAGATTTAGATGAAGAAGAAGCACAGTATTTTCTGGATATAACAGGAGCAAGGGGTATTTCGGGATACGGTTATGCTTCAAACGGAATAACTAGCTCAAATCTCGATATTGCTTTTTTTAATTTATTTAACGACGATGATAATATGCTAGATGTGGTTGAAGAACTTCATCAAAGACATTATAAAATGTGTAAACTACTAGATTTTAGGTTGTATTATTAGCTTCGGACTTTTATTTGCTTTACAACATGTATTTACCCTTATAAAACTTATAGAACAGACCATGTAAATTCGTTTGAGTCAACATTTTATTGGAATACATCAAGCATTAACGGCTAATATGGGCATCTTGTAAAAAAAACAAATGGAAAACGTATTAGTAGTAGGTGCCACAGGTACCACAGGAAAAAAAATAGTTCAATTATTAAAAGCATCACAGTATTTCGAACCTGTAGCTATGGTTAGAAATAACCAGCAGCAAACCGAGTTTGAGGCACATCAGGTAAAAACTGTTATGGGCGATTTAGAGCAGGATGTATCGCATACAGCAAAAAATATGGATAAGGTTATTTTTGCTGCCGGATCTGGAGGTAATAATGTAAAAGCAATCGACCAAGATGGTGCAATAAAAATGATTGATGCGGCATCAAAATGGAATATCAACAAATTTGTAATGCTAAGCTCGATGGGAGCAGACCAACCCGAAAAAAGCGATAAGCTTAAAGACTACTTAAAAGCAAAACATAATGCCGATGAATATTTAAAATCGTCTCCTTTAAATTATACCATTGTAAGACCAGGAAGTTTAACCAATAGCGTTGGTGATGGTAAAATTAAATTATCAAAATCACTTAATGAGCAAGGAGAAATATCTCGCGATAATGTGGCGCAAACTTTGGTGAGAACGTTACACGATGATGCACCAAATAAGGAAACCTTCGAGATTATTTCTGGAGACACTTTAATAGGTAAAGCCTTAGAAAATTTAAAATAATATTTTTGGTGTAGCCTTAAACTTTACAACTCAAATTAAATATATAAAAACACCTAAGACTGTTAGTCTTGGGTGTTTTATTTTAGTATTAAAAACAGAATATGTTTTGATATGTTTTTTATAAAGGGTTATTATGGCTTCATGAGATTTAATATGATGTTTATAACTAAATATTTGTAAATAAAATCTATTAATGGCGGTTAAATTGAAATTATTGATAGATTCCTATACCATGTATAATATTATTAATGAATTGTATTAAGTTAGTTATAAAGATAGCCAGTTGTAAAAATAACTTTTAATTTATTATAGCAAGTTTCGCATTTTCGTTTTATTATAAATTTAGAGGTGTCTATTTTTCTATTAGTTAATTTAGTTAGTTTTACTTTAAACCTTAAGCAATCTACTTTCCCACATACCATACATTGAAAATGAGGATGAAGGTCGTTATACTTATTTATAGAATAATTGTTGCACGTCGCGCAGCATTTTAATCTGTTTGCACCAATAAATAAATGAAAAATATCGTTATCTTCTAGCTTATTGAGTACACGATATATTGTTGTATTATTTAACCTAAATTCAAGATTTTGCATATTTTTTTTACAGAAATGGCTTCTGTACTTCCATTTAATTCTTTTAGTATAGTTTCAACAGATTTTGTTTTTCTTTTAAGTCCCACAACACAAACATAATGCAACTTAGTTGCATTAATAAATTTTATTACTACATTTGTGCCTAAGTTGTTTATAAGAATATATTTAATGATAGTATTAAAGGAAAAACCAGATATTTTAGGAACCATTGCCAGTGCATTATGTCTAGTACACTGCGTAGCTACACCTTTTATTTTTATTGTACAGACTTGTAATGTAACGTGTTGTGAAGTAGCACCATGGTGGTGGCAATCTATAGACTATATATTTCTAATTATTTCCTTCTTTGCTATTTACTGGTCTACAAAAAGCACCGCGGTAAAATGGATAAAACCAATGTTATGGTTAAGTTGGTTACTACTAGTGTTAATAATTCTTAACGAGAAACTACTGTTTTTTTCGTTACCCGATAGTGCCATATATATACCCGCTCTAGCATTAGTAATATTACATCTTTATAATAGAAAATATTGCCAATGTAAAAGCCATAAATGTTGCGTAAAAAATGAATAAAGACTTAATAGAAAATTTAGGAGATAATCATATATCTTCAAGTACAGAAACTCCTTTAACCCCCAATGCGTTTGATAAAAGTGACGATGAAAAAATAGAAAATATACAATACCATTTTGCTAAAATAATGGAAGAGCTAGGTTTGGATTTAACTGATGATAGTTTATCTGGTACGCCATACCGTTTTGCTAAAATGTATGTAAAAGAATTATTTTACGGACTAAACCCCAAAAACAAGCCTAAGCTTTCGGTTTTTGAAAATAAGTACCAATATAAAAAAATGCTTATTGAACAAAATATAACTATAGATTCATCCTGTGAACATCATTTTTTACCGATTACTGGACATGCACATATTGCGTACATACCAAAAGGTAAAGTTATTGGGTTATCGAAAATTAATCGTTTAGTCGATTATTACGCGCATCGGCCACAGGTTCAAGAACGTTTGTCTTTACAAATATTAAAAGATCTTCAAGGCATTTTAAACACTAAGGATGTTATGGTAATGATTACCGCTAAGCACCTTTGTGTATCTTCTAGAGGAATAAAAGATAAAGATAGTTTTACAACAACTATGGAATATGATGGGGAATTTAATAAAACCAAAGTAAGAGCAGAATTCTTTAGTGCTTTAAAGCAAGGAGACCAACTATAAAATACTAAAACGTAAATAACTATGAAAATTAAAGAAACGGTAAACAAACATTATCCAAATGCTAAAACTGGTACCGAAATAACAGAAAGTTATTTATCTCTTTTAGAAACAGAGTATAAATCTGATTTAAAAAAAATGCTTTTCGCCACTTCTGTATGCTCAGATGATGTAAACGTTTCGACAGATTTTCGTAAAGTATTAAGTAGACCTTTTACCATGGGGGGGCTAGGTGGGCTACCTTTTTCTGGATTTACAGGTATGGTAGCTTTTTCTCATCATATTCCAGATGGTGGAGATGCATTTATTTTTTACGGACCACATATTGGTATTACAGATGAGGGAGAATTGGGGCGTATGCGTAGAATAGGCCAATCGCGTTTAACAAATAGTTGTGGAGCATTAATGCTTGCTTTGGAACGTTTTATAAAAAAAAACGAAGAACCAATTTATGTACCTCAAAACGTGTATTACGATTATCAACAAATTCAATTGGAGCAGTCATTAATGCCTTTTAAGCATGATATTATTAATTCAGAAAATCCCAAAAAGGCCATTACAGATTATACTTATATCGCTATAGATAAGCAAATAAAACAATTAGTAAAAATGAGTATAAAAGAATTCTCATGTAAAAGAATTTTTCTGCTTGGAGGCGTAATTATTAACACTAGTGAAGAATTTAATGACTATGTAGATGTTAGGAATTTTGATGTTGTAAATACAGAAAAACCAAATAATTTTGAATCCGTATCTATTCTAGAAACCGAAGCATTTAAAAACTTATAGAAATGTGCTACATCAATTCAAATAATTATACTTTTTTTTAATGCAAAATAGTCTTTTTCTTTTATGTCCTACCGATAATTTAGAATACCTAATTAATACAGTATATAGTTACGATAATTATTTTTACACCTCTTTGGGTAATACATTTTCTACAGATGAAGAAACAATGAAAAGCCTTGAGCAACTAATACTTGCCAAAAATATTAGTAATATATATTTTATACTCTCTAACGAAAATAAAATTATTTTAGATGCGTTAGAAAGTCAATATTTTAAAAATATAGTAGGGTTAAAAAGACTACATAAAAATATTGAAAAACAAAAACAACATTCTAAATATTGGGCTAACAATTACTCCAAACATTTACTTTTCTCTTATTATTTAAATCATAAAATAAATAAGTTATGTTTAGATTTAAAACCTCTTTTATTACAAAAGAAAATAATTATTAAGGGTAAGATTTATAATCAAAGTGAAGATAAATTTCATCCTATCTATTCAAATTTAATATGCAAAGAAAAGTTTCAATTTAATTAAAAAATAAACATGTCTTATAATCGTAGAGAATTCATTTCCTTTATAGGGAAAGTAGGCCTTGGTACTGTTGTTTTTCCTAAATTTTTAGTGAGTTGTGGTAGTATAAGCACCCCTTCCAATGAATTTATAAAAATACCTAATGAAAGATTAGATGTATTGAAATCCGTAATTTTAAGAGGTATTCCTGCATCTAACAAAGATAATTTAATATTAGCTAGCGGTCTTAGCTATCACACCATCATTAAGTGGGGCGATACGATAAATGATACAGATACGTTTGGATTCAATAATGATTTTACTTGTTTTATTCCGTTCGATGACAATAATCCCAATGATGGCTTACTTTGGGTAAACCATGAGTATGTAAACCCGCTATTTGTTTCCAACTTTGATGCTAATAAATATAAAAACCCTTCACTACATAAAACTAAAGATCAGGTTGATAAAGAAATGTATAATGTTGGTGGAACCATTGTTCGAATTAAAGAAGAAAATGGTTTATGGAGTATAGTAAAGAACGACCATCGTAATAGAAGAATTACAGCAAAAACAACTATAAAGCTAAATTGGGATACGCCAATTAAAGGAAAAAGTACAGTAGTAGGAACTCTAGCTAATTGTTCTGGAGGTATAACACCGTGGAAAACATTTATTACTTGCGAAGAAAACTACGATGGTTTTTTTGGTGAAACTATATATAATGAAGAAAATATACCTAAGCACATACCAAGTCATGCTTACGGTTGGGAACAATTTTATAATTATCCGCCAGAACATTATGGTTGGGTGGTAGAGGTAAATCCAAAAGACGGTTCTGCCCAAAAGCATATTGCGCTTGGCAGATTTGCGCATGAATGTTGTACATTATATGAACTAGAAGATAAGCGCGTTGTTGCATATACCGGAGACGATAAAAATAACGAGCACCTATACAAATTTGTATCATCGAAACCTGGTTCTTTAAAAGATGGTACTTTGTATGTTGCCAATACCATAAAAGGAAAATGGTTACCTTTAGATTGGGCAAGCCAGCCTCTGTTAAAAAATAAGTTTAAAGATCAAACTGAAGTACTCATAAGAGCTAGAGAAGCTGCAAAAATAATTGGAGCTACACCTTTAAATAGGCCCGAAGATATTGAAATAGATCCTATTACAGGAAATATTTTTGTTACGTTAACAAATAATAAACCAAAAAATGATTTTCATGGTTCTATTCTTAAAATTGAAGAAACCAATGGTGCGTTTGATGCATTAACATTTAAAGCAGTAACATATAAAGCAGGAGGA
The DNA here is from genome assembly GCF_900112595.1 of Algibacter pectinivorans. GTDB lineage: Bacteria > Bacteroidota > Bacteroidia > Flavobacteriales > Flavobacteriaceae > Algibacter_B > Algibacter_B pectinivorans. Next base: position 21,658 of record NZ_FOMI01000012.1, on the reverse strand, counting down.
GAAGCTAATGGTTTTTCTTGCCCTGATAACTTAGCTTTTGATTTATCAGGTAACCTATGGATGACCTCAGATATGTCTGGAAACGTAATGAATAAAAAAGATAAGCCTTACTTTCCTTTTAAAAACAATAGTTTATTTGTAATTCCAAGATACGGTAAAGATGCCGGAAAAGTAATTAGAGTAGCCAGTGCACCAAGAGATGCAGAACTTACGGGGCCTTGGTTTTCGCCAGATGGTAAAACCTTATTTTTAAGTGTACAACACCCAGGAGAAGAAACGAAAGATATAAAAAATCCAACTAGTACGTGGCCTTTTGATAAAGACAATATTCCAAAATCGGCAGTAGTAGCTATAAAAGGTAATTTAATTGAAAAGATGAATAAACTAGATAAAATAGAAAACATAATATAAATACCTTTTTTGTTTATAATGTAAAGGTTTATAGCTGTTTATCTAATTAAAAACTATATGGTAAATAGTAATTTGTTTTAGAAAATAAAAAAAGTGATTAATGGAGGCCATTATAACAGTAGTTGGGTTTTTAGGTGCAGGGAAAACTACATTATTAAAATTTTTGATAAGTAGTTTTATTGATAAAGGATGGGATCCTTTTGTTATTCTTAATGATTATGAAAATGCTAATATTGATGCTCAACAACTATCTAATAAATTAGAATTAAAAGCTATTAAGGCATTAAGTGGTAGTTGTATTTGTTGTACCGGAATCATGGAGTTGCGTGATACTGTAAATAAACTTCCCGAGCGTTTAAATGGAATAACCCTTATTGAAGCAAACGGTACAACAGACGCATGCTCTTTAATGGAGTTTTTGGGGGTAGGATTACTTAAAAGGTATTTACCACCTATTCAAATATCTGTAGTAGATGTTAATAATTGGCAGCGTAGGGGCGAACATAACGAACTAGAAAGGAATCAAATTCAAATATCCTCTCTAATTATACTAACACATCTCGAAAAAGTTACAAAACAAAGAGAGTTAGTTGTTATAGAGGATATAAAAAAATATAATCCAACAGGTAAACTAATGCATTTAGAAAATTTAGATGTAACTCTTTTTCCAGAGCTTAAGTCTAGTAGTAATACGGTAAAAAAACTAGATCATAAAAAGGCACATTGGTCTTCTTGCTCTACAGATTTACCAAATTTACCAAGTTCAAAAGCTATATATAGCATTTGTGCAGAACTACCTAAAAGTATACTTAGGGTAAAAGGATGTACTATAATAGATGGAGAGAAGACCTATACTTATTTTGAAAGAAACCCTGATGGAGAAGTTTTTGTACGCCCATTTAATGGTATTCCAATTACAGGTTCTAAACTATTAACCATAGGACCAGGTAGTACGCCTAACCTTTTAAAACATGCTATTAAAATTAGCCTAGAAAAAAAATAATATAAACATGAGAAAATTACCAGTAACCGTGTTAAGTGGTTTTTTAGGAGCAGGAAAAACTACATTATTAAATCATATTTTACACAATAAAGAAGGGCTAAAAGTAGCCGTTATAGTAAATGATATGAGTGAGGTAAATATTGATGCTCAATTGATAGAAAATGAAAACACACTGTCTAGAACCGAAGAAAAGTTAGTAGAAATGTCTAACGGTTGTATTTGCTGTACACTGCGCGAAGATTTAATGATAGAGGTAGAAAAGTTAGCATTACAAAATAAATTTGATTATTTATTAATTGAAAGTACAGGTATAAGTGAGCCCGTGCCGGTGGCACAAACTTTCTCTTTTGAAAGTGAAGACGGAAAAATAGATTTAAGTCGATTTAGCTATATAGATACTATGGTAACAGTAGTAGACGCATTTAATTTTTTAAAGGATTTTTCTAGTGCAGATTATTTAGTAACAAGAGCACTAACAAACATAGAAGGTGACCATAGAACAATTGTAAATTTATTAACCGACCAAATAGAATTTGCCAATGTTATTATTATTAATAAAATAGATTTAGTTTCAAAGAGTGAAGTAGAAGAATTATACGCCATTATACAAAAACTAAACCCAGAAGCTTCCATTATAACTACGAGTAAATCAAAAGTTGTGCTTAATAGTATTATAAATACAGGGCTATTTGATTATGAAAAAGCAGAAGCCTCGGCAGGTTGGATAAAGGAATTAGAAAATGAACATGTTCCCGAAACCGAGGAGTATGGAATAAATTCTTTTGTTTTTAGAAGTAAAAGGCCATTTCATCCGGAGCGTTTCCTTAACTATTTAAACGAGAGTTTTCCACAAAATATTATTAGAAGTAAAGGGTTGTTTTGGTTAGCCTCAAGGTCTAATCAAGCACTATTGTGGAGTTCGGCAGGAGGGTCTTGTAAAGCGGATAGTGCAGGTGTATGGTGGGCTTCTATGCCCTTAGCAGAACGCATTAACTATGCAGCATTTTCTGAAAATCAAGAACAAATTGAGAGTGATTGGCATGTTCTATTTGGTGACAGAAAAATAGAACTGGTCTTTATTGGACAACATTTAGAAATAGATAAAATGATTGCTAATTTAGAAGCTTGCTTGCTAAACGATACAGAAATTGAACTTTGGAAAAACCAACTATTTTCAACGCAAGATCAATGGCCTATAGCCTTATAGAAATTCTGAATTAATATGTTACGAACAGAAAATTTAACATTCAAATATACGCAACAATTAGAAGCGCTTAGATTTCCCGATATAAATTTAAAAACTCATGAAAATCTACTTATATTAGGTGAATCTGGAGTAGGCAAAACGACACTTTTACACCTTTTATCCGGTTTATTAAAACCAGTTACAGGTAAAATATTTATACAAGGTGTTCCAATAAATACATTAACTCAAAGAAAACTAGATGCGTTTCGAGGACAAGAAGTCGGACTTGTTTTTCAAAAAAGTTATGCTATTAAAACATTAAACGTTATTGAAAATTTAAGTGCTCGCCTTTTTTTTAGTAAAACAACTGTAAATATAGAGGATATTAACAATCTACTAAATCAATTAGGACTAAAAGATTGCAAAAATAATAACATAAATGAACTAAGTGAAGGTCAATTACAACGTTTAGCTATTGCACTAGCGGTAGTGCATAAACCAAAAGTTATTTTGGCAGATGAGCCCACGTCTAGTTTGGATGATAATAATTGCAAAATCGTTATGGAACTACTTGTTAAACAAGCCAAACAAACACATGCTCATTTAATTGTTATTACGCACGATCATAGAGTAAAGCCATTCTTTAAAAATGCAATTACGTTATGAACATCTGGAAGATTAGTTTACAAAACCTTAAATCAAAACCATTATACACGCTTTTAAGTATTCTTACTTTAACATTAAGTTTTACCTTGCTTTTGGGAGTTCAACAATTAAAAACGTCTTTTAAGTATCAAATGGATAATAATTTAGGAGAGATAGATTTAGTTGTTGGTGCAAAAGGAAGTCCGTTGCAATTGGTACTAGCATCAGTACTACATTTAGACAGTCCTACAGGAAATATACGGTACGAAGATGCGCTTAAACTAGCAAAAAACCCTTTAATTAAGTCGGCAGTTCCTATTTCTTATGGTGATAACTACAAAGGATTTCGAATTGTTGGAACAACAAAAGCATTTTTGGCGCTTTATAATAGTGAATTACAAGAAGGGAGACACATAAAAAATACGATGGAAGTAGTGCTAGGAAACTCTATTGCCAAAAGGCTAGATTTAAATATTGGCGATACATTTTTAAGTTCTCACGGATTTATGGAGCATGCTATAGAAACACATAATGAAACATTTACAATTGTAGGCATATTAAAACCTACACAAAAAGTAATAGATCGTTTAATTGTTACAAATTTAGAAAGTGTTTGGAATGTGCATACGCACGAGGTAGAGTTGGAAAATGAGTTGCATCATCATGAAGAAAGTATAGATAAAGAACATGATCACGACCAAAAAGGCTATAATAGCAAAGAAATAACATCTTTGCTACTAACCTCTAGAAAGCCATCTGCACTTTTAACGCTGCCTAGAAAGATAAATACCCAGACCAATATGCAGGCTATATTACCAAAGTTCGAACTAGAAAAGTTAAACCAATACACGGGGGTTGGCTTTAACACATTATCTTGGATCGCTTACTTTATTCTAGTTGTTTCTGGTATAACTATTTTTATTAGTTTATATAAAATGATAACAGAACGCTCATTTGATTTGGCCCTTTTACGAACTTATGGCGCGAGTAACGTACAGTTAATAAAAATCGTTGCTTACGAAGGCCTTATTATTACACTTTTTGCCGTTATATTAGGAATTACACTAACAAATTTAGGTTTATACTATCTTTTAGGAACCCTAGAGCAAAATTATCAATATGCTGTGCTTAATCACTTAGCATATAAGGACATTTTATTAACCTTGAAGTTGGTGCTTATAGCAGTTTTGTTATCCATCCTATTGGCTGTTTACCCTATTTTAAAAATGAATATTTCAACTATTTTAAGCCATGAAAAATAAAATTTTAGCATTATTTATTCTTCTTTCTACTAGTGTTTGCACTAGTCAAAAAAAGATAACTTGGGAAGATTTGTCTAAAGTACAATTTACAGAAAAATATTTTTCACAATATGATGCATATTTTTTGTATCCAAAATTTATGGCGTCTATTAAAGAACTAGAAAGTAAACAAATAACTATATTAGGGTATTTCTTAAATATAGATCCCAAAGACAAAATTTATATCTTATCAAAAGGTCCAATGTCTTCCTGTTTTTTTTGTGGTGTAGGAGGGCCGGAAACAGCTATAGAGCTTAAATTTTTATCTAATCAAACCTTTAAAACAGACGACATTATTTCTGTAACTGGTACATTAAAATTAAATTCCGATGACATAGAACACTTTAATTATATTTTAACAAACTGTGTGGCAACCTTAGTAAAATAAATGAAATATAATTAGAAAGGAAAGGATTCTTGATTTGTGGAGCTATATTCGCATATAAGCAGTTTTTATTTTAAAAATATTAAACTATATAGCTTATACTTATTAGCTAAGTTTTTACATAATAATAGATTGTTCGTTTATAATTGTATTTTTGAAACTCAATTATTTAAAAATGACAAAACACCATATAAATTCTAATCAAAAAAAAGGGCGTTGAGTTATATAGATGGTCGAAAACATTAGAAGCTTTATTATTAAAACTGTAGATGCTATAGTAGTGAATAAAAAAGTTTTTGTAGACCAATAACCTAGTATTGGTTGTAGTATCAAATGGAAATAAATTCTTAATATAAAACACTTAATTAAAAACCATTAAAATGAAAAAAATAATTTTCACATTAGTATTAGTAGTAATTTCTAGTATAGCAAGTGCGCAAACAGGAAAAGAATTGGTAGCGCAAGCAATAGAGGCCATTGGCGGAAAACAAAACTTCTATAACTTAGGCTCTGTAGAATATGATTTAGAGTATCGCACCCCTCCAGGAGAAGGCGCAACAACTTTAATTGCACACGAAACGTATGTTTTTGATGGTGAGTTATCTCATGCATCTTATAAAACACACAGTTTAACAGGCGCAAATGGTAAAGTTATAGAAGGATACAATGGTAAAGATGCTTGGGTAACTTTTGACGGAAAAGTATCGGACGACCAACAAGCAAATGGCGTTGCACGATTTCTTAGAAAAACCAATTATTATTGGTTCTCTATGTTTTTCAAATTATTAGATGATGGCGTAAACTATGAAAAACTTTCAGACCAAAAAGTAAATGGAAATGATTATAATCGAGTAAAAATAACATTTGGCGACACAGTAGGTGATGCACAAGATACTTACATACTATATATTAACAAAGAAACTAAAACAATAGACCAATTTTTGTTTACAGTTGTAGCTTTTGGACTTTTAGAGCCTAATTTAATGACATTTGATTATGAAACAATAAATGGTATCAAGATACCTTCAAAGCGTAAATATGTATCTGCAACTTGGGAAGGAAAGCCTAAGGATAACAACTATACAATTACAAACTGGACCAATATAAAATTTGGAATAAATATTGATAAAACAATGTTTGAAAAACCATAAGTCTTATTTTAAATTTTAGTTTATTAAAATGCCACAATCATTTAACTTATGGTCATGGCATTTTTTTTTACATAATTTAATTTTTTAAGAGCAGGAAAATATTTGTAAAATAATGGGTTGTAAAATTTTTGCATTTATAACACTATTAATAAATCTACAAGTTAATTAGCCGTAATTTCTTTTAACATAATTGTTGACGATATAGACCTAAAGGCACTATATCTACAATTATGTATAAATAGCCTGAAAAACGGCTATACAGAAATTACTATATATTTGTACTATAATGTTCTGCGTTATGCAACTTTGCTTTGGCAAAAGCGAAGTTTAAACTTCTACTTTTTCTTATTTTTTTCTTCTTAAATGTTTCTCTACAATGTTAATGGAACACTTATTATGCGACGACGTAGGAGGGAAGCGTGATGTGTGGAATGGAAAATCTAACCAAAATATTCAATAGTCAGAACAAATGTTCTTATATTCGGACAATATTTAAATTTGAAGTTTAGAAAATCGGATAGATATTTCTTATTTTATAAATTTATAGTCTTAAAAACAGATAAAAATGACTAAATTAGGTTTGTATTTGTCAAGAAAATCAGTAAATCGTTCAGATGTTGCTAGAAAAACTGGGCTAAGTAAAACTAGATTAAGTGAGTTATCTAATAATAAAAAAACAAAGTTGAAAGTTGATGAACTTTATCTTATTGCTTTAGCATTAGATGTAGACCCTAGTGAAGTAATGAAAGAAATATGTAAAGATTTAAAGCTTGTAAAACTTTAAAAGTAAATGAGCACATTAATAAATAATGAAATACCTGTTGAATTAAATATCAATCAAGATATAATTACATCCACACTTGGTTGTGACATTTTTAGTGGAGCAGGAGGTATGAGCCTTGGTGCTGAAATGGCTGGCATAAATATTTCTTTTGCTGTTGAAAATGATAAGTATGCAGCAGATACTTTTAGTAATAACCATAAGTCATCTAGAGTAATTGTAGAGGATATTAGAAAAGTCAATCCAACTAAACTGATTTCTAAAAACCCATTTGTTTTGTTTGGCGGTCCGCCTTGTCAAGGATTTTCTTTATCAAATACAGTTACGCGAAATACACGTAATGAAAAAAATAGCTTATTTGAAGAGTTCTTAAGGTTTATTGAAGAGTTAGAACCTGAATGGTGTGTTTTTGAAAATGTAGAAGGTTTTAGAAGTTTCCAAAAAGGGAAAGTTGTAAAAGTGCTAAAAAAACGACTTGAAAATCTTGGATATACTGTAAATTTTGATGTATTAACTGCCTCAGATTATGGAGTTCCTCAAGATAGAAAACGATTTTTTATGGTTGGAAATAAAAATGGAATAAAGTTTAGATTTCCAGAAGCATCAATCAATAAATATACTGTCGCAGATGCCATTTTGGATTTACCAAATTTACAAAATGGAGATTTTATAGATTCGTTACCTTATTCTGGATTAGCAAATAATGAATTTGCTGATAAAATGAGAGAAAATTCAAATTTCTCTTTCCAAAATTATGTATCTAGAAACAGAGATTATGTTTTAGAAAGGTATAAGCATATTAAACAAGGTCAAAATTGGAAAGCAATTCCTGACGATTTAATGAAAAACTATTCTGATAAAAATAATTGTCATTCAGGTATTTATAAACGACTAGACTCTAAAAAACCATCTGTAGTGATTTCTAATTATAGAAAAAATATGCTAATACATCCTTTTGAGAATAGAGGTTTATCAGTTAGAGAAGCAGCTAGGTTACAAAGCTTTCCTGATAATTTTATTTTTGAAGGAACCTTGATGTATATGCAACAGCAAATCGGGAATGCAGTTCCTCCGTTGCTAGCAAAGGCATTATTTGAACAAATTAATGAAATGAGCTAATGTCATTAAAAAAGGAAAAATCAATCAAATTTAACTTTGATGTTAGTGCTTACCGACTTATAGGAAGAGAACTCATAACTGACAGAATAACTGCATTGTTTGAACTAGTCAAAAATGCTTATGATGCAAATGCTGAAAATGTTACTGTAGAATTTATTGATATCAATCCTTTAACTCCAAATTCAAAGATAATTATTAAGGACGACGGTATTGGAATGCAATTTTCCGATATTAAAAACAAATGGATGGTTATCGGAACTAGTAGTAAAAGACGAGAGCGATTATCTCCAGCACCACATAAAAGAAAAGTTGCAGGAAAAAAAGGCATAGGTAGATTTGCTGTTGATAAACTTGGAGACAAATTAGTCCTTAGAACACAAAAAAAGAATAGCGCCGAACTTTTATGTCTTGAGACTGATTGGTCTTATTATTCCAAACTAGAGGATTCTCAATTAAAATTAAATTTTGAAGAGGAAAAACCTTTTTTTACTGATGTTGAAAATAAATATTGGTATGATAACGGAGATAAAGAAGTCCAAGGAACAACATTGGAAATTTCTCAAGTAAATGAAATTTGGACTGAAAATGACATTAACAGAGCATTTAAAGAACTCTCTAAATTAGTTCCACCAAATCCAAGCAAAACAAATGCTTATCCCTTTAATATTACCATAAAGTCTCCTTATAAGGATTTTGATAATGTTAAAGTAAAAACACAGTTAATTGATTTTGCAACCAAAAAGGTTGAATTAACATTTGACAAAAAGAAAGGAGTTCAAGAAATTTTACAATATAAGAAGGGGAGTCTTAATAAGATAAAAGTACCCGAAAGACCTTGTGGCTTTTTGAAACTTACGCTTTATTATTTTGATCAACCTGCAAAAAGTAAATATAAAAAACATTTCAATTCAGAAATTGATGGTATTAAAATATATAGGGATGGTATTATTACTACTCCATTTGCTGAATATGTAGCCGACAGAAATAAACAAAAGGACATTTTAGGTATTGACAAAAGAAGATGGTCAGGTTTTTTTGAAAGACTAAGTACTAGAGATTTACTTGGCTATGTAGAAATAACTGATGAAAATAACCCTGATATAATTGAATCTACTAACAGACAAGGTTTTGTTGAAAATGAAGCTTGGGAGGAATTGAGGAGGTTTATAATTGAACAAATTGTTCAATTAGAATCTTTTTTCAAAAATGCAAAAAATGTAGAGAGAACAAAAACTAAGTCGGGTTTAGGTGCTGCAAATCAAGATTTGAAAATACTTAAAAGAGAGATTGCATCTGTAAAAAAAGAGGCGTCACCAAAAGTGCAGGAAAAACTAAGAAGTATAGAAGCAAATTTAGGTAAGATACAAGGTAGTGTAACAAAGAGTATAAATGACTATTCTAAGTTAGAAAAAGAAAGCAAACAGCAGGAAAACTTGTTTATGAGTTTGGTTTCATTGCAAACCTATGCTGCAATGTTTTCACATATGACAAAACATACATTAGGTCATATACTAACAGGAGCAGAATATTTTTATAATAATTATCCTAACCCAAATTTAGAAGATAGATTTATTAGTATTTCAAAAAGCATTTATAAGGAAATGCTGAAATTAAGAAAGGGTGTCGATTTTATGCTTAAATATGCTAAATCGGATACTGAACTAGAAGAAATTAACCTAAAAGAATTAATAGTTAATCTGTTTGATAATATTTATGTTGATAGGCTAAATGAAGAAGGTATCAGAACAATTGTAGAAATTAAGGATAATCTAATTCTTAATTACAATAGAAAAGCAATAGAAGATATTTTTGATAACTTAATTTCTAACTCAATTAAAGCTTTAAAAAATAACAATGAAAAAATAATAAAATGTAGCAGTTTAACATCAAGCGACGAAGTGACCATACTTTTTTCAGATAATGGAATAGGAATAAAGGAGAAAGATAAACATAGAATTTTTGATATTTTTTATACTGACACAGCTGAGGAAGGTGGTGCAGGAATGGGGCTGTATATGGTTAAGACTAGGGTGGAAGCTATGCAAGGAAATATTGAAGTAATAGACAATGAGTTTCGTCCAACTGGTGCAACATTTAAAATCACATTACCTTTTAAAAAATAATTCTTAATGGAAGTAACCTTTGTAATAATAGATGATAATAAGGAGATTGAAGAGCATCCCTTATTATTTACATTAGAAGATAAATTTAAAAATGTTAAGTTTTATTCTAACCCACAAGAGGGACTGGATTATATCAAAAATAATCTAGATATAAATTTGATTGTATTATTAGATATTGAGTTTTCTAAAGATGATAAATTGGATGGTCACGACCTATTAAAAGAGATTCATAACAGCTCGACTTTGATTCCTGTTATCCTTTGGAGCGGTATAAATCAAACTAATGAAGAATTTAGTGATTTTATTAATAATAGAGCTTTTGGTTTCTTAAGTAAAGATTGTTCTTTAGAAGAAGCTATGCAAATAGTTGATAAAGCATTTAATAACTTAAAAAATAGTCTCGATAATACAATTGAAGATTGGATAATTAGTAATGAATCCGATAAAGACAAACCTATTTACTTCACATCATCTGGGGAATCATATACCTTAAACGAAATATTAAAAGAAATCAGACTTCAAACACCAATTGGCAAAGAATTTTCAAGTAAGCTAAATTCACTAACCATCGACTTATTATTGCGTAAAAAAGAGAATTTATAATGGTTGATATAATTGGTCTTTTTGATAATCAAGACGAAACTTTGGGATTATTTTTTAACCTGTGCTATGAGGATTTGAACACATTTTTAAATGATTCATCATTAAATATTTCATATTATGACAGCTCTAAAATAAATGAAGTTGCGGTTGCTATTATTACAGAACCTTTAGAAAAATTTATTTTATTAGCATATTCACACGGAGGAGAAAATGAGTTAGTGAAAAATGGAAACATTCCATACATATCAACAAAAATTAATATAGATAAATTTAAAAACACACTTTTTTACACTTGTTCTTGTCATACAGGAAAAGTTCTCGGAGATGAATTAATTAATAACGGAGCTTTAAGCTATATAGGTTATAAAGACAAATTTGAAGTTTGGGGTTTTAATATGAATCCTTACATTGAATGTGCTAATTATGGTATGAAACTATTTTTTACAAATATATCTACTGATGATATAATACCATTGATGAAATCAAAATATAATGAGCATATTGATAACTATGAGAACGATATATTTGGAGCAGCTATGTTAGTTGCAAATAGAAATGGATTAGTTCAAAAAGGAAATAATATATCTATAGCAGATTTGAATTAATTATGTAAAATAGAATTTCGATGTTAAACTCGGCATCATAAAATTTTGGTCAAAACAATAGGAGAAATGAGCGTGCATATTTTAGAGAACAAGTAATGCATAGTATTAACATTTATAGGGTTAAAAACTAGTTCAAAGCAATCTTAATAGTTCGAATCTTTTCTAAAATATAGCGATTGAGCCGTGATTGTTTCCAAAGGTTTGTGCAGCCTTGATTTTTTTGTTTCTTTTTTTATCAAGAAAAAAAGATAATAATTAACATTAATAGTCACAATTTTTAATTTCTGTTCTAAATGTTATTAAACAGCTCAAATTAAAAAATGTTGAATACTAGCAGAATTTGAGCAAGTGTACAGAAATTATCTCGCAGAGTAATTTTGTACTCTTGCGGAACACTTGACGAGAATGTCGTAGAAAAAAATATTGCAGGATTATTATCAAATACGCGAATTTTAAATGAATCTAAAAGGTTAGCTTTTTTATGGCGGTGGCTATGCGGTTGGAAATTGTGTTTATAAATAAACGCCAGAAGCGTTTAATTTGTTAAAAGCAATCGAGTGCATAGGCAGCGGCAATTTTACATAGCGACTAATTATAGTACAAACAGCAGGATGTTTCTTATTTAGTACTAAACCAAAAGCCAAATGTTTAATGACCCCAGTAATCAAGTTTATTGTGTGTTCTAGACTTTATGGGATATTTTACATAATATAGAATTATAGCTTACAAATAGCTAAACTACTTGATATAATCAAAATACGATATTTGTACTATAATGTTCTGCGTTATGTAACTTTGCTTTGGCAAAAGCGAAGTTGAATTTCTACATTTTCTTATTTTTTTCTTCTAAAAATTTTCCCCACAATGTTAATGGAACACTTTTTTTACGAAACGACGATAGGAGAGTAGTGGAATGTGTGTGAAATGGGATTACTTGTACTATTCTTTATTTTTATTTCAAAATATTAAATAATTTATTTTTAAAAAATAATATATTAAAGTTAGGTAAATTTACCTAACTTTAATATATTTGCATATTATACAGTGTTTTTTAATATGTAAATTTACCCAAATATGACCGAGGATTCAGATTTCATTGAAGCTTTCAATCGATTAATCGAACCATTACACATTGCAGATGACATTAGTAAAGAGCCATTTAGCATACTTTTTAAAAGGAGAATTGATGAGTTAGGAATAACACAAAGTAGAGCAGAAGCAATGCTTGGTATTGAAAAGAAAAGTTTAAACAATATTTTAAATAAAGAAGCAAAACGTGTTGATATTATTACTATAATTAAGTTGGCGCAATTTTTAAATTTACCTGTCGATGATTTTGTTAAAGTGTATTTGCAAGAGTTACCAAGTGAACAAATTGGGGATATAGAAAAAGCGAAAAAAAATAATTTTATTGTTCAAAATTTTGACTTATCTCAATTACACAAAAAGAAATTCATTTCTTCTAAAACTGATTATGACTCAATTGAAAAAAGAATAGTACAATTCTTTGGCTTAAATTCAATATATGATTTTGCAAAAGAAGTTGTAACTCCAGCTTTTAGCAGAACAAAAAGAAGTTCAAGTGATTTAATGAGAGAATTTTGGGTGCAATCTGCACTTTCTCAATTTAAACTTTTGGAAAACCCAAATTTTTATAGCAGAGAACAGTTAATTGATTTAATACCTAAAATTCGTCCTTATACTAAAAATGTAAAAAAAGGATTAGTTACTGTTGTAAAAGCACTTTTCTCCATAGGTGTTACTGTAATTTATCAAGAATCTTTACCAAATATATCTGTTCGAGGTGCAACTTTTGTAGTTAATGGTAAACCTTGTATTGTAATAAATGATTTATACAAAAGATATCCTACATTATGGTTTTCATTAATGCACGAATTACATCACGTTTTATATGACTTTAACGAAATACAACAAGTAAAATATCATTTAACCGGAGAGCCTGATTTATGGCTAAAAGAGGAAAAAGCAAATAATTTTGCTCGTGAATATTTATTTAATGAAAAGCGGTCTAAATACATATTACCATTTATCAATGAATCTGTTCTCGTTAGAGAATACGCAGAAAAATCACAAGTGCATCCAAGTATTATTTATAATTTTTATATGTACGATAGTAATAGTTGGGGGAAATTTAAAAATCAAATGCCAAATATTGATTTAGCTATTAGTAGTCTAAATGTTAACATTTGGGAAAATGAATCTGTTGAAGAAACAACAGAGAGATTAAAAAAAGAAATATTCAATATTTAATAGCATAATTTATGAGTGATAATAAAAAAGGTAATAAAAAGAAAGAATCAGAAAAACTTTCAGAGCAAGAGGAGTTGGAAAGAATGATGCTTATTTCTAAAGCTGATGAAGTAGTAGGAGAACAGTTAACAATTGATACAGAAGGAATACTTCAAACTGAAGATGAGTTAAAGAAATTTGCTTTAGGAGATATTGATGACCCAGAGAGGAAATACGATATATACTATAAAGGTATTAGTAAATTACTTTTAAAGCATTTACCAGAAGGTAAAGGCTATAAAAAAGCCAGAGACTATATCTATGAAGAAAAGAATACTTATTTAACTAGAGGTCATAGAATTGATGAAAAAGGTATTCGTGGTGCTGATAGTAGAATGGGACATATTGAAGATGCTGAGAAAATTTTAGAATTAATCACAAATTGGATTATAAAAAAAGGCTCAATGGTTGATTTATATTCTACCATAAGAGATTTAAATATTAAACTAGGATATGGCAAACCAAGCCACGAATAGAAAAAACAAATATTACAATGATAATAGAAGCAATTAAGCCAGGTCCAAAACCGAAAAAAGACGATGGGTCTTTAGATAAAAGAAGAAGAGTTTCTCCTGATAAAAAGAAAGATTACCCACCATTAAAAAAACACAAACATAAAAAGGGTGATTAATAAAGTAGAATTTATAAAATCAATACTAAAAAACAAAGATTTAGAATTAAAACCCAAACAAAATGGGAGGGAAGGGGTTGATTTTTTAATTGGAGATAATCAAATACACTTACAATCTATTGATTTAGACACCGTACAACGCAGTATTAAATTATCTAAACAAGATTTAGGAGAATTAAGAAATAAACTGTTTGTTGCTCTAGTATTAATAGTAGATAAAGAACCAAAGGTTGTTTATTTAATTCCATCAGAAGATTTATCACAATCACACAGCAATATATTTATAAATAATGAAGTAAGTTTAATGTCTAGTTTATCTAATTGGGAGATTAAAGTATCTAGTAGTACAATTCCAGAATTAGCAAAATACTCGCTAGAAAATATGATTGATAAACTAAAATCTTAGTTTTATAATATTATGTAAAATAGAAGTAATGCGGTTTTACCCAGATGAAGCGTTGGCAAAACGGCCTCAGAAAACTTTGGTTAAAACAATAGGCGAAATGAGCGGCGATATTTTAGAGGGCTAGTAATACATATTTTTAATATTTTCAGAGTTTAAGGCTAGTTCAAAGCAATCTTAACCAGTTACAATGTTTTCTAAAATATAGCGATTGAGCCGTACATTGTTTCCAAAGTTTTATGCAGCCTTGATTTTTTTGTTTCTTTTTTTATCAAGAAAAAAAGATAAACATTAACTATTGAAAGTCACAATTTCAAATTTCAGTTCTAAATGTTCTTAAACAGTTCAAATCAAAAAAAGTTGAATTATAGCAGAATTAGAGCAAGTGTATAGAAATTATCTCGCAGAGTAATTTTATACTCTTGCGGAACGCTTTACGAGAATGTCGTAGAAAAAAATATTGCAGGATTATTATCGAATACGCGAATTTTAAATAAATCTAAAAGTTTAGCTTTTTTATGGCGGTGGCTATGCGGTTGGATATTGTGTTTTAAAAAATTAATGCGATAGCATAATTATTTTAATAAAGCAATCGAGCGCATAGGCAGCGGCAATTTTACATAGCGACTAATTATAGTACAAACAGCAGAATGTTTCTTATTTAGTACTAAACCAAAAAGCCAAATGTTTAATGACCCAAGTACTACAGTTTATTGTGTGTACAAGACTTCCTGGGATATTTTACATAATAGAGAATTATAGCTACATAGTAACATACATCAAATCTATAACTAAATGTTGTTTTAATATTGAATCATCCACTGGATAATCCAATATTAAAAGTGTACTATAATTTATATTATGTAAAATAGAAAATTAGAAACCCTCTATAACCCATTCCAAAATCATAAAATTAAAAACTCATAATCATACTTTAAAAACTTAAACCAATTCAAAGATTTTACAAATAACCCTAAATTCATGTTAAATTTCATTTAAAGTCAAATATTAATACATTTTAATATCAAATCTAGTATTATATTTGTAATCCCTTAATTTGTAGTGAGCATGAAACCGGAACCCAAAGATAAAACACAAAAATCGCGATTACAGCTATTGCACCAGTATTATAAGTATACTGGGTTTTATACGTTTGTTTGGGATGCTGTAAAAAAATCTTTTCCGTATATAATAGCAATTGTTATCGCTTTATATGCCTTAAATTACTTTTTTGACATTAATGAAGCTTTAGTGCGTCTTACCGAAATTCTTCCGGCTTACGGTGTTTTAAGTTTCTTTTTTGTTTCAGAAACGCTATTAGGTCTTGTGCCACCAGAAATTTTTATTGCTTGGGCTGGTAAAATGTACAGTCCGTGGTTATACTTAACGCTACTCGCTATTTTTTCATACTGTGGTGGTTTGGTATCGTATTGGATGGGACGATCTATAACTAAAATGCCATCGGTACATAATTACCTAGAAACTAAAATGGAAAAGCAATTAAAAAACTCCAAAAAATGGGGCGGATTTTTAATTATGGTTGGAGCCGTATTGCCACTACCCTTTTCTATTGCTTGTTTAGCTGCCGGAATTATAGAGTTCCCTTTTAGAAATGTGATGATATACGGGGCTTTAAGGTTTTTGCGTTTTGCAATTTATGGTCTTATTATTTTTAATGTGTTTTAGTTTTTAATACGCTAAAAAACTCTTGAATATTAACGATGTTTAGGGCAAGAACTATACTAATTCTATCTATTTTTACACCATAAATTTATACTATGTTTTCATTTTTAAATATTTTCAGAATTGTAGCTTTACTAGAAGGTGTATCCTACCTTTTATTGTTATTTATTGCCACGCCTATTAAATATATTTCTGGCAATCCAGAATACGTTAAGCTATTAGGTATGCCTCATGGCGTATTATTTATGCTGTATGTGGTTTTGGCCTTTTTAATTATGAAAGAGATGAAATGGAATACTAAAACCTTAGGTATTGTATTAATAGCTTCTGTAATTCCGTTTGGAACATTTTATGTCGAAAAAAAATACTTAAAACAAGTTGTTAATGATTAGTTATAAACATTGGTTATATGACTATTTAATTACAGCAGATTTTTCCGCAACCACTGCAAAATACCTAAACATGCTAGGTTTATTAATAGCCTTGTTAATTGTGGTGTTTGTTGTCGATTATATTACACGAAAGCTTTTAGTGCAGGCTTTTGTTAAGTTTGCTGCGGTTTCAAAATCTAATTTCGACGATCTTTTAGTTAAAAATAAAGTGCCTAGAAATGTAGCGCATATTATTCCTTTACTTATTACTTTAAAGTTCTTTCCGGTTATATTCTATGATTTTCCAGCATTCGAAACTACTTTTGAAAAAGGCCTACAAGTATTTGGTATCATTTTAACTCTTTGGATTGTTAGAAGCATTCTACACACCTTAAAAGATTTCTTTAAAACCTTACCAAGTTTAAAAGATAAACCTATAGCCAGCTATATTCAGGTATTCATGATTTTTGCTTGGTTGGGCGGTTTTATGTCGGCCATAGCCATAATTACAGGCATTCCTTTTTTATCGTTTGTTACGGGGCTTGGAGCTATTTCCGCAGTAATCATATTGGTTTTTAAGGATACTATAATGGGCTTTGTAGCCAGTATACAAGTGTCTATTAACGATATGGTACGTATTGGCGATTGGATAACTTTCGAGAAATATGGAGCCGATGGCGATGTTACCGAAATTACTCTGGCAACCGTTAAAGTTCAGAACTTCGATAAAACCATTACTACAATTCCAACTTATGCTTTAATTTCCGATTCCTTTAAGAATTGGCGTGGTATGACAAGCTCTGAAGGCCGACGTATTAAAAGAGCGCTCTATATCAAGCAAGATGGTGTAAAATACTTAACAGATAATGAAGTTGAAGCATTAAAAGGTATTCAGCTTATTTCCTCTTATATTGAAACCAGGCAAAAGGATATTTCAGATTATAACGCTAGCCACAATATTGATAAAACCCTCTTATTAAACGGAAGAAACCTTACCAACCTTGGGCTTTTTAGAAAATATATAGATGCGTACTTAAAAAATCATTCTGCCATTAACAAGGACATGATGATTATGGCGCGACAGTTAGCACCTACAACACAAGGTATTCCTTTAGAAATTTATGCTTTTAGTAGCGATAAACGTTGGGAAAATTACGAATATATTATGTCGGATATTTTCGATCATCTTATTGCTGCCCTTCCCTATTTTCATTTGCAAATTTTTGAGTTACCAAGTACTGGAAGTTTTACTAAGTAGTAATTTTAATTAATGGTAAAAGTTGAAAATACGGATTATAAGGAAGCTACAACCTTAAATATTTTGTCTGTAATAACGTATTTTAGAAACTCTAATAGTAGATTTTTGTTTTGATATAAAATTTGATCTTCTACATTTTTAATATATCCAAATTTAAACATTAATACTCAATTTAATATATAGTTATAAAAGTTCAGAGATTAAATTTTAAATCTATGGTCCTTTTTATTCTATTTTTAACATTTCTGATTTTAAAACTATAAATATTCGATTAAATACGATTTTAACAGGTAAAAAGCATTGTTTTTTGTAAGATATTAAGTTTTTTCTGATTTATTTCAATTCATTTATTTAAGTTTGGAGCATAAACCTAACCTTAAAACCAAATGAAAATTATGAAATTAAAAATTAAAATCATGGGATTACTCATGTTTTGTTTATTGACTTCTATGAATAGTAAAGCACAAGAAGGCTTTATTGGAGAAGTAAGAATGTTTGCAGGTAATTTTGCTCCTAGAAACTGGGCCTTTTGTCAAGGACAATTATTACAAATATCCTCAAACACTGCTCTATTCTCTATTATAGGTACATATTATGGAGGTGATGGCAGAACCACATTTGCTTTACCAGATTTACGTAGTAGAACAGCTGTTGGTGCTGGCGCTGGCCCCGGACTATCTAACATAAATGTAGGTAATAAAAATGGAAGTGAAAATATTACTTTAACCATAAGTAATATGCCAATTCATAGCCACGTTGGTACGTTTACACAAACATCGGGTATTTCAACAATGCCAGCAGTAGCAGAAGAAGCAAACTCCGATGACCCCACAAATAATAGTCTTGCAATACCGAACATTGGAGGGGCTAATAGGTTATATAGTAGTGATACTCCTGATACTAACTTATCAAATGGAACAGTTAATGTTCAAGGAAGTGTTAATATTCTCAATAGTGGAAGTCAGCAACCTTTTAATATCAGAAACCCTTATTTAGGCATTAATTATATAATCTGTACTCAAGGTATATTCCCTTCTAGAAACTAACCAATTTAAAAAACATTTTTACATGAAAAATAATTACACACTAAAATATTTGAAAATAACCTTGTTATTTTTAGCATTATTGATAACAAACTCGCCTTTGTTTTCTCAAACTACGTTAACAAAAGGAGATATAGCTTTCACTAGAATACAAATGGATGATGAATCTTTTTCTTTTGTGGTTTTGGTTCCCTTACAAGCTGGAACAGAATTTTATATTACTGATGAAGCCTGGGATGGAAGTAGTTTATTAACATTCGAGTCTGAGTTAAAATTTACGGCAAACTCTCTAATTCCTGCTGGAGAGGAAGTATCTTATAATGCATCTTCAAATGCTATAACATTTTCGGGAGGCAGTGTTTTGGGCTCTATAGTATCTGTTGGAGCAAACTTCACTACTAATATGCTAGGAGCTGCAGGCGATAATTTATTTATTCACCAGGGTTCACAAGGATCGCCTTCGGTTGCTGATTTTATTACAGGAATTAGTGCTAATACTGGTATGTCTGGAACTTCAGGAAATGCTTGGCAAACAAGTACGAGCACATCAAACACTTTATTGCCTAGTACTTTAACAAATGGTGCAGACGCTGTTGGTTTGTTTCCTGTTGGTGGTTTTCAACCAGAAGTTGATAATGCACGTTATAAACCTACAGCTAATCATTCGGGTGATAAAGCAACTATTTTAGCGGCTATCATGACACTATCTAATTGGGAATTTAATAATGATGTTGTTTTTGATGTACCTACAACTAGCTTTACTATTACCACTCCTTGTGCAGAACCAGACATACCAACAGTTACATCTGCACCACCAACTATTTGTGATGGAAATAGTGCTTTATTAAGTATCTCTGGAAACAAAAATGATGCAACAGAATGGCGTGTTTATACGGGGTCATGTGGAGGCACTTTAGTTGCCACCACGACGTCATCAACCGTTATTGTAACACCAACACCTCCAAGTACAACATATTATATTCGAGGAGAAGGTGGATGTGTTACACCTGGTTCATGCGGAACCATAACCATAAATACTACTCCTAGAGAAGATGCCTCTTTTAGTTATAGCGCCTCTGCTTATTGTGTTAACGAATTAGATCCTACACCTACTATAACAGGAGTTTCTGGAGGTACATTTTCTGCAGCAGGAGGATTATCTATAAATCCTACTACGGGTAAAATTGATGTTTCAGCTTCAACACCTAACACCTATACGGTCTCTTATACCACTAATGGTTTATGTAATGGAACAGAAACGGCTTCTATCACAATAAATGCTTCAGATGACGCTTCTTTTAGTTACGCTGCTGCAACTTATTGTGCAGATAGTTCTGACCCTACACCTACTATTACGGGACTAGCGGGTGGAACATTTGACTCTACAGTTGGATTGTCTATTAATGGCTCAACAGGTGAAATTGATCTTTCAACTTCAGTACCTAATACCTATAACGTTACATATACAACAACAGGAACCTGTCCAAATACGTCTCAAGTTAGTATTACTATAAACGCTTTGGACGATGCTTCATTTAGTTATAGTGCTGCTACATATTGTGCAGATGGCGCTGATCCTACACCTACTATTATGGGACTAGCGGGTGGAACATTTGACTCTACAGCTGGATTGTCTATTAATGGCTCAACAGGTGAAATTGATCTTTCGGCTTCAGTACCTAATACCTATAACGTTACATATACAACAACAGGAACCTGTCCAAATACGTCTCAAGTTAGTATTACTATAAACGCTTTGGACGACGCTTCATTTAGTTATGGCGCTGCTACATATTGTTCTAGTGATACAAATCCTACACCTACCATTACGGGTTTAGCAGGTGGAACATTCTCTTCTACCTCAGGTTTAACAATTGATACCTCTACAGGGGAAATTGATCTTTCAACTTCAACACCAAATATATATACAGTTTCATATACTACTTCGGGAGCTTGTCCTAATAATTCAAGTATTTCAGTTGAAATAACCGCTTTAACAGCATCAATGGCATCGCAAACAAATATAGTTTGTAATGGAGGTGCTAATGGAGCTGCAACAGTTACTGCAACAGGAGGAACTGCGCCTTATACTTATGCATGGAGTAATGGTGCAACTACGGCAACAATTACAGGTGTTACCGCAGGAACTTATAATGTAACAGTTACTGATGCTAACGGATGTACCTCTGATACTTCGGTTACTATTACAGAACCTACTGCATTAGTAGCAAGTGCTTCAGTTACATCTAATTATAATGGTTCACAAATTTCATGTCATGCTGCTGCTGATGGTGAGGCTACTGCTGCCGGAACAGGAGGAACTGCTCCTTATACTTATTCATGGAATAACGGTGCTACTACCGCTTCAATTACGGGTGTTACCGAAGGAGTTTACACTGTAACTATAACAGATGTTAATGGTTGTACAGATAACGCGTCTATAACTATTACAGAACCAACTGCTTTATCTGCATCTATTGCATCGCAAACTAATGTAACTTGTAATGGTGTTGCTAATGGTAGTGCAACAGTTACTGCAACTGGAGGAACTGCTTCTCCTTATACTTATACATGGAGTAACGGTGCTACTACAGCTTCAATTACGGGTGTTACCGCAGGAACTTATAATGTAACAGTTACTGATGC
>NZ_FOMI01000009.1 GCF_900112595.1 Algibacter pectinivorans | reverse complement strand
TATGAGCGTTTTGCTATCTGCGATACTTACCGTTTTTAGCGGCTGCAAATGTACAACCTTTTTTAACTCCTACAAGTGTTTTTTAATATTTTTTTGAAAAAGTTTTTTTAACCTTTTAAAATCATTAATCAACCTTTTTATGAACGTCCTGCTAAAATTGCTTTTGCGTTTTTAACGGGGTGCAAACTTACTATCCTTTTTTAGTTTGACAATGACTTTTTTTGCCTTTTTTTTACTTTTTTTAAAAACCGTTTTTAACTAACTTATTTACTGATATTTACACACCTAAAAAAATACACGCTACTCCTAATTCCTCAATTAATTTTGGGGTTTGGATTGCCTTTTATGGAACTAATAGGGGTTTTGTTCTTAGTAGTAAGCCTATAACATTAATAGTTTACTCCTATTATAATGTAGCATACTTTAATTTCAGGTATTATACACTACTCCTATTGTTTTGTAAGACTCTATAATGTTACACCCCTTGCTCCTACCCTTTTTTTAATTGATTTTTTATACTACTCCTTATATATAGACAACAGAAATGAGGTTTTATACTAACTATGACATTACAGGATATCCTTATACCTATTGGTTTAACTAAGTGGTTGCGGATATAGTCGCGTTAGGGATAATAATGAATAGCCCGCAGCCCGACGTAGGAGGTGCGAGGACTTGGAATGGATAGCCCGACCCTTGGGGAACGCCCTTATTAAAAATTTATACCGATATATATATAGTGTTGGTTTGTTTATACTTTTGAACTCATTATCTTTGCACCCGAATTTCAATTTTATTTATGATACATATTACTTTACCTGATGGTAGTGTGAAAACGTTTGACGAAGGCGTTACACCAATGGATGTTGCAAAAAGCATTAGTGAGGGATTTGCTAGAAATGTTATTTCGGCGAGTTTTAATGGTACAACCGTAGAAACGGTTACGCCATTAACAACGGATGGCTCTTTGGTTTTATATACCTGGAGAGACGATGCTGGTAAAACTGCTTTTTGGCATAGTAGTGCCCATGTTTTGGCTCAAGCCATTGAAGAATTGTATGATGGCGCGAAACTTACCATTGGACCTGCTATTGAAAATGGGTTTTATTATGATGTAGATTTTGGTGAGCATACGGTATCTGAAAAGGATTTTAAGGCTATTGAAACTAAAATGTTAGAGATTGCGCGTGGGAAACATGATTTTAGTTTAAGAGCGGTTTCGAAGGCGGATGCTTTATCCTTATATAAGGACAATGCTTTTAAAACTGAATTGATTGATAATTTAGAGGATGGCACGATTACGTTTTGCGACCACTCTACCTTTACTGATTTATGTCGTGGTGGCCATATACCTAATACTGGTATTATAAAAGCGGTTAAAATATTGAGTGTTGCTGGTGCTTATTGGCGTGGTGATGAGAACAAACCTCAATTAACTCGAGTTTACGGAATTTCTTTTCCGAAACAAAAGGAGTTAACGGAGTATTTAGCTATGCTAGAGGAAGCTAAAAAACGTGACCATAGAAAATTAGGTAAAGAGTTGGAGCTTTTTACATTCTCGAAAAAAGTAGGACAAGGTTTGCCTTTGTGGTTACCTAAAGGTGCTGCTTTACGTGAGCGTTTAGAAAACTTTTTGAAAGCTGCACAGAAAAAGGCCGGTTACGAAATGGTTGTTACGCCACATATTGGACAGAAGGAACTTTATGAAACTTCTGGACATTATGCTAAATATGGTGAAGATAGTTTTCAACCTATTACAACACCTAAAGGTGGTGAGGAGTTTTTATTAAAGCCTATGAACTGCCCACACCATTGTGAGGTTTACAATAATTTCCAATGGAGTTATAAAGATTTACCAGTACGCTACGCCGAATTTGGTACGGTTTATAGGTATGAACAAAGTGGAGAACTACATGGATTAACTCGTGTAAGAGGTTTTACTCAAGATGATGCTCATATTTTTTGTACACCAAAACAATTAGACGAAGAGTTTAAAAGTGTAATAGATTTAGTGCTTTACGTGTTTGGCTCTCTAGGCTTTGAAAACTTTACTGCGCAAGTATCTGTAAGAGATCCTAAAAACCCTAACAAATATATAGGTGATATTGCAAACTGGGAAAAAGCAGAACAGGCTATAATAAATGCCGCAACCGATAAAGGTTTAGATTTTGTTATTGAAGAAGGTGAAGCTGCTTTTTATGGTCCTAAGTTAGATTTTATGGTAAAAGATGCTTTAGGAAGACGTTGGCAATTAGGAACCATACAGGTAGATTACAACTTACCAGAACGTTTTGATTTAACGTATAAAGGTAGTGATAACGAGTCGCACCGACCAATTATGATACACCGTGCTCCTTTTGGAAGTATGGAACGTTTTGTAGCATTATTGCTAGAACATACCGGAGGTAATTTCCCGCTTTGGTTAATGCCTACTCAGGCTATTATATTATCAATTAGCGAGAAATATGAAAAATACTCTGAAAAAGTTTTAAATTTGCTAGAAAATGACGAAATTCGCGCCCTTGTAGATCATAGAAATGAGACTATAGGTAAGAAGATTAGAGATGCCGAAATGCAAAAACACCCGTATATGATTATAATTGGGGAGCAAGAAGAACAAGAAGGCAAAATAACTGTAAGACAACACGGTGGAGAAGATTTAGGCATGATTAGTGTAGAAGCCTTCTCTGAAATAATAAAAGAAGACATTAAAAAAACGCTAAAAACGTTTTAATACATAAAGAGTAATAAGTTTAATTTAAAACCATAAAGCCATAGCAATTAGAAGAAGACAGCAACCTAGAAGGGTTTCGCAAGAAGATAAGCATAAAATCAACTCGAAGATTACTGCTCAAAAAGTACGTCTAGTTGGAGACAACGTAGAAATTGGAATATACACCAAAGGAGACGCTATGCGAGTAGCAAGTGCACAAGAGTTAGATTTAGTGGAGATTTCTCCAAATGCTGATCCACCTGTTTGTAAGGTTATGGACTATAAAAAGTTTCTTTACGAACAGAAGAAACGTGATAAAGCTTTAAAGTCTAAAGCGACTAAAGTTATTATTAAGGAGATTCGTTTTGGTCCTAACACAGATGATCACGATTACGAGTTTAAAAAGAAACATGCTGAGAAGTTCTTAAAAGAAGGTGCAAAGCTAAAAGCATTTGTGTTTTTTAAAGGACGTTCGATCATATTTAAAGAAAAAGGGCAAATTTTATTATTAAAGTTAGCTCAAGATTTAGAGGAATATGGCAAGGTTGAACAAATGCCTAGATTAGAAGGTAAACGTATGACCATGTTTATTGCTCCTAAAAAGTAATAAAAACAATTCTTACTAATGCATTAACTTAAGTTGATAGCATATATTAAGAATAAAGATAAGATGCTGTAACACCAACAGCACTAAAATAATTAAGCGAAATAATTAAAAACTAGGAAAAGAAAATGCCTAAAATGAAAACAAAATCTAGTGCCAAAAAGCGTTTCAAGCTTACAGGTACTGGTAAGATTAAAAGAAAGCACGCTTTTAAGAGTCACATCTTAACAAAGAAGTCTAAAAAGCGTAAGCTTAAGTTAACTCATGATGGTTTAGTACATAAAGCAGATGAGGATAACATTAAAACAATGATGCGTTTAAAGTAACATTCGTTTTAATCGGTTAAAACAATTAATAAACCCTGGAGTTAGGCTCAATTAAAAGTGTCATGTATTTGACCGCCTACTACAAAACACAATTAAAATTATGCCAAGATCAGTAAATTCTGTAGCCAAAAGAGCCAGAAGAAAAAAGGTGCTTAAACAAGCAAAAGGTTACTTTGGAAGACGTAAAAACGTTTGGACAGTAGCAAAAAATGCGGTTGATAAAGCGATGCAATACTCGTACAGAGACCGTAGAGCAAAAAAGAGAACATTCCGTGCATTATGGATTACGCGTATTAACGCTGGAGCCAGATTACATGGTTTATCTTATTCTCAATTTATGGGGAAATTAAAAGCTAATGAAATTGAATTAAACCGTAAGGTTTTAGCAGATTTAGCTATGAATAACCCTGAGGCTTTTAAAGCCGTAGTTGACAAAGTAAAATAAGGCGCTTAGCCTATTGTAAAACATATTATTCGCTTAATAAAAAATCCGATTCGAAAGAATCGGATTTTTTTGTACTTATATTTGTTCTTGATTTTTTGTAGTTGAATTAACTCTCGAACTGAAATAAGTACATAATTAAAATTAGCCTATGGATTTATCGAACATAAAACTTGTTGTTACCGATTTGGACGGTACTTTACTTAACTCCAAGCATGAAGTTAGTCCTTTATTTTACGAATTATTTAAATCTTTAAAACAGCACAACATTTTGTTTGTAGCTGCAAGCGGAAGACCTTATTACAGCATTACAGAAAAGCTACAAACCATAAAAGATGATATTATAATTGTTGCCGAAAATGGTGGTATTGTTATTAATAAAGATGAGCTTTTACTTTCGACACCTATTGAAACCAACAACTTAATTGAGTTAGTACATTTAATAGATAGCCATAACAACATTCATCCTGTTTATTGTACGCCATCAAAAGCTTATTTTAGTAAAAAATCTATATCCAATGGTTTACTAAATACTTTGGAAGAGTATTATCCTAAACACTCAGTAATTGAAAATATAAAAGAGATTGAAGAGGATATTATAAAGATCGCTTTATACCACTCTGAAGATTCTGAAAGGTATATTTACCCCGTATTTAAACCTTTTGAATCGCATTATAAAATAAAAGTATCGGGAAAAAACTGGGTTGATATCTCGGATGATCTAGCAAATAAAGGTCATGCTATAAACATGCTACAAGAAAATTATAATATTTCGCAGGATGAAACTTTAATATTTGGCGATTATAATAATGATATTGAAATGCTAAAATTGGCTACTTATAGCTTCGCCATGGAAAATGCTCATGATAATGTGTTAGCCATAGCCAACCACAAAACAAAAAGTAATGATAATTTTGGTGTGGAATACATTTTAGATAAACTAATAAAAGCTAAACGTTAAGTGCCGTAAACTGTAATTACAAGATTTCTTGAGCCGCCATAATCGCGATGTTCACATAAATAAATACCTTGCCAAATCCCTAAATTGGGTGCTCCGTTTGTAACTGGTATCTGAACAGATGTACTTAGTAGTGATGCTTTAATATGCGCAGGCATGTCGTCTGGACCTTCATAGGTGTGTTTGTAATATGGTACATTTTCTGGAACCATTTTATTAAAATGGCTCTCAAAATCTAACCTTACGGTGTAATCTGCATTTTCGTTAATGGTTAAACTGGCCGATGTATGTTTAATAAACACCTGTATCTGCCCTATTTTTATTTGCTTAATTTCTGGAATAGCACCTAAAATATCGTCTGTAATTAAATGAAAACCTCTACTAAACGCTTTAAGTTTTAACTCTTTTTGGAACCACTTCATATTTGTAATACAGAATTAATCAATATCTTTTGCCATTACTGCTACGGCTTTTTTAAATTCTTTCCAGCCTATTTCACCATCTCCTTCTTTATCATAACCACTAGTAAGTGTTGATCCTACTAAGCCACGAATAAAACCACTAATTTCTACTTCCTTTAAAAGCCAAACATTTCTGCTTTAGATAATTTACTATCTCCATTTTTATCAAAAAAATTAAAAGCAGCCTGAGGAGAATCGAAATGCTTAATTATAACAATTTGTGTTTTTTATGATTCTTTTTTAAGTGCGAACCTTTATAGGATCTTAAGTTAAAAAAACCATTTTTAATTAAGATATAAAATTAAGTTTTTTGCTTCTTCTTTTTGGCAGCAGGAAATAAAACATTGTTTAAAATAAGTCTATAACCTGGTGAAGTTGGGTGTAAATCTAATTCGGTTTTAGCATCTCCTACTCTATGCTGGTAATCTTCAGGATCGTGACCACCATAAAATGTAAAAAAGCCTTTCCCTTTAATTCCATGAATGTATTTGGCTTCTCCATTTATTTTAGTTTCACCTAATACCAAAACGTTAGATTTTATTTCTTCTCTATTAAAAGAGGTTGTTTGCCCCATAAAACCTTTTACTAATGCCGTATGATTTTGACATAACATGGTTGGTATTGGATCCCATTTAGCTGAAAATTCCATTAAAGAAAAGTAATCGGTAGTTTTAGGAATCTTACGTTTTCTAGTCATATCGATAGATGAAAACTCATAAACTTTAGGATTTCTTTCAAGTATATAATTTTTAAAGGCGAAAGTTTTACTAAAATCTATTTTGTTTTGATAACCCGCATCACTACCATCGCCATCAAACATCGGTTCGCATATATCTACACCTTCTGCAGAAAGTGCAATATCAAAACTATCGGTAGCACTACACATGGCAAACATAAAGCCACCACCCACAACATAATCTCTAATTTTTAATGCTACAGCCAATTTCTCGTCCGAAACTTTACTAAATCCTAATTTTTGAGCCAAGGCTTCAGCAGCTTTTTTTTCTTCTATGTACCATGATGACGCTCGATATTGCGCATAAAATTTCCCGTATTGTCCTGTAAAATCTTCATGGTGAAGATGCAACCAATCAAAAACCAGCAAACCATCGTTTAAAACTTCTTGATCGTATACGGTTTCATACGGTATTTCGGCATATTTTAAAACCATGGTAACAGCATCATCCCAAGGTTGTTTTCCATTTGGTGTGTAAACCGCAATTTTAGGAGCCTTTTCTAAAACAACCGCTTCCATATTTTGACTCGGACTCGCTATATCTTCTAAAATTTGTTCGGCTTTGGCATTAGAAAGCACCTCGAAAGACACGCCTCTAATCTGACATTCTCGTTGAATAGCCTCGGTATCTGGTAACAAAAAAGAACCACCTTTATAATTAAGCAACCATTTTACCTTTAACTGTTTATTAAGTGTCCAATATGTTATTCCGTATGCTTTTAAATGATTTTTTTGACTTTCTACATCCATTGGAATTAGGATGTAGGATGCAAACATTTGTTGTGTACAACAAAATAGTAGTAATATGAGTAGGGCTTTCTTCATAGGTTGAAAGATACTCAAAAAATATGCCTGATTAAAAAATTTATAAAAATATTAGATATTAAAAATTTTCGACACTACAGCAACTTTCCTCTCTTAAAAACGAAAGGAACTCTTACTAATTTAAATTAAGTAGATTAAAAATTAAAACGGCACTTCGTTATCATCGTCATCGTTAAACGAACTTCCAAAGGCTTGATCTGGACTTGCTTTAAAATTATCGGTATTAAAGGTATCATCATTTGCCGCAGCATTCATTTTAGAATGAAATTCGAAAGGCGAATCAAAATCATCGAGGTTATCAAATTTACCTAGGTGCCCAATGAACTTTAAACGAATATTTTCTAAACCACCATTACGGTGTTTAGCAACAATAAATTCGGCTTGTCCTGCGGTTGGCGAGCGCTCTTCGTCATCCCACTCGTCTATTTTATAATATTCTGGTCTAAAGATAAAACTCACAATATCGGCATCCTGCTCGATGGCTCCAGATTCACGTAAATCTGAAAGTAACGGACGTTTACTACCTCCACGCGTTTCAACCGCACGCGATAACTGCGAAAGTGCAATAACGGGAACCATAAGTTCTTTTGCTAATGCTTTAAGGTTTCTAGAAATCATCGATATTTCTTGCTCACGGTTACCACCATGGTTACTACCACCGGTCATTAACTGCAAATAATCAATCATGATTAATTTAATGCCATGTTGCGAGGACAAACGACGTGCTTTTGCTCTTAAATCGAAAATAGACAGTGATGGTGTATCATCAATAAACAAAGGTGCTTTTTCTAAGCCTTTAACCTTTACGTTAAGTTGTTCCCATTCGTGTTTTTCAAGTTTACCTGTTCTTAATTTTTCGGAAGAAAGCCCAGTTTCACTAGAAATTAAGCGGGTTATTAATTGTACAGAAGCCATCTCTAGAGAGAAAAAAGCGACTGGCATATTTTGATCTACAGCAATATTTCTAGCCATAGATAATGTTAAAGCTGTTTTACCCATACCAGGACGGGCAGCAATAATAATTAAATCGGATGGTTGCCATCCAGAAGTTAACTTATCTAATTTATTGAATCCCGTTGGTATTCCACTAAGTCCTTCTTTATTTGAAATTTCTTCAATTTTCTTTTTAGCCTGAATTACTAAATCTTGCGCAGTTTCACTAGATTTTTTAATATTACCCTGTGTTACTTCGTATAATTTGGATTCTGCTGTATCTAATAAATCGAAAACATCTCTTGTTTCATCGTAAGCTTCTTCAATAATTTCGCTTGAAATTTTAATTAAACTACGCTGAATAAACTTCTGTAAAATAATACGTGCATGAAACTCGATATGTGCCGAAGAAGACACCTTTTGAGTTAGAGAAATTAAATAAAAATCGCCGCCACATAATTCTAGCTTTGCATTCTTTTTTAATTGCGTAGAAACGGTTAATAAGTCGACCGGCTCACTATTTTCAAATAACTGAAAAATAGCTTCAAAGATATGTTGATGGGCTTCTTTATAAAATGCATCTGCACTTAAAATATCGATTACCTCATCGACACCTTTTTTATCAATCATCATTGCACCAAGAACAACCTCTTCTAA
The DNA here is from genome assembly GCF_900112595.1 of Algibacter pectinivorans. Taxonomy (GTDB): domain Bacteria; phylum Bacteroidota; class Bacteroidia; order Flavobacteriales; family Flavobacteriaceae; genus Algibacter_B; species Algibacter_B pectinivorans. The sequence goes on along the minus strand of NZ_FOMI01000009.1, from coordinate 164,107 downwards.
ATCAAGAGCTTGAGGAGGTATTTTTCCTTTTTCCAGGTTGATAATGGTACTTTTATCAACTTTATAGCCTTGTATATTATTGGGTTGTTTCATAGCTACGAAAGTAATTAAAAAGAAAATAGTTTTGGTAAATATTCGTATTTCAATGTTCACTACTAGTTAACAATTGAACTGTTAATAAGTTATAACTATTGTGAATAAGCATAAAAAAACTGAAGTTATCCACCTCAGTTTTTTCTAAAAGTTTTGATTTTAAAGCCTTAGCCTTTGTACACGCCCATTTGAGCATATTTATCCATACGTTGGGTCACTAAATCTTTTGGTGATAACTCTTTTAACTCATTATAATGTTTCACGATGGCATCGCTAACCGATTTAAATGTTTTTGCTCTATCTCTGTGTGCTCCTCCTAAAGGTTCTTTAATAATACCATCTACTAACTTTAACCTTTTCATATCTGTGGCAGTTAGCTTTAATGCTTCGGCAGCTTGTTCTTTATATTCCCAGCTTCTCCATAAAATAGAAGAACAAGATTCTGGAGAAATAACAGAATACCATGTATTTTCAAGCATTAAAACTCTATCGCCTACACCTATACCTAATGCGCCACCCGAAGCTCCTTCTCCAATAACAATAGTTATTACAGGTACCTTAAGGCGTGTCATTTCTAAAATATTTCGAGCAATAGCTTCTCCTTGTCCACGCTCTTCGGCCTCTAAACCAGGGTAAGCACCAGGCGTATCTAAAAGTGTGACTACAGGAATGCCAAATTTTTCGGCAGACTTCATTAAGCGTAATGCTTTTCTGTAACCCTCAGGATTAGCCATTCCGAAATTTCTATATTGTCTTGTTTTTGTATTATAACCTTTTTGCTGACCAATAAACATAAAACTTTGATCGCCAATTTTACCTAAACCACCAATCATTGCCTTATCATCTTTAAAGCTTCTGTCTCCATGTAGTTCCAAAAAAGATTTACCACAAATGGCTTTAATATGATCTAAAGTATATGGGCGTTCTGGGTGGCGAGACAATTGTACACGTTGCCAAGGTGTTATATTTTTATAAATTTCTTTTTGAGTATCCGCCAACTTCTTCTCAATCTGTTTACAGGTTTCTGTAACATCTACTTCACTCTCATCTCCAATGACCTTACACTTTTGTAGCTGGTCTTCTAGTTCTTTTATTGGCAATTCAAATTCTAAATATTCCATAAGAATTTCTATTTTGGCTATTTGCTTTAGTTAGAAGGCAAATATAAAAAACTTTAATTTGTTTAAGGGCTAAGACGTTTTTCTTTTTAACTTTTTACTGTTTTTTAGGACCCCATTTAAAAGTACAACACTTAAAATTACAATGGCGCCGTAGTAAAACGATATGCTCATTTTTTCTGTTTCTGGAAATAAAATAAAGGCTATTGCAATGCCATAAACAGGCTCTAGGTTATAGGTTAGTACTACAGTATAAGGACTTATGCTTTTCATAACATTCACTGATGCAATAAAGGCATAAGCTGTACAAATGGATGCCAAAATAAATAAGCACCAAAAATCTGAAGCACTTAAATTAAAGAAATCTTTTGAGAATCCATTGCCAAAAATTAAAATATAAATACTAATAAATGCTACACCACTAATAAACTCGTAAAATGAAATAGCCGTTGCCAAGTGCCTTTTTAAAAAATGACCGTTAAGAACTGCAAATAATGAGGAAAAAAAGGCTGATGATATGCCCAAAATAATTCCTGTAAGGTATTTTATTTCGCTTTGCGTAATAATAAACACACCTAATATTACAATAACACCAAATAGTATTTCGTACCATATAATAGCGCGTTTATAGATTATAGGTTCTATTATCGATGCAAAAAAAGCACCAGTAGAGAACATGGCTAAGGTAATGGATACATTAGAGGCATCGATAGCTCCAAAAAAAGTAATCCAATGTAAGGCTATAATTACTCCTGCCATGGCTAATTTAAAAAATGATTTTACAGTAATTCTTAGTTTAACTTTAACTATTAAAATATAAATAAGAATTAAAATGGTAGCCATTACCATTCTAAACCATACTAAAGGTATAGCTGAAACACTAATTATTTCGCCTAAAATAGCTGTAAAACCTGCTATAAAAACTAGCAGGTGAAGGTGAAGGAAGTTTTTTAATTTATCGCTTAGCATTATACAACATATATGCTGCTAAAATACCAAATAAGATGTTAGGAAACCATACTGCAATAATTGGGTTAAAATCCGATTGTTCTGCCATAACACCAAAGATTTTATCGAAAAACACAAAAACCATAGCAATACAAATACCTATAGCTAAGTTAACACCCATTCCACCACGTCGTTTTTTTGAAGACACCGCCAAAGCGATTATTGTTAAAATAAAAACTGAAACCGGTAAACTCCACTTTCTATATAAAACCAATTTAAAACGCCCTACGTTTGATGAGCCTCGAGCCTCCTCTTTATCTATAAACTCTCTAAGTTCTCCGTACATTTTAGTTTCGGCGGCATAAATTTCGGGGATAAGTTCGTCCACATCAAAAGCTAGTAGTGTATCCTTACTACTAAGTACTTCTATTTTATCTTCGTGTTCTCCAACTTCTCTCTTTAAGTAATTTTTTAATCTGTAAATCGTATCTTCTGGAAGATATTTAATACTACTAGCCGAAATTTTATACTTAAGTTTATTATTTTTAAAATGTTCTAAAGTAAAATTATTACCTATTTTATTTTTTACGTTGAAATTACTAACGTAAACAATTTCATTATCATTTATTTGCCTAAATACATTAGTATTATTTACAGTACTTCTTCCTTTTTTAAAGTATTTAGAACTAAAATCATTAAAACCTTCACTAGCTTTAGGTGCTAAAAACAATCCTAAAATTACTGAAAAAACAGCAACAACACTTGCCCCAATTAAATAAGGTCTCAAAAACCTAGAAAAGGACACACCTGAACTTAAAAAGGCAATTACCTCGGTATTATTAGCTAATTTTGATGTAAACCAAATTACAGAAATAAACAGAAAAAGAGGAAACAATAAATAACTAAAGTAGATAGTAAAATCTAATAGATAAGCCATTACCTCACCAAAAGGCACTTCGTTTTCTAGTATTTTACCAATCTTTTCAGCAAGGTGAACAGTTATCATTATTGGAATAAACAATAATAGTAACATGGTAAAAGTAAATAAATACCGTTTTAATATGTACCAATCTAGTATTTTCATATTATGCTATCCTTCAAAAAAAGCTATTAATATTGCTTAAACAATTAATATCAATTTATGTTTTACAAACGGTTATCCATTTGTTTAACCATTTTATCTTTCCAGGCTCTAAAATCTCCTGCTAATATATGTTTTCTCGCTTCGCGAACCAACCATAAATAAAACCCTAGATTATGAATGGTTGCTATTTGTTTACCCAACAACTCATTAACTGTAAATAGATGCCTTAAATATGCTTTACTATACTCGGTATCCACGAAAGTAATTCCCATTTCATCAATAGGAGAAAAATCGTCTGCCCATTTTAAGTTTTTAATATTTATGCTTCCATGTGCTGTAAACAACATACCGTTTCTGGCATTACGAGTTGGCATAACGCAATCAAACATATCTACTCCTAACGCAATATTTTCTAAAATATTGATTGGTGTACCCACACCCATTAAATATCTTGGTTTTTCTTCGGGTAAAATAGAACACACCACATCGGTCATGGCATACATTTCTTCGGCCGGCTCACCTACCGAAAGTCCTCCAATGGCATTACCAACAGCTCCCGAATTTGCAATATATTCTGCAGATTGCTTACGTAAATCTGTATATGTACTTCCCTGAACAATAGGAAAAAAGGCTTGATTATAATCGTATTTTAAAGGTGTTTTTTCTAAATGATTAATACATCTATCCAACCATCGATGCGTCATGTGCATGGAGCGCTTTGCATAGTTGTAATCGCATGGGTATGGTGTACACTCATCGAAAGCCATTATAATATCGGCACCTATAGAACGCTGAATTTCCATTACATTTTCTGGTGTAAATGTATGGTAGCTTCCATCAATATGCGATTTAAACTTTACACCTTCTTCCTTAATTTTTCTATTGGCAGATAAGGAATAAACTTGGTAACCTCCAGAATCGGTTAAAATATTTCTATCCCAATTCATAAATTTATGCAATCCACCCGCTTTTTCGATAATATGCGTTTGAGGGCGCAAATACAAGTGGTAGGTATTACCTAATATAATGTCTGGATTAATTTCCTCTTTCAACTCGCGTTGGTGTACCCCTTTTACTGTTGCTACAGTACCTACTGGCATAAAAATAGGTGTTTCTATAACACCATGATCTGTAGTTATTTTTCCTGCTCTTGCTTTGCTTTGAGCGTCTTTTGCTAGTAATTCAAATTTCATTATTCAACAGTATAAAGCGGCAAAGATATAGAATACCCTTTACCAAATAAAATAAGTGTAAGTAATAAGTTTTTTTTATTTTAGAAAAGCGTAATATTAGGTTAATTTTACCTTATTAAATTAAAAACGGAAAGACTTAAAAACAAAAATGAAAGCTTAAAAGGGAAATAAATTACTTTTGGCAACGTTTTTGTTACAGTTAATGAAATCTAAAAAAACGAACATTATGAAAAATTTACGAAATTTTCGAAACCACTTTAATACTTGTCGTGGCGTGAGTAAAAATTTATTTTTAATTTTAATTTCTGCTATTGCGTTACCTATAACTGCAATGGCACAAACACAACAAGGTATTGGAATAAAAGGAGGACTAAATTACAATGCTAATGGCGATTATTTTGAGTCTATTAGCGATAATTACAGCAACCCAGATAGAAATGTAGGGTATCATATTGGGTTATTTGGCAAAGTTGGAGAAGACATTTATTTTAAACCAGAAATAGTTTATACCAGCACAAAAAGTGATTATAATGACGACACGTTTAGCATGCAAAAGTTAGATGCACCGCTTTTGGTTGGCGTAAAAATTTTAGGTCCAATTAGTGTTTTTGGAGGACCTTCGCTACAATACATTTTAGATACTGAATTTGAAGGTATTACTATAGATAATGTAGAAGAAGATTTTTCGGTGGGTTTAAACTTTGGAATTGCTCTTAACTTTAAAAAGTTAGGAATTGATTTAAGGTATGAACGTGGGTTTAGTGAGAACGAAGCCACATTTATAGGTAACAATGGTATTAATGTGAAAGATAGATTAGATACCAGACCAAACCAGCTTATTTTGAGTTTATCGCTTTTATTATAGTAAATGATATTAATAAAAAAACCTCGCCATAGCGAGGTTTTTTTGTTTTATAGTATGTTGTTCTTGTACTTTTAGTAACCGTCTGTATTATTAACAACGATTATATCTGCTTCTAAATGATCGCCAATATTATTACCGTTTGAATCTACAATTTTTAAAGTTTTGATAGTAATAACACCTTCAACCTCTGTTCGCCCTACTTCAAACTCCATGGTATCATCTAAAGTTGGTTCTGCTTCACCATTATTAGTATCTACTAAGTAAGTGTTGGATTGCAATTCATTTCTGGTTAAAACACCATCGCCATCATCATCAGAGTCTCTATAATTTTCATTACCATCGCCATCCGTATCATCATCAGTTTCATCTGTTAAATCATCAAAATTAACGGTAAACTCACCATCGCTTCCGGGTGAACCATCTTCTTTAAATAAATCTTCTAGATACGAAGGAATACCATCAAAGTCATGATCATTTTCAAAAGTTTTTAACAATTCAAATTTGAATACCAATGGAGAATAGGCAGAAATACCTGGCAATACTCCAGAAAAATATCCTAGTCCAGAAGGCAAAAACATGACTCCAACACCACGGTTGGTATAATTAACTACACCATCGTTTCCGTCTTCAAAACCTTCAGCTACATTAAAATCTACAATAACCTTTCTCCATGCCGGAATTAAGGAGGTTAAATCAAAATCTACAGGAGTAGTTGCGCTATCAAACAAATTATTATCTAATGTAGAACCTTCATAATTTACACGAACTGTATCAGAAAAATTTGGGGAGTCAGTGCCTCCACCTTGGTTTAATTTCAAAATATAAACCTTGTATTCAGTATCTAAATAGTTAACTGTTTTCGTTATCAATGCCGATCCAGGAACATCTAATAAATCGCCTAACAACGTATTACCATCTTCTAAGGTTTCTCCATCTAGAAGTTCTTCAATATTTAAATCTGCAATACTTGGGTTTGTATTAGAGTCGCCAAAAGCACTAGAGTTATAATAGTGCCTTTCTAAATAATCAACTAATAAAGAATCGTCTATAACCTGTTGTTCTGTTCTATCTGCAATTTCAATAGCAGCAACTGTACTAATATTATCATCGTCTTTCTTACAAGAAGAAAATATTAAAACAAAACTTAATATAAAAAAACCTATTTTTCTTAAACTCATTATTACGTATTTTTGAAGCTGCAAGATACAATTTTAATATATTCTTGCACAACATTATTAACGCCCTTTAACACATTAATTATATGCGAGTTGATAAATATTTATGGTGTATTAGATATTATAAAACAAGAACAATAGCTACAACTGCTTGCAAAAAAGGACAGGTTAAAATTAACGATGATGTGGTTAAACCTAGTCGTGAGGTTTACCCTTTAGACATCATTCAACTAAGAAAAGACCAAATAAATTATAAGATTAAGGTAAATGATATACCTGAAAGTAGAATTGGTGCAAAACTAGTAGACCTATACAGAACAGACATTACACCTAAAGAAGAATTTGAGGCTAAGGAACTTTTAAAGTACTCCAAAGACTATTATAGAAAAAAAGGAACTGGTAGACCAACAAAAAAAGATAGGCGAGATATTGATGATTATACCGACGAAACATCCATAACTGATATATAATGATTTGCAATAATTTGTAGAGATTTTAATTTTACAACCTATTTTACCTATTATAAACAAATAAAATTGCCTAATTTTAACCTTTAATTTATACAAATATAATTATGACTGTTAAGACTAATGTTATTCTTAATCATAACGAAATTAACCATAAAATAAGACGCATTGCTTTTCAAATTTATGAAAGTAATGTTAACGAAAAAGAAGTGGTTCTTGCCGGCATTGACAGTAATGGTTATGTATTTGCCAAAAAGTTAAAAACGGTGCTTCAAAAAATATCTGACATTACACCTATATTATGTAAAGTTAGTATTGATAAAAAACACCCGTGGCAAGAGGTAAAAACATCAATTAACGAAGACGAATACAAAAACAAATCTATTGTGCTGGTTGATGATGTTTTAAACTCCGGAACTACTCTTATTTATGGTGTAAAACACTTTTTAAACGTGCCACTAAAGCAATTTAAAACCGCTGTTTTGGTAAATAGAAACCATAAAAAATACCCTGTAAAAGCAGATTTTAAGGGTATTTCGTTATCTACATCGCTACATGAGCATATAGATGTTGTTTTAGAGGGCAAAGTATTTAGTGCCGTTTTAGAATAGTTGGAGAACAATATCCTCGACCACCTCGTCTTTAGTTTTATTATCAATTGAAACTTTAATTTCAGCTTGACTGTAATATTGAGAGCGTTCAAACAAATGTTTTCCAATAAACTCAGTCATCTCCTCTATAGTTTCAATATGAGCAATTAAGGGACGTTTTGCTTTTTTTAGCAATAGTTTATTTGCTAATGTTGGCAATGTAGCCTTTAAATATATGGATTTAGCATGTTCTGCATTTAAAATAACCTCCATATTACCACTATAACATGGTGTACCGCCTCCTACTGATAAAATTGTGTTATCTTCAGACTGTAATAACGCTTTTAAATAAAAAGCTTCTTGCTTTCTAAAATAGATTTCACCTTTGGATTTAAATATCTCGCTAACCGATAAATTTTCTTTTTCTTCTATAAAATCATCTAGATCTAGAAAATTATAATTCAATTTTTTCGCTAATTTCTTGCCAATAGACGTCTTTCCAGATGCCATATACCCTATTAAAATAATGATCATTATATCGTTATAAATTGATTCTTAAAAACATACGTATTCCGAGTGCAAAAAAACAAAAATTTATTTAAAAAAACCCTTGTATAATTAAAAATAGGTACTATATTTGCACCCGCTAACAACAACTTATGTTACGTTAGTTTGGAGTAATGACCTGGTAGCTCAGTTGGTAGAGCATCTCCCTTTTAAGGAGAGGGTCCTGGGTTCGAGCCCCAGCCCGGTCACAAACAGAAAGCCTGAAACTTTAGTTTCGGGCTTTTTTTTAGTGCTTTTTTTATTGGACTCTGCCCTACTTTAAGTTTAAAACTTTAATTTCAATTTTATTTCCCACTAAATAATCAAGCAAAAACTTAAATTCCCATTGCCTCTAATACCTTTTACTAATATTGAAGCAAAAAACCCTTGTATAATTAAAAATAGGTACTATATTTGCACCCGCTAACAAAAACACATGTTTTATTAGTTTGGAGTAATGACCTGGTAGCTCAGTTGGTAGAGCATCTCCCTTTTAAGGAGAGGGTCCTGGGTTCGAGCCCCAGCCCGGTCACAAAATTGAAAGCCTGTAACTTATGTTTCAGGCTTTTTTAATTTACCCCCTTTTATGCCTTAGAACAGGCAATATATTTATTCTTTAATAACCTATATTCCCTAACTTTTTATACTTTTGCCTTCCTTGTAATGCGCACGTGGCGGAATTGGTAGACGCGCTGGCTTGAGGGGCCAGTATCCGTTTAGGATGTGGAAGTTCGAATCTTCTCGTGCGCACTTTTTTACCTGAACAAACACTTCATTTTCATCTACTTTTTGTGAAAATTATTCTTTTTATTGATAAAAGTTACAGAATTCACGTTAAAAAAACATACTTTTGTTTAACTTAAATTCATTTTAGATGAACAACATTAAAGTTAACTTTAGTATTAAAGACCTCGAAAACCTAACAGGAATTAAGGCACATACCATTCGTATTTGGGAAAAACGCTATAATTTACTTAGCCCTAAACGTACCGATACCAATATTAGAAACTATAGTTTAACTAGTTTTCAAAAACTACTAAACATATCTTATCTGAATAATAATGGTTTAAAAATTTCGAAAATTGCAGATCTTAAACCAGAGGAAATACCTATTAAAGTACGAGAAATCGCTTCTAGATCGCGCGTAGAAGATTACTCGATTAATGCATTAAAAATGGCTATGGTAAACTTTGATCAAGTTTTATTTTATAGCACATATAACAACCTTTTAGACTCAAAAACATTTAGCGAAATTTTCTATTCGGTATTTCTTCCTTTACTAGAAGAAATAGGCATGCTTTGGCAAACCAATACGATTACGCCTGCGCATGAGCATTTTTTATCTGTACTTATAAAACAAAAAATTCTAATAAATACAGAGCGTTTACAGCTTCTGGAACCCAAACCAAACACCAGTACCTTTGTACTCTATTTACCAGAAAACGAAATTCATGATATTGGCCTTCTATTTATTAACTATCAATTAAGAAGTAAAGGTTACCATACTATTTTTCTAGGAGAAAGTGTTCCTATGGAGAACTTAAGCAATTTACTTGAATTTTTTGATGAAGTGACTTTTGTATCTTACTTTACTGTATACCCCGAAAGTAAAGACATTAAAGAATACCTTGAAAAATTTAACGATACAATTTTAAATAGAGAAAACACTAGTCTAATGGTTTTAGGCAAAAAGTTTTCTGATGTACAGATAGAAAACATTCCAGAAAAAATAACTATCTTTAATTCAATTGAAAATTTAGTTAAACCTTTATAAAAATTTTAATATTGTTTAATTTTTAACTAAATTTGTTAAACAATATGAAAGCAACTGTAAATATAATAGGTTCTGGTTTCTCCTCTTTAGCATCGGCATGCTATTTGGCTAAAGCTGGCTACGACGTAACAATTTTCGAGAAAAATAAAACTATTGGTGGTCGTGCAAGACAGCTACAAATCCAAGGTTTCACTTTTGATATAGGTCCAACATGGTATTGGATGCCTGATGTCTTTGAGCGTTTCTTCTCAGATTTCAATAAAAAACCTTCCGACTATTATACTTTAGAAAAATTAAATCCAGCGTATAGCGTGTATTTTGGTAAGGACGATTTTATTACCATAGAAGATACCTTGGAAAAAATTATAATAGCTTTCGAGAAGGAAGAACCAGGAAGTTCAAAAAAACTTAAAACGTTTATAGAACAAGCTAAAAACAATTATGACATTGCCATAAAAGACTTAGTTTATAATCCTGGAGTATCGCCATTAGAGCTAATAACACCGGCAACTATTGCAAAGATTAATCAGTTTTTTAGCACCATAAAAAAAGATGTTAGGAAATCTTTTAAAAATGATAGGTTAGTAAAAATCCTTGAATTTCCAGTATTATTTTTAGGTGCTAAACCTAGCGATACGCCTTCATTTTATAGTTTTATGAATTATGCCGATTTTGGACTGGGCACTTTTCATCCTAAAAAAGGAATGTATCAAGTTATCTTAGCCATTGAAAAGTTAGCAAAATCGCTTGGTGTTAAAATTAAAACAGAAAGCCCTGTTGATAGCATTATTGTAAAAAATAAAAAGGCAGTAGGTTTAGAATCGAATGGAACAAAGTATTATTCTGATGTTGTAGTAAGTGGTGCAGATTATCACCATACTGAAACTTTAATAGATAAATCTTTAAGGCAATACACGGAGTCTTATTGGCAGAAAAAAACCTTTGCGCCTTCCTCTCTCCTATTTTATGTAGGGTTTAATAAGAAACTTAAAAACGTAAACCATCATACATTATTCTTTGATGTAGATTTTGATATACATGCCGAAGCGATTTATGACAATCCAAAATGGCCAGAAAATCCACTTTTTTATGCTAGTTTTCCTAGCATAACAGATAAACATGTAGCTCCCGAAGGAAAAGAAGCTGGAATATTTTTAATACCTTTAGCTCCAGGACTAGAAGATACTCCTGAATTAAGAGCGACCTATTTTAATAAAATTATAGATCGCTTTGAAGAATTAACCTCTCAAAACGTAAAAGATCATGTAATGTTTAAGGAAAGCTTTTGTATTAACGATTTTATAAAAGATTACAACTCATACAAAGGCAATGCTTACGGAATGGCAAATACATTGTTACAAACCGCCTTTTTAAGACCTAAACTAAAAAGTAAGAAAGTAGATAATTTATTTTTTACAGGACAATTAACGGTTCCTGGACCAGGTGTACCACCATCGTTAATCTCTGGAAAATTAGTAGCAGATTTAGTAACAAAACACCATGAAATATTAGTATGAAGTCCTTATTTGATACCGTTTCTTACAGCAGCAGTAAGCTTGTAACCAAGACTTATAGCACGTCATTTTCTTTGGCTACAAAAATGCTATACAAGTCCATTCGTGCCGATATTTATAACATATACGGCTTTGTTAGGTTTGCCGACGAGATTGTTGATTCTTTTCATGATTATGATAAAGAATTATTATTCAATAAATTTTCTGAAGACTTAGAATTAGCATTGACGCACAAAATTAGTTTAAACCCTATATTAAATTCTTTTCAACATACGTTTCATAAATACAACATTGACAAGTCGTTTGTAGATGCCTTTATGAAAAGCATGCGGTTAGATTTACATAAATCCAATTATTTAACCGAAAACGAATATAAAGACTACATATATGGTTCTGCCGATGTAGTTGGTTTAATGTGTTTACGTGTTTTTGTAAATGGAAACGAAGACAAATTTAACGAGCTTAAAGGCACTGCTATGTCTCTTGGCTCTGCGTTTCAAAAAGTGAATTTTTTAAGAGATTTAAAAGCCGATTTTGAAGGTTTAGACCGTACCTATTTCCCCAATACTGATTTAAAAAATCTAGACGAAACATCCAAACAATATATTATTGACGATATTGAAGCCGATTTTAAAAAAGGTTTAAGCGGTATTAAAAAACTACCTATCGAAGCTAAATTTGGCGTTTTTATGGCGTATAGATATTACAGTCAACTATTAAAAAAGCTTAAAAAGACGCCAGCGCTTAAAATTAAAGATTCTAGAATTCGGGTTTCTAACCCAAAAAAAATAGAACTCTTAATGCGTAGTTATGTAAAATATCAATTAAATTTAATGTAAAATTACAACATGCAAACTTTGTATTGGATCCTCATATTTTTAGGCACCTATTTATTCATGGAATTTATGGCATGGTTTACCCATAAGTATATTATGCATGGTTTTTTATGGCGTTTACATAAAGATCACCATCATAAAGACCATGATAGTTGGTTCGAGCGTAATGACGCCTTTTTTATATTTTATGCCATAGTTAGTATAGGGTTCTTTTTATTATGGAAACATACAAGCTTTTGGGCGGGCTTACCTATAGGTTTAGGCATTTTTGCGTATGGACTTTCGTATTTTATTGTGCACGATATTTTTATTCATCAACGATTTAAACTTTTTAGAAACGCCAACAATTGGTATGCTAAAGGCGTAAGACGCGCTCATAAAATGCACCACAAGCATTTAGGAAAAGAAGATGGTGAGTGCTTTGGTATGCTGTTTGTCCCTTTTAAATATTTTAAAAAATAGATTTCCCAACTCGCTTTAATAATGAGTAAAAACCATTTCGACTATATTATTATTGGAAATGGATTGGCTGGTTTACAATTGGCATTAAAAATAGCATCCGATTCTTATTTTAAAAGTAAACGCATAGCACTTATCGATCCTTCTAGAAAAGATGGGAACGATAAAACTTGGAGCTTTTGGGAAACCAAACCTTCGGCATGGAACCATTTAACCCATAACTCGTGGGATAAAGCTTCGGTTATTACAACAAATAAACACATTGATTTAACCTTAAAACCATACAGTTATAAATCAATACACTCTATAGACTTTTATAAGCATGCTATAAGCACCCTCTCGAAAAAAGATAATTTTACGTTCATTTTAGAGGAGGTAACGGATTTACAGGAAAAGCATGATGTACGTGTTTCTACTTTAAAAAATACCTATACGTCCTCTCATGTTTTTGACAGTCGAGTTCCTGAGTCGTTTTTAATTCATTCAGAAAAACACATTTCTATAATTCAACATTTTAAGGGATGGGTTATTAAAACCGATAAAAACGCTTTCGATAAAAACAGGATTATCATGATGGATTACAGACTGAAAGACGGCGAGCAAACCACATTTACATACGTATTACCATTTTCTGAAACCGAAGCCTTAGTTGAATTCACCTATTTTACTTCCAATTTGGTTTCTGAAGAAACTTATGATAATTATATAAAACAATATATAGACAAGCATTTAAAACTTGAACGATATACGATAACTGAAACGGAAAGCGGACAAATACCAATGACTAGTTTTCCTTTTGAAAAATTCAACACCAAAAAAGTAACTAAAATTGGTACAGGTGGTGGTTGGGTTAAAGGATCTACAGGCTATTCCTTTAAGCATACCGAAAAAAAAGTAGCCAGAATTATTGAAAATATTAAAACAAACAACACGCCATCTAAACAGCTTTTTAAGGCCCGCTTTAAGTTTTACGATAAGATATTTTTAAAAGTTTTAAAGGATGAAAATTATAAAGGCGAATGGATTTTTGAAAAATTTTATGATAAAAATAGCATACAAACTATGTTTCGATTTTTAGACGAAGAGTCCTCGTTCGTTGAAGAATTAAAAATAATGAGCTCTTTATTTTCTTGGAGTTTTATAAAGGCGTTCTTTAAAACACTATAATTAAATGTTTAAAAAACGAATTACTTATTAACCACATTAATAGGTTTTCCTTCTAAATACGACTTTAAATTATCAACAGCGGTTTGCATCAATCTGCTTCTAGATGCTTTTGATGCCCAAGCAATATGAGGTGTAATAATACAGTTTTTAGCGCTTAACAACGGGTTATCTGCCTTAATAGGCTCTGAGGAAACAACATCGACTGCAGCCCCAGCTACCTTACCAGAATTTAGAGCGTCTTTTAAATGATCTTCAACTATCAACCCGCCACGAGATGTATTTATAATCATGACACCATCTTTCATTTTAGCAATATTTGTTTTATTAATAATTCCTGCTGTAACATCGGTTTGCGGACAATGTAAACTAATAATATCGGATAATTCTAGTAATTCATCCAAAGACACATATCTACAGGTTTCTGATTCTAAATCTGGGTTTTTACTTCGGTTATAAGCGACAATTTTCAAACCAAAAGCCTGTGCAATTCTTGCTGTAGCTTGTCCTATTTTACCAAAACCAATAATACCCAAAGTTTTGCCGTCTAGCTCTATAAGCGGTGAATTCCAAAAACAAAAGTCTTTCGATTTAGTCCACTCACCATCCATTACAGCAGCAGCATGACTACCAACATTATGGCACAGCTCTAGTAGTAAAGCCATGGTAAATTGCGCCACAGCCTGCGTACCGTAAGTAGGTACATTAGTAACGGTAATACCCATAGTTTTTGCAGTATTTACATCTACCACATTATAACCGGTAGCCAAAACGCCTATATATTTTAACTGCGGTACTTGTTGTAAAACCTCCTTAGAAAGTGGTGTTTTATTGGTAAAAACAATTTCGGCATTGCCAATATGCTTTACAATTTCTTTGGTATTGTTTGCTGTTCTGTCAAAAACAACTACATCACCAAATTGCTCAATACCATCCCAACTTAAATCTCCAGGGTTAAGGGTATAACCATCTAATACAACTATTTTCAACTTATTATTTCGTTTTTATTATGTATTAAAACTAAAGTAAAATTTACGAAAAATATACCTAGTAAAGCTTTTAATTTTTTAGCAAAGCATCAATAGTCTCTCTAACGGTTTCGCTATTCCAGTTGGATGCGCCTGTTTTATCAATTACTATATTTCCTTTTTTATCAATTAAAAATGTTCTGGGAATACTAGAAACATTAAAAACTTCAGGAAATTTGGAAATGGCTTTAAACGAGCTAAATGAAAATTTATTATCCATTAAGAAGCTATGCGTAGTTTGAAAATCTTCATTTGAAACAAAAACAAACTCTATTTTATCTTTATAATCCTCATACAACAATTGCATACTAGGCATTTCTGCTATACACGGCGGACACCAAGTGGCCCAAAAGTTTAGCAAAACGACTTTGTTCTTGGTTGTAGTAAAGTTAAAGTCCGTATTGTTTTCTCCTTTTAATACCCAATTATAATCTTTTATTATGCTTTGGTTTGAAGCTTCTATAACATTAGGAGCAAAAAGAGCTAAACCTTTATGTAAATATACCTGTATCGGCTTGCGAGTTTGCGGCAATAATAGCAAGCCTAATAATACAAAAAAAATAATATTTTTTATTTTAATACTATGTTGCATAATCACTAGAAATTAAAAAGGCATGGTTTCAATGTTTGAAAACCATGCCTTAAATCTAACAAAAATTAATTCTATCTTGTAACCGTACCTGTTAAAACAGTAACAGGTCCTGTTCCCATAGAAATGGCAGTGTGATTTGCTGCATCTTCTGGCACTACATGTGCCAACGGCTTTAAAGTAAAAGGAGCCGGACTATTATCTGGGTTTGGTTCTACAGATATAACGATTGTTCTTCCTTTTAAATCTGTAGGAAAGGTAATTCCTGCTGCAGAACCCATAACGTAATCTTCTCCTGGGTAACCAGGTCCATTGTTAACACTTCCTTTAAATGGTGACGTAGCTGCATTATCATCTGCCATAGCAGGGTCTAGAAATGTACCTGTAGTTACAGGAACACCATCAAAAACCACCCATCCTTCATATTGCCAACCTGCAGAAAGAGCTGGAAGCTCTAAACCTGCAACAGGTGAGCCTGAAGAATTATCTAAAAACCAAACACCACTAGATTCGTTAGTATCGTCAGAATCTGTTGGAGTTGCTAAAATATAAGTACCAGAAGAAGTCGCAAAATCTGCAACAATACCTGCTGAACTTACACTAGCTGATTCTCCTGAAAAACTACCAATTAGCAACTTAGTATCTGCAGGTGCCGGATCTGGATCTACTGCTGGCTCAATTGTTAATACAAAATTTGTTGCCGCATCAAGAGTTTCTTTTAAAATCGGGAAACTAGTTTCAGACAACTCGCCATTATCGTTTACCGTAAATACACCTGTTGAAACAGGATCTCCATCCACAATTATCCAGCCTTCATATACAAAATTATCTCCTAAATTTTCTAACCCATCTAATGAAAGGTTTAATCTTGAAGTTGCTGTAGTATCGTCATCATCACTACAAGATGTAGCAAAAACCCCAGCAGCTAACACTGCTAAAAACATTTTTTTAATCATGATATTTTTTTTTTAGTTATTTTAATAATTCAAAAATAAATTTCTATTTTAATGTAAAATGTTAGCTATCTAACATTAGGCCGTTTTATGATAAATTCTTATTTCTTTTCTTGTAAACTTTATAACGTTTTCCTCTTTTAATTCGTTTAACAATATATTTAACGTAGGCCTAGAAGTACCAATTAAAGAGGCTATATCTTTTTGAGTATAAGGGTGATTAATAATTTTATCCCCAGTTTCATCGCAGTCGTATCCATATTCTGAACATAATTCGTCTAAAAATTCGATCAACCTAGTTTTAGCATCTTTAAAAAGTAAAAGTTGTAAGCGTCTTTCAAGCTTTTTAAGCCTAAACCCTATAACTTTATATATTTTTAAGCTAAAGGTTTGATTGTCTCTCATTAAATTATGCATCGTATTAACACCAACAGGGCAAATACTAGTATTATTATCTACAGATTGTGCAAATTCCTCTCGTTTTTCTTCTCCAAGAATAGCAGTTTCCCCAAATATTTCGCCACGTGTTAAAATGGCTTTAATTACTTCATTACCATCTTCGCTATAGTAGCCAATTTTCACTTTTCCTTTTTCTATGAGGTATACTTTGTTAGCAGAATCTTCTTCAAAGTAAATGTAATCTTGTTTTTTATAAGCATCAAAATCATGATCCGTTTTAAATGCTTTAAATTTATGCGGACAAAGCACCTTAAATAGGTTGACATCATCAAAAAACCAAAGAGATTTCATTATATACAATTATTTTGTTAGACACTAAATGGTCGAAAAAACCTAATGTACCTTACAAAAACGGCATAAAAAAACCTTCAAAAATTGAAGGTTTTTTTATCGTTATTTTATTCTTGCTCGTCTGTGGAATTTTCAGCTTTAAGCTCAAAACTATCCAACATACCATGCTCATGTAATAGATTATACCATTGAATCACCTTTTTAATATCGCTAGCATACACTCTGTCTTCGTCGTAGTCGGGCAAAACGTTAAAAAAATACTCTTCAAGTTTATCTTTACTGTCCTTTGGTTTTACAGAAGTCTTTTCTCCATTTTCCTTCTTTTTTATATTTTGAAAAACTTGAATTAAAGGCACCTCTTCGGTTAATGTATAAATAGCAATCTCACTTAATACACTTACATTGTTTTGCATACTAACGGAAATACGTTTATTATCAATTAACGATTCTGCTACAAAACCTCCTCTTGTTTGGGTAATTAACTTGTATAACCCTGGTTTTCCTGAAATTGAAATTACTTTTTCTAAACTCATAAATTATTTTTTGAAAAGCGCAAATATCAAATGTTTATTGATGTATTGCAAATATTATCGCTTCTTTTTTTGGTCTGGAAATCGCATGCGATAGTCTACATTTATTTTACCTTTAGAGATATTAGTAAGCCTACCTTTTATTAAACGTTTTTTTAAACTTGATAATTTATCGGTAAATAAAACACCTTCAATATGGTCGTATTCGTGCTGAATTACTCGAGCAATTAAACCATCGAATGTTTCCTTATGAGCTGTAAAGTTTTCGTCTAGGTATTCTATAGTAATTTTAGGTTTTCTAAACACATCTTCTCTAACATCTGGAATACTTAAACAACCTTCATTAAAAGCCCATTCATCGCCTTCTTCCTTAGTAATTTGAGCATTAATAAAAACGCGTTTAAATCCGCTAAGTGCTTTTTGTTCTTCATCACTTAATTCTTCGTCTTCCGAAAACGGTGTGGTATCAACTAAAAACAATCGAATTGGCAATCCTATTTGAGGTGCTGCAAGCCCTACGCCATAAGCGTTGTACATGGTTTCGAACATATTATCTAGCAAGCCTTCAAAATTAGGGTAATCTTTGGTGATATCTTTTGCTTTTTTCTTTAAAACGGCGTCTCCGTAAGCTACAATAGGTAAAATCATTCTCTAAATTATTATTCTTTGCAAAAATACAATACTTATAGTTTATGCTTTGTATTTAATAAAAATTTATTCTTTTTTTGTTTAACTATTTCGAGTATAAGTAACTCTGTAGAATTAGCGTTGCACTAATTTCGTCTATTAGTGCTTTGTTTTTCCTTTGACTTTTTTTCAAACCACTATCTATCATGGTTTGAAATGCCATTTTTGATGTAAAGCGCTCGTCTACCCGTTTTATTGGTATGTTTGGGATTGCTTTTTCTAATTTAGCAAGAAACTTAACAATATGAACTTCGCTTTCGGATGCCGAATTATCCATTTGTTTAGGCTCTCCTACCAAAAACAGTTCAACACTTTCTTTACTTATATAGTCTTTTAAAAAGGTTATTAACTCTTTTGTATTTACTGTAGTAAGACCAGAAGCTATTATTTTTAATTCGTCGGTTACGGCTATTCCGGTTCGTTTAGTACCAAAATCTATTGCTAAAATTCTTGACATCTTTTTTTTTAAAAATAATATAATAAAAAATAACAAAGGTTATCCAATTGGATAACCTTTGTTAACATTTAACCTTATTATTAATATTTGAACGTTATCATTTATGCTCTAGTAGCTTTATTCATTTCTGTAAAAAGTAAGTTAATATTACTTACTTTTCTTTTGCGATTTAAATACACTCTAATATCGCTAGAACTACGAGCAATTACTTCGTTTAATTGAGGTGCCTCAATTAATAGTATATCATTTTTTACAGTAGAAATCTCTGTCTCGCTTGAAACAGAAACCATAGTTTTAATTTCATTATCTACAACTTCGTTGGTGCTCTGCGCATTTCCTATAGAGAAGCTTAGTAATAAAGTTAGTAATATGTAAAAATTTAATTTCATTTATTGATCACACTTGTTTTGATGATTCAAAGATATAACCACTATCCTGTTCAACTATAATAAATTAGTTATACGCCCCGAATTTTCGATTATAAGAGAATCGTCATGTTTTTAACGATAAACAGACCAAAAACACATTTAAACGTTAAAAAACAGAAAATCACACTACAATTTATTATTTGTCTGCATTTGTAAGATTATATATGTATTTCATCTAAAAAAACAGCATTTTCCTAATTCAATTTATTAAGCTTTTTTCCTTAAAAAAATTCAATTTAAACGCCTTTTTAAATGATAGCGATTATATTTGCCAAAAATTATTATAGCAATGACTGAATTACAACAAACAATCGAAAGCGCTTGGGATAATAGAGATCTTTTGAAAGACGAAAAGACCACCACAGCAATAAGACACGTAGTAGATTTATTAGATAAAGGCGAATTAAGAGTTGCAGAACCAGTAGCAGATGGTTGGCAAGTAAACGAATGGGTTAAAAAAGCTGTTGTTTTATATTTCCCAATTCAGAAAATGGAAACTTTAGAGGCTGGTATTTTTGAATATCATGATAAAATTCCATTAAAAAGAAACTTTGCAGAGCGTGGTATTAGAGTTGTACCTAATGCTGTTGCAAGACACGGCGCTTACATTTCTGCAGGTACAATTTTAATGCCTAGTTATGTAAATATTGGCGCTTATGTAGATGAAGGTACCATGGTAGATACTTGGGCAACTGTTGGTAGTTGTGCACAAATTGGCAAAAATGTACATTTATCTGGAGGTGTAGGTATTGGCGGTGTTTTAGAGCCTTTACAAGCTGCCCCTGTAATTATAGAAGATAACGCTTTTATTGGTAGCCGTTGTATCGTTGTAGAAGGTGTACGTGTAGAAACCGAAGCTGTTTTAGGCGCTGGTGTTGTGTTAACCATGAGCACAAAAATTATTGATGTTACTGGCAATGAACCTGTAGAGTATAAAGGCGTTGTTCCTGCAAGATCGGTAGTTATACCAGGAAGTTACGCCAAAAAATTCCCTTCTGGAAGTTACAATGTACCTTGTGCATTAATTATTGGAAAACGTAAAGAAAGTACGAATAAGAAAACGTCGTTAAACGATGCTTTACGTGAGCATAGTGTTGCGGTTTAAATTTTAAAGCTCCAAAAACTAAATTCCAAATTCCAACACGTTAAACGTTGGACTTTGGGATTTTTTGCTTGTAATTTGATGCTAGGATGAAAATTTTAATAATACAACAAAAAATGATTGGTGATGTACTTACAAGCAGTATCTTGTTTGAATGTCTTCGCCATAAATTTCCTGAAGCACAATTAGATTATTTAATAAACACACACACATATCCAGTAGTAAAGAATAATCCATTTATAGACAATTTTATTTTTTTTACGCATAAAGAAGATACTAGTAAAATAGCTTTATACAAACTAGCAAAACAAGTTAAAAAGCGTAAATACAATATTATTATAGATGTATATTCTAAATTTTCAAGCAATGCTATTACACTACTATCCAGTGCAAAACTTAAAATATCAAAACATAAGTGGTATAGTTCTTTTATTTACTCTAACACTTATATTGAAGCTAATAAACCTAAAACCATTGCAGGCTTAGCCATAGAAAATAGATTGCAATTATTAGAACCTATTTTAGGGAATAAAACCCAAATTATACAACCTAAAATTTATTTAACAAAACAAGAAATAGATAAAGCAAAACTATTTTTAACTACAATGAAAATAGATTTTTATAAACCTTTATTTATGATAAGCGTATTAGGAAGTCAAGAAAACAAAACCTACCCATTTGATTATATGGCCAAAATAATTGATAAGGTTGTAAAAAACACAGGCGGGCAAATTCTATTCAATTATATTCCAAGCCAAAAGGAATACGCTACTAAAATTTTAAAACTATGCACTTCAGAAACGCAAAAACATATATTATTTAACGTTTTTGGAAAAAGTTTAAGAGAATTTATGGCAATAACCAAACATTGTAACGCCTTAATTGGTAATGAAGGTGGTGCTGTTAATATCGCTAAAGCCATGAATATATCTACCTTTACTATTTTTTCTCCTTGGATTTCTAAAGAAGCATGGAATATGTTTGAAGATGGAAAAAAGCACCTGTCTATCCATTTAAAAGATGTTAAACCAGAACTGTATGGTGAAAAAACATTAAAGGAAATAAAGAAAGACTATTTAGCATATTACAAAGCCTTTACTCCTGAATTAATTATAAAATCGCTTAATAGTTTTTTAAGCAACTAGTGGTTTTTATGAATACCAAAAGCTGTTGTTTTAAGCTTTTCCTTTCTAGTAGTAGCCCTAATGGCTAGGTTTTTATTAATAGACTCTGGAGTTTTATAACCTCTTTTATGATCTAGATGTATGCAAATAGCGCTATATCTAATTTGCTTGGGTTTAATACCATAATTTACCAGGCGCTCCCCTAATTCTCTATCTTGACCACCATATTGCATACGTTCATCAAAACCATTTATTGCTACAATATCTTTTTTCCACCCCGATGCATTATGCCCATTCCAACTTGGTTTTGTTGGTGTAATTAGATTTAAAACTTGAGATTTAAAACCTTTTGATCTCAATTTATTATTTTTAAAACTAGAACTTAAACCATTGTCTTTTAACCACTTTACATTAAAACAATTAGCGTTAAAAACATCATTTTTATCAATTTTAATAGAGATGTCCATAGGTAGCATAAAATAACCGCCAGATAAAAAGCAACCTGGTTCCTTAAATGTATTATGAATTTCCAAAAAATCTGCTCTAGGTATACAATCGCCATCGCTCATTACAATATAGTCGCTTTTAGCAGCAACTATAGCTTTGTTTAAAATTCTAGATTTTTGAAAACCGTCATCCTCTTGCCAAACATGATTTATATCAAGGTTATAGTCCTTTTTAAATGCCTCAATTAAAAGTTTAGTTTTAGGCCCAGAACCATCGTCTGCTATAACAATTTCAAAATCCTTAAATGTTTGACAACAATAGCCCCAAAGTACTTTTTCTAGCCATGCTTCTGCATTATAAGTACTTAGTATTACGGAAAGTTTAGGCATATACGATTTTGTTAATTTACTATTACAAATTGTTTAGTAGGTTTACAATAAGAAAACTATTGTTTGCCACAAAAATAACTATTTTTACGAACTACAAATTAATACTGTCCTTTTATTTTGAAAAACCAAAACTGCAAAATTTCAACTTTAATGATTACTTACAACGAGGTAAATCATATAGAAGATGTAATTAACACAGTTAATTTTACAAATGAAATTATAATTGTAGATGCATTTAGTACCGACGGCACACCCGAGAAGTTATCTAAATTTAAAAATGTAAAGGTTATACAGCGTGCGTTTAAAAACTTTGCAGACCAGCGTAATTTTGCACTTAAGCAAGCAAGCCATAATTGGATATTATTTATTGATGCAGATGAGCGTATTCCTAATCCCTTAAAAAATGAAATACTTAACGAAGTAAGCAGTAATAATGGTACTGCTGCCTTTTTAGTTAAACGCCTTTATTTTTTCAAGAAGAAAAGAATTCGTTTTAGCGGTTTTCAAACAGATACCACTTATCGATTATTTAAAAAAGGTACTGTAAGCTATATTGAAGATAAAATTGTACATGAAATGCCTAAAATTGATGGCAAAAGTAAATTACTTAAAAACACAATGTTACATTATTGCTTTGATAGTGCCGAACACTACAAGTCTAAAATGGAGCATTATGCAAAATTAAAAGCTTTAGAACTGCATAGCAAAGGCAAAAAACCAAACGTATATAATTTACATATTCGTCCAATAATTAAATTTTTAACTAACTACATTTTTAGATTAGGCATTTTAGATGGTAAAGAAGGCTTCCAAATTTGTTATTTAAGTGCCTATGGTGTACGTTTTAGATACCAAGAACTAAAAAAATTAACGCGCTGATTTCCAGAACTTAATTTTATTTTTTAAACGTCTTTTTCTATGGTACCTAGCCTGAAAAGCTTCAGTTTCACTCCACATTAGGTTAAAAACTCTAGAATACTCTTCGCCAGAGCACTTTGCATACTCATCACTCATAACCTCAACCATTTTTTTATGAATTGTAAGTTTGGCAAAATTTTTAATTCGTGTTTCAAAATCTAAAGACTTAAATTCCATACGGTTTAAATCTACCAAATAAAATTTATAATCACCTTGGTTAATTTCTATTAAAGTGTTTCCCGGAGAATGATCTAAAAAATGAATTCCTTTCTCATGAAGATTAAACGTAAACCTAGTAAAAGCACGTAAAATAGCTTCATGATTTGGGTAATTAAAATTAGTGGTAAGTTCTCTATACGTTAAATCGCAATTAAGATGCTTACTTACATAATAGCTGTTTTTAAACACAAAAGGAGACACAAACTCATAATAAGCTATTGGTTGCGGCGTACCTATACCTAAATTGGTTAATTTATTAGCATACTCATAAGAGCGTTGTGCTTTACTTTTTCTGAAGAATTTATAAGCAATTTGGTTTACAATATTGGGGATTCTAAAAGACTTAATATTTACCAACCTATCATTTAAGTTAAACAGCTTTAAACTGTTACGCTCTTGATTGCCAAAATCTTCTCCTTCATTATCAAAGTTGAAAATAAAGTTATCTATTTCCGCTTTATAAGGTTTAAAATTGTTATGAATTACTGAATTCTTCATACCGCAATATTACAATATTTTACGTTTTTTATTATAAAGTTTCCACAATTTAGATATATTATTTTACATTTGAAGAATACAAATATATATGAGATTACTTCAAATAACAGCTTCTAGTGTATGGCGTGGTCACGAACAGCAAATAGTATATTATTATGATGCTTTCGATAGTAAAATAGAGCATCAGGTTTTAATCTGCCCTACCGAAACTAAATTGGCAGAAATTGCGGTTTCTAAAAATTATAATGTGCATGCGCTTCCGTTAAAATCAGAATATAGTAGACGTTGGATAAAAAAGATTATACAGGTTATTAAGAACGAAAAAATAGACTTAGTTTTAATCCATAATAGTACAGCACATACCTTATGTGTTATTGCTTCGCTCCTATCTATTAAGAAAACGCCATTAGTGTTTTTTAGAACCTTAATAAAAGACATAGCAACTAATCCATTACGTAAATGGAAATACAACTATAAGCATTTAGTAAAACTTATTTGTGTTTCTCAGGCCGTTATCGATGTTCTAGGCCCTTCAATAAAAGACCATTCGCGCTTTACAATTGTTGGAAGTGCCACAAACTTGGATGACTTTAAGCGCACTTCAAAATCATACAAACTACATGACGAGTTAGGCTTACCTCGCACCACACAATTAATAGCAAACATATCGGCCTTTGTACCTTTTAAAGATCATTATACATTTATAAAAACAGTAAATATTTTAAAAGATAAACTACCAAACGCTAAATTTTTATTAATTGGTACTGGTAAAATGGAAGATGAAATAAAGGCGTTTACTAAAGAATTAGGACTTGAAAACCACATTTTATTTTTAGGTTTTAGAAACGATATTTCTGAAATATTTGCTGATTTTGATCTGTTTTTGTTCACATCAAAACTAGAGCCTACAGGAGGTGTTCTATTAGAAGCTTATGCTAGCCACGTGCCTATTGTAGCCACCAATGCGGCTGGTATTCCTGAAGTAGTAAACCATAACCAAACAGGTTTGCTTTGCGAAAAAGAAAACCCAGAATCCTTTGCTGAGGCGGTATTAACTGTTTTAGAGAATAAAGAACTAAAAGAAAAGTTTATTAAAAATGGGTTTAAGCATTTAAAGGAGAACTTTACAAAAGAGGTTATTACAGAGAAAATGCGCGAAGAGCTTTTAAAAATTCATAAAAACCATTCTTAAACGGAAAACACTTTTTGAATCCAACCTTCTAAAGTATAAGGAAACAAGATGTCTTTATCTATTTCGGTATAAGGTATATTAAAAAAAGATGATGGTATATCGATATTCTCACTATTAATCACTAAAATATTATTAGAATTATAAAAATTATAATTTATAATATCTTTGTTTGTTGTAATTAGTTTTTTGTTGTAGCCCAAAGCTTCAAAAACCCTAAAGCTTAACCCTTTTTGATTACCTTTTTGGATATCTAAGAGTATTTCAGAATTCAAAATATGCTTCTTTACTTCATTTAAAGGCAAATATTCAGGTACCACAGTAACTAAATCATCATTAAAAACAATTTCCTTTCTAACAATTATATTATATTTTATATGATTTTTCTTGAGGAACTCTGCTATATTTTTTAAAGTTTTAAATCTTGAATCATAAGATGAAATATTAAAAACTTTGTAAGAAAAAATTTCTGGTTTTTTATCATCAAAATCATAGATATAATTCGTTATAAATTCTAAACCATAAGTTTCAACATCATCCTTTTCATAACTATAAACCTTATCAAAAATAGGAATGAGTTCTTTTTTCTTTGGAAATTTAGCAATAGCATCAAAATAAAAAGCGAATAAATTCTCTGTATAGTTTTTTAATTTCAATAAAGTTTTCTTCTCTATTTTATCTGGGCGAATAAGCACAATAAAATCTTGTTTTGCTTTTCCAGATAAACAATCTAAAATACACTTAGATTTATAACTGTCCTTTATGTTCTTATTAAGAAACGCTTTTATAAAAACATTTTTAAGGTTCTCGAGCTTAGAGCTATAACTATATTTGAATACCGAATAATTAATATAAGTTACCTCTACGTCTTGTTTTGCTTGCAACGCAGTAATTAAAAAATCAAGATACCCAAAAGAATTTGGTCCGATTAAAGTTATTCGTTTCACTTCTTTATATTTTATTGCATTAAGAAATCAATATATTACTTTTTATAAAAACATCTAAACCATTTAATAAAATGCCTGTCTATTTAGCTATACCTATTTCTAGGTCATTAAACATAACTTAAACAAATATAAATCTTTACAATTAAAGCGTTATTATTAATTTTGCTGTATTATAACATTACATATGCAAACCGAAATTAACAACGCCTTACAAATCTTAAAAAACGGCGGCATTATCCTTTACCCAACAGATACCGTTTGGGGTATTGGTTGCGATGCCACAAACCCAGAAGCGGTTAAAAAAGTATACAACTTAAAAAACAGGGTAGACTCTAAAGCTCTTATATGTTTGGTTGCAGACGATAGAATGCTAAAACAATATGTTAATACCGTACCAGAAACAGCCTTAAACATTATTGAAATTTCAGAAAAACCAACAACCATTATTTATGACGATGCTAAAAATTTAGCCCCTAATTTAATTGCCGACGATGGTAGTATTGCTATAAGAATTCCAAACGATGATTTCTGCTACTGGATATCCCGAAAACTAAATAAACCATTGGTTTCAACTTCGGCTAATATTAGTGGTGATCCGACTCCAAAATCGTTTAAAGAAATAAGTGATGAGATTTTAAAAGGTGTCGATTATGTAGTAAATTTGCACCACGAAAAAATTTGCAATAAACCGTCATCAATTATTAAGATTAGTAACAGTAATGTTGTAAAAATTATTCGAGAGTAATTTTTAGCCACAAATGCACTAATTATTATGACTGATCTATTATATAAATCTGAGAGTTATAGCATAGTTGGGATATTATTTGAAGTATATAATAACTTAGGAAGTGGCTTTTCTGAAATTGTTTATAAAGATGCTATTGAATACGAATTAAAGGAAAAAAACATACCATTTGAAAGAGAAAAGGAATATGCTGTAAAGTATAAAGACACCATATTATCTCACAAATTTTATGCTGATTTTATCATATATGACAAAATCATACTTGAAATAAAATGTTCGGAAGCCATTCATAATAAACATATTTCACAATGCTTAAATTATTTAAAAGTTAGTAATAACAAATTAGCCCTTTTAGCTAATTTTCATAAAGATTATCTGCAGCATAAAAGAATAATTTTATGAGATTTTAATTAGTGGAGTTAGAACATAAAAGTAAAACATAAAAATTAGTGAATTAGTGGCCAAAACACAACCATGAATTACAAAGAAGCACTACAACATAACATATTTAAAATCATATCAAAATCGGCAAAAGAACTTCAACTAGAATCTTTTGTAATAGGTGGCTTTGTTCGCGATTTTCTCTTAAAACGTGGTGATGCTAAAGACATAGACATTGTTGCCATTGGAGATGGCATCCAATTAGCTAAACAAGTTGCTAAAAATCTACCTACTAAAACCAAGGTACAAGTTTTTAAAACTTATGGTACGGCTATGCTAAGGCATGATGATATTGAAATTGAATTTGTTGGTGCAAGAAAAGAATCTTATACAGAAGATAGCAGAAATCCATCTGTTGAAAATGGCTCTTTAGAAGACGACCAAAACCGAAGAGATTTCACTATAAACGCACTGGCCCTAAATTTAAACGAAGATGCTTTTGGCGATTTATTAGACCCCTTTAATGGTGTAAATGATTTAGAAAATAAAATTATTAAAACGCCTTTAAACCCAGATATAACTTATAGTGACGACCCGTTACGCATGTTACGAGCCATTAGGTTTGCTACGCAACTAGATTTTATTATAGAAACAAAATCGCTGGAAGCTATAACTAATAATAGCGATCGTATTAAAATAATTACTAACGAGCGTATAGTTACCGAGCTTCATAAAATTCTTGAAAGCAAAAAACCGTCAAAAGGATTTTTATTACTAGAAAAAACAGGGTTATTAAAACACATCCTACCAGAATTAACAGCCCTAAAAGGTATTGACGAAGTTGAAGGGCAACGCCATAAAGACAATTTTTATCATACCCTAGAGGTAGTCGATAACATTTGCGAAAACACCGATAATCTTTGGTTACGTTGGGCAGCCTTATTGCACGACATAGGAAAAGCGTCAACCAAAAAGTTTAGTAAAAAAGTAGGATGGACCTTTCATGGACATGAATTTGAAGGCTCAAAAATGGTTTATCATTTGTTTAAAAGACTAAAAATGCCATTAAATGATAAAATGAAGTTTGTTCAGAAAATGGTATTTATGAGCTCTCGCCCTATCGTTTTAGCCGATGATACGGCTACAGATTCGGCAGTGCGTCGTTTGGTTTTTGATGCAGGTGATTATGTTGAAGATTTAATGACGCTATGTGAAGCCGATATAACAACTAAGAATCCTAAAAAATTCAACAAATACCATAACAATTTTAAAATTGTTCGTGAAAAAATTATTGAAGTAGAAGCTCGCGATCATGTTAGAAATTTTCAACCGCCAATATCTGGTGAAGAAATTATTAAAACATTTAACCTTAAACCTTCTCGCGAAATTGGTTTAATAAAAGAAAGTATTAAAGAAGCTATACTAGAAGGCACTATCCCGAACGACTATGAAGCTGCATTTCAATTAATGCTAAAGGAAGGAAAACGTTTAGGATTACAAGTGGCAAATACAAAAAATATATAAAATACAGTGCTAAGATAAAAACAGTTGCATGCATTTAGTTAAAACAGATTCAGAGAACAAGGACTTTAAAGATTTGGTATCTCAATTAGATGCATATTTAACTATAGTTGATGGCGATGAGCATGATTTTTACCATCAATACAACAGTATAGACGCTCTTAAAAACACTATTGTAGCCTATATAGACAACAAGCCAGTAGGTTGTGGTGCTTTTAAAGCGGTTGATAGCAATATTGTAGAAGTTAAACGCATGTTTACAAGGCCAGAAACCAGAAACTTAGGTCTTGCTACTAAAATTTTAAAAGGTTTAGAGGATTGGGCAAAGGAATTAGGATATAAAAAGTGCATACTAGAAACAGGAAAAAGACAAGTTGAAGCTGTGCAGTTTTATAATAAAAACAAGTATAAAGTTATACCTAACTACGGCCAATATGCAAATATTGAAAATAGTATATGTTTTGAAAAAGCGTTAATTTAATATGAAAAAGGACAACAAAAAAGTTATCTATTGGTTGCTTACCGGATGTGCATTAATTTTTATTATGGTAGTTGTTGGTGGCATAACTAGACTTACAGACTCTGGATTATCCATTTCAAATTATAAACTAATTACCGGTACTATTCCGCCATTAAATAATGCCGAGTGGGAAGAAGCTTTTAATTTATACAAACAATATCCGGAGTTTCAAAAATTACATTCTCATTTTACAATAAGCGATTTTAAAAGTATTTATTTCTGGGAATGGCTACACAGGGTAATTGGTAGGGTTATTGGCCTAGTATTTATTATTCCGTTTTTATATTTTTTAGCGACTAAACAACTTACCAAAAGCACCATAAAAAAATGTGTTGTATTATTAATACTAGGAGGTTTTCAAGGCTTTTTAGGTTGGTACATGGTTAAAAGTGGTTTGGTAGACATGCCAGATGTTAGTCATTTTAGGCTAGCAGCGCATTTAACAACGGCTTTTTTAACCTTTGCAGCTACACTTTGGGTAGCCTTAGATCTATTATACCCGAATAGAAAAACAATTAATAAGTCCTTTAAAAAACTTATTATAGGGAGTTACATTATACTTATCGTTCAAATCATTTATGGTGCGTTTGTTGCGGGTTTAAAAGCCGGTTTGCTTCATAACCACTGGCCTTTAATGAACGAAAACAAGTTTATGCACCACACGGTTTACACACTAAATCCGTTTTACAAAAACCTAATAGAAAACCCAAGTGGCATCCAATTTGTGCACAGAACTTTAGCCTACTTAGTTGTTATAGCTATTTTAGTACTATGGTTCAAATCGCGCAAATTAACACTTACTACACTACAAAATAAAGGTATAAATGCCTTGTTAGTTTTAGTAGGAATACAATTTTTACTGGGTGTTTTAACTATAATATACGCGGTTCCGCTTTGGTTAGGGGTTGCACACCAAATAGGCGCATTTTTTCTATTAAGTGCCATGACATTTACGCTTCATAGATTTAGTAAGTAAAGAATAGTTTTATTTAATTTCCCATTTTCACGAGAATAACAATTTAAACGGAAATCAGGAGTTTAGACTCGTAGAATACTTTTATAATAACTTAAAAAAAGGCTACCTTTGTAGCATAATTTAATTGCCATGATTTACAGATTTAGAGTTATTTTAGATAATGATACAGACGAAGATATTTTTCGCGATTTAGAAATTCGTGAAACAGACACACTTGAGGATTTGCATAACGTGGTAACACAATCTTTTGGGTTTGATGGTACCGAAATGGCTTCGTTTTATATAAGTAACGATATTTGGGAACAAGGTGAAGAAATTTCTTTATTTGATTTAAGTGATGATGGCTCTGCGCGTTTAATGAACGAAACCTCGTTAGATAGTGTGGTTCATGAAGCACAAACTAAACTAATATACGTTTACGACTTTATGAGTATGTGGACATTTTATGTGGAACTTGCAGAAATTGTTGAAGAAACCGAAGGAAACGATTACCCAAACCTCATGTTTGTACAAGGTCAAGTTCCAGATACTGCTCCAGAAAAAGTATTTGAAGCAGATGAAGACGACCTATACAACGAGTTTGACGACGAGATTGATTTAGATGATTATGATAACCTAGATTTTAACGAAAACTGGAATTAGTATTTCGTTGGTCTCTTAAATTCTCAATATTTACATTTTCGTAATTTCGAGTTAAAAACTCTAGCGAATACTTTAAAATTTGCCCCATATTCTCGCAACGTTTAAAGTTAACATCTTGGGTATATTCAAATATCTTATATTTTAATAAATCGATATTATCTACAGTTGAAATAGCATCTTCGCCCATACAATCTAAAAGCGAATCAATACGATCATGAAAACTTTTTAAACGTTTTACTAAAATAGAACGCTCTTCGGTTTTATATTGATTTATAGACAATTTTTGCATACTGTTAGATACCAACTGTACCATCTCATAGTTTTCTTTAAAAAACTGTGGTCTGTAAATGTTAAACTTGCCTTCGTAAGATTGCTGGTCGAAATCTATAGCTCTTATTTTATACACCACATGGTCAAAATCGTGCGTAGGTACAATAACATAATTGTACGATCGCATATCGCCTAAAAGCCGTATCATACAACGTTCGTTAAACTTAACGAACTCTTTGGCTATTTGAGATTTTTCAGATTTATCGCATTTTGGTAAAAAATTCTTTATAAACTCATCTCCCGGAATACCTGCAATATGTTCTTCAATTAATGTATTCTTATACACCAAATAATTTAGGTTATAAGGCGATAACATATGCTCTAGTTCTAAGCCATAAATTCTAGACGAATCGGCTGTTTTCACATAAAAATATGTGTAATTATCATTTAAAATATTTCTAACTTTTATTCTAAAAGGTTTTGAGTTTCCAAAGGTGCAAAAATCAATAGCATCCACATTTAAAAATGGTAAAACACTATCGTTACCATCCGAATGAAAAATGGTATATACCTTTTTTAAAGCAGCATCAATTTCCTCACGTTCATAATCGTTATAATACACCCTAATCCATAAGGTATCATTATCATCTTTATCATACACCACAATAGAGCCTTGAAAACGTAACAAATCATCATAAAAAATTGGGATTTTTATGTTTCTGTTATACTCGCTTAAATAGTTGTGCAACTTAGGCGTTATAGGAAACGATGGTTTCTTCTTTGATATTTTTAAATCTTGCATAGGTATCTTACTTATTCAAATTTAATGTTTTTATTGATATAGGTGTAACAAAAACCACATACATTCGTCGTACTAAAATAACAAACCAAAGCTAACTTTATAGGTTGGCGAAAAAAACTTTTAGTTTGGATACTATACTTTCTATTAACAACCTTACCAAAAAATTCGGGTACTTAACCGCAGTAAAAAACCTATCGTTTACCATAAAAAAAGGTAATGTTTACGGTATTTTAGGACCTAACGGAAGCGGAAAATCTACAACTCTAGGCATTGTACTAAATGTGGTTAATAAAACCGAAGGCGATTTCCATTGGTTTGAAGGAAACACCTCAACACACGATGCCCTAAAAAAAGTAGGTGCCATTATTGAGCGCCCTAATTTTTATCCGTACATGACGGCAGAACAAAACTTGAAATTAGTTTGCAGAATTAAAGATGTTCCGTTTAGCAAAATACACGAAAAGCTAGAGATTGTTGGGCTTTTAGAGCGTAAGGACAGTAAATTCCAGACCTACTCTTTAGGCATGAAACAACGCTTAGCCATAGCTTCTGCCCTATTAAACGATCCTGAAATATTAATTCTTGATGAACCTACAAATGGATTAGACCCACAAGGCATTCATCAAATTAGAGAAATAATTAAACAGATAGCCGCTAAAGGCACGACTATTTTATTAGCATCGCATTTATTGGATGAGGTTGAAAAAGTATGTTCGCATGTGGTCGTGCTTCGTAAGGGGGTTAAACTGTACTCTGGCAGAGTGGATGAAATGATTTCTAGTCATGGTTTTTTTGAACTTAAATCGAACAAAAAAGAAGAATTAATTGCCCTTCTAGAAAGCCATCCTTCTTTTGGAAATATTAAAGTGGCAGACCAATTGGTTACCGCCTTTTTAAATGAACCTATAAAATCTGAAGATTTTAACCAATATCTATTTAGCCAAGGTATTATACTAACGCATTTAGTACAGCGTAAGGAAAGTTTAGAAGAACAATTTTTACAATTAACCGATAACAACCAAAACTAGCCCTAATGTTACGACTTTTAAATTTAGAATTGCAAAAACTATTACTTAATAGAACCAGTAAAACACTCATATTCGTATCCTTTATTTTACCATTTTTTGTAATATTACTATCATCACTTAAAATTAATGTTTTTGGATTTTTTACGCTAGAATTAGGTGAACTTGGTATTTTCAACTTCCCAATTATATGGCACTTAACAACATTTTTTGCGTCTCAATTTAAGTTCTTTTTTGCTATAGTTGTAGTAAGTATGATTGGTAATGAGTACAGCAACAAAACCATTAAGCAAAACCTTATTGATGGATTAAGTAAAAAGGAATTTATACTTTCTAAGTTTTATGCCATTGTATTCTTTTCGCTAATTTCAACCGTAATAATTGGTTTAATTTCATTCTGTATTGGTTTATATTATTCTAGTTATAACGAAGCATCCATTATTTTTAGCGAAATCGAATTTCTGTTTGCCTACTTAGTAAAACTTATTGGTTTCTTTAGTTTATGTTTGTTTTTAGGCATGCTTGTAAAACGTTCGGCATTTGCTTTAGCCTTTTTATTTATTATTTTTATTGCAGAATGGATTGTGTTTGGTTTAATATCATGGCAATCTGATGTTGCTTTTGCTAGTAAAATTCAGAATGTATTTCCTTTAAAATCTATGTATAATTTAATTGAGCAACCGTTTCAAAGAATAGCCATGAGTAAATTCCCTAATAAAGGGGAACTTATATACGATTACGCTGTGCATTTGCACGAATTGGCTATAGTAATAGGTTGGACAGCTCTTTTCGTTTTTTTATCGTTTAGATTATTAAAAAACCGAGATTTGTAATACCTTTGGTAGCAATTGCTACTAAAAAATGAAAAAGACTATATTATTCGTAATTTTCTGTGTAATAAGTATATCTTCTTTTTCGCAGGCTGAAGCTTCAAATTGGTATTTTGGTTATGGAGCTGGAATTAATTTTAATCAAACAAACGGAGAGGTTTCGGCACTAAATAATGGTCAATTATTTACAAACGAGGGGTCCGCGTCTATTTCAGACAGCTTCGGAAATTTGTTATTTTATACAGACGGTATAACAATTTGGAATAAAAACCATGGCGTAATGACCAATGGTTCTGGATTAAATGGCGACCCTTCAAGTACGCAATCTGCTATTATTGTACCTAAACCTAATACGCCAGATATATATTATGTTTTTACTGTAGATGATCATAATCCTGATGAACCGCATTATGGCTTTAATTACTCTGAAGTAGATATGACATTAAGTGGAGGTCTTGGCGCTGTTACCAACAAAAACGTTAATTTAATTCAAGATTGTTCCGAAAAACTATCGGCCGTGGTTAAAGACTGCGAAACTAAATCTATCTGGGTACTTGCATTTGCTTCAGAAAGCGGTTTACTAGAAGAGTATAATACATTTCATGCTTTCGAGGTTAGTGATCTTGGTATAAACACCACAGCAGTTAAATCAACCTTTCCCTTAGCAATTAATGATTACAGAGGAAATTTAAAGATTTCTCCAGACGGAGAAAAAATAGCCTGTGCCAACGTTTCTGCCGATTTATTTTTTAGTAATGTTAAAGACAGGTTGTTACTGTTCGATTTTGATTCGGCAACAGGCCAAGTATCAAACCTTAATCGTCTAGTTTTAAGTGGTAATAGTGATTTTCCGTACGGACTAGAATTTTCGCCTAGTAGCGAGTTACTTTATGTACACGCCTCAAATGATTATAATGGTCCTAATAGAAATGTACCCTCAAATCATAGTTCAGTTCTACTACAATACAACCTTCTTGCTACAGATATTCAAAATTCTGAGGTGGTCATAGACAACAGAATATTATACAGAGGTGGTTTACAACTTGGACCTAATGGAAAAATTTACAGAGCACTAAGCGCTACTTACGATTTTGGTTTATCGCAACTGGGCGTAATTAATAACCCTAATGCTTTGGGTACCGCTTGCGATTACCAACATAATGGATTAACTGTATCTCCCAACCTATCATCGCAAGGTTTACCTCCTTTTATACAATCTTTCTTTAACCAAAAAGTAGATATTATAAATAATGGTGCAGAATCCTTAACTTTAGACCTCTGTGATGGCTATACCTACACGTTATCTGCTCCAGAAATTACTGGAGCCACATACGAATGGACAGTTAATAAAACGCCGTTAGCAATTACAACACATAATATTGAAGTATCAGACACTGGAAATTACGAAGTTTTTATAGACCTTAACGATGGAAATTGTGGCGTTTTAGAAGGGCAAGCCTTTGTAAGCCTTAACACTAATCCAGAAGCGTACAACGATACCTTATTGCAATGCGACGAAGATGGCATTACAGATGGGCTAACCATATTTAACCTCAACAAGTCGCATACTAACTTAACAGGAGGCATACCAGAACGATCTCTAAAGTTTTATACAGATTCTGCAAGAACTAATGAAGTTGACGGTTACAATTTCCCCAATACATCGAACCCACAAACCATTTATGTTGAAGTAATAAACGACTCTACCGGCTGTAGTAGTTTTTCTGAGCTAACATTGCAAACCAGCGTAACCGATGCCAACAACACCGAATTAGTGCATTGCGACGATGACGGTACCGAAGATGGTTTTCATAGTTTTAACCTAAACGACGCAAACAATATTATTGTTGCAGGTTTACCTGCCGGACTAAACGTTACCTATTTTGAAACCTATAATGACGCGTTAACAGAATCAAATACCTTAACGGGTACGTATACCAATACAGTACCGTATTCGCAAACCATTTATGCGCGTGTTGAAAATGCTAATAACTGTTATGGTATAAGCGATGTTGTACTAAAAGTAAATGCCTTACCAAATATTGAAACCAATAGTTTAGA
Organism: Algibacter pectinivorans; assembly: GCF_900112595.1. GTDB lineage: Bacteria > Bacteroidota > Bacteroidia > Flavobacteriales > Flavobacteriaceae > Algibacter_B > Algibacter_B pectinivorans. Next base: position 128,253 of record NZ_FOMI01000009.1, on the reverse strand, counting down.
ATACTATTGCTTAAATACTTTTCCAAATACCATTACCATTGATGCTGGTCTTATTAGTGGGGCTACTAGCGATTATAATTATAACTGGTCTAATGGAGATACAACCTATGAAACAGAAATAAATACCGTTGGCACCTTTACGGTTACAGTTACAGATAAAACAAGTGGCTGCTTAAAAACTAGAACAGTTACCGTTACAGAATCTAATATTGCAACTTTTAACGCACCTGCTTTTAAGGTAACCGATGCCGTACAAAATAATACAATAACCGTTTTGGTTTCTGGAGAAGGCACATACCAGTACAGCTTAATTGATAGCAATAATTTAACAGTAAAACCGTTTCAAGATAGTAACCTTTTTGAAAATATATACCCAGGAATTTACCAAGTTGCCGTTAAGGATATTAAAAATGATTGTGGTATTGTAAATGAAAATGTATCGGTAATTGGTTTTCCTAAGTACTTTACACCAAATAGCGATGGCGTAAATGATACTTGGCAAATCTTAGGCGTTTCAAAACAATTTCAAGCCAACTCTAAAGTTTATATTTATAATAGGTTTGGAAAATTAATAAAAGAAATTAAAGCCACAGAAAAGGGATGGGACGGCACATTAAACGGACAAGTTCTACCTAGCGATGATTATTGGTTTTCTGTTAAACTAGAGGACGGTAGAGTTTACAAAAACCACTTTTCGCTAAAATATTAACAGCCAATTAGTTTCAAATCAAAAAAATATGCGTTTTAACTGATTAATTTTGCGTTTCATCTAAAAAAAATCTATTTTCGGCCTTATTTCACCCCAACAAAAATGCTTAAAAAGCACATAAAAAAAGAACTAGAAAGCTACTACCAGTTATGAGATCGATTTCCTTCACCTTATTTATGTTATTTTTTTTTGGAGCTATTGGGTTTTCGCAACAAATTACTATCAATGATAATGTTGGGCTACAATCCTTAATTCAAGATAACTTAGTTAATGGTTGTGTAAACATATCAAACATTAGTTCTTCGGTTAATGGAACCGCTAGCGGATTTAACAGTTATGCTTATTTTGAAAGAGCTGGTTCTAATTTCCCTTTCGAAAATGGTATTATGTTATCTACAGGTGGAGCCACTTCGGGCGGAAATTCTGCAAGAACACCAACCTTAAGCGAAGGCTCTTCCACTTGGGGAACCGATCCTGATTTAGAAGCCGCTTTAGGAATAACTAATACCTTAAATGCAACATCTATTGAGTTCGATTTTGTTTCAATATCTAATCAATTTCAATTTAACTACCTTTTAGCTTCAGAAGAATACTTTGGTATTAACCCATGTCAGTTTTCCGATGGTTTTGCATTTCTTATTAAAGAAGCAGGAACTAGCGATCCTTATCAAAATATAGCACTTGTACCTGGAACCACTACACCTGTTAATACAAGTACCATCCATAATGTTAGTGCCAATTCCGGAACCTTAAATTGCAACCCAGAAAACGAACAATACTTTGCCGGTTACAATCTTGGAGATACAAATTATAATGGTAGAACAACAGTATTAACAGCTGCCGGTAGTATTTCGCCTAATGTAACTTACCGTATTAAATTAGTAATTGCAGATCAAAACGACCATACATTTGATACCGCAGTTTTTATTGAAGGCGATAGCTTTAAAGTTTTAGACTTAGGAGAAGACATTACCACCTGTGCGAGTTCTGTAGTTCTAGATGCCGATTTAGAAAACACCCTAGCATCTTACGCTTGGTATAGAAACGATACTTTAATTCCTGGTGCAGTAAGCCCAACCTATACAGCCCTGTTAAATGGCACATACCGCGTAGAAGTAGCTGTACCAATAAATGGAAGCACCTGTGTTGAGACCGATGAAGTAGAAGTTGTTCTTAATACAGAGGAGCCTATGGAGCCCATTTCGGATTATCAAATTTGTGATGATTCTAGTGGTGATGGCATTGAAACCTTTAGTGTTAGTATAAAAGATTCGGAAGTTGCTGCAAACTCACCTTTTAACAATTATGCTTTCAGTTATCATTTATCGGACAACGAAGCCAGACTAAACACTAACCCAATTACAGGACCAATACAAAACACATCATCTCCGCAAACTATTTATGTACGTGTACAAGATACTGATAGTAACTGTTTTTCATATACAACCTTTAACTTAGTTGTTAATCCTTTACCGAGCATCGTAGACCCTACACCTTTAGAAATATGCGATAGCGACGACAATCCAGATGGTTTCGCAATTATTGACCTAACAGAAAAAGACGAGGAAATTACCTCGGGGCAAAGCAACTTAGTAGTTTCATACCATTATAACTCCTTAGACGTTAGTACCGGAAGCAATCCAATACCAACACCTTATGTTAACTCTAGTTCGCCAGAATTAGTTTACGTAAGAATTATTGACATTGAAACAGGCTGCGTTACTACCACAACATTAAATGTCGATATTACTATTAGCCCAATTGTAAATAGAGACACCCAATACCTAGATGCTTGTGATAGAGATTTAGATGGCGATGCCGAGTTTAATTTAACCGAAGTAATAGCACCAATATTAAATGGACTAACTGGAGTAACAACAACTTTTCACCAGTCGTTTAACGATGCCGAAATGAACATTAATGCTATAGCAGACGAAACAAGCTACCAGTATACTAACGCAGTTACAGAACCAGGTTCTGGAACTATTTATTTAAGAATTGTAGACGACTCAACAGGGTGTCCAACCATTGTCCCTTTCGAAATTCACACCAATTTACTATTAACAGGAACAGACACAGGAGATTTTGCACTTTGTGATGATAATGATGACTCTACAGACACCCTAGATTTCGATTTAAATACCATAGAGACATTTATAGCCAACGACCTACCCAGTTCTATAACCGTTACCTTTTATGAAAACGAGGACGAACGTGATAATGGTGTTAACCCTATCGATAAAACAGTACCATATCCAGCTTTAAGTCCGCAAGTTCTATATGTAAGTATTGAAGGTGGTGGCTGTGTTGAAACCTCTGAAATAAATCTTTTAGTAAACCCAATTTTACTATTTGCCGAAGTAACGGTGCCTTATTGTGATGACGATGATGATGGCTTTACCAGCATAGACCTGCATTCTTTAGACGATACAGTAACCGGCGGTAACACAAACTTTACAGTTACTTATTTTGCAGATGAAATGGATGCACAAACTAATAATACAGCAAACCAATTACCGCCATTTTACAATAACTCAAGTAACATAGAAACGCTTTATGCACGATTAGAAAGTGTTAATACAGGCTGCGCTACTGTTAACCCGTTTCAAATTGAAGTCTTAGTCGCACCATCCTCTAACCAACCAGACGACATTGTTATTTGTGATGACGACGATGATGGATTCTATGTTATAAATATTGAAGATAAAATAGACGAAGCTGTAGCCAGTAGAACGGGATTAAATATTGATGTATTTACAGACCTTGAAGCCGCTAACAACAACACAATTACCCAGGCTATACCAGAATCGGAACGTGCAGCATACAATACAGATACCCAAACCATCTATATACGTATTGAAAATGCCATTACAGACACAAACTGTACGTCTATTGTTTCGTTTGAAGCCATAATAAACACGGTTCCTGTTATCCCAACAGATATCCTTTTTCAGGTGTGTGAAGACGATGGCGATAATTTTGCCGATTTTATATTATCTGAAATAGATGAAGAAGTCCTAAATGCACAAACTGGCAAAGTAGTGTATTATTTTGAAGATGAAAACGATGCCATAAACAGAAACATAGCAAATGCTCTTCCTAAAGGAGCAGACATGCCTTACAACTCAGCTTCCAGAACACTATACGTTAGAGTTGAAAATATTACAGACCAAACTTGCTATAGTACCGGGTCTATTGAAATTCAAGTAGCACCAGATCCAGTTTTCGATCCTATTATCGATTTCTTAGTTTGCGACGATGCTACAAACGATGGCTTTTTCGAATTTAATTTAGACGATAAAAAAGCCGAAATTCAAACCAATTCGCCAGATGTATTAGGCATTACCTTTCACACATCACAACAAGATGCAATGGATAATTTAGATCCATTACCTTCAACTTACACAAACGTAACCAATCCACAAAGTATTTATATACGAATAGAAAGTAGCGCATCGTTTTGTTATGTTGTTGAGGAATTAGGAATGAACATTGTTTCGGCACCAGATGTTTTAGTAGGAACGCCCTCAATAACAGAATGTGCGCCAACACAAGCAGGTATAGCAAACTTCGATTTAACAGTTTACAACATAGATACACAAACTGCAGATTTTGAAATACTAGATCGGGTAAAAAGTAACCTTGTTATTAATTACTTTGAAAACCTAACAGATATTAATCAAGACAATGGTATGGACAATTCCAATGAAATACCAGACCCAACAAGTCTAGATTCTGAAGCAAAAACCGTTTATATTAAAATAACGAACACCTTAACAGGCTGTTTCACTTTAGTACCTATAGAATTAAATGTGGATTTACCACCCGTAATAAACACGGTAAACAATATTCCTATTTGCGATAACGATACCGATACCTATGATTTATCAAACGTTGATGGTTTAGTTGTTAACGACCCAAATATTGTTACTATTTCCTATCACGAAACTGAACAAGAAGCCATAGATAATGCCGCTCCTATTGGTAATACATTTAACTATACGGCTAGCAGCCACGAAATTTTTATTCGAATTTTCGATAATGTTACTGGCTGTCCGATAGTAACCTCGTTTGTATTAGAAATAAATCAAAATCCAACAGCTAATAGACCTTCAGATTTGGTAATCTGTGATGATGATTTTGATGGCGAGCAAAATTTCATTTTAACAGATAACAATAATACTATCCTTGGTAGTTTACCGGCTTCCAATCACAACATTACTTTTTATGACACTCTAGATAATGCCGAAACTGAAACCGATGCGCTTTCTAACAACTACACATCTTCTACCGAGAAAACCATTTTTGTTAGACTAGAAAATAGAACTACGGGGTGCTTTAACACCACACAATTTGATTTACTAGTAAATCCTAAACCTGAAATTCCTTTAGAAGAAATTGTGCCTTTATGTAACGATGAGCCTTTACTAGTCGTAGCAGATACCGGAGTTCCTGGCGATCAATATTTATGGTCTACCGGGGCAACAACAAGCGAAATTATAATTAACCCAGAAGACATTGGAGATTACTCTGTTACTGTAACTAGACCCAACACTATAGGGGCTAACTGTAGTTCTACCCATAATTTTAGAGTAATACCATCTGAAGAGGCGGAGATAACACTTACCTCAACGGTTAATTTTGCAGACCCTAATAGAATAACTGTAGAAATTAATAATGGTAGAATTGGCGACTATGTTTTTATATTAGATGGTGGCGAACCACAAACATCAAACATTTTTAACGATGTGTCTTTTGGACGCCATCTTGTAACCGTTAGAGATTTAAATGGGTGTATGGATATATCGCAGACCGTTTTTGTATTTGACATTCCAAAGTTTGTAACACCAAACAATGATAATGCTTATGATACTTGGCACATTATTGGAGCAGATCAATTACCAGGTACCAAAGTTTATATTTACAACAGACATGGTAAATTACTAAAAATGCTACCCTATAATTCCTTGGGTTGGGATGGTACTTTTAATGGCCAAAACATGCCTTCTGATGATTATTGGTTCTCTGCAGATATCGTTCAAAATGGCGAAACATTTAATATTAAAGGGCATTTTGCGTTAAAACGATAAAAATTAAATTTCCATCAGTTAAATTCCTAATTCCATCAACTTTAAGTAATTTAGACATATTAAAGTATAAGGCGTATGCAGTTTAAAATTGAATCGGAATTTAAACCCACCGGAGATCAACCACAGGCAATAAAACAGTTAGTTAGTGGTATTACTTCTGGCGAAAAATACCAAACGCTATTGGGTGTAACGGGTTCTGGAAAAACATTTACGGTAGCCAATGTTATTGAGGAGGTGCAAAAGCCAACCTTAGTTTTGGCACACAACAAAACTTTAGCTGCCCAGTTGTATTCAGAATTTAAGCAGTTTTTCCCAAACAATGCCGTTGAGTACTTTGTGTCGTATTACGACTACTACCAACCAGAAGCCTACATCCCCGTTTCTGGAGTATTCATTGAAAAAGATTTATCTATTAATGAAGAAATAGAGAAAATGCGTTTAAGCGCAACCTCTTCTCTGCTCTCTGGGCGTCGTGATGTTCTAGTAATTGCATCGGTTTCTTGTATTTATGGTATTGGAAACCCTATTGAGTTTCAAAAAAACGTAATCACATTAAAAAGAGACCAAGAAATTTCTAGAACCAAATTACTACATAGTTTAGTACAAAGTTTATACTCTAGAACCGAAGCCGATTTTAGACACGGAAACTTTAGAATAAAAGGAGATACGGTTGATATTTTCCCGAGTTATGCCGATGATGCCTTTAGAATTCACTTTTTTGGAGATGAAATTGAAGATATTGAATCCTTTGATATTCAAACCAACGAAGTTGTTGAAAAATACGATCAACTAACTATATATCCCGCAAACATGTTTGTAACCTCGCCCGATGTTTTACAGGGCGCTATAAGGGAAATTCAGGACGATTTGGTAAAACAACATGATTATTTTAAAGAGATTGGTAAGCACTTAGAAGCAAAACGCCTTAAGGAACGTACCGAATTTGATTTGGAAATGATTCGCGAATTAGGCTATTGCTCGGGTATTGAAAACTATTCGCGTTATTTAGATGGTCGTTTACCAGGAACCCGTCCGTTCTGTTTATTAGATTATTTTCCAGATGATTATTTAATGGTTGTAGATGAAAGTCACGTAACTATATCTCAAGTTCACGCCATGTATGGAGGCGATAGAAGCCGAAAAGAAAACTTGGTAGAATATGGATTTAGATTACCTGCTGCCATGGATAATAGACCATTAAAATTTGAAGAATTTGAAGCCATACAGAATCAAATTATATATGTTAGTGCTACACCTGCAGATTACGAATTGCAAAAATCTGATGGTATCTATGTAGAACAAGTTATACGTCCTACAGGGTTATTGGACCCTATTATTGAGGTACGCCCAAGTTTAAACCAAATTGACGATTTAATTGAAGAAATACAACAGCGTATTGAAAAAGACGAACGTACCTTAGTAACAACACTTACTAAACGTATGGCAGAAGAGTTAACTAAATATCTAGATAGAATTCAAATTCGCTGCCGCTATATCCATAGTGATGTGGACACTTTGGAGCGTGTAGAAATTATGCAAGATTTACGAAAAGGTCTTTTTGATGTCTTGGTTGGTGTTAATTTACTTCGTGAAGGATTAGATTTACCCGAAGTATCTTTAGTAGCCATTTTAGACGCCGATAAAGAAGGGTTTTTACGTTCTGCACGTTCACTTACCCAAACGGTTGGAAGGGCCGCTAGAAACTTAAATGGTAAAGCCATAATGTATGCCGATAAAATAACTAAAAGCATGCAAAAAACTATTGACGAAACAGAGTACAGAAGAGAAAAACAAATTGCATACAATACAAAACACAATATCGTTCCTACGGCATTAAACAAAAGCTTAGACAATGTGCTTTCTAAAAACTCGGTAAGCACTTACAGTTATGAACTTGAAGCGCTAAAAGCTGCCGAACCAGAAAGTGACTACTTAAGCAAACCCGAGCTAGAAAAGAAAATAAGAGAACGCCGTAAACTAATGGAAGAGGCTGCAAAAAATTTAGACTTTATAGTTGCCGCAAAACTTAGAGATGAAATTAAAGCATACCAAGAAAAACTAGAAAAGCTAAAAGTTTAAACTTTTAGCTTTATATAGGCGATAATACACCTTTTAATATAATCAACACTTATAATAGTAATCCTCAAAAATTCTAAGAGAGAAATAACACGTTAGTTATACTGCGTTTTAAAAATATCTATTAAAACGTCTGGCGGCACTATTTTATTAGGAAAACTTTCCATTAAGTATAATACTTTGGTAATAGATTCGTGGCTTAAGCCCATACGCAAACCAAAGTTATATAACTTAATTACTCCAGCAGAATTATTATCTTCATTTGTTTCTTGCTCAATATTTAGCAATAATACTAGTCTATGAAATTGAACAATACGTTCGCTATGTGATTTTAAGTGAGTATAAGACACAGGGTTATCTAACAAATAATCAAAATCGTCGCGAGAAATTTCTAATTGCTTAGCCACTCCTAACAAAAAATTATATTCTATACGCCTAATGTCTTTATCATATTTTGCAAAAGCAATCATTTCGGACAAAAGACTTAATTTTTCTACTCTATTTACCATTTTTGAGGGTTTCTTTAAAGGGATGAATTAATTATTACATAAAGTTACACAGAAGAGATACATAAGTAATCGTGGATTTAATGTAACTTATCGAAAAACAGTAGGTTTTTAATCGTAATTTTTATTGGTTTCGTCAATAAAACAATTTATTAAACTAAAAAAACTGCACTTTATCTCGTTAACACCTAGAACAATACCCAAGATTAAGAACCTGTAAAACACTAAAAAACAGACAATTAAAATAGATAAAACTTAAAATCGCAGTATGTTTTAAAAACACATATTTTAAGGTATCTTTACGAGAAGTAAAAAAAGGCAGTATTTAATTAATTAAAATTCAAAATCGATGAAATGCATAGACCTTAAGTAAACCATTATATAAGCATGACAAACAACGATATTTTAAAAAAGTTAAGAGTAGCCCTAAAGCTTCGCGATGACGATATAGTAAAAATTTTAGAACTAGTAGATTTCCGGATTTCTAAAAGCGAATTAGGGGCTTTTTTTAGAAAAGAAGACCATCCAAAGTATATGGAATGTGGCGACCAGATTTTGCGTAATTTTTTAAACGGACTTGTTATTCATTTAAGAGGCCCCATGCCAAAGAAAAATGAAAAGTCCCCGCAAAAGGACAAACCAAAATTTAACCCTAAAAAAGGGAATAAGTTTTCTAAACCAGAGCAGAAAAAGGATATTAAAAAATAATATTGATCACACTAAATATAAAAACAAAAAAGAGCAACATATAAATGTTGCTCTTTTTTTATATACTAATTAAAGTGCTAAAAATTTTAGCCCTTAACTTTTATCCTAATACTTGTTGTACTTTATCAGCAGCCTCCTGGAACTCTGTAGCACTCATAACATCTAAACCAGAGTTATCAATTAACTCTTTGGCAATATCAGCGTTAGTACCTTGTAAACGCACTATAATTGGCACGTTTATAGTTCCCATATTTTTATAGGCATCAATAACACCTTGTGCAACACGGTCGCAACGTACAATTCCACCAAAAATATTTATTAGAATTGCTTTTACCGCAGGATCTTTTAAAATAATTTTAAACGCAGCCTCAACACGAGCAGCATCAGCAGTACCACCAACATCTAAGAAGTTAGCCGGTTCTCCTCCTGCTTGCTTAATTAAATCCATTGTTGCCATTGCTAAACCAGCTCCGTTAACCATACAACCAACATTTCCATCTAGATCAACGTAATTTAATCCAAGTTCTCCTGCTTCAACCTCTATAGCACTCTCTTCACGAACATCGCGTAAATCTACGTAGTTTTTATGTCTGTATAATGCGTTATCATCAATAGTTACTTTAGCATCAACAGCCATAATTAAATTATCACTTGTTTTTAAAACCGGGTTAATTTCAAATAAAGAAGAATCCGATTTTACATAAGCTGTATAAAGATTAGTAACAAATTTTGTCATTTCTTTAAAAGCTAAACCAGATAAACCTAAGTTAAAAGCAACACGTCTTGCTTGAAACGGCATTAAACCTACAGCAGGATCAATTTCTTCAGTAAATATTAAATGTGGTGTTTCCTCTGCAACAGTTTCAATATCCATTCCACCTTCTGTAGAATACATAATCATATTACGCCCTGTACCTCTATTTAATAAAACAGATACATAAAACTCACTAGTTTCAGTTTCACCTGGGTAATAAACATCTTCGGCAACTAAAACTTGATGCACACGCTTACCTTCAGCCGAAGTTTGAGGTGTAACCAAATCCATACCTATTATTTGACCAGCAATTTCTTCTACTTCTTGTAAATTTTTAGCAAGCTTAACGCCTCCTCCTTTTCCACGTCCTCCAGCATGTACTTGTGCTTTAATTACGTGCCAGCTTGTTCCGGTCTCACTTGTTAATTGTTTTGCTGCAGCAACTGCTTCTTGAGCATTTTGTGCTACAATACCTCTTTGGATACGTACTCCAAAACTATTTAATATTTCTTTACCTTGATATTCGTGTAAATTCATAATATGGCTTCTTTTTTAAGATTCACAAATGTAAATAATAGCGTTTACTTACCCTAATATTTATTTATCAAAACATGTAAAAAATATTTATAGATCCAGTTTTGTTAAATAATTAACAATATGTTTAATTTAATATATTTTTTATTTTTTTATTTTTTTTTGAAATCAAACAAATATCTTTGACAAAAATTAAATGAATCATGTTAGATAATCAGTTGCTTAAAATTGCACAAGATTTTGGAAGTCCAGTATATGTTTATGATGCTAAAAAAATAGAAAACCAATACAAAAGACTTACGTCTGCTTTTAAAAATGTAAAGAAATTAAAGATAAATTATGCGGTTAAGGCCTTATCTAACATCTCTATTTTAAAACTTTTAAAGTCTTTAGGGTCTGGTATTGATACAGTTTCAATACAAGAAGTGCAGTTAGGATTAGCCGCAGGTTTTTCGCCAGAGCAAATTATTTTTACTCCAAACGGCGTGTCTTTAGACGAAATTGAAGAAGCTGCAAAATTAGGAGTGAAAATAAACATAGATAACCTTTCTATATTAGAGCAATTTGGAACAAAGCATCCAAAAGTACCTGTTTGTATTCGTATAAACCCTCATGTTATGGCGGGCGGTAATGCTAATATTTCTGTAGGTCATATAGATTCTAAATTTGGTATTTCAATACACCAAATACCTCATATTTTAAGAATTGTAGAAAACACTAAAATGACCATTAACGGTATACACATGCATACTGGTAGTGATATTTTAGATATTGAAGTGTTTCTTTACGCCAGTGAAATTTTATTTGACACGGCTAAACAATTTAAAAACTTAGAGTTTATCGATTTTGGTTCTGGTTTTAAAGTCCCTTACAAACAAGGAGATATTGAAACTAATATTGAAGAACTGGGCAAAAAATTGTCGGCAAGATTTAATGATTTCTGTAAGTCTTACGGAAAGGATTTAACCTTAGCCTTTGAGCCTGGTAAGTTTCTAGTAAGCGAATCTGGTAGCTTTTTAACTAAAGTAAATGCTGTAAAACAAACTACTTCAACTGTATTTGCTCAGGTAGATTCTGGTTTTAATCATTTAATTCGCCCTATGTTTTATGGTTCGCACCATGATATTGTAAACATTTCTAACCCAAAAGGAAGAGAGCGTTTTTATACCGTTGTTGGTTATATTTGTGAAACCGATACGTTTGGTAATAACAGACGTATTAATGAAATTAATGAAGGTGATATTTTAAGTTTTAAAAACGCAGGAGCGTATTGCTTTTCTATGGCGAGTAACTACAATTCTAGATTTCGTCCTGCCGAAGTATTATGGCATAATAATGAAGCACACCTAATTAGAAAAAGAGAAACCTTTGAAGATATTTTAAATAATCAAATTGAAGTTGACTTCAGTTCAAAAAAAGAAACTGTTTTAGAAAAATAATAGCTTTCTGAAAAAATATTAATGGCTTTAAAACTCAAAAATTGTTTTAAAGCCATTTTTTTTTGAAATTACTTGAAGCTTATTAAGCATTACAATTAAAATCGTTATATTTTTGAGAAAATTATAATATTATGGATTTTACAAACCCCCTCGTTTACGGAGTACCTTGTTTTTTAGGTTTAATTTTATTAGAACTTACTTATAGTAAAAACCATAATGACGAAAAAAGTAAAAAATTATACAATTGGAAAGATTTAGGTGCAAGTCTTACCATGGGAATTGGCTCAGCTATACTAGCTCCACTTACCAAAACAATAGCAGCCATAGTACTATTTAATTATGTTTATGAAGTTTTTAACCCGTTAGTTGATGGTGTTCGTATGAACATTATGGGTTGGGAATCTTTTGGTTATGCCTGGTATACATGGTTAATATGCCAATTGTTAGATGATTTTAGTTATTATTGGTTTCATAGACAAAATCATAACGTACGCTTTTTATGGGCAGCACATATTGTACACCATTCTTCGGATAATTTTAATTTAGGAACTGCTGTAAGAAACGGTTGGTTTACTATTTTTTATAAACCTTTTTTCTATATGTGGATTCCTGCAATTGGTTTTCCTCCAGAAATGTTGGTGGTATGTTTAGGTATTGAAGCCCTTTGGCAATTCCAATTACATTCGGTTTATATTCCTAAAATGGGATTCATAGAAAAATTTATGAATACACACACCATGCATCAAGTACATCACGCTCAAAATCTAGAGTATATGGATAAAAACCATGGAGGATTTTTAAATATTTTTGATAAAATGTTTGGTACCTGGAAAGAACTAGATGAAAACATTGAAATAAAATATGGTGTAACGCACGCTCCTAACTCCTATAATCCATTAGTTATTTTAACTCATGAATACAAGGATATCTGGAATGATATGAAGAAATCTAAAAACTGGTACCATAAATTCATGTATGCTTTTGGTGCACCAGGTTGGAGTCATGATGGTAGTACCCTTACCATTAAACAAATACGCAAACAAATGGAAGCAGAAACCTTAAAAAGCTAACTTTTTAAGATTAAAAAAAAGCCTCCAAAATCACTAAGACTTTGGAGAATTTTTTTACATAACTGCCTTATTTACATAAACTATAAAACATTTGATTATAGTTAATAGTTTATCTAATCTTCAAAAAAACACATGATTTATAAAGCTAATAATAAAGATAAATGGTGCTTAAGCTACCTATAAAATGAACAATAATAAATCTTATTAAATTAACTTTAATGTATTTTTTTCTAAAAGTAAAATAACAAGCTTACATATTACTTTTGTACTGCTCCACTAAATAGATTTACCTTAGAATTAAAAGGATTTCCTGATGCACGTCGTAGCATAACAATTTGTCCGCAATGCCATAAAGCGTCTTCAATGGGTCCATTAATAATGTTCCAGAAAGGAATCTCGGAGTTTTCAAGATTGTATGGTGTTTTTGTATCGCGTAACACATCGGACACTAGTTTTAAGTTTAGTAAGGTTTGTTTACGCTGGTCTTTAAAACTTAACGCCGTTCTATTTTCGTCCTTATTATTTACTAAGATACTATTTCTAATAAATTTTGAAAGCCCATAAATATGCGTAATAGTTTCGGCTGAAGTTCTTCCAGATGCACTAGCTTTATGGCTTAAATCTTCGTTACTTAAACCTTGTGTAGCCCAATAAAAACGAAATCCTAAACCATCAATTGTTCTAGCTGCCACCGTTTCTGCTGTATACGTATTGGGATTATCTGGAATTTCATAAAAAGGAAGTTCTTCTGTAGTTTGTGCCATAAAAATAATTGTAAAAAATAAGTTGAGTACTAGTAATAATAACTTCATAGACCGTAACTTTATGCTAAAGATATTAGTTTTTTATTAGGCTGCTATTAGAAATAGGGTTTACACCATACTTATCGAATAAATACACTAAAGATGTCATTGTTGCAGCGCCTAGTTCTAGTTCGCGTTTATTTATAGCATCGAAAGTATCGTTACTAGCATGGTGATGGTCGAAATAGCGCTGAGAATCTGGACGTAAACCAGCCAAAACAATAGATTCTGTTTTTAAAGGCCCTACATCTGCACCGCTACCTCCTTTTTCAAAATAATGAATAAGATAGGGTTTAAACAATTGTTGCCAGCTTAATACTTGACTAAAAGCAGCATCGCTACAATCGAAACTAAAACCACGCGGTGTAAAGCCTCCCGCATCACTTTCTAGAGCAAAAATATGATTCTCGTTTTTCTGTTTGGCAACCTCGGCATATTTATTACCACCGCGTAATCCGTTTTCCTCGTTCATAAATAATACCACACGAATACTGCGTTTTGGTTTAATTCCAGATGCTTTTAACAAGCGTAAAACATCCATAGATTGCACTACGCCTGCACCATCATCGTGAGAGCCATCGCCTAAATCCCAAGAATCTAAATGGCCGCCAACAATAATATATTCGTCTGGGAATTCGCTTCCTGTAATTTCGCCTATTACGTTATGCGATTGTACATCTTTAAGTTGCTTACAATTTTGCTTAAAATAAAATTGAATAGATTTATCGAGTTTTAACATGGTACTTAATAACTCTGCATCGTTTGTACTAATGGCTGCCGAAGGAATACGTTTATCGACTGGTACATTATTATAGGTCATACTTCCTGTATGCGGTAAATCGTCCATGCGTAAATTCATAGATCGCACAATAACACCAACAGCGCCATATTTTATAGCTTCTACTGCGCCTTGGTAACGCTGATTAACACAGCCACCATAAGCATCGAAAGTTTGAATTAAATCGGCTTGCATAGGGCGATTATAAAATACTATTTTACCTTGTACGCCTGCAGTACCTAAGGCTTCTAATTCTTGAAAGTTATGCACCTCTACCACTTGGGCCTTTAATCCTAAAGCTGGGGTTGCTACAGAGCCACCAAGGGCACAGATATTAACGTTAGTAGTTTTACCTGGTTCGGTTTCTATAAAGGCAAATTCTTTTGCTCCACGCACCCATTTTGGAACCATTACGGGTTGTAACCACACCTTATCTAATCCTAAGGCTTCTAGCTCCTCTTTTGTATAAGCTACAGCGCGTTCTGCACCCAGAGAACCCGATAACCTGCTACCAATTTGATTGGATAAATGGTTTAACCAATCGTAGCTTTTTCCGTTTGTTAAAGATTGTGTGTAAATGGTTCTTAAAACCTCGGCATCGGTTTGAGAATAGCCAATTGAAGTACTAATTACTATTAAAATTAGAAGTATTCGTTTCATGGTGTTATTTTTTTTAAAGATACTATTTCTTAAAAATTAGGTATTAACCAGAACCCTAAATTTGTGTTAATAGCATGGGGCAAATGCGTTAACGATTGAACGGCATGTTTGAAATCCTTTTTTGTGTTAACCAAAACCTTATAAAGGGGTTATATTTTTAAATACCCCCCTTTTAATGCTACGAAAACACTAAATACACAAAAAAGATTGAGTAGTGAAAGCGTGTTAAAACGCCCAAAACCTACTCGTTACTTAGCTCTTGCTTATACATTTCGATGTTGGCTTTAACCTTATCGTCTAATTCTGGTTCTTTAATATCGGTGTATGTGCTTAAGGTGTTGTACATGATTTTTGCCATAATGAATCGTGCCGATGGTTTATCGTCTGCCGGCACAGTAAACCAAGGTGCATGTGGCTTGGATGTTCTATTTATAGCCTCTTCGTAATAGGTTTGATACGCGTCCCATAATTTGCGCTCTTCCAAATCGCCTGCCGAGAATTTCCAGTTTTTTTCTTTCTTGTTAAGGCGACGTAGAAGTCTATTTTTCTGTTCGTCCTTGGATAGGTTTAAGAAGAATTTAAAAATTATGGTTCCGTTTTGGGCAATGTGCTTCTCGAAGTTATTTATTTGCTCGAAACGCTTGTCCCAAAAGGCATCGTTAACATCGTTTACGGTGTTTATACCCGGAATATTTTCGCCCATTACATACTCTGGATGTACGCGTGTTACCAGCACATTTTCGTAATGCGTGCGGTTAAAAACGCCAAATTTACCTCGTGCCGGAAGCGCGATGTAATGGCGCCATAAAAAATCGTGTTTTAACTCCAACGGCGTTGGCACTTTAAAACTATGAACCACCACTCCTCGTGCATTAAAATCTTTAAAGACTTCGCGAATTAAACTGTCTTTTCCGGCGGTGTCCATACCTTGAATACACACTAAAACCGCATATTTGCCGTGTGCATAAAGGGTATCTTGTAGTTTACCTAGTTTTTTACGAACTTTTTTAAGTTCCTTTTCGGCATCGTCTACAACAACTTTTGTTACCGATTTTTTAAGACTAATGGCCGATGTTACTTTATAATTATCTACTTGCATGTGTCTTTATATTTTAAATTTATTTTGATGCAAATAGCTTTACATCTTGTTCGCTTACCTCGTTACCACCAAGGATAATTAAACGCTCTATAACGTTACGAAGCTCTCTAATATTTCCGGTCCAATCGTACTCTTGAAGCAGTTTTATAGCTTTATCTGAAAAGCCTTTTTTGGCCGTTCCTTGCTCGCTAGCTATTTTGTTTGAAAAATGCTCTACTAATAAGGGAATATCCTCTCGCCTATCGTTTAAGGCTGGAACTTTAACCAAAATTACGGCTAGTCTGTGGTATAAATCTTCTCGAAATCTACCTTCTTCTATCTCCTTTTTTAAATTTTTGTTGGTTGCTGCTATAACCCTAACATCGACCTTAATGTCTTTATCGCTACCTACACGTTGCACCCTACTTTCTTGCAATGCACGTAATACTTTGGCTTGGGCAGAAAGACTCATATCGCCTATTTCGTCTAGAAAAATAGTACCGCCATTAGCGGCTTCAAATTTTCCCGCACGGTCTTTATTTGCACTTGTAAACGCGCCTTTTACATGACCAAACAATTCGCTTTCAATTAACTCGCTTGGTATGGCTGCACAGTTAACTTCTATTAAACTTCCTTTAGAGCGTGTACTCTTTTCGTGCAACCAATGGGCTACTAATTCTTTTCCTGTTCCGTTAGGTCCAGTAATTAACACACGCGCATCGGTTGGTGCTACTTTATCGATAATGGATTTAATTTGAGATATGACTTCGCTTTCGCCAATCATCTCATATTTTTTGCTAACCTTCTTTTTAAGAATTTTGTTCTCGACAACCAATTCTTTTCTATCTAAAGCATTGCGTACGGTATTTAATAAACGGTTTAAATCTGGTGGTTTCGATATATAATCGAAAGCTCCTAAACGCATTGTATTTACTGCTGTATCTAAATCGCCATGACCAGAAATCATAACTATTGGAACTTCAGGTTTTATTTTTTTAACAGCCTCTAGCACCTCGACACCATCCATTTTTGGCATTTTAATATCGCAAAGTATTAAGTCGAAATCTTCGTCTTTTATTTTTTCAATACCTGCCAAACCATCTTCTGCTTCATCTACTTTATAGGCTTCGTTTTCTTCTGAAAGAATTTTTACAAGCACGCGTCTAATAGCTGCTTCATCTTCAATTACTAAAATTTTTGACATACTTAAATTTTAAATTTTAATCCTGTTCTTAAATAAAAAGCATTTAACGTGTTAAATTTAAAAACTTCATCTCTATCTTTATTACGTAAAACGTTATTTAACCTAAATGTATAACCACTATACATGTAAGCTACTAAATGTTTTGTAAAGCAATGCTCGAACCCTAATCCTCCAATAGCAACAGATAATGATATATGCTCTGTTTTTTTACCGTCTATAATGGTAGCATCTTGAAGGTGCGCCATATATCCATCTAAGCCCACAAAAACCTGCATGTTGTTGCGCTCGTTAAACGTGTATTTTAAATTGGACTTTGGTACCCCTGCATTAAAACTCCAATTTTCGTTTATTTCTCTAAAATAACTAACAAAAGGCAACGGAAACGGAAGTCCTGTAGTCGCATTATAAGTTAAACCTAAAATTAAGCGATACGGCCGTTTTAAACTCTCGTCTTTCCTTTTATCATTTATAAAAAACGCGCCACCATTAATAAATAAATCCTGAGATCCTATGGGTTGAGATAGCGTAGAAGCTATTCGAGGATTAACCTTTACACCAAACCGCCAACTTTGGTTCCATTTAAATGTGTAGCCTAAATTTAAATCGATAACATGAATTTTTTTTAGACTAGAAACATCAAAAGGATAATCGTCTTCTAAATTAAGTAAAATACGATTATACTCTGCACCTACTATTAAATAATTATCGTCTTTAATTTTAATAGGGTAATTTACAAGCGCTCTTAGTCTTGTATATTGATCTTCGGAATTACTTTGCGGAATAAAGGAATACTCCAAACGCGCTAAATCTGTAAGTTGGGCATTACCTAATTGAAAACATGTAAGACCTCCTAAAATAAGCAGGTATTTTAGGGCATCTTTAATTCTATGTTTTAATGTAATGGTCTTGATTTTGTATTACTCTTTTGGGTTAAAAATATGAACATCTCTTTGCGGAAATGGTATGGTTATATTGTGTTTTCTGAATAATCTATCAATCTCAAATCGAATTTCACTTTGTGGAATACGCGCATTAAAACTATCGTTAATAGTAAAGGCCACTTTAAAGTCTAATGAACTATCGCCAAAATTTGTAAATAGTACCGTTGGTTCTGGAAATTTAAGAACATCTTTTTGCTTTTTTGCGGCTTCTAAAAGTAGCTTTTTAACTAATTGCACATCGCTACCATAAGCCACTCCTACAGAAACACTTTCTCTTGTTGATGTTCCGTTTTGAGTCCAGTTATACAAGCTAGTTGTTAAATATAAGTGATTTGGAATAATAAGCACTTTATTGTCTATAGTTGTAGCTCTTGTGGTTCTTAATTTAATTTCTTCTACTCGTCCTACTTTGCCTTCTAGCTCAATAATATCGCCTACATGAACCGTTTGGTCTATAAGAATAAAAACACCCGAAATAATATCTTGAAACAGGGTTTGTAACGCTAAACCAATACCAATCATTAATGCTGCCGATGCCGCAAAAACAGCCGTAACATTAACACCTAAACTATTTAACGTAATTAATAAAATAACCAAGTATATTAACCACCTAAAATAGCCATAAACCACATTAAATTTACCCTTATTCTCGGCTGGTAAATTTCTGGTAATAATTTTTAAAACTAATTTTAGTAATAAGGTAGTAATAAAAATTACGGTTATAATAACAATAACATCCCTAATAGAAATACTTATATCTTTACTAAAATCGTAGTGCAGATTTAAAAAGTCTGTAATCTTTTCCCAAAGTGAGCTTTCTTTTATAGTCTCTTCTATTTGTTCTATACTTTGATTCATTTTAATACTTAATCCATTTAATCAATTCCTTATAACTCGGTTTTTTACCGTACATTAAAATACCAACACGATAAATTTTTGCAGCAAACCAAACGGTAAACATAAATGTACCTATTAATATTATCAAAGATACCACTTGTTGCCAAATAGGCACACCAAAAGGAATACGCATAAGCATAACTACGGGCGATGTAAATGGTATAAATGAAAACACGGTAGACACCGTACCATGAGGATCTTCAATAACCGTAAATATACCTATATAAACAGCCAGTACTAGTGGCATTAAAATGGGTAGCATAAATTGTTGGGTATCGGTTTCATTATCCACAGCTGCTCCAATAGCTGCATACAGCGAACTGTAAAGTAAATAACCGCAAATAAAAAATAAAATAAATGCCGTTATTAAATTAAGCAAAGGCAAATTAAAAAAAGCCGTAACAATGTTTTGAATTTCGCTATTAATCTCTGGAGTTGCCATGGCTTGTTCCACCATTTGCTGCTGTGGTGTTTGCATTTGTGCCAAGTCTACACCTAATACAAACGATGCCACCGTCATTAAAACACCGCCTAAAATAATCCAAATTACAAATTGCGATATCCCAGCTAGCGAGGTTCCAATAATTTTACCCAACATTAGTTGTACAGGTTTTACTGAAGAAATAATAACTTCAATAATCCTACTCGTTTTCTCCTCAATAACACTACGCATTATCATATTACCATAAATAATAATAAACATAAAGAGCAAATAACCCGCTGCACCTCCAAAAATTAATTTTACAACACTATCTACTTTCGATGTTTTTTCACCTTTAAAACTTTCTTGATTAATTTCAATTTGAACTTTTGAAGCTTCTAACTTTTCTACATCTATGCCTTCATGTATTCTATTTTGAAGGGTTAATTCCGTTTGAATTTTATTTTCTATTGCTGAAATTAAAGTAATTGATGGCGACTCTTCTGAATAAAACGTTACATTTTTAGACTTTATTGGTCCTTCTGAAACTTTAGATATATATAGCAATCCGTAACCTTCTGATTCTTGCACCAAAGCTTTAGCATCATTTAACGACATGCCTTCTAAATTATTATAAGCCGTATGCTCGGTACTTTTAAACACATGACGCACCAATCCTGAATCATCTAAAACCGAAATAACTTTTACTTTATCGTTATTTAATTGTGTTAAATAGGCAATAACAGCTATAAACGTAATAAAGATTAACGGACTCAAAAACGTCATAATAATAAACGATTTGTTTTTAACCTTAGTTAAATATTCTCGTTTTATAATAAGTGGTAAATGGTTCATACTATTAACTATTATTTACAGCTTGAATAAATATATCGTTCACACTAGGAATAAGCTCTACAAAATGAGACACCTCACCTTTTTGGGTTAAATAGTTTAATAAATCATTTGGATTTTCGCCTGGATTTATTTTTATATTTAACTTAAGCTCATCCTCTAAGGTTTTAAAATTAGCCTTTGAAACACTAAACTTTTCGGAGATTTCTTTTTCTAGCTCTAGTTGATTGTTTGAGCGAATACCAACTTCAAACGTATTAATCTTAAATTGTCGTTTTACATCAACCAATTTACCATCCAATATTTTATTCGATTTATGAATTAATGCAATATCATCGCACAACTCTTCTACCGATTCCATTCTGTGAGTAGAAAATATTACGGTTGCTCCGTTTTCGCGTAAGCGTAAAATTTCATCTTTAATTAAATTAGCATTTATAGGATCGAATCCCGAAAATGGCTCATCGAATATTAAAAGTTTAGGTTCGTGCAATACCGTAACAACAAATTGTATTTTTTGCGCCATCCCTTTAGATAGCTCTTGAATTTTTTTGTTCCACCAATCGCCAATTTCCAAACGTTCAAACCAATATTTTAAACGTTTTTTAGCCTCGGCCTTACTTAAACCTTTTAACTGGGCAAGATAAATAGCCTGCTCACCTACTTTCATAGACTTATATAAACCTCGTTCCTCTGGCAAATAACCTATATCCATGATATGCTTTTGAGACAGTGCTTCGCCATCTAAAACTACCGAACCAGCATCTGGCATTGTAATTTGATTTACAATACGTATTAGCGTTGTTTTTCCTGCTCCGTTAGGTCCTAAAAGACCAAATATACTTCCTTTAGGAATAGATACCGACACATTGTTTAAAGCTTTAAAGTCTCCAAAATACTTAGAAACATTATTGACTTCAAGTAAGTTATTCATGTTGCGTTTTTTATTAACTGTAAGACCGTAAATATATTAAATGTTGCTTTAGAAGCTTGACGCTTTTAGTAATAATTATGACTATTATGATACAGATTTTGCAAATTAACAAAAAGCGTATTAGTAACTTAAAACCTATGTCTACTTAAAAGTGTTTCTCTATTAAAAGTATTTAAAAAATTAAGTTTTACTAAAAAACAAAACCCACCCTTAATAAATTAAGGATGGGAAAAAAATTGCTATGAAAAAGAAAAATTATCACTAAAATAAATTAGTGATATTCAAATATAGTTTTTTTTCAATACAAATACTAGATAATCACCAAAATAACTTCTAAAATTCAACGGATACAGTAAGTTTTATTGTTAAACCTAAGGCATTATTAAGCAAAAAAAAATCCGCTTAAAAGCGGATTTTTTTATTACTATATAACTATTTTTAAGAAAACATATCTTTAACTTTCTCAAAAAATGATTTATCTGAGCTTTCTGGCTTTGGTGAGAAATGCTCATCATCTTGCATAGACTCAAAAAAGTCTTTTTGCTGTTTATTCAATGTTTTTGGCGTCCATACATTAACATGCACTAATAAATCGCCTTTGCCGTAACCGTTTATACTAGGTATACCTTTTCCGCGTAAGCGTAAAATTTTGCCCGATTGTACACCAGCTTCAACCTTAATACGTACTTTACCAGTTACAGTTTCAATTTCTTTTGATGTTCCTAAAACAGCATCAGGGAAACTTACATACAAATCGTAATGTAAATTATCACCTTCACGCTGTAATTTTGCGTGTGCTTCTTCTTCAATAACAACAATTAAATCTCCAGAAATGCCGTTACCAGGAGCTTCGTTACCCTTACCAGATACTTTAAGTTGCATACCATCAACAACACCTGCCGGTATTTTAATAGATACAGTCTCTTCGGCTACTTTTAAACCTTGTGCATCTGCATCGCTAGGTTTTTTATCGATAGTTTGTCCGGCGCCACCACATACATTACAAGGTGCCGAGGTTTGCATTCTACCTAAAATAGTATTAGCAATACGTGTTACTTGTCCAGAACCGCCACATGTAGAACATGTTTTATAGGTAGTTCCTGGTGCTTGCACCTTACGTTTTACTTTAATTTTTTTATCGACTCCAGTAGCTATTTCCTCTAAAGTTAATTTTACACGAATACGTAAGTTACTCCCTTTAACTCGACGTTGGCCACCGCCACCGCCAAAACCAGAGAAACCGCCTCCGCCGCCGCCAAAGATATCACCAAACTGACTAAATATGTCGTCCATATTCATGCCGCCGCCAAAGCCGCCGCCACCGCCACCATTCTCGAAGGCTTGGTGTCCGTATTGGTCGTAACGTGCTTTTTTGTTTTCGTCGCTTAATATCTCATAGGCTTCGGCCGCTTCTTTAAACTTAGCCTCTGCGTCCTTATCATCTGGGTTTTTGTCAGGGTGAAATTCAATCGCTTTTTTTCTGTAAGCTTTTTTTATTTCGGCTGCACTAGCCCCTTTACTTATCCCTAATATTTCGTAAAAATCTCTTTTAGCCATTCCTATTCCTATCCTTTAAAACCTAAAGGATGTTTTTTAATTATTAATACTTTTTATTGCCCTATAACTACTTTAGGAAAACGAATTACTTTTTCTCCTAAAAGGTATCCTTTTTCAACGATGTCGATAATTTTCCCCTTCATATCATCGGAAGGTGCAGGTATTTGTGTTATAGCTTCATGGTTGTCGGCATTAAAAACATCGCCTTTTTTAACCTCCATAGGCTTTAACCCTTTTTGTTCAAGTGTTTTTATTAATTTCTGGTAAATTAATAATACACCTTTACGCAATTCTTCAGCTTCCTTATCGTCTTCAATATGCGTTAATGCACGTTCAAAATCATCTAAAACAGGTAATAGAGTTTTCATAACACCTTCGCTTGCGGTAGAAAATAATTCTATACGCTCTTTAGCGGTACGTCTTTTATAATTTTCAAACTCTGCAAATAGCCTTAAAAACTTATCTTTCTCTTGCTTTACTTCAGCTTCAAGTTTTTCTTCTTTGGTAAGTTCCTCTTCTGCTGGCTCTTCAACTTGTTCCTCAACCTGTGCTCCAACCTCAACTGCTTGGTCTTGGTTAGCTTCCGCTTGTTCGTTCTCTATATCTTTATTTTCTTTATTACTCATGGTAAATTCAATTTTTTCAATCTTAAATTTAAGTTGGCAAAAGTACTGCCATTATTATAAAAATGTCATAATGTCATTAAAATAATTATAATTTTTTTTTTGCTAGGTATTGCCTAATTTTACACAATAACATTTAAAACATTTTAAAATGAAAAAAAATATTGCAAAGATTTTATTTGTAACAGCTTTAGCTGTAACAGCAACAAATTGTAAAGACAAAGCTAAGGAAGCTGCAACCACAGCAGCCGAAGCTGTTGAAGAAGTTGTAAACGCAGAAAAATATACCGTAAATACAGATGCTTCAACTATAGAGTGGGCAGGTTATAAGCCTACTGGGTCGCATAACGGAACTATTGCTATTGAAAATGGTATTTTAGATGTTACAAACGGTAAAATTGTTGGTGGTTCTTTTATTATTAACATGAACTCTATTACTGTTTTAGACATTCCTGCAGATGATGAAGGTAATGCAAAACTTGTTGGCCACTTAAAAAATGCCGATTTCTTTGATGTTGAAAAATATCCTAACGCAGCATTTACAATTACGGGCTTAGAAGAAGTTGAGGGTAAAACAATGCTTTCTGGTAACTTATTACTTAAAGAAACTAAAAACAATGTAACATTTCCTGTAACGGTTACCAATGAGAATGGTTCTATTACACTTACTAGTGAAACGTTTACCATAGACCGTACAAAATGGAATGTACAATACGGATCTAAATCTATTTTTGATAATTTAGGTGATAAATTTATTAATGACGATATGGAATTAAAAGTGACCGTTAAGGCTACAAAGTCTTAATTTTTAAACACATAATTTTAAAAGCCACTTTTTTAAAACAAAGTGGCTTTTTTTTGTTTTATAACCAACCTGCTAAACCCAATACTTTCTACTTTTAATTCTTAAAACACTAAATTAATGTTAAAAGCTTTTTTATTACTAACCGATTGGTTAGTTTTGTATTGTAAAACAAAATAATGGCCAGAACCAAACAATATAACGAAGACGAAGTCCTTGAAAAAGCAATGTACCTTTTTTGGAAAAACGGTTATGAGGCAACCTCTATGCAGATGTTAGAAAAAGAAATGGGCATTAATAAGTTTTCCATTTATTCTAGTTTTGGTAATAAACATGGATTGTTTCTAGAAAGTTTAAAACGTTACAAATGCCAAGTAAACGACGTTTTGCAAAAATTTAAAAACGGAACTAGTGGCGTAAAAGATATTAAACAATTCTTTTACGATTCTGTAAGCTCTAATTTTAAAAATGAGCATTTAAAAGGTTGTTTTGTAACAAACACTTATAATGAATTTTCTGAAACGGAAGACGAATTAATAAAAGCACAGATGGATACTTTTATGCATCACTTAAAATCTATAATTATTGAAAAATTAAAGATGGATCCAACCAAAACTGAAGCAACGGTTTTAAAACAAGCTAACTTTTTATTATTAGCAAAGCATGGTTTAGCAGCAGCAGCAAGAGTAAACACAACACAAGAAATTGAAGATTATATTGAAATGACTTTCAAAAATATATAACCTTTTTTTACACAATACCTAAACGAACGTTTAGAAATAATTAACATAAATATAAAATAAAAATTATGACAAGTTTAAAAATTCACGACATTGAAACGGCTCCAACAGAAGCAAAACCTTTATTAGAAAACTCTAAAAAAGCTTACGGGATGATACCCGGTTTACACGGCGTTTTAGCCAGTTCTCCACAAATTTTAAAAGCATACCAAATTATACATGAGCTATTTACTCAATCTTCATTTAACGAAGAGGAATTAACTGTGGTTTGGCAAACCATTAATGTAGAGCATGCATGTCATTATTGTGTTCCTGCACACACAGGTATTGCAAAAATGATGAAAATTGATGATGCTATTACCGAAGCTTTACGTAACGAAACACCTCTAGAAAGCTCGAAACTAGAAGCCTTACGTACTATGACTTTAACTATTGTTAGAAATCGTGGTAACGTATCGCAAGCAGATTTAGACACCTTTTACGCAGCTGGTTATGAAGAAAAACATGTTTTAGACATTATTTTAGGATTATCTCAAAAAACCATAAGTAACTATACAAACCATATTGCCAATACACCGGTAGATGCCTCATTTGAAAAATTTGCTTGGTCTAAAGAAAACGTAAACTCTTAATATTTTAAATTTGATTAATAGCAATAGACCTTCCGTATTTACGGGAGGTTTATTAATTTTAAGTTTATGAAAGAAAAATTAAAAATAGATATCGTATCAGACGTTGTATGTCCCTGGTGTACCATTGGCTATAAGCGTTTGGAAAAAGCCATAAAAGAATTAGGTATTGAAGACCAAATTGAAATTGAATGGCAGCCATTTGAATTGAATCCTAATATGCCCGCTGAAGGCCAAAATGTAACCGAACATATTACAGAAAAATATGGGGCTACTTTAGAACAGCAGAAGGAATCTCAACAACACATGACTGAAGTTGGCGCAGAACTCGGTTTTAAATTTGATTATTTTGACGACATGCGTATGGTAAATACCTTTAATGCTCATGTTTTATTAGAATATGCTAAAGCGTTTGGCAAGCAAACCGAATTAAAAATGACTCTAACTAAGGCGTTTTTTAGCGACCGTAAAGATGTGTCCGATAGAAATATTTTAAAAGAAGCCTTAATTAACGTAGGTTTAAATGCAGACGACGCATTAGCCCAATTAGATAATGAGGAAACACGTTACCAAATACGGCAAACACAAAACTATTGGAAAAACCTAGGTGTAAATTCGGTGCCAACGGTTGTTTTTAATCGAAAAAGTGCTGTTACCGGCGCGCAACCTATAGATACATTTAAGCAAGTGCTAAACGAGCTAATAGCGGAACAAGCTAATGCATAATATAATGAGCATTCGTATCTAATAGTAGCAGCTTGCAAAAACCTAAATAACGCATACTATGACACCTTTAAAACCTAAAGTGCTTTTTTTTGATGTAAACGAAACGCTTTTAGATCTATCTACTATGAAAAAACAGATTGGAGAAGCTTTAGGCGGTAAAGAGGAATTGCTCCCTTTGTGGTTTACAACCATGTTACAGTATTCGTTAGTGGTTTCGGCAAGTGGTACGTATCACTCTTTTGGACATATAGGTGCTGCTACACTGCAAATGGTAGCGGCAAACCATAACATTTCAATTTCTGAAAATGAGGCTCGGAACATTGTTACAGATTCTATGCAAAACCTACGGCCACACCACGAGGTTAAGGATGCTTTAGTTGATTTAAAAAAAGCAGGATACCAATTGGTTGCTTTTACAAACTCATCGCAAGATGGATTAAAAAACCAATTTAAAAATGTTGGATTAACGGATTATTTTGATGACATGCTTAGTGTTGAGCCTACCGGAAAATTTAAACCATTTACAGACACCTATCTTTGGGGAGCAAAACAAATGGACGTAAAACCAGAGGACTGTATGCTAATTGCAGCCCATGGTTGGGATGTTGCCGGTGCACTTTGGGCTGGTTGGCGCGCTGCTTTTGTAAACAGACCAGGACAACAAAGGTTTCCTTTAGCTCCAGAAACCGAAATAGTTGAAACAGATTTAAATAAAATTGCTAGTATTTTGGCCGCTTATTAGTAAAAACTCTTGCACTTTAATTTGAAGTCTAAATTAGCCTTTGATGCTTAGTAAAAGCTCCGGATTTGGACAGTTTTCTTTATAAAATTCCAAATCTTTTTTATTACAAACTCCGGGATAATCCCCTTTAAAGTCTCCTAAATCCTTAATAATTTGAAAATGCAAATGTGGCGGATAATCGCCATTTACAGAAGCATCACCAAGAGTTGCTATGGCTTCATTTTGTTTAAAAACGGTTCCAACTTTTAAGCTATTTATAGAAGCTAAACTTAAATGGCCATACAGCGTATAGAACACCGTGCCATTAAAATGGTGCTCCAAAATTATAGTTGGACCATAATCGCCATAATTGGTATTGTTATTAAAACTATGCACACGGCCATCTAAAGGTGCATAAATTGGTGTTTCTGCTGCACACCATAAATCAACACCTAAATGAATATTGCGTTCGCTCTCGGCTTGATTATTAAAATGAATACTGCGTTTATAAATGTTTCTAATTTCTAAATAACCACCGTAAGCCACTTCGGCCTGACCTTTCGATATTACACTATTAACATAATCTCCAAGCTTTTCGGCCGATGATACATCGATGGCATTTAGCTCATAATTGGATTCAGATAAATCTAACGGAATATATCTTGACGCCTCTATAACCTGTATTGGCTGCTCTCCTATTTTTTTAAGTACTTCTAAAAAACGCAATGGCTTATTATTTAGGTATTATTCAAAAGTAATAAAGAATTTCTTTAAGATTAAAATATTCCATATTATCCAATTAAATAATATTTTTGCACTCATGGAAAACAAGGAACAGGTTACAAAAAAATTACATCGTGCCGTTGGCGAAGCTATTAAAGAGTTTTCAATGATTGAAGATGGCGACTCTATTATGGTGTGTCTTTCTGGAGGAAAAGACAGTTATACGCTTTTACAAATGATGTTACATTTTCAAAAAGTAGCGCCAATATCCTTTAAAATTATAGCGGTTAACTTAGACCAAAAACAACCTGGTTTTCCTGAAGCTATTTTACCAACTTACTTAAGCCAGTTAGGAGTTGATTATAAAATAATAGAAAAAAACACCTATAAGGTGGTTATGGAAAAAACACCCGAAGGCAAAACAACTTGTAGCTTGTGTTCTAGATTACGTCGCGGTACATTATACGAAGCTGCCAAAGATTTAGGATGTAACAAATTAGCCTTAGGCCATCATAGAAACGATATTATAGAAACGTTTTTATTAAATTTCTTTTTTGCAGGAAAGCTGGAAACCATGCCACCAAAGTTTAAAAACGATGCAGGCGACTTAGTAGTTTTAAGACCTTTAGCCTTTTGCAAGGAAAGTGATATAGAAGTTTATTCGAACTACATGAATTTCCCAATAATTCCTTGTAATTTATGTGGCTCGCAAGAGAATTTACAACGTAAAAAGGTAAAACAAATGATTGCCGATTGGGAAACCGATTTTCCTGATAGAAGTTCTGTTATGATGCATGCACTACAAAACGTGTATCCATCTCATTTACTCGACAGAAACCTTTATAATTTTGATACCCTTGAAGAGACAACGGTAAAAGATGACACCTTTGTTTAAGGCGGTTTTACGCTGTTACTACTTCGGCATACAAATCAAAATCTTCGGCTTCAATAATTTTAACAGTTGTATATTCTCCAGTTTTAAGGTAGGTTTTAGTCGCATCAATTAAAACTTCGTTATCCACGTCTGGTGAGTCAAATTCGGTTCTACCAACAAAATAGTTACCTTCTTTTCTGTCGATAACTACCTTTAGCACTTGTCCAATTTTATGTTGATTCAACTCCCATGAGATTTGAGATTGAATTTCCATAATTTGATTTGCTCTTTCAATTTTAACGTCTTCCGGAACATCATCCTCTAAATTATAAGCATGTGTGTTTTCTTCATGCGAATAGGTAAAGCAGCCTAAACGTTCAAAACGCATATCTTTAACCCATTGCTTTAATTCTTGAAAATGTTCCTCAGTTTCACCAGGATATCCAACAATAAGCGTGGTTCTAATAGTCATTTCTGGCACTGCTTCTCTAAACTGAGAAATTAATTTTGTAGTTTTCTCTTTAGTTGTTCCGCGACGCATACTTTTAAGAATATCATCAGAAATATGCTGCAAAGGAATATCTAAATAGTTACAAACCTTATCCTCGCGTTTCATAACATCTAAAACATCTAAAGGAAAACCTGTAGGAAATGCGTAATGTAATCGAATCCACTCAATACCGTCTACCTTTACTAAAGCTTCTAATAATTCGGCTAAGTTTCGTTTTTTATATAAATCTAATCCGTAATAGGTTAAATCTTGAGCGATAAGAATTAATTCCTTTACGCCATTAGCTGCTAATTTCTCCGCTTCAATAACAATCTCTTCAATAGGTGTACTTCTGTGTTTCCCGCGCATGATAGGAATAGCACAAAACGAACATGGTCTGTCGCAACCTTCGGCAATTTTTAAATAGGCATAGTTTTTTGGAGTTGTTGTTAAACGCTCTCCAATAAGTTCGTGTTTATAATCGGCACCTAAAGCTTTTAAAAGTCCTGGCAACTCAGTGGTTCCAAAATACTCATCTACATTAGGGATTTCTTTTACTAAATCCGGCTTATAACGCTCACTTAAACAACCTGTTACAAAAACCTTATCTACTTCGCCTTCATCTTTTTTCTTAACATACTCAAGAATAGTATTTACACTTTCTTCCTTAGCATTATTTATAAATCCGCAGGTGTTTATTACAACAATATTCCCCTCTTCTTCGTGAGCAACATCCTTTCCATTGGCCTTTAATTGCCCCATTAACACTTCGCTGTCGTAAACATTTTTACTACAACCAAGGGTTACTACATTAATTTTGTTCTTCTTAAGAGTTTTTGTGCGCATAGCTTAAAATTAGTGCGCAAAGATAACAAATGATTTGAAGAGTAAACTACCTTATTGATTATCTATTAGTATAGATTTTTTTTGAATAAAAACAGAGTTGCGTAAGTAATTTATTATATTTACCAGTAAATTGTCCCAAACAATGTTTATACATAACAAAAAAGTACTAGTCGTAGCCACGCTACTCCTTTTAGTAAATGTAGTACTTACTCTTTTTAGCAAGACCATTAAACTACCTTTTTTAAACATAATTAATACGGCTGCTATGTTCCTCTTTTTTTTGCCCTACGCTAAAAAAAAATATGCCTTTTTATTAGGGTTTAGTTTTTTACTCCTTAGTTCGTTTTGCTTTTGGGATTACGAGAATTCTATTTTAAGATTGGGACTTCATACTTTTAGAAGTATAGCAAATATTTTCTTTATTATACATATTTACCCAAAACAAAAAATATTATTACATAATAAGTTTGAACTATATCCCATAATAACTATTGTAGTACTCTTAAACCTATATGTTATTTACAATATAAATGATTTAGTTAATTACTATACGGGTGTAATAAAATATAGTAGTGTAGGTATATTTAGTCTAGGTATATCGCATATACTATTAGCCACTCTTACCTTTTTATTTCATTATACAACAGACAAGATTCCTAAATACTTCATGCTATTCGTTGCTTTGTACATAGTATCAGATATTTTTAATATTTTAGGGTATAGCTTTAAATTTTGTTGGTTTTACGTTTTAAATCGGATTCTTTACATTTTAAGTTTATACTTTTTAATTTGTCACGCGCACAATTTAACGAAAACAACTAAAAATAACTGCGATGTATTAAGTCCTTAATTAATGCTAATAACGTTATTTAACTAACTTAAAAAAAAATGAAATTAACTTACTATCTTATTATCATTATAACTGTTTTAAATAGCTGCTCTAGAAATTCTAAAGAGATTACTGAGACCGAAACACATCAAAAAGAGCTGTACTTCCCTGAAATTAATAGTGTATATTGGGAAAGCACAACCACTTCTATATTGAATTGGAACACAAATAATCTAATACCGCTACTCGATTTTTTAGAAGAAAAAAACACTAAAAGTTTTATGATTCTGCATAAGGGAAAAATTGTTTTAGAAGAATACATGAACGACCATAGTAACACGAAATCATGGTATTGGGGAAGTGCAGGAAAAACCTTAACTACTGCCGTTACCGGAATTGCTCAAGATGAAGGATTAATACATATAGAGCAAAAAGTTTCTAATTATTTAGGAACAGGATGGACTAGTGCCACCACAGCACAAGAAAATTTAATTACATGTAAACACTTGCTATCTATGAATTCTGGTTTGGATGATAGGTTGGGTGATGGTGTATCGCCAGATAACTTACAATACCTCACCGATGCGGGTTCACGTTGGGCCTACCACAATGTATATGTAAAATTGCAAGATGTTATTGCTAGTGCTAGTAACCAAGAATGGTCTAAATATTTTAACACCAAACTAAGAGACAAAATTGGTATGACTGGGCAATGGACTAATTTAGGCGACCTAAGTGTATATTGGAGTAATACAAGAAGTATGGCCCGCTTTGGTCTATTAATTGCTGCCCAAGGCAAATGGGGAGATACTCAAATTATACCTCAAGATTTTTTAAGTGAGGCTACAAATACTTCTCAAAATATAAATAAAGCTTATGGTTACATGTGGTGGTTAAATGGTAAAGACAGCTATCATTTACCTGCTTCGCAAATTGAATTTAATGGCACACTCATACCAAATGCACCAGATGATATGTATGCTGCTTTAGGTAAAAATGACCAGAAAATTTATATTGTACCTAGTAAAGACCTTGTAATAATACGCATGGGAGAAGCGGCAGACGAGGATAATTTTGCATTATCTAATTTTGATAATGACTTATGGGCGAAAATTAATGCCTTAATTGACTAAGCTTTAAAGTACTTAACTTTTATAGTGCCAATGTAAATATAATAGTATCAAAAAAAAAAATCCCGCCTTGGCGGGATTGACTTTATATTATTTGAAAAACGAATCGACAAACTCGAATTTATTAAAAACCTGAAGATCTTCAATACCCTCTCCAACACCAATATATTTTACAGGAATTTTAAATTGGTCTGATATACCAATTACAACACCACCTTTGGCAGTACCATCTAATTTTGTAACTGCTAAAGCTGTTACCTCAGTTGCTGCTGTAAACTGTTTTGCTTGCTCGAATGCGTTTTGACCGGTAGAACCATCTAAAACCAATAAAACATCGTGTGGTGCATCGCCAACCACTTTTTGCATAACGCGCTTAACTTTACTAAGCTCGTTCATTAGGTTTATTTTATTATGTAAACGTCCAGCGGTATCTATTATAATAACATCGGCATCTTGGTTTACTCCAGACTCTAAAGCATCGAAAGCAACAGAAGCAGGGTCACTACCCATTTCTTGTCTTACCATAGGTACATCTACGCGATCTGCCCATACTTGAAGCTGATCTATAGCTGCGGCTCTAAACGTATCGGCTGCACCTAAAACTACTTTTAAGCCTTGCTTTTTAAATTGATAAGCCAATTTACCAATAGTTGTGGTTTTACCAACTCCATTTACACCTACCACCATTAATACATAAGGTGTTTTACTTCCGTTGGCTTGTTTTGGTAAATTAGGTATTGTGTATTCGGTTTCTTCGCCAGAATTTGTTTCGCTTAATAATCCTGCAATTTCTTCGCGTAGAATTTTATTTAGTTCGTCGGTACCTAAGTATTTATCTTTTGATACGCGAGCTTCAATACGTTCTATAACTTTTAGAGTTGTATTTACACCTACATCGCTAGATACTAATACCTCTTCAAGATTATCTAAAACATCATCATCTACCTTAGATTTTCCTGCTACAGCTTTACTTAGTTTACCTAAAAAGCTGGTTTTAGTTTTCTCTAACCCTTTATCTAGGGTTTCTTTTTTTTCTGAAGAAAATATTTTTTTAAAAAAACTCATTTTTCTTGTTGGTTGGTTAATATTAACTACAAAGTGCGTTAGGGATTGCAGCGACATCCTTTTGCTTTTTTCGCAAAAGATATAGCGGAAAGCCCGACCCTTGTGGTAACGCCCTAAAAATTAAAGTCAATTACCTTACCATAAATTAATACCTGTTATTATGGCAGTAGATTCCCGATTACTCGGAAATGAAAACTTTAAACCAAATATAAAATAAAAAAGCCGCTTTCGTATAGAAAGCAGCTTATAATATCTTGAAACAATGTATATTACTTTTTAGCTAAAAAGTCGTTTACTTGTTCTGGATTCATTATAGATTCAACAAACATGTAAGCTCCTGTTTTTGGAGACTTAACCATTTTTATTGCTTTTGTTAATCTTTTAGATCCTGTTTGTAATGATGCTACTGATTTCTTTGCCATGATCTATTTTTTTTACTTGATTTCTTTATGAACTGTCATACGTTTAAGAATAGGATTAAATTTTTTAATCTCCATTCTGTCTGGCGTATTCTTTTTATTTTTAGTTGTAATATATCTTGAAGTTCCTGGTTGTCCAGACTCTTTGTGCTCTGTGCACTCTAAGATTACTTGTATTCTATTGCCTTTCTTTGCCATGTCTTTTTCTTATTAAATACAGCTATTATTTTAAAAATCCTTTAGATTTTGCATCTTTAATTGCTGCAGAAATTCCTATTTTGTTGATAGTTTTTAACGCAGATGTAGAAACCTTTAAAGTTATCCAGCTGTCTTCTTCTGGAATGTAAAAACGTTTCTTAACTAAATTCGCATGAAACTTGCGTTTAGTTTTGTTCATTGCATGAGACACATTGTTACCAACCATGGCCTTCTTTCCTGTAAGTTCACAAACTCTTGACATTGTATATAACTTTAAATTCTTTGTTGCTTAAAATCGAGGTGCAAATATATAAAATCTTTATAATCTGACAACCATATTTTTATCAATTTTTAAAAATTTCTTTTAGCATCATTTCTAAAGCCTTATTTACGGCTTTATTTATAACCTTTATTCTAGAATTTCCGAAGTTAAATCCCTCTGAGTATACTCCTGTTTTACTAGCAATAGCAACGAATACCGTTCCAACCTCTGCATCGGACTCTCCTTTTGTAGGGCCTGCATTTCCTGTTGTTGCAATGGCGTAATCTGATTGAAATAATTGCTGTGCATTTTTTGCCATGGCCTCGGCGACCTGAAAACTGACTACCGAATGGGCATCGATTTCTGCTTTTGAAACCTTTAATATGTTAATTTTAGATTCGGTAGCGTATGTTACTATACCGCCTTTAAAAAAAGCCGATGCTCCAGAATGTGTTGTAAATCTTTCGGCAACCGCTCCACCAGTACAGCTTTCTGCAATGGCTAAGGTTTTACCAAGCTTAGTTAATTGTTTAGCTATAACCACTTCTACAGAGCCATCCTCATCTTCTAACCCAGCATATTCCTTTTGTATTAAAGGTATAACCTTATCTATTTGCTCTTGTACTTCTTGTTTTAACTGAGCTTCGTTATATCCAGTTGTAGATAAACGTAAACGCATTTTCCCTAAATTAGGTAGGTATGCTAGTTTAATGTGTTTTGGTAAAGCATCTTCCCAAGCTTCTATTCTTGCTGCTAATGCACTTTCACCTAAGCCGTAAACCAATAATGTTTTGTGTAATATAAAAGGACAGTTGTATTTAACTTTTAATTTAGGAACAACTTGATGCTCTATTAAGGCCTCCATTTCGTATGGTACGCCAGGTAAAGATATAAACACTTTGTTTCCTTTTTCCAGCCACATACCTGGAGCTGTACCTAACTTATTCATTAAAACCTTGGCCTTACTTGGCACAAAGGCTTGATCTTTATTTACTTGAAGTAACTGCGTTCTTACGTGTTGTTTCCAAATGTTTTCGATATTATCTAAAACCGATTGATCTCTAACCAAGGTATCATTAAAGTACTCGGCTATGGTTTTTTTGGTTATATCGTCTTTTGTTGGGCCTAATCCGCCTGTACATATTATTATATCTACTCTACTTTCGGCATCGGCTAAGGCTTGTAATATATGTGCCTTATCATCTTGAATGGAAGTAATTTGAAATACAGAAACACCTATTTTATTAAGCTGTTTGGCCATAAAAGCCGAATTGGTATCTATAACTTGCCCAATTAAAAGCTCATCACCTATCGTGATTATTTCTGCCTTCATTATAATTTAAAATCAGATTTCATTTCGGCACTAGCTTTATTTACTGCCGTAAGTACAATGTTTAACTGCTCGGTAATATCCTCGTCGGTTTTAGTAAACTTTCCCCAATCTTGCACTTCAATTAATTTATCTAGCACACCAAGTTCAAACAAATCGACCGTAGGTTTCATTTTATGTGCTGCTTGGTAGGCTTCTTGATAATCTTTTACAGCCACAGCATTCTTTAAACGTTCGGCATCAATAGGAACTTCTTCTAAAAAAGCTTCGGCTAAAGCAGCAACAAAACTTTCGTCGTTATCCGCTAATTCACGTACCCTAAATAATTTATAATGTAGTTC
Organism: Algibacter pectinivorans; assembly: GCF_900112595.1. Lineage (GTDB taxonomy): Bacteria > Bacteroidota > Bacteroidia > Flavobacteriales > Flavobacteriaceae > Algibacter_B > Algibacter_B pectinivorans. Next base: position 92,494 of record NZ_FOMI01000009.1, on the reverse strand, counting down.
CATTTATTTTACAGTTATTGAAAACATTTCTTGATCTTCTATAAAACCAGTTAACTTATCGTTGGCAAAAACTTGGCCAACTCCTGCTGGTGTGCCTGTAAATATAACATCTCCTATCTTTAAAGTGAAATATTTTGACACATATTCTATTAATTCATCAATTTTCCAAAGCATATGGCTTGTATTTCCATTTTGTACAAAATCTTCATTCTTTTTTAAAGAAAATTGAAAATTGTTAATATTGGTTACCTCCTTTTTATCAATCCATTTACCAATTACCGCAGCGCCATCAAAAGCTTTTGCTTTCTCCCAAGGTAAACCCTTAGCCTTTAATGTGCTTTGTAAATCGCGAGCGGTAAAGTCAATACCCAAACTAATTTCGTTATAATATTTACCTGCAAATTTTTTATCAATATGCTTCCCTACTCTATTAATTTTAACCAAAACCTCAACTTCATAATGTACATCATCGGAAAAATCTGGAATAAAAAACGGCTGCTTTTTTAACAGAATAGCTGTGTCTGGTTTTAAAAACACCACAGGATCTGTTGGTTTATCGTTTTGTAGCTCCTTTATATGATCGGTATAATTTCTACCTATGCAAATTAGTTTCATGTATTTTTAAATTTATTTTAGGCGCCTGCCCGCAGGCAGGTTACCCTAAAAGTATCGGGCTGTGGGCTTTCAACTGCAATACGTAACGCGGATAAGATTACCACAGTTCCTTACTCTTACAAAGTCTTTATTAACCCAATTTATTATTAAAACTTCTAAGCTTTATAGCTGTTAGCACCTTTTTAGTATACAACGGAAAATCGGCATTTAGTAACCAACCAAAATATCCTGGTTCTTTCTCTAAAACTTCGGTAACTAATTTTCCTTTATGTTTTCCGAAAGAAAAACACTCTACACCTTCCTTATTATAGGCAATAAAACCTGCAAAATCTGCAAACTTTTTTCGAGAACTAAACTCTGCTAAAAACTTGGTGTCGTTTTCTAGGTCATCGTATCTATCTAATTGTGCTTTTAAAACCTCGTAAGTCGCTTTGGTATCTGCTTCTGCACTATGGGCATTTTCTAAACTTTCATTGCAATAAAACTTGTAAGCAGCACTTAGCGTACGTTGTTCCATTTTATGAAAAATAGTTTGAACATCAACTGCCAAAGTACTTTTCATATCGAAATCTATTCCGGCACGTAACATTTCTTCTGCCAATAACGGAATATCAAAACGATTAGAATTAAAGCCTCCTAAATCGGAATCTTTAATCATATTATAAATATCCTTAGCTAGGACCTTAAAAGTAGGCTCGTTTGCCACTCTTTCATTGGAAACGCCATGAATAGCCACAACCTCATCGGGTATTACCATTTCTGGGTTTACCAACCATGTTTTACTTTCTTCGGTGCCATTAGGAAATACTTTTAATATAGAAATTTCTACTATACGGTCTTTGGTTATGTTGATTCCTGTGGTTTCTAAGTCGAAAAAACAGATGGGTCTTTTTAGGTTTAATTGCATTACTTTTATGGTATGTTTATTGCAAATATAATTTTTTAAAATTTGTTTAATTTTGCATTACCTATGAAATTGAAATTTAATCACTTCTTTTTAGTTATACTCATTTTTTTAACATCTTTTTTAGGCTTTGCTCAAGGTGCAAATCCTGAAAATGTTACGCTTGTGGAAAAGCAAAATGGAAAACGCTTAGAACTATATGCAAAAAACACAGATACTATTCCTTATGTGGTATTCTTGCGGGTCACTACTAATGACTTTAGACGAAGTAGTAACCGACCTGTATTAAAACCTGTAAGCGCTAACAGCGAAGTCCATTTGCTAACTCTTATTAAACTAGCTGGCTCTGAGGGGAATTACGAAAAACAATTTATTGTAAATGAAGTAAGTACAAATTTAAAGTTTAGAAAGGACGACGACGATATGCAAATAAATTTTGATACCGCCTTAAAAACCGCAAACATAACCTTATTTGAATCTGACGCTTGCGAAATTTGCGAAGACACTAAATTATTATTTAACAATAACAAAGTAGCCTATAACTTAAAGGCTATTAATAATGACCAAGATTTACTTTTAAAAGCGCTTAAAAACAATGGACAATCAATAGAAAACATACAACGAGATGTATTTGTTTTAAAAATTGAAGATGCCATTTACAGAGGAATAAGTACTAAAAAAGAACTTTTAGAAGCTTTAAAAAACCACATAGAATAAATTATTAAACTTCAACAAGGCTAATAACCCCTCACTTATAGCGTTGTCTATTTTACTAGAAAAAGAGATTATCTTTACCCATTAATTACTCTCAATCTTCATTTAAGAATTCGATTTCACGCAAAAACTCTGTTTTATGAGTGCCCCATTTATGTTTTGCTATTAATGAAGCATAGTCATACTTAGAACTACAGTATTGAACGTAGAACTCCCCATTTGGCTGTATAATTACAATGTTAGACACCGTATTAAATTTCTTAAAAAAACCTTTAATAAATTGATTTTTATCCAAGTACCATTCTAAACCCTTTTCTTCCAAAGGAAAGCCTTCGTTTTTAGCATAAAGATGCAGTACACTTAGTTCTTCATTCTTTTTTCTATGATACTTAATGCATTGCTTATAACCATACATGATAGCGCTGTAATTTTGTGCATGCATATGACCAGAAACGCCAAGGGTTAAATCTAAATTACCGGCATTATGGTATTTAAGCAATTTATAAGTATTATTTAAGCTATCAAATTTATATACGGGTGTTCTATTAGGGTAATCTTTGGGATTCTTTAAAGTATTTGTGTAATGAATGACTATGGTTTTTGTGGTATCTAATTTATAATTAGATGACAAAAAATTAAAAAGACGCTCTTTGGAGATAAGAGGCATTTTATCATACATATAATTTAACCTCAGTGTTTGCAAAACCAACGTATCCGAGGAATACCTTGTTCCACTATAAATTGAGGATTGCTCTTTGGTATAGAATTTTATTTTTGAAACAGGGTTGTCAAGTTCGTCTAAGTAAATGGTATCAGATTGAGAAAATGCCTTTACGTAGCAAAACATGGTTGCTAGCAAAAAAAACAAAAATCCAAAATTAATTTTAGTTAGCATTAACTCAAATCTCTCTATTAACATCCCAAGCCTCAAGATAATCTGCTACAGCCTTTACAAACATGCCGCCTAATGCGCCATTTACCACACGATGATCGTAAGAATGTGACAAGTACATTTTGTAACGAATACCAATAAAATCGCCTTCTGGAGTTTCAATAACTGCAGGGACTTTTCTAATAGCTCCTAATGCTAAAATACCAACTTGAGGTTGGTTAATTATTGGAGTACCCATAATACTACCAAAAGTACCCACATTTGTAACTGTGTATGTACCACCCTGAGTATCATCTGGTTTTAATTTACCTATTCTAGCTCTATTTGCTAAATCGTTAACCTGCTTTGTCATACCAACCAAATTTAGCTGATCGGCATTTTTAATAACAGGAACTATTAAATTTCCATCTGGTAAAGCCGCAGCCATACCAAGATTAATGTTCTTCTTTTTAATGATTTTATCGTCTTGAAAAGAAATATTCATCATTGGAAAATCTCGCAAAGCCTTGGCAATAGCTTCCATAAAAATAGGCGTAAATGTTAAATTCTCGCCTTCACGTTTCATAAAGTCGTCTTTAACTTTCTTTCTCCAATTCCAAATATTGGTAACATCGGCTTCAATAAAACTTTGCACATGAGCCGAAGTCTTTATAGACTCAACCATATGGTGTGCAATAAGCTTACCCATTCTAGACATTTGTATAATTTCGTCTTCTCCGCTAGGTATTACTGCAGGTTGTTTTACAGCTTTAGACTCTACTTGCTTAGGTTGTTCTATCTTCGCTGTAGATGTTATAGGTGTTTCAATTTTAGCAGTATTATTTTGTTGTCCTGCTCCTTTAATTGTTATGTAATCTAAAATATCATTTTTAGTAACTCGAGCATCTTTTCCTGTTCCAGTAATACCATCTAATTCCGCTTGCGAAATACCTTCGGCCTTGGCAATATTTTTAACCAACGGCGAGTAAAAACGATCGCCACTTGATACTACAGCCGGAGCCACAGTTTCTTTGGCTACGGTTAAAACCTCTTCTAATTCTGCTACAACTACTTTTTCATTATCATCTAAGGCTTCAACGCTCTCTTCACCGTTAAGGTTTTCGTTAGCATGAGTATCTTCACCTTCAGTTTCAATAATCGCTAAAACTTGGCCTACTTGAACAATATCGTCTACATTAAAAAAACGCTCAACCAAAACACCATCAACTTCACTTGGTACTTCACTATCTACTTTATCGGTTGCTATTTCCAATACAGGATCGTCCATATCGATAGTATCACCAACTTCTTTTAACCAAGATGTTACGGTTGCTTCTGCAACACTCTCTCCCATTTTTGGTAATCTAAGCTCAAACTTTGCCATATCAATAACGTAATGCTTATTTTTAATTTTTATTTTACAAAATTATCAAAAAAAATAACAAATTGCCTTATAATATACAATAAAACTAGTTAAAACTAATAACTTCACCTCTACTCATTCCATCATCGCTCCCTATAATAAAATTAGAATTATTAGGTAATATTTTAAAAGTGACCGATTTGTCTAATCTATTGCTCTCGATAAAATTAATAATTGTTTTAAAACTTAAAACATTAGCATCGAAAATTACTTCAGATTCTTTAATAATATTTTTTAAGTCGGATCTTAAAAGGACATCTTTTTCTAAAACAGATTCCAAACCTTCATTAATTTTATCTGATATAAAAACATATTTATAAACCCGTTTAATTTTTTTTATATGTTGCTTTCTAAAGAAATAAACAATATAAATACCTCCCCAAACAAAAAGGTCGAATAGCATATTTTTTTTAAAGTGCTTCTTATAAAAAATCTGCATTGCTCCATAAAATCGTCGCGCATAGTTTTTATCTTTTAAAGTACTTTCGCCTTTAAAATGCAGAATGGTAGTATCTCCGTAATAATAATTAACATAGCCTTTTTTTAAGGCTTTGTAAGAGATATCTATGTCTTCGCCATACATAAAATAGTCTTCATCGAAGCCTTTAATATCTCTATATACAGCGCGCTTTAAAAACATAAACGCCCCAACTAGTATTTCTACTTCACTAACCTCATTTTGTTTTATATTAGTAGCATAATAGTCCTCTGAATTACCAAGCATTTTTTTAAAGGACGCCATAACATAAGGTATTTTACGCTTACTTTCTGGCAAAAACAAACCGCTTCCATTAATTAATTTACAACCTACAATACCCATTTTTCTTTTAGTTTCAGAAAAAGCTAATAACTTTGTAAACGTATCTTCGGCTACTACAGTATCTGGATTTAATATACACAAATATTCGCCTTTTGCTACAGAAACTCCTATATTATTACCTTTAGAAAATCCCACGTTTTCTTTATTTTCAAGAAGAGTTACATTGGAAAATTTGGATTTAACCATTTGGCAACTATGGTCTGTAGAGTTATTATCTACTACAATAATTTCGGCATCGATATTTGAAATTGCAGCCTCAACACTTCTAAGACATAATTCCAAAAAACATTTTACATTATAATTTAATATAACTATTGAGAGTTTCAAATTTTAGTTTCAGTTTATAGTTTAATTGAAGATTCAAACGGAATACGATTTACTATACTTCGTCCTAAGGTAATTTCATCGGCATACTCCAACTCATCTCCAACCGAAATCCCTCTGGCTATGGTTGAAGTTGTTATACCAAAATCCTTAATTTGCTTAAATATATAAAAATTAGTGGTATCTCCTTCCATTGTAGAACTTAATGCAAAAATAAGCTCGCTAATTTCTTCTTCTTTTACTTTTTTCACTAATGATGCTATATTTAATTGATGCGGGCCAATACCATCCATAGGAGATATTTTGCCTCCTAAAACATGATAAACCCCTCTAAAAGAACTTGTGTTTTCAATAGCCATTACATCTCTTATATCTTCTACTACGCATATAACATCTTTATTACGCTTAGGGTTTGCACATATTTCACAAAGTTCAACATCGCTTATATTATGGCAACATTTACAGAATTTAACATCGCTTCGCATAGTTTGTAATGCTTCAGACAAGGCTAAAGTTTGCTCTTTAGGCTGCCTTAACATATGTAAAACCAAACGCAAAGCTGTACGCTTACCTATACCTGGTAGCTGCGACATTTCGTTTACAGCACGTTCTAAAAGCTTCGAAGAAAATTCCATACCTGCGAAATTAATATTTAGCCATGAATTTCGCTAATTTTAACCTTCACTTTTAAAATATTACTTGTTATTTATACATTTTATATTAAACACAATTAAAGTAATATAGGCCCCATAAAACGTAAAAACCCTTTTTTCAATTTATATTTGTAAATTAAAAACTTAAAAAATCCTTTTTTACAATGACGGCTACCCAAATTATGCTTCTAATTGCAGCTTATTTTGTTGTTCTAATCTTAATCTCATATTTTACTGGTAAAGAAGATAGCAACGAAGCCTTTTTTAAGGCTAACAAATCGGCGCCATGGTATTTAGTTGCTTTTGGAATGATAGGGGCTTCATTATCTGGAGTTACCTTTATTTCGGTGCCTGGAATGATTGAAGGACAACAATTTGCTTATATGCAGGGCGTTCTTGGTTTTTTTGTAGGGTATTTATTTATATTATTTGTTCTGCTACCAATTTATTACAAACTTAATGTTACGTCTATTTACCAGTATTTAGAGCAACGTTTTGGGGTAATAAGTTATAAAACCGGTGCTTTTTTCTTTTTATTATCGCGTGTTACAGGCGCTTCGTTTAGACTATTTCTAGTAGCCCTAGCCATGCAATACATTGTTTTTGAAAACATTGGTGTTCCGTTTTGGGCTACTGTAGTAATATCCATTCTTTTAATTTGGGTTTATACCAATAGAGGTGGTATAAAAACGATTGTTTGGACAGATACCTTACAAACTCTAGCTATGCTAACCTCGGTAAGTGTTGCTGTTTTTTTAATAACCGATAAATTAGATTGGACCTATATTGATTTTTTAAGCTCGCCGGAGTTTTCTGCCAAAGGAAAAATTTTCTTTTTTGACGACGCTAATGCGACAACGTACTTCTGGAAATATTTTATTGGTGGTATTTTTATAGCCATTGCCATGACTGGTTTAGACCAAGATATGATGCAAAAAAATCTAACCTGTAAAACACCTACCGAAGCCAAGAAAAACATGTTTACCATGGCTACGCTACTTATATTTGTAAACTTTTTATTTTTATCTCTTGGTGCCTTATTATTTATTTATGCCGATAAATTTGGGTTGCAAGTACCTGTAGTTGATGGCAGAGTAAGAACCGATCTATTATTTCCTGAAATAGCCATGAATCAAAATTTGGGCGCAGCTTTAAGCGTTACTTTTATTATAGGATTAATAGCTGCCGCATACTCTAGTGCAGATAGCGCATTAACCTCTTTAACCACATCGTTTTCTGTTGATTTTTTAAACATTGAAAAACTACCAACAGAAGCCCAAAAACCACTACGTAAAAAGGTACACATTGGCGTTTCCATTTTACTAATAATTGTGGTTATTATTTTTAATAGCCTAGAAGGGAATGTAGTAAGCAACCTATTTAAGTTTGCCACATTTACTTATGGGCCGTTACTTGGCTTATTTGCATTTGGCATTCTTACCAATTACCAAATTAAAGATAAATATGTTTGGCTTGTTGGGTTAGCGTCCATACTCATAACATTTGGATTAACCTCTTTACCGGCAAGTGTTATAGGACATTATAAATTTCATTGGGAAATTTTACCAATAAATGGCTTAATAACTTTTTTAGGTTTAATATTGATTCGTAGAAAGTAACACCAAGGTACAGGCTACTTCAAAAGCTATATTATTTGCCTTTAAAATGTTATATAACTCTGGGTTTTCCGTACCAGGATTAAATATTACACGACTGGGTTTTAAAGACACGATATAATCGTAGTATTCTTGTTGTCGTGCTGGGTTTAAATACAAGGTAACCGAATGCACATTCTTGTATGGTATTAAATCGGTATCTATTTCTACGCCAGCCACTTCCCCTTTACGTAAACCAAAGGCAACTACCTCTATATTATTTGAAACCAATCGCTTAATAGCCATATTGGAATACCTTTGTGGTTTTAATGATGCCCCAAGCACCAGTGTTTTTTTATTCATAAATCTTTAAACTGTTAAAAGACTGTTAATTTCACCTCATTACGGTAACAGAACTTGATTTTTGCCGTCTTCTAAGAAACATCAATCAAAAATCAAACCACCATTATGAGACCACTAATTTATTTGTGTGCTATTTTATTTTCCATTTCCATAGCACAAGCCAAAACAACAGATCCCAAAATTGATAAAACAGGAACCGTATTTGGTACTGTATTAGACGCCACTTTACAGCAACCCTTACCGTATGTAAATATTATAATTAAAGATACAAAAAACGCTAACATTACTGGAGGTATAAGTTTAGACGATGGTACATTTACTATAAGCCAAGTACCCGAAGGAGACATTATTGTAAGCATACAATACATTGGCTATAAAACAGTAAATAAAACTATTACCATTGGCAAAAACAAGTACAATGTTAACTTAGGTACTATTTTACTTGAAGAAGCTGCCGAAGGTTTAGACGCTGTTACTGTAGTAGCCGAGGTATCGACCATTCAACAAAAGGTAGACCGAAAAGTAATTACCGTTGGAAAAGATTTAACTACCGCCGGAACAAACGCAAGCGATATTATGAATAATATTCCTTCGGTTAGTATCGATCAACAATCCGGAAACATTAGCTTACGTGGTAACGAAAATGTACGCGTTATGGTTGATGGCAAATTAAGCAACGTGCCTATTGCACAGCTTTTAAAACAAATTCCGTCTACATCCATTAAAGAAATTGAATTAATTACAAATCCCTCGGCTAAATATAATCCTGAAGGCATGAGTGGTATAATTAATATTAAATTACATAAAAACACAAAAATTGGTTTTAATGGTAACCTTAATGTAGGATTAACGCATGAGGTATTTGCAAAATTTAATAGCTCTATAGATATGAATTACAGAAATGGTAAATTCAATTTTTATGGAAACTACGGAAATAACGTAGGTAAATACGATAATTTTGGGTCGATACTGCGTTTGGATGATAATTCCATGCAAAACTTTAAATTTTTAAACAGTGGAACATCGCATTTATATAAAGTTGGGGTCGATTTTTATGTGAATGATAAAAACACACTTTCATTTTTTACCAACCAAAATATTTATAACGGTAATAATTCTGGAAGCGCCATAATAAACTACCCATCGCTTACACAAAGTCAATTATTTAATAATACTTCGGGTAATAATTCTGGACAATATAACTTAGCCTACAAGCACGAATTTACAGATGAAAACGAAACCTTAGATATTGAAATTGATTACAACGATTTTGAAAGCGACGAACTTGCCAATTTTAATTTCTTTAATTTTGATTTCCCTAATAACTATGTTGATAATGTGGACACACAACGCCAACAAACCACAGTAAATATTGACTACGTAAAACCTGTAAACGACAAAACCAAAATTGAAGCAGGCCTTGAAGCTCGCTTATTTAACACCAATATCGACTACACCTCTACAGGGCAAACGTTTTCTAGCGAAGGCGACATTATACCCACACCAAGTACCGGTTTTGATTATAATAGAGACATATACTCGGCATACTTTACCTACGGAAAAACATTGGAAAAATGGAACTATCAAGTTGGTATTAGAGGAGAACAGGTTAACGTAAACGCCGATGCTTTAAAAACATTTAGCGATGCTAGCACAGAATTTATTCCTTTTGAAAATGATTATTTTCAAATATACCCTTCGGCATTTATAACTTACAACCCAACCGAAAAGAACTCCTATCAATTAAGTTTTAGTCGTCGTGTAGACCGCCCAGGATTACAGCAGGTAAACCCAATTAGAGAGTGGAGCACACCACGTTTATCGTCGTTTGGAAATACCAAATTGCAACCTCAATTTACAAACTCTCTTGAAACAAATTATACAAGACAATTAAAAAAAGGTAGTATAACTGCAGGTGTTTTTTACAGAATTATTGAAGACAATATTAATAGATATGTTTTTATAGATAGAACCAATATAACCTCTGGAAATTCAAATTTATCTTATGATAATTTTGATAACACCACAGCATATGGTTTTGAGTTATCTACAAATTACCGACCAACCAAATGGTGGAGCTTAAATGGTAGTTTTGATTTGTACTCGCAAAAGCAACAAGGTATTATAGAGGTTTTAAATACCGACGATATACAAAATGCAACCGTAGATGATATTTTGGAGCAAAACAACGAGGTTGAAACTATTATTTGGAATGTAAGAGCCTTTAACAATTTTAAAGTATCGAAAAAATTAAGTTTTTCATTATTTGCCATGTATAGAGGCGAAGAGGAAAGTCTTCAATTTACTAGAGAACCTATGTATATGGTTAATACAGGTATGCGCTATAACTTTTTAGAAGATAACAGAGCTACACTTAGTTTTAATTATAACGACATTTTTAACACCATGAAATTCGAATTTGAAGGCAGCACACCATTTCCTAATATTGGCGGATTTAATTGGGAAAGCAACACCTGGAATGTAGCGTTATCGTACAGATTTGGTGGTAATAACTACAGTGCCTTAAAAAGAAAACAAAGAGAAAACGACACCAAATCTGGAGGTGGCGGCTATATGTAATAATTACATTTAATAATCTGTATAATAATTGATGGTTAGTATTTTTGTACGATTATTAAATAAAAGCCCTTAAACATTTAGTTTAGGGGTTTTGTTTTTTTAAGTGTATATTTTTAAAATGTTAAAAAAAATTGTTAAAATTTGAAAATCAGAACAATAACACACAATATTTTTACGTTAAACGTATAATATGTAATCTAACCAATTAGCGAAAACGTAATTATTTTTAGAGTTAGTCGTCTACAAAAAACATATTCGTAGTTTAAGATGCATATAATTAAAGCTCGAAACCTGTTTCGAGTTTTTTTATCACAGGAAGTAAAAAACCGAATAAAAATAAAACTTTGTAATATTTTTACAAATAAAACGTCCAACTACCATATAATTCTTCATTTAAGTGTTAATTGGAGTTGATTAATAGCTAGAAAAACCCGAAACTAAATGTTTCGGGTTTTTTGATTTTATATTTATAGATAAGTTTTACCTTGGCATAGATGCTTGTTTTTGGCGGATAATGCGTTAGGGATTGAGCATTTGTTGGAGCTCCTCGCAGAGAGCGACTTGCGAAAGCCCGACCCTTGTGGTAACGCCCAATGTTTTATTTTAGGCCCATTTTATAATGGCACTTCCCCATGTAAAGCCACTACCAAAGGCGGCTAAAACCACGTTATCGCCTTCTTTTATTTTGCCTTCTTCCCAAGCTTCGGTTAGTGCAATAATAATAGATGCGGCTGTTGTATTACCGTATTTCATAATATTATTAAACACTTGGTCGTCGCGCAAACCAAATTTCTTTTGTATAAACTGCGCTATACGCAGGTTGGCTTGATGCGGAATTAACATATCGATATCCTCCTTTTGCAAGTTATTTTTTGTTAAACCCTCTACAATAACCTCGCTAAAACGTACCACGGCATTTTTAAACACAAATTGGCCATTCATGTGAGGAAAATAACTCTCATCGTTAGGATCGTTATCTGCTATAATATCGTTTACCCAGCGTTTCCCCATGCCTGGAGCTACTAATACCAACTCTTCGGCATGTTCGCCTTGCGAGTGTAAATGCGTAGATAAAATACCTTTTGTATTATCCTCTTCTCTACTTAAAATGGCAGCTCCTGCCCCATCGCCAAAAATTACAGTAACACCACGGCCTCGTGTGGTTTTATCCAATCCGTGAGAGTGCAATTCGCTACCAATAACTAATATGTTTTTATACATACCGGTTTTTATAAAATTATCTGCCACCGAAATAGCGTATACAAAGCCAGAACATTGGTTTCTAACATCTAAAGCGCCAATGGTTTTAATATCTAAAGCATGTTGTACTTGCACTCCTGGTCCAGGGAAATACATATCTGGACTTAAGGTTGCAAAGATTATAAAATCGATATCGTCTTTATCTATTCCTGCGCGCTCTATGGCTTGTTTTGCTGCCTTAACACCCATTGTTGCTGTTGTATCTCCAGAGCCTTCTTTTACCCAACGACGTTCTTTTATACCAGTGCGCTCGGTAATCCACTCATCATTAGTATCCATCATTTTAGATAAATCATGGTTTGTTACCACATTATCTGGAACGTACTTACCTAGCCCTATTATTTTTGAATTGTACATATGTTATTTTCTTATTTCTATTTCTGCGAATACGGAAACCTTTTAAATGAATTAACAAAGTACAAAATTAAACGGTAAAATTCCAAATGAAATGAAATTCCCAAAACCGTATAGATTAAGGTTTGGCATTTAGGCGTTTTTTATAATTCACTTTTATCAAATAAAAAAGGGGTGTCAGTTTGTCATATTTAGTCAATTGGCATTTTTGTTGACTATTACAATCACAGTAATTTAAAACTAAAATTAATCAGATTTCCTGCTTAAAGGAAATGACAAATAAATTATATTATGACAAAAGGAAACATTAATGTATCGGTAGAAAACATCTTCCCACTCATTAAAAAATTCTTGTATAGCGACCACGAAATATTTTTACGTGAGCTGGTTAGTAACGCAACAGATGCTACTTTAAAACTTAAACATTTAACCAATATTGGCGATGCTAAAGTGGAGTATGGCAATCCTGTAATTGAAGTTAAAATTGATAAGGAAGGCAAAAAACTTCATATTATCGATCAAGGTTTAGGTATGACAGCCGATGAAGTTGAAAAATACATTAACCAAGTGGCTTTTTCTGGAGCTGAAGAGTTTTTAGATAAGTACAAAGATTCGGCTAAAGATTCTGGAATTATAGGACATTTTGGTCTTGGATTCTACTCGGCATTTATGGTAGCCGAAAAGGTTGAAATTATTACAAAATCGTTTAAAGATGAGCCTGCTGCACATTGGACTTGCGACGGATCGCCAGAATTTACCTTAGAACCTTCTGATAAAACCGAAAGAGGCACAGAAATTATACTTCATATTGCCGAAGATTCTACCGAGTTTTTAGAAGAGTCTCGAATTTCTGAGTTATTAAACAAGTACAACAAGTTTATGCCAGTTTCAATTAAATTTGGAACAAAGCAAATTAACGACCCAGAGCATACTCCGGAAACTACAAAGGATAAAGACGGTAAAGAAACAACTGAGCCACACAGACAAATTACGGTTGATAATATTATAAACAACCCTAATCCGGCTTGGACAAAACAACCAGCAGATTTAAAGGATGAGGATTATAGCCAATTTTACCGCGAATTGTACCCAATGCAATTTGAGGAGCCTTTGTTTAACATCCACTTAAATGTAGATTACCCGTTTAATTTAACTGGTATTTTATACTTCCCAAAAATGTCTAACGACATGCAGATCCAGAAGGATAAAATCCAATTATACCAAAACCAAGTATTTGTAACGGATAATGTTGAGGGTATTGTACCAGAGTTTTTAACCATGCTTCGTGGTGTTATTGACTCGCCAGATATTCCGTTAAACGTATCGCGTTCTTATTTACAAGCCGATGGTGCAGTAAAAAAGATTTCGTCTTACATTACTAGAAAAGTTGCCGATAAATTAAAATCCTTATTTAATAATAACCGCGAAGATTTTGAAGCTAAATGGAACGATATTAAAATTGTAATTGAGTACGGTATGCTGTCTGAAGAGAAATTCTTCGAAAAGGCTGAAGCATTCACTTTATACCCAACAGTAGATGGTAAGTATTACACTTACGAGGAGTTATTCAATAAAATTAAAGCAAACCAAACAGATAAGGATGGTAAGTTAGTTATCCTTTATGCTTCAGATAAAGATGCGCAACACAGTTACATCGAGTCTGCAAAAGCAAAAGATTACGAAGTGTTATTATTGGATTCTCCAATTGTATCGCATTTAATTCAGAAACTAGAAAGCACTAAAGACAACATTACGTTTGCACGTGTAGATGGCGATCATGTAAATAATTTAATTAAGAAAGACGACACAACAATTTCTAAATTAGATGAAGATCAAACTAAAGCTTTAGATGAGTTGTTAAAATCTGTAATACCTTCTGATAAATTCCAAGTACAATTAGAAGCTATGGAAAGCACAGAAACACCTTTTACAATTACGCAACCAGAATTTATGCGTAGAATGAAAGAAATGCAAGCTACAGGAGGCGGCGGTATGCAAATGTTTGGTAATATGCCAGAAATGTACAACGTTATTGTAAATACAAACTCTAAGTTAGTAAGCGATATTTTAGCTGCAGAAGCTAAGGAAGATAAAGAGCGTTTAATTACACAAAGTTTAGATTTAGCACGTTTATCTCAAGGCTTACTAAAAGGCGAAGAGTTAACAAACTTTATTAAACGTAGTTACGACATGATTAAATAGGTTATTTGTAGCAAACCCTAAAAACAGGGCGCTTAATTAACAAAAACCAAATATTTTCGCTTTCGCGGAAATAATAAAAACAGAAAAACCACTTTGTGAAAACAAGGTGGTTTTTTTATGCCATAGTTTATAAAACCTTTAACATTCAATTTTTATAAAAGTTAAGACCTTTGTCCCTTTAAAAATTAAAAAACCAGATGAAACTATTAAAATCACTTACTGTTATTCTATTCTTAACCATTTTAAGCACATCTTGTAGCACTAAAGAAACAGCAACCGTAACCTATTGGGTAAATAGTGTAAAAGCAGATTGCGATGCAGGGGCAGGTAAAACAAAATGCTTACAAGTTTATAAGGGCAATAATTTAGAAAATGCCAAATGGAGCTACTTCTACGCTCCTATTGAAAATTTTGAATTTGAATTTGGTTATCTTCAAAAAATTGAAGTTACCGAAACGCCTAAAGATAAAAGTAATACACCTGCAGATGCATCTTCAATAGCATACAAACTAGTTAATGTTTTAGAAAAAAAGAAAGATCCCAAAATGGCTTTACATGATATTTGGGCCGCTACCCATGTTAACAGTACCGCCATTTCAAACACTAATAACAGACCAAATTTAGAGATTAACGTTGCTAACATGCAAGCTTTAGGTACAGATGGTTGTAACAATTACACAGGCCAAATTAAAAAAATAACAGATACCGCCATAAGTTTTGGTGTAATGGCCTCTACAAAAAAAATGTGCGTAAATAGCACTGAAGCAGATAGCTACAATAAAGCCTTAGCCAATACAACAGCTTATAAAAGAGAAAACTTAATATTAACTTTTTTCGATGTAAATGGCAATGAAACGCTTCGGTTTAAAAAAGTAGATTAATTTTAAGGTTACTTTTTCGCTTTCGCGGAAATGATAAAAACAGAAAAACCACTTTGTGAAAACAAGGTGGTTTTTTTACAACCTAAAACTAAGACTCATTTTCTTTTATTAACTTAGCTCTAAGAGTAATATTATGAACCACAAAATATTTGAACCACAAGAAAATTTGGTAGAATGGGTAAAGTGTTATTGGACTTTAGAGAGTGCACCAGAAAACACACCTACAAAAAATACCATTATTCCAGATGGTACCATGAAGCTCATTTTTCATTATGCCGATACTTACCGCCACCACCCAAACAACCAAGAAAGTATTATTTTACCACATTGTTTTTTAATAGGGCAACTTACACGACCTTATGTTGTAGAACCGCTAGGTTTTACGGGCTCATTTGTAGTTCGGTTTCAACCTAACGGCTTTTTTCCTTTTGCTAACATTGCTATTAAAGATATTCAAAACACCGCGGTACCCTTAACAGAACTTTTTGGAAAAGAAGGCCAAGAGTTAGGAAACAACATTTTAAACGCCAACAATACCGCCGAAAGAATTGAGTTAGCAGAAGCATTCCTGCTAAAGCGGTTAACAGATAAAAATACTATAGACAGTATTGTAAAATCGACCGTTGAAACCATTTTTGAAACCAATGGACAATTCTCGGTAACAGAACTCTCCAAACAAAACAATATTAATAGAAGGCAGTTAACCCGTAAATTTTCATCTACCATAGGGTTAAGTCCTAAACAACTCTCTAAAACCATTCGCATTCAAAACACATTAAAAACACTATTAAATAAAGATGTGCCAAGTCTTACCGATTTAGCCTACGAAAACGAGTATTTCGACCAGGCTCATTTTATAAAAGATTTTAAAGAATTTACAGGTTTAACGCCTAAGGAGTTTTATGGCGATCATTTAAAAATGTCTTTAATTTTTGACGGCAAAAAATAAGCGTGTCCCATTTTTACAATTTTATATTTTAAAGTCGTAGCATCTTTGTAATGCAATAACGCAACAAAATATAAAAGCAAATAATATGAAAAATGTAAATCCTGTAAATTGGTTCGACATCCATGTATCTAACTTAAACCAAGCTAAAACATTCTACGAAACTGTTTTTAATATAAAACTTGTTGATTTTCCAGCAGAATTTGGAAAACAATCTGGTTTCCCTTTCGACCCAAAAGGGTTAAACATTACTGGTGCCTTAGTAGAAAAAAAAGATTTTGTACCTAATAGCAACAACACGATTATTTATTTTGAATCGCAAGACTGCACAACCGAAGAAAACCTAGTTGAACAAGCAGGCGGAAAAATTATAAGACCTAAAATGTCCATTGGAGAATTTGGTTTTGTTTCCATATTACAAGATATAGATGGTAATGCTATTGGTTTACATTCCAGATCATAAATACTAGTACTCTATTACATAATATGTTTTAAAACACAAATAGTTTTATCTGTTTGTGTTTTAAACTTTATACATGTATTTTAATTAACTAGTAGTTGAAACTACAATTTACAGGAAAAACTAATGCTATTCCAACCAGTTTTTAAAATCTTTAACCCGCTCTCGTGCCACAATAACATCTTGCTCGTTGTACGTGTTTAATTTTATTTGCAAACGCGAATTGGTATAACTCACCATATCTTTTATGGCATTAATATTAACAAAAAACTTACGATTAATACGGAAAAAGGTATTGGGTTCTAACTCGTTTTCTAGATTATCTAAGGTCGTATCTAAAAGATAGTTTCGGCCCTCGGTGGTGTGTACATAGGTGCCTTTGTTTTCGCTATAAAAGCATTCTATTTCGTCTATATTTATAAGTTTTAGGTGCTGCCCAACTTTAACCGAAAATCGTTTTTTATACTCCCGATCTAAAGGATTTATTAGTAATTTTTTAATATCGTTAAAATCGAGGGTTACGGCTTGCTTTTGCGGTGCGCGTTCTTGATATTTTTTTACTGCGGTTGCTAGATCGTCGTCATCAATAGGTTTTAGCAAATAGTCGATACTGTTTAGTTTGAAGGCTTGTAATGCGTACTCATCGTAAGCAGTGGTAAAAATGATGGCCGATTTTATTTCGATAGCTTCGAAAATCTCGAAAGATAAGCCATCGCTTAATTGAATGTCTAGAAAAATTAAATCGGGATGCGAGTTATTTTGAAACCAATTTATGGATTCTTCGACCGAGTGCAACATGACTTGAGCTTCTAGATCTAGACTTTGAAGCATGCGTTGTAAGCGTCTTGCTGATGGTTTTTCGTCTTCTATAATAATTACATTCATGGATTTATTTTTTTTTAATTTCTTTTGTCATGGTCATGAGGGCCAGTGCCGCTTGTTTAAATATACCTACAAGGTTTATAAAAACCTTGCGGGAAAACATCTCTTTTTTTTATTACTGCTCACTACAGGTTAACCCGCGCTAGGGATTGAGGCATTTGTTGGAGCTCTTTTTGTGTTGTTGCACTCCTGCCTGCCGGCAGGCAGGTATGCAACACAAAAAAGCGACTGCTGAAAGCCTGACCGCCTGCCCTGAGCGTAGACGAAGGGTGCGGTAGCGCCCAACTTCTAAAGTCTTTTTAAATACTTAAAGCCACCTTTTATTTCCACTGTTTTTTATCTTTTTCTAAATACTCTTTAATCTTTTTTTCTTCCCAGGCTTTACTAAATATTGGGTTTTTAGCAAATACGCCTATGGCATGAAAAACGATACCAATACCCCAGAAAAAAGCAGTTGAAAAGGTTCCAAATTGCCAGAATTGGGCACTGCTTGAGTTTATGGCTATCATAGCTATTAAAAAAATATTTACTAGGATGTACCAGAACAGGTGCCAATAAAATCCTTTTAGCGCTTTTACACGTTTTTTGGCGCGTATATAGGCCTGCTCTTTATCATAATTATTTTTAGTGAATGGTTCTATATTAGCATTTTGCATGATGTTGTGTGTTATTGGTGTTGTTACTCCCATTTGTTTTCTTCTTTTCGCATAATCTCTTCTATTTTGCGTGCTTCCCATTTTGAGCCTAAAGCATCTTTAAACACAAAAACTCGAAGTGCATGAATGGCTACCCCTATACCCCAAATGATTATGGAGTACCAAAACCATTTATAATCCCAATAGGTTTTGTAATTTATAAAAATGGTAAATGGAATAAATAAAATATAAGCAACAAGATGCTGGTAAAACCCTTTTATATTTTGGATGTGTTGGCGCGCCTGCTCTTGCTTTTTACTGATTTGATTTTCTGAATTATTTTGCATGACTACTGTATTTTAATCCCAATCGTTTTTATCCTTTTGCATGTACTCTTCCATTTTACGCTTTTCCCAGTTCCGGCCAAATGCACCGTCGTTTACAAATACTCTAAAGGCTTGTATGGCTAAGCCTATTCCCCAACCAAACATTGGGAACCAAAACCATTGGAAATCCCAATAGGTTCGGTAATTTATAAAGATTAAAAAGGGAATAACTAAGCAGTAAGATATTAGGCTGTAATAGAAGCCTTTTAGCTCGTCGACGTGGTTTAATGCACGCATGTAACTATCGTCTAGTTTTGATGTGGATGGTTCGTTTCTCATAACTGATATTTGTTTAGTAAGCATAGGTATTGACACTGCAAAACGGTTTGCTTCTTTATATATATTTACTTGTTTGTTGGTTAATAAACCATAGCGTTGCATGATATTGCTTAAGCCTACACCGCTACTCTTTTTTACTATTTGCTTAGGTTGTAAGTTGTTTTCGACTACTAAATTACCTGCCTCTTCGTAAATTCTTATTTGTAAAGGTTTATTAGGGGTTACCATGTTGTGCTTTACTGCATTTTCTAGCAGTAGTTGTAATGATAATGGCACGACTTTGCTTTCTGGGTTTGAGGCGTTTTCGGGCATGGTAAAAACAATACTATCTTCGAAACGCATTTTAAGCAGCGACATGTAGGTTTTGGCGAATTTTAACTCCTCGTCTACCGTTACCAATTCTTTATTTTTTTGCTCTAAAACATAGCGATATACTTTGGATAAAGATGTTGTAAATTTTTGAGCATTAACAGGATTCTCTTCAATTAAACTGGTTAATACATTTAAGCTATTAAATAGAAAATGTGGGTCTAATTGGTTTTTTAAAGCATCGAACTTAGCGCTTGCGGTTCCTGCAATAACTTTTTGTTCTTTAATTTTATTTTGCTGATACTTGTTATACGAATAAATAACATGAAAAATAACAACAATGGTTAAGGTGATCCACAACCCAAATTGATAAAACTCAAAACGCTCATTACTAATAAATTCTGAAAAAGTTAAACCTTTAAACACCATAGCAGTTGTTGTTCTTAACAAAAACAAACCTATTAATGTTAAAACAGTAGAACCAATAATGCCCGCAACAACCCGTTTTATAGCATCGCCTTTTTTCCAGTTGCGGCGTTCCATATAATCGAAAAAAAACATATTGGAATAGCCTAACACAAAGGAATACAACTGATAAAAGCTAAAATTGACTAAAAAATCTGTTACCGTTTTAAAATTAAAACCACCCGATATTAAATTACCAATAGCAAAAATGATACAGCCAATTACAACTGTGATAATGATATTTTTATTTGATTTTATCATGATGGTTTTTATCTAATCGGTTTTATTTTTGGCAAGAGTCTAACAACATTTTTGCTCTATCTGCTCCCCAATTTGGGTGAAATGCAGTTTCTGGTTTAAAGTTAGCAAAAAGTTCTGTGGCGTGCTCTAAATCTTTACAAAATGGCGTGATGTCTTGACCAAAATACTTTGCTCCACCCATATCCCACTCTGCTTTACAATACACAGCACGAGGGTTTGTAGGATCTAAAAGTTTTGCTTTAGTATATAACTCTACAACCTTACCTGATAGTGTCATGCCATAGGTAGCACCATCAAAAGTAACCCAAACGGTATGTAAAAGGGCTTGAAGCACCAAAATTTCTGGATTATCCTTTGAAATGGCGGTAGCATCATTAATTAAATTTTGAGCTTTTTTTAATTTAGCTGCAAGGACATCTTCATTTTTTTCGCCAAAACTATATAGGATATTAATTTGAGCCGCGTAGTAAGGCGGCAACCAGTTATCTGGTTCTGCGTGTGCAATACGCTCAAATAAATTTGAAGCTTCGGTTGGTTGGTTTTGCTCCCATAAACTAAAGGCTTTTTGCATACCTTTTTCATAACTTGTTTGTGCAGATACTAATCCTGAAATTAGTAGTGTTGCAATAATAATTAATTGTTTCATGATTGATTGTTTTAAAATGATGCAACAAATATCCAACAGAACTAAAGGTTTTAAAAAACCAACTTACCGAATTGTAATTTTTTAATACTGAATTGTAAAATACACCTATAAACAACCAAAATAGGCTGCTTGATCTATTATCAAACAGCCTATTTCACATTGAACTAATCCCAAATTAAAAACTATGACCCACTATCGTACTTAAAAAATATTGGAACTGCGTAAGCTACTTTTACTGGCTTACCACGTTGTTTACCAGGTTCCATTTTGGGTAATTTACCTATAATACGCTCTGCCTCTTTTTGCAATATTTTATCTGGACCTCTAGAACGAATCCCTGTTATGTATCCTGTTTTATCTATTACAAAAATTACGGATACTCGACCTTGAATTCCTAAATCTAAAGCGGCTTGAGGGTAAATAAAATTACTGGTAACATGCTCTAACATCTTTTTTTGAAAACAGTCTTTAGTGGCCTGTTTAGATAAGCCCTCGCATCCTGGAAATACAGGTACGTCTTCAATAACCGCGAAAGCCACTTGAACGTCTTCTTCTATTTCTTCGACAACCACATCTCCAACAGATACAATGCGCTCTTCAATAGCATCAGATTGATCTATTTCTGTACTTTCAATTACAGTTTCTTCAATTTCAATGGCATCGTCCACAATTTCAACCGATTCGCTAATAGCCGCTGGTGGCGGTGGTGGTGGCGGTGGTGACGTATTCATGGAAACAATAGGAATATCTTCTTCGACTACGTCTTCCATTTCTACAATATCGATATTAGATTCTGCTTTATCATAGGTTCTATATTCTAACGCCTGCCATGATAAAAACAACATTAAGTTTAACCCTATAGCAAAATAAATGCTGCTATTTCTTCCTATGTCTAAGTTTGGATTTTTTTTAGCTTCCATAACATTTAGTATTAACAGATGCCTTATTACTTTATTAAGTCATCTTAATTTCAATACCTTAAAATTATTGTATCTTCAATTAATCAACTATGATATTTGTCATATCTTAAAATTGTTTACCTATTTAATTGAATATTACAAACTCTTTAGGATTTAAAATTTATTTCCTTTTAAAATTTGAGGTAAAAAAGTAATTATATACCGGATGCATAAACGTTTCTAGAAAGGGTGTGTTATATTTGTAGTAATAGCATTTTAATAAAATCGCATTAAAAATGAAACTAAAATATTTTTCGCTTGCACTGTTCTTTATTTTTTTAAGTTGTAATGAAACGAAAGAGGTTAGTTCGCTTCACCATGAAAACTGGTCGAAACGTAAGGCGAACATAAAAGCTACAGATTCTTTGGAATATGGAAAATCGTATCTATCTATATATTCTCAAATTTATAGCGTTTCTGAGCACACTACTCATAATTTAACTGTTATGGTGAGCTTAAGAAACACCAGCGATTTAGACACCATATATCTTTTAAAGGCTAATTACTACGATTCTCATGGCGCACCAGTAAAAACCTATTTTAAAGACCCTATTTATTTGGGCCCTATGGAAACCACCGAAATAATAATTGATGAAACCGATGTTGCTGGTGGCACAGGCTCTAATTTTATTTTTGAATGGAAAGTCCCTAAAGGCTGTCCAGAACCTTTATTTGAAGGTGTTATGAATTCTACCAAAGGGCAACAAGGTTTATCCTTTACCACACAGGCAAGGCGCATTAAATAGTATCTAATAATCTTAATTATATGCTATAAATTATCTAACTGATTGCTTTTTTTATCGTCGCTAATGGTCCAAAAGAAGCCAACAAAAAAGAACTGATCGGTAGCCGGTTGTAAAGCACGTCTATTAAAAGTTCCATTTACATCTGGTGCATTGGCATATTGGTAACCGTTAATATTTTTAAATCCTAACACATTATTTACCGAGGCATAGAGTATTTTTTGCGGACTAATTAAATAAGCCCAATTTAAACTTAAGTTGTTAAATGATTTTGTTTTATGGTTTAAAAAACCTGTGCTATTGGGGTTTGTATACGTCCTTCCCGAAGCAAAACTATAACTCATACCAACCTGACTACGCAATGAGTCTATCCAATATTTTCCCACAACCGATGCATTATGCGTATTTGCAAAATTGGGTTGCGCTTTTGTTGGATAATTATTGTAATCGCGTTGGGTATCTAAAAGTGAGTAACTTAACCAGTAATCGAAATTTTTAATGCTTTTACTATCTCTCCAAAACAAATCTAATCCCGTGGCATAACCGCTACCATTACTGGTATAATTGCTGTTAAAATTGGTAAACTCTGTATCATACTTAACCAAATTACTATAGTTTTTATAATAGCCTTCGGCTCTAAAAACTTGTCTATCGCCATTGTATTGATAATTAAAAATATAATGCGACGCATTTTCCGCTTTTAAGTCTGTATTAAACTTTAAAATATTACTTGAAGGGTTTTGATAAAAATTACCATAAGCCAGAGATACTTGACTTTTACTACTTGTTTTATAAGCAACCGAAACTCGTGGTGCCATTGTAAAATCTTTAAAAATTGCACTATACTCGCCACGCAGCCCAGTTTTAAGCGCTAAATTTTTAGATATAAAGATATCGGCTTCGGCAAAAACGGCTGCAATGTTATTATTATATCCATAATCTTCATGGACAATAGAAGTGTCTTTATACGATTCGTTAAATTGAGTTGCAAAATATTCGGTACCAAAATAAAGTTTCAAACGGTTACTAATTCTGTTTTTAAATTTCATTTTAGCGTGCAAAGACTTTTCGTGGTTATTTACCTTGCTTTCAATTATATTTAAGTCGTTTTTAGCCTGCGTTAAACTAACGCCACTAAAAAAAGTCCAAGTATCATTTAATACACCTTGATACGATCCGTTTAAGTAAAAATTATTGTTTTTAAGTTTAAAATAAGCCCCTTCTGGCTCATTAATATCATCTTGAGTAAGCTCGAAATTAGTAGCATCAAAAACTCCGTAAAGCTTAAACAAGCCTGAGTTTGTTTTTTTTCTAAAAACAGCTTCACCCGATACGGTTTCAAAAGGCTTTATCCAATCATTTCTGCTTTTAAAAATAGCATTATAAGGTGTTAAATTTATGTATGATGCATTAACGCTTAAAGCGCTCTTTTTCCATTTTTGCGTATTACCAAGCGTAGCACCAAGGCTCATTATACCTATATCTGTTTTTTCTTGATCGGGCTCATCTGTTGTATTTAGAAGTAAAACACTCGATAAGGCTTGCCCATATTCGGCGGAATATCCTCCAGTTGAAAACGTAATGCCATCAAACAAAAAAGGCGAATATCTACCGCGTGTTGGAGCATTATTTGTAGTTGGAGAATATGGCGTAAATACACGAATACCATCAATAAAAATTTGAGTTTCGTTAGCCTCGCCACCTCTAACAAATAACCTGCCATCTTCGGCCACCGTAGTCGTTCCTGGTAAGGTTTGTAAAGCACCTACAAAATCGCCTAATGCACTGGCAGTAGTTACTACATCTAGAGGTTTTAAAGCATTAACTTTACTATTATCGCCTGCCGAAAATGTTCCTGCCGATAATACCACGGCATCTAAAGCGCTTACATCTTCTCGTAATTTTACTTCTATACCTTTCATAAAAGAAACATCGCCAACTATTGTAAATGGCTCGTACGACAAAAATGAAACCACTAAAGTTTGGGTTCCTGTTGCTGGGGTTTCAAAATAAAAGGCTCCTTTTTCGTTAGAAGTAGCGCCATCGTACGTGCCTTCTAAATAAACGTTAGCACCTTCTATAGGTTCGTTTTTGGCATTAAAAACGGTTCCGCTTATAATGGTTTGAGCCGATACTTGTAGGCTGATTAACGCCACTAGGATCATGGTAATTTTTTTCATGATGAATGTAATTTTACTGTTCGATTTTTTTGATGAGTTACTGAAACACAAGTAACATACCGCAAAGGTGCATTACAAGGGCAACTTCAAAAACTCTTAATTACCGAACTGTAAAATTTGTATGATGAATTGAAATCCTATTCAAACTAAATAAGAAATTAGCATAGTATTTTTATAAGTAAAACACCATTTTGTCTTGTACTTATAAATAGTTTCGTGAATATTAATGGGGAACAGAGTAAACAAAAAAAAGCTTTCAATTTCTTGAAAGCTTTTTGTGACCTCGACAGGATTCAAACCTGTAACCTCTTGAGCCGTAATCAAGTGCGCTATTCAGTTGCGCCACGAGGCCTTTTTTGTGGGTGCAAATATACATTTTTTTATAAAAAACCACCAAATTTTTTCTTTCTATTTAAATAAATTTTAAAAATTGTTTTTATCAATAATAAAAGCTTATCTCTAATATTAGCCTAACATCAATTGTTCGAGACTATTAAAACACCAGTAATGTTTTATAAATTAAGTTAGAGCATCAGTCAAAATAATTTTTAAACAACTATACTGATAAAAATCATATTTAATAAAAACTAGGGTTAATACATTTACACTTTATAGTAACGACTAAATACTTTAAACATGATAACTCAAAACATAGCATTATACAACTGGAGTAATGGCGTAATAATGATTGCTATTTTCGCTCTGGTTTGCCTAACCTTAGTAGGTATTTTGATTAACTTTATGATGGGAGGCAAAAAAAACACCCCACCAGACGATAACTAAAGGTATTCGATTTACATTATAATACAAATAACGCTTCATAAAACCTCTTTTATATCTCAACCTTTCTATAATAACATACCGGACGTAACATGAGTTACAAACCTAAATTAGGTATTTAAAAACATTTACTTTTTATTTTAACATAGAATATTAACTTTAGTATAGGGTTAAAATTCAGTGGATTTTCATAGAAGTTTTTTAATTCGCTAAGTAGAAGTTTATTTTAAATAATACAGCCTTATTTTTATATACTTTTATAGTAAAACAGCGTCAATTTAACGATCTGTGTTGTATTTTTATAGCCTAAAATTAGAATATGGAAGACATGCTCTTTTACGATAGATTGCAGTTTGCATTTACTATCACATTTCATTATATATTTCCGCAGCTAACCATGGGATTATCACTATTGATAGTCTTTTTAAAAGGGAAGTATTTACTATCTAAAATTGAAAAATATAATAATGCTGCCAAATTTTTAATGAACATTTTTGCTATTAATTTTACTATGGGTGTTGTTACTGGCATTCCTATGGAATTTCAGTTTGGAACCAATTGGGCAAAGTTTTCAGAATTAACAGGTAGTGTTATAGGCCAAACTTTAGCCATGGAAGGCATGTTCTCTTTCTTTTTAGAATCTTCTTTTCTAGCCTTGTTTATTTTTGGAGAAAAGTTAATGGGGCAAAAACTACACTTTTTAACTGGTTTTTTAGTCTTTTTAGGCTCGTGGGCAAGTGGATGGTTTATTTTGGCAACAAATGCTTGGATGCAACATCCTGTGGGTTATGAAATATTAGAAAACGGAAAATTTGTACTTAATAATTTTGGAGATCTTTTTTCTAACCCTTGGCTTTTACCTGCATTTTTACATAACCAAATGGCTTCTGTAGTAACATCTTCTTTTGTTGTTGCCAGCATAGGCGCCTTTTATGTGTTGAGAAATAAACAAGTGGAGTACGGAAAACTATTCTTAAAAACAGGGGTCATTTTTGGTTTGGTTTCTAGCCTATTAGTAGCGTTCCCTACAGGCGATTGGAATGCTAAAAACGTGGCTAAACATCAGCCAGCAGCTTTTGCCGCCATGGAAGGTATATTTGAAACCGAAGAAGCTGGTTCTGAAATTGTTCTTATTGGGCAACCCAATATGGTAGATAAAAAATTGGATAATAAAATTGCTGTCCCCAATATTTTAAGTTTTTTAACGCATCAAGATTGGAACAAACAAATTCCGGGTATGGATCAATTTAAAGAAGAGGAACTACCTAGTAATATTCCTGCGCTTTACTATTCGTATCACATAATGGTTGGCTTAGGTACTATTTTTATAGGTGTTATGGCATTGGCCTTATTCTTTTTAATACGAAAAAACCTTTATACTATTAAACCATTACTATGGACAATTATGTTTTTAGTACCTTTTCCTTATATAGCAAATTTAACAGGTTGGTATACTACCGAGTTAGGACGACAACCATACCTTGTTTACGGTTTATTAAAAACTAGCGATGGTATTTCACCTACCGTATCTTCTGGGAATACATTATTTACCTTACTTGGTTTTGTCGCTTTGTATATGCTGTTGGGATTATTATTTTTAGTATTAGTTGGAAAAACGATAAATCAAGGTCCTACGCCTCAAACACATTAACTATGGAAGTATTTTGGTATATAGCAATAGCTATTGTTTTAGCAGTATTTTTTATTTTAGACGGTTATGACTTTGGAGCGGGAATAATTCATTTATTCTTTGCTAAAAAAGAAAAAGACAAAGCTGTAATTACTAAATCGGCTGGTTTATTTTGGGACTCAAATGAAGTTTGGTTAGTAGCCGCTGGCGGTATGCTTTTTATGGCCTTCCCAACGTTTTACGCTTCGGTTTTTAGCGGGTTTTATTTACCATTAATAATAGTACTTTGGTTAATCATTTTTAGAGCCATTGGCCTAGAGTTTAGAAGCCAATTTAAATACCAAATGTGGAAAGACATTTGGGACAAATCCTTTGGGGTTTCAAGTTTGTTATTAGCCCTGTTTTTTGGTATTGCGTTAGGTAATATTGTTCGTGGCGTAAATTTAGGAGATGTACATCATGGAGTTTCTGCTCACGAAGGGCATTACTTCTTTCTTCCATTATGGAATACTAGTTTTAGTCCGTTAACAGATCATCCAGGAGTTATAGATTGGTTTACAATTGTAATTGGTATAATTTCTGTAGTTACCTTAGCTATTCATGGAGCCAATTGGGTTATTTTAAAAACCAATTCTTCCATAAATAACAAACTAAAAGGTATTATTTTTAAGCTTAATATTGTACTAACAGTACTTACCTTATTCTCGCTATACCTGTGGCAGATAGTAAACCCTAATTCTTTAAATAATTTTGTAGACAAACCGTTTTTACTAGTATTTCCAATTATTTATTTTATAGGTTTAATTGGTTTATTTTATAGAAAAAAAATAAAAAAAGATGAGTATGCCTTTTTATATTCTACCTTATTAATATTAGGAGGAATTACATCGTCTTTGGCATCTTTATTTCCGGTAATATTACCTTCGGTTAATCCAGTTAATGAATCTCTAACCATATACAACACTGCGGCCCCAGAGTATGGTTTATCGGTAGCCTTAAACTGGGGCATTATTGGTTTCATTTTGCTTATTGTTTACTTTATAGTTCAAAAAAGATTATTAAGCGGTAAAATTGATAATATGGATTACGGACATTAGTCTTAATTTTCTGTTATGACGGGAACTTTTATTTCATTAATTAGTATCATAATTGGCATTACCGCAGCAAACACCTTCGGTTATTTCAAAAAAACATATTCTTTCGGGTTAACCGGTAATACTCTAATTGGTGTTTTTGGTAGTGTTTTATTAATCAAATCTTTTGGAAGATTAGGTTTCGACCCGTGGTCCATAATGCAAAATGAAAGTTTTAATGTATCGCTATTTGCCATTAACTGCTTGGTTTCCACTATAGGAGGTGTTTTGGGACTTATAGCCGCTAAAACACTATACAACAAGCTTAATCAATAATGGTTTATTTATTTGGTGACTAAAACATATGCTACTATTTAAGTGCTATAAAGTTTTCAGATGTTATAATTTGAACACCCATGGCAAGCATCTTAGTCTTTATAGCTTCAAACGCTTCTACATCTAGAGGTTTAGCGGCATCTTCAATAAAATAGCAGTCAAATCCTTCTTTAACAGCATCACATATAGAAAAGTAAACACAAATATCTGAAGCCAAACCACAAAAATACAGTTGGGTCGCTCCTTTTTCCTTTAAATAGCCAGTTAAACCAGTTGCTTTTAAATGGTTATTATCATAAAAGGCACTATAACTATCAATAGCTTTATCGGTTCCTTTTCTAAAAATAGCCTCGTACTTTGTGGTGTCTAATTCTGGATGCAACTCTGCTCCCACGGTACCTTGCACGCAATGTTCTGGCCATAAGGTTTGCATATTACCGCGCCACTCAATACGATCAAAAACCGATTTACCTTCATGATTTACAGCAAAGCTAGAATGCTCTTTAGGGTGCCAATCTTGTGTGGCTACTATCAAATCAAATGAATCTTGTATGCTATTTATTACTGGTACAATTTTATCGCCGTTAGGTACGGAAAGTGATCCTCCAGGAATAAAATCATTTTGTACATCAATAACTAAAAGTGTTTTCATATTTAGCTTTTATGCTGGTTAATAAGATTATTTCGTTCGTTTTTAAGTTTACTACTAAGTCCTATTTTATAAATATGCGGGTTATGAAAACGTTTATATTCAACAGGTAGTTTATCTAAACGCGATTGCGAATATTTTGAAATCTCGGTAACTGTTCTAGCCGGTGCCACACGTTTACCATGCTCCATAACCAATTCTAATAAAGGCTCTTTTTCAAGCTCACTAATATCTATTTGCTTAGTAATATCAAAAGGATGTTCCATTTGGCTTACTTCGCCTTCTGAGTAAATAGCAACCGCATCTGCGCCATAAAACATGCCATCGGCATCCAGCATTCTATACACTTGCTTTTTAAAAGGAAGCGATACTTTTATAATGTTTTCAGAGAGTTTAATTCTAGGCGCATCATTAAATTCCGATAATTTATAAACACCATCCAAAGCAGCATCTGGTCTTCCTGTAACGAGATTGGTTCCTACACCAAAAACATCAATAGGCGCATGTTGTTCTTTTAAACTTTTAATTACAATTTCGTCTAATTGATTGGACACAACAATCTTTACATATTGTAAACCAGCAGCATCTAAAACGGCTCTTGCTTTTTTAGATAAATAGGCCAAATCGCCACTATCTAAACGGATTCCGAATAATTTATCGCCGCGTTCTTCCATTTCTTTAGCCACTGTAATGGCATTTGGAAGTCCTATTTTTAAGGTGTTATATGTATCAATTAAAAGCACACAATTTTCAGGGCGTATTCGAGCAAAATCGCGAAAGGCCTCTAACTCGTTATTATAACTTTGTATAAAAGCGTGCGCCATGGTTCCTGTAGATGGGATGCTGTAATCCTCTGCTGCTTTTACATTACTAGTACTATCAAATCCACCAATGGCAGCAGCTCTCGAGGCATAATATCCACCTGTAGCATGTGCACGACGTAAACCCATATCTAATAATATAGCATCTTTGGCACTATAGCGAATTCTACTCGCTTTGGTAGCAATTAAGGTTTGAAAATTAAGAATATTAAGTAACAGAGTTTCTATTATTTGTGCTTCTATAATATTGGCTTCTACTTGTAAAATAGGACGATTAGGAAAAACAACATCCCCTTCCTTACTAGAACGGATATTGCCTTTAAAACTGAAATTTTTCAAGTACTCTAAAAACTCATTTTCAAATCCTTTTTCTTTTAAATAAGAGATGTCGGAATCTGAAAATTTAAGCGAATCCAAAATATCTAATACATCTTCCAACCCAGCAAATATGGAATAGCCACTACCAAAAGGATTATGACGAAAATAATAATCAAATACCGCCCTACCATTTGGCTTGGTAACAAAATAGACTTGCGCCATTGTTATTTGATATAGATCTGTATATGCAGCTGTAATATCCATAAATTTTCAAGTTTTGTTTGTAATATATTTAAAATTTAAAAAACCTTAGGTAAGCCTCCTTAAAACGTATTCCATTTTAAATTAGTTTCCTTTTAAGCGATGCCATAATTCGGTTAGCAGTTTTTTAGCATCCCTATTATCTTTAGGTTCTTCTGTAAAAATAACATGGCCAGAAGCATCTACATCTAACCTAAATTTAAATACAAAGTTTTCTGCTTTAGGCGTTAAACTTAACAACCCAAATCGTAAATCGTTAAAATAAAGGGTATCCTCTTTTTTATTGATGGTGTACCAACCTTCGGTAATAGCAATCATACGTTTTACGCTTTCATCTTCAATCAAATCCCCTAATAACTCATGGTTTTTAGGGTAGCTATCAAAAGTAATGGGTTGCGAATCAAAAAACGAATAATTACCCAGTAAATAGGCGTTTTCGGTTTGCACATTAGCACTCCAAAGTATGGTGTTTAAAGGCGAAGGCCTAGTATCAATATCTAAATACGCTATATTTTGTGTATCTAAAGCAGCTTCAAATTTAGTGTATGCCACCCACTTTAATAGTAAGGTTATTGCCAAATAAGTGGTACTAATTATTAATCCCATGCTATTGTAAAACCGACGCTTTGCTGTAGTGCGTTTTTGGCGCATAGCTAAAATTAAAAACACCAAAAAAGGGATGGTGTACAAAGGATCGATTACAAATATATTTTTAAAAGCTAATCGTAAATCGAAAGGCCAAAACAATTGCGTTCCCCAAGTGGTGTGCGCATCTAAAATTGGATGTGTTACAAACGACCAAAAGAATAACCAAGACCAGTCCTTAAAACTTTTATAAGTTTCATAACGTGATACTAGCCATCCAAAAAGAGGCGCAAAAAGCACAGAAAACACAATAGAGTGTGTAAAGCCACGATGTATGGCCAATGCCGAAACGGTATCTGTAAAATGCGAAGCAAACACATCGAAATCAGGAATAGTTCCGGCAATGGCGCCATAAAGCATGGCTTTATTTCCAACTTTTTTACCTAAAACAGCTTCTCCTACAGCAGCTCCTAATACTATTTGTGTTAATGAATCCATATTACCAACAAAAATACATTTTGTAAACCAAAGGACACAACTATATTTCAAGAAGCTACAAGTTGAAAATAACAATCCATTTAAAACCAAATAAAGTCTAATACACGTTAAATTTAGTAATAATTATTACTTTTGAATATGGCTAAAAATTTATTAGAGCAACAATTCGCTCACCATCTAGACAAAGTATTAATCCAAGAAATTTCGCAAAAAGGAATATTAAAAAACTTCAAAAAAGATGATATCATAATTGATATTAATCAAACCTTGAATTACATTCCTTTGCTATTAACCGGCGATATTAAAATTATTAGAGAAGATAACGAGGGCAATGAGCTACTCATTTATTTTCTTGAGGCCGGCGATACCTGCACCATGTCCTTAACCTGTTGTTTAGGCACCACAAAAAGTAAAATTAGAGCCGTAGCCGAAAAAGATTCCACACTTATTCTCATTCCGGTACAAAACATGCAAAAGTGGTTTCATAACAACGAAAGCTGGCGGAATTTCATTCTACAAAGCTACCAAATCCGTTTCGACGAGATGCTACAAGCTATTGACAGTCTTGCATTTCAAAAAATGGACGAGCGTCTTTATAAATACTTAAAAAACCTAAGTATAATCGATGAGACCAATACCATTTCCATAAAACACCAAGAAATCGCCGAAGACTTAAATACCTCTCGCGTTGTAATTTCAAGACTACTAAAAAAACTAGAAACCGAAAACAAAATAAAATTAGGCCGAAATAAAATAGTAGTCCTTTAAACCATTTGGGCGCTACCCAAGGGTCGGGCTTTCCACTACAAGTCCTCGCACCTCCTACGTCGGGCTGTGGGCTTTCCATTGCAATCCCTAGCGCAACCATCTGCTATCTGCAGTGCAAGCCCCAATAAAACGCTATTCTAAAAAAACATCTTCCTAAAACCCAACTAGATAACCATCGCTAAGTAACCTTTATTACATAAAAAGGTAAACTTCAATGTAAATTTGCATAAAATTATCAGGTATGCAATTTATATTAAACCCTTGGCCGTGGTATGTTTCTGGCCCACTAATAGCCCTAGTTATGGCACTACTACTCTACTTTGGCAAAACATTTGGAATGTCGTCCAACTTACGTACTATGTGTACCATAGCCGGAGCTGGTAAATTTTCTAATTTTTTCAAATTTAATTGGAAAGACCAATTATGGAATTTAACCGTAGTACTCGGTGCCATTATTGGAGGTTTTATAGCAGTAAAATTTCTATCCACTACAAGTGGTGCAAATTTAAACCCTAACACCGTAGCAGAACTTAAAAACATGGGCTTTAAAAATCCAGGAGCTACGTTATTGCCTAACGAAATGTTTAGCTTGGAAGCTTTATCGTCGCCTAAAACCTTAATACTTTTAATAGTTGGAGGCATTTTAGTTGGTTTTGGTACACGATACGCTGGCGGATGCACTTCTGGTCATGCCATTACAGGTTTAAGTAGTTTACAAAAACCATCTCTAATTGCCGTAATAGGCTTTTTTATTGGCGGTTTAATTATGACTAATTTTATTTTACCCTTAATTTTTTAAAACTATGAAAGCAGTAAAATTTCTATTAGTCGGCATATTTTTTGGAATTGTATTAGTAAAATCCGAAGCCGTTTCATGGTACCGCATTTACGAGATGTTCAGGTTTCAATCCTTTCATATGTATGGCATTATAGGTACAGCCATAGCATCTGGTATTTTATTTTTACAAATTGCTAAAAAAGGCCATATAAAAAGTATAAAAGGCGCAGATATTTATGTCCCTAAAAAAGACAACGGATTAGCACGATACATTATAGGCGGTACTATTTTTGGCTTAGGTTGGGCTTTAATAGGCGCTTGCCCTGGCCCTATGTATATTCTTTTGGGTACTGGTGTTTGGAGCATGATTATTGTAATTGCATCGGCGGTGTTAGGCACATTTATTTACGGACTGTTACAAAAAAAACTACCACACTAAACAATGGGAACAACCGAAATATTAGGCTATATAGGCGCACTAATTGTTGGTTTAGTTTTAGGACTAATTGGCGGTGGTGGTTCTATACTTACCGTGCCGCTTTTGGTTTATCTTTTAGGGTACAATCCTGTAATTGCCACAGCCTATTCCCTATTTGTTGTAGGAACATCATCTATGGTTGGTACCTACCAAAAACACAAAAAAGGCTTAGTAGATTTTAAAACAGGATTAGCCTTTTCGTTCCCATCATTTTTAGCCGTGTATTTAACACGTCGGTATCTGGTTCAAAGTATACCCGATACCCTTTTCTCCTTTGGAGATTTCAGTTTAACAAAAAATATGGGCATCATGATATTTTTTGCAATTATTATGATTATTGCATCCTATTCCATGATAAAAAAAGACAAGCCACAGGAGTTGCTTGCTACAAAACAATCCTATTATAAAACCTTTATTCAAGGCTTAACTATAGGTACAGTTACAGGTCTTATTGGTGCTGGTGGTGGTTTTTTATATGTGCCAGCATTAGTAATATGGGCTAAAATACCAATGAAAAAAGCTGTTGGTACCTCCTTAATTATAGTAACTATTAATTCCCTAATAGGTTTTATAGGCGATGTGCAAACTATAGATATAGAATGGACCTTTTTACTGGCGTTTACCGTTATTTCAATAGTAGGAATTGTTATTGGCGTATTTCTCTCTAAATTTATAAGTGGAAAAAAGCTTAAAACAAGTTTTGGATACTTTGTATTAATTATGGCTGTTTATATTATATACAAAGAGTTAAAATAAAACGATCCGTAATATATGTTACAAAGCAACATGCTAAGGTTTTGTAATTTAGTAATGGAAAATAAGTAATGGAAAAAATTCCCGCTTTAGTGGGAATTACAAAAAAATAAAAAAATGAAAATAGAACAAATATACACTGGTTGTTTAGCGCAAGGCGCTTATTATATAGAATCGAAGGGTGAAGTAGCCATTATTGATCCCTTGCGTGAAACCCAACAATATGTGGATAAAGCAACTAAAGAAAATGCTAAAATTAAGTATATTTTCGAAACGCATTTTCATGCCGATTTTGTTTCCGGGCACGTCGATTTGGCTAAAAAAACAGGAGCAAAAATTATTTATGGTCCAGGAGCAGAAACGAGCTACGATATTCATTCGGCTAAAGATAATGAAGAGTTTAAATTGGGCGATGTTGTTATTAAAGTATTACACACACCTGGGCATACCTTAGAGTCTTCTACATTTTTACTGTTTGATGAAAACGGAAAAGAACACGCTATTTTTTCGGGAGACACCTTGTTTTTAGGTGATGTTGGCAGACCCGATTTAGCGATTAAGTCCGATTTAACAAAAGAAGACTTAGCTGCCATGTTATACGATTCGCTAAGAGAAAAAATAATGACACTTCCAAACGATGTTATTGTTTACCCTGCACATGGCGCGGGTTCTGCTTGTGGCAAAAATTTAAGCAAAGAAACCGTAGGTGTTTTAGGCGAGCAAAAGAAAACTAATTATGCTTTAAGAGCAAACATGACCAAAGCCGAATTTGTAAAAGAAGTGCTAGATGGTATTGCACCACCACCACAGTATTTTGCAAAAAACGCTATGATGAACAAATCTGGTTACGATTCTTTTGAAAACGTATTAAAAAAAGGCGATACACCTTTAGCCCCACAACAGTTTGAAAACATAGCAAACCATGAAAACGCTTTAGTTTTAGATGTTAGAACAGAAAAAGAATTTATTGAAGCCCATATTCCTAATTCCATTTTTATTGGTATTAATGGTGGGTTTGCACCATGGGTTGGCGCTTTAATTACCGATTTAAAACAACCAATACTACTAATAACTCCTAAGGGACGAGAAGAAGAAACCGTAACACGATTATCGCGTGTTGGTTACGATAATACTTTAGGCTATTTAGAAGGCGGTATTGAAGCTTGGAAAAAAACAGGAAAAGATGTAGAATCTATAAAATCTATTTCTGTCGATGAATTTTCTAAGGACTACGACAGCAAATCTAGTAATGTATTAGATGTTAGAAAAGATGGCGAATATAAATCTGAACATCTCGTAGGCGATAAGGTGCAGCATTTTGCTTTAGACTATATTAATGATAACATGAACGCTATAGATAAAGATAAAACGTATTACGTGCATTGTGCTGGTGGTTATCGCTCTGTTATTGCAGCGTCTATTTTAAAAGCTCGTGGATTTGATAACTTAATTGATATTGCTGGTGGTTTTGGTGCTATAAAAAATAGCGACTTACCTGTTACAAATTATGTTTGTCCTAGCACACTATAAACTAAAAAAGCGATAACACCATGGAAATAAGCTTAGAAGTACAAAATTTAAAATGTGGCGGTTGTGCCAACACCATTATAAAAAAAATATCTAGTATAGACGATGTAGTTAATGCACAAGTAAATACTAGTAGTAATACGGTATCGTTTAACTACAATCAGGAAAATACTATTGAAATAGTGAAAAACACTTTAAACGAAATAGGCTATCCAGTAGTTGGCGATAAAAATGATTTTACTACTAAAGCGAAGTCTTTAGTGAGTTGCGCTATTGGAAGAATACAATAAAACTATAAGGTTGCCAACTAAATATTAGCTGAATAACTCTCACAATTCAATTACATTTTTAGGCGGCCTTTTTATACAATCTCTGCACTTAAACCTGCTTCTAGAAGCATAGAGCAGCGGGGTTTTAAATCTTTTAAAGCTCCCGTTTTTACTGTGCACTTTCCTTTGTAATGCACAAGTATTGCGCATTGCTCTGCTTGTTCTGCAGTATGCTCGCAGGCGTAAATAAGGGTTTCAATTACATGATCGAAAGTGTTTACATCATCATTAAACAATACTATCTCATTTTGAGTTAATACGGCTTCTTCTAGTAATAATTCTTCTGATGCTTTTTCTTTAATACTCATAATTTAATAATCTTTGGGGATTAATAATCCTACTAATTTATAAATTTTAACGATACCCAATTGTTTCTTTCCAGTTTTTCTTCAAATTTTAACAGATGTTTTTCACATTCGTTTTGAATCATTGGGATATCATCTGCGTAAAATCCACTTAGAAACAGCAAACCATTTTTATTTAAACAAGACACATAAGTCTCCATGTCTTGCATTAAAATATTACGATTTATATTGGCTATTATTATGTCGTATTTATTTTTTAAAACTGACGCGTCGCCTTCAATTACTGTAATATTTTTACAAGTATTTCGCTCAACATTTTCCAAACTGTTTAGGTAACACCAATTATCGTAGTCGATAGCATCAATAGGTTTGGCACCTTTCATTTCTGCTAAAATTGCTAAAACACCGGTTCCACATCCCATATCTAAAACCGATTTATCTTTAAAATCATTCTTCAAGATATGCTGGATCATCATATGCGTAGTTTCATGATGCCCTGTACCAAAACTCATTTTGGGTTCGATAATAATGTCGTATTGCGTATCGAACTTCTCATGAAAAGGTGCACGAACTGCACAAACGTTGTCTACTACAATAGGGTTAAAGTTTTTCTCCCACTCTTCATTCCAGTTGGTTTGTTCTATTTCTTCAAAAGTGAACGTAATTTCAAACTCATCAGAATTTAATATTTGAATATCATCAAGATTATTTTCATTCCATTCTTCCTTTTGGATGTATGCTGTAACACCTTCCTCGGTTTCTACAAAACTTTCAAAACCTGCATAACCAAGTTCTGCAATTAGTATTTCGACCGCTGGTTGTATGGGTTTTACTTTAAAATAGTAACCTATGTAGATTGTATTGGACATTTGCAAATTAAATTAAGTTGCAAATTTAAGGTTTATTGCTTTATAAATTGCACTAGTCATCTCTATGAACCACCAAATATCTTTTTCCATTTAAAAGCGTGTGTTTTTTATCAATAATAGAAAAGTAAAATGCATTTACAACAACTGCTTCTGGATAGCTATTTTAATAATACCAACGCTATTTTTTGCCCCTAGCTTGCTCATAATATTCATGCGGTGGGCTTCTACAGTTTTTGGACTAATAAATAGTTTTTCTGATATTTCTTGCGTGGTTAATTCTTCAGAAATAGCCTTTAAAATTTCGGTTTCTCTTCTTGTAAGTTTAGGCTGAAACGCAGTATTTTCTGTTCTTCCTAAAGACTGATTTAAAATTTTTTTCTTTATGGATTCCTGAAGAAATTTTTCGCCTTTAGTAACGGTAGAAATGGCTTCTAGCAATTCGGCTTTATGTGCATTTTTAAGAAGATACCCAAATGCTCCATTATCTAAAATACGTTTTACAAACGATACGTCTTCATGATTAGTTAAGGCAATAATTCGAACCTTTGGAAAGGTTTTTGTTATGGTTTTTGTAAGTTCTATACCATTAATATCTGGTAGATTAATATCTAAAAACAAAATATCTGGCTCATTAACCTTAAAGGCTTTTAAGGTGTCTTTTGCATTTTCATGAATGGAGATAACATTAATATGCTTTTCATCCTTTAAAAGGGATTCAATGCCTTTAAGCACTACATAATGATCGTCTGTTATTGAAACCTTAATCATGATTGAATTTTGCGATATCTATTAGAATATTTACGGATGTTCCGCTTTCCGAAGATACAAAATCAATTTCTCCATTTAAAAACGCCACCCTACTTTTTATATTGGAAATACCAAGCCCATTAGATACTAGGTTTAACGTATTAAACCCCACACCATCATCGTCTACAGCTAGTTGAATAACATTATTTCTAAAACTTAACTGCACGTTAATCTCTTTTGCTTTAGCGTGTTTTATACTATTAGTAAGCAATTCTTGTGTAATTCTAAAAATATTGACTTCTGTTAATTTAGATAAACTCAAGTTATCCCCTAAATAATCAAATGTTATTTTTGGTTCGTGGATATAATTCATATTGGAACAATAATCTGCAATGGCCGTTTTTAAATCAAAATTTTCGAGTACTGGTGGTACTAGATTATGTGAAATAGCCCGCACCTGCTCACAAGATTTATCAATCATTACAACAGCCTCCTCAATGGTTTTATTATTAAGCTCTAACAAGGTATTTAATTTATGCTTAATAGCCGAAAGTTCACCGTTTACGCCATCATGCAACTCCTTAGCAATCCTTAGGCGCTCTTTTTCTTCGCCTTCTATTAAGGACTCTAATGAATTTATTTGCGCTTCGTTTTTAATGACTAATAACTCTTGATCTTTTCGTTTTTGCCGTTGTTTGTAAATAAGCCAACTTGCCAAAGAGAGAATTAAAAATAAGAGTGCTAAACCTATAGCTATTTTATTTTGCATTTGCTTTTTATTTATAATGCTTTCCTGTTCGGCTAACAACAATCGTTGTTCATAAATTTCGTTGTCTTTCTTTTTGGATTTAAATTGCGCTTCCAACACATTTATTTGTTTTATGAAGCGTTCATTTTTTAACGAATCTGAAAACTTAGAACTTAATTCTTTATAGTTGTAAGCATCTTTGTAATCACCTTGACTTTTACTTATATATGCCAACTCTAAATAAACACGTTCTTGAATTTCTCTAATATTATTTTTCTTAGCAAACTCTAAGGCTTTTTCCAAATAACTTTTAGACGCTTTATAGCGTTTTAAGTTAGAATAGGCTTCTCCTAATTTAAAGAGCACTTCTGTACGATAATACTCGTCGTTTATACCGTTATTAATGTGAAGTGCTTGTTCAAAAAACGGAATGGCTTTTTTATAATCTTGAGTTAATAGATGATATTCTCCGTAATTTCTTGACACAAAAAAACTTAAACGGTTGTTTGATACAATCTTAGAAATACTATCGGCCTTATTAAAAAACGCTAAAGCATTGGGTAACATCTTTAATTTAGTTTCCGCTAAACCCAAATCGCCATAAATCATTCCTTTTTGAACCTTATTATCTTTAGGGTTATTTTTTAACGCTAATTCTAAATACTCAATTTCTTTATCATGCCGATTAATGGCACTAAAAAGAGCAGCTAAGTTTTGATATGATTGCGAAACACTAGAACTATCTGCTATGGTTTTAAATATTTGAATGCCCTTAATGTAATTATCTACCACGTTATCATATCTACCAAAAAATTGATAGGTATTCCCTAAATTTATATAGGTTGCTGCAATACCTTTTTCATAGTTTATTTTTTTAGCAAAGGGCAATGCTATTTTATTATAATATATGGCAGAGTCATACAATGCCAAATCACTAAACACAATGGCAGTATAACTATAGGCCCTAAAACTCCCTAAATTAAAATGTATAGATTCACTTATTTTCGCCGCTTTTTTATACGTTGAAATAGCTTTATGCGGGCTTTTAGCCTCTAGCTTATACCCTAAATTTAGTAATGAAACCACTTCTAAACTATCTTTAGAATAAGCGTTCTCTTTATCTTGAGCGTTTAAAACGCTGGATAAAAGACATGCTAGCATTAAAAGAAATAATTGGAAGTTCATTTCAATTTTGTTAATTATCTAAAGATACAAAAACACATTACTGTTTTATAATACGCTTAATTAAACGTGTGTTAGCTGCTTCAATAACCACTATATATACAGAAGGTTGCAAACCTGAAATATCGATAGTTTTCATATTATCATGTAACCTAACCGATTTAATTACCCTGCCATTCAAATCTAAAACAGAAAGGTTTTGTAAATTCATTTGCCCTGAATGTTCTATATGAAACACATTGGTTGTTGGGTTTGGATACAGCTTTAAATTTTTAATACTTACTGTATTTACATCCAACGCTACTTGTTGCGCAGACATATTAAAACTTAAAATACCAGACTGAGAAGATAGATTACCAACTTTTAATAAATACTCATTTCCTTGAGTTAAATTAGTAAAAAAACCACTATTAGTAAAGCATTGTAACTCTGTGGTTCCACAAGCATCGAATAAAGCATAATACCCCAACACATTTTCAGATAAGTGACTAATCTCAATATCATTAGTACTTGGCATGGTAAAACT
Source organism: Algibacter pectinivorans (assembly GCF_900112595.1). GTDB lineage: Bacteria > Bacteroidota > Bacteroidia > Flavobacteriales > Flavobacteriaceae > Algibacter_B > Algibacter_B pectinivorans. Next base: position 51,823 of record NZ_FOMI01000009.1, on the reverse strand, counting down.
ATACCAAACATCTTGTACGGTAAGCGATTCGCTTGGAGGTTCGCAAGCCGTAATTACGCTATTGGTAGCTGCCCCATTATTGGTTGAAGTTGTGATGTAACCCTCTGTAGGAACTACTATGTTTTGAGGAGAATAGCATTCGTCATTAAAAATATTTTCAAGGGCTTGTAGTCTAAAATTTCGCGAATTGGAATCGTTCAATTTTTGTGAAACCCGTAACTTATAAGTTGTATTAAATATTAAATTTGAAAAGGTTCCGTTACCTTGAAAGCACCCTATTTCATTACCAGAACAAGCATCGTATAAAGTCGACTTTAAATGAAATGTAGTGCCAGAAACTTGTAAATTGCCGGTTACTGGCATTACAAAATCGAACCATAAATCTAAATTAATGTCTGATTCTGTATCGCATGAGCTATTAAGACTTTCGGTTGCTGTTCTAGCATCTACCGTGTATTGCGTAAAATCGTTTGTGGTTATAGAAAGCGTTTCACTAGTACCACATTCATCATTTTCTGCCTTGGCAAACGCCTGAAATCTAGGTTGTATGTTTTTTGGAGAAATGGAAGCAATCCTTACTACATAATTAGTGTTTTCAACTAACCCAGAGATTATTTGCAAACCCGACTGACAAGAAATTTCGGTGCCATCACAACTATCATAAAGTGTTACTGTATCAAGTCCAGACAATTGTTCTATTTTTAAATTTCCTGTTACAGGCATTGTAAAATTATACCACAAATCGAAATTTGTATCACTTGCTATTTCACAGGTGGAGTCTAAACTTTCTTTAGCTGCTCTTAAATCTGTTTGGTAGGTATTAGAATTTAGTGTCTCGACGGTTATAGTTTCAGTATTTTCACAATCATTATTTAAAGCAAATGCATAAGCTTGCAACCTAAAATTCATAATTCCCACTTCAGTAGACCGCTCTGCAACTCTTAAAATATACGTTGAATTTTGACTTAAATTTTCAAATAATCCAATACCAGAAAAACATTGTAACTCATTGCCTGTACAACCATCATAAAGTGTAAAGGTTTGTTTATTATCGGAAAAAGTCACTTCAACATTACCATTAACAGGCATAATAAATTCGTACCACACATCTAAATATAGATTACTAGCAGAATCGCAACTAGCCTCGACACTTTTAGACGCATAACTAGAATCGGGATTAGGTTGTGTAAAATTAGATGTACTCATGGCAATTGTTTCTCGATTTGCACAATCATCATTAGCTGCAGCAGTTAAGGCTTGAAGCGAAAAAGCTCCACCATTATCAAATTGATAAGAAGCCCTTAAAAGATAAGTATTTCCGTTTGTTAAACTATTAAAAGAAGAATCGTCTTTACTACACTCAATTTCCGCGCCGCCACAGGTATCATAAATAGTAAAATAATTTACTGCCGAGGTATTACTAATACGTAAAATACCATCTATAGGCATGGTGAATGTATACCATAAGTCTTTATTATTTACAGACGCTGTGTTACATGAAGCATCAAGACTTTCGGTTGCTTCGGTAAAGTTTGGTGAAATTACTAGTGCTGAAGCAGTGGGTATCGTAATAGGTTCTGCATTAACACATTCGTTATTTGCAGGAACCTGGGCAAATAACGAAGAAGAACATATTAATAAAAGTAATTTTAAAGTTTTCATGAGGATTGGTTTTAATTAATAAATAGCTAACTGCAAGCTAACTATAACTAAAACCAAAAACTTAAGGGCATTCTCTAGTTTTTAAAAACTAGGGAATACCCTTAGATCATACTTTTATTATTTTAAATTTACTAGAATGCGTTTACAATAGCGAAAAAGTCGTCTGCATTAAGTGCAGCACCACCAATTAAACCACCATCTACATCTGGCTTAGAGAAAATCTCTTCGGCATTTGCTGGTTTTACACTACCTCCATAAAGGATTGAAACCTCATCGGCAACATCGCTTCCATATTTATCGGCTAATGTTTTTCTAATAAACGCATGCATATCTTGCGCTTGCTCTGGACTTGCAGTTTCGCCTGTTCCAATGGCCCAAACAGGCTCATAAGCTAATACAATGTTTTGAAAATCTGCTGCTCCTAAATGGAATAATGCATTTTTAATTTGAAGTCCTACTACAGTTTCTTCGTTTCCTGCTTTTCTATCGGCTAATTCTTCTCCAAAACAGAAAATTACACGCATACCTTTTGCTAAAGCTGCATCTACTTTTTTGGCAAGAAGCTCGTCGGTTTCGTTAAAGTACTCACGACGCTCGCTGTGGCCTAGTATAACGGTTTCTATACCGATACTTTTTAACATAGCTGCGCTAACTTCGCCAGTGTAAGCACCACTTTCTGCAAAGTGCATATTTTGTGCTATAACTTCTATATTTACACCTTTAAGTGAATTATATGCTTGCCATAAGTTAGTTGCTGTTGGTGCTACCATTACTTCGGCATCGGTTGTTTTTGTTTGCTTTTTTAATGCCGCTATTAACGCTTCGGTTTGCGCTAAATCATTATTCATTTTCCAGTTACCGGCTACAATTTGTTTTCTCATAATGTTTTAATATTCTAGGTTTTATACTAAACAAGCTAAAATTAATATTTGCTAATAGAACAAAAATAACTATTTTTTTAATGCATCTATCAACTTATTGTCGTTAGCTTCAATAACATTAAATACAACGATTTCGCTGGCTTTATTAATTAGCATATATCTAGGAATCCAGCTAATATTTACAAAATCTGCAAAATCGCAATCTTTAGCATTTGGTAAATAATAATGATTGCCTGTTACATTATATTTTTTTATGCCTCTTTTCCATGCATCTTGCCCTCTATCTAGTGATAAAAACACATAGGCTACATCTGGAAACTGTTTTTGTAATGCTTTTACTTTGGGCATACCTTTTATACAATCGCTACACCAAGATGCCCAAATATCTATCACAATATTTTTGCCTTTATGCATTTCTAAAATGCTTTTAAAGGTTGTTTCAGTACCTTCTAGATTTATAAAAGAATCGTTTAAAGCCTCCTCTGAGAATTGCGTTGGTTCTTGCGAGTTACAGCTTAATAGGCTTACTAATAAAGTAAGCGTGTATATTATTTTTTTCATGTTGTGCTTTTAAAGCGGTTTTAGCCTGAGTAGGACATTATTCTAATTTAACTTTTGGATCTAACCACACGTAAATTATGTCGACAAAAATATTAATAATTACAAACATAACGGCTATAATTAACACCGAGCCCATAATTACCGGTAAGTCCAGAGTATTTAATGCATTTACGATCTCTTTACCCAAACCGTTCCAACCAAAAATATACTCTACAAACACAGCTCCTGCCAACATAGAAGCAAACCATCCTGAAATTGCTGTAACTACAGGATTTAAAGCATTTTTAACGGCGTGTCTTTTTATAATTTGAAATTCGCTTAGCCCTTTTGCTCTAGCGGTTCTTATATAATCTTGATTAAAAACTTCTAACAACGAATTTCGCATAAGTTGAATAACCACTGCTAAAGGACGAACACCTAATACAATTGCTGGTAATATTAAATTTTTCCATTTTATATGCATGGCTTCGCCAAAATCGTCTAGTTCGTAAAGGCTGCCCGTCATTTCTAAATTAGTATAATCGTGCAGTAAATAGCCAAAGAACCACGCAAATAAAATCGCGCTAAAAAATGATGGAATACTCATACCAAACGTACTGAATATTTGAATGGTTTTATCGAGCCAACCGTCCTTATACAATGCAGAAACAATTCCTAATAAAACACCTAAAATAATGGCGATTATAATGGCTGATACTGCTAACACAAAGGTATTTGGTAGTGTTTCTGATAACACCTGACTAACGCGCTTTCCTTGTTTTGCAAAGGATTCTCTTAAGTATGGTGCCTTTAAAACCGTTGTAGTGTTTCCTAATGCAAATAATTGTGTTGCGCTATACTTGCCATCGCTTAAAAATGTGTAATCTTCGGAATTATTAGAATGAAACGATATAGGCGATAAATCGTTTAAATAATAAAAATACTGGGTGCTTATTGGCTTATCGAAACCATACTTTTTCTTGACGATAGTTAATTGCTCGCTGTCATCATTTTGTCCCATCATCATTTGAGCAGGATCTCCAGGAAGCACACTAAATAAAAAGAAAATAACAGTAACCACCCCAAGTAGTGTGAGGAGCGCGTAAAAGATTTTATTTAATAAGTAGTTTATCAGTTGTTGTTTTTTAAGTTGACACGAATTTCACTAATGTTCACGGAATAGCTTTGTTGTAAATTATTTTTCTTTTAATTTCAATTGCACTATTCCTGTATAAACACTATCCTTTCCTAGATTGAATGCTTTAACCTGTGTAGAGTCCTTAATAACATTTATGCTTTCAATTTTTTCTGAATCTATAGCCTCTACTTCTTCTTTTGTTGAAGGTACATCATTTATAAAATAAGCAATTACATCTTCTTGCTTTTTAGGTTCCACTGGCTTCTCTACTTTAGGCAACTTTAAATCTTCAATATCATTCCAATGTACTTTTTGCTTAACTAGACCTTTGTCTAACTCTAAAACTCCAGGGTTTGAACGCACTACTGTTTTTAAAGCTTTTTCATCGCATAAATACCAAGTAAAATCTATGTTGTAGGCTTCGTTTATACGTTGTTTAGCATCTTCACCAGAAGCTGTTAAACCTATAATTTGATAATTATTTCGTCTGGCTTCATCTTGTAATGCTTTTAATTTTAAAGCGCCTCCTTGCTCGATACTTTCTAAACTATAAGACACAACAATTATCAAGTGCTCTTGTTCCAAAAAGTGCGTTGTTAAATCGTCGGTATCGGTTTCAATAGAAAAATCGACTACGGGTGGCGTGTAACCCTCTTGTATAACTTTGGTTTCAACACCTACAAAATCGCCTTCTACCGATGGGTAAGAGCCATTGGTTTTAATAACTTTTTCTTCGCCGTTAACTTTAAATTTCCAACTGTATTCTTGAATGGGTTTTGGTGCATCTTCGGGTACAAGCATACCTTCTTGAATATTTTTACCTATAGCATAAGCTCTAAAATCTATTGCTGGTAAATGCATTAATACATGGTAACCAAACCACAAACTTAATATAAACCCTAACAATGCTATTACAGTGGTTACAAGGTTTCCGAAAATTGGTTTAATATGTTTAACACCTATAAAAAGGATTACAATTAGCACTAAAAGTGCAACATCCTTCCAGAAGGTTTCCCAAGGTTTTAATTTTATGAAGTCGCCAAAACAGCCGCAATCCTTTACTTTTTCGAAATAAGCCGCGTAAAATGTTAAGAAGGTGAAAAACACAATCATTAATAACAAACTCCAAACGGTAAATTTAGGTTTGTAACCAATAAGCAGAAATACACCCAATACCACTTCAAAAACCACAACAAACACCGAAATTATAAGCGCATAAGGTTCTAAAAATGGAATATTTAAAACATCTGGACTAAAATATTCTTGCAATTTATATGAGAATCCAAGAGGGTCGTTAAGTTTTATAAATCCTGAAAAAATGAATAATACACCTACTAGGATTCTTGATATGTTTACTAATGTTTTCATATAAAATTAAATTCCAAATTACAATTACTAAATTCCAAAATCTAAGCCTTTATAAATAACAAAAACTAAGTTCCAAAACAAACTCTTTTGTATAAATTATTATAACTTATTAATTATTGCCGAGAGGATTTTTCTTATTTCATTTGCCTCTATTATTAATACTTTAATTTTTTCTTCTTCTTTTTCGTTTAACTCTTTCAATAATTTTAACCAATACTCACTCTCCTTGGCTTCTTTTCTTGAAATTTTCATTCTAAATTTCAAATCTTTATCGCCTAGTTTTTCATTACCTTCAATATAATTAGCACCAACCGATCCAGAAGATCTAACCAATTGCTTACCATCTTCAACATTGGAGATTGTCTTTTTTAAATCTCGTACTAAAAAGCGGCAATCTCTAGCGAAATCATAAGTACGCTCTTCTAAACTGTAAGGCTTTTTGCTTGTTGAAACCATTGGAATTTGGAATTTTAGATTTGGAATTTATTTTCGCTTTAATTTTTATCTAATAAAATTAATGCGAAAATTGAGTAATTAATCATATCCTGATAATTAGCATCAATACCTTCACTCACTAAAGTTTTTCCTTTATTATCTTCAATTTGTTTAACACGCAATAATTTTTGTAAAATTAAATCGGTTAAACTGCTAACACGCATTTCTCGCCAAGCCTCGCCATAATCATGATTTTTATTTTCCATAAGCTGTTTTGTAATGGCTGCTTTTTCGGTGTAAAGTGCTGTAGCTTCTTCGGTAGACATATCAGGTTGCTCAACAACACCTTTATCCAATTGAATTAATGCCATAATACAATAATTGATTATGCCAATAAACTCACTTTCTTGTCCTTCATCAACTTTCTGAACTTCATTTTGCTGTAGGCCTCTAATACGTTGTGCCTTAATAAAAATTTGATCTGTTAACGATGGCAACCTTAATATTCTCCAAGCGCTTCCGTAATCACTCATTTTTTTAATAAATAAACTTTTACAGGTATCTATTACGGCATCATATTGTTTTGAAGTATCTTGCATATATGGTGAACTAATTTCAATTTTGCGTAAATTTCGCTTAAATTGTTTAAAGTTCAAAAGTTTAAGGTTTAAAGTTTTGAAGACTACCTTTGATGTTTCAAATTTAAAGTTTTAGGTTTGGAATTTGATACTCGAATTTTAAGATTATGACAATTAATTGCAAAGGCAAACTTATTGATTTATCGTCACCAAAAGTGATGGGCATTTTAAACGTTACACCAGATTCGTTTTACGATGGTGGCGCGCATAAAAACGAAGCTGAAATTTTAAAACACGTTGAGCAAATGCTTAACGAAGGTGCTACGTTTATTGATGTTGGCGCGTATAGTTCGCGCCCTAATGCCGACCATGTTAGTGAAGCCGATGAGTTAAAGCGTGTTATCCCAATTATAAATCTAATTTTAAAGGCGTTTCCAGAAACCTTACTATCCATAGATACTTTTAGAAGTCAAGTAGCAAAAGCCTGTATTGATGCTGGTGCTTGCATGATAAATGATATTTCGGCTGGAAAGTTAGACGACCATATGTTGCAAACTATTGCGAAACTGCGTGTACCGTATATTATGATGCACATGCGAGGCACTCCCCAAACCATGCAACAACAGACAAATTATACTAATTTGGTTAAAGATGTGCTCTTTTATTTTTCTGAAAGAATAGCTAAAGCAAAAGATCTTGGTATTGCAGATGTTATTATAGACCCTGGTTTTGGTTTTGCTAAAACTTTAGAGCAAAATTTTGAATTGCTGAATCAATTAGAGCTTTTTAAAATAACTGAAAAACCTTTACTTGTAGGTATTTCTAGAAAATCTATGATTTATAAAACCCTTGAAACCTCAGCCAATGAAGCTTTAAACGGCACCTCTGTTTTAAATACAGTTTCGTTGCAAAAAGGCGCTTCTATTTTGAGAGTGCATGATGTTAAAGAAGCTATGGAATGCATAAAATTAACTAGATTATTAGATTGTTAGATTGTTAGAATATGAAGAACCTAATATACGTATTGCTTTTAACTGTTTTCTTTTCCTGCGGAAATGATAAAGTTGTGTTACTACCAGAGATTAATCATTCTGAAATTACAGAAATCTTAGATGTTTCCCCTGGTTACTTATTTTACGATGAAACTAAAACGGATAGTGTAGAACTAAACCGAAAAAACCTAATAAGCACTACAAATTGGTTGATTAATGTTGATAAACGCTTAACGCTTAAACAAGTTTTTCCGCATATAAAATACCTTCAAGATAAAAAGGCCAATTCTAGTCATAAAAAGGAAGGCGTTAAAAACTATTTTACCTGCAATGATATTAGTAATAAAAATTTAGGATTTATTGATTTTACAAATGTCGCCTATGTTACCGACGCTAAAGGATATATTAAAGACTTAAAAACCGCCCACGCTAATATTGTTATCCTTAACCAAAAGAACATAAGAATAATAACCTCCAACAACAATGTTTTACAAACAACAAAAGCAACATTAGTGGAGACTATTAAGGACCTTTTTCAATTAGAAGAAACCCTTTTGTATTTAGAATTTTATGACAGTCTTAGTTTTCAAGATTATATCACAATAAAGGCTTTAATGACTAAATTGAATCTCGAAAATATTGAAATATCAAATCACGAAATTATTTTTAATTAACCCTTTTTTACTAAATTTACCAAAACCCCTTTCCATTGGATATTTTTAAAGACCTTTTAAAATTTACCCTTGTCGATATTATAGATGTTATTCTAGTAGCACTGCTACTTTACTATGTTTACCGACTCATTAAAGGCACCGTTGCCATTAATATTTTTATTGGAATTATTATAATTTACGGCGCTTGGATGCTAACCGATTTTCTAAACATGGAGCTTCTTACCGGCATATTTGGTGGCTTTATGAAAGTAGGTATTATTGCCTTAATTGTGGTTTTTCAGCCAGAAATACGGAAGTTTTTGCTTATGGTAGGATCTACAAATTTAGGAACTCGTGGTAAATTTTTTCAGCAAATAAATTTTTTAAAAACGGAAACCACTAACGAAACCGATATTGATGCTGTAGTTTCGGCATGTAACAAAATGTCTATGTCTAAAACAGGAGCGTTAATTGTTTTTGAGCGTAATAACAACTTAGATTTCTTATCGCAATCTGGCGACGAAATGAATATAAAAGTTACACAGCCCATTATTGAAAGTATCTTTTTTAAAAACAGCCCTTTACATGATGGAGCTATTGTGGTTAGCAATAATATTGTAAAAGCTACGCGTGTTATTCTTCCTGTAAATAACGAAAAAAACATTCCGCAGCGTTTTGGTTTACGCCATAGAGCAGCTATTGGTGTTACCGAAAAAACCGATGCCTTAGCCTTAGTTGTTAGTGAAGAAACAGGGCATATTTCTTATTTTAAAGATGGTGAATTTGTTGTTTTTGAGGACACTACAGAGTTAACCACTATAATTAAAACCGATTTAGCGTAGTTATAATGGTTTAGATAATAATATTAAAGAATAATTATTTACTAGTTAAAAGTATTCTATTTAAGCAACTTCCTCTTTTAAAAACTGAACCTCGTATAAATTTCTGTAATAGCCGTTATCTTTTTTAAGTAGCTCGTTATGGGTACCTTGTTCTACAATCTCACCAGCATCCATTACTATAATTTTATCTGCTTTTTTAATAGTTGCTAAACGGTGTGCAATTACAATAGATGTTCTGCCTTTTGTAATTTTATCGGTAGCATTTTGAATAAGTTGTTCTGAATACGAATCTACAGACGATGTAGCCTCATCCAACACCAAAATACTTGGGTTGGTAACATAAGCACGTAAAAAGGAAATTAATTGACGCTGCCCCGAAGATAACATAACACCACGTTCCTTAACGTTGTAATTATAACCATTTGGTAAACTCATAATAAAATCATGAATCCCAATATCTTTTGCAGCTTGGTACACTTGTGCTTCGGTAATTTCTGGATGGTCTAAAGTAATATTATTCATAATGGTATCTGCAAACAAAAACACATCTTGCAAAACCACAGCAATTTGATTTCTTAAAGCGGCTAAAGTCACACTTTTAATATCAATTCCATCAACGCTAATAACGCCATCGCCAATTTCATAAAAACGATTTAGTAAATTAATAATAGTGGATTTCCCTGCTCCCGTAGCACCAACTATGGCAACCGTTTGGCCTGCCTTCACATCAAAAGAAATACCTTTAAGCACTTCTTCCTCTTCAACATAGCTAAAATGCACACCTTCAAATTTTATATTCCCTTTAAACGATTCTGGAACTTGTGTACCATGATCATCAATTTGCGATGTTGTATCGATTACTTTAAACACACGAGTAGCAGCTACCATGCCCATTTGTAGCGTGTTAAACTTATCTGCTATTTGGCGCAACGGCCTAAACAGTAAAGGCATAAACATAACAAAGGCAACCAAATCTCCTTGGGTAATAGTACTATCGTCCACAATCATGCGTAAACCACCATACCAAGCAACCAAACCAATGGTAATGGATGCACATAAATCTGGTAACGGAAAAAATATAGAGTTATACCAAACCGTTTTAAGCCAACCTTTTTTATGCCGTTCATTAATTTCTTTAAAGTTTGTGTACTCAACATCTTCACGGGTAAACAATTGTAAAATTTTCATTCCTGTTAAGCGCTCTTGTACAAAACTATTTAAGTTAGACACTTCGGTTCGCACTTCCTCGAAGGCCTTTTTCATATACTTCTGAAAAATTCTTGTGGCATAAACCAACAATGGCATCATTATAAAAACAATTAAGCTAAGCTTAAAGTTTATATATATCATAACTCCAAAAACCACGACCATAGTCAATAAATCTTTAAAAATCATGAATAGACCTTGTCCAAAAATATCGGCAATACGTTCCATATCGGTTACCGCACGCGTAATGAGTAAACCTACCGAAGAGTTGTCGTAATATTTCATTTTAAAACGCAGTAAATGGTCAAAAAGTTTAACACGCACATCCTTTACCAAATTTTGCCCCAACCAAGCCGCATAGTAAATAAATAGCAACTGAAAAACCGTTTGCACAATCAATACCACAAGCATTAAAATAATATAAATCAAAAAGTCTTTTTCCACTCTGTTTCCAATACTATCATCTATGGCGTATTTAGTAATATATGGCGTTGCCGAACTAAAAATAGCCAATAAAACCACCAATACATTAAGTCCAAAAAATACCGCCTTGTAAGGCTTTATATATTCAAAAAGACGCTTAAAAAGCTTAAAATCAAATATATTTTCTTTCGTTTTACTCATTTATAATTTTATGTCTTTTGGGTACTCAATATCTGTTAAATACAAACCATGTGCTGGCACCGAAAACCCTGCTTCACTCCTATTTTTAGAAGCTATAATGGTATGTAAACTTTCAACCTCAACTTTACCAAGTCCAATATTAATCATGGTTCCTACAATGGCACGCACCATGTTTCTTAAAAACCTATTGGCTTTTATTACAAAATGCAATTCGCCATTTTTAACCAACCATTCAGCTTGCATAATGTCGCAATTATACGTTTTAACATCGGTATGCGTCTTAGAAAAACATTGAAAATCTTTATACTCAAATAAAATTTTCGCAGCGGCATTCATTTTATCCACATCCAAAGCATGTTTTACATAAAAACAATGGTCTACATTAAACACATTCTTCTCTATTGCCACGCGGTACACATACGCTCTACTCAAGGCATGAAAACGAGCATGAACATCGGCTTTTACCTTAAAAATATCGCGAATGGCAATATCGGTAGGTAAAAAAGAATTTAACTTATAAATTAACTTAGGCGTATCAAAAACAACATCGGTATCAAAATGTGCAAATAGCTGTGTTGCATGCACACCAGCATCCGTTCGTCCTGCACCCATAATGGAAATAGGCACGCCCAACAAGGTGCTTAAAGCCTTCTCAACAACCTCTTGTACTGTTATTGCATTAGGTTGAATTTGCCAACCATGGTACGCCTTACCATTATAAGAAAGTTCTACAAAATACCGCAACACTTTTGTTTTTATCAAGACACAAAGATAACTAGATTTACGCTTCCTATAAAGCGTGGCTTCTTAATTAAATATTAAAAGATTACTAGTGCTACTTCCCGTAATAGAACAAAGTTGTTTTGTATAGAGAAATTGGGCGCCTGCCTGCCGGCAGGCAGGTTACCACGAGGGTCGGGCTTTCACTACTCACTCCTTCCTTCGTCAGGGAGTTCAAACATGCCGTTCAATCCCTAACGCACATAACTGCTAAGGACATTATTTAAAAAGTTATTTAGGCTAATTTGAGAAACTAATAGAACTGAGCGCCTTAAAAAATTACAACCCAAGCATAATAAATCGCTAAACACGATAAGAAAAATATGCCAGCATAAGTTAAAAGTTGCAATCCTTTTTTAGGTTTGTCACCTTCCGGAATATCGCTACTCATTACATTTTTTAAATTCATATACCCCACAATAGGCGCCAACACAAAAGATGTTGCGGTGGCAATGGCTAGAATTAAGCCCATATTAGCACCCAAAGTATAAAGTACAACAATACTCATTAAAGCTATTGCAACAATGCCTATTACATAATACTTTTTACCTTTAAATTTATCGTGCTCGCCAACAAGCAAACCAATTATATCCACACTCACTCTCGAAATAGCATCATGCTGTGTTAAACATGTACTATACATTGTTGCAAAAGCAGAAACAGCTATAAAAACATAAGCCCAATTACCAATATGCGTTGTAAACAAATTAATTACCTGATCTGCAAAGGTTACAGCATTACTACTTAATTCTGTTCCAGAACCATAAAGCGTCATACAACCAATAACTAAAAAGAAAATAGCCAATATGGTGGTTAAAATATATCCAAAATTGAATTCGCGTAAGGCATCTTTAAGTAATGGTTTACTTCCATCTATATTATATTTCTCTGCACTCCAAAGGCTTAACCAACTACTAGCCTCCACTGCAGTAGGCATCCAACCAATAAGCGTAATTAAAAACAATATACCTAACTCGTTAAAGATGGCTGGTGGATTAAAATCTACTATAGGAGTTACTGGACCTACTTTTATAACAAGCACTGTTGTGGCCAACAATGCGAAAAATAAAATGGGTATTAAAAATTTTAAAGTAGTCTCTAAAAGCTTATATTTTCCTATAATTAATATTATACTATTTACAATAAATAAGCCCACAGCAATTGTAGTAAACGAGATATTTTGAATACCAAAAAGGTTTATAAAAAGACCCGCAGTAATAGAACATAATGCCGCAGGCCCCGCAATACTTGTTACAATTGTTATAATAGCATACAACCATAAATACCCTCTGCCTCTATTATTATAGCCTTCAATAATACTTTTCCCAGTAATATTGGTATACCGAATACCAAACTCAAAAAACGGATATTTTAATATGTTGGCTAATACTATTGGGATAATCATAATCCAACCATATTGAGCTCCAGCTTTTGTAGATAACACGAGATGCGAAGTACCAATAGCCATACTTGCAAATAGTAGTCCGGGACCAAGATTTTTAATTAGCATTTTAAATTTTGACATGGTGGTGGTTAGTTTAGTTATTTTTTAACTAATAGTTAGATTTTAATTTTTGAGTATCTTCCATTTTACAAAAATAAATTGAGCATAAACGAACTTTGGACATAATAAATAACATTAAAAATTTAGTAAACAGCAAGAAAAAAACAAATTAACAGATAATATCCTACACTTATATTATAAATAACATTAACTAGTAGTTTGCAACAATTAATTATAACTTTACCATTATAAACTACAGTTACGAATTAATGACCAAAATACTCCTCCTATCGGACACGCATAGTTATATTGACAACGATATTTTAAAGTATGTTAAGCAGGCTGATGAAGTTTGGCACGCCGGAGATATTGGCGACTTAAAAGTTACCGACGCCATAAAGGCTTTAAAACCATTACGCGGTGTTTATGGTAATATTGATGGTGCTGAAGTACGCGTAGAATTCCCAGAACACAACCGTTTTATGTGCGAGGGTGTCGATGTTTGGATCACGCACATTGGTGGCTATCCACCTAAGTACAACCTTAGAGTTAGTGACGCTATAAAACAAAACCCACCAAGACTTTTTATTTGCGGACATTCGCATATTTTAAAAGTAATGCCCGATAAAAAACTAAACCTAATCCATATGAATCCTGGTGCCGTAGGCAAACACGGTTTTCATAAAGTTAGAACCATGCTTCGTTTTACAATTGACGGCAAAAAAATTGAGAACCTAGAGGTTATCGAATTTCCTGTGAGACACCCAAAAGAGGTTTAATACTTTTATGTGATGCTTTGATGAATTTTATCTAAGCCACAGTTTTGCATAAACTTGTTACTAAAAACTTGCATTGCTGGTATGGACATGAGTTGGTTTCTAGCATTAATCCAGGAATCGACTGCTGTGTTACCGTACATATTTCTAATAAGGTTTTCGTTTAAATTAAAGTTGATTTTCCCCCAGTGCAACGTGTACGAAATATTTTGTTGCTCCATTTTGTTCCAAACGGCTGTATAAAAATTTCTGGCTACTTGTCCGTCTATACCATCCATTTCTAAAACACAGGTATTATCAAATTTTGTAAATCCTAAGGTGGCTTTAGTGCCTTTTACATAACGCAAAGACAAACCACCAGGAAAAGGCGTATGTTTATTAACCTCCATGATTAGCTCCACTACTTTGGCCGAATCTTTAATATCTATTCCCATAGCAGCACTAGCCACTTTACCTAAAAACTTGGTATAATTAAAAATTTCCTTAATGGTACCGGTTACCACATCTTGTGGTGCAAATGCTCTTTTGTACATAACATTTACCAAAGGCGGAACTGCTAAATCTGATACGGGCGATAAATCGTCTAACAGCTTTGAAATAATACCCAATAAATCTTCGCCAAAAGAAAACTCGTTTGGTCGTTTTAAAAATTGATGCCCATCGTGATAAGGCCGTTTAAACATGTATTTTAAAAAGGCCCCTTTTTCGGTATTGTTAGGTGCAAACTTGTGTAAATTAAACAACACCTCGAAATGATAAAGATCTGTACTACCATCGGTAGCAGCAATGTTAAGATCGGTTACATCTAGCACTTCCATAGCTTTTTTTAATGGATTGCTATAAGCGATATTACCTATTCTGTGCTCTTCTAACAAAAACTGCGGTTCGGTTTCTATCATGACCCCATGTATAAAACCAAAGCTTCCAAAACTTACTAATGCAGCGTTAAATTGGTTGTCGTTTGCAATAAAATCTGCCCCTAACCAATCGACCATATCCTGCGAAGCTACAGGATACGATTTACGCTCCAACCAAATATGTTTGTCTTCGCTAGTTATAATATGCAACCCTACAACGGCATCTTGAATGGCTCCAACACGAATTCCTGCGCCATGAGTTCCGGTGGACAAAGCTCCAGCAATGGTTTGCCCATTACTGGCACCCGATGCTTTTATGGAGCGTTGCGGCCGCTTTTGCGACAGCCTATTGTT
The DNA here is from genome assembly GCF_900112595.1 of Algibacter pectinivorans. Taxonomy (GTDB): domain Bacteria; phylum Bacteroidota; class Bacteroidia; order Flavobacteriales; family Flavobacteriaceae; genus Algibacter_B; species Algibacter_B pectinivorans. Next base: position 36,633 of record NZ_FOMI01000009.1, on the reverse strand, counting down.
TAACTCGTAAATAGCTACACCACATTGCACAAAATAAAGATCGTCTGGTGTTTGTGCGTACTGCGGACTGACTTGCTTTTGTTTGGGTTGAAATGAAAAGTTTAAAGAAACCGTATCGACCAAACCACCTCTTGTAACCCCGACCTTAGAAAACGACCAACCTTTGCCCAAAGCCCGAAGTTTAAGGTTATTGTTTATGGCATGATTAATTAGCCATTGAAAATTTTTGGTAGTTGCAGAGTATCGCGCTCTAGCCGAAGCTCCTGGTGGGTTATAAAGTGAAAAGGACGCATTATCTTCTAGCTGATGCGTAAAGTTTTCATGTTTGTTAGTCCACGAGCCAATAGGCAGTCTGTCTATTCCTTCTGGTATCATTTTTTGAGGTTTTAAAGGTTAAAAGTCCTGTTCTCCATCACTTGGTTTTGCACAACCATATTTTACTTTACGATGATTAACAATACCAAGGGTAACAAGGCTTAATGCAAAATCGGTTAGTGAGGTTTTTACTTCTACCCATGCTATGGCTTCGGAGCGACAAGGGCATTCTACACCTTCGGTATCTGGGTGTAAATCGACACGTTTAACGCTGCCTAAACCCCACAAATAACTCCAATTGGATTTTTCGTGACATTCTAGATTTACAACATTGGCATCATGAGGAGTGGCTTCAACACGGGTGCTTACACAGGATTGAGCGCTAAACCAGATGCTTAGTACTAAAATAATAAGTTGTTTTGATTTCATAATAACACTATTTTAATGGTATTGATTTTATTTTACTTTGCCGTAAAATGTATCGTAATCATTAGTTTATTGCCTTTAGAACTAAAATTCTGAAAGCAACATAAATACTGCTATGTAATTAAATAAGGAAGACACAAATTTGTTATAAATCTGTTTTATAAAGTAACAACTAATTTTCTTAAAATCAAAACATTATAACAGTAAAACCAGTATTTTAAGACCTAAATATTTGCAAATACAGGTTAAATTAGGCTAAAACTTACTTTGGCTGCTGTTTGCACTAGGGATTGAAAAGGAAAGCCCACAGCCCGACGAAGGAGGTGCGAGGACTTGTATTGGAAAGCCCGACCCTTGGGGAGTGCCCAAATTTTAAAAAAACCATGCGTATTCGTTTGATTAGTTGTAATTTTGCCTTTTTAAAAAACAGAAAAGATTATTATTTATGAGTCAAGTAAAAGAAAATGATACGGTAAAAGTACATTACACAGGAAAATTGAGCAACGGACAGGTTTTTGATAGCTCGTTGGAGCGCGAGCCGTTAGAGGTTACTTTAGGTCAAGGCATGTTAATTCCTGGTTTTGAAAAAGGTATTATTTCGATGGAATTAAACGAAAAGAAAACTATTAATATTCCTGTTGCTGAGGCTTATGGCGAGGTGCGTAAAGAGTTATTTTACGATGTAAAAAAGGAACAATTACCACAGGATATGGCTCCTGAGGTTGGAATGGGATTAGCATCGAAAGATGAAAATGGTAGAGAGGTACAGTTTCGTGTTGCCGAAGTAAAAGAAGACTATATTATTGTTGATGCTAACCACCCGTTGGCTGGACATGATTTAACTTTTGATCTAGAACTTATTGAGATAAAGTAAAACAAAGGGCAGCCCCACCTAAATCATCCCCAATTGGGGAGGACTTGCTTACTCTTACGGCATATTATTACTACAAAGCGCATTATGTATTTAAACCAATTTTGTGTGGTAAGTAGATAGATAAATAAAGAAAAGGGTATATAAACTATTATAAAAGTCTGGATGTTATCCAGACTTTTTTGTTGCCTATAGCCACTACCAATAAGGTATTAAAAAACATTTAGAAAAAATTGAAAATTGAGTGTTTCCCTTTTTATGTTGGGATTAAGGGAGGCTTTAAAAACAAAAAAACCCAAAGCTTTCGCTTTGGGTTTTCGCACTAATACTACTAAGATGTTAGGTTTATCGTAATCGATCTACAGATTTTACAAGTTCTTCATCCTTCTTGATGGCCTTATTGGCTAATGCCAATAACACGATAGAAACAATAGGGAGAAGCATCCCAATACCTTTCTCAGAAACCGCCGTCTCTCCAGATACATTTAGTGATTGATACACGAAAAATCCTAGTAAAATAAAGTTTAATATGATGTTAAGTCGACCCAATACAAATTGAGACTTCCTATTTTTAAACATAAAAATGGTTACTAACGATAGTATTGCCGAAGCTAAAAATAGCCCTAAATACAGTAATTCGTCTTTTGCAAACACACTTACACCACTATCTGTAATCCATAAATGGAATACAAATATAAGACCTCCAGATACTGCCGAAGCCAATAATAGGTATATAGTTTGAATGCGTTGTAACATACTTTTTTTAATAACTAGACCGCAAAAATAATAGAATTAATGATAAAAAATAAAATAAAGTTGTATTATTGCAGTAATAATTCACAACAACCGCACTTACAAGCGGTTAATTCTTCAAGATTATAAAAATCATATTTCAGAATTACTCACGTTAGTATTCAATAAAATATCCAATTAAACATAAATGTTTGAAATTTCACAACTAAAAGAGAAAAAACTCACTGATTTACAGGAGATTGCAAAAAAATTGAACGTTCCGAAATACCGTTCATTAAAAAAACTAGATTTAGTTTACCAAATTCTCGATCAACAAGCTGCCGATCCTAAAGCAGTTAAAGCTGTAGTTCCAGAAATAACACCAGAAACTAAAGCTGAACCAGTTGCAGAAAAGCCTGCAAGAAAACCAAGACAGCGTGTACAAAAACCTGTTAAAGCTGCCGAAAAAGCACCAACAACAGATAACGCTGCAGATAGTAAACCTGAAGCTGTTGCTGCTCCTAAAGCCGAAGTTAAAAAGGCAGAAGCACCACAAGCTAAAGAAGAAAAAAAGCCAGTACATAAGCCTAACCCAAGGCCAAAAAACGATACTAAAAAACCTAATCCTAGGCCACAAAATAACCAAAACAAAAATCAGCATAAGAACCAAAAAAATGGTAATGTTGATAAAGGCAATAAAGATAGCAGAAACCGCTACCGTGAGCCAGATTACGAGTTTGATGCCATTATAGAAAGCGAAGGTGTTTTAGACATTATGCAGGATGGATACGGGTTTTTACGCTCGTCTGATTATAACTATTTATCATCGCCAGATGATATTTATGTATCGCAATCGCAAATCCGTTTATTTGGTTTAAAAGTTGGAGATACTGTTTTTGGAAATGTAAGACCTCCTAAAGAAGGTGAAAAGTATTTTCCATTAATTAAAGTAAGTAAAATTAACGGCCAAAACCCAAATGTGGTTAGAGACCGTGTCTCTTTCGAGCATTTAACGCCGTTATTTCCTCAAGAAAAATTTAACATAGCAGAGCGCCAAAGTACCATTTCTACGCGTATTATGGATTTATTTGCCCCTATTGGAAAAGGGCAACGTGGTATGATTGTATCGCAACCAAAAACGGGTAAAACCATGTTACTTAAGGATGTTGCTAACGCCATTGCAGCAAACCACCCAGAGGTTTATCAAATGATTTTGCTTATTGATGAGCGTCCGGAAGAGGTAACAGATATGCAACGTAATGTACGTGGTGAAGTTATTGCTTCTACCTTCGATAAGGAAGCACACGAGCACGTAAAAATTGCCAACATAGTACTTGAAAAAGCAAAACGTTTGGTAGAATGTGGACACGATGTAGTTATCCTACTAGATTCCATTACACGTTTAGCAAGAGCATATAACTCGGTGCAACCGGCATCTGGTAAAATATTAAGTGGTGGTGTAGATGCCAATGCATTACACAAACCAAAACGTTTCTTTGGTGCTGCACGTAATATAGAAAACGGAGGTTCTCTAACAATTATAGCAACGGCACTTACCGAAACAGGTTCTAAAATGGATGAAGTAATTTTCGAAGAATTTAAAGGAACCGGTAACATGGAGCTTCAATTAGATAGAAAAATATCTAACCGTCGTATTTTCCCTGCTATCGATCTTACCTCGTCCAGTACACGTCGTGATGATATTTTATTAGACGATGTTACCGTACAACGTATGTGGGTAATGCGCAAATACCTTGCCGATATGAATCCTGTAGAGGCTATGGAATTTATTAACGAGCGTTTCAAACAAACTAAAAATAACGAAGAGTTTTTAATTTCTATGAACGGATAAAAAACCGCTTATTTTCAAAATAACTAAAAGCTTTGATATTTATATTAAGGCTTTTTTTGTGTATTAATTCGAGTGTATAAATAATTGTATCGATATTAGGGCGTTACCACGCTCATACCTACAAGGTTTTCAAAACCTTGCAGGATCACTTAGGTCGGGCTTTCCACTATACCTGCCTGCCGGCAGGCAGCTCTTTTTTTGCCATTTATTGCAGCAAAAAAAGGATGCCGTTTCAATCCCTAACGCGGGCAAATCTGCTAAATACGGTTTTAAATAACTAATATCAGGCTTGTTTTTAAATGGTAACGTCTAGATTTTTTTTGATTCTCTTGGTTACCCTCCCTCAATCCCTCCTTTTTAGGAGAGAAACTGTTGCGTGTTACTTGCGCTCTTAAAAATCGAGTTACGGACTAAAAGTCTACCCTTGGTTATAAAGCAAAAAAAATCCCGCCAATATAGGCAGGATTCATTTTTATGTATATAGCTTACTAATTATCTAGTAGCTATTTAAAAGATCTCTATATTCTTTTAAATCGGCAATATTACCTTTATTGTTAAGGTTTTTCATAAGTGCAATTACATACTTAAGGCTTTCAACAGGTGCAAGTTCATCGTTAGCTACTACCTCAGCTCCTTCCTCAATAGGCTCATCATCTGGCATAGGTATCATAAAAGACTCTGTAGCTTCAATATGCTCGTAAGTCAACCTTAGCACCTTAACTACCAAAGGAATTTGCTCCTCTAAAGCATAGGTTCTCAATTCCTTAATATCGTCAATTAGTGTATCTGTATTAATTCCTGTCTTATCTAAATTTTTAAGAATCTTGTCGATTAATTTTATTGCTTTTTTATTTTCCAAAAGAGGGTGTATTTTTTTAAACTTATTATAAATGCAAATTTAAATTTTTATTGAATCATAAGTCGTTAATTGCAAATATTTTTTTTCATTTTATTTTACTTTTAACAGCTCTTCTTCTGTAAAACCTAAACCATCAATAGGTTTTTGTTCTCTTAAAGACCTTATTTTATCAATAGATATGTTTTTTGTCTTGCCAGGAAAAGCATTGCGTAAATATTCAATAATACTTTGTATATCTTCATCGGTAAACTCAGGGTTATTTGCTAAACCTGGCATAGCAATATTTAAATCGTATAAATCGCCATTTACATGTATTGGTCCAGATAAACCATGTAAAATAACAAGTGCTAAACGTTCAGACGATTCTGTAACGTACTCAGAGTTTTGCAATGGTGGCGCCAAACTTTCAATACCTTCACCCTCTACCCCATGACAGGTAGCACATAAATTTCTAAATATATTATAGCCAGCAATTCTATTATCTGCTTGTGGCTTTTTTGCAGTAAAAATTATATTTCTTTTGTTTTTGGCCTTATTACTAATGGTGTTGTTTAATACTTGTGCTATTGTACTTTGTTCTGGAGTTTCTAAAGTTTCACCTAAAAAGACTTTATAACTTTCCTCATGGCCTCGTAAACTCGATATTAAAGCTTCTTGATAGGTTAACTGGTCTTTATACTTTAAAGATAACTCTTGCACTAAAGGAAATAATTGATCCTTTGAAAATGCCATCCAATCTCCCAAAGCACTTAAAACATACAAATCTATAGTAGGATTATTTTTTAAAGCTAAATGGTTTACAATTTTAGCTATCGACATAGCTCGATCTTGACTCGCAAACTGCTCCATTAAAAGAATGGCATGACTTATAACATTGGCACTTTGCTCTATATATAAAACCTGTTCTAAAACCTCATAACTAAGCGCATTAATACCATCTAGTGTGTATAACGCGTGTAATTTACTCTCAGCACTACTAGTCTCATTGTTCAATATCTTTTTAAGTAAGGATATTGACTTTGGCTCCTTTTTTTGTATCAACACTTGCTGTGCTCTATCGCGTATCCAGCCATTTTTATGTTTTAGTAAGGCAACCAATTTAGATACACTTTGTTCCTCTACATTAATAAATGCCTCTTGTTTACTGCTGGTATGAGTTACCTTTAAAATTCGGCCCATACCAATAATGGTATCTAACTGTTTTTTGGCATATAACTTTTGCAAATACGGCGTTAAAAACGCTTTATCTTGTATAATACCACGATGCATATCTACAACATACATATTGCCGTCTGGTCCATTAAACAAATTAACGGGTCTGAATCCTTCATCGGTTGATGCAATAAACTCTTTATTAGGAATAGCCTGTTCTGCCGATACCTTGTCTGCCTCAACATTTAAAACATTACGCTTAACTATATTAGCTTCTGGCGCACATATAAAAGCATTTTCTAAATAGTCCGCTGGAAATTTATCGCCACGATATATTAAAGGCCCGCATGCCGAGGTAACATTTATTAATAAACTATCGGCATCTAAAACTCCCTTTTGATAGCCTCTATTTACAGCTGTTGGGTGCAATGGATAAACCCTTTGATTAGGAGTTAGTATTTTATTTAAAAGACTTTTAGGCTTATAAAATTGGTTTTTAACAACGGTATTCGGCAATACATAATCGCCTAATAACTGTCTAGAATTGGTGTTATAATACAGTCTACCAAAATTATCTTTAGTAATACCCCATTGCCCTCTAAATGTCGTTGGGGCTTTAATCCATTGATTATTTTTTAGTCGATACCGGAAATTAGATTTTGCATTATAAATCCAATTATCCAAATGCATCATAAGTCCGTTTGGTTGATGCTCCACATTACCGCCATCCGAATACAACGAATCTACTAGCACTTTATTAACGGGTTTATCATTTTCAATATCTACAAACCAAAGATTTGGTGGTTCGGCATATAAAAGTCCGCCATAAACATGCGCAATAGCTCTAGGCAGCACCAAACTATCCATAAATATTTTAGAATGATCTGCAACACCATCTTGATCTAAATCCTCTAAAATGGTTATCGTTCCATTTGGCATATGGTCGCCAGAACCTGCAAGATTTTGCATATACCCTTTCATTTCAACAACCCACATACGACCTGTATTATCAAAATCCATGGTAACAGGCGCTTCAATGAAAGGTTCGGAAGCCGCTACTTGTAACGTAAATCCTTTTTCAATATGGTATGTATCAAGAGCTATTTTAGGTTCTTCGTAATTTTTGGAAGTACAGGCCGTAATAGACAATAGTAAAGTAAATAAAAAAAGATATTCTAAATTAAAGGCTTTACTTGTTTTATTAAAATAGGTTAAAAAGTTGGAGTTGTTTTCCATGAACTAATACACGTCTTAGTTTGTAAAGTTTATACTTGCGTTTTCACAAAGATTGCATTATAAAATTCAATGCACAAAAAAAAGCCTCTCATTTCTGAGAAGCTTTAAGTATTTTTTAACTTTAAATCTAATTAAAGTGCAGCAACGTGTTTTGCTAAACCAGACTTAAGGTTAGCCGCTTTGTTAGCGTGAATAACGTTTTTCTTAGCTAATCTATCTAACATAGAAACAACTGAAGGAAACATAGTTTCTGCTTCTTTCTTATCAGTTAACTCACGTAATTTCTTGATAGCATTACGAGTTGTTTTGTGCTGATACTTGTTAGTTAAACGCTTAGCTTCGTTACTTCTAATTCTTTTTAATGCTGACTTGTGATTTGCCATTTTGTTTTTTTCTTAATTTTTTAGTTGTAGCCCGTAGGGGAATCGAACCCCTCTTACATGGATGAAAACCATGCGTCCTAGCCGATAGACGAACGGGCCATTTTATTTTGAGTGCGCAAATATAAAACTATATTTTAAACTTGCAAAAAATATTTTCAAATAACTTGCAACGTTTCCATTGCGGATGCAAAAATACAACTATTTTTAAATGTTGCAAGAACTAAATAAAATATTTTTAAAAAATTTTATTTAGTTCCTTTTTTCAACATCAATTAATAGGCTTTTGCGAACAATACTCTACGTTTCGAAGGATTACCAGAAAACACACAAATTCCGGCTTCTTCCTTCCCTTCTAAAGGAATACAACGTATTGTTGCCTTAGTTAGCTCTTTTATTTTGTCTTCTGTCTCAGCTGTACCATCCCAATGCGCAGAAATAAATCCTGTTTTTGTTTCTAACACTGTTTTAAACTCTTCAAAAGTATTTACTTCTGTAATATGCTCATTTCTAAAATCTAAAGCTTTCTTGTATAAATCGTTTTGAATGTCTTTTAAAAGCGCATCAATTTTATCATTTAAACTATCTAGAGCTACAACTTCTTTGGTTAAGGTATCTCTACGCGCTATTTCAACCGTTCCATTTGCTAAATCTCTGGCACCTATAGCAAGCCTTAATGGCACACCTTGCAATTCGTGTTGTGCAAATTTAGCTCCTGGTCTGTGGGTGGTTCTATTATCAAATTTAACCGAGATGTTTTTTCCACGTAAATCACTAATTATACTATTGGCAACTTCTGTTATCGCTTCTAAATCTTCATCACTCTTATAAATAGGAATAATAACCACTTGGTTTGGCGCTAAACTAGGAGGCAACACTAAACCATGATCATCGCTATGCGTCATAATTAAAGCTCCCATTAATCGTGTAGACACCCCCCAAGAGGTTGCCCAAACGTAATCTTGCTTACCTTCTTTATTTGCGTACTTAACATCGAATGCCTTGGCGAAATTTTGACCCAAAAAGTGAGATGTTCCAGCTTGTAAAGCTTTACCATCTTGCATTAATGCTTCAATACAGTAGGTTTCGTCTGCTCCTGCAAAACGTTCACTTTCTGTTTTTAATCCTTGAATAACAGGAATAGCCATAAAATTCTCCACAAATGTGGCATATACGTTATTCATTAATTCAGCTTCAGCTACAGCTTCCTGCTTTGTTTCATGCGCCGTATGCCCTTCTTGCCATAAAAACTCGGCAGTTCGTAAAAATAAACGTGTACGCATTTCCCAACGCACCACATTAGCCCATTGGTTTATTAATAATGGTAAATCTCTATACGATTGTACCCAACCTCTAAATGTATTCCAAATAATAGCTTCACTAGTTGGCCTTACAATGAGTTCTTCTTCCAACTTTGCTTCTGGATCTACTCTTAATTTTCCTGGTTTATCCGGATCATTTTGCAATCTATAATGTGTTACAATGGCACACTCTTTAGCAAACCCTTCTGCATTTTTTTCTTCGGCTTCAAACAAACTTTTAGGTACAAAAAGAGGAAAATAGGCGTTTTGGTGCCCTGTTTCTTTAAACATTTTATCTAATTCTGCTTGCATTTTCTCCCATATTGCATAACCATAGGGCTTTATTACCATACATCCTCGCACTGCCGAATTCTCCGCTAGGTCTGCTTTGACAACCAATTCGTTATACCATTTTGAATAATCTTCCGATCTACTAGTAAGTTTTTTGCTCATATCTTTGTTTTGGCACAAATATTGTGACTATGTTAAAAAGAAAAATAGTTCAGCAAAACTAACTATTTTTGTGATGTTCAACAATAAAATTAAAGAGATATGCAATTTAACAACTACATAAAAGGAAAAGCGCCATTTTTAACCCTAATTGGGCTAGCGTTTGGGCTTGTTTCTTGCGGTTCTTATCAATACGTTGGTGTGGACAGTGATGGCATTTATGGTGGTGCTCCACAAACTCAACAAACTGAACAAGTTGTTGAAACAACAAATGACAACTCAGGTAATTACTACCAAAACTATTTTAGAACAAAATCTATTGAGTCTGAAAACATAGGATACGAAGATGAAATTTTCACAGATATTGATTCTTATGAAAGTGAAAACTATGACGAATCAGATCCTTTAGCTAATGATTATGTAGGTTATGCTGGTTGGGGCCAAAATCCTAGCGAAGTTACTATAAACTATATTAACAACGGCTGGAACGATTGGGGTTGGAACGGTGGTTTTGGCTTTGGATGGAATCGTTGGAACCGTTGGGGCTATAGTGGCTTTTACGGTGGCGGATGGAACAACTGGGGCTATGGTGGTATTTACAATCCATTCTATTGCCCGCCATATTACGGTGGCTTTTATGGTGGTTTTGCTTACAACTATGGTTGGGGCTATAATCGCGGATTTTATAACCGTGGCTACAACAGAGGTTACTACAGCAACAACTATTATAACAACAGACGCTCAATAGCTTATAGCAATAGCAGAAGAAATAGCTATGCTAGCAACAATAATAGCGGTTTAAGTAGACGTAGCTCGGTAAGCACACAAAATAGAGCAACCTCTTCACGATATAATACATCGGCAAGAAATAGCGCCAGTACAGGTGTAACTAGAAGCTCGACAGCATCAACAGTTAGAAGAACTTACAATCCTAATGGAACCCGAGTTTCTACAGGAACAACAAGACGTTCTACCGCAACAAGAACGCCTTCTACAAACTCTACAGCAAGATCATCTTCTGCAGTATCACGAAGAAGCTCAAGTACAGTTTACAGACAGCCTACAACCACGCGTAGCTCATCGTCTAGTACAGCGAGAAGATCTAGTTCTTCACCATCAAGAACAAGCACGTATTCACCAAGTAGCAGATCGTCTAGATCAAGTACTGCATCTAGATCATCTAGTAGTAGCAGAAGCTCTGGCAGTAGTTCATCAAGATCTTCTAGCAGCGGAAGAAGACGTTAATCTTATTTATTTAAAGATAAAAAATCACACATGAAAAAGTTAAATTTATTAGGCATAGCCTTATTGTCTATGTCAACAATTTACGCACAAGATATTAGCGATGCGGTAAGGTTTTCGCAAAATGAAATTCAAGGAACCGCTCGTTACAGAGCCTTAAGTGGCGCTTTTGGAGCCTTAGGTGGCGACATGAGTGCAGTTAGTGCAAACCCTGCAGGTTCTGCTGTTTTTGCTAGAAGCCATGCGTCCTTTTCTGGGTCGAATGTTGCCGTTAATAATAATACTAATTATTTTAATGCTTCTAGCTCCTCAGAAACCTCTAACTTCGACATTAATCAAGGTGGTGCAGTATTTGTATTTGCAAACCGTAATACAGGTTCTGCCTGGAAAAAATTTACTTTCGGTATTGCTTACGAAAGAACCAATAATTATAATAATGTATGGGGTTTTCAAAATGGAGTAAACACGAACAGTTTTGTGATTGTTGATGATGATGATAATGAGTTAGCTCCTGTAAATTCAATAGCCAATTATTTCTTTCAACATTCAGAACATCCAACAATTCCTGTGGAAGTCGGAGATATTTTATTAAACGGCAGATCGGAAAGACAAGCTTACGAAAGTGTTTTGAATCAATTTGGTACAGTTCATCAACAGGTTTTTCTCGGTTTTCAATCTGGAATACTAGGTGAGGATCCTCGAAGTAATGACTTTGGAACAGACATAAACACGTTATATATTTCGGAAGCCGCAGGTGGAAATTTCACACACGACTACGATTATTTTGAAACTGGATATAATGGTAAAATCAGTTTTAATTTTGCAGCTCAGCATAAAGACAATTTATTTTTAGGACTTAACTTAAATTCACACTTTATAGATTATCAACATTCTAAAAGCTTGTCTGAAACCAATTCCAATGGTGGAGCCATTACTTCTATTGATTTTGATAATACAATATCAACAACTGGTAATGGATTTTCATTTCAGTTAGGAGGTATAATGAAATTGAGCCAAGAATTTAGAATAGGATTAACTTATGATTCTCCAATCTGGTATTCAATTGACGATGAAACTACGCAATACTTAGACACAAACGTACTACTTGATGAGAATGCCATTCAATTAGGCTTACAATCCATCAACGTTTTCCCTAGATACAGATTAAAAACACCTGCAAAAATTACAGGAAGTTTAGCTTATGTTTTTGGAACTCAAGGTTTAATTAGTTTCGATTATTCAAATAAAAATTATGGTAAAACAAAATTTACTCCCGATGCCGATTACATGGACCTAAATGCAGGGATAAGTGATGTTTTAACCTCAGCTTCAACCTATCGTTTTGGTGCCGAATACAAGGTAAAACAACTAAGCTTTAGAGGTGGTTACCGTTTTGAAGAAAGCCCTTATGAAGATGGTATTACAGTTGGCGATTTAACCGGATTTTCATTAGGTTTAGGATACAATTTTGGAAACACAAAACTGGATTTAACCTATGATAAATGGGATCGTGAGGACGAAACTCCACTTTACAATTTAGGCTTAATTGATACCGCAAATGTAAATAGAGGCAACTCTAACATAACACTAACATTAGGTTTCAATATTTAATAAGCATTCACGATATTTTAAAAAGCTTGAACTAAGGTTCAGGCTTTTTTTATGAGAATTTCACAAGAAAAATAAAAGACAAAAACAGTATCTTAAATATTTGCAAACATAAAGGCTAACAAAAAGTGAAATGCTTATCTTTGCAAATTAAATTTTGACTTATAAATCATGGCTTTTGATAGTAATATAGAAGATTTTGACGCATTAGGAAACGATCACATTGGTACTTCTGAAAACACACCAATGCGCAGCGATGCTTTTAAATTAAACAACGAAGAAAAGATAGACATCATTAAAGATGATGTGCGTCATATCATGGAAACCCTAGGATTAGATTTAACAGACGATAGTTTAAAAGGAACGCCTAACCGCGTTGCAAAAATGTTTGTTAATGAGATTTTTGGAGGATTAAATCCGGATAAAAAACCTAGCGCTTCTACTTTCGATAATAAATATAAATATGGCGAAATGCTTGTTGAAAAAAACATTACGGTGTATTCTACTTGCGAACATCACTTATTACCAATTGTAGGTCGTGCTCATATTGCTTACATATCCAATGGCACTGTAGTTGGCTTATCTAAAATGAATCGTATTGTAGATTATTTTGCAAAACGCCCACAAGTTCAAGAGCGTTTAACTATTCAAGTAGTTAGAGAGCTTCAAAACGTTTTAGGCACTAAAGATGTGGCTTGTGTTATTGATGCAAAACACCTTTGTGTAAATTCTAGAGGAATTCGCGATATTGAAAGTAGTACGGTAACTTCAGAATTTGGAGGAAAATTTCAAGATATGGAAACCCGTCGTGAATTTCTAGATTATATTAAATTAGACACGAAATTCTGATTTGTTTGATGTTTTGTCGTGAAGACGTTAAGTTGATAAGAAATAATCAGCTTCATTACTAAACAACAAACCACTAAATTGAATCGACTAAACAGCTAACGACTTAACAAATAATAGTGATGCCGCTTTACAAAGAACAACAGATTAAATTATACAACTCACTTACTGGTAAAAAAGAAATATTTAAACCCATTAACGAAGGTCATATTGGTATGTATGTTTGCGGTCCTACCGTTTATAGCAACGTACACCTAGGAAATGTAAGAACCTTTATGTCATTTGATATGGTTTTTAGATACCTAAAACACCTAGATTATAAAGTAAGATACGTTAGAAATATTACTGATGCTGGCCATTTAGAAAATGATGCTGATGCAGGTGAAGACAAAATCACTAAAAAAGCGCGTTTAGAACAAATTGAACCTATGGAAGTAGTACAGCGTTACACTGTAGATTTTCATAATGTTTTAAGAACTTTTAATTTTTTACCGCCAAGTATAGAGCCTACTGCAACCGGACATATTATTGAGCAAATTGAGTTAATAAGTAAAATTATTGATAACGGATTTGCCTATGAAGTTAATGGTTCTGTATATTTTGATGTGCACAAGTTTAATGAAACTAACGATTACGGAAAATTAAGCAAGCGTAAGCTAGACGATTTAATTCACAATACAAGAACACTCGACGGACAAGGCGATAAAAAGAATCCGCAAGATTTTGCCCTTTGGAAAAAAGCCGAACCTCAGCACATCATGCGTTGGCCTTCGCCTTGGAGTGATGGTTTTCCTGGTTGGCACTTAGAGTGTACTGCTATGAGCACTAAATACCTAGGCGATCAATTTGATATTCATGGTGGTGGAATGGATTTAAAATTCCCGCATCACGAGTGTGAAATTGCACAAAACGAAGCAGCCCTTGGCGTTAGCCCTGTTAACTATTGGATGCATGCCAATATGCTAGAGTTAAACGGACAACGCATGTCTAAATCTACAGGAAACACCGTTAATCCAGATGAATTATTATCTGGAAACAACGCGTTTTTTAGTAAAGCATATAGCCCAAGTGTTATTCGCTTTTTTGTTGCACAATCCTCTTACCGTAGTGTTTTAGATTTAACCGACGATGGTTTATTAGCCAGCGAAAAAGGCTTTTATAGATTAATGGATGCCGTAAACCTATTAGATGGTTTAAAAGCATCTGCAACATCTTCAATAGATATTCCGGCATGGAAACAGAAATGTTATGATGCGATGAACGATGATTTTAACTCACCAATTTTAATCGCGCATTTATTTGAAGCTGCTAAATACATAAACCAAATAAAAGAAGGTCAAGCAACATTATCTACTGAAGATTTAAACCTATTAAAAGAAACGATTAATAGTTTTGTTTTTGATGTTCTAGGTCTTGAAAATGCTACAAAAAGCGATTCTGGAACCGATAAACTTTCAGGTGCTGTTGACGTTTTAATACGATTAAGACAAGATGCTAGAGCTAATAAAGATTTTGCAATGTCTGATAAAATTCGTGATGAATTAGCAGAAGTTGGTATTCAGCTTAAAGACGGAAAAGATGGTACGACGTTTAGTGTAAACTAAACGGTATTGTTGTTCCTGAAGGAATTAACAAATATTCAATAACGTTTAAAAAGACTCTTTCCTTAAAGAGAATTACAAAAACATATTTTGAAAAAACTACTTATAGCACCGTTTTTGTTTATTATAAAAGTATACCAAACTTTTATATCGCCATTAACACCTGCTACGTGTAGATACAATCCAACATGTTCGCATTACACTAAAGAAGCCTTGCAAAAGCATGGTTTATTTAAAGGCGGTTGGTTAGCTATAAAGCGTATTTTTAGCTGTCATCCTTGGGGTGGCTCTGGTTACGACCCTGTACCTAATAAGGATAACAATTAAAAAGACAATGACAAAATTAAAAGCACAAACCGATGCCAAAATTGAAGCAGGAAGAAAAGCAAAACCTGAGTTCATGAAAGGCGTTGATGATATTATTAGTAAAGCAAAAGCTTTCCAACAAGGAAGCGATGCTATTAAAATTGGGCAAAAAGCTCCAAATTTTGAACTCCCTAACCAGGAAGGAAAACCTGTGTTATTAAAAGATTTATTACAGCAAGGCCCTGTTGTTGTTACGTTTTATCGTGGCGACTGGTGTCCTTATTGTAACTTACAACTTAGAGCTTTACAAGCAAAACTAAGCGAAATCCACGCATTAGGTGCAACCTTAGTTGCTATAAGTCCGCAAGTACCCGACGGATCGTTGACAAAAAGTGAAATTAGTGAAATGGAATTTATTGTATTGTCCGATCAAGATGCCAAAGTAGCACAACAATACGGAGTTGCTTGGGAGGTACCAGAGTTTTTAATGGAACATATGCGAGCAGACAGAAACCTGGATTTAGACCAAATAAATAATGGTAACGGCAGTATATTACCTATTCCAGCTACATTTGTATTAAATTCTGAAGGTGTTGTTACCTGGAATTATGTTAATGTTGATTACAGAACACGCTCTGAACCAGATGAGATTATTGAAGCATTAAAAAATATATCTTAAGAGTTGCCAATAACTCTTTTTATTTAGATTTAAGAATAAAAAAAGCTCAATAAATAAGATTACAACTTAATTTATTGAGCTTTTTTACTATCGTTTAATTCGATTTATAAACGACTTAACAATTCTGCTTTTTTATTTTCGAATTCTTCAACCGATAAAATAGATTTATCCTTTAAGGCTGCTAACTTTTCTATCTTAACAAAAATATCTTCTTCAAAAGCTGTATTATTTACTTTCGTTTGAAGAGGTTCCATAGCTGGCTCTACAAATGCAGGTTGTTGTTGAATATTTATAGCGTTATCCACGTGCTGTTGTTCTTGCACAGGCTTAGGTACCTCTTGCCCTCCTGAAACAATTGGTAAGGTATTTAAGTCTACGTTACCATATTGACTTGTAAAGGATACAGAATAATTTCCACCCTGTTGTTGGCCCACACCTCCTATTTGGTTATCTAAGGTATCAAAAACTGTTACTTTTCCATTTTGTTGTATAGCTAAGCGTCTTATATTATTAAAAATAGCGTAGCTTGTATTGTTTTGACTTCCGGTAGAATTAGGAAAGCCTAAATCGCCCCACCAATTGCCACTTACACCATTTTGAAAACCATTTTGATTATGGCTTTTAGGTTTTGGTAATGGTTTGTATTGAATAGCACCTTGGTGAATTAAATTTGATAATTCGATACAAAGGCCATCTACAGTAGCTTTTAGTTGATAATTAAACATATCGCCTACCATGGTCATTCCGCCCTGCATCCATTGACCACCTCCGCCTAATTCCGGAATATTAAATTGTGCCATGGAGCCATTACTAGCCATAAGGTTATAAGTTAAATCTGTAACCGCATTAACACTTATACCATATCTATTAGCTACATCCGTCATGTTTTGAAAACTAACATCTGTGAATATTGCATTCATAATTTTATCTTTTATTAAATTAAAAAAAAATAGTAATCTACTAATTTTGCGCAAAGGTAGTCTTTAACAAAACTAAAACACTTAATTTAAGTCGTTGATTTTGTGAAATTTAATAAAAGATATTAACCAAAAAACGGCGTCCTTATTTTTTAGGAATTTGTTTTAAAATTTCTAAAACAAACTTCCAATATTTTTGAACGGATGATATTTGAGCTCGTTCGTCTGGTGAGTGTGCGCCTTTAATGTTTGGACCAAAACTAATCATATCCATTTCTGGATAATTTTGCCCAAGAATACCGCACTCTAAACCTGCATGACATGCTGCAACATGAGGTTTCTCGCCATTTAAATCTTCATAGATTTTTTCCATAACTTTTAAAATTGGCGAATCCATATTTGGTGCCCATCCTGGATAATCGCCAGAACATTCCACTTCGCAACCCGTAAGCTCGAAAGTAGAACGTAATGTATTAGCTAAATCGACTTTAGAACTCTCTACCGAAGATCGCGTTAAACAGCCAATTTTAATGTGTCCATCTTTTACAATTACACGTGCTACGTTGTTTGAGGTTTCTACCAAATCTGGAATATCGGGACTCATTCTATACACGCCATTATGGGCGGCATACAAGGCCCTTGTTAACCCTTCTTGCACACCTAAATCCATGATTTTAGCCGGCGTATCTGTTTTAGAAATAGTAATTTCTAAATCAGGTTCCATGGTTTTTAACTCCTTTTTTATGGTTGTAGATAGTAAGGCTATTTCTAATAAAAAAGCATCTTCGTGTATAGCATCAATAGCAACTATGGCATTACTTTCTCTAGGAATTGCGTTACGTAAACTACCGCCATCAATTTCTGAAATTCGTAGCCCAAAGTTTTCAAAACCATCAAAAAGCACACGGTTCATTATTTTATTGGCGTTTCCTAAACCTTCGTGAATTTGCATTCCCGAATGTCCGCCTTGTAATCCTTTTACAGAAACTTTATAGCCTATTTTAAATTCTGGTGTTTCTTCTTCTTCGTAAGTTCTTGTTGCAGTTACATCTATGCCTCCTGCGCATCCTACTCCTATTTCATCATCTTCTTCGGTATCTAGGTTTAATAAAATACCACCAGTTAGTAAACCACCTTTTAATCCCATGGCACCCGTCATTCCTGTTTCTTCATCGATAGTAAATAAGGCTTCAATTGCTGGATGCGGAATATCTGTACTTTCTAAAATTGCCATAATTGTGGCAACCCCTAAACCATTGTCGGCGCCAAGTGTTGTGCCTTTGGCTTTTACCCAATCGCCCTCAACAAACATCTCGATACCTTGGGTATCAAAATCGAAAACAGTATCGCCATTTTTTTGGTGCACCATATCTAAATGCGATTGCATAACCACGGTAACTCGATCTTCCATTCCTGAGGTTGCTGGCTTTTTTATAATAACGTTTCCTACCTTATCTTCAATAGTTTCTAGACCTAGGTTTTTACCAAAATCTTTCATGAAAGCAATAACGCGTTCTTCTTTTTTTGAAGGCCGTGGTACGGCGTTTAAATCGGCAAATTTATTCCAAATGGCTTGTGGTTTTAGTGCTCTTATTTCTTGGCTCATGTTTTATATATAAAATTGGTATAAATATACTCCAAAAAACACATTCCTTATAACCCCAAAAATTAAAATTGAGTTAAAACTATAATTTATTAAGCTTATAAATTTTATGATACATTTGAACGTCTTTTGAAGACTTAATAGCCAGTTTCACTTTAATATTACGCCAATGTGTACGCGATGTGTTTTTTGATATAAATAGAATTTCGGCGACTTGCACTCCGGTTTTACCATCGGCAATTAACTCGAATACTTGTTTTTCGCGTTTTGTTAAAGATAGCAATTTGGGTAAGTTTTGCTTAGAAAATTGTTGTAAACCTACATCGTCCATAAACAACATTAATGCCTCATCGACAGCGTTTTTACTATTTTCTATTTTAAATACTAAATCTCCTTTTTCGTCTACTTTTTGAAATACAACTTTAGGCTTTAATACTTTACTTCTCTCCTCTTTTTCTTGAAACAGCCAACTTCTGGCCTCTTTTTCGGTTAAAAAATGTTTTATAGAAATGTAGTTTTCAGATTCATTAAAAGAATCTACAATGGTAACATGAGAAAAAACATCTTTACCAACTACAAATGCGCATTTTTCGTTTCCATCTTTAAAGCATTTTCTATTTACATGTTCTTCTATCCAACCGTAAGCCTCCTTATCTATAATTAAAGAAAACTCTTTTTGTAGCCATAAAGCATACTTTGGTTGATGCTTTTTATAAACGGACACAAAATTTAGCATTTCGATTTTAAACTGATCTAAACCAATAGCCTTATTAGACCATTTTTGAACATATAGGTCCTGCTCTTCTTCGAAGAAAATATTTAAAAAATCACTTTTATAAAGTAACATGACTATTAATAAGGCTGTATGAGAGATTAAAATTTACGACTGCAAGATACAATAATATTTAAGGATTGATAATTAAGCTTATACGCGTATAGTTTTACTTAATTATAATTAAAACTTTAATTTTCGAATATAAGGGATAATGTTTTAAGGCTTTTAACCAAATACGCCCTAAATTGGCAGCTACTCCTGATTGAAGTGGCATCCTTTCTGCGACATTATTTTAAAACACCATACCTTCGCATATATTGAATATACTTGAAGATATCCTGAAACATATTAGAGACTGCTTCGCAGAAAGATATAACGTAAAGCAGGAAGAAACCTTAATAGACAAACCACTGCGCTAGGGTACAAATTTTTATTATTTTTGGAAGATGCTGAAACAGAAAAAAACACTAATTGCATTGTCGTTGATTCCGCAAGTTTTATTGGTAAAACTCGCGGGTAACTATCCTGATGTTGTAGAGCGGTATTATAGCGCTGGTTTGTATCCTGTAATTTCTAAAATATTTAGGTTTACTTTGGGTTGGTTGCCGTTTTCGTTTGGCGATTTGCTATATACTTTTGCTGGCATTTATATGCTGCGATGGTTTTACAAAAACCGAAAACGTTTACGACAGGACACCAAAAATTATTTGATTGATGTTTTTGCTGCCGTAGCCTTTGTATATATGGCATTCCATTTATTTTGGGGTTTAAATTACTACCGATTGCCCTTGCATAAAAGTTTGAATTTAGAGCATGATTACACCACCGAACAATTGGCAAAGGTTACAAAATCGCTTATTGAAAAGGCGAATGCTTTGCATTTTAAAATTACTAAAAACGACACTTTAAAAGCTGAAATAAAGCTAAGTAAATCTGCCATTTTTGAGATGGTGCCTGCCGGTTATGCTAATTTAAAAAAGCAGTTTCCAGAATTAAATTACAGCCCTACAAGTTTAAAAAAATCGATTTATAGCTACCCGCTAACGTATATGGGTTTTAGCGGCTATCTAAATCCGTTAACCAACGAGGCGCAAGTGGATGGCTTGATTCCGGTGTTTAAATTTTCGACTACTTCGGCGCATGAAGTTGCACATCAATTAGGTTTTGCTGCCGAAAACGAGGCTAATTTTATTGCTTTTATGGCTACCACAAACCATGACAATATTTATTTTAAATATTCGGGCTACACCTTTGCGCTGCGCTTTTGCCTAAATGAGATTTACAGACGTGATGAGGCACTTTATGAAGACATTATTTGTAGTGTAAATACAGGGATTTTAAAAAATTATAAAGAAGTTAGAGATTTTTGGGAAGCCCATAAAAACCCTGTAGAGCCTTATTTTAAAAGTTTTTATGGTAATTTTTTGAAGGCTAACAGACAAAGCAAAGGCATGCAAAGCTATAATTATGTGGTGGCCCTAATTGTTAACTACCTTGAAAACACGCCGGAATAGGCTGTTTTTAAATAATTTGGCAGTATAATTTATAGTTAATGTTTTGACTTGAAAATACTTAGTCTATTTTTTCGTTTCCATTTTAAAAAAGTGTATTTTTAGTTACTCTTAAAGATTTTAAGTTATGAAAACAGTATTAATTGTTTTTGCTCTTTTTTTGTGTAACCAAACATTTGCACAGCAAATTAATAACGATGAGACTTAACTTCCGCCATTAATTTTGCTAAAATACCCTAATATTAAAAAAGCCTTTACCCAAAACACAAGTTTGAATAAAGACTCCTTTTCTTTATTTGACATAAATAATGCGCTAACCACCAACTTTACTAAAGTCGATGGGCGACATATAAACAGAAATTTTGCTTTTTCGACCTCAGAAAAAATTTATTTAAGTAAAGAGTTACTGAAAATTGCACATAAATTTCCTGGTGATGGCAATAATTTAGCCATTGGACCAAAAGGTTTATTGGTGCCTTAATTTACTATTTGTGCACCAGCTGGTGCTTCAAAATCGGCATCGTCAAGAGGCTCTGTGTCTACTTTAATGTTTATAAACTTAGTTTCTCCTTTTGCTGTAGTTGGCTTATTGTTTTCGTAATTATACCCCACCATAGTTTCTGGCAATAATAATCCATTTACCTCTTGCCACTTGTTGTAGCGTCTAAAATGAAGTTCGCTTCCTTTTTCTTTAGAAAAATAGGTTACCGTATAGCCTAACCATTCCATCTTATAAGTTTCTGGGTTGTAATACAGCACGTATTCATCGTCTGAAGATTCGCCAACACCGTTTTCGTAAGAAATTTTAATTCCTGGGTAAACCACATCATCAACCACTAATGGTTCTGCATCTTCATAATTTATACCATCATCGGCCAAAATAAACGGCATCGCATAAAAATAAAACATTAGGTTATAGTAAAACTTAGGTTTGCCCTTATAAGGTTTATCACTCTTATTTAGCAACCACACATCTTCGCCATTGTAACCAATAACATGATCTGGGGTATCAATTAAAGCCTTTCTGTTTTTTAAATTCGTGGTGGTTACTTCCATACCATCTGGCTTTTCCATAGTAAACGCTAAAGTTTTCATGGCATTCCATTTATCTAAACCTCCATGAGCTTCAAAAACTTTGGTAATATTTTCTGGGTATATACTTGTGGTAACATCAAGAGTTTCTTCGGTGTAATCTACAACAGGTGTTGCGGTTTTGTTTTTACAAGCGAATATTGACACTGTAAGTGCTAAGAGGATGATTTTTTTCATTTTGTTTTTTAGATTTTAAGCTTTGACGAAGTTAAGGGAATATCATTACAATAAAAACGATTACTTTTGTCTTACTATTATGAAAGAAATAACAAGCGCACAAAACTCACTAATTCGACAACTTGTTCAATTAAAAGACAAGTCGCGCGAACGTAAAAAAACAGGCACGTTTTTAATAGAAGGTATTCGTGAAGTTACATTAGCCATTAAAGGTGGTTATGAAGTAGAAACTGTTTTGTTTTATCCTGATTTATTTCCTGCTGAATCACTTGATGGTCTTATTCCCGAAACAGTAAACCCCATTGCTGTATCGAAGGACGTTTATGAAAAATTAGCTTATAGATCGACCACCGAAGGTTTGCTAGCTGTTGCAAAAGCCAAAGAAAACAAGCTATCTAATTTAAGGTTTAAAAACGATAATCCTTTAATATTAGTTGCCGAAGCACCCGAAAAACCTGGTAATATTGGCGCTATTTTAAGAACGGCAGATGCAGCGCATGTAGATGCTGTAATTATTGCCAACCCAAAAACCGATTTATACAACCCAAACATTATACGTTCTAGCGTTGGCTGCGTATTTACTAACCAAATAGCTACTGGAACAACCACCGAGATTATTACCTTTTTAAAAACGAATAAGATTAATATTTATAGTGCTATTTTACAAGAATCGGTGGCCTACCACACCCAAGATTACACGAAACCCACCGCAATAGTTGTGGGTACCGAGGCTACGGGTTTAAGTGACGAATGGCGCAATCATGCTACTAAAAACATTATAATACCAATGCAAGGTGAGATAGATTCTATGAATGTTTCGGTTGCCGCTGGAATTTTAATTTTTGAAGCTAAAAGACAAAGAAAGTTTTCATAATTCTTATATAACAAAGCTTATAACAAAAAGAACCGCAACCAAAAAGCTACAATTTCTTATAAGTAACAATAAATTTCTCTCATTATTTTAAAACAAGATTTTTAATTATTTTTACAGGTAATTAATCCCTTAAAACTATTACATATGAAAGGAAAATTACTCGTTATTTTTTTAACTTTTACGTTTTTTAGCTATGCCCAAAACCCTAATTTAGTTACCAATGGAGGTTTTGAAGATTACCCAAACCCTAATAGTACGCCAAACAGATGGTCTTCTTCTAGTGACTTTGGTACTTTTAACCAAAACACCACAGATTTCGTAGAAGGCACAAGCAGTGTGGAGTTTACTGCTGGATTTAGTGATTTAATGCTATTTACATTAGCCGATATTCCTCTTGAAGCTGGTAAAACCTACACCGTATCGTATAGCTACAAATATTTAGGAACCGAATTTGATGCCAATGATAATATAGAATTTAGTTTCTATTCGTCAACAAATCCTTTTCTTCATGGCATAAATATTCAGGATAACAATTGGAACACCGTTACAACACAATATACACCAACCGAAACGAAAACTGATTTTGAAGCCACTATACGCGTTATACCGGCAGAATTTAGCTCTGAGTATAAAGTGTTAATTGACGATGTTCAAGTTTATGAAGGTCTCCCTTTATCAACACAAGCCATTAACCTAGAAAATGCCATAAGCGTTTATACCTCCCAAAACAAACAGCTTAACATAAAAAAATCAGCCGATTTGGTAATTACAAATGTTTCGGCGTATTCTATTTTAGGTCAACAGCAAAAACTAACGCCTAATACTAAGGATTTAAGTTCATATAACTTAAACACGTTTTCTACCGGAGTTTATATTTTAAAAATAACTACCAATAAAGGAGGAATCACAAAAAAGCTCTTAGTTAAATAATTAAAATTTTTAAAACTTAGAATAATATTTATGGATGCCAAAAACCTATTTTACATCATTTTAATAATTATTATTCTAAGTTTTATTATCGATAAAATTTTAGATGCCTTAAACGCAAAGCACTATAACGATTCGCTTCCCGAGGAGTTGCAAGATGTTTATGATGACGTAGCATATAAAAAATCGCAAAACTATAAAGCAACCAAATATAAATTTGGCTTATTAACATCTACCTTTTCGTTTATTTTAACGCTTGGCTTTTTATGGTTTAGTGGTTTTGAGGTTGTCGATAATATTGCAAGAACCTATAGCGAAAACTCCATTATAGTTGCGCTTATTTTCTTTGGTGTTATTATGATTGGCAGCGATATTTTAACCACGCCCTTTTCGTATTACAGCACTTTTGTAATTGAAGAAAAATTTGGATTTAATAAAACAACCGTAAAAACCTTTTTTCTCGACAAAATAAAAGGATGGCTCATGATGGCTATTATAGGAGGCGGTATTTTAGCCTTAATAATTTGGTTTTATGAGGCTACCGGACAGCATTTTTGGTTGTACGCTTGGGCATTAGTATCTGTTTTTACGTTGTTTATGAATATGTTTTACTCTAAACTTATTGTGCCCCTTTTTAATAAACAAACCCCTTTAGAAGAAGGAACATTGCGGGATAAAATTTCGGCATATGCTAAAACAGTTGGTTTTAAGCTAGATAAAATCTTTGTAATTGATGGCTCCAAACGAAGTACAAAAGCTAATGCCTATTTTTCTGGTTTTGGAAGTGAAAAACGCGTAACTCTTTACGACACATTAATACATGATTTGGATGATGAAGAAATTGTAGCTGTATTGGCTCACGAAGTTGGACACTATAAAAGAAAACATATTATTTTTAACCTATTTGCATCCATTCTATTAACAGGATTTACACTTTTTATATTATCCTTATTTATTTCAAATCTTATATTATCGCAAGCTTTAGGTGTTACAACGCCTAGTTTTCACATTGGTTTAATTGCTTTTGGATTACTATACGCGCCTATTTCTGAAATTACAGGATTAATAATGAATCTGTTTTCTAGAAAATTTGAATACCAAGCCGATGATTATGCTAAAAACACCTATAAAGGCGAACCACTAATTACCTCGCTTAAAAAACTATCTAAAAATAGTTTGAGTAATTTAACACCACATCCGGCTTATGTATTTATGCATTATTCGCATCCTACACTGTTGGAACGGATTATGAATTTGAGGAAGTAAACTGTCGAATTAAAAATAGTAACAATCACTTAACTAATCAATAAGAAAACCGCTTAAATGGAAGCTGCAAAAAACAACTTAAATACCTTCAGGATTTTATACCTTGTAAAGGGCATTCTAACATTATGTTTTTCAATTGTATTTATTATTTACGGTTGTTTGGGGTTCCTAATTGGCGCGATGGCTGAAAATAGCGATACTAACACAGAACTCCCTTTTAATTTTGGCTGGATTTTCGCTATAATTGGAGGTATTGGTCTATTATTTTGTATCACCATTGGTGTATTAACTTTATTGGCTTCAAAATATATTAAAAACCTAAAAAACTATAATTTTATATTTGTAATAGCCGTAGTAAATTGTCTTACTGGCATTCTAGGTATCGTTTTAGGTATTTTTACTCTAATAGAACTTTCGAAACCTGAAATTAAAACCCTTTTTAATAAAGCGTAAATGAAAATAACTGCCACCAACATAGCAAAACCAACAACCATTATCTGGAATGGGAAAGAAGTAGTTACTGGCATCTATAAAACACCTACCAATCAACCTATTTTTCTTGGAACTACAGACGTTGAAGGCGACGAGGTAACAGATAGAAAACATCATGGTGGCGAGTTTAAGGCCTGCTATTTATTTTCTGAAGATCATTATGAGTATTGGAAAAACTTGTATCCTAATTTAGATTGGAATTATGGTATGCTAGGTGAAAATCTAACCGTTTCTGGTTTAAATGAAAAGGAAATCCATATTGGAGATATTTATAAATTAGGTGGAGCGCTTATTCAAATTACACAACCTAGAGAACCTTGTTTTAAATTGGGTGTTAAATTTGGCAATCAAAACATCCTGAAACAATTTATTAATCATGGTTTTCCGGGTACATATATTCGTGTTTTAGAATCAGGCTCTGTTAAAGCAGGCGATACTTTTGAATTAATTGATAAGGCTAAAAACAGTTTAACTACACATCAGTTCTTTAATTTATTATACAGCAAAGAAAAAAACAAGGCGCATATTGAATGTATACTAACCAATGATGCCCTACCAAAACAAAAAAGAGATAAACTGAAACAGTTTTTAAAGTAGCTTTGGTTTGGTTTGGTTTGTTATATCTTTGCAACAAACTATTACAGATGTCTTTTAAAGATTTAAAAATTAGCAAACCTATTTTACGTGCCGTTGCAGAAGCTGGTTACGATAACCCAACTTTAGTGCAAGAAAAAACCATTCCTCTTGTTTTGGAGCATAAGGATGTTATTGTTTCTGCACAAACCGGAACAGGAAAAACGGCTGCTTTTGCACTGCCTATTTTACAATCTTTATTAGACCAGCAAGATGCTCCTAAAAAAGGTAAAACCATTAAAGCTTTAATTGTTAGTCCTACGCGAGAATTAGCCATTCAAATTGAAGATAACTTTAAAACTTATAGCGCATATACCAATTTAAGAACCACGGTAATTTTTGGTGGCGCATCAATAGAACCCCAAAAAGAAGTTTTAAAAAAAGGTGTAGATATTTTAATTGCCACTCCAGGTCGTTTACTCGATTTACATAAACAAGACAGTATTAATTTAGATTACGTTGAAACTTTAGTTCTAGATGAAGCCGATTTAATGCTAGACATGGGCTTTATTGACGATGTTAGAAAAATAGAACGTTTATGTACTCGAGAAAAACAAATCCTATTGTTTTCGGCAACTATTCCGCATAAAGTAGAACAATTAGCGAATTCTATTTTAAACAATCCGGAGCGCGTAGAGGTTGCTCAAAATTCTTCAACATCAAAAAATGTGGCTCAGTTATTATACTTTGTGCCTAAACCTAAAAAAATCGAACTGTGTTTACATTTATTACGAAACACAATTAAAGGAAATATCATCATTTTTAGACGCACAAAATATGGTGTAGATAAACTTGAAAAAACGCTTATAAAAAACAATTATAAAGCCGATAGTATTCATGGTGATAAAAGTCAAACTGCAAGACAAGATGCCTTAACCCAATTTAAAAAAGGCGAGGTTAACATATTAATTGCAACCGATGTGGCTGCACGTGGTATTGATATAAACGAATTAGATGCGGTTATAAATTTCGATTTACCAAATGTTCCAGAAACCTATGTACACCGCATTGGTAGAACTGCTAGAGCAGGAAACACAGGTATAGCACATTCATTTTGTTCGGCAGATGAGAAAAACTACATAAAAGCCATACAACAACTAATTAGCCTACAATTAGATGTTATTGAAGACCATCCGTACCCATTAGATCCTAAAGCAAAACCAATTGTACATACCTCCAATAAAACAGGCAGTAAACACAGAAAAGGACGTAAAAGTGAAGCCTCCAAAAAGAAAAAGAAACGCTGGTATTAATAGTATTATACACTAAAACTATTCCACCGGAAAATCAAAATACGTTTTAGGAAATGGCTCCCATCGTAAAGTAAAGTGCCACCATTCTTTAGAGTAATTTCTAAAATTATATTTCAACATAACCGTTTGTAATAATTGTCGGTTAGTTTTTTGAGTGTCTGTAAGTTCTGGATAGGCCACCCAAGATTCTTCCCCAAAAAAATCAAATGGACTTCCCATATCTAAAGGTATTCCCGTATTTCCATCAATTATTGTTAAATCGACCGTACTTCCTCTACTATGCCCAGATCTAGAAGATATATATCCAGATTTAAATAAATTACGTTTTTTAACCTCTGGATAAAATTGAGGTTTCATTACGGTATCATTTAAGTCTCTAGCCCAACTTATAAAATGATTAACCGCCTCTTGAGGTCTGTAACCATCATAAATCATTAAACATAAATTTTGTTCTTGCAATGCTTCCTGTACCTTTTTTAAAGCCTTTGCCGTTTGTTCCGTTAGTATAAGATTGTTCGATTGGTAACTATTAATTGGTTTACCCACAAAATTATTAGAGGTAAAATAGCGTAACTCGACATCTAAATCAGGAATTACATCCTTAACATACACAAAACCTTCAGGTAGTTGCGAAAACACATTTTGAAAAATAAGGCAGAATAAAAAAACTAAGGTATACTTCATTTTAATTTTGAATTATGCTAATTTAGAAAATAAAAGAATATGCTTTTTAAAAGTGATATAAATTTAAATCTGAAAGATGCCGAAATAACCTATTACCCGGAGTTTTTCAATAATAGTGAAGCCACTAATTTTTTAAAAACCTTTTAAATGGTGTTAAGTGGCAACAAGATTCAATAACAATTTACGGAAAAACACATTTACAACCTCGTTTAACCTGTTTTTACGCCAGTAACACAAACACTTACAAATACAGTAATATAACTATGCAACCACATCCTTTTAATGATGATTTATTACTCATTAAGAGTAAAATTGAATCACATTTAAAAGTAAAATTTACAAGTTGTTTAGCTAATTTATACAGAGATGGCAATGATAGTAACGGTTGGCATGCCGATAATGAAAAGGACTTAGGTAAAAACCCTATTATAGCTTCGGTGTCTTTTGGTGCCGAACGCGTTTTTAATTTAAAACACAAGGGAGATAAATCGCTTAAAGCAAAACTAAATTTACAACATGGTAGCCTACTATTAATGCAAGGTTCTACTCAAGACAATTGGCTACACCAGATACCAAAAACTAAAAAAATTACTGAAAAACGAATTAATTTAACATTTCGAATTATTGCATAAAAAAACCGAGTTCCCTCAAACTCGGTTTTCTTTCAATTTGCTTTTTTATATTATGAATCTAGATTTAGGGTTTCCAAATTTATCAACATAATGCAAATATTAATTAATTAATCCATTGAACTAAAAAGTGTGTTATTTAGTACGATTCAAATATATAATTATTAAATAAATAAAATCGATTAAAAACATTAAAAAACGACCAAATACATAAAATTTTAACATTTAAAGATTAAATAACGTGTTTTACCGATGAAAAACAACTCTAAATTTCATTTCAAGATTCATAAATAAAGGTAAATAATAAAAAAGCATCCTAAAATAGGATGCTTTTTTCTAACTAACCAACCAAAATATGAATTACAAATCTTATGTTTAAAGTAACCACTCAATAAACATTTGTTACAACTGTAATTACGATTAGTATATTACAATCGCCGTGCCAAATTTAAAAACAGAACTGTTTTATGAATTATTTAACAAAGTATTTTAATAAAACGAAACTAAAAAAGCCATTAAATTGTTTGATATTTGCCTTTGTTAACTTAATTAAAATAATAATGAGAAAATTATACATGATCGCATTAACGCTTTTATTTATATCCTGCGGGAAGAAACAAAGTGATTTAACTGTACTAGTAAACGTAAAAGGATTAAAAAAAGGTAGTTTGTACCTAAAAAAAATAAAAGACACAGTTTTAGTTACCGTTGATTCTATAGCAGTAAATGGTAATACGAAAATAGAACTAACTAGTAAATTAGAAGAACCCGAGGTATTCTATCTATATTTAAAGAAAAGCAAAAAAGAATCAGACCGAATAGCTTTTTTTGCCAACAAAGGCACAACAGAAATAAATACTACACTACAAAATTTTGCTTTTGATGCTAATATTAAAGGATCTCAACAACAAAAAATCATGGAAGATTATAAAAGTCTTATTTCTAAAATGAATAATAGAAATTTAGAGGTTATTAAGGAGCAATTTGAAGCTCAACAAGCAAATGATACTGCAAAACTTAATAAATTAAATAAAGAAGCCAAAAGTAGCCTTAAACGCAAATATTTATACACCGTTAATTTTGCTCTGAATAATAAAGATAGTGAAGTAGCACCTTACATAGCGCTAACGGAACTATATAACGCAAGAGTAGATTTGTTAGATACCATTAATCAATCCTTAACAACAAAAGTTAAATCTTCTAAATACGGTAAGGAATTAGATGCCTTTATTTTAGGTATAAAAGCGGCTGAAAAAAGTAATTAAGTGTATTAAACAGAAAAACAACAAGAATAAAAAAAGCTTTCCTAATTGGAAAGCTTTTTTTTGAGCCGATGGAGGGACTCGAACCCACGACCTGCTGATTACAAATCAGCTGCTCTAGCCAGCTGAGCTACATCGGCGATTTAACGGGTGCAAATATAAACGCAAATTTTAAATTTGCAAGCACTCCATTAAAAATTTTATCCAAGTTTATTAATTTTTTCAATTAATTCCCTTCCTTTACTTTCAAGTTCTGCATTAATTGCTTTAAAATGTGCTTTAGGATTTTCAACATCTTTTTCATTTACCTTAACTATTAGGGCATCAAAAGTTGCGATAGCCTCATCTATAATAGCTTCGCTTGATTTTGTGTCTTTATCTGTATTTGAGTATTCCCAAACGTAAACCGCTTCAATAATATCTCCTAAAACGTAATTTATATCTTTTTTTAAATTTCTAACATTTGCCATTGTATTCTCTTTTTAATATTTCAGCAAAAATAAGAATTCTCTTTTTCATGCTTCGTTAATAAATCATTTTAATTTCCAGAATATGAAACAAAATTTCTAGGCGTTTCGTAAAGCGTTATTTCTAGGCTTAAATCATCCTTTAATTCGGGCTTTATTTTATTATAAATAACCACAGCTATATTTTCGGCTGTAGGGTTTAAATCTTTAAATTCTGGAACTTCCACATTTAAGTTTTTATGATCAAAGGCATCCTCAACATTGGTTTTTATGATATCCTTTAAAACCTTCATATCTATTACATACCCAGTTTCTTTATCTATATGGCCAGTTACGCTTACAATAAGTTCGTAATTATGACCATGAAAATTGGGGTTATTACACTTCCCGAACATATCGTCATTTTTTTCGAAACTCCAATCTTTTCTGTACAATCGATGGGCTGCGTTAAAATGTGCCTTCCTACTAACAGTAACTTTCATTAAGAGGTTATATTTATATGTTCGTAAAATTTATCAAAAATAACTTTAAACCATTCCGTATAAGCTTTTGGGTTTACAGCTATATCCGCTTTAACATCCTCTAGAGCCATCCATTTCCAACTCGCTGCTTCATCTGGGTTTAGCACTGGTTCGTCGTTATAGTGGCCTAATAACACATGGTCGTACTCGTGTTCTGTTAAGCCATTATCAAATGGTGCTTTATATATAAAAGAGATAGATTCTTTTAAATTAACCACAAAGCCCATTTCCTCTTGTAAGCGTCTTTTACCAGCCTCTATATTGCTTTCGCCATTTCTTTGGTGACTACAACAGGTATTAGTCCAAAGTCCTGGAGAATGATACTTATTTAATGCTCTTTGTTGCAGCATAAGCTCATTTTTATCATTAAAAATAAAAACTGAAAACGCACGATGTAAAACGGCTTTTTCATGAGCTTCCATTTTTGGCATTAACCCTATTTGTTGATCTTGCTCATTTACAAGTATTACTTTTTCTTCCTCCATAGAAAACAAAAATACAAACAAAATTATTACTTGTTAAATCTTGATAAAAGAAAAAAGCATCTAAATAAATTTAGATGCTTTCTATAAAGGTTATTTACTGTGTTTAATTTGAAACTACAATAAACTCACTACGTCTATTATCTTGATGTTCTTTTTTGGAACATTTAACACTGTTATTACAGTGGTTTACTAATCGGGTTTCGCCATAGCCCTGTCCTGTAAGTCTGCTAGCAGATATACCTCCTTTTTCAATTATATAAGCTCTTGTCGATTTGTTTCTTCTATTAGACAACGCCCAATTATAAGCATCTTTACCTCTAGAATCGGTATGAGAGCGTACATCTATTTTTACGTTAGGATACTCCTTCATGTATTTTATAACTTTAGCCAATTCTAGTTCTGCATCAGGACGAATATAAGATTTGTCGTAGTCGAAATAAATAGGGTTTAAACCTAGTAATAGAGCTAAATCTGTACCAATTGTAGCCGCAGCAGGGTCTAGTTTTAATTCCAGTTCTAATTCTGCCTTTTGCCCTGGTTTAACAGTAAAATCTATAAAATCCTCTTTAAACTTATCCTTTTTGGCTTCTATTAAATAGGTTCTTTCTTTACAATCTAAACCAAAACTAAATTTACCTGAAGCATCACTTTTAAAAGATTGAAGTAAGTTTCTGTTAGAATCGTATACAAATACATCGGCATCCGGAATTATCATTTGTGTTCTTTTATTAACTACGGTTCCAGCTACATCTCTAGAACAAGATGGTTTCTCAAAGCTGTAAATATCATCATCGCCCTTACCTCCTTCTCTATTTGATGAAATAAAACCTTTATTTGTTTCATCATTTATAATGAAGCCAAAGTCATCTTTAGGACTGTTAATAGGTCCGCCCATGTTTTGAATCATAGAAGAATCATCGTTAATATCTTCGATAGCAATTTTAAAAACGTCTAAACCTCCTAAACCAAGATGCCCATCGGAAGAAAAATATAAGGTTCCATTGTCGCTAACAAAAGGAAAATTCTCTCTACCTTCTGTATTGATTTTAGGTCCTAAGTTTCTTGGTACTCCGTAAGTTCCATCGTCATTAATATCTACAACAAAAATATCCGATGCTCCTTGAGTACCAAACATATCAGAGGCAAAATATAACTGCTTCTCGTCTGGACTTAGCGCAGGATGAGCTACATTATATTGATCATCATTAAAAGGCATAGATACAATGTTTGTCCATACACTGTCAACCAAAGTCGCTTTATAAATTTTTAAACCATGAATATCGTTAGCATTCTTTTTAAACTTGCCTTTATGAAAATTATTTCTCGTAAAGTAAGCTGTTTTACCATCTTTTGTGAATGAAGTAGAAGATTCGTGATATTTCGTGTTTACATCTCCATTTACTTCTGAAACAGTACCGTTATCATTTAATTCAAATAGATCTAAAAACGGCTGATTATTCCATTTGTAAATCTTCTCGTCTTGATCCCTAGAAGAAGCGAAAATTAAATGGCCATTATATGTTGATGTTCCAAAATCTGAATATGCTGTATTAATATCCAAATTAACTAATTCGTAATCATCTGATATTTCATTAATCGCCTTAACATATTCCGGCTTTTTCAAAAATTGTAAAACTCTTGAATCTTCCGATCGAATGGCGCCAAAACTTTTTAATACTCTATCCGATTCCTTATACTTTTCAACAGCCCTTAAAGCTTGTGCATATCTATAATAATTTTCCGGATCTGTTGGTAAATTATAGGCCATTAGTTTATCATACCAAACTACGGCATCTTCCATTTCGTTATTAAAATAAAATGAATTGGCTAGCTTTTCTATAACTTCTGGTGAAACATCATCTTGGTTTGCTAATTTTAAAAGTTGATTTCTAGAATCTACATAAGCAAGATGCTCATATTTTTTTATAGCCTTTCTTGCAGATTTTACTTTTTGAGCAAAAGCACAATTAAAAACCAAAGCACTTAATATAGAAAGTATGTATATCTGTTTTTTCATGTCTGTAGTTTTTTTTTAGAAGAATCTTGGTGATAAAATTTTAGCTATTTCTTGCAATTCAAATCTTAGCATAATTTCATGCGACCCACTATTATAATTATTTAATCCGGTGGTTGTTGCATCGTAAGAGTACCCTAAAAATATTTCTGGGCTTACTTGAAAACCTATTAAACCACTAACAGCATCATCCCAACGGTAAGCTAACCCTAAAGTAAATTTCTCGTTAAACAAGGCATTTACTGATAGATCTGCTATAATTGGTGCTCCAGATACACCTTTAACTAAAAAGGCTGGCTTTAACTTTGTATTATCGCTCACATTAAATACATATCCACCAATTAAAAAATAGTGTAAACGCTCTGTTGCTATAGATTCTTCAAAATCATCATAGTGTTCTGTACTAATAATATTAGGAACCGATACACCTAAATACCCTTTTTCTGAGTGCAAATATAAACCTGCTCCAATAGTTGGTGATATCAGGTTTACATTTTCTTGAAATAAAGGATCTGTATCTTGATAACGCCCTTTACTCCAATCTGTATCAAGGATATGTATACCTCCTTTTACCCCGAAAGACAGCTTTAAATCTTTATCATTTACCGGTAAGGAATACGACAGATTAGCATCTATACTAGTTTCTTCTGCAGGTCCTATTTGGTCGCTAACAATGTTTAAACCTATACCAATTTTTTCGTTTCTTAATGGAGAATGAATTCCAAAAGTTACGGTTTTTGGAGCTCCATCTAGACCTACCCATTGTGTTCTGTATAAAGCTGTAGCACTTAACACGCGTCTTTGTCCCGCATAAGCAGGGTTTACGCTCATGGTGTTATACATATAGTGGGTAAACTGAGGGTCCTGCTGTGCTTGTATATCTAAACTTAATAGTGCAGTAAACACTACTAAAATTAAACCTTTTATTAATGACGATTTTTTTATCATTTTTTCAATCTTTTTTTAGTCGTTTACTTAATATTATCTGTTTATATATAACCATCCTACTAGCGGCTCTGTGCCGTCTCCCTTGTCTAATACGTAATAATAGGTACCTACTGGTAATTCTTCAGAAGCATTAACCGTAGCTCTTCCATTGGATGTTCCATCCCATGCATCGCTACTAGAATATCCCTTCTTCTCATAAACTATATTACCCCAACGGTTATACACTTCTAATTTATTATTTGGATAATTATCAATGCACTTAATAACTAAAGTATCTCCTTCTCCATCACCATTAGGTGAAAACTCATTAAATACAGTTAAACAATCTAATTCTGTATCTGTTGAATCGTCCTCTGAGTTTCCATCTGAATCATTACCATCATCACTATCATCTGTTACAATACCTGATGATTTTGTTGAAGCAGAAACAAATACACTGTTACTAACTCCTCCTGAATCTATGGCATCCTGATTGATAGTGAAACTAGCAATATACGTTGCGGACTCACCAGCAAGTAATGTACCTTCTTCACTTCCTTGATCTGCACTTTCAAATGTTGGCTCTTCGGTTAATGAAATGGCTTCTTCTCTAAAGTTAAGGAAAGTATCTACTAGTGTAATATCTGTTAACAATATATCTCCTGTATTTTGAACCACAATAGTATATATTATTTCTCCTCCTAATGACCTATTTAAAACATTAGCCGTTTTGGTTACTTCCACTAAAGCTAAACAACCTGTTGTAATTGGATCGCAAGTGTCGTTTGGATCACTAGTTTTACCTTCAGGACTTAATGGTGTACTTGGGTCATCAATTCCTGTAGTTTCCTCACAGTCTGTTAAACCATCATTATCGGTATCCGTCGCATTTGGACATAATGAATATTCTATTGTTACTGTTGCTTCATTAGAAACATTACCATGGTTGTCCTCTACGGTATATGAAATAGCAGCAGGGTTACCTGTAAATCCTGGCTCGGGAGTAAAGCTTAAGTTTCCTCCTTCGTCTAATGTCCATGTTCCTTCACCAGCCACTACTAAGGTATCATTATCACCGTCGCCTGTTGTATCAGTTGCTCCTGGTGTTGTAATGCTAACCGTAGTAACGCTTATTGATCCATCCTCATCTGAATCTGCCCCATTCCCGTTATCTTCAGTTACATTAATGATAACCGTTGATCCAGGTGTGTTAGCTAAATCTTCATCATTCTCTGCTATAGGTGCAATGTTATTAACCTCTAAATAAGTAACAGTTACTGTGGCTTCATTAGACACATTACCTTCATTATCTTCTACAGTATACGTAATAGGTGTTGGGCTTCCTGTAAATCCTGACTCTGGAGTAAAGGTTAAGTTTCCTCCCTCATCAAGTGTCCAAGTTCCTTCTCCTGCTACGACTAAGGTATCATTATCACCATCGACTGTAGTATCAGTCGCTCCTGATGTTGTGATGGTAACTGTTGATGGATCTAATATACCATCTGAGTCACTATCCTCACCGTTTCCGTTATCTGCAATTACGTTTAGCGTAACTGCTGTATCTGGTGCGTTATCCTCGCTAACATCATCTTGAGCTATTGGATTATCTTGAACCGTTACAGTTATGGTAGCTTCATTTGTTGGGTTACCATCATCGTCATTTACTGTATAAGTGACTATTGAAGTTCCTGTGAAACCTGGTTCTGGTACAAATGTTATTGTTCCATCTCCATTATCTGTATAAGTTCCTTCTCCTGGCACCGTAAACGTTGATTGTTGACCTGGTGTTGCAGGGTCTAAATCTACAGTGGTATCATCAATAGTTCCGTTTGGATCGCTATCATTATCAGTCAGGTCAATGCTTACATCTGTATCTACACTTGTAATAGCATCATCATTTTCTGCCATTGGTGTACAACCTCCTGCATCTGTAAATGGCGTACAAGGGTCGTTAGGATCGCTTATTGTTCCTGCCGGATCTAGAGGCGTGTTAGGGTTATCAAGACCTGTTGACTCCTCACAATCTGTTAAACCATCGCCATCTGAATCCGTTAATGGACTTGTTGCGATTGGATCACATGAATTGTTAGGATCACTTGTTATTCCTGCTGGATCTAGTGGGGTACTTGGATCGTCTATTCCTGTTGTTTCCTCACAATCCGTTAAGCCATCGCCATCACTATCTGTTCCATTTGGACATTCTGTTACAGTTACCGTTATAGTAGCTACTGTTGAGATGTTACCATCGTTATCCTCTACCGTATAGTC
>NZ_FOMI01000014.1 GCF_900112595.1 Algibacter pectinivorans | reverse complement strand
TTTCAAGTAGTTTAACTTGTTGTTCTAATTCTAATATACGTTGTTCTGGAGTTTTAGACATACCTTGTTGGATTGAGTATTGATAATCAAAGTTACTATATTTTTTTAACCAAGTTCGAACGGTAGAAGCAGCTTGAATGCCATATTTATTTAAAGCTCCTGTGGTGGTTAATAGACCTTGTTCTATTTCTTGAACAATTTGTAATTTTAGACTTAAACTGTAATCTTTTTGTGTGCGCTTTTTGTAATTTGAATCGAATGGTTTCATAAATAAATAATGTTAAGTGTAACACTATTTCAGGACGAGACAAATACCAGAATAAAAAAAATCGGCTAATAAATTAGCCGATTTTTTTTTTATTTTTTGCAAATTGTAATACCTATAATGCTGCTACATTATTTGTGTAGCTAACTACTTTTTTGTTACCATCTATCCAGTGAATCCACTTCCCGACTTTAATACCTTCCTTATAATATGCAGACACCAATTTAGTACCTTTAACATCATAACTAACCCAATTACCCTCTAATTTTCCTTCTGGTGTAAAAAAGCCTGTTTGACTAATCTCACCATTATCGTGATAATAAACAGCCTCAATTAAATTAGTTTCTTTATTTAAGGTTAATGATTTATCTTTTTGAGCAAAAGATGATACACTTATTAATACTACTGCTAAAATTGTTATATATTTCTTCATGATTTTGAGGTTTTAATTAATAATTATTTTACAAATATACAACGTATTTTACAATTAAACAACATTAGAATAACAATTTGATAACATTAAGTTAACATTAAACCTGTAAATGGCTTATTTTAAGGTTTTTAGATTATTTTGTTTCTTAAAAAATCTCTTAACATCATATATAGGCGAAACAAACAAAAAAAATTCGCATCAATTTGAAAAGAACATAACATTGCCGTAACATTGTGTTCATTAAAAAACAAGACATTTGTTCTCAATAATTTTTAAATTAAATGGGAGATCTTTACATTTATATGCTAGTGGCTCTAGCCTTTTTAGCGGTAGCAGATTTAGTTGTTGGTGTTAGTAATGACGCCGTAAATTTTCTTAATTCGGCCATAGGCTCAAAAGCTGTATCCTTTAAAAACATAATGATTATAGCTAGTTTAGGCGTTGCTGTTGGTGCCATGACTTCTAGCGGCATGATGGAAGTAGCCAGAAAAGGTATTTTTAATCCTGGTGAATTCATGTTTGATGAAATCATGATTATTTTCATGGCAGTAATGGTAACAGACATACTTTTACTCGACTTTTTTAACACCCTTGGCCTTCCTACCTCTACTACAGTTTCTATAGTTTTTGAACTTTTAGGAGCCTCCGTATCCATTGCCGCATTAAAGATTTTTGCAAATAGCAATCAAACTCTACTAGATTTAGGAAATTATATTAACAATGAAAAGGCTATAGAAATAATACTAGGTATATTACTTTCGGTAGTTGTAGCGTTTTCTGTAGGAGCCATTATACAGTTCTTCTCTAGGCTACTACTTTCTTTTAATTTTAATGATAAACCTAAAATATTTGGAGCTGTTTTTAGTGGCTTTGCAGTGACCTCCATACTGTATTTTATACTTATTAAAGGTATTAAAAACGCTTCATTTATGAACGGAGCCATTAAAGGGATAATATCCACTAACCCTTTAACTATACTTATTGTTGGTTTTATTATAATCTCGATTATTTCCTTTATTGTAATAACCTTTTTTAAAACCAATATTTATAAAATTATTATAATTGTAGGAACCTTTGCATTGGCCGTAGCTTTTGCTGGAAACGATTTAGTAAATTTTATTGGCGTACCAATAGCAGCCTATAATTCTTACGAGGCGTGGTCTGTAACAAATATCCTACCACAACACTTCCCTATGGTTGCACTTGGCCAACCCGTACAAACTGAACCTTATTTATTACTTATTGCAGGATTAATTATGGTACTAACACTATGGTTTTCAAGTAAAGCAAAAGCCGTAGTAAAAACATCTGTAGACCTATCTAGACAGGACGCAGTAAAAGAGCGTTTTGAACCAAATTTTTTATCTAGAACGATAGTAAGATATAGCATTGCAGCTTCCAATGGATTCGATAATTTACTACCAAACACCGTAAAACAAAAAATAGAACACCAATTTAAAAAGCCAATACTATCTGCAGCCATAAAAACAGAAGATTTACCAGCCTTCGATCTAGTTAGAGCAGCCGTAAATTTAATGGTAGCTAGTGTATTAATATCGATAGCTACTTCCATGAAGTTACCGCTATCAACCACCTATGTAACCTTTATGGTAGCCATGGGTACATCATTAGCAGATAGAGCTTGGGGCAGTGAAAGTGCTGTATATCGCGTTGCCGGTGTACTAAATGTTATTGGCGGATGGTTCTTTACAGCTTTTAGTGCTTTTTTAGCGGCAGCAACTATGGCTTTAATACTATATTTTGGCCGCGGGTACGCTTTAACTGCATTACTTACATTTTCCATTATACTTCTTGTAAGAAACTTTATAAATCATAGAAAGAAGGCAAAAGAATTAAAAGAAGAAGACAGCTTAGAAAAGGCAGAAAGCAGGTCTATTCAAGGTGTAATTATTGAAAGTGCCAGTAATATTGCAAATGTAATTAAACGAGGTAATAGAATTTACTCTGGAGCTATTAATGGATTAGCCACACAAAATTTAAAACTTCTTAAAAAGAACAAAAAGAATATTGAAAAACTATCAAATGAAATTGAAGAGTTAAGAGATAATATTTTCTTTTTTATTAAAAATCTTGAAGAACCTAGTGTAACAGCTAGTAACTTTTATATTAATATTTTAAGCCACTTGCAAGATATAACACAATCTTTAGAGTATATTTCAAACGTAAGTTTTAAACATGTAAATAATAACCATAAAAAATTAAAATTTACACAAATAAAGGAGCTTAAAGAAGTTGATGACATTTTAGAAAATTTATATAACAATACCCAAAATGCATTTGGTTCAAATTCATTTGAAAAAATAGGTTTAATTTTAGACAAAAAGCAACAAGTTCTTAATATGTTGTCGCAAAAAATTCAGAAACAAGTTGAACGAACACGAACAGAAGAATCGAGCCCAAAAAACACAACATTATATTTTAGCGTACTTTTAGAAACCAAAGATTTATTAATAGCCACCATGAATCTTTTAGAAGAGTATTACAATGCTCATGATTCGTCTGTTGAGCCAGCAACAATAGCCAATAATTCTCAAGAAGAGGAATAACAACATATAAAATTAACTCAAAAAAGCACCTTTATATAAAGGTGCTTTTTATATTTTTGACAAAAAATAATAGTATTAAACTAAAAAATATGATTTCAGCAAACGAATATTTTAACGGCCAAGTAAAATCTTTAGGTTACAAATCTGAAACTGGAAACTCTACGGTTGGCGTAATGGAAGCTGGCGAGTACGAATTTGGGACCTCTACTCACGAAACCATGATTGTGGTAGAAGGTGAAATGGCAGTGAAATTACCAGGCGAAACAGAATGGTCTACATACAAAGCAGGGAGCTCCTACCAAATTGAAGCTAACCAGAAGTTTCAAGTAAAGGTAGCAAACCAAACCGCTTACTTATGCCAATATAAATAAGCTTAATCCAATTAAAACACATAGTTTAAAGCATACTTAACACGTGTGCTTTTTTATTTTACCACCTATAACACTAGCTACCAACAAATTAAAGACGCCCTTTTGCAAGAAAACTAAAAACAAACTACAGGTTAACGTCTAAAATCAACTCTTCAACGTAAATAGAGTAACTTAAAAGTTTATTTATTATGAAGAAAATTTCAATTGTATTATTAATTGCCCTAACTTTTTCTTGTGTTTCAAAAAAGAAATACTTAGCCCTAGAGCAAGAAAATGGTGAAATAAAAAATGAATTACTTAAAACCACTGTCGCTAAGGAAGATTTAGAAGCTAAGTTCGAAAAAATTCAATCTCGTGTAGATGCTTACAATACCAAATTAGCCACTTTAAAGCAAGAAAACGACACTAAATTAGATGTTGTTGGTAATGTTGTAATGTCCAATGCAACTAAGTCTAAAATGCGTGAAACACTTAAACATGTTGATGCTAATAAACTAAGTCAAGCTAAAACGCTAAAAGATTCTATGAATTTGGCTGTAGCACATAATCTTCAAAAAACAATTAGCGAAAGTAACATGAATGAAGATGAAGACTTTGCTGTAAATATTAATGAAACTGTAGTTATGATTTCTATTGCAGATAATATGTTATTTAACTCTGGAAGTTACAGATTAAGCTCTAAAGCCGATACCGTATTACAAAAATTAGCCGATGTTATAAACTCTGAACCTAGTTTAGATGTTATGGTTGAAGGGCACACAGATTCTAGAACTATAAACACAGGCCACATTGCCGATAACTGGGATTTAAGTGTATTAAGATCGACGTCTGTGGTTAGAAAACTACAAGAGAAATACAACGTAGCTCCCGAAAAATTAATTGCAGCTGGTAGAAGTAGTTACCAACCTGTTGCGGCTAACGATTCGTCTGAAAATAGATCAAAAAACAGAAGAACACGTATTATCATTCTTCCAAACATTGATAAGTTTTTTGCTTTAATGGCTGATAACAACGAAGGTTTAGCAGAAAATAATATTTTAGATTAAGTTACACCAACTTATATAAACATTAAAAAAGCACCTCAATTGAGGTGCTTTTTTTTATAACTAAACTATCTTTCGAAGTAAAGATTCACTATTGTATGGAACTTTTCCTGATGGGACCCATTCGCAAGTATCCTTTAAGTGAATTAATTGATCGTCAAAGAAAATCTGTGCTCCAAACGATTGCAGAATCTTATGTTTAGGCCAACCGCCTAAGAAATAAACTTCATCGACATAGACTCCCCATTTCCTCAAAGTCTTTATTACTCTTAAGTGAGATGGCGCATTTCTAGCCGTAACAATCGCAATTCTTAGGGGAGACAACTCGATCCTTTCAGGAAATTCTGATTGAATTTTGGATAATTTTTTTATTAAAGAAGCAAAAGGCCCCTCTGTTAAAGGTTCATTTTCATTCTCCTGTTCAAATTGATGAAAAGAATCCATCCCTTCTGTTTTATATCGTAATTCAGATTCCTCAGAAAACAAAACGGCATCAGCGTCAAAAGCAATTTTAACCCTATTATCTGTATTTTGATAGTTTAAAGGACTTTCCAAAATAGTTGCCGCTGCGCACAAACCACTGTCAATTACCATTTGTACATCAATTTCATTTTTTGACAAAAATAAATCTAAACAATAACCATCAATCAGGCTTTTATTTAACGACTCACCACCTGTAAAAGCCATTCTAGTTATATCTAATTCACATTTTTTTAATGAGTTTAATATCCTCATGCCAGTTTCAGGGCTGTTTTTAGACATTACTACTACTTCAACAATTTTGTTCTTAGACAGTTTGTTTAAATCAAGAATATTCTTAATTAGATAAAATGCAGAACCAGGTTGTAATGGTACATCTTCATTTTTTAACTGATGTTTACGATACTCTTCTATACCTTTTCTTTCGAAAATTAAATTTTCTTCTTCTAAATTAAAGAGTGCTCTCGATGAGACTCCTATTACTAAAACTTTATTTAAATTTGATGACATTTACTTAATTGTTTTAAGCGTTTTTAAACACTTGTTAATAAAAAGATAATTAAGCAGAACGATTAATTTTGTCAACAAGATTTCAATTCATTACTTTTGAAGAATGAAAGGGAGGTGAGGTATTCCTCAATCTTTTTTATTTTTTTGGCCTACAAACCAATTAATACATTTCAACAAAACTGGGAGGTTCCGCAAAAACGTCCCATTTTTTTTACCCTGACTTTAAATTTTAAGGTTAATATTTATTTCCTACTCTTCATTTATAGTTTCTTCTAAATTTCAAAAAAAACAAACTAAAACACTCAAAAACAAAGCGTTAACCACAAATTAACACTTCAAAATTTAGCGATAAAAAACCACCCATTCAGAGTGGTTTTTTATTAATACTTATTTTTTCACTAGGTCTTATCCTTCGCAGCTAGTACATTCTTTCTTTTGCTTAAATTTTTGTGCTGCATTCATACTGTGTTGGTAGTATAAAGACTTAACACCAAGTTTCCAAGCATTAACATATAGTTTATTAATATCTTTAACTGGCATATCTGGATGTACCATTATGTTTAAAGATTGCCCTTGGTCGATATGGTTTTGTCTGTTTGCCGCCTGATAAATTATTGTCATTTGGTCAATTTCAGAATAGGTTTTAAACACATCTTTTTCGTGGTCTGTAAGCCCTTCTAGGTGTTGTACAGAACCGTCGTAATCTCTAATACTCTTCCAAACCTCAACAGTATTCATGCCTTTTTCTTCTAAAAGCTCTAATAAATACGGGTTTTTAATAGTAGTTTTTATTTTAGCAATATCCTTTACATAACTGTTAGACCAAATTGGCTCGATACCTTGAGATACTTGCCCTAAAATAAATGCTGAAGATGTTGTTGGTGCTACAGCATTTAACGTTGTATTGCGTCGTCCATATCCTTTTAACACTTCAGGCTCTCCAAATAATTTTGCTAATTCTTCTGATGCTTTAACCGATTTTTCTTGAATCGTCTTAAAGATTTCGCTGTTTAAATTAAAAGCTTCTTGACTATCAAAACCTAACATTTTAGATTGTAATAACGAGTGCCATCCTAATGCGCCCATTCCTAAAGCTCTATTTTCTTTCGCAAAATTATAAGCTTTCTCCATAAATAAGAAGGTTTGCTTATCGTCACGATCTGTAGAGTCTCTATATTCTTCTAGTTTTGTAATAAATTCTTCTAAAACAGCATCTAAGAAATACACCATGGTTTCAACAGCATCGGTATCTTTCCACTTATCGTAATGTAATAAGTTAATAGAAGATAATACACATACAAAAGACCATCTTTCGTTGGTAGGCAACATGATTTCTGAACACAAGTTACTTGCGTAGATTTCATGATTTTTATCTTGATACACGTCTGGCGCTGCATTGTTAGCATTATCCTTAAAGAAAATATAAGGATATCCTATTTCGCCTCTACGTTGTAACACTTTAGCCCAAATTGCTCTTTTATCAGCATCGCCAGCAATCATTTCTTCCATCCATTGGTTACCAACAGTAACACCGTGTGTTAATTCTTGTATTGGGTTTCCTTCGGTTCCTATCTCTAAAAACTCATGAATATCTTTATGATCGATTGGTAAATATGGAGAAAAACGACCACGTCTTACAGAACCCTGACTAACAACATCCACCATTTTTTCGAACAACTGCATAATGTGTACTGCTCCAGACGACTCTCCATTATTTTTAACTGGCGCACCTCTATGACGAAGTTTCCCGAAGTAACCAGAAGTACCACCACCTAATTTAGACATCATACCAACCTCAGACTGTGTGTATAGGATATCTCCCATATCATCTGAAATATGTGAACCAAAACAACTAATTGGTAAGCCACGTTTTTTTCCAAAGTTAGACCAAACTGGCGATGCTAAAGAGTAATAGCCTTCTGCCATATAGCCATAAAACTTATCTGCAAAACCATCAATTTTTAAAATTTCTTCAGCTCTATTAGCAATTTCTCTAATACGCTCTTCTGGATTAGTTCCTTCTGTAAGGTAACCAGAGGCCAAAAATTTACGACTATGCTCTGTTAACCATTTTATTTCTGGTTCGGCTTTGCCTTCTTTTATAGCTTCTTTTCTGGCTTTAATTAATTCTTCGTGTTTAGAAGTTTTTACTGTTTCTAAGTTCACTTTTTGTTCGAGGTCAGGATTAAGGTGTTCGTTCATGGTTTAAAATAAATCGTCGCTAGTTATACTTTTTGTTCTTTTGCTGTAGTTTATAGAACGTTTTACG
Organism: Algibacter pectinivorans; assembly: GCF_900112595.1. Taxonomy (GTDB): domain Bacteria; phylum Bacteroidota; class Bacteroidia; order Flavobacteriales; family Flavobacteriaceae; genus Algibacter_B; species Algibacter_B pectinivorans. The sequence goes on along the minus strand of NZ_FOMI01000014.1, from coordinate 24,307 downwards.
AAGAAATCTCCGTGTTTTGTTCCAATAATTTCGTCATCAAACCACTCGGTTTGTGCTATTAAAGATTCGTCTACTTCGAATACTTTACCAATTCCAATGCTCTCTAAAGAGTTATTGAATCGGTTCTTTATAAATTCGTTTATTACATTTTTAGGTAAGAAATCTAATTCTCCGGCTTCAAAAATCCAATCAATTAATTTACTTTCTGATAGGAAAGCTTCCTCGCAAAGATCTTTTACTAATGCGCTGTGCTCTTCATTAAACCAAGTTGGGTTTTCTGCTTTAATAATTCTAATAACATCAATTCCAAAATCACCGTGAATTTGCTCTTCTTTAGACGTCGCTTCAACCACATTGGAAACTCCTTTAAGCATGTTTTTATGCTTATTAAAAGCCATAATAATTAAAAACTGAGAGAATAGCGACACATGCTCAATAAATAGTGAGAATAATAAAATAGATTCTGCATACTCCTTATTATCTTCACTTTTTGCATTTTTTAAAGCCGTTTCTAAATAATGAACACGTCTCATTATTACGGGCTTTTTCTTCAAGTTTTTAAATTCGTTATTAAGACCTAAAATTTCTAATAAATGCGAATAAGCATCGTGGTGGCGTACTTCACTTTCAGCAAATGTAGCTCCCACCGATCCTATTTCTGGTTTTGGCATTTTGTTGTAAATCTCGCCCCAAAACGATTTTACGGCAACTTCAATTTGCGAAATTGCTAGCATCGTATTTTTTATGGCATTTTGCTCTACAACAGTAAGTCTTGTTTTAAAATCTTGAATATCACTTGTAAAATTAAACTCAGAATGTATCCAATACGAATGTCTAATAGCATCTACATACTCGTTAAGTTCTGGATACTCGTAAGGTTTTAAGTTAATTCGTTTTTCAAAAATATTGGTTTTCCTATTTCTAGCTTGCTCATCTCTGTATAAGATATAAGCTTTTGCAACCCCAGGAAAAGAACTCCTCATTAATGTTTCTTCAACTAGATCTTGTACCTCCTCAACTGTTGGTAAATAATTATGATCTTTAGCTTTTCTTTCTAAAAGGATTTGTAACACTTTAACAGAAATTGTGTTTGCATCCTCCTTAGTACCATTACCTACAGAAAGCATTGCTTTTTCAATAGCGTTTGAAATTTTATTTAAAACGAAAGGACTCGTTTCGTAATCCCTTTTTATAATCTGTGTAATTTCCATAAAAACTATAATTTAAATATTAAACAGCTATTAGAATATGAGTCATCCGTTCTAACGCTCTTTTGTAATTCCTGTAAATGTGCTATTAATTCCCTTATAAAAAGGGGGTAAAGTGTCAAAACTAAATTTTCCTTTAGAACAGAAAAATATTTTGTTTTTTTCCCACAACAAAGATTGTAAATTCATTAACATGATTTTACAAATTCTTTGAAACCTTTTCAACAAGTTTTTAACAATCAAAAAGAAGCCAAAAAAAAATGGTGTTCCAAAATTTAAAATTTAAATACTTGATAATCAATAAAATACAAACAATTTACTGAGGTTTCAAAAGAAAAGAAAATAAAAGATTTATTAGTGCTTCAAGCCCTATTATTACACTTGTTAAGCCCTGTTTTTAATAGTTTTTTGCAACTTTTTCTAGCTCCATATACCAATCCTCACCAAACTTTCTAATAAGCGCTTCTTTTACAAATTTATAGATAGGAACTTGCAATTCTTCACCTAAAGTACAAGCTACATCACAAATTTGCCATTTGTGATAATTAACAGCAGAAAACTCGCTATATTCTTGCACCCGTATTGGATATAAATGACAGGAAATTGGTTTTTTCCAGGTCACTTCTCCTTGGTTGTAAGCTTCTTCAATAGCACAAAGTGCTACTTTTTTTTCATCAAAAATAACATAGGCACAATCTGCTCCATTAATTAATGGGGTTTCTAATTCGTCATCCTCGGTGGTAATATAAGTACCTTGAGCTTCAATAGCATCTATACCTTCTTGTCTTAAAAAAGGTTTTACTTTTGGATAAATATCGTCGAGTATCTTAGCTTCGTCTGCTTCTAGAGGTGCACCAGCATCGCCATCAATACAGCAAGCGCCTTTACACGCCGATATATTACACACAAAGTCTTTTTCTATAATATCCTCAGAAACAATAGTTTTGCCTAATTGAAACATAAATGTTTTTATCTTGTAGGCCACAAAAATAGTTAAACTTTGGGTTTATTTAATTAAGATATTAATCTACTTTTGAAGAAATTTAATTTAACAGGCTATGCAGTTTAATTTTAAGGAAATATTTACAGTTTTTATGGTGCTTTTTGCCGTTATCGATATTATAGGAAACGTTCCCATTGTTATTGATTTACGAAAAAAAGCTGGACACATACAAAGTGAAAAAGCATCGTTAATAGCCGGAGCTATTTTAATAATATTTTTGTTTTTAGGAAAAAGTATTTTAAACTTAATAGGTATAGATGTTAATTCGTTTGCAGTAGCCGGTGCATTTATATTATTTTTTATTGCCTTAGAAATGATTCTTGGGATTACCTTATATAAACAGGACGAAAACGCCTCTATGACAACGGCAGTTTTTCCTTTAGCATTCCCGCTAATTGCCGGACCTGGTAGTTTAACCACCTTATTATCTTTAAGAGCCGAGTATTACATAGAAAATATTATTGTGGCTGTTTTATTAAACGTTGTAATTATTTATATTGTACTTAAAACATCGGCAAAAATTGAGCGGTTTTTAGGCGCCAACGGTATTAATATTATTAGAAAAGTTTTTGGAGTAGTTTTGCTAGCTATTGCCGTAAAATTATTTGCGCACAACATTAAAGCTTTGTTTGACGTTGCTTAAAAAACACCAAAATATAACAACTATTTAAAATTTAAACAGATGAAAATTTTCACCATAATACTTAGTGTAATTGCCCTGAGTTTAATTATTTTTAATGTGACCCAAATCGATTTTAACGCGCCTTTTAAAGGCGACAGCATTGTTGCTTTAATTACTATTGTGGCCTCGTTATGTGTTATAGTTATGATGGCTATTTTAAGAATTTCAAAGCGTATAGAACAAAAAGTAAAAACGGGTAAATAAGATGTACGATGCTTTAATAGTTGGTGGTGGAGCCGCAGGATTATCTTGTGCCTTAGTTATTGGCTCTGCACAATCTAAAGCTTATGCCTCGGGTAAAACAATTGGCATTATTGCGCACCAAAAAACATCGCATTTACAAACCGCATTGTTTAATAATGTTTTAGGGTTAACTCCAGGAACCACTGGCGCCTCTATTTTAGAAAGCGGCAAAAGACAGCTTTCGGGTTTGTATCCGCATATCGAGCAAATTAACAACGAAAAGGTTTTAAAAATTTTAAAGCAAAATGATGGTTTTAAGGTTACTACAAACAAAAGCACTTATACCTCTAAAATTGTTGTTATTGCCGTTGGCTACACGAGTTTAATAAATATAGAAGGTTTAGAACCGTACATTGAACCACACCCAAGAGCAGCCATAGAAAAAGACCGTATTTGGTTAAAAAACACAAACCATTTAATTGAACCTAATTTATATGTTGCGGGTACTTTAGCTGGATGGCGTAGCCAATTTGCCATAGCATCTGGAAGCGGTGCGCACGTGGCAACCGATATTTTAACCCTTTGGAATGGTGGCAAACATGCTAAGGTGCATGATAAGGTTTAAAGGCCTAGAGAAACCAAGATTAAAAATGTTTTGTCAAATCTTTACTTCCATGAAGCACCCTTACTATTCTAATATGATTTTCCATAATCCTATAGAAAATAGTATGCTCTTGTTCCGAAATACTAAACAAACCAAATTTTAATTCATTGCGTTTACGTCCTAATTCTGGATTTAACACTAATTGTTCAAAAACCATATCTAAATCCATAAGATATTTTACCGCTTGATTAAAGCCATGGTGATATTCGGTATAATTAAAAATAGCTTCAAGATCAAAATCTGATGCCGCAGATAATTTGTAACCTTTTATTTTTTTAAACATTTAGCCGGCTTTATTGCTTCGCTTGCTTGCAATAATATCTTTTATATTTCGGTTACTAGTTGCCCCAGACCATCCTTTTTCAATTTCCTCTTTTAAATCTGCAATCACTCGGTGCCTATATACTTCGTGTAATCGTAAGGCGTCACGAACTAACTCGCTTGCATTTTGAAAATCGCCAGACTCAATTTGTTCTGCAATATATGCTTGTTGCTTTTTTGTTAAACTTACGTTCATTGCTATATAATTGATACATCAAATATAAAGATTATATCCATATTTAGCAAATATGGATATTAAGAAGCATAACACGCATATGGTTACCCATATTTTAACATTATGGCATGGTGATAAATATGCTAAGCTGCATGATACGGTTTAAGATAAAATTTATGAGATTCCTGCCTGCGCAGGAATTTATTAGTTCTCGTCACTCAACTTTATAACCTCATCAATCATAATATCGCGTTGGTTATACACCTCCTCGAAGGCTCCAGAGCCAAAAAGTTGGTCGGCAAGTGTAGCTTTAATATACTGTTTAACCTCATCGTGGTAAGCTACAAAAGTAATTTTTGAATTGGTTCTTAGGTTTAAGTAGTCTTGAAAAGCAAATACCAAATCATCCCCAATTTCAAACGAATCAATAAACTCTTGTCTAGAAACTTTATCATAAAGATGCCTGTCTTTCTCTAACTCTTCAAAAACAAAATTCCCAAAAAATCCACGACGCTGTAAAAACGATAAGGTTTCGTTTTGCATACTTTTATCTATAGGCACAAAAACATCTGGAATAATACCACCACCGCCGTACACAATCTTGCCTTTTGGTGTGGTAAACTTTAACGAATCGTCTACTTTAATATTTTCGGCCTCCAGCAGTTCGCCACTATCTAAACGCTCAAAATACTCATCGTAATAATCTTTATTGCCATGGTCGTATGGCCTTTGTATAGACCTTCCCGTTGGTGTATAATAACGTGACACGGTTAAACGCACCGCACTACCATCTCCTAAATCCATTTCGCGCTGCACTAAACCCTTGCCGTAAGAGCGCCTACCAACAATAGTCCCTTTGTCGTTATCCTGTAGTGCACCAGCAACAATTTCGCTAGCAGATGCAGAGTTTTCGTCAATTAGTACATACACATTACCATCTTCAAAATCGCCCTTATTGGTTGCAAAACTCTCCTCAATATCACCACGCTTATTTTTGGTAAACAAAATAAGCTTATCATCCTCTAAAAACTCATCTACAATTTTTTCGGCAATACCCAAAAAGCCACCAGGGTTATTGCGTAAATCTAAAGCGATTTCGGTAGCACCAAGAGCCTCTAATTTCTCGATACCTGCTTTAAATTCTTTATATGTAGACTCTGCAAAACGATTAATTTTTATATAGCCTAATTTTTCGGTTAGCATATAAGCAGCATCCACACTTTTAATAGGTATTTCGCCTCTTTTTATGGTAAACTCTAGTAATTCCGGCTCGCCACGTCTGTACACTTTAAGTTTAACCTTAGAGTTTTTTGCACCCTTTAATTTTTTAATTATTTCGCCATCGGCAATATTTTTGCCGTATAACGAGTCGCCATCGGCCATAACAATTCTGTCGCCCCCTAAAATACCCGCTTTAGCACTTGGTCCGTTTTCTATAGCACGAATTACAGCAATGGTATCTTTATACGTATAAAAACTAACACCAATACCAACAAAATCGCCTTTCATTTCTTCGGCTACACGAGCCATATCTTCTTTTGGAATATATACCGAGTGCGGATCTAAATTTTCTAAAATTCCATTAACCGTAATATCTACTATACTGTCGGTATTAATATCGTCTACATAGTCGTATTCAATATAATCAATAAGCCTATTTAGCTTGTCTTTTTTGCTATTTGTAGAAAACAGCCTATCGGACGAGTCGTTAAAATCTAACTTTCCTCCAATAAAAATGCCTGCCGCTATAGCAACACCAATAATTAATGGTAAATATTTTTTTTGATTCGACATTATGCTTTTAAATCTTCTATTTGCTCTATTTCTATACCTGCTTTTGCTAAAAACTGCAATCCAGAATCGTCCTTATAAGCTTCATGATATACTACTTTTACAATACCTGCTTGGTGGATTAATTTACTGCACTCCTTACAGGGCGACATAGTTATATAAAGCGTAGCACCTTTGGCCGATTGTGTGGAAGCCGCAACCTTTAAAATAGCATTAGCCTCGGCATGTAAAACGTACCATTTTGTGTAACCCTCGTCGTCCTCACAAAAATTCTCGAAACCCGATGGTGTACCGTTGTAACCATCAGAAATTATCATTCTATCTTTAACAATTATAGCACCAACTTGCCTGCGCTTGCAATACGATAATTTACCCCACTCTTTTGCAATTCTTAAATAAGCCTTATCGTACTTAAGTTGTTTATTATTTGGCATTAATTTTAATTATTTGGGCGTTACCTTTTACTTTTATAAAACGCCATAAAATTAAACTTTTTAGGTTAGTAAAAGGTCAGGCTATCCGCTATATCTTTTTTATGGTTCTCGATATATTTCGATTTCAAAAAAAAAAAATCGAAATACTCGAACTAACATATAAAAGGATGCCACTTCTATCCTTAACGCAGTATGTATAACGAATATAGTTAGTATGTATTTTATTTACAATGCCATAGCGTTAAAGTTTTACGAAAGTTTATTATTTAATTTATTAAGATAAGCTTAAGTTATAAATTAAACAGCCTTGAAATACTTTACCATAAAAATGATATTTACTGTATAACAACGATAAAAACTTACTATATCTAGATTTATTTACGAGTTATAGAATATAATAGTAACTTTATGAGATGTTGTGCTTCATTAACAGAAACCGCTAACCAATGATAAAATTCTTTAGAAAAATTCGCCAAAACTTACTTATGGAAAACAAAACTGGAAAGTATTTTAAATATGCTCTTGGAGAAATTATATTAGTGGTAATCGGAATTTTAATTGCGTTACAGATTAATAATTGGAATGAAAATAAAAAAAGCACAAAAATTCGCAATAATTACTACAGGCAGGTGTTACAAGACTTAGAAAAGGACTCTATTTATATTAACAGAAACCTTATATATCTTGATTCGAGTCTTACAATATATCAAAAGTATTTAGAAAAATTACCTGAAGCTGAAAGTATTAATGATGTTATACCACTTATTGGTACACTTGATTGGGAATTTGGTTATTATAATTTCAATACAAACACCATAGAATCTTTAATATTTACGGGAGACATTAAATTAATGCCAGATAAAATTAAGAATGCTCTACTAGATTTAAGAACTACTCAAAACGGAATTATTAAAACTATATCTGGGAATAATGATGTTCATTTGAAGGATAGCCAAAAAGCGATTGGGCTTGGAGCTATAAATTATATTTTAAATATAAATCCCAAACTTTTGAATCAATTAATTAGAGAGGAAGATATGATTTCAGCTATTAATATCATAAATGGAACTTTTCAATTAAGAGATTTTACAGATAAGAACTTATTAAAGGATATGCAATATTTACTAGAATCCACAAAAGAATTATCTGAATTAATCAACGAAGAATTAAATAAATAACGAAAGAACAACTATGGCTATAAGTAATTGCTTGTTCTGGCCTACTTCTAAAAATCCTCACGGATTTTTAGTTTGGTGTGTACTTGCTAAGTTTAGTGCTAAACCACGCAACTACTCATAACCGAGACCGTTGTAGCCAATGTGAGAGCAACATGTCGGAAAAGAATAAAACATGAATAAAAGACCGAGAATAGAATTAAAATTAACCCAAACCGACAAGATTCTTGAGATATTTGGTTGGGTTTCTGTGTTTGGAATATGGACTTTGACATTAACGAACTATTTTGAATTACCCGAAATTATACCAACGCATTATAACGGAACTGGAGAAGCTGATGGATTTGGTAATAAGTCAAATATATTTGCATTACCCATAATTTCGACATTATTATTTATTGGAATGACAATTCTGAATAAAAACCCTCACGTGTTTAATTATCCGAGTAAAATAACAGAAGAAAATGCTTTACATCAATATACAAATGCAACTCGAATGATGAGAGTATTAAAATTAGTTATTGTATTAATTTTTGGATTAATAGTTTTTAGAACAATTCAAAATGTAAATGGAAACGCAGACGGACTTGGAAATTGGTTTTTACCTTTGACGATGGCATTGATTTTTATTCCAATAATTTATTTTTTAATCAACACTAATAGAAAGAAAAAAACGACTGAATAAAAAAAACACTGGCTACAACAAAGAACTGAGGTAAAAAACAACTCTTTTCTTCATTAATTTGAGACATTATTATTTTAGGCTCAGAGATTCAAAATTGTGATTCTTTGAGTTTTTTTACTACCTATTTTTCAACTATCTAGTTAATACAGAAACATATGTTTCATTATAAGGAATACCAGATTTTGCGATAGCAAAACATTGTTTTAATAGTTTATTTACCACTGCAATTAAAGCAAGTTTTTTGCTCTTTCCCTTATTTACAATGCGTTCGTAAATTGCCCGACAAGCCTTATTGTGTTTAGAAGCATTAAAGATACATAGAAAAAGCTGGTTACTGAGTTTTCTATTACCCACTTTACTTATCCTAGCCCGACCTCTTACACTACTTCCAGACTCGCGTATGGTAGGTATTATTCCAACATAGCTACATAGTTGTGACGCGCTTTCAAATTTATTAAATCCATCTGTAACTACTATTAAAAACAAGGCTGTTTTAGGTCCTATACCAGGAACACTTGTAGTAGCGTTAATTGTTGTTACTGATCTTCTTTGACCAAGGAGATAATCTTTTGCTTACTGCTGATTTTCCTTCGGAAAATCCTCGCACACAAAACCCCACTATTATTATACTAGACCGTTGTACAACAGTTACACATCGAATTATAATTTAAACTTTTAAATTAAGAAATTACTTTAGAGAATCCATAAAAGAAATATTTCAAGCTACTGAATATTTAAATCAAGCTACATCGTTTCATCTAAATGGAGCGTTTCAAAAAGCAGAAAAATTGATTTTAAAAGCCGATATTCCAGAAATAAGAGAATGGACAGAATCTCTATGGGGAAAAAATAGTCCTTATCTGAATTTTAATAGACTTGTTGATTCTCCTCCAATTCTTAAAAAAGAGGAAAGAATAGAAACAAGAATGCCGAATAAAGTTCTTAAAGATAAATTAATTGAAAGAGATGGACATAATTGTGCGTTTTGTGGAATACCTGTGATAAGAGCAGAAATTAGAAAAGTAATAAAAGGAGTTTATCCTAATGCTTTAAAATGGGAAAGACAGAATATTAATCAACATTCCGCATTTCAAGCAATGTGGTTACAATATGACCATTTACTTCCACATTCAAGAGGAGGAAATAATGATTTAGATAATTTAGTAATTACTTGTGCTCCTTGTAATTTTGGACGAATGCAATTCACTTTAGAGGAAGTTAGTTTGCTAAATCCATTAAAAAGAGAGAGAAGGAAAACAGAATGGGATGGATTGGAAAGAATAAAAAAAACCGTTGTACTACACCGTATATAATTTATTGCTAGTTTCTAGCCTTCTTACCAAAATCCTCACGGATTTTCCATTCGGTTTGTATTTACTAAATTAGTTACTTACATACGCAACTAAACGTGCACATATACATCAAGCATGAACCTAAACCTTTTCTTTTGGTTTATACATTACTATAATTTGAATTAAAACAGCCAAAAACACTAGTATATAAATCTCAATTTGGGTAAATAATTCTACGGTATCTAGCGCGCGTTTACTAATAGACATTTGCCTACTACCTTCACTAAGCTGGATTTTAGATAAATCCTCTAGGTTAGCTTTTAAATTTTCAATATATCCAATAACTGGTGCTTTATTAGTAAAATTAGAATTTAAAAATTGATTTTCGGCAGCTACCAACGCTTCAATATTACTTTTTAAATCTTTAAATACGTTGGCCTCTTTTAAGGTTAATTTGGTGTCTTCGAATCTAGACACTAAAGCTTTTAAGTTAATGTTAACCTTCGCATTTTTACTTTTAAAAAAAGTAGAATCTAATACCAATACCGCTAACTCCTTTTGGTGAACCGACTTTGCCATTTCAAAAATTAAATCGTTAGCAATTAACCTATCTTCATAAATGGTAACCACAGCATCTCGAACGCGAACAAAGTTATTTTTGTCTATTAAATTGGTAGCAATGATTAAAACAAAAATCATTAAAATTCCGAGTATCCACTTTATTTTATTGTAAAAGGCCATATTTATAAGTTTTTAAAATCTAAAACGATTAACAAAGATATAAAAAACGGTCCATAATGTGCGGTGCAATTATTAACTAGAAAACACCTGTTTTTGTTAATTTAATAACAAATGACAGTTGAAGCATTAAAATCTAACATTCTGTGGTTGGCTATATTTTGCGCAACATTTTTTATGGTAAAAATTTATTAGACTTATATAAAGATTGACTCCATTTGAGTTTAAACCAAAATTACGCAAAGCAACCCGCGTTAGGGATTGAACGGCATGTTTAAGCTCCCCGACCTTAGGAGGGAGCGAGTAGTGAAAGCCCGACCCTAGTGGTAACGCCCAAGAAAAAATTATCGTATTACAGGGTTTTTAAATAACAACGGGTTACTTTAAAAAATCGCTGTTTAAAATCATTGGGATTACTAAACCTACTACAATGGCAGATATTACCATAATCCAATCGCGTTTTGAAAACCTGAATATAGTTTGCACAATATAGCCTAAAAAGAGCACTAGAAATACAATTATTATTTGTGCTATTTCTATACCTAAAGCAAATTCTAGAAGTAAAACAAGCTTATTATCGCTATCGCCTAACAGCATTTGAAATTCGCGTGCAAAGCCCAAACCGTGTATTAATCCAAAAAACAGAGTGGATAAAAATAGGACGCCTACTTTTTCGCGTTGTGCACCTTTACCCGATGTAAATACGTTAAATAGCGCAACAACCATAATAGTTATGGGTATAAGAAACTCTACTACACTAGCATTTACTCTTACTACATTATAAGCCGATAATACAAGCGATAGCGTATGGCCAAGTGTAAACATGGATACGAGTAGAAATACCCGCTTCCAGTCCTTAAACATATACGGCACTGTTAATACGATAAGGAATAAAACGTGATCGTAAGCATTTATATCTAGTACATGGTTTATACCGTACTCTACATTAAACCAAAAATTTTGAAACATAATAATTAGAATTTAGGGTGAACACTATGTATAACCTTAAAACAGCACGAATAGCTACTTTATTGCTTTTGGGATGCGGTAGGTAATTAAACTTTATTTTAAGGTTAACTTAGTGTTTTCAAATATACAAATAAAGAAAAGTGAATGCCAAAAATTAAATACAGGTTTACTTAAGTGTTTTTACATTCTATTTTGTTTATTAATTTATATTTGTAGAATACTTAAATAAAGCCTAATGCGTATTAAAACTCTTGCCCTTTTATGTTTTTTGTTGTCATTTTCTGGTTGTAAAAAAACTCCAGAGGAAACCGTAAACGAACACGTTGAAAAAAACAAAACGCACGACATAACAGAGCAAGACGTAAAGAAAATAAAGTACATTGATTATATTTTAGACTCTAAAACTGAAGATGCCATAAAAGATTGGCAAGAATATAAACAAGTAGAAGCACTTGTTATAAACATAAAAAAAGCCGATTTAACTTATTTTACCGAAGATAAAAAAGTGCTTTTACTGCTTTTAAGAGAATTAAAACAAAATATTCCAGATGCTTTAAAAGCTGAATCTATAAACTCTAGGATTTTAGTTATGGAAACCCAATTACTTAAACTTGAAAGCGTGTATAGCCTTAGTACTACTAGTAAAGAGGAACTTATTGCTGGTATTAAAGAGTTTTTAATAGCGTTTTCTAATTTAAACTTTCAAATGAATAAAAAGGTAGAATTTGACTTGCGTGTTATTGAAAAACCTTAGCTTAATTTAAGCTAGCTTATACCCTCCTTTTTAAACGCTAGTGTTGCACCTCTTTATAAAAAGCACCTACCTAAATACTGCTATTTTACTTAAAATTAAAAATTTAGCCATTCTTTTTTAACGGTTTTAAAGGACACTCTAGTGGTGCAATTTTAGGATTTCTAAAAAATATTAACTATATTTAGAATTACTAAAATCTATAACTATGGCAATAAAGAGTTTTCAAGGGGCTAGAAGACAACAAAACAATACGACCGATGATATTCCTTTTTCGGTAAGTGATTATATGACTAAAGATTTAATAACATTTACTCCAGACCAAACCGTGGAGAGTGTTATGCAATCTCTAATCACTAATAGAATTTCTGGTGGACCTGTAATTAACGATAAGCATGAATTGATTGGTATAATTTCTGAAACAGATTGTATTAAACAAATTAGTGAAAGCCGTTATTACAATATGCCTATGCAGGACGCAACCATTGAAAAATACGTGACCAAAGATGTAGATACTATTGATGGAAACATGAATATATTTGATGCTGCAAGCAAGTTTGTGCAAACACACAGACGTCGTTTTCCAATTGTAGAAAACGGTAAACTAGTAGGGCAAATAAGCCAAAAAGATGTACTTAAAGCTGCTATGCAGTTAAAAGGACAAAACTGGAAATAACGTGTTTTAAAACATTTTATATAAAATTAAAATCGCCTTTTGGGGCGATTTTTTTCTTAACTCTAGTAAACCAAGCCCATTTTTATAGCCTGCCGTGTTTGGGTTTGTGCGCTGCAGGACTATCGGTAATTAAAATTTTATCCTTACCATTGGCTCTTATTGCTGCTATATTGGAGTAGTTGTAGTCTTTTACAGGATTATCCAACTTTTCCCAGGTTACATAACCCGCAACTACAATGCGCTCGCCAACCTCCACTATAGATTCTTTATAACGCAACTGCCTTTTAAAACCAAATAGCGTATCGCTTTTAATGTTGTAAGATTGCAATACCGCCTCAAACTCTGGTGTAAGTTCTTTAAACAAACCAGAACTTGCTGTTTTATCGGTTACTAAATAATCGTAATAATTTTTAGGATTTGTAGTTGGCAACACCACCAAACGTTCTCCGGTTTTCTCGATAAAAAAATCTTGAATTTTTTCTTCGTTAACAATTGTTTTCCATCTAGAGTTTTTACCAGAACGCACTTTTTTTTGTATTACCATTTTATAAAACACGCATTTTCGCTTACTTAATGGTGCTATTAATGGCGTATCTATTTGCAATGCTTTGCCTTCTATTTTAGAGTATGTTTTGGTTTTTAAACTGCCTATACGTTGGTTAGGTAAGTTTTTTAAACGTCTTAAAATTATGGTTTTAGGACTATAGTAATATATTAAATAAGCCAGTATACTAAAAAGGGTAACAGCTATAATAACAATGTAAAGTGCACTCATATTTTAAATTAAAAAGATTTATTATTACACGTATTAGTAATACTTTAATTAAGAATGTTACATAGCCTTATTCCCGTTTTACAAGGGCATAGAAATCGCCATCCAAGGGTAAATACCCTTGATCGTAAACAAAGTAATAAATAGTACCTGCCTTGGTAGTGTAAATACTGGTAAAGTAATTAAAATCGAATCCGTTTTGAATTAATTTAGTTCTTGTTGTTTTGGTTTTTTGTTTAGGGTTTAAAGTTTCTAAAATTCTCCAATTTTTTCGCAATCGGTTATTTATATTTCTAATTAAGTTTTTAGAGTCCTTATTAATAGTATTGTTATAGGCATTTCTGCAATAATCGCTACAGAATTTTTTATCGCTTCTGCCCACTAATTTCTCACTACATTCTAAACAAACTTTAGTCATAATAATTAATTTATATAAATATATGCATTTTAAATTAAAATTTTAATTTACAAACTCCTCAAGTATAACCACTTAATAAAACAATTTAAACGACTACAAACGTTTACAAACGAACACAAACATTTACCAACCGATTAAAAGTTTAAAACCGATTCATCTTTGCAGTGTCGAAACATAAGAACTCGATAGTATTAACTGTTTAACACGTAAATTTAAAATTATGAGCACACTTAGAAACAAAGTACAGTTGATTGGTAACTTAGGAAACGATCCTGAAATCATCAATCTAGAATCAGGAAAAACTTTAGCTAAATTTAATATTGCTACAAATGAAAGCTACACCAATAATAAGGGAGAAAAAATAACAGACACCCAATGGCACAATGTTGTGGCCTGGGGAAAGACTGCACAAATTATTGAAAAGTATATAACTAAGGGTAAAGAAGTTGCTATTGAAGGCAAATTAACCTCTAGATCGTATGATGATAAAGATGGTAACAAACGCTACATCACAGAAATTGTTTGCAACGAATTGCTCATGCTAGGGAAGTAATTAAACACAAAGGGCTGCGTAAAAGTAGCCCTTTTAAACAAAAAATCACCGACTAAATGCATATTTTACGGATAAAAAGCATAATTATCCACCCAAAACATTGAAATTTAGTTATATAATACCTATGTTTGATTCATATTTCTCCCAAATATGAAACGCTTACTTATAGTTATCTACATTTTTAGTTTTGGTCTATTAGCCCAAAACGATGTTTATGATATTCAACAAAGTACAGGTGAGTTATATGAATTTGCAGAATTTGCAAATGCTGAAAAAACAGAATTTAGTATCTCTGAAATATTAGAAAACTCAGGTTTACAATACAGTAAACTAGAATCTGAAAATCATAATATTGGTTTTACTTCACATAATTATTGGGTACGTTTTAAACTTAAAAACAGCTCGAATACCACCAATACCTATTACTTAAAAACCGCAAGACCCATTACCGATCATGTTAATTTATACCAAATTAGTAATGGCCATATACAGCACTTTTTAAATGGCGATAATATTAATTTTAGCGAAAAACAAGTACAACACAGATCTACCATATTTAAAATAGCGGTACCACCCCACGTTACACAACAGATATATATTAATTATAAAAGTGATGGTGAAACCATAAATTTACCGCTTATTATAAACGATGAATCTTCGTTTTGGATGGTAAACTACAATCAACAACTATTCCTCGGGTTGTTTTACGGCTTATTGTTTTTAGCAGGAATTATCTATTTGTTTTTTTACACCAGTTTAAAAGAAATGGCCTTTTTCTATTATGGGCTTTATGTGTTTTCAATTGCTTTAATGCAAGCCTCATTAGATGGTTTAATACACCAATACATTTTAACAGAAGCTGGTTTTTTTAACAGTTCTGCTGTATTAATAACCGGTTTATTATCAAATCTATTCTTTCTAAAATATTGCGAACACTTTTTAAGAGTTAAATACAACTTAAAAGGTTTCATGAAAACCTTTAAGGTCCTTTACGCGCTAATAACACTAATATTTCTATTCTTAATTATTAATAAACACACCGTAGAACTTGCATACCCACTAACAAACCTATCGGCCTTAATTACCTTAATTGTTATTTTAGCCACCATAATAACCCTTCGAGTAAAAGGCGTTAAAGTAGACCCGTTTTTTTCCATAGGAATTGTTTTCCTTGTAGTAGGCATGCTAGGTTTTGTAATGAACAATTTAAGTTTGTTACCTAATAACTTTTTTACTTTAAATAGTTCCAAATTTGGCTCTGGATTCGAGGTTGTTTTCTTGTCGTTATCCATGACCAACTTAATTAAAAAACTACGTTTAGAGAAAGATAAATCGAGAGAAGAAGCGCTACAAAAGTCGCAAGAAATAAGTGCTTTAAAAACGTACTTTATGTCTAATATGAGTCATGAACTACGTACTCCAATTAATGCTATAATGGGTGTTGCGGAAAATGAGTTAGAATTTCAAACCAATAAAAAAAACAGAGAACCTTTTCAAATAATTAAAAATGCATCGCTTAGCTTGCTAAGTAATGTGAATGACATTATAGATTTTGAAAAAATTGAAAACAAAGCCTTAGAACTAAACTTTCAAACCTTTAACCCATCAATAAAACTAAATCAAATTAGCAGTAATTGGAAGGCCGAAGCTTTAAAAAAAGGCTTAGACTACACCTTTGAGATGGATTCTGAAATACCTGCAAATATTAATGCAGACCCAGATCGATTTGTACAAATAATTAACAATGTACTTTCCAATGCTATTAAATTTACCGAAAAAGGCCATGTGCTATTTAAACTTAAATGTTTAAAACAACCTAACGATACTTGTCGTTTTTCATTTCAAATAACAGATACCGGAATTGGTATAGATAAAACAAACAAAAACGAAGTATTTGATAGTTTTAACCAAATGAAACTAAACCACAAAAGGGAATTTGGAGGTATAGGTTTAGGGTTAACTATTGTAAAACATATTGTTGAATTATTTAACGGCAACATTACCATTGAAAGCGAACCAAATAAAGGAACCAATGTTTTTATCGATTTAAACTTAAAATATAGCATCGAGCAAAAAACAGCAACGGCAACCAATGTACAAAACGAAACACCATTACACATTTTGGTGGTTGAAGACAACAAGCTTAACCAAATGGTAATGAAAAAGATTTTGAGCACCAATTCTCAAATAACTTTTGCTATTGCTAATAACGGTAAAGAAGCTATTGAGGCCTTAAAAAAGGATGTTTACGATATTATTTTAATGGATTTACAAATGCCAATAATGGATGGCTATGAAGCAACCCAAATAATAAGAAGTGGCGAATTAGGTAATACCATACACACCACACCTATAATAGCAGTTACTGCCGATGCCATGGAAGCAACAAAACAACGTGTTTTAGATTTAGGCATGAATGCTTACATGACCAAACCCATAAATAAAACGCTACTTTTCGAAAACATAAATGCTTGCAATTTTAATAAGCAGAATGGTAAGGATGATGAAGACGATAAGTCCGTGAACTTACAAATTGCATAAGCACAAAACGCCCTAACAACACTACTTATTTTACTTGCAGTTCCGTTATCTCAAAGCAAATTTTGTTAAGAATAAGCTCGCTATTTTCTAGATTTTTCAAAACCGTTAGTCTAATATCTTCAAAACTATGTTTTACGTTTTGAAATAAATCTTGATAGTATAATATACCTGCTTTCAAATTTTCAGAAAACGTTTTTAAATACTTCTCTTCCTTTTTACTCATTGACGTTTTAGCATCTTCCATCTTATTCTTTAAATAATCAATGTAAATATCCAACTCTTTAATAAACAAATTAGGTCTGTCGCTACGCGAAACCATATTCGCTCTGCCGTATATATGATCGGTAATATTTTCAAGGCTCATGGTTTTATCATAATACGCCATATTAGGCCCTGGACATATAGAGACACCATTACCTTCAACCTTAGTATCTAAATTATATGCCAACAAAGCAGAAGTGCCTAAACCTACACATGTACAAGATTTCTCGATAATTTTGTTATACTGTTTTAAGTAATCTGCCTGTTGTAAATTTTGCTTTTCTAAATCTTTAATTTTATTAAATTGATATGCTCTAGAGGCTGTGCACATACCTTTATCTTTAAATTCGGTATTCAAAGCCACAAACTTTTTAGGGCAAGAACTTCCTGGTCTGCCTTTATTAATCAAAGCTTGCTTTTCTAAATCTTTAGTGTTGTTTCTTAAATTATTAAAAGGAACACCAAGCGGCGAAATATCGCTTAAATACAAATCTTCCTCTTTCGCTTTAGCTAATTTATTTAATGTTTCACTATCTACTGTCGTAGCTTCTGGAACTAGTAAAAACGGACTTCCCCAACCTACAGAATCTAAATTGTAATGGTTAAGTAAAAAAGTATGTTCTTCATCTGTTCCTACACCACCTTGCGTGGTAACCTTAAAGGTTGCTCGTTTTTCGGGAATTGCACGGTTAGTATTTAATAATTCTTGATGCCATACGGCTTTAATAGTGTCTTGTAATTCCTTACGTTTTAGTTTAAATTCTGATAAAACAGGACCTAACAAATATCCATCGGTTGCAAAGGCATGTCCGCCACAATTTAAGCCAGATTCAATTCTATACTCCGAAACCCACAAGCCTTTTTTGGCTAAAAATTTACCTTGTATTAATGCCGATCTATAATCACTTACTTTTAAAATAATGCGTTTTTTAAACTGGCCGTTTTTATCCGGGAAAAAATCATTAAACTGAGCCATATAAGCAAATAATCTAGGATTCATTCCAGCCGATAGCACTACCGAAGAACTTAATTTACTATTAGCAAAACCACGTAAAGCTGCATGCGCATCGTTATACTTAACCTCAAGCTTTTCGTTTTTAATGTAATTATCCTTATCCACCTTGGTCATGATATTTACATCAATACTACCCATTTGTAATTTTTTGCTCGCCCATTTTTTAATTTCAGAAGCCTTAAAACCATTTGAGCTTAGTTTCTTAAATTCTTGCTTTGCTTTAGAGCTATCTGGGAGCATATTTACGTAAGCTAGTAATGCATCGCTTTTCTCTGACGCCATGGTTTTTAGAGATTCAAATTTTTGCTCAGCCAAATCACTAATTAAATTAAGGTAAGCTGTAATTCGCTTTGCTCTAAAATCTTCAATTTTATCTGTAATCTCATGATAAGAAACCTCAAATTTATCACTGTACATTTTTCTTAATTTCTCTAGTAAAATATCATCTACCAAAGAAATTACAGAATCCATACCGTATTGTGCTACTTTTAATGGTGTATCTATTGTAAACCCAATGCCCATTACAGGAATATGAAATGAATGTGTTTTTTTCATAATTACTTTATAATTATTCAACAAAGGTATAGAAGCGACTCATCTAGGAATATGACTTATGTCATGCTTTAAACCACATCAATATGTTATAAATTCAAATTAAAAACCTCCATTTTGCGACAACATGTCTATGCGAATTAAAAAAATTCGGGCTAATGTGCCATTTTATTTAATTATTCATAATAAGAAATCGGTAATCGATAATAATTGACAAAACTTTAAATCATCTGGGTGGTTCACCAAACCTTTAGTATTTTTATGGCAATTAATTACTAAAGAAGAAATATGTCCGTAGAGCCAAAATTAACTAGATTCAACCAAAGTGTTTTATCCAAATATCAGATATACAATAGTATATTTATGACTTTGCCTTTTGATGCAGTAACAAAAACAGGAGTTTTACTTCCTTTGTTTCATGAAACTTGCGAAAAGGGATTTAAGCAAGGTGATAATCCAACCACTATAGTTGAAACTTTTTTTAAAAAATACCAGGCACGTAGAAATAAAGAAAGTCAAATAAACCTGTTATTTAGGTTTATTCAATACATAGAGCGCCAAGTTGTATTATTTGACGCTATTGAAGACGCTGCTTTCCCTATTGTAAATAATATGGAAGGTGTAGGGACTTTAAGAAACTTAAAAGGTACAGCAGCTGCCGAAGGTAATCTTGAAGAATTACAAAAATATTTAGAAGAGTTTAAAGTTAGAATCGTATTAACAGCCCACCCTACACAATTTTACCCAGGGTCGGTTTTAGGTATTATTACAAACTTAACTAAAGCGATAAAAGAAAACGATTTATCCGAAATAAATAACTTATTTGGACAATTAGGAAAAACACCATTTTTTAAACACCAAAAACCAACACCTTACGATGAGGCTAAAAGTTTAATTTGGTATTTAGAAAACGTATTTTACAAAACCTTTGGGTCTATTTACAACTACATACAAACAAGTATTTACGACGACGGTAAACGCCATAACGAAATTGTAAATATTGGTTTCTGGCCAGGAGGCGATCGGGACGGTAATCCATTTGTAAAACCAGATACAACATTAAAAGTAGCTAAAAAACTTAAACAGTCTATTCATAAAAAATATTATGAAGATTTAAGAGATTTAAGAAAAAAGCTAACCTTTAGAGGTGTAGAGGAGCGTATTATAAAGTTAGAAACTTTATTTTATAACTACAGCACTAATCAAAATGGAGACAATGAAGATATTATGTCTTCAAAAGAGTTTATAAAAGAATTGCTAAGTATTAGAGATGTTATTACTAAAGAGCATCAATCTTTATATGTTAGCGATCTTAATAACCTAATTAATAGAGTTCACCTTTTTGGTTATAGTTTTGCATCTTTAGATATTAGACAGGATAGTAGAATTCACCATAACGTATTCTCTACGGTTATAGATAGCTTAATTGCAACAGGAACATCATCTTTCCCAGATAATTATCACGACTTATCTGAGGCTGAACAAATTGAAATCCTTTCAAAAGCAACAGACGATGTTTCTAATTTAGATGCCTTTGATGACGAAATGGTTTGCAATACACTAAAAACCATTGCCATAATTAAAGACATTCAAAAAAGTAATGGTGAGCGCGGTGCAAATCGATACATTATTAGTAACAACCAAACGGCACTTAACGTTATGCAATTATTTGCAATGTTAAGAATGGTTGCCTTTAAAGATGAATTAACAGTAGATGTTGCACCACTTTTTGAAACTATACCAGATTTAGAAAACGCACCTGGAGTTATGGAGCAATTGTATACTAACCCAGAATATATGGCGCATCTTAGAGCCAGAGGAAGCAAACAACACATTATGTTAGGTTTCTCTGATGGTACAAAAGATGGTGGATATTTAATGGCCAACTGGGGTATTTATAAAGCCAAAGAGTTGCTAACCGAAATGTCTAGAAAATACGATGTTACTGCTATATTTTTTGATGGTCGTGGTGGACCTCCTGCACGTGGCGGAGGAAAAACACACCAGTTCTACTCCTCTTTAGGACCAACAATTGAAGATAAAGAAGTACAACTTACCATACAAGGACAAACCATTAGTTCTAATTTTGGAACCCTAGATTCTGCTCAATTTAACTTAGAGCAACTTATAAGTTCGGGTATTAAAAACAGAATTGATGGCGCTAAAAATAAAATGTCCGATGCCGATAGAGCGGTTATGACCGATTTAGCCGAAACAAGCTACCAAACATACAAAGACTTTAAAGGTCACCCAATGTTTATACCGTATTTAGAGCGCATGAGTACTTTAAAATTCTATGCTAAAACTAATATTGGTAGTAGACCATCAAAACGTGGCACATCAGATAAGTTGGTGTTTTCAGATTTAAGAGCCATTCCTTTTGTAGGATCTTGGAGTCAATTAAAACAAAACGTTCCAGGTTTTTACGGTGTTGGTACAGCACTTAAAAAATACGAAGAAAATGGGGAGTTCGATAAAGTAGAGCAACTATACCACAACTCTAAATTCTTCAGAACATTGTTAGAAAACAGTATGATGTCTTTAACCAAATCATTCTTCGATTTAACAAAATACATGTCTAAAGACGAAGAGTTTGGAGGCTTCTGGAACATTATTCATGAAGAATATTTAACCACCAAACGCCTATTATTAAAACTTACAGGTTATAGCGAGTTAATGGAAAACGAACCTTCAGGAAGAGCCTCTATACAAGTTAGAGAATCTATCGTTTTACCATTACTTACCATACAACAGTTTGCACTTAAAAAGCTTCAAGAGTTAGAAAAAGCCGGTGTAGCTGCCGATGATCCAGACAAATTAATTTACGAGAAAATCGTAACACGATCATTATTTGGTAATATTAATGCCAGTAGAAATTCAGCTTAAAAAAGCTTTACATTATAGTTACAAAGCCTTCGTTTTAAAAACGGAGGTTTTTTTTGCCTTAAATTTAAGTACTAAATAGCATTTCGAGTATCGCGCTAATTACACACCTTGTAACTAGTAGTTGGGCGCCTGCCTGCCGGCAGGCAGGTTACCACACCCTTCGACTCCGCTCAGGACAGGTAGTCGGGCTTTCACTACGCGCTACCTCCCAATGTTAAGAAGCCCAAACATGCCCACAAATCCCTAACGCGGGCTGCATACCTAGGTTTAAGCATTAAGTTTAACATAGATGTATAAACACACTTGATTTTTACCCAAATAAAAGATAACTTCGTGCCACGCTTAACACAAACAGCAACAAAGCAGAACTCGCATTGGTATTAATGCCTTTTTAACCGAAGCATATTGTAGGTAACATGACAAAAGATATTCCTCAAATAACATTTAACCCTGCAACAACCAATAATTTTGGTTTCGAAATTGTGCCTATTAAAGACATTGCTAAGAGTAAAAGCGAACATAATCATGACCCAGAATTACCGCATCGGTTAAAATTTTATAACCTTATTTTTTTTACCGAAGGTTCTGGCAGGCACTTTATAGATTTTAACTGGTATCCGGTACAACAAAACAGCTTGGTTTATTTAACCAAAGACCAAGTTAATGCTTTCGAGTTCTCGAACCATTTAAAAGGCTATTGCATTATTTTTACCGAAACCTATTTTGTAAATAGCTTTACCAATTTATCAGACGATTTTGTGTTTAGGCTATTTAACCCAGAACTGTTTTCGCCCATTCTTCAAATACCTCAAAACTCAGAGTTTACAACCTATTTTAATCTGTTATATACAGAGTATAAAAATTCTAGCACCTTTAACCATAAACACATTGTTAATTCGCTTTTAACCATTTTAATATCTAAAGCCGAAAATTTAAAACAAAAGCAAACCTTTCATATAACAGACACCTCAAAAGTGGCGCTTTATCAAAACTTTATTTCGCTAATTGAAAAGCAGCTAACTAAAAGTAGAAGCGCCAGGTACTACGCTAAAGAATTAGCCATAACCTATAAACACCTTAATAAAGTTTGCAAAACCCTAGTTAATAAAACTGCAAAAAACGTTATTGACGATTTTGTAATACTACAAGCAAAACGCAGTTTAATAAATGCCAACTTAACTAGTGCACAATTAGCCTATAATTTAGGCTTTGAAGACCCAACTAATTTTACCAAATATTTCAAAAAAAATACAGGTTTAACCCCAAAAGCCTTTGTTAAATCACTTCAGGAAGCCTAAAGGTTCCACTTTAACCATATTAACTCCCGTTTTCATCTTTTCTAAAGCTTGTAGTTGCTTCATCTTTGTACCATAATTAAAAACAAAGACAATGAAACCATTAATTACAACTGTTGCACTCACTCTAATAATGACCGCTTGCGACTCACAAAACAATACTAATTTAGAAACCATGGAAACAACAACATTATCAAATAAAGACAAAGCCGTAGCAGTAATTTCAAGTTTAGAAACCGGAGACCAATCGGCCATTGCACACATTAACCCAACTAATTATACACAACATAATCTTACCGTAGCAGACGGATTAGAGGGTTTTGGCGAAGTATTACACCATGCGCCCGAAGGTGGTTTTAAAGCCAATGTAGTGCGTGCATTTCAAGATGGCGATTATGCTATTACACACACAAAATACGACTTTTTTGGACCAAAAGTAGGGTTCGATATTTTTAAGTTTGAAAATGACCTAATTACAGAACATTGGGATAACTTTTCTGATTTGGCAACAGCAAACCCAAGCGGAAGAACCCAAACAGATGGCATTGTAACTATTACAGATTTAGATAAAACCGAACAAAACAAAGCCTTGGTAAAAGATTTTATTAATACCGTTTTAATTAATGGCGAATTCGATAAAATGCCAAACTATTTTGATGGCGACGCGTACATACAACACAACACCATGATTGCCGATGGCGTTTCTGGATTAGGAAAAGCCCTAGAAGACATGGCAAAACAAGGCATTACTATGGTGTTTACCAAAAACCACATTGTTTTAGGAGAAGGTAATTTTGTATTATCGGTTAGCGAAGGCACATTTGCAGGAAACCCAACATCGTTCTACGATTTGTTTAGAATAGAAAATGGAAAGATTGCAGAACATTGGGATACTATTGAAACCATATTACCAGAGCAAGATAGAAAAAACGATAACGGAAAATTTAACTTTTAATAAGTAATTAATATGAGTAACGTTGCTAATTGCCCAACTTGTGGCGGTAAATCGAAAATAAAAGAAACCAATAGCGAAACCACTTACCTAGCCATACAAGATGACGAATTGGTAAACAAAATAGGTCAACTAAAAAAGGCTATGCAGAAGTATAAAGATAAAGCCGAGGCGCTAGAAAAGCAACTGGAATCCAATACATAGAATAAACATAACATAAATAAAAAGACAGTTCTAGTTAATACTAGAGCTGTTTTTTTTGTTTAATTTGTGACGTCCTGAAATAGCGTTACAGAATTAATAATTTAAAGGTAG
>NZ_FOMI01000007.1:14077-238293 GCF_900112595.1 Algibacter pectinivorans | reverse complement strand
CATTCTGATAGAGGCTTACAATACTGTTCTAATGACTATCAAAATCTATTAGATAAAAATGATATTCTACCAAGTATGACAGAACAATATGACCCTTATGAAAATGCTATTGCAGAACGGATTAATGGTGTGTTAAAACAAGAATTTGCAATTGATAAATACAATACCAATTTGGAAATTAAAACTAAATTAGTTCAAAATACCATAAAAATATATAATAATTTTAGACCACATTTATCTAATTATATGTTGACGCCACAAGAAATGCACAATCAAAATAAGGTCAAAAGAAAACAATATAAAAACAAAAAAGGTAGTGATTTTAAATCTCTACCTTTAAATTATTAATTCTGTAACGCTATTTCAGGACGTCACATATTGGTATTCTATTCTTTGTTTTTCTTTTTCCATCTATTAGAAAATATACTTAAAACAATGGTAAAAAAGATTATTGTAAGTACCGTTAAAACAACAAAATTATCAAGAGCTTTAAGAACCCCAAAAACAAAAATACCACCAACCATAAGTCCAGTAAGTACTAAAGCTTGTTTGTCGTTTATCATAGTTTAAAATTAAATACCTGTGTAATTACTTGGTGTAATTTGTTTTAATTCGTCTTTAATTGCATTAGAGACCTCTAAGGTATCAATAAAATTTGATATAGAATCTTGGTTTATTTTAGAGTTGGTTCTTGTTAAGCCTTTTAAAGCCTCGTACGGATTAGGGTAGCCTTCGCGACGCAAAATAGTTTGGATGGCCTCGGCAACTACCGCCCAATTGTTTTCTAAATCTTGGGCAAATTTATCTTCGTTTAACAATAATTTGTTTAAACCTTTTAAAGTCGATTTAAAACCAATTAATGTATGTCCAAAAGGCACACCAACGTTTCTTAAAACCGTACTATCAGTTAAATCGCGTTGTAATCTAGATACAGGTAATTTAGCCGAAAGGTGCTCTAAAATAGCGTTTGCAATACCTAAGTTTCCTTCAGAGTTTTCAAAATCTATAGGGTTAACTTTGTGTGGCATAGCAGAACTTCCAACCTCACCAGCTTTAATTTTTTGTTTAAAATAATCCATCGATACGTAGGTCCAGATATCTCTATCTAAATCTAAAACAATGGTATTAATACGTTTTAAAGTATCAAACAAAGCAGCCATATGGTCGTAGTGCTCAATTTGCGTAGTAGGAAACGAGTGTTGTAACCCTAACTTTTCTTGTACAAACTGTCCGCCAAAAGCTTTCCAATCAATGTTTGGGTAAGCCACATGGTGCGCATTAAAATTACCCGTTGCACCACCAAATTTAGCAGCACTTGGTATATCGTTTAATAAGTTAAATTGCTCTTTTAAACGCACTACAAAAACTTCAATTTCCTTTCCTAAACGGGTAGGAGATGCCGGTTGCCCATGCGTTCTTGCCAACATTGGTATGTTTGCCCAGTCTTTAGATAAGTCTTTAAGTTTTTCTAAAAGTATTAAATATTCAGGCACATAAACATTATTCATGGCCTCTTTAATACTTAAAGGAATGGCCGTATTATTAATGTCTTGCGATGTTAAACCAAAGTGGATAAATTCCTTAAATTCAGATAATCCTAAAGCATCAAATTTCTCTTTTATAAAATATTCTACAGCTTTTACATCATGGTTAGTAACGCTTTCAATGTTCTTTATAGCCAAGGCATCTTCCGATGAGAACTCCTTGTAAATCGCTCTTAAACTCTCAAAAACACCAGTATCAACAGCTTTAAGTTGAGGTAACGGAATTTCGCAAAGCGCAATAAAGTATTCTATTTCTACTAAAACACGGTATTTTATTAAGGCTTCTTCAGAGAAATATGGCGCTAATTCACTTACTTTACTCCTGTATCGACCATCAATTGGCGAGATGGCATTTAATGCTGATAATGACATAATTTTTGTTTGGTTTTAAGAAGTTGCAAAGATAGAAAAGAAAGTTAGAAGTACGAAGTTACAAACGCTAAGATTAAAGCAAATTCATAGTAATCTCGGTTCTGCTAACTAAATATTTGGGCGTGCCCCAAGGGTCGGGCTTTCCGCTAAATCTTTTTTTGCCATTTATGGCAGCAAAAAAAGGATACCGCTTCAATCCCTCACGCGGGTTAACCTGCTAAAGCTATACTATAACTCAAGCAAATGGATGTTTCGGTTACTTTTGTTTACGTTTAATCTTTTTCAAAATATGGCGTGCTCTAGCTTTATAGGCCGCACTTTGTTTCGAGAAATCGTCTTGCAAAATACGCACAAGTTCGGGGTGTACCCAATCCATACTATTTCCAAACATAAAAAGTGTAGTCATACTGTAAGCTTTAGGAGCCACTTTTACATCGTTAATCATATAATCAAAACAGGTTTCTATAATACGTTCTATATGGGTTTGGGTTAAATTTGTTTTAATAATATTGTCCGTTTTTGAGGTATAAGCCGTAACCAAAAACTCACAAATTTTAGCTACAGGTCGCACTGCCGATTCTATTTTAACCTTGTGCATATGCTCCGTAAAAACATCTAAATACGGTACAATGGTTTCAATATTATGGTTGCACATAAACTCGAAAACCCAAGCCGCACGCGGCGAAATTTTATCATCAACCCTAAAAAGGATATCCAATAACCTAGGAACCAATTCCGGATTATCTTGCATTAAGTTGGCGTAAAATAAACGCTTTTCCCGCGAGTGGTTTACGTAATTTAATTCCTTATAAAGTTGCTCTGTAGTCAAAAGGTTTTCTTATTTTTAAATTCTAAAATTAGGCAAAATGAAAATAACAAAAAAAATACTCATTCTACTTTTAATTGTATTTGTAATAGCTCAGTTTTTTGGGCCAGAAAAAAACCAAGGTGATTTAGCGTCTATGGATGCTTTTATGGCAGAAACCAATCCGCCAGAAGATGTAAAAATTATTCTAAAAGATGCCTGTATCGATTGTCATAGCAATGTTACCAAATATCCTTGGTACAATAATATAACACCTGTAAATTATTGGCTAAACCATCATGTCGAAGATGGTAAAAAGCATTTTAATATGTCTAATTGGGAAGGGAATTCCATAAAACGAAAAGATCATAAGTTCGAAGAGCTTATAGAAATGGTTGAAGAAGGCGAGATGCCTTTAAACTCTTATACTTGGGCACATAGCGAAGCTAAACTTAGCGAAGCTCAAATAAAATCGGTTATTGATTGGGCAAAATTAGTTCGCGTAAAATATGGTTTAGCGCCTAAGCCGGAGTAAGCCCCAAGCTATCCTTCCCCAAAGGGGAAGCGAAAGTGGGATGCATAATATCACAAATTACTCGTATTATAATAATGAATTCCAAATGCCATGGCGATATGGTTCTGCGTTGAAATTTGGTTTTTATATTTTGAGATTTGGAAATTTTTATGAAGAAAAATTTACTTATTATAGGCTACGTATGGCCAGAACCCAAAAGTTCTGCGGCAGGAAGTAGGATGATGCAACTAATTGATGTTTTTCAGTCGGAAAACTATACCATAACCTTTGCGAGCCCTTGTGCCAAAAGTGACAACGCTTTTAACTTAAACAGTATTGGCGTTACACAAGTTTCCATTGCTTTAAATAACGCTTCTTTCGATGATTTTATAAAAGACTTAAACCCAAGTGTTGTGCTTTTCGATAGGTTTATGATGGAAGAGCAATTTGGTTGGCGCGTTACCGAACACTGCCCGAATGCCTTAAAAATTTTAGATACCGAAGATTTACATTGCCTACGTAAAGGCAGACACCAAGCTTATAAGGATAATAAACCGTTTAATAAAACCTACCTATTTAGCGATACAGCAAAGCGGGAAATAGCAAGTATATATCGTTGCGACATAACCTTAATTATTTCGCAAGCCGAAATAGACATTCTAAAAAGCGATTTTAAAGTGGACGAGGCCTTGTTGCTGTATTTGCCATTTATGCTAGAACAAGTTTCTAATAATAATATAAATGCCTTTCCTAAGTTTGAGGATAGAGCACACTTTATAAGCATTGGTAATTTTTTACATGAGCCTAATTATAATGCCGTACTTTATTTAAAAGAAACTATTTGGCCGCTAATACGAAAAGAACTACCACAAGCCGAATTACATATTTATGGTGCTTATGTATCTCAAAAAGTAACCCAGCTAAATAATAAAAAGCAAGGCTTTATTGTAAAGGGTTTTGCTCCCGATGTTAACACGGTTATGCAAAACGCCAAAGTATGTTTAGCGCCAATTAGGTTTGGAGCGGGTTTAAAAGGAAAATTAATCGATGCTATGCAAAACGGTACGCCTATGGTAACCACTACCGTTGGGGCAGAAGGGATGTTTGGCGATTTTGAACCTAACGGCTTTATTGAAGACGATGCTAATTGCTTCGCAAATAAGGCCACTCAATTGTATAATAACGAATGGTTTTGGACCGAGAAGCAAACCAATGGATTTGCTGTAATAAACAATCGATTCAATGCGGTAAAACATAAAAATATGTTTGTATCGCGAATTGAATCGACTATTAATAATTTGGATATACATCGTCAACATAATTTTACGGGACAAATGCTGCATCATCATAGTATGCAAAGCACCAAATTTATGAGCCGATGGATTGAAGAGAAGAATAAAGCCTAAGCGGTTACCTCACTCTTTTTAATTTTTCTGTAAGTAAACGAGTTAAAAATGTTTCGCTTACCAAAACGTGTTTGCTTATCCGATTGCGAAAATTTAATATACAACGCTTTATTTACACCAAAAAACTCGTAAGTATTGCCATCTAAAAAAGTAACTTCTAAAAGTAGTCCTTTATGTTGCCAATCCATTATTGGTGTAGAAATAGTCGTATTAAAGTCTTCTAAATTAGCAGCTTTAGTTTCTGGAGCGATACTAACTAAAAAGTGGTAACCATCAATAATTTGTCGGCTTTTTATTTCAGCCTCAACAGCTTTAGGATCACCTGCTTGAAATTTGTCTGGGTGCCATTCCTTAACTAAATTTCTGTATTTAGATTTAAGAAATTTTAAACTCATGTCTTGTTCTACTTCAAACAATTTCTTGTATTCGTTAATGCGCTTCATCTGTTACTTCGGTATTTTTTTAAATAGTGCGCGAAGATAGTCTTTATAGTTTACAGATGGCCAATTATTTTAATCATAATACATTAAAATTATTTATGTAACGCCTTTATTTAGTGGTGTTTATTAAATCAATCATTTTGCGTACACCAACAGTAGCTGTGTTTTTAATTACAGTTAAATTGCTATGGCTCGCTATACTTGGTTTTGGATCTATAAAATACGTTGGTGTGTTTTCTGGAACATAATGCATTAAGCCTGCAGCAGGATACACTTGCATGGATGTACCTATAATAACTAAAATATCGGCTGTTTCGCATATGCTAACGGCTTTTTCAATCATTGGGACATCTTCGCCAAACCAAACTATGTGTGGTCGCAGTTGGTGTCCGTTTTCGCAAACATCGCCTAAAACCAAATCTGTTTTCCATTCTCGAATTGCTTTATGGTTTTTAGTGCTTCTTACTTTTAGTAATTCGCCATGCAAATGAATCACATTTGTACTTCCTGCACGTTCGTGTAAATCGTCTACATTTTGGGTTACAATGGTTACTTTATAATCCTGTTCTAGATTAGCCAAATCAACATGGGCTTGGTTAGGTGTTACTTCAAATAACTGGCGACGACGTTGGTTATAAAAATCTAGAACCAATTCTGGGTTGGCTGTAAAACCTTCGGGAGTTGCAACTTCCATAACATCGTGCCCTTCCCATAAACCATTGGCATCTCTAAAGGTTTTTATGCCACTTTCGGCACTCATGCCTGCGCCTGTAAGTACTACTATATGTTTCATTGTTTGTGCCTTTTTGTAATTCTTATTTTTGATGGGACAGAATCAAAGATACTAAGTATTCATTTTTATTAATGATAGAAAGTTTATTAGTTTTGTGATATGACTGACCTAAAACTCTTAGAACACTTAGAAACGTATTTAACCGAACACCGTAAAAATCGTTTCCACGCCGTATTACAAGAGCGTACTAAACATTTTACTGTAGCTACCGAAGATGTGTACCAATTGCACAACACGAGCGCCGTAATGCGAAGTTGTGATGTGTTTGGAATACAGGAGTTAAACATTGTTGAAGAAGTAAACAGTAAGCGTATTGACCGCGAAATAGCTATGGGTGCTCAAAAATGGGTAGATTTAAATCGATACGGTAGCGTTAAGAGTTGTATTAAGGATTTAAAACAAAAGGGCTACCAAATTGTGGCTACTACGCCACATACAGACGATTGTGAGCTGTATGATTTCGATGTCACTAAAAAGTCCTGTTTTTTCTTTGGACGAGAAACCGAAGGCTTATCGAAAGCTGTTTTGGATGAAGCCGATTGCTATTTAAAAATTCCTATGGTGGGCTTTACCGAGAGTTTAAATATTTCGGTTTCGGCTGCTATTATTTTACAACATGTAACAAGTAAGCTTAAAAAGACCGCTATTAATTGGCAACTTACCGAACAGGAAATACTTGAAAAACGTTTAGATTGGTGTAAAAAAACAATTAAAAGCCATGACGAGATTGTAGAGCGGTTTTACCAATTGAAAAAATAGTTATCTTTATAGGAATCAACTTTTTAAATGCAGAAATCATGAAAAAAAATATGGTAGGCTGGTTTGAAATTCCTGTTTCTGATATGGATCGAGCTCAGGTGTTTTACGAAAATGTATTTCAGGTAAAAATAGATATTCAGGATTATGGCGAAATGCTAATGGGTTGGTTTCCTTTCACCGAAGGAGCCGAAGGTGCTGCAGGAACTTTAGTTAAGCAAGACTCTTATACGCCAAGTCATGAGGGTACATTGGTTTATTTTATGAGTGATGATGTGCAAAATGAATTGGATAGAGTAGAAGGTGCTGGCGGTAAAATACTGCAAGCTAAAACCGAGATTTCTCCAGAACAGGGTAATATGGCTATTTTTGAAGACTCGGAAGGTAATAGAGTAGCTTTACATTCGATGGTTTAGCACTGCCTTTTGCAGGTTTACCCGCGCTAGGGATTGCAAAGGAAAGCCCACAGCCCGACGTAGGAGGTGCGAGGACTTGTATTGAAAAGCCCGACCGCCTGTCCTGAGCAAAGCCGAAGGGTGTGGTAGCCTGCCTGCCGGCAGGCGCCCTAATAATTAAGTTAAATTTTTCTGCTACGACCGCGACTTAGCAGCTTATATTCTTCGTAACATTCGCTTATGGCATCTAGTATTTGTAGATCGTTAGCCGTTTGTATAAAGCCTTTAGAGTAGTTGCACTGGCTAACAATTTCGTCTAGATCGACGCGCTCTACTTGTAGTAAAACGGTTAGCATTTCGCGATCGAAACGAGAGGCCAAAAGGTTCCTTATTTCGTCGTCTTGCTTCATTTTTTTAAGCTTACGCAGTTCGGTTTCTTTTTTACCAAACATACGGTGTAAAAAATCGGCAGGGTTAAATATAGACCCAATAACCTTGGTTAGCCCAGACTTTTTGCTGGCCTCGTAACCAGAGCCTTGTAACCCAGAAATACTGTAACGGTAGTTGGTGTTAATGTCTGGTACTTGCTTAATATCGACTTCTAAATAACCGGTAAGACTTAGTTGGTTTACAACCACTTCTTCTAAGGCTAAAGCTAACTCGGTAAGTGCTATTTTAGAGCTTCCAAACTTTATCCAGTCGTTAGTTACACGCACTTTTATAGATTTAAAACCTAAATAGGATAGGTGTAAGGTGTCGTTAGCTTTTGCGGTAATTTCGAATTCACCCGCTTTATTTGTAGTGGTACCAATAACTTGGTTTAGGTTAACAATATTAACGCTTTCTAGAACAGAGTCGTCGGCAGAATTAATAATTACACCTGATACTTTCCCTTGCTCTTGTGCTATACCAATAGCAGAAGTTATAAGAAAGGTAAAAAGTAAGATATAATTTTTCATAGGCCTAAATTGCTTACCAAAAGTAATAAACAAAACGGCAATACATTGCCGTTTTGTTTTATTTTGACTTAAAATTAACAAAAAAGTTTAATTCCTAATTTTCTAGGATTAACAAATTTATGGTAAGCTTGACACTTAGCATCAAGCCTTTTTTTATTATCGTCTAGAACGTCTTGGTCTTGAACTTCCGAATTCGCTAGAGTCTGAACGACGTGGTTTTGAGCCACCACCGTCGCTTCTGCGTCTATCACTTCGGCTTCCAGAAGAAGCGCCTTTTCTGTCGTCACGTCTTCCGCCACCACGTCTGTCGTCTCTTCGTTTACCACCGTCGCGTCTTCCGCCACCGCGTCTACCGCCACCACGATTTTCAGATACTTCTACGTTTACAAAGCGTCCTTCGTGTTTAAAGTCGGTAAAATGTGCTAATACTTTCTCTTTGGCTTCATTTTCTGTGTTAAAGAAAGAAAAAGATTCTTTAGTTTCCACTTTAAAAACATCGTCTCTACCTAGTCCTAACTGTTCTTTTAAGAAATCTTTTAAAGACATCCAATCGAAACCATCTTTAGAACCTACATTAATAAAATAGCGTGTAGAGTCGTTTTTACCACCTCTAAAGTCGCGTCCGCCATCACGTCCACTATCAAAAGAGCCTTCGGCAATATTTAAGTTTTTAGATTTGTTGTAGTAGTTAAAGAAACGCGTAAACTCTACAGAGAAGAATTTTTTAATTAATTCATCTTTATCCGTATCGGCAAATAATTCGTTAATACTATCTAAATGCTTATCTATTTCGTGGTTAATTTCTGTGTTGTGAATTTTATTTGCAAGCGACATTAATTGTACTTCGCAAATATCGGCCCCATCAGGAATATCCTTTTTATCGAACTTTTGGTTTATAATACGCTCGATACTTTTAATTTTACGAACCTCACTTTTAGAAACAATAACCATTGAAACTCCAGTTTTTCCGGCACGACCTGTTCTACCAGAACGGTGTGTGTAGGTTTCAATTTCGTCTGGTAATTGGTAGTTTATTACGTGTGTAATATCATCTACATCAATACCACGCGCAGCAACATCGGTTGCCACAAGCATTTGTATTTGTTTGTTTCTAAACGATTTCATTACCAAATCTCTTTGGTTCTGGCTTAAATCGCCATGTAAAGCACCAGCGCTATAACCATCTTCAATTAAGTTTTCGGCTACTTTTTGAGTATCGCGTTTTGTTCTACAAAAAATTACCGAAAATATATCTGGATTGGCATCACTTAAGCGTTTTAAAGCTTGGTAACGGTCTCTGGCGTTTACTAAATAGTACTCGTGCGATACATTACTTGTACTTTCATTTTTCTTACCAACAGTAATTTCCTGTGGGTTATTCATGAATTTTTTTGCAATTGTTGCCACCTCGCGAGGCATAGTTGCAGAAAATAACCATGTGTTTTTATCTTCTGGAGTATGCGATAAAATATCTGTAATATCTTCCTTAAACCCCATGTTTAACATCTCGTCGGCCTCATCTAAAACCGAATATTGGATTTTAGAAATATCGACCAAACGACGGTTAATCATATCTTTCATTCTACCAGGCGTAGCCACAATAATTTGTGCGCCACGTTTAATATCTCTAGCTTGGTCTGTAATACTAGAACCACCGTAAACGGCAACTACATTAAGGCCTTTACAATATTTACCATACAATTTCATTTCGTTAGTAATTTGTAAACAAAGCTCTCTAGTTGGCGATAAAATTAAACCCTGCGTAGTGCGGCTAGAAACATCAATTTTTTCTAACATCGGGAAACCAAAGGCAGCCGTTTTTCCTGTTCCGGTTTGGGCTAGTGCCACTAAATCGGTTTCAGATTCTAATAAAATTGGAATTGCTTTTGCTTGTACTTCACTAGGTTTTTCGAATCCTAAATCGGTAATTGCTTGTAATAGATCGTCATTAAGACCTAAATCTTTGAATGTGCTCATTTTGTTATGTATGCGATTTGTTATGTGGTGTTACATAAAGAAGCGAATCGACATACTTAACTTAAACTTCCAGTAACACATCCTCACTCTGAGGAATAAAAACTCGTCTTGAGTTTCAGTCGACAAAGATACACTATTATTTTTGATTGACGATAAACCATTTTAATTTCCAATTTTAGGCTAGAAATTTAGGGTTATTTAGGGGTAAGTTGCTTTACTCATTGATTGACATTAAAAAAGGGTATTCGTGACTATAAATATTTTAGCTCAATTTAATTAAAAAGTATTGTTTTGTTGGACTTGGTTTTTCGTGATAATTGAAGTTATAATATAGGATAACTACAAATATTATAAATAGGCTTATTAATTGAAAACTCGTATAGTGTTTTACAACTAAAAAGTAGTGCCATAAAAGTGAGTTATTCGATATTTTTAAACAGATATAAAGAGCTAAATAAGAGTACAAAATGATTTAAATAATATAAGCTTATTTATTAAAATTTTAAGGATTATAATTTTTTAAACTTTTTTAGTTTAAGCAGAAGTGTTTTTTTTCTTTTAAGTAATACCTTACTTATTAAAATTATCCATTTTCAAAACTATTTTTTTGATTTACTTTTTTACTGTAAATAATTTTTTAAAAACCATGAGTATTACTCTTTATTTATAAAAAGAAAAACAGGACAGTACAGGAGAGTTTTCTCATAAGCTTATATTATTATTGGTTTTGTTATGAATATGATAAATTTATTTTATAAAATTTATTAAAAATAAAAACAAACTAAAACTAAAACAAGATGAAATTCCAATTAAACCAAATTAATTTCAAGACCTTATCGGTTGTAGCATTGTCTGCAATTGTAATGTCGTGTTCAAATGATGAGCAAGACGTAGTAGAAAAAGATTTAAATGCAGTTGAAGATGAAACATTAGTCCCGGAAAGCGACAATTTAACAGATGCTTGTAGTACAGCAATGTATACTTATCCTGGAGATGTTAACAGTGCTGTTAATACTGTTATAGACGACAGATCTTGTGTTTATAATTATACCCAAACAACTTTTGGTACGTCTTATACGTGGGGATATTATAGGCTTAGAGCTAATACCAGTTCTGACCATAGCCAAACAAGAATTGAAAGAGCTAGTAAAATTGTAAGTAATAAAAAAAGTGGAAATTACGTAAATATTAGAGGTTGGGTGAGAATTAATAGAGTTGGTGATGGCGCATCAACTAACACAAATGGAAACTTAGGTAATAGCAATGGAACTTATTTTATTCAGGCTAAAGGAAAACATACCGGTGGTGGTGGATCTCCAGATCCGGCTATTTGTTTATTTGTAGCTAAGCCAATAAAAGTAGGTAATGATGATTATTTTGATATTTATAGAGAAGAGATTATTACGAGAGGAGGAGAAGGTTCAGGTGGTAGAACATTATATGGACCAATAACTAGAGTTAGAAAAAATACCGATTTTTATGTTTCTGTATCAACAGGGTTTCATCAAGCCCCTGGGAGGTCGTTGTCACATTATGTTAATGCCAGTATAAATGGCGTGACTGCTAATTTTCAAGTGCCACAAGCATGGAGGTCTACTCAAGCTAAATTACGAATGGGGGCTTACCGTTGTAAAGGTGGTGAGGCAGAAATTTTATGGCGTAGTGTTCAAACATCATTTGTAAATAATCCATAGTAGTATTGTAAATGATTTAGTCATATTTATAACTTTTTTTTAAACTGCCTGAAAATTAATTTTTCGGGCAGTTTTTTTTAGTTTTAGAAACTATCTAGAGTAATTAAATTAATCTCAATAGCACAAAAAAAACGTATTATGAATAGGTTTACTTGTTGTAATGTTTAGCTTTTAAATAAGTTGCTAATAATTAAAGGAAGGCGTAGGTTTTATTTTGATAAACCTGTGCTAAAATTGAAAAATAATCTGTATGCCTACGTCATTTAATATACGATTATCTTTTTTAGATAAGTTGTATTAGAATCTGTAATTCTTAAAAAATACATACCCGATTGAAGTCTTATATCATTAAATTTTTGGTTTAAAAATGTTGTTTCCGGTATAACTTTAGAATAAATAAGTTGACCGCCTGTGCTAAATATATCTACGATTAAACTTTTAATTGGATGAATTGCTTTAGCTTTTAAATGGAAGCTCCCGTTATTTGGATTTGGAAATACAGTAAAGTCTTTAAAGTCTTTGTCGTTAAAGACTATTGCTTTTTCTTCTTGAGTACATAGTTCTATAAACCATGAATTTAAAACCCCATAGTTTTCAATACCAATATCAGTGATTTTTATTGTCCATGTTCCTTGAGCCTCTTCATTATTGAAAATTTTCAGTTCATCATTAAGTGATTTTTGGTGTTTATTTGAGTCACTTTCCAAGCAATTAAAATTAATTGCTTCATCATTAAATGTTGTAATTAAGTCTTTTTCATCGGAACAGCTTCTTCGTGTTTTTAGTGTGATTTCTAAGCCTTTTGGGTTTGTAACGGTTATATTTAAGTCTCCAATTTTTGGGTGCGTTATATTAACACCAATATTTATATCCGATATTATTACAGAATCAGGTATGGTTATAGAATGAGTTTTGGTATAAGGTAAATTTTGCGCGTCGTCAAATAGTTCTAGATTTAAATTTTCTTGAGATTTGAAGATTGTACAGTTTTTAAAGTGCCCTACATTAATTCCAATATTTTTTTTATTTATGGCAAAGAAATTATGATTTGAAGCTTCTAGCATAAACCTACATTTTGGCGAACTTACATTAGGGATTTTAAAGGTGTATGACCCATTATTTGATATGTTTTTGGCTATTACCTCGTCATAAGATATTCCTCCGTTAGTTGAAAGTAATAGGTTTAGGGTTTCTGCGCCATTTATTTTATTGGTGTTGTTAACGTGCCATTTTATGGTTTGTTCGCTGTTTTTTTCTAGTATTAAATTTTCATTAGCAAAATTAATAATCTCGAATGGGCCATAAGTAGCGTCAAAAGTTACTTTAATGTCTTTAAAGGTCGTTCCTTGGTTTAAAACATTATTATCTCTAACGGTTATTCTAAAATCTATAGTTCTAGAAACTAAGGGTATTTTTTCCCACTGTGTCTTGTTTAATCCAAATCTAAGATCCTTTAAGTTAGGAAAGTACCTTGTAGGATTTTTATTTGGAGGAAAGCTTCTAAACAAAACAGCGTTGGATTGTCCTAAATTTGGATTAGGATAAACTGTTTGAGCTTCATCCTGATTAATTTGTTCCCAACAGTACGAGTAATTATTAATATTATCGGCAAGAGCTTCTAATTTAAAAGGTGTTCCTATGGGTAAAATTAAATTTTTTGGAGTGTTTACAGTAAAATTAGTGTCGTTTATTGTGCTGGCAGTTCCACAGGTGGAAGTGTTAATCGTGTTTTTTATTTGCTCAATAGATATGCCATGGAAATAGGCATCGTTAGCTAGTTTTATATTAGCCGATTTAGCTAAACCCGAATAGCCCATAATTGTAGAGCCGCTTCCAGGTTCTACTTGCACACCCGTACGTTCATTTCCTCCCGACGTCCAAGTGTGATTAGCTCCTAATTGATGTCCTATTTCATGAGCTAGTATACTAAAATCAAAATAAAAACCTTCTGGAGTGTTACTAGAAGAATAAGCCCTTCCTTTTTGGTTGTTAATACAAATACAGCCTATACAGTTTGCTCGACCTTCTACACCTATTGCAGATAAAAGGTGTCCTAAGTCGTAATTAGAACTACCTATTGTTGCATCTAGATTTTGCTGTAACTGGTCGCCGTAATCGGCCGAAAAATTAGAATATGGATCGTTTTCTTTATCTAAGTATATTACCGAATCATTTAATTCAGATAAAACAAAGGATAAGTTTAAGTCTCTTTCAAAAACAGCATTTATATTTGTTAAACTGGCTACTATTGCCGCATTTACTTCTTCTATAGAGTTACCGTGATAAGCAGCGTACTCTCCTGTAGTAGAGATGGCTATGGTGTATGTTTTTTTATTTGAAGTGTTGGTTTTTGCGATAGCGTTTTCTTTTGAATAATTGTTTATTGCACTCGTTTTACAAGAAAAAGGTGAAAATATATTATTTGTTTTGGGGTTTAAAATATAAAGTTTGTTTTTTAGTTCAGAATCTGTTTGGTAAAATGCAGATAAATTATTTCCTAATAAGATACCAGAAAGGCCTTTGTAAGGCGAGAGACTAAACCTTAAGTAATTAGAAGGATTATCAATGCTATAACCAACGTAAGATTTTATTTGAGGATATTTTTTTTGCATAGAATTAGGCATAATAGATAACTCTGTTATTTTAAATCTTTCTAGTTTGCCTACTGCATTTGGAAAGTGAATAATCCTAGGTTGTGTATTAATATTTTGGCTGTTTAGTGCTGCATTTAACTCATAGTAGCTATAGCTATAAGTAGCAATTTTACTGTTTTTCTCTTTAGTTTCTAATTTGAAATACAGGTTGTTTTGGCCTGTTACTTTAAAAAAGCATAAGGCTATAAAAATAGAAATTACGAAATGAAAATTGAGTTTCATTTATAATGGATTAAGAGTTTAAATTTAGTAAAAAAAAGAGACTTTAAGTTGTTTATAGAATAGCCCTTTTTGTTTTAAGTACTGTTACTATCAGCTAGTGTAATAGAGGGGTAATTGTAGTTTTTTTTATTTTTAATTTCTGTTAGGTTTTATAATTGTGAAATTTTTTGGATAAGGTTTATGCGTTGACATAAATTTTGAATGCGATTATGCTTAATAACTAGACTATGGACAATAGTTAGTAAGCTAAGTTTCCTCAATTTTTAAAGTTACAGCCACTTTTTACGTTTAAAATAAATAAGCATGCCTATAAACATAAGTATCATGACACCCCAAAGAATAAAATAGGAATATTTATATTTTAGTTCTGGGATATATTCGAAATTCATGCCATAGATACCTGCAATAAAGGTTAGCGGTATAAATATAGACGCCATAATGGTAAGTACTTTCATGACTTCGTTCATTTTATTGCTAATGGTTGTCATGTACATATCCATTAAACTCCAAATCATTTCGCGGTATATGTCTATGTTTTCTGAAACCTGAATAAGATGGTCATAAACATCTCTAAAATAGGTTATTGTTTTTTGATTGATAAGTGGGCTATCGGTTTTTTCAATACGATTTATAATTTCGCGAAGGGGAAAAATGGCACGACGTACTCTAAGGATTTCCCGTTTAAGGTTTTGAATATCTTGACTTACATCATCCTTTACATGACCTGAAAATATTTGTGTTTCAAAATCTTCTATTTTATTACCTAGAATTTCTATAACACTAAAATAATGATCGACTACGGCATCCATAAGTGCATACAACAAATAATCGGCAGGCATACTGCGCACACGTCCTTTGGCTTGGGTGATGCGTTCGCGAACTTCGTCGAAAACATCGCCTTCGGCTTCCTGAAAAGTTAATACATAGTCTTTACCCAGTATAAAACTAACTTGCTCTGATACAATTTTTTCGTCCTTATCGTAATACAGCATTTTTAATACTAGAAAAATATAATCGTCGTAGTCGTCTATTTTAGGGCGCTGTGAAATGTTTACAATATCTTCAAGCACCAAAGGGTGTAGTTCGTAATGCTCGCCAATTTGCTCTATGGCATTTACGTGGTTTAAGCCATTAATATTTATCCAAGTAATGGTGCCTTCTTCGTAAGAAAAGCATTCTTCAACGTTTTGAAGCTCTTTTACTTCGCATTTGGTTTTATTATAATCGAAAGCCTCAATAAATAATTTTTGATCTGATTTTTCGCCTGTATAAATAACACTTCCTGGAATTTGCCCAACTTTTTTCTTGGACACTTGACTTCTTATTTTTTTAGCCACTTTTTTCATCATCCTATAAAGATATTAAATTTATACAGCACTAGAACCTTCGTTATCTACCGAAAAATCTTCAATAGCATCTTTCTCTATAAGGGTTACCGCTTTTTGTAGCATGAGGTTGTTTGGGTAGGTTACTAAGTCGCCATTTTCGAGTCTTAAGTGAAGTTGGAAGGCTCTAATGTCTTCAATAATAGCTCTAATAGGGAAATCCTTATCATGAATTTCTATTTTATCGCCTACTTTATACGGGAAATTAAAAAACATGATAATACCCGAAGTGATATTACTTAATATAGACCAAATAGCAAATAGGGCAATACCTATAATAGCAAATACAGACGAAAATACAACCGCTAAATCTTCAAACTTTGCACCAAAAACAAAGGCTTCAATTAACAATACAACAACTAATAACGTTACGGTAATATAACGGCGCATCAATTTTATTCTGGCATCGTTTATACCATTCTTTTTTGCCACTTTGGTAACAGTAAGGTGTGTAAGATAGCGGACCAATAATAGCGAAAGGAAAACAATGCCTGTTAATATAAGTTGGTTTTGATAAGTTTGCATAAACATAATTTATGTGTTGAAATTTTGGACAAAGATACGTTCGAAATAAAAATTTAAATCCTATTAATCATTCAAAATAATTAAAACATTTTAGGCTAAGCTATTCTAGTTTTAAAGTGGTTCTTAACGCTTCGTCGGTTATGCTTTTCTTGTTCCAGTAAGCCGATTTAATAGTGTTTAACTTTGTGGCTTTGGTAGTTAAGGTCTTAGCGTTTTCACCATAACCACTTTTTTGTGTTTCTTCCCAACTTAAAATATCAAAAGGAAAATCTGGATTAAAGGTTATGGCTAGGGTTCTATTTAATTCTGGGTAAGTAAGAGTATAGCTATTTGCTGTTAATGTCGCTTTGGCAACAAAAGGTTTTACCTTGGTATGGTATAATTTTAAATATTCGAACGACGGAATAATCTGTAAATCGCCAACGGGTAAAGATTTTGGACTAACACGTAGTTTTGTCCACAGTTCGTTTTCTAAAATGGCTTTATCGGTTTTAAATTTTTGGTCTGCTTCGCCATCAAAATAGGAGTGAGAGGTAATTTCAAAACCAGAACGGTTGTTAAGTTGCATATATACATGTCCGCACCATTCTTGCATAGAAATAGAAACTTTTGTAGCATGGGCATTATTTGCAACCGGGTAAAAGGTACTTTGCATTATAGAATACGGGTAAATTCCGGTAACAAAGTTTTTAGTGCTATTTAGTTTTAACACAGGAATATTATTCGGGTTGGTATTATCTGCTTTTACTTGCGTATCCGGAAGAAAATCTTCGGTAACAAAAACTAAAACGGCTGTGCCTTGGCGTAACTCGCCATAGCGTGCTTGTTCCAATTTATAGGATGAAATTTCGGCTTCGCCAGTATACCAATAATCTTTAAATTCTTGAGATAATTTAGCGGCCTCTTGTTTAGGCGAATGGGCAATAGCCTCGTTACTTGTTTGCGCCACTTGGTTGTTTTTAGCTGTGTTGTTTTTACAGCTTGATAAAACGAATAAGCATAATGTAACTAAAACTAAAGCTTTAACTTTTAAAATGGTTTTAAATGTTTTTAGGTTTTTCATAATAGTAAATTTACAATGCTAAGTTGTTTCTGCAATGGCATTTAACGTTTTGTAAACAAGATGCACAGGTAAGCCCATTACATTAAAATAGGAACCTTCAATTTTGGTAACACCAATTTGTCCTATCCATTCTTGTATGCCGTAAGCACCAGCTTTATCGAATGGTTGGTAGTTTTTTATGTAATAATTAATCTCATCATCACTTAATTCTTTAAAGGTCACTTTAGTAATGTTATACAGTGTTTTTGTGTAGGTTGTGGTTGTAAAACAAACCGATGTTATAACCTCGTGCGTAGCATTGCTTAAAGATTTTAGTATGCTATAAGCTTCTTGGCTATCACGAGGTTTTCCAAGGGCTGTATTGTTGTGCCAAACAATAGTATCGCTGGTTATTAAAATATCTTTTGGTTGTAAGTTGTCTTTAAAGGGTAAGGCTTTTAATTGCGCTAGGTAATCGCTTATTTCAAAATGCGTTAATCTCGGCGGAAATTCTTCTTTAACAGGTTTCAACTGGATTTCAAAATCGAGACCTAAATTTTTAAAAAAATCTTGTCGCCTAGGCGATCCAGAGGCTAAAATTAGTCTATGATGTTTTAATTTTTCGTTCAACATATTTTTATTGTTTATAGTCGCGGTTTGTATCAGTCTCAGTCACAGTCTCAGTTTTCAGTGCATCGTAATGATCTTTTTGCAACAAAGGTTGGTTGGTTTAAGCATACTTAGTAAATCCTAATTTTATGATTAATAGCCACTCACTAAGCCTAAATAACTAGCTTAAGGTAAACAAATAAAGTAATAAAGACAACACCCCTAAAAGCATAATAGCTTTATACATTTGGCTAATATGATGCATGTCTTTTTTAGTTTTAGCATTAAAGGTTTTAATAGATGTGTATAGTAACGGCCCCACAATACATAGTAAAAAATAGCCAACAGCAATAGGTTGTTTGTACAAATCGGAAACCACATAAAAAATAACAGCTATTAAAGGTAGAAAACTTAGTCCTGTTAAAACGTTTTTAGCTCGTGCTCTACCAATAGCAATAGGCAAGGTGTTTAGTCCGGCTTTGTAGTCGCCATCAATATCCTCAATGTCTTTGGCCATTTCTCGTAATAAATTTATTGAAAACGCAAAAATAGCGTAGTCTAAAATCACTTTAAAAAAAACGGTTTGAAGATTTTGGTTCGTGGCGGTCATTACTGGAATTAGTTCAAAAACACCTACAATAATAATACTCAACGCTACCAAAAAGGAAATAACCATATTGCCAAACAAAGGTGTGCCTTTTAAATACGTAGCATACACATAGAGCAATATGGAAATAAGTACGAATATGGTAAAAAACGGAGCACGACCTACAACATGCGATAAATAAAAGCCAATACCAACACCAATTACATTAAAAATTATAAATAGGGTATAGGCTGTTTTTTCAGCAATGTGGTTGGTAATAATTACGCGGTTTGGTTTGTTTACCAAATCGGTTTCCACATCGTAAATATCGTTAATAATATTTCCTGCAGCGGCAATACAAGTTGTTGCTATAATTAAAAGAGTAATGCCAAAACCATCTAAAGCGGTTTCAACACCAAATGGTTCCAAAAACGCATATTTAATGAGGAGTTGCACCAAGGCAATCATCAATAAGTTTTTCCAGCGGATAAGGGTTAAAACATTCAAAAATTAAAGGTTTGATGCGAGTTTATCAAAAAAGAATTTAACGAAAAAGAAAATAGGAATAGCAAGAATAATAAATAGTGCTATGGTTTTTTTAGTTCTAATTTTTTCTTGTTTTCTTATGCGTGCTTTTATGGCTTCTTTTTCGGCTTTAGTAAGTTTTTTATGAAGAAAATGAACGTTGTGATGTAAAAACGTTTCATTATCCAGCTTTTCCTTTAAGCTAGAAAACGCTTTTGTGGTATTTTGGTTAAAAACACTTTGGTTGTTGCCAAAACCAATGTATCCAAAACCAGTGCTATGTCTTCTTCGTTGTCTTGCCAAAATTGTAACTAATCATATTTAGCATTAAAATTACCATTCCATTTACTTTGTACTTTAAGCACTTGTTCAATAACATCTCTAACAGCTCCTTTACCACCTTTTTTATGAGAAATGTATTTAGAAATGCCTTTAATTTCTGGCACAGCGTCCTGCGGGCAACACGGTAAACCAATAAGTTCCATTACAGGATAATCCGGAATATCATCACCCATGTACAACACGTTTTCAGCCTTAATATTCTTTTTACTAAAATAGTCATTAAGCTGTTCAATTTTATTGTGGGCGCCTAAATAAATATCGGTAATACCTAAGCCACTCAACCTAATACGTACACCTTCGTTAGATCCTCCC
The DNA here is from genome assembly GCF_900112595.1 of Algibacter pectinivorans. Classification (GTDB taxonomy): domain Bacteria; phylum Bacteroidota; class Bacteroidia; order Flavobacteriales; family Flavobacteriaceae; genus Algibacter_B; species Algibacter_B pectinivorans. Next base: position 218,436 of record NZ_FOMI01000007.1, on the reverse strand, counting down.
GAGATAATACACACATTAAACCCTTGGTCTATAGCCGTTTTTAAGGCAAAACCATCTTTAATGTTCATGGTTCTTAGCAATTCGCCGGTAGAGGTTACGGTAACCGTACCGTCGGTAAGTACGCCATCAACATCAAATATAAATGTGCTAATGTGCTCTAAATATTCCTTATAACTTTTTTCTTCCATGAGTACGTTTTATAGAGTCGGTAAGCAATTCGTAAACCGCTTTATGGTGCTCGTTATCTAATTGTTTTAAATGCTTTTTTATAGTCTTTTTATCGTTGCGTTTAGCAGGACCCGTTTGCGCTTTAAACGGCGACATATCCTCAATTTTATTTGCCGTTTCCTTAATTAACGGTTTTAGCAAATCGAATTCGGCACCCTCGCTTTCGGTAATTTCATGCCCTATGCGGTACAGTTGGTTTGTAAAATTATTTACAAAAACAGCCGCCAAATGCAGTACACGTCTTTGGTCGCTATTTATTCGCTTTGTAGGGCTGCCCAAACTTACAGCTACCTTTTTAAGTAGAGGATAGCTTTTTTTATCAATCGTTTCAATGCAAATTGGCACATTATCAAAATCTAATTTAGCCGCCTTACTAAAACTCTGTAATGGGTATAAAACACCGCGTTTTAGTTTCATATCCAAATCGTAAACACTAACGCTCCCCGAAGTATGAACCACCAATTTATCCTTAAAAGGTAAACTGCTAGAAAGCTCAGAAATAGCATCGTCACTAACCGCAATAATGTATAAATCGGCGTCCTTTAAAGCCTCTAAATTATCGGTAACATCAACCAAATGGCTATACGGTTGTAAACTAGACGCATTCCGGTTATACCATTGCACAACAGAAACATCGTTGGTTTTTTCAAACCCCTTAAATAAATGTGTGGCTACATTGCCAGCACCTAAAATTACTACTGAAATCATGTTGCAAAAGTACTAATGAATTCTCAAAAACAGACAACCAAATTATTTATTTTTGGGCGCATCCCAAAAGGGTCGGGCTATCCAATACAAGTCCTCGCACCTCCTGCGTCGGGCTGTGGGCTTTCCTTTACTATCCCTTGCGCGCTTGTTTGCCAGAGTATTTTATAGTTTCAAAGGCTTTTTCATTTTAATAAATCTATCTAACATTTTAAAGCTTTATCAACTCTACCTAAAAAAATAGCTTAATTTTACAATACTATGAAAACCGATATACAAACCCGAGAAGACGTCGCTTTATTAGTCACTTCGTTTTATAAAAAAGTGAGAGCGCATAATGTTTTAGGCCCCTTTTTTAACGACGTTATAAAGGATTGGGACGCCCATTTAGAAAGACTAACTACCTTTTGGGAAACCAGCCTGTTCATGACACGTAAGCTCGAGCATAAATACAAAGGCGATCCATTACAAGCTCATGTAAAAGTAGATAAAGACAATAACAATAGTATTACCGAATTACACTTTGGGCTATGGTTAAACCTATGGTTCGAAACCCTGGAAGAACTCTTTGAAGGCGATGTAACCGAAAACGCCAAACGTCGTGCGCGTAAAATGGGATCTTTTTTATATTTAAAAATTTTCGAAGCAAGATCTAAATAGGCTATGGCTATTAGTCCGTCTCGGTATTAAGTAAGCTAATTTTACAGCTTTTACACGTCAAAAAAAAAATAAGATTAAGTTGTAAGAGCGTGTTAATGCTTTTTCAATAGCTTTAATCTAGAGTGTCTCTGTAAAATTTTAGTGGTTTTTAGCCCAATATCTAACTTCTTCTGTTATTGTTAATTCCTCAAACTTTTAGAAGAATTTAACACTTCCAAATAAACATTAATCCTTAAATTTGCACAACCTTAAAAAAGGGCTCTGATTATGCAAAAAAAGCTAGCCAATATTTTATTCTCAACTAAACTAACTGCTGTATTATTTATTGTTTTTGCTGCTGCTATGGCAACCGGAACAATTTTAGATGCAGGACAAGAAACATCTCCAACACCATACACCAGAAACTTAATTTATAATGCCTGGTGGTTCGAGGCTATTATGGTATTTTTTGTTATCAATTTTATAGGTAATGTATTTAGATACAAGCTTTATAAAAAAGAAAAATGGGCAACGTTTATTTTACATGGGTCTTTTATTTTTATTCTAATAGGAGCGTTTATTACTCGCTATGCCAGTTTTGAGGGGATGATGGCTATAAGAGAAGGCGCCACCGAAAACACCTTCCTTTCGCAAAAAACATACATTACCACATACATAGATGGCGATTATAAAATTGACGGTGTGCCACAACGTTTGCCTATTGAGAGCGAGGTCGATTTTTCCGGACGCTTAGAAAACGATTTTAGAATAGATACACAATACGGAGAGCAACCTGTAACTATCGAGTTAGAAAAGTTTATTGTAAGCGCCGAAGAGGATGTAATTCCAGACGAAAATGGAGAGGAATACTTAAAAATTGTTGAAGCAGGCGGTAACGGTGCACATAATCACTTTTTAAAAGTAGGCGAGCAAGCTAGTATTCATAATGTTATTTTTACTTTAAACAACCCTGCTAAAGGCGCTATTAATATAAACTATAGCGATAGTGGTTTAACCATAGAATCGCCGTTTGAAGGTTCTTACATGACCATGGCTACAAGAGCAGAAGGCCTTTTGGTAAAAGATAGTTTACAGCCGTTAGTTTTAAGATCGCTTTATAAAATTGGCGATATGCAAATGGTGTTTCCAAAACCTGTTGTTAAAGGCGTTTTTGATGTGGTTCAAAAAGCACAATTTCTTAAAAACGACGAAGATGGTTTGGTTTTAAAAGTGACTACTAATGGCGAAACAAAACGAGTTGGCTTATTAGGAGGAAAAGGCACTAACAGTAGCTTTAAACAAATACAAGTTGGTGGTTTAGATTTTGCTTTTAAATATGGCTCTAAAGTTTTAGACCTACCTTTCTCTATAAAATTAAATGATTTTGAAGCAGAACGTTATCCGGGTACAGAGCGTGGTTATTCGGCATATTCAAGCGAAGTAACAGTTATAGATGATAGAAGTGAAAATTATGATTATAAAATATTTATGAATAATATTTTAGATCATGATGGGTATAGATTTTTTCAATCCGGTTTCGATCCAGACGAAAAAGGAACCATCCTTTCTGTAAATCATGATTATTGGGGATCTTTAATTACCTATTTAGGATATTATTTACTGTATTTTGGTTTAATGGCTATTTTGTTTTCTAAACATTCTCGTTTTGGAGAAATTAAGCGTCAGTTAGAAAAAGTTAAGGCTAAAAAGGAAAAATTGTTAACCATTTTGGTGTTGTGCTTTAGCTTAAATGTAGTGGCTCAAGATCATGAGCACCATGAGGGCGATGGACATAACCATTCTACAAAACCTACCAAAACGCAAATAGATTCTATTATCAAAGCTAATGTAGCTCCTAAAGCACATGCCGATAGGTTTGGCCATTTAGTTATTCAGGATTTAAGCGGTCGTATGATGCCTGTTAATACCTATGCTTCAGAACTGCTACGAAAGTTAAGTAAAAGCGATACGTACGAGGATTTTGATGCCAACCAAGTATTTTTATCTATACAAGAAAGCCCAATGCTTTGGTATAATGTGCCTATTATTTATTTAAAACCTAAAAAAAGTGATTCTATAAGAAAGCTTATAGGGGTTAATAAAGATGTAAAATATGTTCCTTTAGCAGATTTCTTTTCAGATAGAGGAGAATATAAATTAGCCCCGTTTTTAGATGAAGCCTATAAAGCACAAGTGCCCAACGGTTTTCAAAAGGAATTTAAAGAAACAGACCAACGTGTTAATTTATTGTACAACACCATAGAAGGGATGTCTTTAAAGATTTTTCCTATTCCTGATGATGATAACAATAAATGGATTTCGAATTTCGATTACAAAAAGGATAGGTCTGTAATTAAAGATTCCTTGTACTCTAACTTTGTAAACAATGGGTTTAGAGCCTATTTATACACCTTAAACCAGGCAAAACGTACTGGCGATTTTACCGAAGCTAATAAATTACTAGAAGCCTTTAGTAAAACACAACACCGTTATGGTGGCGATGTTATGCTTAGTGACGAAAAAGTAAACACCGAGGTGCTTTACAATAAGTACGACATTTTTAAGAAGCTTTTTAGTTGGTATATGTATGCGGGTAGTTTGTTGTTTGTGTTGTTGATTGTACAAATATTTAACGATAAAAGGAAGTTTGTAAATGTTGCAGTTTCCGTTTTAAAATTTTTAATAATAGGCTTGTTTATATTGCACACGGCAGGTTTAATTACACGTTGGTATATTTCTGGACACGCCCCTTGGAGTGATGCTTACGAGTCTATGATTTATGTTGCGTGGTCTACTATGTTGTTTGGGTTAATTACCGGGATAAGTAAGGTTTATAAAAAAGATGCTAACCAAGAAGCTTCATCATTTGCATCAAAGGTCGCTGGGATTTTTAAAATGAAATCTTCTAATCTTACCATTGCAGCATCAGCTTTTGTTACTGCTATGATATTAATGATAGCACATTGGAATTGGATGGATCCTGCTATTGCAAACCTACAGCCTGTGTTAAATAGCTATTGGTTAATGATTCATGTTGCTGTAATTGTGGCAAGTTATGGTCCGTTTACTTTAGGTATGATTTTAGGAGCTGTATCTTTAATTCTTATGATTTTCACCAATAAGGCTAATAAAGCCAAAATGGATTTAAATATTAAGGAGTTAACCATTATTAACGAAATGGCCTTAACGGTTGGTTTAGTAATGCTTACCATTGGAAACTTTTTAGGTGGTATGTGGGCTAACGAAAGTTGGGGGCGTTATTGGGGCTGGGACCCGAAAGAAACTTGGGCGCTTATTAGTATTATGATTTATGCTTTTGTAATACACATGCGTTTGGTTCCTGGACTTCGTGGGCGTTGGCTTTTTAACCTACTTTCTATAGTGGCTTTTGCTAGTATTTTAATGACCTACTTTGGTGTGAATTTCTACTTAGCAGGATTACATAGTTATGCTAGTGGCGATCAAATTGTAAGTGTTAAGTTTATTAGTATTGCTTGTGGTATAGTGGCTGTGTTAGGATTTTTTGCCTACCGTGGCTATGCTAAGTATTATAAGAAATAATACGCTTATTGTTAATCCTGCGAGGTTTGCAGAACCTTGTAGGTGTTTAATGTTTTGAGAAATTAAGCGTGTCGGAATTGAAAATATAAATCATTGACGCTATTAAGATTTATATAGTTTTTTGGTACAAATACATGCTTAAGTCTAAGCTGTGTTACGATTTTTATGGATATACAATCCAATCCCTTAACTTAAAATTTTGAATTTAATAATCCGCAAATAATAACTTAAATACGAAGTGCTAATATTTGTTATTTAAGCAAATGGCATTTTAGTGTTTTATAATGTTTAGTATATCGGTGTTGTTTTAATTAATAATAGCATTTGGTTGTGCCCTTATTATTTATACTAAATTCAGTTTTTTACCATTAAACTCCATGTGGACCTATCTACAAGATTTTCCATAGTTAAAGAAAAATTGATTTTATCTCCTATGTTATAGTGTCTTTTTTCCGTTCTGAAAAACATTCTTTCCCAGCTAGTTTCATTTAAATCAGGAGCTGTAGATAGTATGTTTTCGGCATCGAAAATAGCATTGAAATAGATTATAAAGCCATTACTAAAGCCTTCTTTAGTAACTTCCTTGGTAATATTATAGGATGTTTTAATTTCTTTTTCGGTGTTAATTGTGTTTAAATCGAAAGTTATTATTGGTTCTGGGTTACATAGAAAGTATTTAAAAGCTGTAGTTGTTTGATAATTTAAATCATTTTTTTGCTTTTTAAAGATGCTAGATGCGTATTCTTGTTTTAAAAAACTAAAATCAATACCGTGTATTTTCTGTTCGTATATAAATGGAGGTGTGTTAATACCCGATATAAATGCGGGCTCAACAAAAAAGCTAAATTTACCAGGAAGAATAAGGCCATTTTTTTTTAAAACTCTTTTTTTAAGATCTAAAATGTTTGTTAGCATATTTTCTTCAAACAAGATTAGTCCCATTTGCTCCTGTACTATGACATCTGCCTTTTCTGCAAGATTAAATTGCCTGCTGTTTTTATAAACAAATTCAATATTTTCTATTTTATTGTGTTTTGCTATTCTCTCGGCAACCTCTATAAATTTTGATTGATCGATAGCGTAAATCTTTTTAGGTTTTTGTTTGGCTGCTAAAAATGATAATATACCTGTACCTGTTCCTAGGTCTATTACTGTATCTCCTTCTTTTATATATTTATCTATAGCAATCTTATAACTATTTACTCTTCTTGAATCGGCTAGCATACGCTCGTGCGAATAGAAGTCGGTAAATTCATCTACATTAATTACATCATAGATTATATTTTTTAAAGCCTTATGGTTTTTAATGTATAATAGAGTCTTTCTTAATAGATTTGAAATAAGTTTCATTTATTTAAGGTAGTTGGTTAGTGTGTATTTTATAAATGATAGTTGTAAATTATTATGATACTTAATAAGTTTAATTACGGTATAAATATATAAAAAAAGTATCTAGTGTGTTGTTCTTCTTTATTTTAGCTTAGATTTTTTTTATAGTATTTAAAAATGGGCTTGTTATCTGCAGATGGATGATTGCCTATGGCAAATTGTATCCCGCGTTAGGGATTGTAGTGGCATCCTTTTTTTGCTGCCATAAATGGCAAAAAAAGATATAACGTAAAGCCCGACCGCTTGCCCTGAGCGCAGACGAAGGGTGTGGTAACGCCCTAATTTATTTTTCTATTAAAGTTAAAACGTATTCGTAGCTTATTCCGAAGGCTATAGCTAACCCGAAACTTAATAGTGTACCTATTAGGATGTACTCGGTGAGTTTGCGGTCTTTGGCTTTTGATAAATCGCCAAAACGGAATACGGATTTGGCGGCTATTAAAAAGCCTACTCCTTCCCAGTGGTTTGTTATGATAAACATGAATACAAATAGGCGTTCTAGAATGCCTATATAGGCTCCGGCATCGGCTAGAGAGGCTTCTTTATTGTATTCTGATAAATCCCATTTTGAAATTATGGTTTTCATGATAATGGACGATACTTTAGTGATGCACAGTAAACTAGTTATAAATAGCAGGATTTTTGGTGTAAATAGACTGTCGATTTGGATGGGGTAGGGTTCGTATATTTTTATTACGAGTGCTAGCACTATAAGGTGTGCTAATTGGTCTAGCCCAAACAGTAAGCGGTGGTTTGTTTCTGTTTTAAGGTGAAGTTTTATTATATCGATTAGATAATGCGAAATTGGTATAATGAGTAAGGCTAGCGAATATTTAAAGTTGAACTGAAGCACAACGAGTAACGCTAACAAATGTACTATGATATGCCAGTATAAATATTTGGATTTATGTTTGTGGGTTTCTTTGTGTTGTACCCATTTATAGGGCTGAAACAGGAAATCGCCAATGACGTGTGCAAGTATAAATTTTATGGCTAATGCTAACATAGACTTTGTATTTGGGTGGTGTAGTAGTGTAATAGTTTTGAAATTTCGTCGTAACCAGCGCGTTTTAAGCCTTGGCTAATGTTGCCTTGGGTTTTGTTTAAAATATGGGCTATTTGGTTTTGGTTAAGGTTGGGGTTTTCTAAGGTTGTTTTTATTAGTGTTGCTGAGGTGCTAGACCAGTTATTTATGGTTAATTGCGCCAACTCTAACATAATATTTACGGCAGCATCAAAGGGTTGGAAAGGCGATTTTATGGCTAGTGTTGTTTTTTTTAATCCCTCGAAACACTCGCCAGAGTTTACAAAGGCAGTTCCGTTAGATTCGGTAATGTTGGGAGAGTTATAGGTTTTGTCGCCTATGCCAATAGCAAGCCTAACATCTATATTTTCAAATTGTTTTATGGTAGCTTTAATGAGTATACAGGCGTGTAGGGCGTGTTCGGGTTTTATTTCTAGTTGAAAACTATCGCCTCTATAAACATCCCAATGTAATGGGGTTGTACCAAAACTACCTAAAATAGTTTTAAGTGCTTGCAACCATTTTTTAGGATCGCTTTTTTTAGAATTTATTATATCGCCTGTTATTATACTGGTCATAAAAATTGTAACATATTAGACTCAAATGTATTACTTATTATTTGAAATTACAAAATTATTATCTTTTAAGCTAATAATTATTAATATTAGTTAATTAGATAATATTTTAAATTATTAGCTTTTTAGATTATTTTTTATTAATAAAATAGAGCTATTAGAATAATGCATTTAGGCTATTTTTTATATTGAAAGGAGTAATATAGAAAAGCACAATCTAATATCTTTGTTGTAGAACCTAAAAAAAATTATATGAAATTATTTAAAGAATTTAAAGAGTTTGCCGTTAAAGGTAATATGATGGACATGGCCATAGGTATAATAATTGGAGCTTCCTTTAATAAAGTAATAGATGTTATGGTTAAAAAAGTATTTTTACCGCCACTATCTTTATTAACCGATGGTGTAAATATGGCTAACAAACGTTTTATCTTGCGAGAAGCTGTAACAGATGCTAGTGGTACCGTTGTAACCGAAGAAGTTGCTATTGGCTATGGTGCATTAAGTGAGGCGTTTTTAGATTTTTTAATTATAGGATTTACTGTTTTTATAGTGGTTAAGTTTATGAATAGGCTTAAAAACAAATCGCATGATGCCAAAGATAAAACTGTAGTGACACCAAAGGATATTGAGCTATTATCTAACCTTAACGAGCTCATGCAAGAACAAAATGCTTTATTAAAGCAAAATAATAGTGCCAATTAATAACCTTTAATGTTTTAAAACTCTAAAAATACCGATGTAATATCATGGCAAAAACAGGAAGAGAAAAGAATACAAAAAATAAAGCGAAGCATTCTAAATTGATGGCTCAGAAAAAAAATAAAAAGAAAACTGAACAGCAATTAAGGAAAGAAAAGCTTAAAAACATTATTAAAAAGATGAAAGAAAAATCGGATAATACAGAATAAAAACTATTTTTGAAGCCTAGAAATAACTAATCATTCAAAATTATGAACAAACTTATTACTGCGTTTTTGTGTTTTTTTGTTATTCAAATTAATGCTCAAGAAGAAACAGACACAACAACCTTTGATGCCGAAAGTTACCAGAAAACTTTAGATAGTATTAATAATAGCTTTACCTACCAATATGGCGAGGTTGTACTAAATAATGGTTTAGCCATACTTAATGTTCCAAAAGGATTTAAATTTTTAGATAGCCAACAAAGTAAGCGTGTATTAACCGATTTATGGGGAAACCCACCTAGCGAGCCTCTTGGATTGTTGTTTCCGGAAGATATGACACCCATGCATGATGAATTTACTTATGCCGTAGAGATTGAATATGCCGATGAAGGTTATATTGAAGATGAAGATGCCGAAGATTTAGATTATGACGATTTGCTGGAAGAAATGCAGGAAGACATTAAGGCAGCTAATCCGCAACGTACAGCACAAGGCTACCCAACAATGGAATTAGTAGGTTGGGCATCGCCACCTTATTACGACCAAGACAATAAAAAATTGCATTGGGCAAAAGAACTAAAGTTTGAAGATTATGATGTTAATACTCTTAATTATAACATTCGTGTTCTAGGTAGAAACGGCTATTTAAACTTAAACGCTATTGGAGAAATAGATATGTTAGATACTTTTAACGCCGATAGAGATAATATTTTACATAGTGTAGAATTTACACCAGGCAATAGATACAGCGATTTTAATCCAGATATAGATAAAGTTGCTGCTTACGGTATTGGCGGTTTAATAGCAGGAAAAATTTTAGCCAAAGCAGGTTTTTTTGCCGTTATTTTAAAATTCTGGAAATTTATAGCTATTGGAGCTGTAGCCTTATTTAGTGGTTTTAGAAAGAAATTATTTGGTGCAGGAAAAGAAGATGCCTAAAATCAATTTAATAATACGTAAAAAAAGAAGCACTATAAGTGCTTCTTTTTTTTAGTTAAATATACTTGATATTTTATTGTAACTTATATCTTTAAAATCCTTAATTACCATGTCTGCTTTAGAGTAGTCTTGGTTTTTAGAGTGGAAACTGTCGTAACCAATACAGTATATTCCCGCTGCTTTTGCTGCTGTAATACCATTTGTAGAATCTTCAATAACAATACACTCTTCTTTATTAAAACCAGAAGCCGCAGCGGCTTTTATAAAAATTTCCGGATGTGGTTTAGATTGTTTTAAATCGCCACCACTTAATTTATCTATAAAATACTGGTTTAAATCAAAACGATCAAAAATTTGATTAATACTAGTCATAGCTGCAGACGATGCTAAAACTAAAGTCAATCCGTTTTTATGGTAATCTTTAATCAAATCTAAAACCCCATCAATAAGACCTAAATCGGAATTACTATAAAAAAAGTGTTTATAATACTTGCGTTTTAAAGCTACTAAAGTTTCTGGATCTTCCTTTAAGTTGAAGTGGTCGCATAATCGTTTGCAAATATTTATGGTAGATTGCCCTGTAAAAGATTCATAAAGTTCTGTTGAAACTTCAATGCCAACCTCGTTAAACATATCATGATAGGCTTTATTATGCATGGGTTCGCTATCTATAATAACGCCGTCCATATCAAAAATAACAGCTTTTAACATATAATAATTTTTTGCGAAGATATTAGATTGTTATTTAAAAGCCTAATCATCAATCAAAAAGGTAAAATTCATTTAAATATTTATAAATATGGTGTTTTGACGTAAAAAAAGTGTATTATGTCGAAAAAAAGTACTAAATTGCCTTTTCTAAATGACAGAAAACATTTATAATATTAATATCATTTTTAGAAATTAAATGAGTGACAAAAGAAAAATAAAGATCCTATTTATTGATGATGATAAAGCTACAAATTTTTTAAATAAACATTTAGCTAAGGGATATGGAGATATAGAGTCAATTTATCTAAAACATAGTGGTTTTGAGGCTATGGAATTTTTAGAAAATTGTTGTAATAATTGTGAAAATATTCCAAATTTAATTTTTTTAGATATTAACATGCCAGCTATGAACGGTTGGGAATTTTTAGAAGAATTTTATAATTTAGATGAAAAAGTAGTAAATCAAATTAAGGTGATTATTTTATCTTCATCTGATGATCCGGGAGATATTAAAAGATTTGAGAGTAATGATAGGTTGTTAGATTTTATACGAAAGCCTTTAAATGCACAAACTTTAGGTTCTGTAATACAAAAAATTTAGAATTTAAGAATATGGGCAAAATACTTCTTGTAGACGATGATAGAGCAACAAATTTCTATAACCAAATTATATTAAAACGACATAAAGTTAATTATGATATAGAGGTTTTAGAAAATGGCTTAAAGGCTATAGAATATATACAAAATAATAGTTTACCAGATTTTATTTTTTTAGATATTAATATGCCTATTATGGATGGCTTTCAGTTTTTGGAAGAATACGAAAATTGGCTTGAAGGAAAAGCTAATACAGTTAAAATTTATGTAATGATGAGTGTCGTTTTATCTGAAGATAAACTAACTAAATTATCGCAATATAACTACGTAAAAGTTTTAAATACCAAGGTGTTAACTCAAACAGATATTCATATAATTTTAAAAAACTAGAAATTAAAAAAGCTTTTATAAATAATTCTCCAATTAGTGATTTAATGAAAGTTATAATTAAAATTTTTATAAATTTAGTAGCTTTATTTTTAAATAGAACTTGTCGTTTTAGTTTGAAAATTTCAAAGTTCTATATTTGTCTTTCGTTTATTGTGTTTTGGGGTTTTTCGTCTTTTTGTCAATCTCATAAATCTAGTACAGAGGTGCCTATTGAGGATCAACGCTCCTTTATGATTTTAAATTTATCGGAGCAAGTTAGGTGGCCTAATTTAGACAAAATTGAAACTTTTAAAATTGGTGTTTTGGGTACCGAGGCTATTTTTAATAACCTTAATAAAGTCTCAGAAAAAAAGCGTCTTTTTGATAAGCTTATTGATGTAAAAAGAATTTTGGGTATTAACGAAATACAAAAATTCAATGTTATTTATGTTAATACAGCTTACGAATATTTACTTAAAGATATTCTCGAGGCTACAAGAGGCAATAAAATTTTAATAATTACAGAGGGCTACCCAACCAACTCTTCTATGATTAATATGGTACAAGTAGGAGATACTTATAGCTACGATATTAATAGAATGTACTTTAGAGAGGCTAGCCTTAAAATGGTTTCTACCCTAGCTAGTTACGCTGTAACATCAACAGAACTTAAAGAAAAACTTTATAAGAAGGCGGAGCAAAAGCTGTATGTAGTTAGTAGAGAAAACGATCAACAAAAAAAGATTATAAAAGAGCAGATAAAAACTATAGGAAGTCACATAGATAGTCTAAATAAGAAGGAAGAGGCTCTAGCCGAAAAAGATAATTCTATAAATTCATTATTTCTTGAAGGGGAATTAAAGAATAAAAAATTAGAAGAAATTTTATCTATAGAACGCGAAAATGAACGTAAAATAAACGAGCAGATTACACGATTAAATCAGCAAAAAAATAAAATAGACTCAATTAATGTGCGCATACAATACCAGCAAAAAATATTAAACGACCAAAGCGCAGACATTCAAAAAAAGGCAGCTATTTTAAAGGAAAAGAATATTATAATTGATACACAAAGAAAACAAAATATTGTACTTTCTATTTTGTCTACTTTATTACTTATATTAAGTATGTCCTTGTTGGTAGCATATATAAAAAATAAGAAGTTAAATATTCGTTTAAACGCTCAACATATTGAAATAAATGAGCAGTCTAGACAATTATCCTTAAAGAATAAAGAGCTAGAGCAATTTGCCTACATTACAAGTCATGATTTACAAGAACCTTTAAATACGATATCTAGTTTTATTGATATTATTAAAGAAGAATACGAAAGTAAATTTGATGAAGACGGTGTACAAATGCTGGGTTTTATTAAAGAAGGTAGCGTAAGAATGAAAAAATTAATAGACGAACTTTTACAATATTCAAGATTAGGACGTTCTAAAGAGTACCAAGATATTAATTGTATGCCGCTTTTAGATATATTAACTCATGATCTTCAAAGCACAATTAAAAATTCGGGTGCCCAAATTAAATATAATAATTTGCCTATAGTAAATGGCAACGAAGTAGAATTACGTTTGTTATTTCAAAATTTAATTACTAACGGCATAAAGTTTAGAAAACCAAATACTAAACCGGTAATAGATATAGTATGTAAGGAGGTTCATGAAACGGATAGTGTGTTAATGAAAGATCAAAAATTTTGGGTCTTTTCAATTACCGATAATGGTATTGGAATTGCTAAAGAATATCAAGACCGTGTATTTGATATTTTTCAGCGTTTACACTCGCGTTTAGAGTATGAAGGTTCTGGTATTGGCTTAGCGCATTGTAAAAAAATTGTTGAGGCTCATTCGGGTAAAATTTGGTTTACCTCAGAAAAAGGAGTAGGTACAACATTTAATTTTTCTATTCCTAAAGACGTTTAAAATTAAGCCAAATTTATAAACTATTGAAAATATGCTGTATTATTAGTTATTCATAACTTTGTAATACACATAAACCCCTTCATAAACCCACACCTTAAAACTAAAGCTATCAAGAATTCAGACAAAATACATCCTAATAACAAGCATAAATCTGGATACAATTTAGATGTTTTATGTGAGGCGTTTCCAGAATTAACACCTTTTGTTTTTATAAATAAGTACGATACAAAAACTATAGATTTTGCAAACCCAAAGGCTGTAAAAGCGCTCAATACAGCATTACTTTTTAAGCATTATAATATAGCGTTTTGGGACTTTCCAGACACTAATTTATGCCCGCCAATTCCAGGACGAGTGGACTATGTTCATCATGTTTTTGATGTATTGAAGGCTTCAAAAATTAAAGGTGATATTCAGGTTTTAGATATTGGAACAGGAGCGAGTTGTATATATCCGCTTTTAGGATATGCAGTATACAATTGGAGTTTTGTAGCTACAGATGTCGATAAGATGGCCTTAAAATACGCTCAAAATATTATTGCTAAAAATAAACTTGACAATGCTGTAAAACTAAGATATCAAAGTGATGCATCACATATATTTCAGGGTGTTTTAAATGATTCGGATAGGTTTTCAATATCTATTTGTAACCCGCCGTTTTATAAATCGGAAGCCGAAGCATTAGAGGCTAATGCTAGAAAACTTAAAGGCTTAAAAATGGAAGCTTTAAAACCGGTAAGAAACTTTGCAGGAACACACAACGAGTTATGGTACAAAGGAGGCGAAAAAGCTTTTTTACATACGTATTTATATGAGAGTTCATTGTTTAAAGACCAGTGCGAATGGTTTACAACCTTAGTTTCTAAAAAAGATTTGGTAAAAGGCATGTACGCCTCGTTAAAAAAATTAGGCGCTACCAATATTAAAACCATAAATATGGGACAAGGCAATAAAATATCCCGCATAGTAGCGTGGACTTTTAATTAAGCTTGTGAAGTAAACTTAGCGCATACTATATTTTAATTCGATTTAGCTCATTGTCTTTTCTTTCTATGGTCTGTTTTAATATATAGTCCAGCTTGCAATCTATGTAAGTTTAAACCATTTATTTTTCTGTTTAGATAGCCCAATTGGACGTTGCAAGATTGTGATATGTTAATTCCTAATGCCGTATAAAGTCTATTTTCCGGAAGAATATCATCTTGTAGTGTTGCTAAAAACTCATTATGTACTCTAAAAAACAAACGCTTATTTAAGCTTAACTTAGTCCCTAATCTATAGCGTAAACGGTGAGATGTACTTTTAAAATCGTATTTATGAAAAAAGCGCTGTTCCACTCTAAATCGATGATCTACAGGTAGGTTTGATACTTTATGTTTATATGTTATTTGTTCAAATATTCTATTCTCGTACGTATGTGGTTTATCGGTGTAAAAGCCGCCATCAATATCTCCATATCCGTATGCTAAAGTAGTTGTGAGTTTTGGGGAGACATGATAATTTAAACCGCCATAAAGAAGAATGAAATTAAAATTTTCTGCTATTTCGAACATCCAAACTTGCGAGAGAGTACAAATGCTAAGCTTATCGGATATTCGATGTGTACCGGCATAAGTAAACCATGAGCCTGTTTTTTCTTCTTGGTTAGATTGTGAGTAACCATTGCAAACAGAAATACTTAGTAGTATTATAATTAGTAAATACTTCATAACATATGCTTTTATAACAACTAAAATTTGAAATAGTGTAAAAAATAAAAGGAGCTCAAATGTTTAGAGCTCCTTTTACTACTAAATAAGAACCTATTAAAAGTGTTCATTTAAATGATGGTGTTCATCAATTAGTGGTCCTCCTTCTATAATTTGATCTGATGCGTGTTGCGCAAATTTTTCGAAGTTTAAGTGGAATGAGTGTGCTAAATGAATAGCTTTTCCAACATAGGCTCCTTTTTGCAACCAAGTGTTCATTGGATCTAGAATCTCAGAAGGTACACCAGGACAGTATTTAGGCATAAATAAACCAAAAATAAAGTTTTGTTCGTAGTCTACATTGTCTAATTCGCCATTAAGGATAGCAGTAATCATTGCTCTGGTGTATTTTAGTTTTATACGAGATCCAACACCGTAAGGTCCTGCGCTCCATCCTGTGTTAATTAGCCAAACGTTTACTCCTGCTTCGGTCATTTTTTTACTCAGCATTTCGCCATAAACTGTTGGGTGTAGTGGCATAAAAGGTTCGCCAAAACAAGCAGAGAAGGATGGCACAGGCTCGGTAATTCCTGCTTCTGTTCCAGCTACCTTAGCGGTATATCCAGATATAAAGTGATAAGCAGCTTGTCCAGGCGTTAGTTTAGATACTGGAGGTAAAACACCAAAGGCATCACAGGTTAAAAAGAAAATATTCTTCGGGTTGTTAGCATATAGCGTTTCTTGAATATTATCAATATGATGAATAGGGTAGCTTACACGTGTGTTTTGAGTGATACTACTATCAAGATAGTCTGGTTCGCCATTATCTTTAAAAACCACATTTTCAAGAATAGCACCTGGTTTAACAGCTCTAAAAATATCTGGTTCTTTTTCTTCAGATAGGTCTATTACTTTAGCGTAGCAACCTCCTTCAAAATTAAATATATTGTTATCTTCAGTCCAACCATGTTCGTCATCTCCAATTAACTTACGTTCTGGGTCGGCCGATAAAGTTGTTTTTCCTGTTCCTGATAATCCGAAGAAAATAGCAGTGTCACCAAACTTACCTACGTTGGCAGAACAGTGCATTGGTAATACGTTACGCTCTGTTGGTAAAATTAAATTAAGTGCAGAGAAAATACCTTTTTTCATTTCTCCTGTATAAGCAGATCCTCCAATTAACGCTATTTTTTGAGTAAAGTTTAGTATTGAAAAATTACCTTGTCGAATTCCAAAAGCTTTTGGATCTGGACATTCATATCCTGGAGCACATAGAATTAGCCAATCTTCTTTAAAATTCTCTAGCTCTTTTTCGCTAGGCCTTAAAAACATATTATAAACAAACATGTTGGACCATGGTAATTCGGTTACAGTTCTAATATTTGTTCTGTATTCTGGGTCTGCACAAACGTAGCCATCTCTAGCATAAATTTCTTTTCCGGATAGGTATTTAGTAATTTCGGCTTTTAATTTATTAAAGTTTTCAGTAGAAACGGGTTTGTTGGTTTTTCCCCACCATACTTTATCCGCTGTATAATCATCCTTTACAATAAAACGGTCTTGTGGCGAGCGTCCTGTAAATTTTCCAGTATTTATGGCTAGGGTGCCGTTAGCTGTTTCTTTCCCCATACCTTTATCAACTGTGATTTTTTGTAATTCCTCTGGTGATAAATTCCAGTTAACCGTCACGTCTTTTAATCCATATTGCTCTAAGCTTGGATTTTTTGTTACTGTTGTTTCCATTTTTATTGATTTTAAAGGTTCCTATTAATTATTTTTATTTAAAATGGCCATATTATTGGCACTAGTATTAAACTGATTATGAAAAAAATGAATAGCAATGGTGCGCCCACTTTTAAATAGTTCATGAATTTGTATCCGCCTGCTGTCATTACCATAGCGTTTGTAGTAGTTCCTATAGGCGTTAAAAAGGCCGTTGATGCGCTTATAGCTACAACAATCATAAAGGGTTCTGGTGATAGGTTTAACGAGCTTGCTGCTAGTATGGCTATTGGTGCCATTAATACTGCAGTTGCAGAGTTATTTATAACTTGGCTAAACGTTGTAGTTAGTAAAAACACACCGCCTAATAAAAGTATAGGATGTATGGCGCCTAAATACTCTACAAGTCCGCTTGCTATTAATTGTGCGGTTCCTGTTTTTTGAAGCGCAATACCCATAGGTATCATAGCAGCAATCATAACAACACTGGTCCAACTAATGCCTTTATAAGCTTTAGAGATAGGAACACAACCCGTTAGCAAAACGACACCCGCAGAAAGTAAAGCGGCAATAGATCCTGGCACGATTTTAAACACCATGAATATTATCATGAGCATTAAAGCACCTAATGCAATAAATGATTTGTAATTTAGATTTTCCACGTTTTTAGCCATGCCTTCTGGACTTCCAATAATGACTAAGTTTTCATGTTGTTTTTTTAAATCTTCAATATGTTCCCAGGTACCTCTTATTAAAAACGCATCGCCAGATTTTACTGTAATCTCTTTGTCTAGAATGGGCTGTTTGTTTCTAGAAATGGCTAGTAATTGTAAATTAAATCGGTTAAAATATTTGCTTAAATTATACTTGCGCCCCACTAACATAGAGTTAGGGTTTACAATGACCTCGGTCATACCAACTTCCTGATTAATTAAGTTATTTTTAAGCTCGTCTGTAATAGGCTCAAGAGGTAAAAGTCCTAATCTAAACGTAATCATTAATCGGTTTATATCTTCGGTTTCTCCTTTTACAGTTATAATATCATGATATAGAAATTCTGTATTAGTATCTGGAAATTCTATAAACTGCGGTACTTTTTTCAATACACTTGGGTGTCTTCTTTTTATTCTAATAATAGAAATGTTAAAGTTTTTCTCAAGATTCCAAGTATCTATTTTAGTGTTTAGTAAAGGTGATATTGATCTTACACGTAATCTGTAATATCCATTATGTACTTTATAAGCCTCAATCCAATTATGCAGTGTAGACTCTATATTTACAGGTTTGTTGTTGGTTTTGTTTTCTGGCAATAGGTTGTAGCCTATATATCTAAAATAGAGTAGAGCTACAATAAGTAATGGTAAACCTATAAGAGCGATTTCAAAAAATGAAAACCCATCAAAACCAGCTTCAACTAAAGCATTACTAGCTATAATATTTGGCGGTGTTCCTGTTAAAGTAAGTAAACCACCTGTATTAGATCCAAAGGCTACAGGCATTAACATTTTAGAAGGTAAAGTACCTATGCTCCAAGCAGATGATATGGTAAGTGGCATTAAGGTGGCAACTGTACCAGTATTACTAACAAAACCAGATAAAACACCTGCGCCAAGTGTAATGATTACTAATAGTTTTGGTACACTTTTTCCTGCCCATTCTACAAACTTTTTACCTGCTAAAGCGGTCCAGCCTGTTTGTGCAATACCTTCTCCTATTATAAACAAGGCAGCAATCATGATAACAGTAGGATTACTAAAGCCACTTAAGGTTTCTTTAGTGTCTAAAATTCCTGTTAAGAATAAACTTAACATCGAAATTAATGCAACAATATCTGGTGTAAATTTTCCCCAAACAAAGAGACCAATAGTAATAATTAAAATGGTTAGCATTAAATAGATCATATCTTGTAATTCTTTATTAGCTTTGACTGCTATAGGGTTCGTAATAATTATAGAGTAAAATTACTGTGATTATCCTGTAAGAATTATGACGAATGTCATGCTTTGGGTAAAGGCGTTATTTTTAAGTATTTGGTATATTTATAATGTATTAGTTACAAAAAATGTTAACGAATACGTTTTCGCTATGCAGAGTTTTACGATATTCTATGTTTTAGATGAATTAAATGATTTATAGAAACCTTAAATGGGATTAAAAAGATTTAATTGATACATTAAACATGCATATTAATAGTTCGCTTTTTAGAAGAATGATTATATGGATACTATAGGTAACAATAAAAACAATAAATAAACACAGATGAAATTAGATATTTTAGCCTTTGGAGCACATCCTGATGATGTAGAACTAGGTTGTGGTGCTACACTAGCCAAAGAAGTGAGTAATGGTAAAAAAGTAGGCATTATAGATTTAACTAGAGGCGAGTTAGGTACACGAGGTACTGCTGAAATAAGGGATGAAGAAGCTTTTAATGCTGCAAAAATATTAGGAGTTAGTATGCGTACTAATTTAAAATTTGCTGATGGGTTTTTTGTTAATGATAAACAGCACCAATTGGCTATTATTAAAATGATAAGAAAGTATAGGCCAGAACTTATATTATGTAATGCTATTGACGATAGGCATATAGATCATGGTAAAGGCAGCAAATTAGTTAGTGATGCTTGTTTTTTAAGTGGTTTAGTTAAAATTGAAACCAAAGATGATGGCGTTATACAAGAGCCATGGCGACCAAAGCAAGTATATCATTATATACAATGGAAACATATAGAACCTGATGTAGCGGTTGATGTTACGGGTTATATAGATAAAAAAATGGATGCTGTATTGGCATATAAAACTCAGTTTTTTGATGCCAATAGTAAAGAGCCACAGACCCCGATATCTAGTAAGAACTTTACAGATAGTATAATTTATAGGTCTAGAGATTTAGGCCGATTAATAGGCGTAGAGCATGCCGAAGGATTTACGGTAGAGCGCTATGCAGCCGTTGATAGTTTGTTCGATTTAAAGTAGTTAGAATTCCAGAGCAAATTATTTTCATTTTTAACGAAAAATTTTAAAAAAAGTCTTTGTTATAAAGAATGAAATCAATTACATTTGCACACGCATTACAAAAATGTACTTGCAAGGAGGGTTTTAACGCTATAGTTAGGGCAATCCTTTTTGAAAAACTTTTTTAAAGTTTGATAAAAAACACATGGTGGTTGTAGCTCAGTTGGTTAGAGCATTGGTTTGTGGTACCAAGGGTCGCCGGTTCGAATCCGGTCTTCCACCCAAAAAGTAAAAGCCTTTCAAGAAATTGAAAGGCTTTTTTTGTGGGATTCATTTAACTATTGGTCCAGCTTAATGCGTTCTTCTCTATTAGCAAGCTCCCAAGCCGTATGGAAAATAAGTTTAGCTCGGGTTTCTAAAAACTCATAGTTTATTTTATCTGGCGTGTCCGATGGTTTGTGGTAATCGGCGTGTGTACCATTAAAGTAAAAAATTACTGGAATGTTGTTTTTTGCAAAGTTGTAGTGGTCCGATCTGTAATAAAATCGATTAGGATCGTTATCATCATTATATGTATAATCGAATTCTAAATTGAAATGTTTTTTATTAACGTATTCAGATATAGTATGCAACTCCTTACTTAATTTATCCGATCCAATAAGGTATAAGTAGTTTTTTCCACTAGCTTCATGCTTTGGGTCTACACGACCTATCATATCTATATTTAAATTGGCTACTGTGTTTTCTAAAGGGAAAATAGGGTCTTCATCAGAGTAATAACGCGACCCGTAAAGTCCAATTTCTTCGCCTGTAACATGTAAAAATACAACGGTACGTTTTGGACCATGACCTTCTTTTTCGGCCGCTTTAAAAGCTTCAGCAATTTCTAAAATAGCCACGGTTCCAGATCCATCATCATCTGCACCATTATTAATATCGCCATTTCCAGATACGCCAATATGATCTAAATGTGCCGAAATAATAATAACTTCATCTGGTTTTTCACTTCCTTTTATATAAGCAATTACATTTTCGGAATCTTTAATGTTATTGCCAAAATAGCTTCCTGGAATGTCTTGAAAATAATCGTCTGGAGCAATTGGGGAAGGAATGTTATTGGATTGGTAATTGCTTTTTATAAACTCTATAGCTTTTTTTTGTCCGGGTTCGCCCGTTTTTCTACCTTCAAAATCATCAGAAGCATAGGTGTAAAGCATTGTTTTAAGTTCGCTTGCAGTTATCGTGTTCGCGTAGGTTTCAGGCGTAGTTTCTTTTTCTGTTTTCTTTTTATTTTGTGAAGAGCTACAAGACGCTATTTGTAGGCTAGCACAAATTAAAAGGGCTAATGTTTTCATGTTAAATCATTTTTATTGTACGATATTACAAAATTGTATCTATAGACATGCAGGTTTTCAATCTATTTTAACAATTCATTTTCGGCATCAATAGCAAGTCTGCGGTCTTGATTGGCGATTTGCCATGCGGTAGCAAAAATAAGTTTAGTGCGTTTTTCTAGTAAGGGGTAGTTAATTTTATCTGGTGTATCTGTTTCCTTATGGTAATCGGCATGTTCGCCATTAAAATAAAAAATAACAGGAATATTGTGTAGCGCAAAATTATAATGATCGGATCTGGAGTAGTAATTATTGGCATCGTTTAATGCATTATACCTATAGTCTAAGTCTATATTAAAAAAGGTGTTATTAGTTTTCTCAGAAATAAAATGAAGTTCTTGACTCAGCCTATCGTCACCTATTAAATAAATATAATCTGTATTATTTTTATGTAAGTCGTCAACACGACCAATCATATCTATATTTAGGTTGGCTATGGTATTTTCCAGAGGGAAAACGGGGTGGTTGGTATAATATTCAGAGCCTCTTTTGCCTATTTCTTCGGCTGTTAAATGTAAAAATAAAATACTTCGTTTAGGGCCATTGCCATCTAACTTTGCTAAATTAAAGGCTTGTGCCATTTCTAGAAGCGCTACGGTTCCAGAGCCATCATCGTCGGCACCAGAATTTATTTTACCATCTTCATTAACACCTAAATGATCTAAATGGGCAGAAATAATTATAATATCTTCAGGGGTGTCGCTACCTTCAATATAAGCTAAAACATTTTCGGAACTTTTGTGTTTATTAGAAAAAAAACTTTCCGGGATAATTTGGTAGTAATTATTGGTTCCTAAAGGCGATTTTATTTGCTCCTTAATATAATATGATTTTAAATAATTGGCTGCTAGTTTTTGTCCGGGTTCGCCAACTTTTCTCCCTTCAAAATCATCGGAAGTAAACTTATATAAATGTGTTTTAAGCTCGTTTTTAGTAATGCTATTGGCATATTGCATTACTAAAGTGCTGTCCGATAAAACAATAGCGTCTTTTAGGTTTTGTAATTTTACAACATACTTAGGGGTAGAGCACGTGCCAACTAATGTGAAAAAAGAGAGTATTCCAATAAATTTCATGTATAATAACTCATTATTAATTACATGTAACTCACAATCAAATTATTTCGTTAGGGGCGGGGAATTAATAGCTTGTTAGTTTCATAAAAACTAAGGCAAATATATATATTTTAGAGTGAAATTACTTACTACTCAAACGAAATGTCTTCTAGTTCAGATTCATCTATTTCAATATCTAAATCTTCTAACTCTTCTAAAGATTCCTCTTCAAGTTTAACTTCCTTAGCTTCAATGGCTTGGGTGTCTGCAATTTCGGTAGTTGTAAAAATGGCTTTATATGTTGTTAGAGCCAAAGCAACAATAGTTAATAGAAATGTAAATTGAATTATTTTTTTTACTTGACCTTCTTTTTTAGATAAATAAAAGGCTATTAGGCCAAATATTAAAGCCGCTATTGCAGGAAATATAGCGAGGTTAGAAATAGGTAAAACCGAAAAAATAACTGCAAATATTGACGCTATTAATGCTAAAATGGTTAGTGCTTTTTTCATTTTTATACGTTTAATTTTTTAAGCCAGAAGCCGATTTAAGTTTTAACTCGCCTGTACCTACAGGAATTTTAAATTGCACATAAACAGGAATCTTGTTTGCATCGGCAGATAGCCATATAGTTCCATTTACCTTAGAATTTGTGGCAGACCCCATAGAAAGCTTGTAGCAAGCCTTTTTACCTAAAGCGGTAGATATGGTTTCTTTTCCTAAATAAGTCACTTTAGCCTTTACCTCTTCACGGTCAAATAAAATAGTAAATATTTTACTCGTTCCAGAACTTAGGTTTGTTAAATCGAATGTTCTTATACTGTATAATGTCGAGATAATATCTTTTGTATCTGCACCAATAGATACTGTTTTTTTCTCTACCCAGTTGTTTTTCTTGGTTTGTACTGTTTTTACCGTATTGGTTTTATGGCTAAAGGTGTATTTCATGTTTTTAAAATAACTACCTTCATTAATTTCGCGGTTATGTAAGTATGGTGTTAAGGTTTTTGGGCTTACATAAGTTTCGTATAAATCTCTAATTTTAAAGAAACTGTCCCATTTACTATAAGTAAAAGCTCTACATTTTAAACGTAAAAGTGTGGCTTTCGATGTTTTAACGGTGCTGGTTTCCATGGTAACTTCGGCCAAATCGGTTAAAACTCCAGACATGTTGTAAGATGCTGTGTAGGCTAGTTTTTCATTGGTTCCAATAGCGCTATTTTGTGCATTTATTGTTATTGAAACAAAAAATAATACCAATAAAGAGATACGAATCATAAAATATAGTTTTGGTTATAACGAGCTATTTATCATTTATTGTGCCGAAAATACAATGCTAATAATTATTATGCTAATTTATTATTTTTTTATGGTTACCGTTTACTGATTTTTGTCATAGTTTTTAAGGGAGAAATACTATAATTTTAGAAATAAACCTTTGTGCCATGAAACATATATTATTACCCACAGATTTCTCCAAAAACTCTATAAATGCTATTCATTACGCTTTAAAGTTGTTTAAAAATGAAGACTGTCAGTTCTATATTTTAAACATTCAGAAGGCATCATCCTTTATTTCAGATAATATGATTGCAGTAAATTCATCTACAACTATTTATAAAACCTTAATAGATGCTGCTAAAAAATCTATATCTAATATTTTAACCACTATTAAAAAAAGCTATAATAACCAAAGGCATGAATTTCGCTCTATAGTCGATTACGATAATTTTATAGATTCTATAAACCAGGTAAGCGAGAAGCATAGTATCGATTTAATTGTAATGGGCACTAAAGGAGCTTCAGGGCTAGAAAAAGTGCTTTTTGGTAGTAATACGGTACGTGTAATGCAACGTTGTTTGGTTCCTGTATTGGCTATTCCCAATGGTTATAGCTATAACGGCATAGATCGTTTGGCATTTATAACCACAAATTCAAAACAGTTTAAAACTGGCGAGTTAGATGTTTTAACCCAATTTGTAAACCATAATAACGCTGCTTTGGATGTGCTTCATCTTTCCGACAAAAATAATTTACTGTATCGTGCTCAAGATAATACAGATTTCTTTTCAAGCCTTTTTAACAATTTAACACACCACTACCTAAATACAACAAGTAGTAAGCTATTTAAAGATGTTAGCACATTTATAAAAGCAGACCATATAGATATTCTTGCTATAGTTAATAAAAAACACTCCTTTTTAGAACGTTTATTTACCACCCATACCGTGGAGAGGCTCGCCTTTAAAATAGATATTCCCCTTTTAGTACTGCAACATAAAGACTAAAGTAGCTCTAAAAATAGGCTGTTTTCTGTTTTATGCATTCATGCTGTAACAATTTTTGGTTTTCGTCGTCATATAAGTATCAATCAATAATTAATCATCATGAAACAAGACAATCAACTTTTAGTCATTACACATTTAAGTCAGTTAATAACCTTAATAACCGGTTTTGGTAGTTTACTATTACCGTTAGTGCTGTGGCTTACACAAAAAGACAAAGTGTACCACATGGATACTCATGGTAAAAACATCCTAAACTTTCAATTAAGTTTAATAGTTTGGTGCATAATCTGCGTACCGTTAATTTTATTATTTGGTTTAGGTCTGTTAGGCTTTGCAGTTTTAGGTATTGTATCTATAATTTTCCCAATAGTTAATGCAGTAAGAGCAAGTAGAGGCGAAGCAGTACATTATCCATTAACATTTACTTTTATCTCTTAATTTTATTAGTTAGTATTTTGAACGAGATAAGTAGAACGCTCACTTTTTAGTGGGCGTTTTTTAGTTTAATAATTATTTGGGCGCCTGCCTGCCGGTAGGCAGGTTACCCCAAAAAAGGGGGCAGGCTTTCACTACTCGCTCCTCCTTTGTCGGGAGCTCAAACATGCCGTTCAATCCTTAACGCGGGTGTGCTTGCTAGGGTTTGGGAGTGGGTTAATTATTTCCATAATGGTTCTTCTTGCCATTTAGGTTTCATTCCTAAGGCATTCGGGTCTACATTAGGGTATTTTTCAAATAGGTTATTTAATCTAGATGCAAACTCATTTCTTGGAAGAATTGTGTTTAGCATATAGCGCATTAAACACATATGTACATAAAGTTTTGAAAACTCATGTTGTTTTGGTACGTTATTAGGCTCTGTTATCCAAGGATTTGGTGGTTTTGATAGTAATTTAACCGTACCTGGTATGTTTCTGTTCCACAAACGAGAATGATGTGCGCAATAGTTGCGAATAACCGCAATAGATTGCAGCCAACTAGGTAAATACGTATGATTAACAGCTCCAAACTCTACAGCTATAACATCTTTCGAGTTTACAGTATGTTTTAAATTTCCATACAATTTTGATAATCCTCCAAAACTTGTTTGTTCTAAAGATTTCCATGCAGGAGGAAACCTTTTATCATCTTTATATTTTTTAATATGGTTTTTTATAGATTCATCTTTAGTTCGTGTTATTTCATTTTCTAAATTAGATAATGTTTTAACTAAGGCTTTACTATCGTTAAATAAATCGAAATTCTGAAACCACCAAGGGTCAATCTCATGAGATAGATGATAAATCAATTTTGTACGTAAACTAATTTCTATTTTTTCAATAACATCAAAAAGTAATAATCGTAATTCTGCATCAAAATTGTATAAAGCTATAACGTCTTCGAATTTGCTGTTGGGTTTAAATGTATGGTTTTCTTTATCCGATTGCATGACATACCAATACTCACCTAATCTATAATAGCTAATATTAATAAGGTATTTTTCAGCAATACGCGGGTGCTTAATTATTAAGCCTCTTTGTTTAAGTTGTGCTACTTGTTGGGTAAGTGTAAAAGGTGTTTTGTCAAACATATATTAAAATTTAAACATATAATTTAACGAGGAGAAAAACCTATATAAAGCAAAAGACACACCCTGGGACGCTGTTCTTAAGGGTAGCGTGGTGTGTACTGTTGGTGCAAAAGTACTATAATTTACCATATTTCTACTATAATTTAACATGTTTATACGTTTTAACTATGCTTAATAATACCCGTTTGGCTCACCTATTTTTATTTTTTAGGCAGATTGACGTTAATCTCAAGAGTTTTCTACTATTTGTATTTCATCATCAGTTAAGCCATATAACTCGTAAACCATTTGGTCTATCTCTTTATCGGTTTGGTTAATTTGGGTTTGTAAGGCTTGTGCTTTTTGTTTGTTGTCCTCAAAAAGGTCTAGCCACTCAAACTCATCTTTTTTGGTTAATACTGGTACTTCCTCCAAACCTTTTTTAACACGTAGTTTGTTATTGGCTTTTATGGCTTTGTTAAGCTCTTTTATAAACTCGCCAAACTCTAACTCATGCCAGTTTTGGAGTTTTTTGGATAGTTTTTCTAGTTGGAATTTTTGTGTGAGGTAGTTTTGAAATTTATCATTTAATCGTGTTTTACTTTCATTAAAATCTAAAATTCTGTTAACTTCACTTTCAAAAGAGCTTTCATTTTCAATAATAGTATTTGGGATTGGAAGAGTCATAACTTTATCTCTTCTAAAATCATAGAAGCCACCTTGTAAAGAAGTACAAATGTTTTTTAGGATAAAAAAAGAAACTTTAGAGTTTAACAAAGCTATTAACCCTTTTGTTGAATTTGCAATAAAATAGTTGTTATTAGTGAGTAATAAATCACCCTTTCTATCTAAATAAAAACCACATTCATTAGTAATACTTCTCCAAATAATTTTGGGGTTTTGAATCTCTTTATAATAGTCACAAGGTCTTAAATTCCACCAGTTTTTTCCTTTATCACCTCTCTTTTGTAAATCCTTTTCAAAAGTTTTCAACCAATTGTGTATTGATGGAAACTTATTTGGAATATCAATATCATATTGTGTAAACAACATATACTTATCAGAATCGACTAATCTATATCTATATACCTCTTTTCCTGTAGCTACTTTTTTAATTAATTTTGTAGCATTTTCATTCTCGGTTTTTATTTTGTTTTTAGTATTTTCATCAATAATAAACGCTTCATTTTTTCCTGTCTTAATACCTAAAAACACTTTATTGTTAACATAATCAGCTAAGTTTTTATGTTTATGAAGTTTTTCGAATAACTCAAATTCATTTTTAGATATAAAGTTCCAAACCCCATTTGACTCCAAACTAGAATTATATATTTCGAACATTTTAGATTTTAAAATTGTTATTGGATCATTTGTGTTTTCTCTTTTATTAATTTCAGAATACAAAAAAGTTTTGGCTTTATAATTTGGGTTTTTATTTAAAACATAAATAATTGGATAGGTTGTGGCATCAGTAAAAACAGGATAATCGTCAAAATCTAATAGCAATTCTAAGTTTGCATCTTCTTTCATTACTATTCTTATGTTTTTACCATAAGTTGCTTTTAGAAATTTATTAGGTAGAATAAAAGAAAACAATCCTTTTTCGTTCATTAATTTGATTCCTTTTTCAATAAAATAGGTGTATAAATCTGCTACACTATTATAGCATTTATAATTTTTTTCTAAATATGGTTTTATCTCTTTAAATAATTCTTGCCTTACATACGGCGGATTTCCAATAACCACATCAAAACCACCTTTGTGTTCGGTTTTAAAGGCTTCTTCTTCAGTACAGGTTAAAGTATCTATTATGTTTTGTACATCGCTGTTGTGTTCTGGTAACTCGTGTTTAGCTCTGTTGGTTTGTATGTATGTTATGGTGTTGTATAATTGCTGGGTTGTGGTAACCTCTTTTGGCGCACTGTATTTTTGTTGCCATAAGGGTTTGTTTTTTGCCTCTTTATCTTCCGCAAGGGGCTTAAGCCCCTTGTAATTCTCCTTGTAAAACTTGTTACGCTCAAAGGACGTGCGCCCTTTTATTTTTTGCATTATTGCTGGTATTTCCTCTAGGTCGCATGCCAGTAATAAATGAATATGGTCTGCACAAATATTATAGGCTAGTACCTTTAAATCGTCTTCTTTTACAATGCTGGCAATGGTTTTACTTATTAAAAAATCGTCTTCTGGTGTAAAGTAAATAACATTTGGGTACGGGTTTGTACCCATATCTCTGCGTTCGCGTACTTTATATTTTTCCATTCTTTTAGAGGTTCTACTATCATGAATGGCTGTTGTTACGTGGTATATTTTTTTATCTGTTTTTTTAAATACTTTAGGAAATTGCTCTTGCCAGTTAAATGCCTTATCGCCTGCAACGGCTTTACTGTCTATTAATGAGTTTCCGCATTTAATATTGCTGCTTAAATCGTTTAATTTTCGGCGTGGTTGTGCCGTACGTAACCAAAGGGATAGTTTTGCGATTTCTATAGACTCCTCGTTTAAATCGACGCCGTAAATATTATTCTCTAAAATGGTGTTTTCTATATCTGGAAACTGAAAACCGCCACCTAATACCTTGGTTTTAAGCTCGTCTATATAGGTGTGCTCTTTTATTAAAAAATCTAAAGCTTGATTAAGGAAAGCGCCAGAGCCACAAGCAGGGTCGCAAATGGTGAGTTGTAATAGCCAATTTCTATAATCGTCTAGAATATTAACTAATTTTTTAATGGTGGCTTCGGGTCTGTTTTTACCCTTAATTTTTCGGCCTTTAAAATACTCTTCTTCTTTAAAACCGAGTTGGGTTTTCTTTTCGTTACATAATTTACCAATAGTATTTTCTACGATGTATTTGGTAATGTATTTTGGTGTGTAGAAAACACCGTCTTTTTTACGTTTAGATTTTTGCTTATCGAAATCGGCTCCTTCAATTTCGGCATTTACACTTTCAATTTCGTTTAGTGAGTTTTCAAAAATATGCCCTAAGATGTTTACATCTACTTGACTTTCAAAATCGTAGGCTGCTAGTTTACTGGTGTGTTTGTACAGTAAATGACTATCTATTTCTAAACTGTCTAGTGTTTTGTCTTCTTTAAATAAACCACCGTTGTAGGCGTAAATTTCGGCACGTTTAGCGGTACCTGCACGTCCTTGGTCTAGGAAGTTAAAATATTGCTTAAAGAGTGTGTAAAGCGGCCTGTCGTCGCCAAAATCGACATCGTCATGCCATTTGTCTAATATTTGTTGTGTGCTGTTTGGTGGAAGCAAACCTCTATCTTCGGCAAAGAAAATAAATAGGTAACGGTCTATTAGTTTTTGCGATTTTTTAAAGAGGGTTAGCTTTACGTTTTTTTCCAGTTTAAGCTGTTCTGCTTTTTCGTCTTCTGATAATTCTTCTAGCAATTGCTTGGTTTCTGCTCGTAATGATGCTTGGTTTTTTAAGGTTTTAGCATTGCGTTTTACTAAATCGCGATATAACTCGCGTTTAAACAGTGAGTAGTCTTTATAAAATTGTTTTGTTATCTGTTCTTCTTCAACTACCGAGGCTTCTTTTATTTTTAGGGGTACATTATTAATAATGTTTTCCTTTTGTAAGCATAAGTATAATAATGCAAAGCGTTCGGGCGACAGTTGGAATAGGTTAAATTCTTCAAACTCGGTAGCATCGTTTATATAGAATCTTAGTTTTTCGAAATTTGAAGTTACTACATAAACACAGCCTTTTTGGTTGGCTTTATAATCGAATGCTTGTTTGCGTATGCTCTCTAAATCTTTGGTGTTTGTGCCTTTTAGTTCTATTACTGCAATGGCAACATCGTTATTTAAGATGGCACCATCTGCTTTACGTGCGTTGTTTTGGTTTTTATATTCGGCTACTAAATTAAAATTAGCATTGGGTTTTAAGGTGTAGTCTAAAATGTTTACAAATAACTCGGTTAAAAATATGCCTTGATACTCTTCTTCTTTAGAGCTACGTATATTGTCTTGAATGGTTGGACTAAGGAAATACTTAGTGTATTTTTTATAAGCTTTATCGACTAGGTCTTTGTCTTGTAAAGTGATGTGTTGTTTTAATACTGAAGACTGATATAATGGCATAAAGGTAGTTGACGTTATTTATGAACCCCTAAAAATAGAAATCTTTTTGTAGGAATTAGTAATATTTAAAAGTTAATTTATAAAACTTGCCAAGTTAGAATAACTACTATATAGTTTTGTAATCGACTTTAGCGGATTTACCCGCGTTAGGGATTGAAACGGCATCCTTTTTTAAGAGTTATATAGACTAATTTTTACTTTAAACACGCATTTAATTGATAGCCATGTGTTTTGTTCTTGCTATGCGACTTAAAAAAGATATAGTGGAAAGCCCGACCTTTAGGTAACGCCCAAATTATTTAGTTTGTAGTTTGCAGTGGCGGTTTGCGGGACAAAAAAAAGCAGCAAACTAATTAAGATTGCTGCTTTGTATTATGAGTTTCCTGAGTTATCTGGAATTTAGCTATTTAACATAACTGGCATAACTAGCATGGTAATGTGTTCTCCTTCATCCAATCCATCAACAGGTGTTAAAATACCTGCGCGATTTGGCATACTCATTTCTAGTTGTACATTATCTGCATTTAGGTTGTTTAACATCTCGGTTAAAAAACGCGAGTTAAAACCAATTTGCATATCGTCGCCTTGGTAATCGCAAGTTAAACGCTCTTCTGCTTTGTTGCTGTAATCAATATCTTCGGCAGATATATTTAATTCTGCTCCTGCAATTTTTAAACGTATTTGGTGTGTGGTTTTGTTAGAGAATATGCTAACACGACGCACAGAGTTTAAAAACTGGTTTCTGTCTATTACTAATTTATTTGGGTTTTCTTTTGGGATTACGGCTTCGTAATTTGGGTACTTTCCATCAATTAAACGACAAATTAACTCGGAGTTTTCAAAAGTGAATTTTGCATTACTCTCGTTGTACTCTATAGTTACATCATCTTCGCTAGCTGCTAAAATTCCTTTTAAAAGATTTAAAGGTTTTTTAGGCATAATGAATTCTGCTACTTGGTTGGCTTTAATATCGCCACGTGTGTATTTTACTAATTTATGCGCATCGGTAGCAACAAAGGTTAAACCCTCGGTTGAAAACTGAAAAAATACACCACTCATTACGGGGCGTAAATCGTCGTTTCCAGCAGCAAAAATAGTTTTGCTAATGGCGGTTGCTAAAACATCGCCAGTTATAACGGTTTTACTTGGATCTTCTAACGCTACGGCTTTTGGAAATTCGTTTCCATCGGCATAAGCTAAAGCATATTTACCGTGGTTAGAGCTAATTTCAACTGTGTTATTATCTTCTACAACAAAAGTTAAGGGTTGCTCTGGAAAGGTTTTTAAAGTATCTAATAATAAACGCGCAGGAATAGCCACACTGCCTTTACTGTCGCTTTCAACCTCTAAAGTAGAAGCCATAGTGGTTTCTAAATCGCTTGCCGAAACAGTTAATTGGTTATTATCTAATTCAAATAAAAAATTATCTAAAATAGGTAAGGTATTCGAGCTATTAATAACGCCACCTAAAACTTGTAATTGTTTTAATAAATAAGTACTTGATACTATAAATTTCATGTGTTGGAATATATTTTTTTAAAAGATCGCATGTTGCATTTATTTAAAAGGTTGAAACTAAAACGCTAAAACCCTTATAAATACTTCATTTAAAAGCTTAGTTTTTATTGTAATTATACTACTTACAAATATATTCTATACAGTCTATATTTGGAAACAAACTTATTAACATTTAAGAAGCGTATCTTTTCTTTCTTAGGTAGTTAAAGCCAAAACCAAACACCGCTAGTAAAAGTAATGGTAGCAAGATGTTTATAAGCTGCCACTTGGTTTTTTGGGCCGCTATTTTTTGTTGATTTAAAAAGGCAATGGCGATTTCTTTGGTGCGAATGTTTATAAGTCCGTTATCGTCCAATAAATAATTTACGGCATTTAGTAAAAATTCTTTGTTGCCATAGGTTTGTCCGGTCCACCTATCGAAACCTAATTCTAGCGGTTTATTTTGAGCCATATCATTTTTAATAACATCGCCATCGGCAACAACTATCATTTTTGTAGGTTGGCTAATTGTTTTGTCTTGGGTAAGCTTAAAAGGCTTTATGCGGTTGCTGTAAACCGAGTTAAATTCGCCTTCTAACAACACAGCAAGGGTTTGGTTGCCTTTGTTGAATGCCTTGGGGTCTTGCTCTTTAGTTACTAAGGCTAAACTTACTTCTCTTGGTGTGCCTTCTAGCTTGGTTAATGGTGCGGTTTCTAAAAGTATGGTCTTTTTAATGCTGTTTTTTAAGGTGTCTATTTGGTTGGCAAAATCAAAACGGACTAAATTTAAATTATTTACAATGGGGTGCTTACTGCTAGATCCTGCCAATGGCGAATATGGCCATTTAAGATGCTGAAATTGCGATTGGCTGCCTTGGCCCATAGCCAATGTTATAGGTGCAGAGTATAACGTGCTAACCATATACGGGTTAATACGAACGCCATATTTAAAAAAGAAATCGGTTAAATTTAAGTCTCTAGAAATGGCATAATTAGTACCTTTTGCATTGTAAAGACTATCTTTTTCCATGGCTACAGCATCAACTAGCCATAAACTTTTTCCGCCATTCATGGTGTATTGGTCTAACACAAGTTTTTCCGCTTCGGTAAAGGCTTCGGTAGGTTTTGCAGATATTATTAAATCGAACGCGTTAATAGCTTTTAACGTGTTTTGCGGGTTCGCTGCAACACTATCTAAAGTAAAAGGTGCTATGTAATAATACGCGCCAAGTTTTTTTACAAAATCGGCAATGTATTTATCTTCTAATTGCTGGTTGCCTTTTAAAATGGCAATTTTTCGGCGTTTAGGTTTGGTAAGTTTGCTAAAGCCATCGGCAAAGGCGTATTCTAAATGCTGTACCGAGTTAGTAACTAATTCTTGCTGAGTGGCTCCAATTTTATTTTTAACCAACGGAATGGTTACCGTTTGCTCATTATAACTTGCTAATGCCCATGGGAAAATAACAGCCTGCGACGATTTTCCGCTTTCCTGAACATTAAGTTGCATAGGGGTTAAGCCACGTTGCGTAAGTTGTTGCATGTTGCGCTCTCGTGTGCTTTCATCTTCTAAAGGATTTATAAAGTTAAACACGATGTTTTTATTGGTAGCAGCAAACTCTTCTAATAGTTGTTTGGTTTCGTTTTGAAGACGTCTAAATTCCGAAGGAAAATCTTCCCCTTCTAAAAATACATCAATTACTATTGGTGAGTTAACGTCTTTAATAATATCTATGGCCGATGCACTAAGCGTATAGCGTTTATCGGTGGTTAAATCGAAACGCTTATAAAACATATTGCTAATAACGTTTACGGCAATTAAAGCAATACAAAGTATTAATATGTGTTTTAAATTCTTATTCAAACTTTTTTTCTAATTGATACGGACGTATAGATTCTAAAGTATTATTTACAAAATTAAGCTCTAAACATTCTTGTAGGTTGTTAAAAGCCCCGGGTTTAAACCCTAAATTATAGTTCCATTTGTTTTCTGAGTTTGCCTTTAATGTGGTATCCCAACCTAACCATTCTGGTTCTCCTAAAAGTGTAGTAATTTCACTTTTTTGTTTTCCTATTAAAAGACTATCGTTTGTTATTTGAGTTGCCATTTCATAACGTAATTCTGGTTGGTCTTCCCAAGCTTCGGCATTAAAATGTTTCTCATGGTGGTAGCTACTAAAAATGTTCAATATTGGGTAAAACAAGTAAAAGTAAACTACGGGAGCTAACACTAAACTAACTAAAAATGTGAGCCATTTACGCTTGTCTATAGTGTTTATAAATAGCCAGACGGCAATAAACACAAGCACCATAAAAATTACAAAAAGAGGTGTTACTATCATTTATCTTGCTTTGTTAATATTAAGTTTTGTAATGGCTAAAAATAAAAATGTAATACTTAAAAAGTAAACAATATCTCGGGTATCTAAAACACCACGGCTCATACTTTTATAATGCGAGCTCATGCCTAATTGTTCTATAAAATTACTAGAAGTAAAATCGGCAAAGCCTTCAAAACCAATATAAAATATAAAACAGATAAATACAGCAGTTATAAAAGCCACAATTTGATTGTCTGATAAGGTCGATGCAAAAACCCCAATAGCTGTATAAGCTGCCACTAAAAATAGTAAGCCAAAGTAGGAGCCTAAGGTGCTTCCTAAATCTAAATTACCAACAGGGTTTCCTAATTGATGCACCGTATAAACATAGAGTAATGTTGGTAAAAGCGCTATTAAAATTAAAATAAGCGCTCCAAAATATTTACCTAAAACAATATTAAAATGCGAAATAGGTTTAGTGAGTAAAAGCTCTAAAGTACCTTGTTTTTTTTCATCGGAAAAACTACGCATGGTTACTGCCGGTATTAAGAAAATTAATATCCATGGTGCCAATAAGAAGAAGGAAGATAAATCGGCAAAACCATAATCTAAAACATTAAACTCTCCTTTAAATAGCCAAAGAAATAATCCATTTAAAACCAGAAAAATGGCTATAACTAAATACCCTATTGGCGATGCAAAAAACGAGTTTATTTCTTTTTTAAGTATAGCTAGCATTTGTTGTTTTGGTTACTGGTTACTGGTTGTTGGTTACTGGTTACTGGTTACTGGTTACTGGTTACTGGTTGTTGGTTACTGGTTACTGGTTACTGGTTACTGGTTACTGGTTGTTGGTTACTTGTTGTTGGTTATTTGTTATTGGTTTTTTTAATTTTTAACTATTAACTATTAACTATTAACTATCAACTATTAACTATTAACTATTTCAATTTTATCCACACTCCAAGCTTCGGGTCTTATACTAAATAAAGGTTTTATTTTACCCCATATAGCGTGGAAAAGCTCGGATTTTCTGTAGTTTTCTAAAGCGGCTTCAGATTCCCAATAGCTATAGGTAAAAAATATACTTGGATCTTTTTTATCTCGATATAATTCCAAATAACTACAGCCATCGAAGCTTCTTATTTTGGCTTTAGTAACATCGAAATTTTCTAAAAAAACATCGATGTTTTGTTTGTAAAATCCCATTTTAACTATTCTAACTAGCATAATAAATTTTTTTAACTAAAAATTGGCCGCTTTAATATTATCCGGAATTTCTGTGCCCTTAGGAATAACGGGTTTAGGTTCAAACCTAATGCTTACGGCATCCATAATACCCAAACCTAAAAGGGTAGAGGCACTACCAACGGTAGCACTATTACTTTTATAAACGGCAATTTCTAAAAAATTACCAGAGTTAAATACAACCAATTTGCGCCCTTCGTCATTTCGTTTATTTTCCGGAATGTCAAAGTTTACAATATCGCTATATTTATTATATATTTTTTTAAAGGTATAATGGCGTGCCGAAATTTCAAATTCGCGCCCTTTTTGTACAGTTTCAAAAAAACTACGCTTAATGTTTGTTACCACGTTGCCATAGTTGTCTATATAAATAACACTACCAATAATTTGGGTCTTGTCTTCATTTATATACGGCGTTATATTTTTAATAGGCTTAATTTCTGTAATAGGTTTACCAATAACCTCCAAGGTGCCACCACGAGCAATATGGCAAGCTACTTTTACAAATACATCCAAAACAGGAAAACTACTTTGTATTTTATCGTGTATATTAATTTCAACTATTTTTTCGGGGGCAATTTCAGAGCAAATCATGCTCATAATACCATTATTGGCACAAATAAAATAGTGGTCGTCTAATTTTAAGGCTATATGTTTATTGTCTGGGTTAATTTCAGAATCTATACCAATAATATGTATGGTGCCTTTCGGGAAACTATTGTAAGCGTTCTGGATAATGTAAGCCGCCTCAGGTATATTAAATGGCGACACAGAATGCGAGATATCAACAATCCTAACATCGGGTAGCTCACTATAGATAGCGCCTTTTGTAGCGCCACTAAAGTAATCTTTTTCACCAAAATCAGTTGTTAATGTTATAATTGCCATGGGCAAAATTGTTGATATGTTTTTAATGTAACCTTACTCAAAATTATGTATTTTTGAGTTATACTTGTATGCATTACAAACCTACATAAATTTTCGTTTTAGTTTTTGTTTTTTAAATTAAAAATTGTAGGTTCATGGCGTATTACATAAGTATAACAAGAAATTTGGAATAAATCTAATAAATCATGTCATCTCAGTAAACGCCATTTAAATTAATGTTTTACTCAACTTATAATAAATAAACGCTTTTGAACGAAATTATTATTGAACTCGAAGAAATATCTCCAAAAGAGTTTTTTGGAGCACAAAACACCAATATAGTACTTCTTAAAAAGTACTTTCCAAAATTAAAAATTGTTGCCCGCGGAAATAAGCTTAAGGCCTTTGGAGACGAAGAGTTATTAGATGAGTTCGATAGGCGTATCTCTATGCTACTAAAGCATTTTGGTAAATATAATAAGTTAGACGAAAACACTATCGAGCGTGTTTTAACAAGCCAAAGTAGCGACGATTACACAACCTCTAACCAAAGTGGAGAAACCATTGTACATGGTGTAGGTGGTAAAATTATAAAAGCGCAAACGGCCAACCAACGTAAAATGGTCGAGCTTATGCGCAAAAACGATATGGTTTTTGCCATTGGTCCAGCAGGAACAGGTAAAACGTATACAGGTGTGGCGTTGGCGGTGCAAGCACTTAAAAATAAAGAAGTTAAGCGTATTATATTAACGCGTCCGGCGGTCGAGGCAGGCGAAAACCTTGGGTTTTTACCAGGCGATTTAAAAGAAAAACTAGATCCCTATATGCAGCCGCTTTACGATGCTTTACGCGACATGATTGCGCCCGAAAAATTAGCACATTATATCGAGAATGGTACCATACAAATAGCGCCATTAGCCTTTATGCGTGGTCGAACTCTAGATAATGCTTTTGTTATTCTAGACGAAGGACAAAACACCACGCATGCCCAAATGAAAATGTTTTTAACACGTATGGGTAAGCACGCTAAATTCCTGTTAACCGGCGATCCGGGTCAAATCGATTTACCGCGTCGTACCATTTCTGGTCTAAAAGAAGCCTTATTAATTTTAAAAAATGTAGAAGGTGTAGGCATGATTTTCCTAGACGACAAAGACGTTATTCGTCATAAACTCGTTAAAAAAGTAATTGCTGCCTATAAAGAAATTGAAAACCGAGATTAATTTTTTTTAGAAGCTATTTCCCGCTTTCCACTATATCTTTTTGCTTTTAATGGCAAAAAGGATGCCGTTGCAATCGGGGCTAGGGCATTTTAGTTATTAACATTATCTATTACTCATTAGTGTATTTTAGCATGGTTTTAGATGTTTTTTCTTACTTGTCTATTTAGTAAAATTTAACAGTTTTAACAGCGGCTTAAAATATTTGTGCTTAGGTTTTTATCTTGTTTTTAGGTATAAAAACTTACAAAAAATTTGTAAAACTTTAGGAATCTTTTATGAAAACATTATAAGTCTTACGTCTTCCCTTTTTCTTTATTTGTGCCATAAACTTAAAAAAATATAATATGAAAAAGTTATTTTTAATTGCAGGATTATTAGTTTTTGGTTCAACCTATGCACAAGATGAAGATATCGATATTACATCAGATAACTCTTGGTTAAAAGCTGGAATAACGGCAGGAGTTCCTGTTGGAGATGCAGGTGATACATCCTCGTTTAACCTTGGTCTAGATTTAAGAGGACAGTATTTAGTTAACCCTAATTTAGGAATTGGTTTAGCTTCTGGATATAACCATTATTTTGGTAAAGATGAAATTGAAGATTTTGGAGTTATTCCAGCAGCAGGATTTGTTCGCTATTATTTTACACCTAATGGGCTGTTTTTAGGCTCGGATGTAGGATATGGTTTTTTAACTAATAGCGCTGATAATGATGGCGGATTATACGTAAACCCACACATTGGTTACCATAACCGAGATTGGAATATTTACGCTTTTTACCAAAACACGTTTGCAGAAAACGATATTGATGTGCAAAACGTAGGTATAGGCCTTACCTATAACATTAGGTTTAAATAAATTAGAATCTAATACATTATAAAGCATTAAAAGGGAGAAATTTTTATTTCTCCCTTTTTTATTTTCAGTTGTTTAGCATTGTTAAACAAATTACATTTGCAAAACAACTAGCACACTATTTTTTTTATGAATACCATAATAGATACCAATTTCAAATTTCCAGGTCAAAAAAGCCTTTACAAAGGAAAAGTAAGAGCCGTATATAACATAAATGACGAAGCCTTAGTCATGGTAGCCACAGATAGACTTTCGGCTTTCGATGTTGTTATGCCAAAAGGAATACCTTACAAAGGGCAAATACTTAACCAAATAGCAACTAAAATGATGGCAGCTACTCAGGATTTAGTTCCAAACTGGTTAACAGCAACTCCCGATCCCAACGTTGCTGTTGGGCATTTATGCGAGCCTTTTAAAGTAGAAATGGTAATACGTGGTTACATGTCTGGGCATGCAGCACGCGAGTATAAAGCGGGTAAACGTATGCTTTGTGGTGTTGCTATGCCAGAAGGAATGAAGGAAAACGATGCCTTTCCAGAGCCTATTATAACGCCTGCTACAAAAGCAGAAATGGGCGATCATGACGAAGATATTTCAAGAGAAGATATTATAGCAAAAGGTATAGTCTCAGAAGCAGATTATCTTGTACTTGAAGATTATACACGTAAATTATTTAAGCGTGGATCAGAAATTGCAGCTTCAAGAGGATTAATTTTAGTAGATACCAAGTACGAATTTGGAAAAACTAAAGACGGACAAATTGTTTTAATCGACGAGATTCATACACCAGACTCTTCACGTTATTTTTATGCCGATGGGTATCAAGAGCGCCAGGATAAAGGAGAACCTCAAAAGCAACTATCAAAAGAGTTTGTACGCCAATGGTTAATTGCAAATAACTTTCAAGGTTTAGAAGGGCAAACCGTACCTTTTATGAGCGATGAGTACATTCAAAGCGTTTCAGATCGCTATATCGAACTTTACGAAAATATTACAGGCGAAACCTTTGTAAAAGCAGATGTTTCTAATATCCAAGATAGAATAGAAGCTAATGTTTTAGCCTATTTAAAATAGTATTATTACTTAAAAATATAACGACCTTGTTACAATTAACAAGGTCGTTTTTTAAATACACATTTTGTAAAGTAAAGTCTCTCTTTTTCCCTTTTACGTGCAGACTTATGCGTATGCATTATTAAAGTACTTTTTACGAAACCAAAAGGATACCCTAACTAATAAAATAAGTGCAGGGACTTCTACTAATGGGCCAATAACACCTGCAAAAGCTTGTCCAGAATTTAAACCAAAAACTGCAATCGCAACTGCAATAGCAAGTTCAAAGTTATTTCCAGCTGCTGTAAATGCAACGGCAGCCGTTTTAGTATAATCTGCTCCCATAGCTTTTGTAAAGAAAAAGCCTATAATAAACATTAAACTAAAATAGATAAGTAAAGGCACAGCAATTATTAAAACATCCATTGGAATTTCAACAATTAATTCGCCTTTTAGCGAAAACATCACCACAATGGTAAATAACAAGGCTATTAAAGTTAATGGCGAAATAGTAGGAATAAAGGTGTTTGTATACCAATGTTCGCCTTTAAGTTTTACCAAAATTAATCGACTTAAAATACCCATCACGAAGGGAATTCCTAAATAAATAGCAACACTTTCAGCAATAGTGGCTATCGAAATATCCACTATGGCACCTTCAAATCCAAAATAGGGTGGAAGTACAGTAATAAAAAGCCATGCATAAAAGCTATATGCAAATACCTGAAAAATACTGTTTAAGGCCACTAAACCAGCGCCGTATTCACTGCTACCTTCGGCAAGATCATTCCACACTAAAACCATAGCAATACAACGGGCTAATCCTATTAAAATAAGACCCACCATGTACTCCGGATAGTCGCGTAAAAATGTAATGGCAAGAAAAAACATAAGTACCGGACCAATAACCCAATTTAATAAAAGGGAAATAGATAGTATTTTGGTGTTTTTAAATACTTTGGGTAAAAGCGAATAATCCACTTTTGCTAGTGGCGGATACATCATTAAAATTAGCCCAATAGCAATGGGAATATTTGTAGTACCACTACTAAAGGAATTTATAAGGTCTGGAAATGTAGGTACAAAATAGCCAATACCAACACCTATGGCCATAGCCACAAAAATCCACAACGTTAGGTTTCTATCAAGAAAACTTAATTTTTTTTGAGCCATATTTTTATAAATTTACTCGCGAAAAAACATAAAACAATTCAGTTGCAATTTGCAAACTGCGCTCGTTGTATTTTTCTGCTTGTTGGGGTGTGTTATCAAAGGCTTTAGGATCTTCAAAAGTAATTGGTATTCGTTTTTCTGCACCAGCTATAAAAGGGCATCCGCTATCTGCTTGAGAACAGGTCATAATAGCTGCAAATTCAGATTTAGGGTTAAAATCATCGTCTAATGTTTTAGAAAATCCAATTATGGGATGTGCATTATCTGCATATTTAATGCTGTACACGGGATTTTTACCTTCAGAAAGCGTTTTAATTGTAAACCCCGAGTTTTCTAAGGTTTTAGCCGCCATTGGGAAAAGTGCTGTAGCTTCTGTTCCTCCCGAATAACAAAACACATTTTTAATATTAAAATAGTGCGCCATGGTTTGTGCCCAAACTTGCGATAAATGACTTCGACGCGAGTTGTGTGTGCAAATAAAATTGATTCTAATTGCTTCTTTATTGCTTACTTTTAACTGGATAAAATCAATTAGTGGTTGCAAAACTGTTTTACGCTCTGCCGAAATAGTTTCTGGTTTTAAACCTTTTATTAAATTATCTATTCCTGTAAATAAGGTGGATTGTGTGGTTATCATTTGGTATAACGTTAAAGTGTAATTTAAAGTTTAGCAGCAGTTTCCATCTGGGGTGCAACAAGGTTCATCGTTTAATTCTGAAAATCTTAATTTTGGTTTTTCAGCAGGAATTCCACATTTATCCTTGGCTAAACAATCTGTTTGTTTAGAGCTTAATAGGAAGTTTGTTCCATTAAATTCTAATCCAAATTTTCCGATGGTTTCGGCTTGATATTCCACTTCAATATCTAAATCTTCAATACCTAAAACCTTTTCAGAAAGCTCAATTATGCTTAAAAGTTTTTCTGGATGTAATCTATGGTCATAATCATTTGCATTCCAAAGTTGAAAGTTTACAACGTTTTCCTTTCTTTCGGTACCACCACAATCTATAAAGTGTTTGGTTATTTTACCAACTTCGGTTACATGAAAGTGATTTGGTACTAATTCGCCGTTTGGTAATTGAAAACCTATAGTTTCCAATCTTCCTAATACTGATTTTACTTCTGATAGTTTCATAACTGTATTTGTTTATTGCAATTATACGATTAATGTTTAAAAATTTTTTTAGCAACATTCTGTTTTAGATACATCTTGATCTAAAAACTGAAGCATTACACGTTTCATTTTAGCCCAATTATCGGTATCAATACAGTAGCAAACGCTAGTGCCTTCAACACTTCCTTTTATTAAGCCTAAATGTTTAAGTTCTTTTAAATGCTGTGATATTGTAGGTTGTGCTAAACCTATTTCGTTTACCAAATCGCCACAAACACAAGCATTTATTTTAAATAAATGTTGTAATATAGACACTCTAGCAGGATGTCCGAAGACTTTTGCAAATAGAGCAACTTCGTTTTGCTCGTCGGTAAACATTTCTGTTTTAGCTAATCCCATGTGTTTAATTATTTATTCATTGCAATATTACGATTAAGTATTTTGTTATCAAAATTTATTTGACAAATTTAACAGAAAAAGCGGCTAGCTTGTTTTATTAACCTTATTTGGTTTTACCTTTTGCTTCCAATACATAATATAAATGGTGCCTAAAACCGAAGGTAGTATCCAAGCTACTAAATTTTTAAAACCCATTCCAGCAACAAAAAAGGCAGTAATTGAGGCTATTAATGCTCCATTCATTTTTCCAAGGTGTAAAATTAGCCATGACATTTTAGGCTTTTCTAATTTTTTATAAAATATAAAATCTTTAACAGAAAACAATAGTCCAAAACCACCAAAAACAAGTAGTAGGATGCCATTAGAATTGTTGTTTATAAGCACGTAAACGCCAAAAACAATCATGACAATTGAGAACAGGAACATAATACCAGAAATAGTGCGATCTACCCAATTAGCATTGGTTTTAGTTTTGAATGTTAAAGCGCGTTGCCCCGATAAAACAAGATAAATAGTAAATACGCCAATTAAAAATAACAATATATTCTCATGGTTAGGCATCCAAGATATAGGAATGGAAATAAGCGAACTTGTTAGCATACCAATAGAGAAAAGTTTCCCCATAGTTTTATGGAGTTTCCCTCCCTTTTTTACAACAATACTTCCTAGTCCTGTTATTAATCCTATTCCTCCAAAGAAGGCATGAATGTAAATTAATAGTGTAATTGTTTTTTCCATTACTATGTGATTACGGTTAGTATTTCAAATTAAAGGTAATGGTTTTAGTTCTGGAAGTTTAAAATGCCCAAGTGTATTTTTAAAGGGATGAGTTGGGGCAAAGGTGTGTTTGTGTATTCTTGGGTTTATAAAATGTCAAGTAATTCTAAGGGATGGTTTAGTATTAATTTAGCACCATTAGCAATTAGTTCTTCTTTTTTTCTAAAGCCCCAAGATACCCCAACGGCATACATGTTGGCATTGTTTGCGGTTTGTATATCAACATCAGAATCGCCAACAAAAATAATTTCCTCTGGTTTTATGCCTAAGTTTTTACTTATTTCGAGAGCCTTTATTGGGTTTGGTTTTTTATGAGCCTCGGTAGTTAATCCATCAACAGATTCAAAATAGCTTGGTAATAATGCTAAAGCTACTTTTTTGGTGAGTGTATCCTCTTTATTAGATAAAATAGAAAGTTTTAGTTGACGTGCCTTTAGGGCCTCAAGTAATGCTATAATACCATCATAAGGTTTTGTTTTGTTGATGCAATTGTTACTGTAAATAGCCATCATCGCATTAAAACCTATTTCTGTTTGTTGCGCGTTACAACTGTTATTAGGCAATGCTTTAGTAACGAGACTCTTTATACCACTGCCCA
Organism: Algibacter pectinivorans; assembly: GCF_900112595.1. Taxonomy (GTDB): domain Bacteria; phylum Bacteroidota; class Bacteroidia; order Flavobacteriales; family Flavobacteriaceae; genus Algibacter_B; species Algibacter_B pectinivorans. The sequence continues at coordinate 174,996 of NZ_FOMI01000007.1, read as the reverse complement.
CAAAACTGTAATACTCTTGATAACTGTGGGTTGGATAGTTAGCGCTTTTTAGAACAGCATTCATGGCATCTGCAATGTCTTCAATGGAATTTACTAGTGTGCCGTCTAAATCGAATATAACTGCCTTATAGTTCATGTTTTATTTTTTAATAATGAAAATTATTAGCGCGTTTAACAATTTTTTGTTTTGATAATTTGCAGCCTATTTTTAAATTTTAATTCTTTTTCATCAGATATAATAATGGATACTAATTTCTTATTTGTATTCAAAGGATGATTGTACTACAAATATAGATTTAAAGTACGTGTTGTGGCGTAATGGAACAAATATTTTTTTAAAGTATTTTATGTTAGCTGCATTGGCAGAACAAGTTGGTTTTGTTTAATAGTTAAGGTATTAAGATATGCCTTGATGGTAGTTTTTTAATTTATCTACGGTTTTACGTATTAAATTATAAACAAACGTATTTGTTTTTCCATAATGAAATGATATTACACAGACTGTAATCATGAATAATATAGCACCAAAACCTGCAGTTTCAGGTTCTAATGTTTTACTTAAAAATCGTTTAAAACCGTATCCTGTATAGCTACCGTATAGTATTATGAAGTGAATAACGTAAATAGAAAGCGTTTTTTCTCCTATACGAGCAATAATAGACTGCTTTAAATAGTTTTCTAAGGCGTAAAAAACACCAAATAATATAAGGACGTTACCAAGTCTTGTAAACAAATAGTTGTACTCGGCACTCATTTTAAAGAGCGGGACAGAAGTTATATGGCTTAGTTTTGTAAGAAATAAAGACGAAAAATAAATAAGAAAAACGCCTATTACAAAAAGAGAGATAACCGTACTTATTTTAAATTTTTCGCGGTGTGCATGCCTGAAGAATACAGTTGAAATACACGCACCAAAAGCAGAGTATCCAAACCACGGTAAAATAGTAAATATAGAGCCGTTGGTTTTTGTTATATAGTTAGCAAATACTATAGGCACATTGTTTAAAGTAATCTCTCTGTAAAGAGGCTCGGTTATAAAACAAATACAGCCAATTGCAAAAAGTACTACCGAAAATAGATAACTATATTTCCTAAAAAGACAATGAAGTCCTACCAATAGAATTAATGACAACCCAATACACTGAAGTACATCAATAACAAGAAAGTAGGAACTAAAATACCCATTAAACCAGTTAAAAATGTTAATTCTTAAACTATATCCTAAGGCAACTAGCAGTAAGCCTCTAAACAATCCTTTTTTAATCCTAGGTTTATCATTGCCTTTGGCATAAGCACGCAGTAATAAGTAAGCGAATACCAGGCCGGATATAGTAAAAAAAGTAGGTGCTGTTATGCCTCTAAAATACGACCAGATATTATAAATAGCATTGCTTTCGTCCCTATAAGCAGGAGCCAATAAAGTATCTATAAAATGACCTTGAAGCATCATTAAAATAGCAAATGCTCTAACGGCATCTATAAAATATAAGCGGTTGGTTTGCGCCATAAATGGATTTACTGTTATAAATATACTTTTAAATATTTGAAATGAAAGTTTGTAAAGTTATATATTTATAAAATCATAGAAATAATTATGGAACAACTCATTAAAACATTTTCCGATTACGCTTGGGGGTTGCCTTTAGTTATTTTGCTTATTGGCGGTGGTTTGTATCTTTTGGTACTATCACGATTTTTGCCTTTTAGGTATATTGGGCACGCTATACAAGTGCTAAGAGGTAAGTACGACGATCCTAACGATCCGGGACAAATTTCGCATTTTAAAGCCTTAACAACAGCCTTGTCTTCTACCATTGGTATGGGAAATATAGCAGGAGTTGCAGTCGCTATTTCAATGGGTGGTCCGGGAGCTATGTTTTGGATGTGGATAAGTGCAATTGTAGGCATGTCAACTAAATTTTTTACATCCTCTTTGGCCATTATGTATCGCGGTAAAGATAGTGCGGGCAATTTACAAGGCGGACCTATGTATTTTATTCAAGAAGGTTTAGGTAAATCTTGGAAACCTTTAGCAGTTATGTTTAGTCTTGTTGGTATGGTTGGTGCCTTACCTGTGGTTAACGTAAACCAATTAACACAAGCTATAAACGATATTGTTTTAATACCTAATGGGGTGGAAGTAGGGTTAAAAACAAATCTTATTGTAGCAGCTATACTTGTTGGTTTAACCTCTGTAATTATACTTGGTGGTTTAAAACGTATTAGTAATGCAGCCTCTAAAATGGTACCCACAATGGTATTGCTTTATTTTGCTCTGGTTCTTTATATATTAGTTTCTAATTATAGCGTTGTTCCTAAATATTTTGTTTTAATGTTTACAGACGCTTTTTCTGCCAATTTTTATAAAGGCGATGCTTTTATGGGCGGTGCTTTGGGTGCTTTAATATTGTTAGGCATTCGTCGAGGTGCCTTTTCAAACGAAGCAGGTATAGGTACAGCGCCCATGGCTCATGGTGCAGCAAAAACCGATGAGCCTATTCGCGAGGGTTTAGTGGCTATGTTAGGACCAGCAATAGATACTCTAATAGTATGTACCTTAACGGCATTGGCTATTTTAGTTACTGGTGTTTGGGAAACAACGTCCAATAATGGCGTAAGTTTAACAGCGTCGGCATTTAATCATGTTATGCCTGTTTATGGCAAGTATTTGCTTATGGTTTGTGTATTAATATTTAGCATATCCTCATTGTTTTCTTATGCCTATTACGGTAGTAAATGTTTAGGGTTTTTAATTGGAGCAGACAAAAAGCACTACTACAATTACATATATATATTAAGTATAGTTCTTGCGGCAACAACCCCTTTTAGTGCTATGCTAAACTTAATTGATGGCGTTTTTGCCCTAATGGCAATTCCTACAATGTTGGCAACTATAGCTTTGGCTCCTAAGGTTATTATTCAGGCTAAAACATATTTTAAAACTTTGTAAACAGTATTATTATAAGCCTATTTGGGTTATAGTTTATACGGTTTGCCCAATAATTACTAGAGCTTTTCTATACCGATTTATAAATTTGATTACTAACTAAACCAAGATAATAATGACAGAAAAAGACAACGCAAAAGCCTATTGGAAAGAAAACATCCGGTACGTTTTAATACTATTAGCCATATGGTTTTTAGTATCCTTCGCGGCAGGAATTCTATTTAAGGAAGAATTAAATTCAATTAAAATTGGAGGCTTTAAACTAGGGTTTTGGTTTGCACAGCAAGGTTCTATGTACGTTTTTGTTGTTTTAATATTTGTATACGTTCGTTTAATGAATAAACTAGATAAAAAATACGGTTATGATGCATAGTTTATTGGTTGAAGGATTTGGGGTACAAAACTGGACCTATGTTTTAGTAGGCATAACATTTACATTATATATAGGCATAGCCATTTGGGCTAGGGCAGGTTCAACAAACGAGTTTTATGTGGCTGGAGGCGGCGTTTCCCCATTAGCAAACGGTATGGCAACGGCAGCCGATTGGATGAGTGCGGCCTCATTTATTTCCATGGCAGGAATTATTTCGTTCGATGGGTACGATGGGGCTGTTTACCTTATGGGGTGGACCGGTGGCTATGTATTACTTGCACTATTACTTGCACCATATTTAAGGAAATTTGGCAAATTCACAGTGCCCGATTTTATTGGCGATCGCTATTATTCCAACACCGCGCGATTAGTAGGCGTTATTTGTGCACTAATCGTATCGTTTACTTACGTTGCAGGTCAAATGCGAGGTGTAGGTCTTGTATTCTCACGTTTTTTAGAGGTCGATATTAATACAGGTGTCGTTATAGGTATGGTAATTGTTTTATTTTATGCTGTTTTAGGTGGTATGAAAGGCATCACATACACACAAGTAGCACAATATTGCGTGCTTATTTTCGCCTTTATGGTGCCCGCTATTTTTATTTCTATTCAAATGACGGGTAACCCCATACCACAATTAGGTTTTGGGAGTCAATTAGCCGATGGTTCCGGTACCTATTTACTAGATAAATTAGATGGTTTAAGTACAGATTTAGGCTTTAACCAATACACCGAAGGTTCAAAATCTACCATAGATGTTTTTGCAATAACATTAGCATTAATGGTTGGCACAGCAGGTTTACCGCACGTTATAGTGCGTTTCTTTACCGTTAAAAAAGTAAAAGATGCTCGTAAATCGGCAGGTTTAGCCTTATTGCTAATTGTAATTTTATACACCGCTGCGCCAGCAGTAGCCGTATTTGCGAGAACCAATATGATAGAAACCGTATCCAATCAACCCTATGCTAATATGCCAGAATGGTTTAAAAAATGGGAAACAACAGGTTTAATAGTCTTTAACGATAAAAATAACGATGGTATAATTAACTATGTAGCCAACGAAACAAATAACGAATTAGTAGTCGATAAAGATATTATGGTACTAGCCAACCCAGAAATAGCACAATTACCAGACTGGGTTATCGCATTGGTTGCAGCAGGAGCATTAGCAGCAGCATTATCAACCGCCGCAGGATTATTATTAGTCATTTCAGCATCAGTTTCTCACGATTTAATCAAGAAAATGATCAATCCAAACATCTCAGAAAAAGGCGAGTTAATTGCAGCACGTTTAGCAGCAGTAGTGGCGGTTTGCGTTGCCGGATATTTCGGAATTAATCCACCAGGATTCGTAGCAGCCACCGTAGCATTAGCCTTCGGGTTGGCGGCAGCATCTTTTTTTCCAGCCATTATTTTGGGTATATTTTACAAAAAAATGAATAAAGAAGGCGCCATTGCCGGTATGGTAGTCGGTATTTTATCCATGCTTTTCTACATGACCAAATTTAAGTTTGGCTGGTTTGGCGGCGGTACAAAAGCCAATTGGTGGTTCGGCATCTCGCCCGAAGGTTTCGGTACAGTCGCTATGATTATCAATTTCATCGTGTCCTTAGTTATCATGAAATTCACACCAGAACCACCACAAAACGTTCAAGACATTGTAGAACATATTAGAATACCAAGTGGCGCGGGCAAAGCCACACATTAAAAGTATTTGGGCGTTCCCCAGCCTTGGGGCAGGGGCGGGCTTTCACTACTCGCTCCTCCGTTGTCGGGAGCTCAAACACGCCGTTCAATCCCTAACGCGGGCAAGTTTGCTAAAACCATTTTATTAACAGTATTTTATAACAATCTGCCGGTATTAATCAGTTCTAATCTACATTAATTTATTAAATTAGAAGCTTAAAATATTGTGTCACCACGTTATAATCATAACATACAAACAGAACTAAACCATGAGTAATTACCATATAAAACATTTAGAAGAGTATTATCAAGTTTATAGAAAATCTGTACGCAACCCAGAAGGTTTTTGGGAAGAAATAGCAGAAGAACATTTTCTATGGCGAAAAAAATGGGATAAGGTCTTAAGTTGGGATTTTTCTAAACCCGAAGTAAAATGGTTTGAAGGCGCACAATTAAACATAACAGAAAACTGTATCGATAGGCACTTAGCAACACGAGGCGAAAAAACAGCCATTTTATTTGAGCCCAACAATCCAGATGAAGCCGCACAACATATTACCTATAACGAACTATATAAACGTGTTAATAAATTTGCTAATGTTTTAAAAGTGCAAGGCATCAATAAAGGCGATCGTGTGTGCATCTATTTACCCATGATTCCCGAACTAGCCGTATCCGTTTTAGCATGTGCCAGAATTGGTGCTATACACTCTGTAGTTTTTGCAGGATTTTCTTCTACAGCATTATCCACTCGTATAAACGATAGCGATTGTAAAATGGTATTAACCAGCGATGGGTCCTACCGTGGCGCAAAAACAATCGATTTAAAAGGTATAGTAGACGAAGCTTTAGAGAGCTGCCCTGGCGTAAAAAGCGTTTTAGTAGCAAAACGAATTAATACAGAAATTAATATGGTTTCTGGTCGCGATGCGTGGTTGCAACCCCTTTTAGACAATGCGTCCGAGCATTGCGATGCCGAACTAATGAATGCCGAAGATCCGTTGTTTATTTTATACACCTCAGGTTCAACCGGAAAACCAAAGGGTATGGTGCATACCACCGCCGGATATATGGTTTACACCGCATATACCTTTAAAAACGTATTTCAATATCGCGAAAACGATGTGTATTGGTGTACTGCCGATATTGGTTGGATAACCGGACACAGTTATATTGTATATGGCCCGTTAGTAAATGGCGCCACATCAGTAATGTTCGAGGGCGTGCCAAGTTATCCAGATTTTGGACGTTTTTGGGATATCGTTCAAAAGCATAAAGTCAATCAGTTTTACACCGCTCCAACAGCTATTCGTGCCTTAGCAAAACAAGGCGCAGAGTTAGTAGAAAAATACGATTTAAGTTCTCTTAAAGTTTTAGGTTCGGTAGGCGAACCAATAAATGAAGAGGCGTGGCATTGGTATAACGATAATGTAGGTAAAAGAAATAGTCCAATTGTAGATACATGGTGGCAAACCGAAACAGGAGGTATTATGATTTCTCCAATTCCGTATTCAACACCAACCAAACCAACTTATGCTACCTTACCTTTTATTGGTATTCAGCCTGCTTTAATGGACGAAAATGGCGATGAACTTAAAGACAATCAAGTAGAAGGTAGATTGTGTATTAAGTATCCTTGGCCATCCATAGCTCGAACTATTTGGGGAAATCACCAACGTTATAAAGAGACTTATTTTTCAGCCTATGAAAACAAGTATTTTACTGGCGATGGCGCCCTTCGCGATGAAGTTGGTTATTACAGAATTACAGGTAGGGTAGACGATGTTATTATCGTTTCGGGTCATAATTTAGGAACTGCACCAATTGAAGACGCCGTAAACGAGCATCCAGCAGTAGCAGAATCTGCCATTGTAGGATTTCCACACGATGTTAAAGGAAGTGCATTATACGGTTATGTTACTCTAAAAGATACAGGGGAAAGTCGAGATCAAAATAATTTAAGAAAAGAAATAAATCAAATTATAACAGAGAGTATTGGTCCAATAGCTAAACTAGACAAAATTCAATTTACTAGCGGATTACCAAAAACCAGGTCGGGCAAAATTATGAGGCGTATTTTACGTAAAATAGCCCAAAAAGATACTGCTAATCTAGGCGATACTAGCACTTTATTAAACCCAGAAGTGGTGCAAGAAATTATGGATAATGTGCTTTAATTATTATAATTAAAACTAAACCTAAACTTGATTTTATTTTAATTTAAAAATCAAGTTTAGGTTTTATTAATTGCCTGTATTCAGGTCTATTTACCCAATAAATAACTCCATTTTAAATTTTTACGTTTATCTAAACGTGCTAAGATTTTTAAAAACACAATAGCCGTAATTAGGGCATCACCATTGGCGGTGTGTCTATCTACTTTTGGTACATTTAGTTCTTCGCACAAATCGTCCAAATAATAGTGTTCCTTCAAGTTTTCTTGATATATTTTGTGTTTGGATTTATTATATAACACCCCAGTGTCAATAAATTTATTTTTTAGTTTTCCTAAGCCATTTCTAGAAAGCATTTCATTCATCATGGTTTTATCAAAATTCGCATGGTGTGCTACTAAAATGGCATTTTTTATATAATCTAAAAACACTTTTATGGCCTCTAGTTCCGATATTTTCACAAAATCACTAGACTTCATAATCTCATGTATTTTAACGGTTTCTGGGTTAAAAATATCTTGTTCTAAGTATAATTCAAGGCTTTGGTTTACAGGTATTCTTTTATTTACAAAGGCAACAGCGCCAATGGATAATATTCTATCCTTTTTCCTGTCAAAACCAGTAGTTTCAGTATCAAAGGCAACAAAGCGTGTCTCGTTAATGGGTGTTTTTTTTATGTCCTTAAAATGTTCAAGGTAGTCCAACCAAAATTCTGGATAGTCTTTTTTACGCTTTTTAAACCAACTAATCATATAAAGTTTTTTAAATCGAATCTATTTATTAAAACGTCTTGAATTTCATGTATGGGCTTAAAGCAGCGTCTTAGTTTTAATTTCTCTTCTTTAGTTAGTGTTTTAAGGTTTATAAATTTTCCAGAATTACTATTTAACAATCCTTGCTTGGTTTTAAATTTAGAAAGGGCTTTAAAAGCATACGAGCAAGATTCGTATAACTCTGAGTTTTCAGGTTCTAATGCAGCTAACTTTTCAAAGCGCTCGTAAGTATTATTAACTCCTTTAATTTGCTTATTTAAAATAAGGAGTCTAGCAGCATCTACCAATGGCATTATGGCTCTGCTTTTTATATTAAAAAGTTCTTTTTGCTCTCCATTCTGTTCAATTAAAAATTGTTTAAAAAAACCAAGAGGCGATGGGCTTTTTACCGCATCTCTACCCAGAAATTTATAAAATAAATAGGCTTCATTTAAGGTGTTAAAAATAGTGTCTGTTATTTTATCTGTGAAGGTGGTATTACCATAAACAGCGTTGTAATCAAAAAAAACAGACGATAGTAATATGGCTTTTTCATCCGGATTTAAAATCCAAGTTTTAAATTGGTCTTGCCATTCTAAAAGCGATTTGCACCACTCTGGGTTACTAGCCATCATATCGGCTTCGCAATACTCAAAACCAACTTTATTAAGTGTTTTATTAACGAGTTTCGAAAGTTCTAAAAAATAGTCTTTAGTTGCTGCATAGTCTTTTTTAGATACATTTTCGAAAATTAAAGCATTGTCTTGGTCGGTAAATAGTAATTGTTCGCGTCTGCCTTGGCTACCTAATGCCAACCACGTAAATGAAACAGGCGGTGGCGTAGGCATTTTTAAAATAGCCAGGTCTATGGCTCTAACCGTTACCGCATCATTAATTTGAGAAATTATTTTTATAATATGCGATAGGGGAATGTTTTGCTCTAAATAGCTTTTTAATAAACCATTGGCTTTATGTCTGGCTGCACGAAGTTTTTTTGTTCGTTTAGCTCTTTTAATATCTTTTAAAATGGCCGTTGGGTTGTTTCCTAAGCTAGTTAAAACATCATGGTGTGTTAATACACCAATTAATTTAGAATTTACAGTGCCATCTTTGGTGATACATAAATGTCCTATGCTATTTTTTATCATTTGTAATTGACCATCGGCTACTGTTAAGTCTTTTTTTGCGGTAATAACAGGAGAACTCATTATTTGAGTTACTTTAGTTTCAATAGGAAAAAGCCCTGTAGCAATTTTGTTTTTTATATCGCTATTAGTAATAATACCAACAGGTTTTTTATAAGTATCAATTACAATTATACATCCAATTTTATGCGCGCACATTTTTTTTGCAGCACTTTTTAAGGTGGAAGATGTGCTACAAGTAATAGGTGCTTTAGTATAGTTTGCGGTTTGAAAACTTACAACATCTTGTGAGTTGCTTGGAATATAATCTACAAAAATTTTACCTGCTTGTTCAGAGGTATATGGCGTGTAATCATTGGAGGCAAAAGCGGTAATAAGGTACTTTTGAATGTTAACACTTTTATCTGTTACCGACTGAAAAATAGATATTGGAATGGCATAAATTATAGACTCTTCATTTGCAGTGGCGTTAAGGTGGTAGGGCGTTTTTGCAATTAAAGCACGTAAACCAAATAAATCGCCTGTATCATGTATGTTTGTAATTTCATTTACATCACCGTTTTTATAGTACAGACTTATGGCCCCGTCTCTAACTACATAAAAGCAATCGTGGTTAATATCTCCGTTTTTAAAAATGGTATCTCCTTTTTCCAAATAGATAATGCTAACCTGCTCTGCTATTAGCAATAGGCTAGCTGCATTTATTAAATTAAATGGTGGATAGCGTTTTAAAAATTCAGCAACCCGTTCTGCAATTGAGTTTTTCATAAAACTAATTTAAATTAGTTTAAAATCTAAGAGCAAGTCACCTTCTATAGAAGCTTGCAAATGGTCGCCTACAAAATTTTGACCAGCACCACTTGCTGGTGTTCCTGTAAAAATTAAATCGCCAGGTTCTAAAGTCATGTATTTTGAAACAAACGCTATAATTTCAGCAAAATTATAAATCATATAACTCGTGTTTCCTGCCTGTACTTCCTTTCCGTTAATCATTAAGCTAAAGTTAATGTCATTAATATCAGAAAAGTTGGAAACCGGTTTAAATCCATTTACTGGCGATGCGCCATCAAAACCTTTGGCCAATGCCCATGGGCCTTTATTAGTTCGAGTTGCATTTAAAACATCTTTCGCCGTATAATCAATGCCAATTCCTATTTCGCTTATGTAAGATGCTGCATTACTTTCTTCAATATCTTTACCAGATTTACCAATTTTAGCAACTAACTCGACTTCATAATTTAGTTGGTTAGTAATCTTAGGAAAACCGATGTTTTTATTATCCGTAACTAAAGTGCTTTCAGCCTTTAAAAAAATAACTTGATCGCCTGTTTTTACAGCAGCAATTTCACTTTTGTCGTTTACGTAGTTTTTACCAATGCCAATTATTTTCATAGTTTAGTTGTTTTATAATTTTATTGTAAATGTAATAATTAGTCTATTATAATTTATATAAAGTATAAAATAGCCCTTTGTTTTGGGTGTTTTTTAATTTTAAGTTCTCTAATATTATCAATCTTTAATGCGTAATTTTGTAATCTATATTATTTTAAAATAGTTATGCAACACCTTAAAGAATCTTCAAAAAACCAAGATAAAACCAAACCAAAAGTAACTATGGCGCAAGCCTTTAAAACGATTATTTGGCCAAGGCGAAAGTTAGTTTTTATAGGTTTAGTTTTAATTGTAATACGAAGTTTAGCAGGTTTAATTTTACCTTGGCAAAGTAAGGTGTTATTAGATGAAGTAGTACCAAGTAAGGATGTGTCTCAGGTATATACTTTAATTGCTATTGTTTTGGCAGCTATAACGGTTCAAGCAACCACCTCGTTTGCTTTAACTAGAATTTTAAGTGTACAGGCCCAATATTTAATAAGCGAACTTCGTGCTCAAGTACAGAAAAAAGTATTGTCGTTACCCATAAGCTTTTTCGATAATACAAAGTCTGGTGCTTTGGTATCGCGTATTATGAGCGATGTTGAAGGTGTTCGTAATTTAATAGGAACTGGTTTGGTGCAATTAGTTGGTGGTTCGTTTACGGCTGTAGTTTCATTAATTATTTTAATTAAATTAAACCCTTGGATGACACTTTTTGTGTTTGTTCCGCTATCTATTTTTGGTTTTATTGCCCTAAAAGCGTTTAAATATATTCGTCCTATTTTTAGAAAACGTGGTAAAATAAATGCCGAAGTAAAAGGTAGACTTACCGAAACTTTGGCAGGAGTGCGAGTTATAAAAGCATTTAATGCCGAAGAGCAAGAAAATATTGTGTTTGAAAAAGGTGTAGATAAACTATATCAAAATGTAAAAAAGAGCTTAACGGCTACGGCTTTTATGACGAGTTCTTCAACCTTTTTAATTGGTGTGGCTACCACAGGAATTATGGGTATTGGTGGTTATTATATGATTTTAGGAGAAATGACCACAGGTGAATTTTTATTCTTTACATTAATACTTGGTTTTATGATAGCGCCTATTGTTCAAATGAGTAATATAGGAAGCCAGTTAACAGAGGCTTTAGCAGGTTTAGATAGAACTGAAGAGCTAATGAATATGACTGCTGAAGAAGATAATGTAAATAGAACCATCCAGCTAGAAGCTTTAAAAGGCGATGTTGAGTTTAACGATGTGTCTTTTGCTTATGAAGCAGATAAAGAAGTGCTTCATAATATTAGTTTTAAAGCACCTGCAGGTTCCGTTACGGCATTGGTTGGTAGTTCTGGTTCAGGGAAATCTACTATAGCAGGATTATCGGCTACATTTTTAAATCCTAATTCGGGGCAAGTCACTATTGATAATCAGGATTTATCGAAAGTAAAACTAAATAGCTACCGAAAATATTTAGGTGTGGTATTGCAGGATGAATTTTTATTTGAAGGAACCATTAGAGAGAATATAATGTTTCCAAGACCTAATGCTACCGAAGAAGAATTACAAAATGCAGTAAAAGCAGCCTATGTAAATGAGTTTACAGATCGTTTTGATGATGGTTTAGAAACCTTAATAGGAGAACGAGGCGTTAAGCTTTCTGGAGGACAGCGTCAACGTTTAGCTATTGCAAGAGCAATTTTAGCAAACCCGAAGATTGTTATTTTAGATGAAGCGACTTCAAATTTAGATACTGAAAGTGAAGCTTTAATTCAGAAAAGTTTAAATGAATTGGTTAAAGATAGAACTACAATTGTTATTGCACACCGCTTAAGTACTATTAGAAAAGCCGACCAAATTTTAGTTATCGAAGCCGGTCGTATTGTTGAAAGAGGCACGCATGACGAATTGATAAAACTTAATGGCAGATATTTCGATTTATATACCTATCAAGCAAAAATTTAAAACAAATGAAAGTAACAGATTTAAAAGCTAACGAGTATAATCCGTTTTATGAAACTTATATAGCCAAAGTGTCTCGCGATATCAACTTACTAGAAGGCTTTATTGAGGCAAAAACACAGGTTGAAAATTTCTTCAAATCTATTCCTGAGGATAAATTAGAGTATCGTTACGCCAAAGATAAATGGAGTATTAAAGAGGTTTTTCAGCATATAATAGATAACGAACGTGTTTTTATGTATCGTTGTTTCAGAATAGCAAGACATGATAAAACTCCGTTGGCAGGCTACGAGCAAAACGATTACATTTTGCCATCTGGAGCCAATAAAAAATCGATGGCAAGTTTAATTGAAGAATATCAAATGGTGCGCCTAAACTTTATAGTACTTCTTAAAAGTTTAAGCTCACAAGATTTAGAAGTACTAGGTACGGCGAGTGGAAGTACCATGTCTGCTAGAGCTGCGGCCTTCATAACGCTAGGTCATGAAATACATCACATTAACATTATAAAAGAGCGTTATCTTTAAAAGCGATTAGGCGTTTATAACGTTTAATTTACTTTTTATAAGCAGAAAAACACTTAGCGATAATAATCCAAAAACCGAAAACCCTACAAATAACGGAAGTACGGAGGTTTGCACAAAACTCCCTATATAATTGGCTATTGGAACCGCTAATACGGTAGACAAAAAACCATTAATAGCAGCTCCAATACCAGCAATATGTCCTAAAGGTTGCATAGCTAAAGCTCTTAAATTTCCAAAAAGGAAACCTACAGCAAAAAACTGCATAGCAAAAAAGCTTAATAAAATATAAATACTAGGGTTAATTCCAGACCAAAATAAAATAACGTACAACACCGAAATTAGAGTGTACGCTATACACGCATAATAGGCAAGTCTAGTCATGCCATATTTTACAACTAGTTGACTATTTAAAAAGGTAGAAACACCAATAGAAATGGCCAAACTTGCAAAAATATAAGGAAACATTTCAGCTAGGTTGTATTGCTCTTGAAATATTTGCTGAGACGTGCTTAAATACACCATAAACGACCCCGTAATAAACCCAGAAATTAATGTAAAAGCAATGGCTTCTTTATTTTTAAAAAACTCTTTGGTACCATTTACATATAAGTTGGCCGAAAACTTTATACGTTTTTCTTTAGCCAGTGTTTCTGGCTGTCTAATCCAAAACCAAAGTACTATAAGTACGCCGAAAATTAAATTAAAATAAAAGATAGATTCCCAGTTAAAAAAGTGTATTAAAAGTTGACCTAAAGTTGGTGCTATTACAGGAACTAAAAGGAAAAACATAACAATTATCGAGATTATTTTCGCCATGTAATCGCCTTGAAATTCGTCTCTAACCATAGAAATACTTATGGTTCGCGCGGTGGAAAGTCCGAAGCCTTGAAGCGTTCTCCCAATTATCATCCATTCAAAATCTTTAGTGGAAACGCAAATAAAACTTGCAATGAAAAATATTACGAAACCAACATAAACTAGAGGTTTTCTTCCAAAACTATCTGATAAGGGGCCTAAAATTAATTGACCAAAACCTATGCCCAAAAATATCATGGTAATTAATAGTTGATTGTTTTCGGGGTTGGTTACACCTAACGCGGCTCCAATTTGTGGTATAGCGGGCAGTAAAGCATCAATGGCTAGTGCTACTATAGACATTAGTGATGCCATTAACGCAACAAATTCAAACTTAAATTTTTGGGGTGTATTCATGCCGTAAAAATAGAAGATTTTTAACCTTTAATTATCCTATACGAGTCTATTAATACAATATTAACATTGTTAAAAAAAAAGAGATGTTAAATTGACTTTAACAGAATTTGAAAGATGTTATTTTTTTAAAGGGTTTTGGGCGGAGTTATTTAGCACTATATTTGCAATTCTATTTATGTATACCTTATATGTCCTTTAAAAAACTTATTGAACCTTTAAAAGAAGCCTTACAAACTAAAGGTTTTAATAGCCCTTTATCTTTTCAGAAATCTATTTTACCCAAAATTAAAGGAGGAGCAAGCTTGTTTTGTATTGCGCCATTGGGCTCAGGGAAAACAACAAGTATTGTGCTTAGTGTTATTCAGAAATTAAAAGGAGAAGCATTTGAAGATGCCCCAAGAGCTTTAATTTTTGCAAAAGATAAACAAGCTGCCCTAAGTTTAGAATTAGAATTTAAAAGTTATTTAAAAGGAACAGATTTAAGAGTGTATTGTGCCTACGATCAAAAAAATATTGACGACCAGCGTAACGAAATTTATGATGGTGTCGATATTGTTATTGCAACTCCAAAACGTTTAAATAAACTGTATTATTTAAATGGAATAAACTTGAATAAAATACAAATGTTTATTGTTGAAGATGCCGAATTTTTGTTTCAAAACAACAATTTAGGTGAAATAGCGCGAACACCAGAAAGTATTGGTAAATGTCAATATTTAGTGTTTTCAACTAAATTTGATACCCGATTCGAGCGTTGGCAAGATTCATTTATGTATAACGCACAAATTATTACTTGTAAATAAAATTTCCATGAAGCAAAAAAATAAGATATTTGGTCTTATGGTTGTGTTTATGCTATGTTCTTTTTTAGGATTTACTCAAATTAAAAAAGAGCAAGTAATGTTAGGATTTACATATGGCACAGGATCTCAAAACAAATATCCTTTTAACGCCAAGGATTATACTCATGAGGTCGATTTTTACAAAATTCAGATTAATTATAGATTTAAAGACAAGAAAAAATGGGCCTTCGAAGTTAATTTAGAACCCAGTTTTAATGTAGTACAACATCAACTTTTAAATAGATTTTATATTAAACCTTCGGATTTTGATAACCACGAAGAATTAACGGAGTTATACACCCAAAAAAGAACTATAAATGAATATGTTTTAAATTGTGGTATTATAGCTAGGTATAAAATATATAGTGGAGTAAGTACTTATGCTATTGGTAGTTTAGGGCCAATGGTAGCCGATAAAGAAACCGAACGTCTAGCTAAAGGTTTTGCGTTTTCAGATATTTTTGGTTTAGGATTGTCTTACGATATTAACAGATTAAGGTTTGATTTTAGATATTCGGTAAGACATACTTCAAATCTAGAAATGAAACAGCCAAATGGAGGGCATAATACAACCAATTCCGAAGTGTCAATTTTGTATAACTTTTAAGTTATCCTTGTAATATTTTACATGTTTATCGCTATTTGTGTATTTTTACACATTGTTTTATTTATATTTTAAGTAATATACATGCTAAAAAGTAATTTTTCTCCCTCTATTGTAAGCATTATTTTATATGTTACTATTTGTAATTTGTTGGTTTATGGTCAAGTAGAACAAGGGTTTTATCGTTTTGTAGATTCGGCCGACGTTTATCTAGATAATAGTAGCGATAAAGCCTTAAGATTTCTAGACAGCATCCCCTCACCAATAGAGGATTATATTCCAGGTAGGGTTACAGAATATTATTCTTTAAAAGCAATAATATACGACGACTATAATGAGTTTATTAAGCATTACCAAAGTGCTAATTTGGCTATTAAATTTGCAGAAATAGAGAAAGAGTACTGCATAGGAGGAGAGGTTTGTATTAGTATGTTTTCTAACTTATACTTCATGGATAAGCAAAAACTAGCCTATACATACTTAGATAAAGCGAAAAGTTATTATAATAATTGCGAGAAATATTATAGTATATTTGAAGTAGAGCAGGTTGAGGCGTATGCAAAATATCTAGATGGGAAACATGAAGAAAGTAATAGTTTATTATTAAATAAAATAGATAAATATAAAGAGGTACGAGAAGACCCATATTACCATATGTTTGGCTTGTATATAGTTTGTTCAAATTATATTTGGTTAGATAGTTTAGAGGAAGCTCATAAATATTTTAATTATTTTAAGGAGCTTAAAGCAAATCCTAATATTGCTAAAGTAAATTATTATGCTTTTGAAGGGGCTATAAATAGTAGTTTAGCAGATGTTTATTTAAATAAAAAAGATATGGATTCAACACTTTTTTATTTAAAAGAAACATCGAAGTTAAAAAAATTTCTAAGTATAGATGTAGTAAAAGAGTATTATAAACTTTATTCAGACTATTATAAAGATATAGGTGTATTTGATGCTTCTAAAGTATATAGCGATTCTTTATTTCTATTTCAAAATGAATTATATGAAAAAACTATTGAAAATAGTATAGAAATTAGTAATGCTCTTTTAATAGAAGGTTCGGAGGAAATGGGTAAGCAAGACTCAAAGTATAAGTTTAGTACTATATTAGGAGGTGCTTCAGTGGTTGTTTTACTTACTCTAATTGTATTTTGTTTCGTGTTATATAGAAAACAAAAAAAGAAGCTACTGCTTAGTAATTTAGAAAATAGTAATAATTTGTCCTATTTAAAGTCTAATAACGACCAGCTTGCCACTAAAGTTTTTGGTTTAGAAAGTTACATTAAAAATTTAAAAAATGATATAAAACAAATTTCTGTAACCGAAGGTGTAGAGTTTCAAAAAGATAAAATTAAAGAACTTTATAGAAATTTGCACATTAACACTTCTACTTTACTTGACAAAACAAGTAACCACTTGGAGTTAGTTAATGAGTTTAATATTGAGTTTTTTAATAAAATTAAAACTAATTATCCGCAACTTAAAAAAACAGAAACAGTAATTTGTTATTATTTACTTATGGGGTTTTCAAACAAAGAAATTGCTGTTTTTTTAAACACCACCATTAGGTCTGTTGAAAGTAGACGATATAGAATTTCTAAAAAAATTGAATTCAATAACGACAAGGAAACTTTGCTTGAGTTTCTTGAAAATACATTTGCTAGTACATTAAGTGGAATTTCTACAAAATAAGTTGTTTTATTGCAATTTTTTTAATGTGAGTATAAGTTGAGTAGTGTTTTATTGCTTAATTTTATAATAAATTAAGATATTTGATGCGCTATTAATTATTCAATTTCTTGTTTTAATTGTTAGTTAAAATTTAGTTTGAAATGCTGGGTTGGTTGTGTTTCAAATAGTTTTAATTATCAAACAGGAATTAAAATTGAGGATTATTAAGACTTATCTTTTTAAGATCTTAATATTGAAGTGAAACTAAGGAGCCTGATTATGTTAGGCTCTTTTTTTATAACGGAATATTACCGTGCTTACGTTTAGGTCTTTCAACTATTTTATTTTCTAACATAGCAAAAGTTTTTAATAATTTACGTCTTGTGTTTTTGGGCAGAATTATTTCGTCTATAAAACCACGTTGGGCTGCTTTATAAGGATTTGCAAATGTATTGGCATATTCGGCTTCTTTTTCGGCTAGTTTATCTTCAGGATTATCTGCGGCTGCAATTTCTTTTCTAAAAATAATCTCACTTGCGCCTTTAGCACCCATTACGGCAATTTCTGCTCCAGGCCATGCGTAGTTATAATCTGCTCCAATGTGTTTAGAGTTCATAACGTCATAAGCACCACCGTATGCTTTTCTTGTAATAACGGTTACTCTAGGCACTGTGGCTTCGCTAAGCGCATATAATAGCTTTGCACCGTGCATGATAATACCATTCCACTCTTGGTCTGTTCCTGGTAAAAATCCTGGAACATCAACCAAAACCAATAGCGGTATATTAAAACAATCGCATGTACGTGTAAAACGTGCTGCTTTTCTAGAGCTGTTAACGCCTAAAACGCCTGCGTAGGCCATAGGTTGATTAGCGATAATTCCAATACTTCTGCCACCTAATCGTGCAAATCCAACAATGATACTTTCGGCATAATTTTCATGAATTTCGTAAAATGAATCTTCATCTATTATACCTGTAATTACCGCTCTCATATCATAAGGCTTGGTTGAGCTCTCTGGAACGATGTCCGATAAAACATCTCGAATTTCATCCTTTAATGTAACCTCTAGTTTTTTAGTGGTTTCTGTGTTGTTTTGCGGTAAATAGCTTAATAATTGTTTTACATCTTCAAGACAAGCAATATCGTTTTCTGAGGTTTTATGCGCTACTCCAGATTTTGTAGCGTGGGTTTCGGCACCACCAAGTTCTTCACTGCTAACTTCTTCATTTGTAACGGTTTTAACTACATTAGGTCCGGTTACAAACATATAGCTTGTATTTTCTACCATAATGGTAAAATCGGTTATGGCAGGCGAGTAAACAGCACCTCCTGCACAAGGCCCCATAACTGCCGATATTTGTGGAATTACACCCGAAGCCTGCACGTTTCTATAAAATATATCGGCATAACCACCTAAAGAGCGCACACCTTCTTGAATACGCGCGCCACCAGAATCGTTAAGCCCTATTATTGGAGCGCCTACTTTTACAGCCATATCCATGATTTTACATATTTTTTCGGCATGAGTTTCAGAAAGTGAACCGCCAAATACCGTAAAATCTTGAGCATAAGTATAAACCAATCTACCATTTATAGTGCCGTATCCCGTAATTACACCATCGCCATAATAAATTTGGTCTTGCATGCCAAAATCGGTGGTTCTGTGTGTTACTAAAGCACCAATTTCTTCAAAAGACCCCTCGTCTAATAAATAATTAATACGTTCTCTAGCCGTAAGTTTTTTATTGGCGTGTTGTTTATCAATACGTTTTTGACCTCCTCCTAATTCTGAAAGAGCTTTATGTTTATTAAGCTTGTCTATTTTGTCTTGTCTAGATTCCATCTTATTTTTTGCAAAGGCCCAAAGGCACAAAGTTTAACGGTGTTTATATTTTTGCTAACTGTTTACTTTAAAGGTAATCGTAATACCTTTTGATCTTTAATATATTGTTTAACAGCTATTAATGCAGCAATTTTAGCTTCATTTTCTGTTTCAGCTTTTAAGGCTTCAGGTGAATAATACTTTTTTACAAAATGGGTGTCGAAATTACCAGACCTAAAAGCATCATGTTCGCATACAAATTTGCCAAAGGGTAGGGTAGTTTCAATACCTTTAATATGATAGTTCTCAATGGCGTTTATCATAAGCTGAATAGCCTCTTCCCGCGTTTTAGCAAAGGTGATTAATTTTGCAAGCATAGGATCGTAGTAAATAGGAATATCCATACCTTCTTCAAAACCATTATCCACACGAATACCTTCGCCTTTAGGTAATTTATAAACCTCTAAATGCCCAACGCTAGGTAAAAAATCATTAAGAGGATCTTCGGCATAAACACGTAACTCTAAAGCATGTCCATTAATTATTAAATCCTTTTGCTTAAGTTGTAAAGCTTCACCACGAGCTACTTTAATTTGTAGTTCAACTAAATCGACACCAGTAATTAACTCGGTAACAGGGTGTTCTACTTGCAAGCGCGTATTCATTTCTAAAAAGTAGAAATTATGGTGGGAGTCTAATAAGAATTCTACCGTTCCTGCACCTAAATAATCGCAAGCTTTAGCCACTTTTACGGCGGCTTCTCCCATTTTGTCTCTTAATTGAGACGTTAAAACACAAGAAGGCGCTTCTTCTACTACTTTTTGATGGCGACGCTGGATACTGCACTCACGCTCAAAAAAATGTAACACATTACCGTGACTATCTGCCATAACCTGTATTTCGATATGCCTTGGCGAACTCACATATTTTTCAATAAATACAGAGCCATCACCAAATGCCGAAGTGGCTTCACTAATGGCACGTGTCATTTGCGATTCTAATTCGCTTTCCTTTTCAACGACACGCATACCTTTTCCGCCACCACCAGCAGATGCTTTTATTAAAATAGGAAAGCCAATAGTTTTTGCAATGTCTTTGGCTTTATTTACATCGGTAATTGCTTTGTCAATACCCGGAACCATAGGAATATTATATGCCTTTACGGCATCTTTTGCAGCAAGTTTACTTCCCATTATTTTTATGGCTTTTGATTTCGGACCAATAAAAATGATGTTATTAGTTTCGCATAATTCAGCGAAAGCGGCATTTTCACTCAAAAAACCATATCCAGGATGTATAGCGTCCACACCTAATTGTTTGGCCACTTCAATAATTTTGTCCCCTTTTAAATACGATTGATTAGAAGGCGGTTGGCCAATACAAACAGCCTCATCGGCAAATTTTACGTGGGGCGCATTACGGTCGGCTGTAGAAAATACAGCAACCGTTTTTATACCCATTTTCTGAGCCGTTTTCATTACTCTTATGGCTATTTCACCACGGTTTGCAACCAGTATTTTTTTCATTAATAATTAGTTTTTGTCATGTCCTCCAAGAAGGAAATCTTGTTTTTTATTACGAATAATAAAAGAACGTCATAGATGCATTTATAAAATCCTTTTTTATCCTAGCTTATTTTAGTTTTCGAACTCAATTAGTAGTTGGTTTTTTTCAACAGCATCGCCATTTTTAACCGCAATAGATTTTATAGTTCCGGACCGTGGAGCGCTAATACTATTTTCCATTTTCATAGCCTCAAGTATCAATAAACTTTCGTTTTCTTTAACTTCTTGTCCAACCTTAACATGTAGTTCTAATATTAAACCGGGCATAGGCGCTTTAATAAAATCTATTTGTTTGGCTGTTTTAACAGAAAGTCCCATATCTTTTATTAACAGATCTAATTTATTAGAAATGCTAACCTTATAGATATGGTTTCTTATGCTTATTTGGTAAGTTTTGTTATTAAAATCGGCTTCTGTTATTTCTGCCTTAACGGATTTGTTATTTTGTAAGATATGATAGCCGTTTTTTGAAGTTTGAAGCGTATCTAGGTTAGAAAGTTCAGCTTCAGAAATATCAAAATCGAACGTGTTATTAACTTTTACTTTAAAACTTTTATCCATGTTTTTATAATAAGAACTGATATTAATTCTAGTAAATATAAGTATAAAATAGAAATTATTTAAGTAGGAAAAAGCTCTAATTTTAGTAATTGTGTTTTAATTTTCTTAATTACTTTATGTGTAAAACAGTCTAAATTAAAACTTAAACCGTAACTATTATATAACCAAACTAAATGTATCCATGAAAAAAATTACGTTTTTGCTAATTTGTTTTGCAGTATTTCAAGGTGTTTCTCAAAATTTAGGGCAAGGGTATATTGCCAACGATTTGGCGCAACACCCTATGCAAGATTTGGACAAACCAAACTATTTGGAAGCGGTTACAGATCCGTCGTTTACCAGTACTCAAATACGACGCATTACTCAAGCCACTGCAGGCAATTACGTAAAACCGATGTACAGCACCATTCAAGCTTGGAATGCCGATGAGAGTTTATTAATTGTTTACGGAGGTGGTGTACACCAACTTTTAAACGGTACCGATTATACATTTATTAGAAATTTATCCGATGTGTTTCCCGATGATATTGAAACTATTTTCTGGTCGTTCACAGATCCTAATGTGTTTTTTTATATGGATGGCAATAATGACGATTTAATAAGCTATAACGTACAAACACAAGTAAAAACAATACTTGTAAATATTAGAACTTTAAGCGGGTGTCCGCCTGCAAATGGAGTAACAGGCGGTAACGATATACAAATGATGTCGTGGGATAATGATGTTTTTGCGTTTAGATGTGGCAATGATGCTGCTTATTATTATAGGATTTCGACTCAAAGTTTAACGCAATTTAATATTGCAAATATTGAATATACGGCGCCAATGCCATTTCCAAGTGGCAACATGTTTTTTCATAGAGGTGCGGTTTACGACGCTAGTGGCCAATTTGTTAGAGATTTAAATGTTAATGGTATTCAGCATTCATGCTTAGGTAAATTAGGAAATGGCGACGATGCTTATTACAATATTAATTTTGAAGAAGGACGGTATGGTGGTTGCCAAGGTACTTTAGTGGCGCACAATGCTACAACTGGTAATTGTTTTGCTGTAACTAGCTATACCGATTATGATTACCCTAAGTCGGGAACTCACATTTCGGCACTGGCACATAAAAATTTAGAAGATGGTTGGGTTGCCGTATCTTGTTTAGGATTTGAGCGTGATGGCGTTAAACTTTTAGATCAAGAACTATTTGTAGCTAAGGTTAACGAAACGGATGCCGATGTTTACAGAGTAGCCCATCATAGAAGTGATGAGTCTCCTTTTAGTTATGCAGGAGAACCTCATGTAACTATTAGCCCAACAGGAACACGATTATTATTTGCAAGCGATTGGAGTGGCGCTGTTGATGGTGACTCGGTAGATACCTATGTTGCAGAATTAGGAAGTTATACCTTATCTAACACAAGCATTTCTGCAAAAAATGAAAATATAACTTTATACCCAAATCCTGCCGGTAATACATTGTATTTAGCATCAGCTTTAAATGAAGAATTAGACTTTAGTATTAAAGATGTTTTTGGTAAAGTTATTTATAAAAACCGTTTTTTAAACAACAAGCAAGTGGATATTAGTTTTATAGCAGATGGCTTATATTTCGCCACGTTTACTACCGGAAATACTATAAAAACCATTAAGTTTATTAAAAAATAACACGGTTTAAACTCTAAATTGCGATCGGTTTTGATGCGTTTTAATGGCTTTTCTAGATAATATTATACCAATAAATAAAGATAAAAAAGCACCAACCCAAATACCTGGAACAAAGTCTATAAACAAGAAAAAATCGTAAGCACCATGAAATAGTATGGCCGAATATAACCCCATTAGGTTTAAGGCTACTTTGTTGTTCGAAAATTTAGCTTTACCCATAAAATACCCCATAATAATGCCAAAAGTAGCATGAGCCGGAACAGCAGTAAAAGCTCGGGCTAGGGCAGTAGTGAAGCCTCCATTTGCAACATAAAAAATGTTTTCGGTGGCTGCAAAACCCATCGATACCATTACGGCATAAACAATACCATCAAAAGGTTCGTTAAATGCTTTATTTGGTTGTGCAAAATATCTAATAATAATGTATTTGCTAAACTCTTCAATTAAACCAACAACAAAAAAGGCTTTTATAAATTGCTCCAATATACTTGTTTTGTTGGTTAGCGGTAAAACGATATCAAAAACATAATACAAAATCGAAGTTATTATAATGCTAACCACAGCACCAAGCAGGAAATTATAAAGAAGCAGTTGTCGTGGTTCTTTCTCGTACTTATCTTTTAAATAAATGTAAAGTATAATTATAAAAACAGGAGCAATGGCTACAAGTAATAAACTCATTTTGTATGTTTAATTATAGCTTGTAACACAAACTCGTAATACGCTTTATTGGACGGTACAAAATGGTTATTGTTATGTCCTATGGTTGCAATAAGTGTTTTAAACCCTTCAAAGGATACTAGTTTTAAAGCCTCAACTTCTTCATCTTGCTTAACTAGCTTTTCTACCGGCACAGGTAATTCCGTAATAAACGTATTATGAAATTCATTATCTACAATACCATTATCATAAGACTGTAAACATTCAAAAACACCAATTTTGTGTAACGCTTTTTCCGAAATGGGTAGTCCAATTTCTTCTTCAATCTCTCTAATGGCTCCAGATTCTATGGTTTCGCCAGCATCAATATGTCCAGCTACAGAAACATCCCATAGCAATGGGCAAATAGCTTTTTTTGCCGACCGTTGCGATAATAATATATAACCATCGCTTGTGTAAAACCAAATATGTGCCGTATGGTGATAATAACCTTTAGTATGTATCACCGATTTTAACTCTGCCTTACCCGTAGGGTGTCCTTGGGCATCAACAATATCTATATATTCGTCCATAAACATAAAACCTAAAAAAAGCCTCGGTTAAGAGGCTTAAATGTTATTTGAAATAGCTAAACGTTTCGCCGTCTTCTATTTTAAGTAAAGTTTCATAAATTAATTTAATAACGTTTTCAACATCATCTCTATGTACCATTTCTACGGTAGTATGCATGTAGCGTAATGGTAACGAAATTAATGCCGAAGCAACACCACCATTGCTATAAGCAAAAGCATCGGTATCGGTTCCTGTAGCACGCGATAAAGCCGAACGCTGAAACGGAATCTTTTTAGCCTCAGCCGTATCTGTAATTAAATCTCTTAACTTTTGTTGTACCGCAGGAGCATAAGCTACCACAGGGCCTTTACCAATTTCTAACAATCCAGCCGTTTTAGGCTCAATCATTGGCGTTGTAGTATCGTGGGTTACATCGGTTACAATAGCTACATTAGGCTTTATGGTTTGCGTAATCATTTCGGCACCACGTAAACCTATTTCTTCTTGTACGGCGTTAGTAACGTACAATCCAAAAGGCAATTCCTTTTTATTTTCTTTTAATAATCTGGCTACTTCGGCAATCATAAAACCGCCCATACGGTTGTCAATAGCTCTGCAAACAAACTTATCTTCATTTAAAACATGAAACTCATCTGGGTAAGTAATAACGCATCCCACGTGTACACCAAGTTTTTCAACATCAGCTTTAGTAGCGCAACCACAGTCAATAAAAATATTATCTAGTTTTGGTGGTTCCTCTTTAGCCTTGTTACGAGTATGTATGGCAGGCCATCCAAAAACCCCTTTTACAATACCATTTTTAGTGTGGATGTTAACCACTTTACTCGGCGCAATTTGGTGGTCGCTACCACCATTTCTAATCACGTAAATTAATCCGTTATCCGATATATAATTAACGTACCACGAAATCTCATCGGCATGCCCCTCGATAACCACTTTATATTTTGCCTTAGGGTTTATAACCCCAACTGCAGTACCATAAGTATCTGTAATAAATTCATCTACATAAGGTTTTAAATAATCCATCCACAGCTTTTGTCCGTCCCACTCATATCCTGTTGGTGCCGCGTTATTTAAATATTTTTCTAAAAAGTCCATAGACTTTTTGTTCAATATGCTCTTCTTTGCCATTTATATAAATTTTGTACTAAAATAATAATATATTATCTATAATTGTTTCTTAATTTAAAGTTTTTGGGCGTTACCCATAAAGGGTCGGGCTTTCCAATACAAGTCCTCGCACTTCCTTCGTCAGGCTGTGGGCTTTCCATTGCAATCCCTAACACAAGTATCTGCTAGCTTCCGGACTTAAACTTAAAGTTATTTTATTTTTAGCATGTTCATTTAAGGCTAACTAAATATCAATTAATTCAGTAAATTATTCAGAATTAAAATTTCCAGATTTTAGCTTTAAAACTTACTATCATAATAATTGGAATACAAACACGCGCAATTTTTAGAAATTCAGTATTTTTGGCATAATAAATGTCCCATTGTTTATTACATGAAATACGTAAAATACATACTTATATTTTTCCCTATCTTACTCTTCGCCCAAATTGAAGACATTAAGCAAGATTCTATACCCGAAAAATATTTAATAATAAGTGGCGACTCTGTACCCAGAACATCTATAGATTTAGATGAAGTCATGCTGTTACACAAACTAAAGTTTAATAGCAAAAAGGACAGAATTAGATATTTAATACTACGCCGTAAAACCATTAAAGTATATCCGTATGCTAAAATGGCTGCCGAACGATTAGATTCTATGAATGCCCGCATGATGACACTTACTAAAAATCGAGATAAAAAACGCTACACCAAGCGTGTGCAAAAGTATATTGAAGGTGAGTTTTCTGAAGAATTAAAAAAAATGACCCGAACCGAGGGGCAGATTTTGGTAAAGCTCATTCACAGGCAAACCGGTGTAACGGCTTTCGAGCTTGTTAAAGAACTGCGTAACGGTTGGCGTGCCTTTTGGTATAATACAACAGCCAGTATGTTCGATATTTCTTTAAAACGTGAGTACGACCCCGAAAACGAAAAAGAAGATTATTTAATTGAAGATATTTTACAACGAAATTTCCAAAGCGGACGCTTAGAACGACAAAAATCGGCAATCGAATTTGATTTTTACGATTTAACCAATAAATGGGTGCATCAAAAAACTCCGGAATAAATGCGTATTCAATCGCCATTCGAAGAGAAACTAAACAGTATAACCCATGCTTTGGGTGCCTTATTTGGTGTTGTTGCCTTGGTATTACTTTTAACACACAATACCAATAAAACAGATTCGAGTTTGTTTAGTGTTATACTTTATGGGCTTTCTATTGTTATTTTGTTTTTAGCCTCTACATTGTATCATGCTGTAAAACAAGAGCGGTATAAGCATTATTTTAGGATTGCAGATCATATTAGTATTTACTTCTTAATAGCTGGAACATACACACCGGTATGCTTAATTTCGTTAGATGAGTCCTTAGGTTGGGTTCTTTTTTTTATAGTTTGGGGTATAGCAGCTTTTGGCGTTATTTTAAAACTGTTCTTTACAGGAAGGTTCGAGCTTTTTTCTACCTTATTGTATTTGGTAATGGGTTGGCTAATTGTTTTCGATTTTTCAAACCTCTCCAACCAAATAGGCGAACAAGGCATTTTTTGGCTATTTGCAGGAGGTATGGCTTATACCGTTGGTATTGTGTTTTATGCCATTGATAAAATACCCTACAATCATGTTATTTGGCACTTGTTTGTTTTGGCAGGAGCCGTTTTTCACTTTTTAATGATTTTTAATTATGTTATTTGATAATATAAAAATTGAAATAGCTAACACCACCAAAGATTACCTTCAAATTGAAAAATTAGCCGATGTTATTTGGCGTGAGCATTACATCCCAATTGTGGGCAAGCCACAAATAGACTACATGCTAGAAAAATTTCAATCGGTAAAGCCTATTACAGAGCAAGTTAAAAATGGTTGTGCATATTATATTATAAATTTCGAAGGCGTTTCCGTTGGCTATATCTCTATAAAAAAGGAAATTGATGCTTTGTTTTTAAGTAAAATTTATGTGTTAAGTAGTTATAGAGGAAAAAAAATAGGGAAAACTGCTATGGCTTTTGTGGAGGATAAAGTCAAACAATATAAGCTAGATAAAATAAGACTCACCGTAAACATTCATAATACAAATTCTATTAAGGCTTACGAGAAGTTAGGCTTTAAGAATATAGGGCCAATAGTGGCAGATATTGGAAATGGCTTTATTATGGACGATTATGAAATGGTAAAACACATTCCTGCCTAGGCAGGAATCTCATCAATACACCTAAAATTAAGTTTTTAAGTAAGTATTGTAAAAGCGTTTTCCATGTACCAGATTTTTGCGTAGGCAGAAATATTATCCCTCAATAACCTCTTTATATTCCTCGAAAAAAGCTTCAAACAAGCTCATGTGTGTATTAAAAAACACCATAACATCTTGCCAGGAGTTTTTGTTGTGTATGGATACTTTTTGCTCTAAAGGCACGTAAATTCTAGAAATCTCTTTTTTGTTTTCTAAAAAATATTCTTCGTCGTAAATAGCTTCAGGAAGATAATCGTCTAGTAAAATCGATTTTAAAGCCACTAGTTTTTCCCAGTATTTAATGCGGTATTCCAAATCGTCCTCAAGATCTAGCGCTACTAAAGCCGTTTTATTATCAAAATGAAATTTAAAACTAAAGCCCTTTAATTTAGTATCGTACAATACCCATTTCCTTGGAAAGGATTTTCCAAAGCTGGTCCAAAATTCTTCTCTTAAACGTCTTGATTCTTCTTTGCTAAACATAAAAAGCCCATCCTTAATCCTTCCCATAAGGAAGGAAACACTCCTGTGTTAATTGATTATAAAATTATTTTCACGCAATATATTCATTGTAATTCCCTTTTCTTTGGAAAGGGCTAGGGAAAGGCCTTTAAATCATATAAGCCACCGCAACACCTACAATAATCGATATAAATTTAGAGAAATTAAACTTATGTCCGTCGCCACTTTCAAACAAAATAGTAGTCGAAATATGGAAAAATATACCAATAACCACGGCGTTTATCATGTGCACATAATGGGCTAAAAATGTTAAGTTAAGGGAAATCCAAGTACCTAATGGTGTCATAAAAGCAAAAGTTACTAAAAAGGCTCCCATTTTTAGTTTTGTATAATCAGACTGTAACAAAAACGTGGTAATTAAAGTTGCTATAGGTATTTTATGCACTAAAACGCCATACACCATATCGTTGTGGTCGTGTATAGAAAACCCCTCTAAAAAACTGTGTATACACAAACTAATAAACAATAACCAAGGGAAAGTAGTTCCGTTTTTATGGATGTGCACGTGCCCATGTTCGGCACCTTTCGAGAATAACTCCAAAACAATTTGCAGCATAATACCACACATTATAAAAAGGCCAGTAACTTTTGTGTCTAAGTGGTGGTAAACCTCAGGAAGCAGTTCAAAAAGGGTTAACGCCAATAAAAAAGCCCCACTAAAAGAAAGTAATAATTTGGTATTCCACGACTTTTGCGTTTTAGTTATAAAAGCTAATATAAAACCTAATACTACCGCCAATAAGGGTAAAAGAAACATGTTCATTTAAAAAAAATACTATTCAAATTTAAAATTCAATCTATAATAATCTTTAAGGCTAAAAATGATTTAACGTTAATTTACCAACCACTTACTTAAAAATCATCACCAAGCGTTCCGATGTTTTAGCGCTAAACTTTCTTAATTTATAATCGCCAAAAACATCTAATAAATGCACACCAGCCTGCTCAAAAAGCAGTTCGAAATCGGCTAAAGTAAATGCCCTAACCCGCTCCTGGAAATTATATAATTTATCATCGGCCGTAAAAGTAATATCTTTTATAATATATTCATCTTCAACAAAGCGTTTTAAATAAAAATCAATGCCATCAACCGTTTTAATTTCCTCCGGTACTAAATTATCAATAACAAACTCACTATTCATAAAATCTATAACCCCAAAACCAAATTCATTTAAATCTTCTTTAATGGCTTTAATGGTTTTTAAATTATCTTCATCGTCCTCAAAATAGCCAAAACTAGTAAACAAATTAAAAACCGCATCAAACTGTTTATGGTAGGGTTTACACATATTGTGCACATCAAATTTAAGACGATGGTTTTCAAATTGCTTAGCAAACTTTATGCTGTTTTCGCTTAAATCTACACCCGTAACATCGTAGCCAATTTTATTAAGGTATAAGGCATGCCTGCCCTTGCCACAAGCCAAATCTAGTATAGTTCCTCCTTCCGGAATATTTAAGTAATGCGTTAAAGTTTCCATAAAAGCTTGCGCTTCTGTATCGTCTCTGTCTTTGTATAAAATGTGGTAATATGGCGTGTCAAACCAAGAAGAAAACCAAGTCGTTGTGTTGTTAGTCATAGTGTTGTTTGGGGGTTACCACGCCCAAAAGCGTGGTCAGGCTTTTCGTTACAAGTCCGCGCACCAAAAAAGGAGCTGTGGGCTTTCCACTTCAATCCTTAACCCGGATTTATCAATAAACGTTATGTTTGCCGCAAAATTACGTTATTTTTGCAAGGTATTAGACGAAAAAAATGGGAGAAAATTTCAACATGGTTGCCAAAACCTTATTTGGCTTTGAAGATTTGTTAGCCAACGAGCTAACACAACTGGGTGCATTACACGTAAAAAAAGGTGTGCGTAACGTATCTTTTTCTGGCGATAAAGGCTTTATGTACAAGTGTAACTTAGCATTGCGTACCGCAGTTAAAATATTAAAACCCATCCATTCCTTTAATGTAAATAACGAGCAAGATTTATATAATAAAATTTACGCCATGGATTGGAGCCAGTATCTAAAACCTACAGGGTCTTTGGCTATCGATGCTACCATTCATTCCGATTTATTTACCCACTCGCTATACATAGCTCAAAAAACAAAAGATGCCATTGTAGATAAATTTAGAGAAACCGATGGCCAGCGCCCAAACGTAGACCTAAAATTTCCAGATGTAAAAATTAATGTGCATATCGATAGGCGTCGTTGTACAATCTCCTTAGATTCTTCCGGCGATTCCCTGCACAAACGTGGTTACAAAACAGCAACCAATATTGCACCAATAAACGAGGTTTTAGCAGCAGGACTAATAATGCTGTCCGGTTGGGATGGGCAATGCGATTTTATGGACCCTATGTGTGGTTCTGGAACCATGCTTATTGAAGCCGCTATGATAGCCTGTAACATTCCACCAAATCTTATGCGAAAAGAGTTTGCTTTTGAGCGTTGGCCAGATTGGGATGTCGAGCTTTTCGAAAAAATTGAAGAATCATTACTAGGTAAAACTCGCGATTTCCATCATAAAATAATAGGTTATGATAAAGCGCCAAGTGCCGTATCAAAAGCTATGGATAACGTAAAAAATGCCCAGTTAGAAGATTTTATAGAGGTACGCCACGAAGATTTCTTTAAAACGCAAAAAGCGGGCGAAAACAAACTACACATGGTGTTTAACCCACCGTACGGCGAGCGTTTAAATATCGATATGGAAACGTTTTATGCTAACATTGGCGATACATTAAAACAAAACTACCCAGGCACCGATGCTTGGTTTATAACCTCGAACCTCGATGCTTTAAAGTTTGTAGGTTTGCGTCCATCTAGAAAAATACAGCTTTATAATGCCAAACTAGAATCGCGTTTAGTAAAGTACGTTATGTACGAGGGCAGTAAAAAAGGTAAATACATGAACAAAGACTAAATTCCTGCAAAAGCAGGAATCGGTTAATGTTTTATTATACACAGTTTACTATTATCATAAAATAAACATAGCTTAGCGAACTACTTGAGCTAAAAAAAATCCTGCATTAGCAGGATTTTTTTATTCATAACAAATTTAATTTTCTAAAAATAGAAACGCCTATTTAGCATAAGCACCCGACGAATACGTTAGCTCATAACTGTGCGTATAGATTTCAAAAACAATCCCAAAAGGATCTTCAACATAGCACATTTTAAAAGGTTTGTCTTCCGGGTAGTATTCCCTAATTGGCATACGTTGTTTACCGCCGTAAGCTTTAATTTTTTCAATGAGCTCCTCAATATTTGGGTCTTGTATGCAAAAATGGAAAAGCCCGGTGTTAAATGGATTAAATTCCGGAGCCTCTTTTACACCATGCGGAAACGAAAATAACTCAACACCAATACCATCGGAAGTTGCTAAATGAGCAATTTCAAATTCGCTCCAATCGTCACCAAAAACATCAATACACATTTGGCCAATGGCGGTTTCTTTTTCTTTTTTAATTTTTGAAGGCGCCATAATAACATACCAACCCATAACTTCCGAATAGAATTTTACAGCGTCGTTTATATTAGGTACAGTAAGTCCAATATGCGAAAAGGACTTAGGATAATCTTTATTTGTTGTCATAATACATAATTTAGATTACAAAAATACCCTATATTTGCTTATTAGGCAATAACTTACCATAAAGTACTATAGGTTACTATAAGAGTTAATTGCTTTTTTATAGGTAGTTAAAAGTTTTTATTTTGAAAAAAGAAATTAGTTGTCCCTTAAATTACACCATGAATTTAATAGGTACAAAATGGAAGCCCTTAGTTTTATTTCATCTTTTAGAAGGTGGTTTACGTTCTGGCGTATTACAAAAAAAGATACCAGGTATTTCTAATAAAATGTTTACCCAAACCATAAGGCAATTGGAACATGATGGTCTAATAAGCCGCAAAGTGTTTCCTGTTGTACCGCCCAAAGTGGAGTATAGTTTAACATATAGAGGCGCATCTTTAGAGCCTATTTTACGTAGTTTAGATGCTTGGGGACTCGAAGATTGTAAACATTAATTAAACAGTTGTAATTGGTATAAAAGTAACTATGTCTTTTAAGCACACATTTAAAGCCGCGGTAAATTGGCACATTGGCGATAACGAAACAACGGCTAACCCAAAAGGGTTTAGCAAAAACCATGTGGTAACTATTGCTAATAAAAACACACCTTTAGAAGTTTCGGCTGCTAAACCTTTTCGTGGAGACGATTCGCGGTATAATCCCGAAGATTTATTGCTATCGGCCTTAGCGTCTTGCCACATGATGTCTTATTTGTACGTGTGCGCTCAAAACAACATTGAGGTTTTAAGTTATACCGATACTGCCGAGGCTATTTTAAATGTAGAGCCATCGGGTAGGGGGCATTTTAGTAAAGTAACTTTAAAACCCGTGGTAACCATAAAGGATGCTTTGCAAGCGGAACTTGCTAAAACGTTACATAACAAAGCTAATAGCTTGTGCTTTATTGCTAACTCTTGTAATTTTCCTGTAGAACACTACGCGGAGATTCTAGTAACCAGGCATTAAGGTAATTTGGTGTAAATGTTTTATTGTTTTTTTGTTCTAGTAGTAAATACAACTATCAGAGTTATTATTAATAAAATTGTTTTTCCGACCAAAGCGCCATAACCAAATTCACTTAGTTTGGAAAAACCTAAAGATAAAATTTGAATAATATTATACAAGAATATTATCGATAATAAAATGGCTATATAATGAATTACTTTTTTCATAAAAATAAAAAATGAGCGGTATTAATACCGCTCATTTTCGTTTAAATATTAATTAATATTTTACCGTTGTAGTTGTTGGTGTATAAAGACCAAAAGTAATTGCATTTACTAAACCGTTTACAAATGAATGCCTTGTGAAAATAGTATAATCTTCAGAGCCATTTGCCATTTCTTTAGTGTCTGAAACTCCAACTGGAGCTAATCCACCAATTAAGTAATGGTTCCATTTGGTAACTTCCGTATTACCTTTTGCTCCTGCGCCAACAACGCTAGTATACGAATAACATGAAGTTAAAAGAATTGATGCTGTAAACGCAATTGTAAATAATCTCATTGTTTTTTTAATCATTTTGGTTTGATTTTTAAAATTAAATAATTTGTTAAAACATTTACTTTTAGATGTTTAATATTAAGCTGGAATAAAAACAATTAATAGTAAATTTAGTCGCTAATGTAACTTAATATTGTAAGAAAAAACAAGGGGTTTAATAAAATATTGAGGAATAAAAACTAATGATCTTACTTACAGAGTATTAGGTTTAAATTAATGACTTGTTAAGCTCGGTACGAAGAGTCTAACAGACCGATGTGTAAATCATTGACAAGTAAACATAAACTAAATATTAAATCAAATGAGACTTTTAGTACGTTTTATATATTGCTCTGAAGATTTATTGCTATCGGCCTTAGCGTCTTGCCACATGATGTCTTATTTGTACGTGTGCGAGCAAAACAACATTGAGGTTTTAAGTTATACCGATACTGCCGAAGCTATTTTAAATGTAGAGCCATCGGGTAGTGGGCATTTTAGTAAAGTAACTTTAAAACCCGTGGTAACCATTAAGGATGCTTTGCAAGCGGAACTTGCTAAAACGTTACATAACAAAGCTAATAGCTTGTGCTTTATTGCTAACTCTTGTAATTTTCCAATAACGCACCAAACCCAAATACTAATTAAGTAGATATATTTTTTTAGCTCTATCTTTTTGGCGGCAGTGGTCTAGAGTCCTTTTATGGCTTTGTAAATTCGGTAGGTTTCGATTGTTTTACTTTTTTAAATAGCGGAATTCTATACGCTAAAAAGTAACTGTAACTCGTGCCAATTCTACCGCTATCATAGGTCTTACCAAATCCAGGGATGTACACGTTTTCAAAATTAACGGGAACCGTTTCGGTAACTAAAGCTTTTAATTGTAAATTTAAACCAATGTAAAAGTTGTTAAACAATTCGGCTTTCATTCCTAAAATAATTTCGGCCCAAATAGCGGTTAAACCCTTAAATTCTTCCTTTACCTCAGAGCTGTATTGTGGAGCCCAATATTGATCGATGCTGTAAACGGTAAAACTATTTAAATCATGACTAAATGTACTTGCTCCTACACGAAAACCAGTATAAATCATATTGTCCATGTCCAACCAATTATCGTACATATTAAAATCTACACCACCTTTTATGTAACTTCCTGTGGTAGTAATATCTAGATAGTCGTTTATAGTGTTTTTTTCTTCAAAACCTAACTCGGCAGCGAGATACATTTTTTCTTTTAAACGATAATCGGCCATGATTTCGAAGCCACTATAATCGTCATCAAAAAAAGAACGTGCTAATTTACCAATATCGCCACCTAAGCGCAATCCGTATTTTAGCTTTATTTTAGTGGAATCGTTTGCCGTACTTACTATGCTATCGTTTTGTGAATGTCCAGACACACAAAATAACAAAAGGCATATTAGGGTACTAATGCGAAATATTAAAATGTGTTGTTGTTTCATCTTCTACAGATTGATTATCGGTTAAAGGTTGTCTAGAAAGCATCCAATTGTCGTCATCCTCAACTATAGTAAGGGTAACATTTTTAAAAATAGTTTTGAAGCCACAGGCACGCGATACGTAAACTTCTTCGCGGCTGTAGTTTATAGTGATTGCGTCGTAATTACCATCTATAAAATCATCAGTCTCATCGTTTGGTGTGCCATTGTCATTTACAGAAGCATTTTTTATTAGAATATATTCGGTAGTATTGTCGGTTGTTTTTAAAGGCAATATAACATTGTTCGAATTTGTAAACTGATATTCGGATAAAATCTCACCATTATCGATACCAATAACCACTAAATTAAAAACGTTTTTTTGAATATCAGAATCGGCAGCGTCTAAAAAATCAATAATTAATCGTGGAGTAGTTGGTGTAGCTCCTGGGCAAATATCATCCCGTTCACAACTGTAATTTCCAACAGTAATTAGAATTATAAAAAGCAGGCTTATTTTTTTCATCAAAATTTATCTTCTTTCCAAAAGTACAACATTTTCCACATGAAAAGTTTGCGGAAACATATCTACGGCTTGGGTTTTAATCACTTTATATTGTGCATCCATTAAAGCTAAATCTCTAGCTTGTGTGGCGCTATTACAACTTACATAAACTACCCGTTTTGGTGCAATGTTTAATATTTGCTGTACAACATCTTTATGCATACCATCTCTTGGCGGATCTGTAATTATAACATCTGGTTGGCCGTGGGTTTCAATAAACTGGGTATTAAAAACCTGTTTCATATCGCCAACAAAGAATTGAACGTTATTTATGTTATTTAATTGTGCATTTTCTTTGGCAGCAGTTATTGCATCGGGTACAGACTCTACACCTATAACCTTACTAGCTTGTTTAGCAACAAATTGTGCTATGGTTCCGGTACCTGTATATAAATCGTAAACCAATTCGTTTCCTGTTAGGCCAGCAAAATCTCTTGTAATTTTATAAAGTTCGAAAGCTTGGTTAGAGTTGGTTTGGTAAAAGGATTTGGCGTTAATTTTAAACTTTAAGCCCTCCATTTCTTCAAAAATATGATCGTTACCTTTGTAGCAAATCACGTCTTGATCGTAAATAGTGTCGTTAGCTTTTCCGTTAATTACATATTGCAAAGAGGTAATCTGCGGAAAGGTTTCTGCTAAAAAATCCAAGATTAATTCGCGTTTAGCTTTGTCTTCTTTAAAAAACTGAATCATAACCATAATATCGCCTGTAGTAGAGGTTCTAATCATCATGGTTCTTAATAATCCGGTTTGGTTTCTCGTGTTAAAGAATTCCAAATCGTTTTCAATAGCAAATGTTTTAACAGCGTTTCTTATAGCGTTTGAAGGATCGGCTTGTAAATGGCACTTATCGATATCCAAAATTTTATCCCACATTCCCGGAATATGAAACCCTAGGGCGTTTTTATCGCCTAAATCTTTATCGGACTGAATTTCCTCTAGTGTTAACCAACGGCTATCGCTAAACGAAAACTCCATTTTATTTCGGTAAAAATACTGTTCTGCTGAACCTAAAATAGGCGTAATCTCTGGTAACTCAATATGTCCAATACGTGTTAAGTTATTGGTAACTTCTTTTTGTTTGTAATATAGTTGATGTTCGTAGGCCATATGTTGCCACTTACACCCTCCACAAGTTCCAAAATGCGAACATGCTGGTTCGGTTCTTTTATCTGAAAGTTTATGAAATACCGTGGCTTTACCTTCGTAATAGGCTTTACGTTTTTTAAACGTTTGCACATCTACCACATCGCCAGGTACGGCATTAGGTAGAAAAATCACCTTTCCGTCTGGTGCCTTGGCTATTGTTTTTCCTTTAGCGCCAGCATCAATAACTTCTACGCTTTCAAAAACTTGTTTTCTTTGTTTACTTCTTCTTGACATGCTGCAAAAATAATAATAGCCAGTAATAAAAACGGATTTATTTAGATTAACTTTAAGGGAAATAATAATTCTTTTTAAATAAAAATGAACCTTTTTAGTTTTGTAATGGCTTTGGAGTATTTTAAATGTTGCATTGCTTTGTATAATTTTATTTTTTTTCTACAACGTTATATGTTTTGCTGTACGGGTTATAAAGCTTAGTTATTTGTAAATTGGTGTAACTATACATTAGGTATTTGCGTTAGAGATTGAAACGGATAGCCCACAGCCTGACGTAGGAAGTGCGAGGACTTATAGTGGAAAGCCCGACCCTTGTGGTAACGCCCAAACCAAGGCGAGATAAGGGAAAAAGAAAAGCTGCTAAAGTTGGGGGACTAAGCAGCTTGCCATTAAATAGAGGTTAAGTATTTATATATTTTTAAACGTAATAAATTGTTTTCTTTTTTGTTGTTTTAACTACTCCTAGTTACTTATAAGACACATAAAGATTTGAAACGTCACATAATTTGTTTTTTTTTAATTAATTTCGCTATTCCTAGGGATGATTTCTCTCCCACGCTGAATTTTCGAGACTTTTCGAAAGGATAAAGGTGCAGAAGGAATTGCATATTTTTAATATTTAAATTTTTTTAAAATGGCAATTTTAGACCAATTAACTTCGCAACAAGCGATAGATTTAGAAAACAAGTATGGTGCACACAATTACCATCCGTTACCTGTGGTTTTAAGCAGGGGAGAAGGTGTGTATGTTTGGGATGTTGAAGGCAAGAAGTATTACGATTTTTTATCGGCATACTCTGCAGTAAACCAAGGACATTCTCACCCCAAAATAGTAAATGCTATGGTGAAGCAAGCGCAAACCTTAGCTTTAACATCTAGAGCATTTTATAACGATATGCTTGGTAAATATGAAAAATTTGCTTGCGAGTTTTTTGGATTCGACAAGCTTTTACCCATGAATACAGGTGCCGAAGCTGTTGAAACAGCATTAAAGCTTTGTAGAAAATGGGCGTACGAGGTAAAAGGCATTGACGAAAATAAAGCCGAAATTATTGTTTGCGAAAATAATTTTCATGGGCGCACAACCACTATAATTTCGTTTTCTAACGATCCAGTGGCGCGTAAAAATTTTGGCCCTTACACCAATGGTTTTATTAAAATTGAATATAATAATATTGAGGCTTTGGAAGCGGCCTTAAAAGCCAATAGTAATGTAGCTGGCTTTTTAGTGGAACCTATACAAGGTGAAGCTGGCGTATATGTACCAAGCGATGACTACTTAATTAAGGCAAAAGCACTTTGCGAACAATATAATGTATTGTTTATTGCCGATGAAGTGCAAACTGGTATTGCTAGAACAGGGCGTTTATTAGCTACCTGTGGTAATTGTAGTTGCGAAACAAAAAATTGTGATAAAACACCAGAGGTTAAACCCGATGTTTTAATTTTAGGAAAAGCTATTAGTGGTGGCGTGTATCCTGTATCGGCTGTGTTAGCTAATAATAAAGTAATGGATGTTATTAAACCAGGAAACCATGGAAGTACTTTTGGTGGAAATCCGGTAGCAGCTGCTGTAGCTATGGCGGCATTAAATGTGGTTAAAGATGAGAATCTAGCCGAAAATGCAAACACACTTGGAGACCTGTTTAGAAGTGAATTAAATGATTATGTTAAAACTAGCAATATTGTAAATTTAGTTCGTGGTAAGGGATTGCTTAATGCTATTCTTATTAATGATGATGAGGAAAGTGATACCGCTTGGAATATTTGTTTAGCGCTTCGTGATAATGGATTACTTGCAAAACCAACACATGGTAATATTATTCGTTTTGCGCCACCTTTAGTGATGACGGAAGCCCAACTATTGGATTGCGTTAGGATTATAAAGAAAACCTTAAAACAATTTGAAAATTAATTAAATATACATGGAACAAAAATCTGCTTTTGAAAGCTTTGAATTGGAAGTAAATGAAGATATTAGAGGATATTTAAACGAAACCGCTAAATGGACATATTTTTTGTCAATTCTTGGTTTTATTGGAATTGGATTTATGGTTCTAGGTGGTATTGGTGTGAGTCTTTACACGGGTATGAATCAATTAGGAGGTACCGGTGCTTATGGATTAGGGTACTCTGCTGGTGTAGGGATAGTTTATATTATTTTTGCACTCGTTTATTTATTTCCGGTTTTGTATTTGTTTAAATTTTCGAACAAAATGAGGCAAGCTTTAAAGTTGAAAAATAATGAAGCTTTTAAAATGGCATTTTTAAATTTAAAATCGCATTATAAGTATATGGGTATTTTTACTATTGTTATTTTTTCGCTTTATATTTTAGTGATTATAGGAATAGCAACCGGAGCAACAATGTTTTAATTAATGCTAGAAATAAGGTATAAAAAAAGCGACCAATTGGTCGCTTTTTTAATTTGTAATTTTATGTTTAATTATTGGTTTTGGTATTGCTCCATCATGACTTGAGATTGTCTCATAATTTCATCCCATCCAACCGTAGATATTAAATATACATAATACACAAAGTATAAAACATTTATTATTAATATAACCAAAGCTACTGTTTTTGCGGTATTCATAGCTTTTACACTTGCCATGTCAAAATTTTCAGGGTTAAGCTTTACAGTTTTTAGTTTGCTGGTTGCAATAAAGAAGGCGATACCTGCTAAAATAAATCCTAAACCGCCCATACAGCAGCATAAAAGTCCTAAAATTGCTAATACGTAAACAAGTGTTGGATTGAGTTTTTGTTGTTCCATGTGTAAATTTTAATTAGTTATTTTAATAATGTAACTTATTATAATTGTTACTACAGTTAAAATAGCTAGAGTTCCAATTATTTTATTCGAATGCTTAAATTTAAAGAAAATATTTATTCCAATGAATAAAAATAAAGTAATTAAGCTGTAAATGGCAGGGTACATTTTAAAGGCAGCAACAAATTCACCTTTAAATAACAGTGCTATGGCACGTTGCATACCACAACCCATACAATCTACTCCAAAGAGTGTTTTATTTAAGCAGGGTAGCATGTATTCTTCCATAGAATTATAAATATAATATGGCTAAAATACTAAAAGTGATTTAAGAAAACGTGTGGCCTATTTTTAATTTTTATTACTCACTATAATTTTTTTGCTAAAAACCTGATGGTCATTTAAATTAATTTTAGCAACATAAACACCATCGCTTAGTGCTTTGGTAGAATAGCTAAGTTTAGCAGAGTTAGATGAAATAACATGCTGCATAACCTGTTTTCCAGCAACATCATAAAGCGTGAAAGACTTGATGTCTAAACTGTTTGGGTTAACAAGACTTATTTCAGAAATAGTGTTATTTTGGAATACCATGAAATCGTCAATACTATTTTCAGTAGTACTCAAACTGGCGTTATTTTTAGTAAAAGTTACTTCAAAACGATCGTTAAACACACCTTTGTCTAAAATAATATTAAACGTGTTATTTACAATATCGGTATAGGTATCGGTTTCATTATCATAAATATAGATGTTTACATCTTTTGGAACATCTTTTAACTCATGAACGGTAATGTTTATAACGGTATTACTCTTTGCGGTTTTTATGCCTAGAGGTAATCTTGTGTTTTCGTTATATTTTATCGATTTAAGGACTAACTCTTTATCACTAGAATAAAGATAAACATCATCTCTAAAATCATTTATGTTTTGTGCATCAAAAAACTTATTAAAAACCTCGTTATTTGGTGTGCCTTCTCTAAAAGCTATAACATTTTCCTTATAAAACGTTTTGTTAATATGCGAATGCAGTTTTATTTCTGGAATTATGGTCGGGTTTTCAAAAATAGATTTATAATCTACACCATTATGGGACATAGGAATCACTTGAGCAATACTTGTATCTTTGTTTTTCTTAACTGAACTTTTAGCAAATATGGATCCATCTGTAGCATCTTCGGGATAATAAACACGCATAGAATTATCAAAAGTAGCAAATCCTCCGTTTACATCGCTCTGTATTACAAATCCTTGTCCTACTGCAGCATAGCGCCTTTGATTATTTGCTGAGTAATCGACTGTGCTAGTGGTAGTGGTTGTATTGTCGCTACCATCACTATCATTGTAAGTTTTAAAAGCTGCACTTATATAAGTACCGTTATCTGTAGGGTCTGATAAATTGCCAGGAGCATAAGTTGCATATCCTCCTTCGTATTCGGCCAAATAATGAGATCCTGTAACAAGCTGTTCCCAAAAGAATAGTTCTCCATCTAAATTGGTTTGATTGCTAGCAGAGTTTACAAAAAATAATTTTAAATCTAGCGCGGAAGGATAGGGGTTTCCTGTTAAGGTTACAACTTTGTTTGGTGTTCCAGATGGTTGGTCGTCAGTGCCATCAAAAGAACAACTTACTGTAATTGTACCATTGTTTGGCCTACCTCTAAAATCTAACATGTTATTTGTGTTAGGACTCCCTTTTAAACTAAATCCATAACCGGTTTCAGCATCACCTGTGTTTAAAATTTGAGTCCAATTCCAGTAGCCTTCACCATCGCGTATGGTGTACATCCAGTGGCTAGATAGTGCCGTTGCTGTACTTTCGTAAGCTGGAATAAAATTATATGGTGTAGATGTAACATTTTCTACATCGGTTTCATCGGCAGGATCATAAATTGTAGATCCGTTAAAAGGAACATTTGTTTTAGTTATACCATCAACAGGAGCTCCTACTGGCGAACAAAAATAATTGTATTCATAAACTCCAGCAGTTTGGTTCTGAAAAATCGATAATGCTCCAGCATCAGAGTTCTTAACGTCATTATTTTGCACAAGTTGCGCATCACCTCTAAAAAATAAATTTGATGTAGGTGTTTCAAGTCTAATATCGTTATTTACAAATACCACAATGTCCTTAGCATATAAGTAGCTATTATCATCGACATATAAATCTGGATCTTGGCTAAATATTAAATTAGCAGCAAACAGTAGTAGTAAAGTAAGTTTAAAAGTCATAATTAAATGGGGTTAATTAGGACGTAAAGATAGTATTTTTTTAACGGATGTTTAGTTATGTTGCTCTTTTTAACGGTGTTGTGTGGTTTTAGTCGATAAAATAGTGCTTTGTTATTTAAAGGGAATGATATTTTTAATGTAATTTCGTTGTTAAATTATTATTGAATGAAATATTTAAATTATGTTTTAATTATAGTTGGTGCCTTTGTAGCAATGTATGCTAAAGTTGATGCCAATCAAAATCAATATATATTAATTGGTGGTATTATTTTATTAATGATAGGCATTTACAGAGTGTCAAAAACAATACCAAGTAAAAATAATAATGATATTAATAATTCTGAAGAAGAATAGAAATGAATTTTAAAGTAGGTGATTTTGTACTGGTTTTAGATGAAGATTTATCTGGAGTTATAACTCATTTAAAAGGAAATACCGTGGCTATTGAAACTGAAGATGGTTTTTTATTAGATTTTGAAACCCATGAATTGGTTATAAAGGATAAAAAAGAAACTATTGCTAATCAGATTTTTTCAAATTCGAATATTGCAACTGTTGTTTCAGAAAAAGAAGTACCTAAACGAAAAAATCAACCAAAAGTTAAAGCAAAAGAACGGTTTCAGCCCACAATGGAAGTGGATTTACATATCCATCAATTGGTAAAATCTTATCGTGGCATGACTAATCATGACATGCTAACCCTTCAATTAGATACAGCAAAACATAAACTAGAGTTTGCTATTAAAAACCGCATGCAAAAAATTGTTTTTATACATGGTGTAGGCGAAGGTGTTTTAAAAATGGAACTCGAATATTTATTTGGTAGATATAATAATGTAAAATATTACGATGCTAACTACCAAAAATATGGGCTAGGAGCAACCGAGGTTTATATTTACCAAAATGCAGCTAACTAATTAAGGAAAATCGGGAGTTACAGTTCTTGTGTTAGTTGTAACACCATTCTCTAAAGCTCCAAAGTCAAAATTGTCTAAAGATATAAATTCTAGATCAAAATTAGATATTTGTACTGTAATTAAGTAGGTTTGGCTAATAGTATGCTCTCTATAAGCCGTGGCAGGAACAGAGGTCGAAATCTCTTTGTTTAGGTAATCGGCGACCTCATTTGTTGTAAAATCGTTTGCAGGGTTTTGGTCTTGACTATCATTTTCTTCATCTCTGGTATCAACACCATCGCCGTCATCATCAGGATCTAAATAGTCCGGAATTCCATCTCCATCGGTGTCTTGAGCATCACTTAAGTCGCCATCTCCATTTGGATCAGGATTTTCATCTTTGGTTAAGATATTGTCGCCATCGTCGTCGGCATCAATATAGTTAGGAATGCCGTCACCATCGGTATCATCATCATCATAATTGCCGTTACCATTTAAGTCTTCCAGTTCGGCAGGAATGCCGTCATTGTCATCTTCTGTTAAAACGGTTCTTAAATTAGCTGTACCACTTGTGCTTTCAATATCTTGAGTAATGGTTACCTCAGCGCTAGGAATAACTTCACAAAATAAATTTGTTGGTAATGATGCATTGCTATACGTTCTATAATTAAATGGGTTTGCAGTGCTTATGTTGTAAGTTATTTCATAAACCCCAGTTGCATCTACATTTAAGATGCTTTCAATATTTACATTGCTTAATTTCAAAGACAGGGATTCGGCAGGATCACTTTTAGTTTTATAAAAAACCAAATCGTCCCCACCTTCGCATACTTGAAAAGTGTCGTCAAAATCTAATTCAACAGTAATAATGTCACCGTCGTCACAACCATTAATGGTTAATGAAATTGAAGCTAATAAAACAAAAAATAACTTACGCATTGTATCTAGGTTTTAGGCAAAAATAATAGAATTGTTATTCATAACGTAGTAATCGTAAATAAAGTTCGAGGCAATCGATAAATTTTGTTGTTTTAACTTTTATGTTTTGTTTAACAAAACCACGAGAAACAATACTGTACTTGTGTTTTGGCTTGTATACAAAGAAAATATATTTTGTTTTTGTTATACTAAAAAGTAATCTTTAAAAGCTTTAATTGCAAATCGTTTTATTTCAAGTATTTTTGAACTTTAATTAACAGGCTTATGAACTCAGTTTATTTTGATAATGCAGCAACTACACCTCTGCGCAAAGATGTTATTCATGCTATTTCGGAAGTTATGACAACTCATTTTGGTAACCCATCTTCTTCTCATAGTTTTGGTAGGTCTTCAAAAGCATTAATTGAAAAATCAAGAAAAGCTATTGCACAAAGTTTAAACGTTTCGGCAGGCGAAATTATATTTACCTCTGGTGGTACCGAAGCCGATAATTTGGTTTTAAATAGTGCGGTTAAAGATTTAGGTATAACACATATTATTACAACTAAAATAGAGCACCATGCTGTTTTGCATACCGTTGAAAAATTACAAAAAGATTGCGGCATTACTATTAGTTATGTCGATGTAAAACCTAGTGGACATATAGATTATAATCATTTAGAAGATTTGCTTAAAACTGATGCTAAAACCTTAGTGAGTTTAATGCACATTAATAACGAGATAGGGTCTGTTTTAGATATTAAAAAGGTGGCTAATTTATGTAAATTAAATAAAGCCTTATTTCATTCGGATGCTGTGCAATCTATTGGGCATTATAACTTAGATTTACAAGATATTCAGGTAGATTTTGTTGCAGCTGCAGCGCATAAATTTCACGGACCTAAAGGTGTTGGTTTTGTTTTTATTAGAAAAAACTCCGGGTTATTAAAGCCCTTAATAGTTGGAGGAGAGCAAGAACGCGGACTTCGAGCTGGAACCGAGAGTGTTCATAATATTGTGGGTATGGAAAAAGCATTATTACTAGCCCAAGCTAATTTAGAAAAAGAGGTACAGCATATAAAGGAGCTAAAAGGCTACTTTATAGATACTATTAAAGCGGCCATTCCTAATGTGAGTTTTAATGGAAGTTCTAATGATTTTGATACAAGTACTTACACCTTAGTAAATGTATGCTTACCTATTGATCCTAAAAAAGCAGCTATGTTGTTGTTTCAGTTAGATTTAAAAGGAATTGCTTGCTCTAAAGGAAGTGCCTGCCAAAGCGGAAGCTCGCAAAAATCGCATGTGTTATCTGAAATTTTGTCGGATGAAGACTTAGAGAAGCCATCTATTCGCTTCTCTTTTAGTATTTTTAATACTAAAAAAGAAGTGGACTATGTGGTTGATGTTTTAAAGACGTTTGCGCTATAATATCTGTGTATTTTTTCATACAAAATATGTTAAAATTCAATTTTATTGGATAAAAAGCTTTTTATGTAGTTCTTTTTATATATTTTTGCATTGAAAGTCTCTCACGCATTAACCA
Source organism: Algibacter pectinivorans (assembly GCF_900112595.1). Lineage (GTDB taxonomy): Bacteria > Bacteroidota > Bacteroidia > Flavobacteriales > Flavobacteriaceae > Algibacter_B > Algibacter_B pectinivorans. Next base: position 130,221 of record NZ_FOMI01000007.1, on the reverse strand, counting down.
ACATGAATCGTTATGAGATTTTATCCCCTTATCTTTATTTTTATTACGATCCAAACCATAGCTTCTGCGCAAGTTGGTATTGGAACCACAGCCCCACATGAATCTTCGGCATTAGATATAACTTCAGATTCTCAAGGTTTTCTAGCTCCAAGAATGATAACTTCAGATCGAATTGCAATAAGCAATCCAGCTGAAGGACTATTGGTGTTTGATACTGAAGAAGATGCTTTTTATTATTATGATAATTCAGCATGGGTAAAACTAGAGGGCTCCGTAACTAGAGATAATTATAAATTAGTAAAATCTGAGGCAGACTTAGCTGATGAACTTGCAGCTGGAGGTGGCTTAGAATATTTATTGGATGAAAATTTTCTTTATGAAATAAACGGAACCATAGCCTTAAATGCTCCTATTAACCTAAATGGGGCGTATGTAATAGGTGAGGATACTAATGAAGATATTTTGTTAAAATCGGGAGGAACACTATTTCAAGGTGTTTCGGGAGGATCTATTAGAGGGCTAACCATATCGGTTACCGGTGGCGCAGTATTTGATATAACTGGAAGCTTTTCTGAAACGCTTATTGTAAGGGATTGTGTTATAGCAAATTCGGCATCGGTTGGTACTTTGTCATCATTGAATCTTATTTTTTTAAGTATCGTTCAGTTTGTAAATAATGCGGATGGCATAACGTATACCGATAGTAATGAAGTTTTAATAAATTCAAGTGGTTGGGATAGTAGTAACGGAGGTGTTTATGAAACTTTTATTGGAGATTTTGATGTAATATCTAGACAAGGTGGTTTTAGTGAAGTAACTACTGCTACAGCGGGAATGGATGTTTTAGGGGTTACTTCTGTAGCTGGAGGTGCATCTATACGTAATGTGTCGTTTTTAGGTGGAGGTAATTATATAAATGGAACGTCTCCATATACAGGATATGATTTTACTAACGATTGGGATGTTAATAGTCCAGGAATTGCAGTAGAAACCGATGGCGTAGCATCTGGCAACTTTTATTATAATGGCAATTTAACTACAGGATTTACCCAAAGTATTACTAATGGTACTGCTGTAGAAATACAAGGTAACGGTACTTTTGAAGCTAACAGTTTGTTTAGGTTTATTGTAGACTCCGGTGATAATAATAGGTTATACTATGATGGATTAAAGCCTAGAGAGTTCCAAATTAACGCATCGCTATCTATACGTGTAACTGGTGCTGCTGGAAATTTTTATGCTTTTGTTATTGCAAAAAATGGGGTTGTAATTACAGAGTCTAATTCTATTGTTTATATTGATAATGATACTCAAATTCAAAATGTTTCTATAAATGCTAATATCGATTTAGCTAATGGCGATTATATTGAAGTGTTTACGCAAAGATTAACTGGAACTGGCACTGATAGCCTTATTGTATTTTCTGAAAATTTAAGTATTAAGTAATGTATTAAAACTTCATAGTTGTTCTTACATTAAAAACCCGTGGTGTTAAGTAGTTAGGAATGGCAATTTGCGATTTACTACTAACATCTCTAACCCATGTGTTTGTTATAGAATTTTGAACATCAAAAAGGTTGAAAATTTCAAAGCCAAAAGATAAGTCTTTAAATGGTTTCTTCCAGCCTTGATTAAAACGTTTATTTGCATCTACCAATACATATTGAAGTCCAAAATCTCCACGTTTGTAAGATGGCAATCTACTTTGATATAAATAGGGGTCTGCATAACTAGGAGAACCACCAGGTAACCCAGTATTAAACACCATATTTAAATACATTTTTAAGTTTGGCATATTAGGCACATAATCTTGAAAAAGGGCAGCGAATTTTAAACGTTGGTCTGTTGGTCTTGAAATGTAACCTCTACCATCAATGTTTTCTTCGGTTTTTAAATACCCAAAACTAAGCCACGATTCTGTTCCAGGAACAAATTCGCCATTTAAACGCAAGTCTAAACCATAAGCATAGGCCTTAGCATTATTGTTGGCGGCATAACGAATACGCACATTTTCTAGGGTATACGGATTAACATCGCTAAGATTTTTATAATAAGCTTCAGATGTTAATTTAAAAGGACGATTCCACATTTTAAAGCTATAATCGTTTCCTAAAACTAAGTGAAAAGATTTTTGTGCCTTCACTTCTGGTTGTACTACACCATTAGCATCGCGAAGTTCTCTATAAAAAGGGGGTTGGTAATATAAACCTCCTGCTACTCTAAATAGCATGTCTTTTTCCCAAGTTGGTTTTATGGCAAATTGCGCACGCGGACTAAAAACCACTTGATTTGATGTTGAAATACCATCGCCACTAACAGACCAGTTATGAGCCCGAATACCAGCATTATACCAAACATCACTACTTCCTAAAGTACTACGTTTACTCCATTGGCCATAAGCTTGTATGCGGTTAATTTGGGTGTTATTTGTAGCTCTTACATTTTGAAAAGGTACTAACGGCCCTGTAAAAGGCGCGTAAGGTTGCTCGTTGGTAGTTGTTTTTGGTGGACGTAATGAAAATCCTGCCGAATCTATGGTTTCCCATTCTACCAAACGGTCTCTAATATCTTCATTGGTGTATTTTACAGACCACTCAAAACGGTTATCGTTTACTTTAAAATCACCTTTGTGTTCAATAGTCGTTATTAGGGCATCTAAGTCATTTCTACCATGATTTAATTGGCTACCAATACCTTGGCTAAATTCAACTTCACCTAAATTTTCATCTCCAATATTACTATTAACATCGCCTAAGCTATATTGCGCTAAAATGTCGAAATACTCCTCCTCGGTAGTATGGTAAGTGGACGCTATTAATTTTAGTGTTAAATCATCATTTACAAAGTAAGATCCTTTAAAGGCACCAAAAAGGGTTTGGTACCTGTCTTTTTCTTGCCCATCATAAAACACCAATAAAGCCACGGGTTCACTTAAAGTTCCAAAGTTGGTTTGGCGCGTTTGCGGTTCAAAATCATATTTGTTTATAGAAGCACTACCTAAAAAACTTAAATGAAATTTATTCGAAAATTTATATGTAAAATAGCCTTGCGCATCTGCAAAAGTGGGTTTAAAATTGGTTTCGGTTTCTTTGGCATTTACAAGTAAACTGTTATCGCGGTAACGCACACCAACGATACTCGTGAATTTTGAGTTTTTACTAATGTTTTCAACTGAAAGACCTCCACCTAGTAAACTTAAATCTGCGTTAACTTCAAATTGATACGGGTTTTTATAGGTAATATCTAATACCGAGGATAGCTTATCGCCATACTTCGCTTGAAAACCACCGGCAGAAAAATCTACATTCTGTACTAAATTTGTGTTTACAAAACTAAGTCCTTCTTGCTGCCCCGAACGTACTAAAAACGGACGATACACTTCAATACCATTTACATACACTAAGTTTTCGTCATAATTTCCACCACGAACAGAATATTGTGTACTAAGTTCGTTGTTGTTGCTAACTCCTGGTAAGGTTAATAGCAAGTTTTCTACACCAGCATTCGCCCCAGGGATTTTTCTAATTACATCGGGCTTTATGGTTATAATACCTTCTACTTCTTTACGTCTGTTACTATTTACAATTACGGTTGCTATTTGCTCAATAGTAGTACTCATTACGGGGTTAAACTCTAAGCTTTCCCCATTTTTTAAATTAAAGGTACTTACAATCTTTTTATGAGAAATATGAGTGAAAGCTACTGTAACATCTTTGCTTGCAGGAATTGTTAAGGTATAAAAACCATTGGCGTTCGTTTGGGCACCAGAGGTTTCGGTTTTTATATTAACATTTTCAATGGGCTGATTTTTTTCATCTAAAATAACACCTCGAAGCGTTGCGCTTTGGGCAAAACTAAAAGTAATGGTTAAAAAAAACAGGGTAGTGGTTAGTAGTTGTTTTGCCTTCAAGTGTCTAAAGTTTATTTTCTATAAAAGAACGTTTCAAAAGTAGAATTATTTCCAACATTATCGGTAACAATTACTTTTAAATTGTTTTTGGTGTCGGTAATTATGCTATCATTAAAATCGTAAGTTAGCATATTCTTCTTGTATTCATACTCCATTAAAATCCATTTGCCGTTTATAGATGCTCTAAAATTTGATACCCCGGAGCCTTCATCTGTAATTTTAATTTTTAAATAGCGATACTTACTTAACCACTGTTTTTCTTTAAAGTTTACAGCCGAAATTTTAGGACGTATTGTATCCATGGTTAATGCAAAAGTGCCTAGTTTTTTTGTACTAGCAGTAAGTAAATCGCCTTTTCTTTTTGTTGACGTGTAGGCTGGATAATTTTTGTATCCTATTAATTTGGCTATGTATAGTTTGTTTTTGTCTTCGTTTGTAAACCTACTTACATCATAGGTAATATTAAAATTCTTTTTAGTAGGTTTAATATCTTTATGAAGTTTTAGCGTGTCACTTTTCACTTCAAAATCTAAATAGAAATCTTCGTAAAAAGTGTCTTTGTAAAAATCGACAGTTACATTACCTGCTTTTAAGTTTGTAGCTTGGTTAGCTTTAATAAAATAAGGTGTAATACGTTTTTCTTTGGGCTTAGTAATGCTTTGTTTGCTGCCTTTAATATGTACGGTTATCCAAGATTCATTGTTTTTAAAATCGGCTACTCTAATTTTATATACCAAATAAGTGCTGTCTTCCACTTTAATAACGCCATCATTTAACACCGATTTATATAGACTTAGTGGGTTGTTTTTCTTGAATAACTTTTGCACCCGTTGCTTTTCGGTAGTATAATGTTCATAATCTATTAACTGATTAATATGTTTAGTTTCGTCAAACGAGAAGCGTCCAAAGTCTATTTCAAAATTTCTATTTCCATTTATAAAGGTTTGAATATTGTAAACACCATTAGAGTTTGCAGCCAAATCTTGCCTGTCAATAGTATTTATTGCAAAACCAATATTACCAAAGGCTTCAATATTTTCGGTGGTGTAATCGCCATTTTTAAGCGGAGTTAATCGTAATTTCTGTTTGGTATTCAACTTGTTAATAAACGATTGGTCGTCTAAAGGATAAGCGTAAATGGATTTAACCGTTGGGTAAGTTGTATCTTTTATATCCATGCCAAAAAGCATTGGGTTAATTGGGCGTTCCTCTTTATCTCTAATTTCGAAATGTAAATGTGGACCGCCAGAACTTCCTGTGTTTCCGCTGTAAGCAACTAAGCTGTCTTTTAAAACCGGTAAATCTTCGGCTTTAGGGAATAACTCAATTTCATAAGATTCTTGCTCGTATTGCTGCTTTTTGATGAAGGCTTCAATATCTGGCGAGAATTTTTGAAGATGCGCATACACCGAGGTATAACCATTTGGATGGGTTATATACAAGGCTTTTCCGTAACCATAATGCGATACTTTTATTCTGCTAACAAAACCATCGGCTACAGTCTTAACTTTTAAGCCCACGCGCTGCTGGGTTTTAATATCTACACCCGAGTGAAAATGATTGGAACGTAACTCGGCAAAGGTGCCAGCCAAAACTAATGGTATTTCTAGTGGTGAACTAAAATAATCTTGTGGGTAGTTGTTTTGAGCATTACAGAATAATGAAAAAAACAGAATGAGGGACAGTATAATTCGCATATATGAGTATTATGGCTAAAATATTAATTTGATATGAAAGTTCAAAAAATAATACAATAATCAAGCCATGAGTTTTTTGATACCACGATAAATAATGAAACTGAAATTTTATGACAAAACAATTGTAATTTATGGCTAAGAATGTTAACTTTGTAAGGTAAGTATTGAAATTTGTAAATGAGTAATATTGAGGATATTGTAGATTCTTTAGAAAACAAGATTAGTAAAGTATTACACAAACTTGAGCTTTTAAAACGTGCTAATTTGAAATTAAATGAAGAATTAGAGATTTCAAAGCAAGAAATTTTAACGCAACAAAAGCATATTGCTAGTTGGGAAGAAAAGTACGAAGCGCTTAAAATGGCAAATACAATACTTGGTAGTGACGAAAATAAAAGAGAAACTAAGCTTAAAATAAACGCATTAATTAGAGATATTGATCATTGTATTGCTCAACTCGCTGATTAAAGTTAATTACATGCAATGTCAGAAAAGCTTAAAATAAAGCTGTCTATAGCTAACCGAGTATATCCATTAACGATTGATGCAAGTCAAGAGGAAGGATTGCGTAAAGCGGCTAAGAACATTGAAGTAATGATAAAGCAATTTGAGCAAAGTTATTCTGTTCGAGATAAACAAGATGTTTTGGCTATGTGTGCCTTACAGTTTGCATCTCAAGTAGAGCAGAAGTCTATAGATAAAGCAACTGTAAGTGAGCATGTAGAAGAAAAACTAAATGCTTTAAACGATGTATTACAATCGCACATATAGTCTCTATACGTTCTTTAAAATAAACTAAAAGTTACTGCCTACATTGGTTATTTTTTTTGATAAACTCAACGTTAATTCTTTAAAAAGGGTGAGTTTAAGTTGTAAAAGCATGCTGCTAGTACCAGATTTATTTTTGGTTACTCGAGCAGATCCTTGATCAGCTTGTTAGCCCTAAACTTGTTTTTAAGGAGTTTATACAAAATTTTATACTGGTGTAGGCTTTTTTATATACCAATTTGACTGAAATGATTAAATAGTCAAAAGGGCATTTTATATTATAATCAACTAAATTAACGATGGATAACTCAATTATATTTGCAGTAGGTGGTGTTATATTAGGGCTAATAATTGGCTTTATAATAGCAAAAACACTAGAAAAAAATAATGCTTCTAAACTTGTTAAAGAGGCTAAAAAAAATGCGACTTTAATTCTTAAAGAAGCAAAAAGTGAAGGTGAAAACCTTAAAAAAGATAAAATTCTTCAGGCTAAAGAAAAATTTATCGAACTAAAATCTGAGCATGAAAAGGTCATTTTAGCACGCGATAAAAAAATTGCCGAAGCTGAAAAAAGAACGCGCGATAAAGAGTCGCAAGTGTCTAGCGAATTAGCAAAAAGTAAAAAGCATAACGAAAGTTTAGAGAGTAAAATTAACGATTACAATCACAGACTTGATGTGCTAGATAAAAAGCAAGAAGAGGTTGATAGATTGCATAAAAGCCAAGTACAGCAGTTAGAGGTTATATCTAGCCTGTCGGCCGAAGAAGCTAAAGAGCAATTAGTGGAATCTTTAAAAGGGGAGGCTAAAAATGATGCCATGGCATTTATACAAAGCGCTCTAGAAGAAGCTAAACTTACAGCCGAACAAGATGCTAAAAAAATTATTATAAACACCATACAACGTATTGGAACAGAAGAGGCGGTAGATAACTGTGTGTCTGTTTTTAATATTGAATCTGATGATGTTAAAGGACGTATTATAGGACGAGAAGGTCGTAATATTAGAGCTATTGAGGCCGCAACAGGTGTTGAAATTATTGTTGATGATACGCCAGAAGCTATCATTTTATCATGTTTTGATTCCGTGCGAAGAGAGGTAGCTCGTTTATCGTTGCACAAATTAGTTACCGATGGTAGAATTCACCCAGCTAGAATTGAAGAGATTGTTAAGAAAACGCAAAAGCAAATCGAGCAGGAAATTATAGAAGTTGGTAAGCGTACTGTTATAGACTTAGGGATTCATAATTTAAATCCTGAGTTAATTAAAATGGTAGGTAGAATGAAATACCGTTCGTCTTACGGACAGAACTTGTTACAACACTCGCGTGAAGTGGCTAAGCTTTGTGGCGTAATGGCAGCAGAATTAGGTTTAAATCCTAAAATGGCTAAAAGAGCAGGTTTATTACACGATATAGGAAAAGTGCCAGATGCCGAAGCAGATATGGAAACTCCACACGCTATTTTAGGTATGCAATGGGCTGAGAAGTTTGGTGAGAAACCAGATGTTTGTAATGCCATTGGAGCGCACCACGACGAAATAGAAATGAAATCGTTATTAGCACCTATTGTTCAAGTTTGTGATGCTATTTCGGGAGCAAGACCAGGAGCAAGACGACAAGTTTTAGACAGTTACATACAACGTTTAAAAGATTTAGAAGATATTGCTTTTGGATTTAATGGAGTTAAAAAAGCTTACGCAATTCAAGCGGGTAGAGAACTACGTGTTATTGTTGAAAGCGAAAAAGTAGACGACCAAAAAGCGGCAGATTTATCATTTAGTATTTCCCAAAAAGTACAAACGGATATGACGTATCCAGGTCAAGTTAAAGTAACTGTTATTAGAGAAACAAGAGCAGTTAATATAGCTAAGTAGAAAAGAAATTAAGATTTATTTAATATGTAAAAAAAGTCCGGATTTAATCTGGACTTTTTTTGTTTGGTATAGTTACCGTAAACGTAGTACCAACATTAACAGTACTTTCTACGGTTATTTTCCCACCATAGGTTTCTATTTGGTTTTTAATTAAGTATAAACCAACACCTTCCGAGTCTTTATTGTTATGAAATGTTTTATATAAGCCAAAAATGGAATCGCCATATTTCTCTAAATCAATTCCAATACCATTATCAGATACTATAACTTGTAAATTTTTATTTTTAATGACTGTACTAACCGTAGCTACTGGAGCTCGCTCTGGATGTTTGTATTTTATGGCGTTTGTTAACAGGTTTTGTATAATACTTTCTAAGTAAATAGCGTTATAATAAATGTATAGCCGAGGGTGTATGTTGTTAATTATTGTAGCCTTACTTTTTGTAATTACAAGGTTTAACATTCTTAAAATTTTATTTGTTTCTTCGGCCAAATACAATTTTTTAAATGTTGTAGGTTTGTGTTTTTGAATCGATACGATTTCGTTTAAATTATTAATGGTTTTTGATAGTGAAGTTGACAGTGTTTTAAGGTATTGTAATAAGTCTTCTTTTTCTTTTTCGCACTTAGATTCTTCATGGAGTTTTAATAAACTTTCAAAATTACTGGCATGTTGCTTTAAATTATGAGTCACAATATGTGCGAAATTTTTAAGCCTATTGTTTTGCTTACTAACAAGGTTTAGTGTATTCGATATTTTAATTTCGTTTTCAATTAGCCTTGTTATATCTATATGTGTACCTAAAAAGCGTGTAGGTGTACCATTATGATTTCGTTTTATTACTTTACCTTTGTCTAGAATCCATTTGTAAGTGCCATCTTTACATTTTACGCGGTGTTCATTTATATATAGGGGTTTTATACCTTCTAAATGGTCTTGGTAGTCTTTGTAATATTTATCTCTATCCTCTGGGTGTACTCGGTTGTTCCAGTCGTTTACATTAGCACCAAATGTGGTATCATTCTCAAATCCAATAATTCTTTTAGAAGATTCAGAGAAATACACTTTATTAATTATGGCATCAAACTCCCAAACACCAATATTAGTAATATCTACAGCTAATTCCCATTTCGAATTGTCTTCTCCAATAGTCGTAGAGGAAATGTTAGCTTTATCTAACTTCAATAATCTTTTAATTTTGTTAAATATTAGCATGGATACGTGGTTAATACGTTAGTTTAAATATGTTTTTTGGAGGATGGGTTTTTATAAATTTACAAATAATTAGTTTGAAATAAAAGAAATAGCTGCGTTAGAGTTTACTTTTTTCTATTTTCTTGGGTGATATTTTTCTACAACCTTACTTAAGTAACTTTTATCTAGATGTACATATATTTCGGTTGTAGTAATGCTTTCATGACCTAGCATAAGTTGAATGGACCGCAAATCGGCATTGTTTTGTAACAAATGGGTAGCAAAAGAATGTCTAAAAGTATGTGGCGAAATGTTTTTTTCTAGGCCAATTTTAACGGCTAATTGTTTAATTATGGTAAAAATCATGGCACGAGTTAACTGTTTGCCTCGTCTGTTTAAAAATAAAATGTCCTCATGTCCAGGTTTAATATTTAAGTGAACCCGGATACTAGATCGATACATATTTATGTACTTTTTAGTAACATCTATAATAGGAACAAAACGCTGTTTGTCGCCTTTACCGGTAACTTTTATAAAGCCATCATCAAAAAAAAGGTCTGATATTTTTAGGTTTATTAACTCGCTAACGCGTAAGCCACAACCGTACAAGGTTTCTAACATGGCTCTGTTACGTTCGCCTTCAGGCTTGCTTAAATCAATAGCTTTTATTATGTCGTCTATTTCGGCTTCCGATAAGGTGTCTGGAAGTTTTCTGCCTATTTTTGGCGATTCAATTAACTCTAAAGGGTTGTCCTTTCGGTAATCTTCAAACACTAAATAATTAAAAAAGCTGCGTAAGCCGGATATTATTCTGGATTGCGATCTGGCATTTAAAATTTTTGCAATCTCATAAATAAACTGTTGAATATGCTCCGCGGTAATGTTAACAGGTGTGTGGTTTATGTTATTAGTTTCTACAAAGTTTATGAGTTTCGTAACATCCAAAGCATAGTTATCAATAGAGTTTTGAGATAACCCGCGTTCTATCTTTAAATATAATTGATAATCGTTTAAAGCGTGCTGCCATTTCATAGCTGTAAAATTAACTATTTATAGGGACAAAGTGTAGTTTTTTTAAACAATGAAGTTAAATCCTTAGGTGGAATTGTTGATTTTTTTGATTTTAAAACATTGAATTACATTGAGTTGTGAGGTGTTATTGGTAAAATTATTTATAACTTGATGTGTTTGTAGTATTTTTCAAAAATTTAGCTTTAATTTGCCGTTATCAAACTAAAAACATTTTAAATTATGAAAAAATTATTAATTATTACTGCAGTTGCAGTTTTCGGATTTTTAAACGTTAATGCACAAGATGATGCAAAAACTTATGGATTTAATCAAGGTGATGTCTTTATAGAGGGTAACATCGGATTTAATAGTACTAATGACAAAAACTTAGAGGAAAAAACAAACAGTTTTACATTAGCTCCTAAAGTTGGTTTCTTTTTAAGTGAAGATTTAGCTATTGGGGGGCAATTAACTTTTAATTCATTTAAAGGAGAAGTTTCAGGAACTGATACTGTTGATAATTCTACGTTTGGTGCTGGGGCGTTTGCTCGTTACTATTTTTTAGATTTAGGACAACGTTTTAAAACGTTTACTGAGTTTGGTATCGCTTATGCTACCAGTGATAATAAAATTAGTGACTTTAAAGTTAACTCTTTTGGTGCTAGTTTAGATTTAGGTATTAACTATTTTGTAACAGAAAAAATTGCTTTAACTTTTGGACTAAGAAACGTATTAGGTTTCACTTCTACAAAAGCAGATGAAGACGGTGCTAAGGCAGAATCTAATTTTAACTTAGGTTTTGGAGATGTTGCTAACCCTTTTAGTGGTAATGCTTCTTTTGGTTTATTATTCAAATTATAATAAAACGCCAAAGTAATTGGTGAAAAAACCGAAGCAGAATGCTTCGGTTTTTTTTATGCTCAATTTTTAAATATCTTTACATCATGAAAAAAATCATGATTATTAACGGGCCTAATCTTAATTTATTAGGAAAAAGAGAACCTAATATTTACGGAAGTTTAACTTTTACTGAGTTTTTCGACAAGATTAAAACAAAATATCCAAATGTTCAGTTGGAGTATTATCAATCTAATATAGAAGGGGAGTTAATAGATAAATTACACCACGTTGGATTTAGTTTTGATGGTATTATATTAAATGCGGGCGCATACACACATACGTCTATTGGTATTGGAGATGCTATTAAGGGTATTGAAACGCCAGTTGTAGAAGTACATATTTCAAATACTTTTAATCGCGAAGAATTTAGGCATCAATCCTTTATTTCGCCTAATGCTAAGGGCGTTATTCTTGGCTTTGGCTTACAAAGTTACGAGTTGGCTATTCAGAGCTTTTAAGAAAAGAGCCCCTCTTAGTCTCCCCAAAGGGGAGGAACTTTCACTGTGCTGAAAAAAATGTATTCTTATAAAAAATGCGATTCTTAAATTTAAGAATCGCATTTTTTTTGTTTTATTTATCTGAGTAAGAGTTTCTCCCCTTTGGGAGGTGGAGGGCATTACAAATGTATTACCTCATCATAAGCCGCTGCAACGGCTTCCATTACCGCTTCACTCATAGTTGGGTGTGGGTGAATTGCTTTTAGTACCTCATGACCTGTAGTTTCAAGTTTTCTACCTAAAACAGCTTCAGCAATCATATCGGTAACTCCAGCACCAATCATGTGGCAACCTAACCATTCGCCATATTTGGCATCAAAAATAACTTTTACAAAGCCTTCTTTATTTCCACCAGCACTGGCTTTACCAGAAGCAGAGAATGGGAATTTACCAACCTTAATATCTAACCCTTTATCTTTGGCTTGCTTTTCGGTTAATCCAACCGATGCAATTTCCGGAGAACAGTATGTACATCCAGGTATGTTTCCGTAGTCAATAGCTTCAACGTGCATGCCTGCAAGTTTTTCTACACAAAGTATACCTTCAGCAGAAGCAACGTGAGCTAAAGCTTGACCCGGAGTTACATCGCCAATAGCATAGTAACCAGGAATATTAGTTTGGTAATAATCGTTGACAATAATTTTATCTCTATCAACAACAATACCTACATCTTCTAAACCAATGTTTTCAATATTAGACTTAATACCAACGGCACTTAAAATAATATCTGCTTCAAGTACTTCTTCACCTTTACTTGTTTTTACAGTGGCTTTAACACCTTTTCCAGAAGTATCAACCGATGTTACTTCGGCCGATGTCATAACTTTAATTCCAAATTTTGTAAAAGAACGTTCTAATTGTTTAGATACATCATCATCTTCAACAGGCACAATTTTCGGTAAATATTCTACTATAGTAACCTCTGTTCCAATAGAGTTATAAAAATATGCAAATTCAACACCAATAGCACCAGATCCAACCACAATCATCTTCTTTGGTTGTTTCTTTAAGGTCATGGCTTGTCTGTATCCAATTACCTTTTCGCCATCTTGTGGTAAACTTGGTAATTCACGAGAACGGGCACCAGTGGCAATTATAATGTTGTTAGCGCTATATTCGGTACCATCAACTTCAACCTTTTTACCTGGTTTTAGTGTTCCGTAACCTTCTATAACATCAATTTTATTCTTCTTCATTAAAAACTGAACACCTTTGCTCATGCCATCTGCAACCCCACGGCTACGTTTTACAACAGCATCAAAATCATGTTCTGCATCTTTTACTTTTAAACCATAGTCCTCAGCATGCTTTAGGTATTCAAAAACCTGAGCCGATTTTAATAAGGCTTTTGTTGGAATACAACCCCAGTTTAAGCAAACGCCACCAAGATTTTCTTTTTCAACAATTGCGGTTTTAAAACCTAATTGTGATGCTCTAATAGCTGTTACATAACCACCAGGACCACTTCCAAGAACTATAATATCGTATTTACTCATTTGTTAAAAAGTTTAGATTGCGAATTTACGAAATCGATTTTTAAAAAAGAATAGAGAGCTTATTAAATCCTGAAAAAAATGTTATGTAATATCCATTATATAATAGTTGTTTTATAGCCTTGTAATAGGGAATAGTATATATCCTTGTTTTATTACCTTTGCGTTGCAAGTTTTTATTTATGAACATACCTAGAACGAGTTTTCCTCGCATTGTAATTATTGGAGGCGGTTTTGCTGGCGTAGCTTTAGCAAAAAAATTATCGAAACAAGAAGTACAAGTTGTACTTTTGGATAAAAACAACTATCACACGTTTCAGCCATTACTCTATCAAGTGTCTACAGGTGGTTTAGAGCCAGACTCTATAGCTTATCCTATTCGTAAAATTTTAAAAGACTTTCCAAATTTTTATTTCCGATTGGCTATTGTAGAGGAGATAGATACGCAGAAAAACAAGGTAAAAACCAATATAGGTGAATTAAAGTTCGATTATTTAGTAGTGGCTTCGGGCTCTACAACAAATTTTTTTGGCAATACCGAAGTCGAAAAGCACAGTATGGCCATGAAAACCATACCGCAGTCTTTGGATTTAAGAAGTTTAATTCTCGAAAATTTTGAAGATGCTCTGTTAACCTCAGATTTAAATGAGCGTAATGCCTTAATGAATTTTGTAATTGTAGGTGGCGGACCAACAGGCGTAGAACTTGCCGGTGCATTGGCCGAAATAAAAAAAGGCATTCTACCAAAAGACTATCCAGATTTAGATACGCGTTTGGCTCAAATTCATATCGTGCAATCAAGTAATTGTATATTAAAGGGTATGAGCGCCCAAGCCTCGGCAAAGGCCGAAGATTTTCTAGAAAAACTAGGTGTTAACGTATGGAAAAACGTTAGAGTAACCAATTACGATGGTAAAACGGTTACCACAAATACCGATTTAACCTTTGAAACTGCTACTCTGGTTTGGGCGGCAGGTGTAAAAGGAGCCACCATAAAAGGTCTAGATGCGCAAGATCTTGTTAGTCGTGGCAACAGGCTTTTAGTAAACGAGTTTAACCAAGTAAAAGGCTACAACCACATATTTGCTATTGGCGATATTGCTTGCTTGGTAAGTGATGAGTTTCCGCATGGTTTCCCAATGATGGCACAACCTGCCATACAACAAGGCGACCAATTAGGCGATAATATTTTAAAACTTATTGAAAATCAACCTATGACCCCCTTTAGCTATACCGACAAAGGTGCTATGGCAACCATTGGACGAAATAAAGCTGTAGTCGATTTAAAACGATGGAAATTTCAAGGCGTATTTGCTTGGTATGTTTGGATGTTCGTGCACCTGTTTTTCCTAATAGGGTTCAGAAACCGAATGGTGGTGTTTGTAAACTGGGTGTATAATTATGTCCGTTTCGATAGGGAAGCCCGATTAATAATTCGTCCCTTTAAAAACAAACATAAAGTATAAAATTCTTTGGGCGATTCCCGAAGAAAAATCGGGTCAAGCTTTACTCATCGCTTTATATTTTTATTATATGAAATCGTGACTATAAATATTTAAGCAGTCGCTTTTTTGTGTTGCATATTTGCATGTTGGCAGACCGGGGTGTAATAACACAAAAAGACCTTCAATATAGGCTTAAATTCTTATGGCTGGGCATACTTACTAAATAATGGTTTTAAGATTTAGTTTTATTGTAAGTAATAAGACCTACAAGGTTTTTAAAACCTCGCAGGTCTGGTAAACTTCTTAAATAATGCTAAGACTCCAGATCTTCACAAGACAAAATACTTGCAACTTTTTTTTATGAATTAAAGCTTATCACCATAACCAAACAAATGGCATACTGCGACTGTATACTGCGACTTATTTAAAGATCATCAGTAAAATGTTTGCGTTCCTTATCATTATTAAACTTGTCCTTATTATACACTTCAGAATCACCTTTTGGAATGGATAACGATTTCCATGCCTTTCCTTTTAATAGTTTTCCTAAAAAAACAATTTGTCCCACGTGGTAAGCATAATGGGCTAGTTGCCTGTTTATGGCCTCTGTAACTGTGTGTCCGCCGTTTCTAATGTAAATAATGCGTTCTAAATCCTCAGGTTTTAAAGCTTTAATAGCGTTAAATAAACAAAACCATCCGCTTTCCCAAGCAGCTATTACAGCTACTTCGGAAGTAAAGTCACTAACAAATTCATCATCTCTGTTTCGCCAGGTTTTCTCGCCATCATCAGTTAAAAAATTGGTCCATCTGCTTCGCATATTGCCTGCCGTGTGCTTAACAAGTATAGCAATACTATTGGCATCTTCATCACTTTGCCAAAGCATATCATCAAAACTTAACTGTTTAAACGTTTTATCGCCTAAGCTTTTGTAATACTCAAATTGTTTAATTACGCTCTCTAAATAACTTTCCATATAATAAAGGTAAAGCGTCAATTTTTAAATAGCAAGCTTTTAATACATTTCAAGAATTTTATAAAAATTATATAGTCACTTATTGACTTTTAGTTATTAGGAATAAATTTTAACGACACCCCATTTATACAATGACGCTTACCTGTGGTGTGTTTGGGGCCATCATTAAAAACATGACCTAAATGGCCGCCACATGTAGCACAATGCTCTTCGGTTCTGGCATAGCCTAAATTGTAATCTGTAGAAAAACTAACATGACCTTTTATCTCTCTATCAAAACTTGGCCAACCTGTACCAGAATCAAACTTGTGATCACTTTTAAATAACGGTGTGTCGCATCCTTTACAAACATAAACACCATCTACTTCGTTTTTGTTTAAAGGGCTAGAAAAAGCACGCTCTGTACCAGCTTGCCTTAAAACATAAAATTCTTTAGCGCTTAGTTCTGCTTTCCACTCGGCTTCAGTTTTGGTTATTTTAAAAGGCTCTTCTTTGTTGTTTGTTTTTTTTTGGGCCGCAGAGTTGCAATTAAAAAATAATACTAGGACAAAAGCAATTATTATCTTGTTCATTTGTTTAAATTTTTATGCTACTTAGGTCGAAAAAAAAATCAAATTATAACAAAAGAACGATTAATTTTTTATGTGTGACAAATATATTATTTAAGTGTCCAATTAAAATAACAATACATTTTTTACGTATTTTTAAGAATTGAAATTAAACCATCGAATTATGAAAATGAAACACACCCTTTGTATAATGGCTTTATCTGCTTTAGTGTTTTCTTGCGCTACAAATCCTTTTACAGGAAAGAAAACAATGGCATTAGTGCCTAACTCTCAGTTATTCCCAACTGCATTCTCTCAATACAGTCAGTTTTTAAACGAAAACAAAGTCATTACAGGAACCCAAGATGCCGAAATGATTAAAAGAGTAGGACAACGTATAGCAGTTGCTGCCGAGCGTTGGTTAAATGCAAATGGTAATGAAGGATATTTAAATGATTATAAATGGGAGTACAATTTAGTAGATGATGCTACTGTAAATGCATGGTGTATGCCAGGTGGTAAAATTGTATTTTATACAGGAATATTACCAATAGCAGAAAATGAGGCTGGTGTTGCTGCTATTATGGGGCATGAGGTAGCTCACGCTTTAGCAAATCACGGACAGCAACGTATGAGTGCTGGATATTTACAACAAGGCATTGCTGTAGCAGGAAATATTGCCATTAAAGATGAGAATGCAAGAAATGCTTTTAATCAATATTACGGTATTGGATCGCAGTTAGGTGTTATGTTACCTTTTAGTAGAAGTCATGAAACAGAGTCCGATCAAATTGGTATTTATTTAATGGCTATTGCTGGTTATAACCCAGATGAAGCAGCCGAATTGTGGAAACGTATGAAAGCGAATAGTGGAGGAGAAGCGCCTGCAGAGTTTATGAGTACGCATCCATCAAACGATACAAGAATTGCGAATCTTACTAATTGGGCACCAAATGCAAAAGCTGAGGCTAAGAAATTTGGCGTTACTACATTTAGAAATTAGTAATAGCCATATAAATAAAATATTTGCTTATTTTCGAAGCTGCTCATAAAAGGGCAGCTTTTTTATTATGGCAGTTTTAGAGAAAGGAAGTAAAAAGTTATTAAATGCTTGGGCCTTTTACGATTGGGCAAATTCTGTGTACACACTAACAATTGCGTCGTCTATATTTCCTATTTTTTACTCGGCATTGTTTCTTAAAAGTACTTCGGAAGTTAAAACAGTTTTTGCATTTGGTTTCGAGTTTAAAAGTACAGCGCTTATAACTTTTGTTACTGCTTTTACATTTTTGGTTGTAGCCATTACATCGCCCATTTTATCTGGTATTGCCGATTACGTAGGAAACAAAAAGAATTTCTTAAAATTTTTCTGCTATGTTGGTGGTGCTGGTTGTATTGGTTTATATTGGTTTGATATTACTCCAGATAAGATTCATTTAAGCTTACTGTTTTACTTTATGGGATTAATTGGATATTGGGGAAGTTTGGTGTTTTATAATTCGTATTTGCCAGATATAGCATTTTCAGAGCAACAAGATAGTATTAGCGCCAAAGGATTTTCGTTAGGGTATTTGGGCAGTGTTTTGCTATTGGTTTTAAATTTAGCCATGGTTATGTATCCATCTACTTTTTTTATTGCCGATAAAATTTCAGAAAACGGCGAAGTAATTGAATCTGCAGCACAAGTAGGTATGCGTTATTCATTTGTACTTGTTGGCTTATGGTGGATAGGCTTTAGTCAGTATAGTTTTTACTGGTTGCCAAAAGGAACTTCTAGCGGGCATAAAGTTACCAGGGCTATTATATTTAACGGCTTTAAAGAATTACGTTTGGTATGGAACGATTTAAACGAAAATTTAAGATTAAAACGCTATTTGCATGCCTTTTTTGTGTTTAGTATGGCGGTACAAACCATTATGTTGGTAGCTGTTTATTTTGGAGAAGAAGAAATTTTGTGGGGCGATGATGATGCCAAAACATTTGGCCTAATAGGTAGTATTCTAATAATACAGTTGGTTGCTATTTTAGGGGCGTTTTTAACCTCTATTGCGTCATCAAAATTTGGAAATATTAAAACCCTAATTGCTGTTAACATAACATGGATGGGGTTGTGTTTTTATGCTTATACGATGCATACACCTACAGAATTTTATATTGCTGCTGGTTTGGTAGGTTTAGTAATGGGCGGAATACAAGCCTTGGCACGTTCTACTTATTCTAAATTTTTACCAGAAACGGAAGACACTACGTCTTATTTTAGTTTTTATGATGTTGCCGAAAAAATAGGGATTGTTATAGGGATGGTTATTTTTGCATTTATAGACCAATTAACTGGTAGTATGCGAAATGGTATTTTGTTTTTATTTGTTTTCTTTTTAGCTGGTATTATTTTACTTTTTAGAGTGCCTAACGAGCGTATTAAATAAATAGTTTAAAATGAAAACCCAAGACGTAAAAATCAAATTTAAAATTGTTGATTTGCCTAAGTTGATAATTAAGGCAGGTAAATCTTGGTTTAGCGGTGATCCTTTTGAAAGAAGTGCTGTGGTGGCCTATTACGCTATTTTATCTTTACCAGCATTAATGGTAATTATAGTGAATTTAGTAGGTTCTATTTGGGGCAAGGAGATTGTGCAAGGAGAATTGTTAGCCCAAATTTCTAAAGCATTGGGAACTCAGACTGCAGAATCGATAAGACTTATGATGGTTGATAGAGGAGAAGCCTCAACATCAATTTTTACTACATTAATTGGCGTTGGAACTTTAATTTATGGTTCTACGGGAGTGTTTTTTCAAATCCAGAATGTTTTAGACAAAATATGGAAAGCAAAACCAAGATTTAAAAATGGATTAATCGAGACTGTTTTTGGCAGAATTAAAAGCTTTGGGTTTATTCTTGTTATTGGCTTTTTGCTTTTAATTAGTTTTGTATTAACGTCGGCTTTAAGCGCTTTTGGTGAAAATTTAAAACATTATATACCAATAGATTTTGTTGACTATGTTTATTATTTAGATGTGATTCTTTCCTTGTTAATGATCTATGTGCTTTTTGCAACTATGTTTAAAATACTGCCAAATGCCAGAATACCATGGCGTGCTGTCCGTATTGGTGCTGCTCTTACGTCTGTTTTGTTTGTTTTAGGGAAATATTTATTGGCATTATATTTTAGCGAAATGGAACCAGGTTCTACATACGGTGCCGCTGGAGCTATTATTTTGGTTATGCTATGGGTGTCTTATTCTAGCTTAATTTTATTTTACGGGGCTCATTTTACTAAAATTTATTCGGAGCATTATTTACAAGAAGAACCCGAGCAAATTATTCCGTAATATAAAATGGATTTGCTAGATAGTGGCCTTTATGAGCTTCTCGGTTTAATGTAAAAATATAAGCGTATAGTTTTTACTAATATTAATTGTATTTATAAAGTATAAAAAAAGCCCGAATGTTTCCATTCGAGCTTTTTTTAATGTTTGCTTTTTAATATTATGATTCGGCTGGTTTTTCAGCTTTTTCAATAGATATTACAAGTTCATCAGAGTCATTGGTTAAATCAATTTTAATCTTGTCTCCTTCTTGTAGATTTGATGCTACAATTTCTTCAGCTAACGCATCTTCAACATATTTTTGAATCGCTCTTTTAAGCGGTCTTGCGCCATATTGCTTATCGAAACCTTTTTCTGCTATGTAATCTTTAGCAGCTTCAGTAAGGGTTAGTAGGTAGCCCAATCCTTTAATTCTGAATAATAATTTTTCAAGTTCAATATCAATAATTTTATTGATGTCTTCTTTTTCTAAAGCATTAAATACAACAACATCGTCAATTCTATTTAAGAATTCTGGTGCAAACGATTTTTTAAGGGCGTTTTCAATAACGCTTCTTGCATTGGCATCTTCTTGTGCTTTTTGAGACGCTGTACCAAAACCAATTCCGGTACCAAAATCTTTTAGTTTACGTGCACCAATGTTAGACGTCATGATGATAATAGTATTTCTAAAATCAATCTTTCTACCTAAACTATCTGTTAAATAGCCATCGTCAAGCACTTGAAGTAGCATGTTAAATACATCTGGGTGTGCTTTTTCAATTTCATCTAAAAGAATTACGGCGTAAGGTTTTCTTCTAACTTTCTCGGTTAATTGTCCACCTTCTTCGTAGCCTACGTATCCTGGAGGTGCTCCAATTAATCTAGAAATAGCGAATTTTTCCATGTATTCACTCATGTCGATTCTTACTAGAGAATCTTCACTATCAAATAATTCGCGAGATAGTACTTTTGCTAGTTGCGTTTTTCCAACACCTGTTTGTCCTAAAAATATAAACGAACCAATTGGCTTGTTTGGGTCTTTAAGTCCAGCTCTGTTACGTTGAATAGCTTTAACAACCTTGGCAACCGCATCATCTTGACCAATTACTTTTCCTTTTATAAGGTTGGGTAATTCTGCTAATTTGTTAATTTCGGTTTGCGCAATTCTGTTTACAGGTACACCTGTCATCATTGAAACAACGTCGGCTACATTATCTTCAGTAACAATTTCTCTATGTTGTTTGGTGTCTTCTTCCCATTTTTCTTGAGCTATAGCCAAATCCTTTTCAATGCGTTTCTCATCATCTCTAAGTTTTGCAGCCTCCTCGTATTTTTGCTTTCTTACCACCGCATTTTTTAATTCCTTAATATCTTCAAGTTGTTTTTCAAACTCAATAATTTGCTTAGGAACTTCAATGTTTGTTATGTGTACGCGCGACCCTGCTTCATCTAAAGCATCAATAGCTTTGTCGGGTAAAAAGCGTTCGGTCATGTATCTGTTGGTTAATTTTACACAAGCTTCAATAGCTTCTGGTGTATAATCAACATTATGATGTTCTTCGTATTTTCCTTTTATGTTATTAAGAATCTCTATAGTTTCTTCAACCGATGTAGGTTCTACAATAACCTTTTGAAAACGACGCTCTAAAGCACCATCCTTCTCGATATATTGTCTGTATTCATCTAAGGTTGTAGCACCAATACATTGTATTTCGCCTCTTGCTAAAGCGGGTTTAAACATGTTTGAAGCATCTAAGCTACCTGTGGCTCCTCCAGCACCAACAATGGTGTGTATTTCATCAATAAATAAAATAACATCATCATTTTTTTCAAGCTCGTTCATTACGGCTTTCATGCGCTCTTCAAACTGGCCTCTGTATTTTGTTCCGGCAACTAAACTTGCCAAATCTAGAGTTACAACACGTTTGTTAAATAATATACGCGATACTTTACGCTTAACAATTCTAAGTGCTAAACCTTCGGCTATGGCAGATTTACCAACTCCAGGTTCTCCAATTAAAAGCGGGTTGTTTTTCTTTCTTCTACTTAAAACTTGAGACACGCGTTGTATTTCTTTTTCTCTACCTACAACAGGGTCAAGTTTACCTTCTTCAGCCATCGCTGTTAAATCACGTCCAAAATTATCTAAAACAGGAGTTTTTGACTTTTTATTCGTCTTACCTGTTGGAGCATTAAAAATGTTATCCTTGGTAGATTCTTCTTCTGGTGCATTGTCGTCATCTTGAAATTCAGACTTAGGCTCTATATAGTCGTTGTCGTTTGTAATCATAAGTTTAAATTGTTCTTTAACATTATCGTAATCTACTTTCAGCTTATTTAAAAGCTTGGTAGTGGGGTCGTTTTCGTTTCTTAAAATACAAAGTAATAAATGCGCCGTGTTAATAGAGGTGCTTTGAAATAATTTAGCTTCTAAGAAAGTGGTTTTTAGAGCTCGTTCTGCTTGCCTTGTAAGGTGTAGATTCTTTTTTTGATTAGAAGCTATAATAATATTGGGGTTTGCAGGACTTAATATTTCAACTTTTCGTCTTAAATGATTTAAATCTATATCTAAAGCATTTAAAATATTTATTGCTTTGCCATCGCCATCGCGCAAAAGACCAAGCATGAGATGTTCAGTACCAATAAAATCATGGCCTAATCGCAATGCTTCTTCTTTGCTGTACGCAATTACATTTTTTACTCTTGGGGAAAAATTATCATCCATAAATCGTGTCCTTTCTGCATTAAAAATAGTAAAACATTTTAACTAAAGTCAAAAACTATACCTAAAAATGTGTTAATAGTAAAAACATTATGGTTTTAACAAGATTTTAAGTCTTAAAATTAACATCTGTTAAAGCAAATAAAATAGATACGCGTAATTTGCGGTAGTAAAATTTTATACGGCTAAAAAAAGTAAGAAACCTAAAAATCTAAATGTTTTGTCTACTTAGTGCTAATTGACGAAAAAATCTTTATTAAATCAAAATTTTAACGCTCATACTTATTAACGAAATAAGTCGTTTAAATTGTTAATAAATTACGTGAAA
The DNA here is from genome assembly GCF_900112595.1 of Algibacter pectinivorans. Classification (GTDB taxonomy): domain Bacteria; phylum Bacteroidota; class Bacteroidia; order Flavobacteriales; family Flavobacteriaceae; genus Algibacter_B; species Algibacter_B pectinivorans. The sequence goes on along the minus strand of NZ_FOMI01000007.1, from coordinate 107,548 downwards.
AAGGAGCCTTTATAGTCGTTCTGTAACTATTGGAATTCTTATATTAGCGTGTTAAGAAATTTACATATAACTAAATTAATTTATATATGGCAGAAGGAGAAAAATTGATCCCTATTAATATTGAGGATGAGATGAAATCGGCTTACATTGATTATTCAATGTCGGTCATTGTGTCACGTGCTTTACCAGATGTAAGAGATGGTTTAAAACCGGTTCATAGACGTGTACTTTACGGTATGCACGAACTGGGTGTTAGAGCTAACACAGCACATAAAAAGTCCGCAAGAATAGTTGGAGAGGTTTTAGGTAAGTATCACCCACACGGTGATACCTCAGTATACGATGCTATGGTGCGTATGGCTCAGGAATGGAGTTTGCGTTATATGCTGGTAGATGGTCAAGGTAACTTTGGGTCAATTGATGGAGATAGTCCTGCAGCAATGCGTTATACAGAAGCGCGTATGCGCAAAATTTCTGAGGACATGTTGGCAGATATTGATAAGGAAACTGTAGATCATAAATTAAATTTTGATGATACCTTACAGGAACCAACAGTTTTACCAACTCGTATTCCAGGATTATTGGTTAACGGAGCTTCTGGTATTGCAGTAGGTATGGCTACAAATATGCCACCTCACAATTTAACCGAAGTTGTTAATGGTACAATAGCATACATTGAAAATAATGATATTGAAATTGACGAGCTAATTACACACATAAAAGCACCAGATTTTCCAACAGGAGGAACAATTTATGGTTACGATGGTGTAAAAGAAGCTTTTCATACGGGTAGAGGGCGTATTGTAATGCGTGCTAAAACCAATATTGAAGAGGTAAATGGTCGTGAATGTATTATTGTTGACGAGATTCCGTACCAAGTGAATAAGGCAGATATGATTAAGAAAACTGCCGACTTAGTTAACGATAAAAAGCTAGAAGGTATCTCGCTTATTAGAGATGAGTCTGATAGAAACGGAATGCGCATTGTTTACGTTTTAAAACGCGATGCTATCCCAAATATCGTTTTAAATAAGTTATTTAAATATACGGCGCTACAATCTTCATTTAGTGTAAATAATATTGCATTAGTTAATGGGCGTCCGCAATTATTAAACTTAAAAGAATTAATCCATTATTTTGTTGAGCATAGACATGAGGTAGTTGTTAGACGTACCACTTACGAATTGCGTAAAGCAGAAGAGCGTGCTCATATTTTAGAAGGTTTAATTATAGCTTCTGATAATATTGATGAAGTAATAAAAATAATTAGAGCATCTTCAAACGCCGATGAAGCAAGAACAAACTTAATAGAACGTTTTAAACTTTCAGAAATTCAAGCTAAGGCAATTGTAGAAATGAGATTGCGTCAGCTTACAGGTTTAGAGCAAGATAAGTTACGTGGCGAGTACGAAGACATAATGAAAACCATTATCGATCTTAAAGATATTCTAGACAAGAAAGAGCGTCGTATGGATATCATAAAAGGCGAGTTGGAAGTTGTAAGAGATAAATATGGAGATGAGCGTCGTTCTGTAATTGAATACGCTGGTGGCGATTTAAGTATTGAAGATATGATTCCTAACGAAAAAGTGGTAATCACTATTTCGCATGCAGGATATATTAAACGTACCTCATTAACAGAATACAAAACTCAAAATAGAGGTGGTGTAGGGCAAAAAGCATCTACCACAAGAAATGAAGATTTCTTAGAGCATCTATTTGTTGGTACCAACCACCAATACATGTTATTCTTTACCCAGAAAGGAAAATGTTTCTGGATGCGCGTTTACGAAATACCTGAAGGTAGTAAAACATCTAAAGGGCGTGCCATTCAAAACCTTATAAATATCGAGCAGGACGATAAGGTAATGGCGTTTATTTGTACTCAAGATTTAAAAGATGAAGAGTATATTAATAATCATTACGTAATTATGGCTACTAAAAAAGGTCAGGTAAAAAAGACCTCTTTAGAGCAATATTCGCGTCCTAGAACAAACGGAATTAATGCGATTACAATTAAAGACGACGATGTATTATTAGAAGCTAAATTAACAACAGGCGAAAGTCAAGTTATGTTAGCACTAAAATCTGGTAAAGCTATTCGTTTTGAAGAAGCTAAAACACGACCTATGGGACGTGGAGCATCAGGTGTAAGAGGTATTCGTTTACAAGATGAAAAAACAGACGAGGTAATTGGTATGATTGCCGTCGATGATATGGAGAGTAATGTATTAGTAGTCTCAGAGAACGGTTATGGTAAACGTTCAAGCTTAGAAGACTACAGAATTACCAATCGTGGCGGAAAAGGCGTAAAAACCATTTCAATTACCGAAAAAACAGGTAACTTAGTGTCTATTAAAAATGTAACAGACGATGATGATTTAATGATTATCAATAAATCTGGTATAGCAATTAGAATGGCTGTAAAAGATTTACGAGTTATGGGTCGTGCCACTCAAGGTGTTAAATTAATTAACCTAAAGGGTAAAGACTCCATTGCTGCTGTTGCAAAAGTAATGCATGATGAAGATGAGGTGGAATTAGATGAAGATGGCAATGTGATAATCGCTGAAAATAGCGAAAACATTGAGGCTTCAGATGATGGCACAACTCTTGATACTAATATAGACAATAATAACACTGAATCTTAAATTTAATATTATTTAAAATGAAAAAACAATTAATCATCGCTTTAGCATTTTCAATAAGTGCATTTACATTTGCACAGAAAAAGGAATTGAAACTTGTCGAAAAGGCTATTAAAAATAATAATTTCGCTGAAGCTAAAACAGCCATAACTCAGGCTGAAGGCTTATTGTCCGGTATGGACGATAAGTTAAAAGCTAAGTTATACTTTTTAAAAGGACAAGTTTTATACGCTAATGGAAAAGGAAGTCTTAGTGATATTGGAGCTGTATTGGAGAACTTTAATAAAGCAAAAGATGTATATGGGGATGAAATTAAGGTATTAAAACAAACAATTTCTAACAATTTAATAACCATAGGAGACAAGGCGTATAAAGACCAAAACTATTCTAAAGCCTCAAAGTATTTTGAAAAAGCATATAGGGTAAAAACTAAGGATACTATGTTTCTGTATTTTGCTGCTGCAACTGCAATTAACGAACAAGAATACGATAGAGCTCTAGGATTTTATGAAGAGCTTAAAGATTTAAACTATACGGGTATTACAAAAGAGTATTTTGCTACAAATAAGGAAACAGGCGAAGAAGAGATTTTAACTAAAGAAACTCGTGATTTATACGTTAAAACTGGAACTTATATAAAGCCTGGTGAGCGTAAAACGGAATCTAAAAAACCGGAGATTGTTAAAAATATTGCACTTATTTATATTTCTAATGGCGATAACGAAAAGGCACTTTCTGCAATTAAGGACGCTAGGGCAGAAAACCCAGACAATGTAGATCTAATTATTAACGAGGCTAATATTTATTTACAGTTGAAAGATGAAGATAAATTTAAAAATTTAATAGAGCAAGCCTTAGTTAAACAGCCAAATAACGCCGCATTGCATTATAACGTTGGTGTTGTTAGCATGAATAAAGGAGATTTAGAGGCAGCTAAAAAATCTTTCGAAACGGTATTAAGTATAGATCCTAGTTATAGTGATGCAGCACTAAATCTTTCAAATTACTATATTGAAAAAGGAAATATGGTTATTGCAACTATGGGTAAATTAGGAACAAGTAAAGCCGATGATGTGAAATATGAACAATATAAAGTTGAAAAGAATCAATTGTTTAAAGACGGAGCTAATGTATTACTTGATTTTATAAGTAAGAATTCAAATACTAAATCGGATATTTATATTCAATTAAAAAACATTTACTTAGCTTTAGGTGAAACAGCTAAAGCTAATGAAATGAGCGATAAAGCAGCGTCTGTGTCGGGAAAATAGTAATATGGATTACCAAACATAAAAAAGATAATATAAAAAAAGCCGCCTTAAAGCGGCTTTTTTTATATTATCTTTTTTATAACCCGTAGTTTATGTGTGTGCCTTTTTTGGTCAATGTTATAGATGCCAGAATGGTCTAAGCGATCAATTCTAACTTTGCCGTGAGCGTGTATAATATAGTTATCTTTCATAATAATACCTACATGGGTAATAATACCTTCACTATTATCAAAAAAAGCTAAATCACCCGGTTCACTTTCCTCAATAAAGCTTAAGGCCTCTCCTTGAGTTGCCTGCTGCGAAGCGTCACGTAATAACTTATAACCATTAAGCTTGTATACCATTTGTGTAAATCCAGAGCAATCAATACCAAAAGGTGTTTTTCCACCCCACAAGTAAGGTGTATTTAAATACATATATGCTGTTTTAATAATATTGGTTTTATCTATTTGTAGGTTAACAAAATTACCTTCGTAGTTATGGTTTATCAATGATAGTCCATTTAAGCTAGAGCCAATAACGATAGGGAATAATTGCTGGTTTTTATCCTCGATAAATTCAACTAGGTCTGTAGATAATACAGGGGTTTCCTTATGGATAACCTTGTATTGTTGTTCTGTTATTTCGATATACTGCTTATTATCTATCCAGCCTTCATAATTATCAAACGCTAGCCTAATTTTGGCCCACTGCTTTCGTTGTTCTAAAATTTTAAAAAAATCGCCATAAAGGACCTGTGAAATTAATTCACTAACATCTGCTGGCTCATTTCGAAGCGGAACAATGCTTAAATTACAAATACCGTACTGCATTAAAAAATAGTGTTATAAAATTTCTAAAAGGAAAAATAGTGCTTAAGTTCATTTGGAGTACTACTATGCTATTGGTTTGTAACTTATATGTTAGGGGCGTTCAATAATCATTGCAGATGCACCACCGCCACCATTGCAAATTGCTGCGGCACCAATTTTTGCATTATTTTGCTCTAGTACGTTTAATAATGTAATTAATATTCTTACTCCAGAACACCCCAAAGGGTGTCCTAATGAAACAGCACCGCCATTAACATTTACGCGCTCATTAGAAAGACCTAATATTTTCATGTTAGCTAAACCAACAACAGAAAACGCTTCATTGAGCTCAAAAAAATCTACATCGTCTAACTCCATTCCAATTTTATTTAAAGCTTTAGGTAGAGCTTTTGATGGGGATGTTGTAAACCACTCCGGTTCATGAGCAGTATCAGCATAACTTTTTATTGTTGCTAAAACTTTTAGATCTAATTCTTGGGCTTTTTCTTTACTCATTAAAACCATAGCACCTGCACCATCATTTATAGTCGAAGCGTTTGCAGCAGTTACTGTACCATCTTTAGAAAAAGCAGGTTGTAATTGCGGAATTTTATCCATTTTTACTTTGCTGTACTCTTCATCTTTAATCACAATAATAGGTTCTCCGCGGCGTTGAGGCACTTCAACAGGTACTATTTCGTTATTAAATTTGCCATTTTCCCAAGCTTTGGCAGACCTGTTATAGGAATTTATAGCGTATGCATCTTGATCTTCTCTAGAAAATTTATATTTAGTAGCACATAAATCTGCATATACACCCATAGCGTTTTTATGGTAAACATCTACCAACCCATCTTTTTGCATACCATCTACCAACGTAGTTGACCCAAATTTTGTTGCGTTTCTTGCGTATAAATAGTGCGGGATTAAACTCATGTTTTCCATACCGCCAGCAACTATAATATTTGCGTCTCCTAGGGCTATAGATTGTGCTGCTTGCATTACAGCTTTCATTCCAGAGGCACAAACTTTATTAACAGTTGTACAAGGTACTGTATTTGGAATACCCGCAAAAATTGCAGCCTGTCTTGCCGGAGCCTGTCCTGTTCCTGCTTGTACAACGTTACCCATTAAAACTTCTTCAACAAGTTCTGGGTTTAAACTTATTTTTTCTAAAGCCCCTTGAATAGCTATAGCACCTAATTTAGGTGCGGAAATAGTTGATAAAGAACCTAAAAAACTCCCTATAGGAGTTCTAACGGCAGAAACAATAACGACTTCTTTATTCATTTAATAACACGTTTTTAGTATACTACTTGCGAAAATAACGATTTTTTAGTAGAAATTTAAAGGTTTAGAATAGAACTAGTTTTTAAGCTTCTTCATTAAATTAAAAGAGTGTGTATTAACCCGTGTTTTTAACTTTTTTTAAGTTTAAACTTTAAGTAAAGCGTTAAATATTTATACCCTAGCTACGTTTTTAATAGAACATTAAGCAAACTAAAATTGTTAGAAGGACTACCTTGTAAAACCAGGTAAAAGACAATAAATTTATTACATTTGATAATTATACTAATTAAATTAAATATAACTTAATAGTTTAAAGCAAAAATTAAAGTGCGAAAGTAATCGGGTATTAGATTTAATAAAGGAGTATTTAGAGCAGAAACATGAAAGACGTTATAAATAAATTATACAAAAATCACGCTTTAATTTATAAAGTATTGTTGTTTATAAGCACTACTTTTTTAATTGTGTATTTATTTCCTAAAAGTGGAAAATTTAAATATAGTTTTGAAAAAGGTAAGCCATGGCAGTCCGAAAGCTTACAAGCTCCGTTTGATTTCGCAATAAAAAAAACCGATGCCGAAATTGCTTTAGAGAAAAAGCGAATATTAGACCATAGTATATTATATTTTGATATAGATAATACTGTATATAATAAAGTTACAGAGTCCTTTAGTAAACAGTTTAAATATTCGTTTCCAGATACAATACCTACTAATATTTCTAAAAGTTTATTTGATGCAGGAAAACGTGTTGTGTCAGAATTATATAGTTATGGCGTTTTAAGTGAAAATTATAATTTTGACTTAGATAAATCTATTGTAATTTTAGATGGAAGAGAAAAAAAACAAGAAGGTTTTTACTCCAACCTTATAAAGCAGAATGATTTAGATCGAGTTATAGAATACCAATTGGCAAAAAGTAATTTATCTAGTTTTAAAGCCCAATTTTTGGCATTTTGTTTTGATTTAATAGAGCCAAATATTACGTACAACAAAAGTTTTACCGATAAGGCTATTAATGATGAGTTAAGCCGAATATCATATACGAGAGGAAGTATTGCAAAAGAAACTTTAATTATTTCTAAAGGTGAAGTTATAGAAGGTGATAAGTATCAAATTTTAAAATCACTACAGTTAGAATATGAGTCGCAGGTATGGAATGAATCTAATTATAATTGGGTTTTGTTTGCTTATACGTTACTAGTTGCTTTAGCTTTATTAATGCTGCTTCTTTTTTTACGAAAGTATAGAATTACCGTTTTTGAAAATAATACAAAAGTTACGTTTATATTTTTTAATATCTTATTAATGGTATTTATAACCACACTGGTTGTAAAATACGATTCTAAATACATTTATATAGTTCCTATTTGTATTTTACCCTTAGTATTTAAAGCTTTTTTTGATGCACGTTTAGGTTTATTTGCTCACGTATTAACAGTGCTTTTATTAGGATTTATTGTGCCTAATAGTTACGAGTATTTGTTTTTGCAAATTATAGCAGGTATAGTTACTATTTTAACCGTTTCCGAGCTTTATAAACGAGCTAATTTGTTTATATCTGTAGGTCAAATAACACTAATATATATCATAGCTTATTTTGCTTTTTTTGTAATACATGAGGGCAGTGTAGAGTCTTTAAAGTGGGAAACGTTTATTTGGTTTATTTTATGCGGTTTAGCCACCTTGTTTGTGCAGCCTTTAATTTATGCCTACGAAAAGCTTTTTGGTTTAGTTTCAGATGTATCACTTTTAGAACTTTCTGATACCAATAGTAAACTGCTTAAAGAACTTTCTAATAAAGCACCAGGAACATTTCATCATTCTTTAAACGTAGCTAATTTAGCAGAGGCTTCTGCAAACGAAATAAGAGCAAATGCCATGTTAGCTAGAGTAGGAGCATTATATCATGATATTGGTAAAATGAAAAACCCAACGTATTTTACAGAAAACCAGTCTACAGGAATTAATCCGCACGACGAGTTATCTTCAAAGGAAAGTGCTAGAATAATAACAGACCATGTTATTGATGGCATAGAAATAGCTAGAAAAAATAATTTACCAGATCGAGTAATTGATTTTATACGCACGCATCACGGCACTAGTGTTGTGTATTATTTTTATATGCAGGAGAAAAAGGACTATCCAGATTTAGATATAGACAAGTTAGATTTTAGTTACCCGGGGCCAAAACCGTTTAGTAAAGAAACGGCTATTTTAATGATGTGTGACAGTATTGAAGCAGCTTCAAAAAGTTTAAAAGAGCCAACTTCAACTAAAATTGAAGCGTTTGTAGAAAAAATTATAAATAAACAAATAGAAGAAGGGCAGTTTTTAAATGCTAACATTACTTTTAAAGAAATTCAATCTATTAAAAAAGTGCTAAAACACAAGCTTGCAAATATTTACCATTTAAGAATTGAATATCCTGAATAAAAAGTAAAAAAAAGTTAAAAAATATTTGTGTTATTTAAGATAAAAACTAAATTTGCATCCGCGTTTGAAATTAAATGCACGTTCTTATATTAAAATACTGGAGAGGTGCCTGAGTGGCCGAAAGGAGCGGTTTGCTAAATCGTCGTAGGTGGAAACACTTACCCAGGGTTCGAATCCCTGTCTCTCCGCAAATTTCTTTATAGAAGTTTAGATAACCAAATCGGGGTGTAGCGTAGCCCGGTTATCGCGCCGCGTTTGGGACGCGGAGGTCGCAGGTTCGAATCCTGCCACCCCGACAAGTCTGGGAATAGACAATATTAAAACACCGTTAATCTTTGATTAATGGTGTTTTTTTTTAAAATAATTTGGTTTTAATGTAATGTGATAGGAGTGTTACAAAAATTATTATAAATCTACTTTCTGGTTAATATGGTTAGCTACTTTTATTTTGATTATGAATATAGTCTAAACAAGTAATTAATTCGAGCTCAAATAAAGCACCTTCTACTAGGTTTTGTACACAAATTAACTCTTCATAGTTAACAATAAAACTTACTTGAGGCGTTGGAGTTTCCAAATGCATAAGGTGTTCTTGGTCGCTAGTATTATTAATTTTTATTAATTTATTTAAAGCGGTTTCAATATGTCCGGAAAATATAAGCATTTCAACCTCTGTTAAATGTAACGCAGTATTATTAAAAACTAGGTTTAATTTTTTGTAATTTTTTGCAGCGCAGCGCTTCCAGTAAAAAACTAAACCAAAATTATTTTTATAAATTACTGTAATATCGTCCATGTTTAATTTAATATTAGTGTATAATCTATATCTTTTGTTTTTAAATCTCTTGTAAAAGTACTGTTTGTGGTATTCGTAAAAAGGGATTTTAATTCTTTGATTTCCTCTCTGTTAAACATTAAAACAAGGTTTTGTTGCATAGATGGAATGGGTATTTTGCGTTTTACTCTTGCCGATGCATATTTATGTTCCCAATATTCAATTTCAAGATCCAGAATAAAGTTTTTAAATTGTTTAAATTCTTTGGCATTAAACTCTAAATAAATATTATTAAATTCTAGATGATAAACATGGCAATCACGACATAAATACAATTCTCCACTTTTTACTTTTGATATGATTTTAATTTTAGTACACATACTTTTGGTTTTAGTAGCAGTCAGTTTTTATAAGTTTCATGTTTAGCGGTGTATTAAGTTTATCTCTTGAAATATGCTCTAATGTTTTTAAAACTCCATTTTGCATGGCAACCGAACCGCAAATCATTACAATACCGTTGTTTTTTAAAACTTTAGAAACTAAATCTTCTTTTTCCATCAACGCATTTTGAACATACTTTTTTTGACTTTCGCCTTGCGAAAAACTTAAATAAACACCAGATAGCTTTTTATTATAAAAAGCATCATCTATATATTTGGAGTACATTTTGTAAGACGCATTTGTTCGTCCTCCCCAAAATAAATAGTTTTTAGAATGTTTTAAATTTTCATCTGTAATCATACCTAAAAATGGGGCAATTCCTGTACCATTAGAAATCATTATAACTTCCTTTGCCGATTTAGGAAAATGAAAGGCTGTGTTTTGTTCAATATTGGCAGATAACATATCGTTTAATTTTAAATTGTTTAAATAGTTAGAGCATACCCCAAACTCATGTTTTTTTATACTTAATAAAATAGTTTTACCTGTTTTACCAATGGAATATTGTCTTGCTACTGTTTCGTTTTTAGGAGTTATGGAAAGCAAATCTCCAGACTTAAAAGCTATTTTTTTTAAAGGTTGTATTTCTAGTAAAAATGAATAATCACTATTTAAGTTGATGCGGGTAACTACTTTAAAAGGTGTTATTTTTTGTTTAGGTTCGTTTTTAGGCTGGTTTACTTGAAGTGCTAAATTTTTACTTTTAGCCCAAGTATCTGCCCAATTTTTAAACTCTGTAAACGATTTATTATTTATTTTATGTAGTGTTAAGCTAGGTGTACATTTTTTATGTTGTTGAAGCAGACCATCTACCAGTATAGCGTATTTACAAAAACCTTTGTACGCTAAAGAACCAAAACCAACTACAGCATATTGCAGTGTGTTTTCTTGTGGCGTATCTTGTATAAGTTTTTCAAAATATTTAGCATTATCAGGAGCATTACCTTCACCATACGTTGAGGTGAGTACCAATAGGTTTGTAGCTTTTTTATAGGTAGTATATTGGTTTAACTCCGAAATGTAAACAGATTTTCCTAAAGCCAATAAAGCGTTAAAAAGTAGTTTAGCAAATTTAAAAGTACTTCCGGTTTCAGAACCTACGAGAATTATATATTCGGCAGAATTTTTATTAAAAGTATTTTTAATTTTTATAGTGTTATTTTTTCTTGTTAAGGCCATAGAAAACCCCGAATACACAAAAAATAAAATGCTAATACTAGTTAACAGTAGTAAGATAGACCATAAGATAGACCCTTGCCCAGTATGTAAAACTAAGCTCCAATGCGTAGCAAGAGCTTTAAAATTATCTAGTTTTTCGCTTACTATTTGTCCATTATATTGGTTTACATAAAGTTCTTTATCATGTAATTTTATAATGAAATAATCTTCAATATCATCAGAAAAAGGAAATTCAACCCCTTTTATATCCCCTAAAGTTAAGGTGTTGAAAATATTAAAACTTTCGGTGTTTGGTGTACTAATTGAGGTTTGTTGTTGTTTAATGTGAGGGGTTTTACTTTCGGGTAAAAATGAAAACCTTTCCAAAGACAAAAAAACACCGGTAAGAGTAACTATTATTATTGGTATTAAAGTGTATTTACCTAAAAGAACATGATAGTATTGGTTAAAATCTTCTTTTATAGTTTTTGAAAAAAAATCCTTAAGACTACCTTGTCGTTTTGCAATTAAAATAATGCCAGTTATAGCCATTAAAAACAATACAAAGGAAACTATACCAACTATCGCACGTCCGGTAGATTTTAAAAATAACGATCTATGAAGGTTGGTAGTAAAACGAAAAATAGGTGCCTTTTCGATTGTGTTTCCAATTTTTTTAGCTGTAAACGGATTAAGATAAAAACTATCACTTTGCCCTTGTTTTGTTACTACCGAGGCTGTTATAAAATTATTTTTATCAATTTCTATATTAATAATTTCATCGTATTCGTTTTTTAGATTTTCTATAGTGCTAGAAAGACTAAGTGCTGAAGCATTTTTTACGGCAAACGGCTCTAGCTTATTCGAAATTGGTTCGAATGCTAAGATTGTACCGGTTAAAGCAGCTAGAATTATAAATAATGAAGAGGAAATAGCTAAAATAAGGTGGCTAAGTCTCCAAATAGAAATCGTCATTACAGGAATATTTGTATAACTTTTAGCAAAGCGTTTTTTAAGATTTTTGGTAATAAAAATTTTTAATGTATCGCCTTAGAATTATAAAGCAAGGGCAAGACATTAAAGAGGTTTGTTCTTAATTTTGAGGCATCATACGTATGTATCTTATATATCCTTTACCTTCGTGTTTAAGCTTTATGTTTTGGGTAGTTAATGGGAATTCTACATCTTTAATGAAATATTCTTTGTCTTCAACAGCAGTTTCAAACCTTAAACTATAACCTGTGTTAATTTTATCTGGTTCTATTTCAATAACATTTATAGCGCGCTCACCTCCGCCAATTGTAGCACCTGTAATAGCATCTATGTCTGTTTTGGTTTTACCGTAAAAACGCCACCATTCTGCTATATCGTGGTACCATTCATCATCATCGCCTTGTACATAAAGTGTTTTTTCATACGTTCCTTCTGGATTTATTAGTGATATAACCACATAAGCGCCTTCACCATTATAATTAATCATTTGTACCATACATTTATAGGTGTTAGGTTTAGCTGTAAAAGCTAAAAAAGTAACTAATAAAAGGGATAGTATGGTAATGTATTTGGTTTGTTTAAAAAGGGTTTTCATATTAAATTATTTTAAGAAAGTAATATTTATAGCGTTAGCTTTAATAAGTTCGTTTTCTTGTGCTAAATCATAAACCGATTCGTCAAATTCTGTTAATGCCTTTTTATTGGCACCTTGCTCTAATAGATATTTTAAAATGGAATCATCTTTAGATTTCATGGCTGCTAGGTGCAATACAGACAATCCGTCGTTGTTAATAACATTAATGTCTATTTTTAAGGGTTCTAAAAATTTAAGTAGTTCTAAATCTAATTTTTCAATGGCTATTTGATAAAGCGTATTATTACCTGATTGTATGGCTGAAAAATCTACATTATTATCGGTAAGTAATTTACCTTTTTTATAAAAATTCGCTTTATCTCTAGGTACGTAAGCATTTACTAAATAGTATGCTAAATTATTTCCTTTGTTATCTACTATTTGGGCATTAGCTTTCTGTGCTAATAAATAATTAACTATTTCTAGTTTATTATACTGTACAGCTAAAGTTAAGGCAGATTGCCCATCATTATTAACTAAATTGATGTCTTTAGTTAATTTAAATAGATATTGTAATATTTCTAGGTTATTAGATTGTGCTGCTTTTAAAAAGGGAGTGTTACCATCTTTATCTGCAGCATTAGGGTTTAATCCTTTTTTTATAAAGTAATCAATTATTCCGGTGTCTTTAGTGTTTGAAGCAACATTAATTAAAGGGTTTTTTCCTTCGGTAGTTGTTATATTTGGATTAATACCCAGGCTTTCTAAATAATTATAAACATCTATACCGTTTGAATGTCTTCGGCTGCCTTGACTTGCAAAGATAAAGGCATTTCCACCTTCTGTATTTACGGTGTTATAAGCAATGCCTTTTGCAACTAGTTTTTTTAACATTTTAATATTACCAGTTTGTGCCGTATAGTTAAATACACCATTACCGTAATTATCTTTACTTTTTAAGCTAATGCCTTTAGACTCAAAATATTCAACGATTTCAAAATCTGATAATTTAGGGATTAATAATAAAAGGGCATTTGCTCCATTTTTATTAGTTTCATATTTAACATTTGCACCTTTTGAAATTAAAGCATCGTAAATTTTAGTATTTGTTTCTCCTGCGGCTGCGGTGAAAATTAAAGGTGAATTTCCTTTATCGTCAATAATATCAACACGTGCGCCATGGTTTAATAAATAATTTACAAGCTCTAAATTACCAGAATAGGCCGCCCAAAATAGATATGTACGTCCGTCGTGGGTTAATTTATTGGGTTTATTCTCTTTAAAGCTTAATAAATATTTTACAATATCAATATTTGCCTTTGCAAAAATACTACTGGTAACGGCATCAAAACCAGAAGATGTTAGTTGTGTAGGACTGTGTCCAGCGTTAACCGTTTGTTTAATGGTTTCTAAATTGGGGTTTTTTGCCCAAAATTTTCTATCTCTCAATATATTGTCATCTTGTGCTAGCACATTTAATGTGTATAATATTGAGCATACTAGGGGGATTAATTTAGTCATATTTTTATTATATGGGTGTTTTTAAAATTTTGTTATTAATTTATTAGATGTAAAATGTTTTATTTTAAATTTTTATTAAAAGTTTAGACTCTTGTGTTACAATAAAATAATTTGCAATTTTCTTTTTTTTTGTCTCACGACTGATGGTTTGTATTGTAATAAGTGTAGTTGTTAAAACTACTTGTTTTTATTTAGACTCATTAAAAATAAATTTAATCTCAGCAAATTTATCAAGAATCATTCTAAATAAAAATTTTTTAAGATTTTATTTTTGTCTTTTTTTTTGGCCTTTCTTTTTATTGGTGTTTCAATACTATATTTAAACGGCCTCAAAGCGATATTTAAATTATATAAAATAATTACTGCTTAGTAAAAGTGTAGTGTTACTAATCATAATTTCAATTTCCGAAAATACAGTAATGTTTGGGTAATAATTGCTTTTGTTTGTTCTTATAAAAAAACAGATTAAGGTGTAATATTCAAGTTATAACAGAGGTTATAATATTAAAGGCTGTGTAGGGAGTTTACAAATTTCTATTTTTTAATTCAACTTCATAAACCCATTTAATCTAATATTTATTGATTTTGGCTATAATTGAAAAAAAGTAATTAACGACATAATTATTAGTGAGTAGAAATATATTTTAGTTTTATTAAAGTTTTTATCTGAAAAAGCCATATAATTTTTCTTTATTGAACTGAAAAAATTAATTTAACAAATATGGTCTCACTTTGATTTATACCCCCTGCGAAATGCATTATTTGACCTCATTTATTTGTTAAGCTAATTATATATTTGATATTTATATTACGGGGCTTATTAAAAGCAATAATAATTAAACAAATAGTAAAACCCTTTATACGGATTTAAGCTAATTTTAAAAAATAATTTAAATCACGTTTATAATTTTTAAACCATAATAGAGATATAATTTAGCTAATTGTTGCCTTATTTGTAACCAAAAAATCACAGTGATTTAAGTTAAATTAATCTAGCAATTATATTGAGTTTTTTATCCTTTTATTTAAAATCAATTAAGATGTCAAAAATCGTTTCATTTATATGTATTGTAATTTGCTCAAACCTACTCATTTCGCAAAATAATGACTGGGAAAATCCAGCAGTTTTTGGAATTAATAAGTTACCTGCTCGTGCTAGTTCCATATCATTTAGAAATGACAAAAATGCTATAAATGCAAACAAAATTGAATCCGAAAGATACATTCCGTTAAATGGTAATTGGAAATTCCAATGGTCCAAAACAATTAAAGAATCGTCTCCAAATTTTTTTAAGCTAGATTTTAACACGTCGAAATGGCAGGATATAAAAGTACCGGCCAACTGGGAATTGGAAGGCTACGGAACGGCTATTTATACAAATACCATATATCCATTTGTGCCAGTAAATCCACCTTATGTACCAACAAACGATAATCCTACGGGATGTTATGTAAAGAATTTTGAAATCCCATTGGGTTGGGAGAAAGAACGAGTTGTTTTACATTTTGGAGGTGTTAGTTCTGCCTTTTATGTATGGGTTAATGGCCAAAAAGTTGGATATAGCGAAGGAAGTCGTTTACCGGCCGAATTTGATATTACAAAATATTTAACCACCGGTACCAATAAACTGGCAGTAAAAGTGTTTAGATGGAGTAATGGAAGTTACTTGGAGGACCAAGATCATTGGCGTTTAAGTGGTATTCATAGAGAAGTGTATTTAGAAGCTACACCTTTAACGTATATTCAAGATTATTTTGTTCGTACCAATTTAGATAGTACTTATCATAATGCTATTTTAGAAATAAGACCGAAAATTGTAAACGAAACTGAAAAGAAATTAAATGGGTGGCATTTGGAGGCAATGCTTTTTGACGCAGATGGTAAATCTGTTCTTAAAAAACCATTAAGAAAAAGTATTGAAACTATTATTAATGAGAAATTTCCATACAGCGGTGCAACCACGTTTTCTTTACTTACAGCAGAAATTAGTAACCCTAAAAAATGGTCGGCGGAAACACCAAATCTTTATAATTTAGTCTTAAAAATAACAGATCAAAACAATAAAGTTATTGAAGCACGTAGCTCTAAAATCGGCTTTAGAACTGTAGAAACAAAAGAAGGAAAGTTATGGGTAAATGGAAAGCCTATATACTTATATGGTGTTAATCGTCATGAGCATAACCAACGAACAGGAAAGGTTGTAGATGAAGAAACCATGATTAGGGACATAAAATTAATGAAGCAACTCAATTTTAATGCGGTAAGAACATCGCATTACCCAAACACTCCTAGATGGTATGAATTATGTGATAAATATGGACTATATGTTTTGGATGAAGCGAATATTGAAACGCACGGCTTAGGTGGTAAATTAACTAATGCTCCAGTTTGGAATGCTTCTTTTATGCAACGGGCTATGGGTATGGTGGAGCGCGACAAAAACCATCCATCTATTATAGGTTGGTCTTTAGGTAACGAATCTGGTATGGGCCCAAATCATGCGGCTATGGCGGGCTGGATAAAGGCTTACGATCCAACTCGGTTTATACATTACGAAGGGGCGCAGTATAGCGATAATACTATCGATCCCGAATATGTTGATGTAATTAGCCGTATGTATACTTCCATACCTGAGGTTGTTGCAATAGCAAATAATAAAAAAGATGATAGGCCCGTAATGTGGTGTGAGTACGCCCATTCTATGGGGAATTCTACAGGGAATTTGTTAGAGTTTTGGGAAGCTATTTGGAATAACAAAAGAATGATAGGTGGTTTTATTTGGGACTGGACGGACCAAGGCTTAATTAAAAAAGATAAGAGTGATGAAGAGTTCTGGGCTTATGGTGGCGATTTTGGAGATACCATAAATTCTGAAAACTTTAATATTAACGGAGTTATTTTTCCAGATCAAACACCACAACCAGCAGCTTGGGAATGTAAAAAGATTTTTCAGCCCATTCTTGTAAAACCAGTAAGCATTGGTAAAGGTACTTTTAAGATAGAAAATAGACACAGTTTTTTAAACCTCAATCAATATGATTTAGAGTGGAAACTGGAAGAGGAAGGTAGAGTATTACAGTCAGGAATACTCGAGTCTTTACAATTAGACCCTCAAAAAACAGACGAATTAAGTTTACCTTACAAGCTTCCTAATTTCATTAAAGGTAAGTCCTATTATATTACTATTAATTTTAAGTTAAAACACAATACCTTTTGGGCTAAAAAAGGATATGTTGTAGCTTGGAACCAATTCGAAATTCCTAGTACTCAAAGTTATTCTACAAACATTTATAAGTCTACTTTTTCAAGTATTAAGGTCTTAAATAAAGAAAAGGAATTAGAACTTAAAAGTGATAATATAGTCATAAAATTTAATAAAAATACAGGGTTTTTAAGTGGCTATAAAATAGACAATAAAAATATATTACTTTCTGAAATGAAGCCAAATTTTTGGCGTGCACTTACCGATAATGATGAGAGAGGAGCAAAAGTAGCTAAGCACCAAGGGGTATGGAAAACCGCAGCAGATAATTTGATATTAAATAATTTTAAAATTAATAGTGAATCTAATTTAGTAGAAATTGAAGCTTCTTACAGTATGAAAAATATGGACTCTAAGTATCGTATTTTATATGTAATAAAACCTCAAGGCTATATTAGAGTAACCTGCAATTATATTGCAGGAACTATGGATCTTCCCGAGCTTCCTCGTTTTGGAGTGCAGATGGAAATATCTAAAGATTTAGAAAATATTGAATGGTTTGGTAGGGGGCCACACGAAAATTATTCCGACAGAAATAATGGCGCCGCTTTTGGAAGGTATAAAGCCCATGTTAAAAATGATTTTGTTGCTTATGTTAAGCCACAGGAGAGCAGCAACCGTACAGATGTAAAGTGGTTTAGTGTAGTAAATAATAAAAAAAGTGGGTGGCATATTCAAGGTTTACAACCTTTAAGTTTTAGTGCTTGGCCTTACACCATGCTTGATTTAACAAAAGCTAAACATATAAATGAACTTCCTAATAGAAAGTTTATAACTCTTAATATTGACTATAAGCAAATGGGGTTAGGTGGAGATGATACATGGACTAAACGATCAAAACCACACCAACAATATCGCTTAATCAATAAAAACTACTCTTATAGTTTTGAAATAGTACCAAATAAAAGTGAAAAATAAAACTCAATTAAAATCAACTAAACTTATTATGCCTAAACTATTTAAATATTTAAAAATAGGAATTTTATTTACAATGGTTTCATGCTTAAATACAAATTCTAGTAAAAGTAGCAATGACTTAACTAAATATGATAAAACATCGCAAAATCAACCAAATATTTTATGGATTATTGCAGACGATTTAGGTGTTGATTTAGGGTGTTATGGAAACAATTTAATTCATACTCCTAATATAGATAAACTCGCCTCTCAAGGAGCACGTTACACTAATATGTTTACAGTAGCTGCAGTTTGCTCGGTAAGTCGTTCCTCTATGATAACAGGTATGTACCCTGTAAGTATTGATTGCCACCAACACCGTAAGCAGTTTAAAGATTCATTACCAAACCCAGTAAAACCAATTAGCGAATATTTTAAACAAGCAGGGTATTATGTGACCAATAAGGGTAAAACAGATTACAATTTTATTCATTCTAAAGAAAACCTTTTTAATGGCGCATCATGGGAAAATAGAGAAAAAGAACAGCCGTTTTTCTCTCAAATACAAATCTCTTACCCTCACAGACCATTTTTAGAGGATTCAGTACATCCTATAAACCCCAATTATGTAAAACTGCCACCTTATTATATTAACCATCCCATTGCTAAGAAGGATTGGGCTATGTATTTAGAAACGGTTCAATATGTTGATAAAGAAGTTGGCGAAATACTAAATAGACTAGACAAGCAAGGACTCTCTAAAAATACTGTAGTGTTTTTTCTTGGGGATCAAGGAAGACCAATGGTAAGATCAAAACAATTTTTGTACGATTCGGGTATTAATACACCACTTATAGTCCGCTGGCCTGAAAAAATTAAACCAGGGACAGTAAATGATCAATTAATTAATAATTTAGATTTGGCACCTACTAGTTTAAAAATAGCTAATCTACCTATTCCCAAATATATTCAAGGGCATGATTTTTTAAATAATGATTTTAAACGCAATTTTGTTTACAGTATGAGAGATCGTAGGGACGAAACAGTAGATAGAATTCGTATGATAAGAAGTGAAAAATTTAAATATATTAGAAATTTTTATACTGATAGGCCATACACTCAGTTTAATGCCTACAAAAAGAATTTTTACCCTGTTTTAACACTAATGCAAGTTATGTTTGAAAAAGGAGAACTTAATAAGGAACAAGCTCGGTTTTTTAGCAATTACAGACCTTCAGAAGAATTTTATGATTTAATTGCAGATCCTTTTGAGTTAAATAACTTAGCCGATTCTAAAAAATATAGCGCTGAAAAAAATGAACTAAAAAAAGAGCTAAATAAATGGTTAGAAAAAGTAGACCTCGGAACATATCCTGAAAACCCCCAGGAAATAACTTTTGCGGCTAAACTTATGGAGGGCAAATTTAAAGAGAAAATGGAGGCCAAAGGTCTATCTGAAAATATATCAGATGAAGATTATTTAGAATATTGGAAAGCGACCTTATTAGGGGATGATGGCATGTAATATTAAAACAATGTAAACCTATATCCACTTAGCGTTTGCCTTGTTTTAGTTTAAAGTTAATTCTTTCTATAATTAATTTATTACCAAACAAAAAAACAAAAATGAATATTTACATAAAAAATAAAACAAAAAGCATAAATGCAATCTTAGTTTTAATGGTTGTTTTTTGCCAGTCTTGTAAGATGACTACCTCTGAAAAGGATAATAAGCAAGCACTAAGTAAACCAAATATTATTTATATCCTTGCCGACGATATGGGATATGGAGATTTGGGGTCTTATGGACAAAAAATTATTAAAACTCCTGTTTTAGATAGGATGGCAAGCGAAGGCATACGTTTTACAGAACATTATTCTGGTAGTACGGTATGTGCACCATCAAGAGGCGTATTAATGACTGGGTTAAATACCGCTCATGCATATATTAGAGGTAATTTTTCAATACAAGAAGAGGGGAATTTAGCTATTCCAGAAAACACTATAACCGTAGCAAAATTACTTAATAAAGGGGGGTATAATACGGGAGTAATTGGTAAATGGGGATTAGGAGGTCCAAAATCGGTAGGAGGCCCAAATAGCCAAGGTTTTGATTATTCCTTTTGTTATCTAGATCAACGAAATGCACATGAATATTATCCAAATTATTTATGGGAAAATGAAGAAAAATACGTGTTAGAAAAAAATGCTAACAATCAAGAATTACAATATAGTCATGATCTTTTTACGGGAAAAGCCTTAAACTTTATTAAAGAACATAAAGAATCCCCCTTCTTTTTATACTTGCCATACACCATTCCGCATGGAAAGTATCAAGTACCAGATGATGCACCTTATACAGATTTGGACATGCCGCAACCTATTAAAAATTATGCAGCAATGATTACAAGGATGGATAGTGATATTGGAAAAATTATTAACCAGCTTAAAGCTTATAATATAGATGAAAATACTATAATAATATTTTCAAGTGACAATGGGCCTACTCCAAATGTAAATAAGTATTACGATAGTAATGGACCATCTAAAGGGTTTAAAAGGGACCTTTACGAGGGCGGAATAAAAGCACCAATGATTGTGCGTTGGCCAAGTAATATTAAGCCTGGTACAACAAGTAATTTAGTGTCCGATTTTTCAGATTTTTTACCTACTGCTTGCGATATTGCCGGTATAGAAACTCCTAAAAATATAGATGGTATATCTTTTGTAAATGAGTTACAAGGGAAAGAGCAAAAAGAACATGATTTTCTTTATTGGGAATTTTTTAAATATAATTATGGATGGAAAGTGGGAGACGACCCTAAAAAAAGAAACGCCTTTGAAAGTCAGGCTCTTAGAATGGGTAAGTGGAAAGCAGTAAGACAAGGTATAGCTAAAAATCCAAAAGCTAGATTAGAACTTTATGATCTAACTGTAGATAAAGGAGAGACAAATAATGTAGCCAAGATGTATCCAGAAATAGTAAAGAAGATTGAGCAGTTAATGCATAAAACACGTTTTGACGTAGAGTACTTTGTTATGGAGTAATTTAATTAAATTATTTATGAGGTTTAAGTTTTTTAAAAGTTCGCTATTTATATCTGTTTTTCTTCTTGGTTTTTTTAATTTTGCTCAGCAAAAAAGGGTCGACGCTTCTTCTGTTGTATCTTATTTATTAGACCATCAAAAGGAAAACGGTGCCTTTGGACCTCAAAATAAAGAATATACTGATTTGGCATGGAATTACCCAGCCATTTATACGTTAAAAATTTTAGGAGCTAATATACCGCGAGAAAAAGAGGCCTTTAAAAATGGAAATAAGTCTTGGATTGAAATAAATTCTCGAAAAAATGGGCCTTGGTATTGGTCCTTCTATCAAAAAGCAAATTTGTATCATTTATATAATGTATCTGATATAAATTTTGAAAGTGGTGTTAAGCGTAATCAAACTTGGGAAATTAAATTTAAACCTCGCAAAGGTTATTTAGAATTTAGTGAATATAAGAAGGGCTTTTTTTTTAATATAGCCTCCCTGTGGCATATGTTGGGAGCTATAAGTTTATTAGACGGCCATGTTTCCAATAAGGGTAGTATTGAAAACTATTTACTAAGTCGTCAGGCTAACAATGGTGCTTTTGTCGATGATGTTAGTGCAATACCCACCCCAACAAATAAAGATGCTAATTTAGTAATTACCAGTTATGCTATATTAGTTTTAAAGAGTCTAGGAAAGGATATTCCCAATTCAGAAAAATGTATACAATGGCTTCAAGCCTGTCAGACCAGTAATGGCGGGTTTAAATATAATCCAGATAACAAAGAGATTAGTAATAAACCAGATGTATGGTATACCTGGTGTGCACTTCAGGCTTTACAAGTATTAGGGGCTAAGCCAAAAGATTCTAAAAAATGTGCTAAATGGTTAAATTCTTTGCAAAATTACGATGGTGGTTTTGCAGATAGACCAGGTTGGAAATCTAGAATCTACAGCACATATTATGCTGTTTCTTCATTACATTATCTAACAGGAAATGCAAATTCAGCAATTACTCAAAAGAAAAGAGTAAATAAAAATAAATATATACCTGAAGGTAAATACTCTATTTATCAGGCATTCCATAAAAGCCCTGTAGGAGGTAATGGTATGATTGATTCTATTGTTAAAATGAATATAAATTTAATAGGCGTAAAAACAAATACAAAGCATATCGATTTTAAAAACGGAATTAGCGCTCAAGTAACTAAAAATAAAAGTTATGTAAAACAAAAAAACTATAAATTGGAAGTTTTGGAATTGCCTGAAAATTACAGCCATAAATTAACCTGGAATAACAATCAAAAGGCAGACCATATCTCTAATTTTTTAGTGCCACCAAATTTATCTTATAAACAGGCGCAAATATATAACAAGGCATTTAATGCAGGAAAAGAAGGTCTTAGTTGGATTGGTTTTAAAACAAATGTTATTCGGCCAATAAGGAAATTAAGTAAAGAAACACTTTTTTATCCAGAGCTTGATTATTCTATGATTAATGCTTACCAAGTATACGATGAAGGTTTGGATTTTGGTTATGGTTATAATGCTGTGCCAGGAGCACATTTTGGTAATATAGATTGGGTTAGGCACTTCCCTTATAAAGAAAGGTGGGAAGGTGTTTTACCAATTATTGCAGACGGTGACGCACATGGTAATATTAATAAATGGCAAGAACACATACTACAATTTAGAAATATATTTATAGCCAAAGATTACCATTTTAAATCGTATATAGAGGCTTCTTTAAATGGAAGGTCGGTATGTGTAATACGCATGCCTTCTGGAACTTTAAGATATTATGGTAGCAAAGCGGCAATTAATTATTTAAAAAAACACCAATCGCAGTGGGAGTGGTGGACTAATTAATGGTGCTTAGTTCTTAATAAAATCTTAGTTTTATTCTAATTAAAACAAAAATTGGTGATTATGGAAGCATTTTTAAACAACCTAACTAAAACGACCAGAGTTAACCGTCTCTGAATTAAAATATTTTTATTTATGAATAAAGTGATCTTGACTTTTTTATTTTTTTGCTCGCTTATTGGATATTCTCAAGAGTTTAAACAAGAGTATCTATTAGACTATATTTCAACAGAGCAAGGTCTTTCACATAACTATGTTTCTCAAGTGGTTAGTGATTCATTAAATTTTAAATGGATAGCTTCAGAAAACGGACTTATTAAATTTGATGGACATAATTATACAACCATTAAGCCTGGACCAGAATATCCGGGGCTTCATAACGAAAATATCGAAACTCTTTTTATAGATAGTAAGAATAATTTATGGATTGGTACTAAAAGTGGAGGTTTGTCTCGCATAAAATTAGAAACAGGCGAATTAGATAATTTTAATACAATATTAAGCGGTAATGAAAAAGTATCATTAAGAGTTAGAGCAATTAACGAGGATTCTAATGGTAATATTTGGGTTGGTACTAGCGAAAATGGCCTATTTGTTATAAATAATACTTACGATAAGTTATTAGAACATTACCTTTTTAAACAAGTAATAAGTATTATAAGAGATACTTATGGAAATATGTGGTTTGGATCCAAAAACACTTTAAAAAAATATGATCCTTCGGAAAAGAGGGTATTATCATTTAAACTCAATGAAGAACTTTCTATAATAACAGGTATTGTTGAAGATACTAAACGTAATTGTTTATGGGTTAGTACTTTTTCTGATGAAATAATAAATAACAAGCCCATTTTTCAACTTAATTTCGATAATCAAAATATTCAAAAAATTAACACTTCAATCGATACAGATTTTTTTTCTACACTTTTTCTTGATAAAACAAATAAATTATGGGTTGGTACTTGGGGTAAAGGTTTATATAGGCATAATGATGTTTTAGGTGAATTTGAAAAAATTAATTTGGTTTATCCCCCTAATGAAAAAAAAACTGTTAATTATGATATTATAATTAATATTCATAGTGATAAAGATAATGTACTCTGGATTGCCACTGGTTTAGGAGGTATAATAAAACTAACAGAGGGCAAAGGCTTTAAAAACATAGATGCAGTTGTACAAAATTTAGTTTTAAAGGATAACCTCGTTATACTTTCTGTTTTTAAAAAGAAAAAATTTTGGTTAGGAACTTTACGTAATGGCTTGTTTATAGGAGACTCTTTATCAGGCCTTAAACAAGTTAAGGATATAGGAAATAAAAAAGTATTATCTATTTATGAGAATAACTCAATTTATTACGTAGGAACCTCAGATGAGTGTTTTTTAATGAGTGAGTCTGGCAAAAAAATAAGCTCCATTAAAATTCCTTTAGCTACTTCTTATTTAATAGAAAATGACAATTTAATGTGGGTAGGCACCCAACAAGAAGGCTTATTGCTCTTAGATATTTCCAATCCTAAAGCGCCTGTAATAAAGGATAGATTTACGTATAAAGATGAGAAAAATGCACTGGGAAGTACCCGTATAACCTCTATAGTTCGCGATAGCCTTAACAACCTTTGGCTTGGTACTTATAATGGTATTTATTTATACGATTATGCTAATAAAAAATTTGTACATCATGAAGAATTATTTAATACGGCTTTACCAGCAATTATAAATCTGGTATATGTTTATAAAGATTATTTATGGCTAGGTACTCCAGATGGGCTTTTTCAATTAAAATATTTAAACAACTCCTTAAAATTAATAAAAAGAACTTCTAAGCAAGATGGCCTTTATAACGATTTTATTTCTGGTATTACAAGTTTTGATGAGACACTTTGGTTAACTACAACAACTAATTTGGTTCAATTAAACATTAAGGATTATTCTTTTGTAGAATATGGTAGAAATGATGGTGTTTACACTTCGCAATTTTATATAAGAAGTTTGTTTAAAGATAATAGTTCATGGATTTATGCCGGCGGACTGGGTAATTTAACATATTTTCATCCAAATAAAATAAAAAAAGCAACAGAGATTAATAGTGAAATTTTGTTAACGCATTTGTATGTAAATAATCAAATTGTAACACCTAACAATCCAAAAGATGAATTTGTTAACCTAAATAAAGATTTTAGTTACGTTAAAGATATAGAGTTTACTCATAAAGAAAAATCTTTCGCTATTGGTTTTACAAGTTCAAATTTTTCACACAAAGTGCATAATTATCGCTATAAACTAGAAGGCTACCAAAACGACTGGGTAAATTTAAAATTACAGAATGAAGTTCATTTTGTAGGTTTACCTCCCGGAAACTATAAGCTGCTTTTAAGCTCCTCTATTGATTCACAAAACTGGTCTGAGCCAAAATCATTAAATATAAAAATACATTACGCGCCTTGGCTAAGTCCGTGGGCATTTGTCTTATATGTTTTGGTGTTCTGTTTGGTAATAACTAGCTTCTATTATGTTTTATTAAGGCACTCCAAATTACGTAACAAATTAAAGAAAGAACAGGAGCTAAGTGAAGCCAAATTTACTTTTTTTACTAACATTTCTCATGAGTTTAGAACTCCACTTACGCTAATAACGGGGCCAATTAAGGAACTTATGTCCATAAAAGATTTAAAAACCGATATTGCTGAAAAATTAATTACTGTCGATAAAAATGCAACACGTTTACTTAATCTAATTAATCAATTACTGGATTTTAGAAAAGCAGACCATGGACTACTAAAACTAAATGTTAGCGATGGTAATTTTGTGAGATTTACAGAAGAAGTATTTCTATACTTTAAAGATCAAGCTGATGAAAATAATATAGAATACACCTATAAAAAGGAAAAAAATGAAATAGTTTTTCCTTTTGATAGAAATAAGGTAGAAATTGTGTTATGCAACATAATTTCTAATGCATTTAAGTTTACTTCAAAGGGTGGAAATATAAAATTAAGTGTCGATACAGAAGATAACTTTTGTGTATTAAGGCTTCAAGATAATGGAGCAGGTATGAGCAAAGAGTTTCAGGATAAAATATTTAATCGTTTC
Source organism: Algibacter pectinivorans (assembly GCF_900112595.1). Classification (GTDB taxonomy): domain Bacteria; phylum Bacteroidota; class Bacteroidia; order Flavobacteriales; family Flavobacteriaceae; genus Algibacter_B; species Algibacter_B pectinivorans. The sequence continues at coordinate 81,501 of NZ_FOMI01000007.1, read as the reverse complement.
TTTCAAATTCAATCAACTAACACATCTCAATTTATTGGTAGCGGTATTGGTTTAAGTTTTACTAAAAAAATTGTAGAGCTTCATCATGGTATAATAGAGGTGGTTAGCGCAGTAAATAAGGGAACCGAAATTATAATTAAATTTCCATTGTCTATAAGTTATAATGAGAGACATATTGATTCCGATTTTAAGAACACTGATAAAATTGAAATTTATGAAAAGTTAGATTTAAAGGAATTAAACATTAAAAACCTTGAATTAGAACAAAAGAAAAATACAATTTTGATTGTAGACGATAATAAAGACATTCGAAAATATTTAAGTCAGTTTCTTTCTCCAATTTATAATGTTTTAGAGGCTAAAAACGGGAAACAAGGCATAAAAATAGCCTCTAAAGAAAATTGCGATTTAATACTTTGCGATATTATGATGCCTGTTATGGATGGCTTAACGGCTTGTAAAAATTTAAAAACAAATATAAGTACCTCTCACATTCCTGTAATTTTACTTACCGCAAGATCATCTAATATGTACGAAATTAAAGGACTTAAAACTGGTGCAGACGATTTTATAACAAAACCTTTTGATCCACAAATTGTAAAGGCTAGAATAGCCACTTTATTACAAAACCGATCAAAAATGAGAGAGTACTTTTTAAATAAAGTTCGTTTTGAGCCCACAGTATCAAAAGTAGATACAGACGATTTTGAAAGTGTTTTTATTAATAAGGTAATTACTGCTGTGGAAAATAATCTGTTAAATGAAGATTTTGGTATTAATAGTTTAATGGATATCTGTCATATGAGTCAATCTACCCTGTATAGAAAAATAAAATCACTTACAGGTCTCTCATTAACAGGGTTTATACGTTCAATTCGGCTTAAAAAATCGGCAGAATTAATTCTTACCGAAAACCTTAAAATGGCAGATGTTGCCATGCGGGTAGGTTTTAATGACTATAAATATTTTAAGGTGTCTTTTAAAAAGCAGTTTGGGTGCTTACCTTCTAAATACAAATCAATTGTTCAGTCGCAAAACGAGGAAACAATTTAGTTTTTTAATAACACATTATAGGGTTAAAAATTTATCTGTTATTCTAGTAAATTTAGTATCGTCAATTTAAAATTTTTGCCTTTAAGCAAGTGTTTTAAAAGCATAAATTTGCTTTATTCCTTCTTAATAGAATATAATTATACAATTCTAAAAACAGCTTTTTTAAAATATAACGTGCTGGTATTCTTATTTTTATATAAGCGCAAATAGTTATTAACAATATTAATAAACCAACAAAGCTTAAACGGATATAAGTTATTAACAATTGTAACTATTCTCTTTTTAAGAAATTGAATTATTTCTACCCTTTCTTGCTCTATTTACCCTGATGTTTTCTCTTCAAAACCTTTTAGTTTGTGTAACTATAATTTTAACTAAATTTTAAAACCAAAGCAATGAAAACACTTCTATTTTATTTTATCATTCTAATATCTTTAGGGCAAGTTGCATTTTCGCAAAATGCAATTACTGGTAAGGTAACAGATGAAAATTTGCAACCAGTGCCTTCTGCATCTGTAGCTATAACAAATACAACAACAGGGACGTATACCGATTTTGATGGTGTTTTTACAATAAATGCCTCGCCAGGAGATGTGCTAGAAATTTCATATTTAGGGTTTTTAAAAACCACAGTTACCGTGACTTCTAAAAACAACTACCTAATAACTTTAAAGGAAGATACTGCTAAACTTGACGAAATAGTTATTGTTGGTTATGGATCTAAAAAGAAATCTTCTATTACAGGCGCAGTATCGTCTGTACAGTCCAAAGAGCTTACGCAAGCTCCTACAAGTACGGCTACCGAGTTATTAGCAGGTCGTATTCCTGGGCTTATTACTAAACAGACTACAGGAGTTCCTGGGGCAGATGCTACAGCTATTAATATTAGGGGGTTTGGAAATGCCTTAATTTTAGTAGATGGTTTACAAACTCCTATGGATAGAATCGACCCTAACGACATAGAAACCATTTCGGTACTAAAAGACGGTGCTGCTGCGGTTTATGGATCTAGAGCAGGTAATGGAGTTGTATTAATTACTACAAAACGTGGTAAAGTAGGAAAACCTAAAATTTCTTTTCATACAAGTACCAGTTTTCAACAACCTACACAATCACGTAACACAGTAGACTCTTGGGACTATGCGACATTAGTTAGAGAATCCGATCTTAACGGAGGTGGTAGTTTGGATGATACATATACTCAAGAGGATGTAGAGAACTTTCGTGCAGGAAACAACCCTAATTACGTAAATCAAGACTGGGATGCCGCGGTTTTTAAAAATTGGACACCAATGATGCAGCACAACCTTAGTGTTCGTGGTGGTACTGAAAATGCAAAATATTTTACATCAATTGGATTATTAGATCAAGAAAGTGCTTTTCGTTCTGGTGATTTAAATTTTTCAAGGTACAATGCTAGGTCTAATGTTGATGTACAGATTAATGAAAAATTATCAATTGGTGTTGATATTTCATATAGAAGAGAAAACAGGGAGTCCCCTGGGACAGATTTAAGTTCAATATATCAGGCGCTTAAAACGGCCCAACCAGTATATTCTGCATTTTTACCGGACCAAAATAGAGCCGCCTTTTCCGGTTTTGGTACTAGAAGTCCATATGCCGCAACCCAAAAGAAATTTGCAGGATTTGATGAGATTATTAGTGAGCGTTTAATAGGCAAGTTTGAATTAAAATATAAATTCGACTTTGGACTATCTGCAAAAGCTATTTTCAATTACGAAACGTTAAACGATTCTGAAAAATCATTAAGAAAATCATATAACGTATATAGTTATGATTATGATACAGATAGTTATACAGATTTAGGAATACAAAATTCTAGAAGTAGTATAAGCGAAACTTATAGAAAACGAATTCAAATGTATCCGCTTTTAGCACTAGAATATAATAAAAAAGTTGGCAACCATAGTTTTGATGCGCTTGCTTTGGTTGAAACTATTGACTTTTCTAATGATGAAATTCAAGCAAGCCGATTCGATTTAGTTTCCACAGATATTCCTTATTTAAGTTCAGGAAGTCAAGACACACAGGAAAATAACTCAAATGCCAGAGAGTCGGGTAGAAAAAGTTATGTAGGTAGATTAAATTATAACTATAAAGACAAATATTATTTAGAAGCCACTATGAGAGCAGATGCTACAGGAGAAAAATTTAGTCCAGATAGTAGATGGGGCTACTTTCCTAGTGTTTCGGGATCTTGGAGAATATCTGAAGAAAATTTTCTTGAAGATTTTTCAGCAATTAACAATTTAAAACTAAGGCTATCCTATAGTCAAACAGGACTCGATAACGTGGGAGATTTTAGGTATCTAACAGGTTATAATATTTTAGATAGTGTATACTTAATTGATAGTGGGGCAGGACAAATAATTAGAAGTAATGGACTGCCAAACCCCGGAGTAACTTGGTTGGATAATACACTTTACAACATTGGTGTTGATGGTAATTTTTGGAATGGTAAATTAAGCTTTGAATTTGATGTGTTTTATAGACTAACAGAAGGAATTTTTGGTACAAACCAAAGAGATGTACCAAGTACTTTTGGAGGGAACCTACCTCAAGAAAATATTAATAGTAGAGATGATAGAGGTTTTGATTTAGTGCTTAATCACAGAAATAGAATAGGTTCAGATTTTAGTTATAGCGTTTCTGCAAATGTAGGTTGGGCTCGCCAAAAGTGGGTGAAATTTTCTGAAACAGAATTTACAGACCCAGATGATATTAGGTTGAGAAAAAGAGAAGGTAATTATACCAATAGAAACATAGGGTATCTTAGCGATGGCTTATTTATGACTCAAGCAGATATTGATGCATTAACTTTCGATCAAGATGGTAATGGAAATACAACTTTAGTACCGGGAGATATTAGGTATATAGATTTAAATAAAGATGGAGTTTTAGACGATAGAGATAGAGATGATATTGGTTATGGTGCTACACCAGATATATCTTATGGTCTTAACCTGAGTGCTACATACAAGAATTTTTCAATAGCCGCATTATTTCAAGGCGCTAGTTTATTTAGCACAGAAATTGGTGGTGGTGCACGTGGAGCATTTAACAATGGTTCTATACCGTATGATTACCAATATAAATATTCATGGAGACCGGATTACGATAATCCAGGAACTAATATAAATCCAGATGTAAGACTCCCAAGAATAACAGAAACGGGTACATCTAACAATAACTCAAAATCATCGGATTTTTGGTTGTTAGATGGAACTTATTTAAGATTAAAATCAATAAACTTAAACTATTCATTAAATAAAGATCTTATAAAAAGGTTAGGGTTTAGCAGTTTTGATATTTACGCATCTGCATCCAATTTGTTTAGTTTTAACAAATTTGGGATTTATAAAGATACTTTCGACCCAGAAGGGCCAGCGAATCAAGACGGGAATAATTATCCTATAATGAAAACATTAACATTAGGTCTTAAAGTAACATTATAAAAAAATAAAATCATGAAAAAAGTTTTAAATATTATTTTAGTTTTAGGTGCAGTCGTACTAACTTTTAGTTGTAGTGATGATGTCCTTGATAAACAACCATTAGGATTGATTTCTGATGATAGTGTATGGCAAGATGAAAATTTAGTAAATCTAAAATTAAATGAAGCCTATAAAGAATCTTTGTTTTTAAATAATACGGGAAATCGTGGATTTAATGCTGGTTTGGATGGCAATATGGCTGGCGAATTTAAAAATTTTGCAGGATGGCAAGCCCCTGTTAGAGCTGCCACGGGAGTTATAGATCAAACAGGTGATCCGGCTGGAGTGCTTCAATATTGGAGTTATAATTCATTAAGAGATATGAATACTATTATTTTTAATTTAGAGACTATATCTCAATTAGATGAAACTTTTAAAGCTTCAAAAATTGCTGAAACACGCTTTTTAAGAGCCTATCTGTTTTTTCAAATGGTAAAGCGATATGGAGGTGTGCCAATAATAACGGAGCCCCAATCTCTTAATGACTCAAACGAAGTGCTTTTTGTTTCAAGAAATACAGAACAAGAAGTTTACGATTTTATTATTAGCGAAACAGAAGCTATTTCTAAAGTGCTCCCATTAAGCCCAAGTCAAGGAAGACCTTCAAAATGGGCAGCTTTGGCACTCAAAAGTAGAGCAGCATTATATGCTGGTGCTATTGGAGAGTATGGCTCAATACAATTGGATGGTGTATTAGGAATTAATAATCCGGATAGATATTGGGAGATTGCTTATAATGCCTCTAAGGAAATTATCAATCAAAGTGAGCATGCATTATTTACTAAGTATCCTGATAAAGTAAAAAATTTCCAACAGTTATTTATTGAAGAAGAAGGTAACCCTGAAGTTATTTTTTCAGAAGCTTACGACTCTACATTAAATTCACATAATTGGAGCTTTATAGCCATCCCTCAACCTTTCGATTCTGGTTGGGCATCTAATTTTTTCGTGTTCTATGATACTGTTGAGTTATTCGATTTCGTAGATGGAACCTCAGGAAAAGTAGATAGAAGTAGTATAGATGGTAAAGAAATTGATAGCAATGTCTTTTTTGGAACTAGAGACCCTAGGTTTATAGCATCTATTTTTTATCCGGGTTCAGCTTGGATGGGTAGTAATGTATACTTTCATGATAATACAATTAATACTGAAGATGCTCCAGAAGGCTGGGAAAATAGGGCGCCTGCAAAAAATAGAAACCTTAGTAATGGCACAGGTTTTCTAGTTAGAAAACGAATTGATGAAAGTGAGATAAATCCAGATGCCGGAGCAGATGATACAGACTATATAGTATTTCGTTTAGGTGAAATGTACCTAAATCTAGCAGAAGCTGCATTTCACTTACCAGGTAAAGAGGATGAGGCGTTAACAAATATAAATATAATTAGAGAGCGTGCAGGTATGCCAGCAAGAAAGGATTTAACATTAGAAAACATTCAGCAAGAACGTCGTGTTGAACTATTTGCCGAAGACCAAGCTTATTGGGATTTACGCAGATGGCGAATCGCAAAAGATATATTGGATGGAGTTGAGTTAAAAGGGTTAAAATACACCTATAATGGAACAACGGGTAAATATAAAGTCGATATTAGAAGGGGCGAATCTACAGGTCCTCGAGTTTTTCAAGACAGACATTATTATTTGCCAATTACAGTAAATAGAATTAATGATAATCCTAACTTAAAAGAAAACCCAGGTTATAATTAAAAACATAAAATTATTATTTATAACACCTTAAAATAAGGCATAAAATTCGCCTTAGTATTAGCTTTAATTTATTTAAATTATGAAAAAAAGTATCTTACCACCCCAAATAATATATGTGTTCGTCACTTTACAGCTTTTATTATTTAGTAATTATATGTTAGCCCAAAATCAAGAAGAATGTTTTGATTATAACAAAACAGCATTGTTTACAGGCTTATGGTTTGGAGATGGCGAAACCAGATTTGAAAATAGCAAAGTAGTAGATGGGGTTACCTATCATGGAGGTAAAATTTGGGCCATAAAGGAGTATAGAGATGAAGTAGTAGAAGCTTTTGGTGATGGATATGGAATAGAAGGAATCTATTGGGATTTAGAACGATATGAAGATATTAAAAATGAATTAAATACTACACCGCCTCCAACATCGGCAGAAAGAACAGCAATAGTAAAAAGATTAAATAATATCATTTTTTGGGTGCATCCAGATGGCCCTTTTAAAGATTTTGATCCAACCCATACCAAAAGTACATCTCCTATTATCCCAGCCCCAGCAGAGGTAGTAGATACTAGAAGCAAGATTTTATCTTGGATGATGGGGGTTGTTTATACCGAAGGTTTTCGAGGAGGAAGAATAATAGATGATAGAGGAGACAATGCTTTAGATAAAATGCAAAAAGCATTTGATTTGATTAAAACCGTGGGCTTTGAAACAGCAACCTTGACACGAGAAGATAAAAACACTTCAATTCCTAAATATGCAATTAAAATTAAGGAACCAGACTTTAAAATACTTCAAGCACTCCCGTTTAGAAGATGGCACAGAGTTCCTGGAATGCCAGCGGCTGTAAACGGAGAAGTACCACCTCCAGCAGATGTGGAGCAATATCCAAGTTGCGTTTTAAATGTAAATTCCATAAGTAAAGTAGACAATTTAATAATTAAAAATCCTATAAACCAAGGAGGTAGTTTAACAATAAGGCTACCAAATGGATTAAAATCTGCAGAATGCCAAATTTTTGATATTCACGGAAAAGTTATAGATAAATTTAATATATCAGATAATGTACATATTTACCCAGAAGCAGCTAAATTAAATAACGGATTTTATTTTGTTAAAGTATATTTTGCTGGTCAGGTAAGGAGTATAAAGTTAATTATTAAATAGATTACATATTTTGTCTTCAAAAATTAAACAGTGTGTTTAATGTTGTAAGAACAAGCATTGTTTAGTTTTTTATTTACAAATTGTTGTGTTTAAATAATATCAGAACACTATAAAAACTGCTATTGGTTAATTTAAATTAACCAATAGCAGTTTTTTTTAAGTTAATTTTTGCAAGCTAGTATATAATCCATCATTATAACTCTAGTCTGTATTTAGCATTATTTATTATATCCGTAATAAGTATTTATCAAAATTGGAGAATGTTTTAAGTTATAGCAAGTAGATATTTCCTAAAAATTATAATTTCCAAAGCAGACTTATTAACAATAATGATTAAGTAGCATTTTCCCTTAAAAAACAAGGAAAAGGACTTACTTAACCTATAAAATGAATTATTTGACCCGATAAAAAAATAATTGTAGTTATAGATTTGGCATAATAAACTTTTTAAGAAAGTAAATTAAAAATATAATACTAGTTAGCTCTAACATTATAAAATTTGAGATTAAATAATACTGCAAGAATTGTAACACATTAATAATTGGATATAACAATTTAGTATCAATAAAAGATTAACAAACTATTAAGGAAACAAACACGCACTTTACTCTTTATAAATAATATTAATATTTGCAACAATAATTAAAAACACTAAAACAACCAACATATGAAAATTAAAATTTGTGAAACTAAGCTTTTTTCAACCAAGGGTATAAAGTCTTGTTTGATTGCGTTTTTAATCTTGCTATGGACAAATGTAATTCAAGCACAAACAAAAAATGTAACAGGTGTTGTAACTGGGGCCGGATTACCATTAGCAGGAGCAAGTGTTGTGGTAAAAGGAACTAATAATGGAGTAGTTACAGATTTTGACGGTAACTATTCTATTAGTGCTAATGCAGAACAAACTTTAGTGTTTTCTTATTTAGGATTTATTAACCAAACTATTGTGGTAGGCGACCAATTTAATATTAACGTGGTTATGGAAGAAGATCTTTCTACACTAGAAGAAGTTGTAATAGTTGGTTATGGAACACAACTAAAAAAGGAGGTTACTGGTTCTGTAGGTCAGGTAAAAGCAGAAGAACTAGAAAAAGTTACAACCTCGGATATAGGAACAGCTTTACAAGGCCAAATAGCGGGTGTAAATATTTCATCTTCATCGGGTGCTCCAGGAGAAGAAGCCAATATATTAATTCGTGGTTTTAGTTCTTTAATAGATGGTCAAAACGGACCATTATATGTTGTAGATGGTATCCCTTTCGATCAAGATCCAGGTTTAAGTATTAGCGAAATCGAATCTATAGATGTATTAAAGGACGCTGCTTCAGCTTCAATTTATGGTACACGTGCGGCCGGAGGAGTTATCTTAATAACCACGAAGAAAGGTAAAATTGGTCAAATGGATATTCGGGTAAATTCAGAGTATGGGTTTCAAGATATTAATCCAACTTTCGACCTAATGACCAAAGAACAGTATACCTACGTACAATTAACAGGCTTAAGTATAAACCAAGTTAAAACAAAGGGAACCGTAGATGGCCATATTCATAGAAACCCTAATAACTTTACCAATAATAGTACTTTAGATAATTTATTATTGAATGATTTAGCACCTATCCAAAATCATTCTATTAATGTTTCAGGAGGTAAAGAGGGGTTAACGTATAATTTTAATGCTAATTATTTTGGGCAAGAAGGAATTTTTTATAATTCAGATTTTAAAAGATTTAACATTAGGTCTAATGTAGAGTTTAAAAAGAATAAATGGAAAATTATTACGGGCTTAAACCTTAGAAGGGACGAAAAATTGGTGCCTTTAAGTGGTTTAACAAATAGGATTTATCGTTTAAGGCCATTTACTCCTCAATTAAATCTAGATACCAATTCTTTAGAAAATGCAGCTACTAGTGTAGATAACCCAAATCAAGATTTCTTTTTAAACGAAGCCAGACGTATTGCAAGTCAAGCACGTTCTTTTAAAACCACAGACGAAAGGTTTTTAAATTCTCAAACCGGTAATATCCAAATAGAATTTGAACCTATTACAACGTTAAAATTTACTTCAAGATTTGGAGCTACCTTCTCAGATACAAAAGAAGAAAGACAAATTCCTAGATTTGATGTTTTTGATACAGATGGGAATTTAATCTCAGATCCAGATAATATAACGTCTTTAAGATTAACAGATGTTACTTATTCAAAACTTACTTCAGAGCAGTTTTTAAATTACAAAAAGCAAATAGGTAAACATAATTTTAATGTTTTATTAGGAACCTCTTTTGAAAAATCTCAAAACGAACGATACCGAGTAGAAAAGAGATCTAACATTAATCCAGCTATTACGGTGTTAGATAATTATTCTGATATTGCAGCTGTAGAGTCTGGTGGGCTAGATTACACAAGAACTCTTATTGGAAATATAGCCAGAATACAATATAATTTTGATGGTAAGTATTTATTAAGCGCTAGTGGAAGATACGATGGGTCTTCGCAATTTGGAAAAGATAATAGATGGGGGTTTTTTCCTTCCGTTTCGGTAGGTTGGAATATTTCAGACGAACCATTTTGGGAACCTCTTAAAAAAACAGTAAACTCTATTAAAATGAGATTGGGCTATGGAACCACAGGAAACGACCGGTTTACACCGTATAGTAATCAAACTGTTGTTCAAGTTGGAAGCGATTACGTTTTTGGAAGCGATAATGCTTCAGAAGATATAAATAATCCCGATTCTGGAAATGTTGTATTAGGTACAACACAACTCGACTATGCAAACGCCGATTTAAAATGGGAAACTAACGTAGAAACAAATTTAGGCTTTGATATAGGTTTTTTTAAAAATAAACTAACTCTAACTACAGATGTTTATAGAAATGAAAAAGAAGATTTACTTTACCAAGTGATTAATCCACCATCTGCAGGTGTTAGTGGCAATAATGGAACCACTATTTTTAATGTGGGTAACATGAAAAATACAGGTGTAGAGTATGGTTTAAAATATAAGCACATAGGTGTAAATTCAGGTTTCGATTGGAATGTAGCGGCTACATATACTAGTAATAGTAATATAGTAACAAAAACAAGTTTAAATAACCCTATAATTTATTTAGATAGAAGTTTTGTGTCGGATGCTGGAACCAGAGAATTGGTTAGTGTTATAACAGAAGGGTATGAAGCAGCAGCATTTTTTCTTAGAGAAACAGATGGCGTAATAAAAACAGAAGAAGAGCTGGAAGAATATCGTAACATAGATCCCGGTGCCCAAATAGGTGAACTTAAATATGTAGATCAATTAACAGAAGATACAGATGGTGATGGAATACCAGACGCTGGAGATGGAAAAATTGATGATAACGATCGAGTATATTCCGGTAGTGGAACCCCAGATTGGGAAGCCGGTTTAAATATTTCTGCAAGTTACAAAGGATTCGATTTTACAATGCAATGGTATGGTGCTTTTGGAGCAGAAGTTATGAATGGAGGTAAAGCGTATGCTTATCAAGTAGGTACCCATAAAGATCTATTTTATTCTTGGACAGAAAGGAATCCAACATCAAATATTCCATGGTTCGATGGTGCACAATCATCGTCTTATAGAGGAGCCTCTGGGTATTTTTTAGAAGATGGAGATTTTGTAAGACTAAGAAATATATCTTTAGGTTATAGTTTACCTAAAAAAGTGCTTAATACTTTAGGTTTAAGCAAATGTAGGTTTTACGTTCAAGGACAAAACCTAATTACTATTACAGATTATTCTGGATTCGATCCAGAAGTTGGAGGTAACGGATTAAGTACTCGTGGTATTGATCAGGGTAGGTATCCACTTTCTTCGCAATATAGGGCTGGCGTCCAACTTCAGTTTTAATTCTAAATAAAAGGAAGATGGAAAAAGTATATATAAAAACAGACAAAATATTTTTAAATATGAAAAAGACATTAAAAATAGGGGGAATTCCTTTATTATTCTTGGTATTTGTGTTACAATCCTGTACAGCAGAATTAGAGCAAGTAAATCCAAATGCACTTACAAACGAAAGTTTTTGGGCAAATACGAATGATTTAAATGCCGGACTAAATGCAGTATATGCCGCATTAAGAGATGAAAATGTTTTAGGCACTCTTTTTGAACCATATCGAACCGATGTTGCCGTACCAGGAACACAAAGAAACTTTATTTCAGGAAACCCAATATACGATCAAACCTTCGATTTAACTACAGATGAAGTACAAGATAAATGGGATGCTTGTTTTAAAGGTGTATTTAGAGCTAACCAAGTTATAGATGCTTATAAAAATTTAGAATCTAGTTTTGTTGATGAAAGCGCTATTGATGCTGGTATAAGAATTTTGGCTCAAGCAAGAGCGCTTAGAGGTTATTTTTACTATGTGTTACATAATTCTTATAACAATGGATCACTGCCTTTATTCGAAACAGTTCCTGCAACTTTTATTGATTTTCAAAAATCCTTCTCTTCTTCTCAAGATATTAAAGATTTCTATAGAGAGGATTTACAATATGGGTTGGAAAACTTACCAAAAACATATAATGACTGGGGTAATGTTGGCTCAGGAAATTTAGGGCGTGTAACAGCCGGATTTTGTGAGGCTCTTTTGGCTAAAAGTTATATGAATGAAAATGATTTTACTAATGCAGAACCAATTTTATTAAATGTTATTAATAATTATAACTATACTCTAGCAGATAATCTAGAAAAATGTTTTACAGGTATTGATGAGTTTAATAATGAGTCCATTTTTGAAATTAATTACAAACAAATTGGAGTAGAGTTAGGAGTGGATGAAAAAAATGTATCTCAAAGAATTTCATCGGTACTTAATATTAATCGTGTAATACAACCTTCATCATGGATAACTTTAAAATATCGAGCAGAAAAACCAGACCCGTTAGACCCTGCGAATTATGTAGATAGAAACCTTTATGATAGAAGCAACGGAGACCTTATTGGAGTAGATGAAAATGTTTTGCGTAATTATAGTTTTCGTATGGGAAACTCTATATCTTCTGTTGACGATTTAGACTCTCCAATGTACGGTGTAACAACAGCAGAGTATGGTCAACATCCAAATGCCAGATCGCACTCTAAGGCATCACCTAACATTTGGAAAAAATTTACAGGATGGAATACTAATAATGGAGGTAGCGGAGAAGATCAAGACCCAAGTATAGATGGCAGGTCAGGTATAAATATTCCTGTAATTCGGTTAGCAGAAATTTATTTATTGTATGCCGAATGTATGATTGAAAAAGGAGATTTAACAGAAGCTCTTAGATATATTAATAGAATTAGAAAAAGGTCTCATCTTATTCTATTAGGTAATCCTGGTATTGGAGAATTTACGGGAAACTCTACTTATATGGATGATATTGATATGGATGCTCAGAATGGCAAACAAACTGTAAATATTGATAATTTAAGAGAACACTTAAGATTTACCGAAAAACCATTAGAGTTAGCATTAGAAGGTGTAAGGTATATAGATTTAAGGCGTTGGGGAGTTTGGAAGCAGCAATTGCAAGCCATTGCAATACCGGAATACGATGCCTATAGCTATAGGCAAAATATAAATGGAGCTAACCCAATAAGATTTAGAAATTTAATAATGCCTACTGGCGAAGTGCCACCTCTAGACATTCTTAGAAATCCAGATAAAATTGAAACTAACGCTAATAGAAGAACTAAAGAGGCGCATTTAAAAGACCATTTATTAGGCTCGCAAAATTTTATAGAAAATTTACACGCCTATTTCCCTATTCCGCAAGACGAGATTAACTCCAACCTAAACTCAAATTAATTAAAATTATGAAAAACGTATTAAAATTTTTGTTTTTAATAGTCTCAATATTTATAACTAGTTGCAATAGTGACGATTATGAAACCCCTCCAGCTTTTACAGATCTTTTTATTACCATGAGTTCTGGAAATAATGAAATAAGAGATTCCGAAGTAAATCAATTTTTCTCTTTTAGTGATGTATCGGCAGGTGCTTTAGTTACAAGATGGACCATTCCCGAAAATTCTTTTTTTTTAGAAGGGCCAATACCAAATAATTTACCCAATCATGATAACTATATTAAAGAACCAATTACTAATGTTTCCAACGATAAAACAGTTAGTATTATGTTCAAGAAAGGAAACTCCGATACTAGAATAGAGTATTATGGTGAATTTGCAGATTCTACATCTTACATCTACAATATTTATGATTTAGACTTAAACCAGTCAATGGAAGATACAATTGCAACTGTTAATATAAACGGTAAATGGGTTGCAGAACATGAATTCTCCATTGATGTATATGATACCGTAGTTGCAAAACCAGAAATTAGATATTTAAATGAAACTATTATCGATTACGAGAATACCACTGCAATTACATTAAATGTAGGAGAACAAATAATTTTTGAAGATCTAAGCAATTTTGTTGTTGATAATAATGCCAGACCAAATACAACTACCTGGCGTGTAGTAACCAATGAAGAAGATGAAGACGACCGCGTTACAATTTTAAGCAATACCCTAAATAGGGCGGGTGACTTCGAGAAAAAAATTATCGATACCATTACGTTTAATCAGGTTGGCGATTATAAAATAGAGCTATTAGCTAGACGAATTCGTACAGAGACTTTAAGAGAAAGTAATGACACCTTTATAATACCAACCGTTATAAACGTAACGCCTTAAAAATAGTAACATTTTAATCTTAGTTGCGTTTTTTTTTGCAACTAAAACAGAACCTTATTTGTTGTATAGACTAAAGTTTATATTTAAATCATGGTAGACTTATTTTACTAAAAAATAGAGGCGCCATAAAATATAAACTATATATGCTATGCACGATGTTTAACATAAGTATACAATAATTATAAAAAAATAAATATGAAAACGTACTCACAATATTCCCTAAATATAGTGTCCTTAGTATTACTCCTTTTGTTTAGTATATCTTGTAGCAAGTCTCAAAATAAAAAACAAGCTGTAAGCAAAAAACCAAATGTTATAATAGTGTATATGGACGATCTTGGTTATGGAGATGTTGGGTTTAATGGAGGTAAAATTCCTACGCCAAATATGGATGGTTTAGCAAAAGGAGGATTGGTTTTTAAAAATGGCTACTCAAGTTCAGCTACATGCACACCTAGTAGGTATGCATTACTTACAGGTTTATACCCATGGCGTAAAAAAGAAGCAAAAATACTACCAGGTTCGGCACCTCTTTTAATAGATGTAGACCAACAAACTTTACCCAAAATAATGCATAACGCCGGATATGTTACAGGTATTATAGGTAAGTGGCATTTAGGGCTAGGAAATGGCAGTATTAACTGGAATGAGCAAATAACGCCAGGACCTAACGAATTAGGTTTTGAAACCTCATATATTATGGCCGCAACCCAAGACAGAGTTCCTACGGTTTATATTGAAAATGGTTATGTAGAGAATTTAGATAAAAATGATCCAATAGAAGTGAGTTATAAAGAGAATTTTACAGGAGAACCAACAGCTTTAGATCACCCAGAAATGCTCAAAATGAAGTGGCATCACACTCATAACAACAGTATTGTAAATGGTATACCGCGAATTGGATTTATGAAAGGGGGAAATAGAGCAAAATGGGTAGACTCAACAATGTCTAAAACGTTTTTGAATAAAGCGCAGAATTTTGTTAAGGAAAATAAGGATAAACCATTCTTTATGTATTATGCCTTACAACAACCGCACGTACCTAGAACGCCTCACCCAAAATTTGTTGGAAAATCAGGAATGGGCCCAAGAGGTGATGTTATTGTTGAGGCAGATTGGACTATTGGTCAATTAATGAAAACTTTAAAGAATGAAAAGTTATTAGAAAATACTCTAATTATATTTTCTAGTGATAACGGACCAGTTTTAAACGATGGTTATTACGACGAAGCAGTCGAAAAAAATGGACATCATAGCCCTTGGGGCCCTTTTAGAGGTGGTAAATACAGTTTGTTTCAAGCAGGCACCCATGTACCATTTGTAACGTATTGGAAAGGTAAGATAAAACCAGGAACCTCAAATGCTTTAGTTTCGCAACTAGACCTAATGGCGTCCTTATCCAGTTTGGTTCAACAAAAAATTCCTGAAACAGATAGTGAAAACTTACTAAATACCTTTCTAGGTAAAAGTAATGTTGGTAGAGAAGAAATTATTATCGAAGCTATGTCTAGAACAGCTTTAAGAAAAGGGGATTGGGTCATGATTCCACCATATAAAGGGCCAAAAGTTCTTAAGAACCAAAAT
Source organism: Algibacter pectinivorans (assembly GCF_900112595.1). GTDB lineage: Bacteria > Bacteroidota > Bacteroidia > Flavobacteriales > Flavobacteriaceae > Algibacter_B > Algibacter_B pectinivorans. The sequence continues at coordinate 65,770 of NZ_FOMI01000007.1, read as the reverse complement.
ATTGAAACAGGAAACTCAAAAGAATACCAGTTATATAATCTTAGCGAAGATGCAAGCGAGCAGTTTAATTTAGCGCAGTCTAATAGCACTAAACTTAACGAGATGATTGAAGTCTACAAAATCATTACAGGCAAAGATTAACATTAAACTTTAAATAACTAACTAACTAAATATATTAAGTATGAAAAATAACAAAAGAAAATTGAAAAACTCTTTAATAGCTTTTTCTATAGTTTTAATAGCATCTTCCTTTTGTTTTGGATGTCAATGGAAAGATATTTTTACAGAATCAAATTTAAAAAGTAGTACATCGTCTAACTTAGTATCTGGTACCATAGCCTTTGAGCAATCGGGACCTGTTGGAGGAGGATACCCAAATGTGGTAACGTGGGATCCTAATGTGCCTGGTAAAATTTATTTTGGGTCGGATATTGGAGGCACCGGTGTTTCAACTGATTATGGTAAAAGTTTTATAACCTCATGTAAAGGTTTGGGTTACCAAGATTCTCATCAAAAAATTGCTGCACTAAATGCGGTTAATGTTAACGGAAGTACGGTAATTGTGGGAGGAACAGGTTTTAAGGGTATAGGTGGAGAAGTAATTTCGTCTAGTAATGGTGGCGATTCTTGGAATGTCGATTCTGCCGATATTTCATTTTCGGCCCAAAATAGTAATGCGCCTTTACCTTCGGGTAGACCAAGATCTACAGATCCAAGTTTAATTCAATGGGTAAGTGGGGCTACTTGGGTAGCTGGCACTTATAAAGATGGTGTTTGGATTTCTACGGATAATCGTTCAAATTGGACTAAATTAAATAATATATTTGGTACAGGAGCTGTGCATGTACGTGCTATGGCCAAACATCCTACAGATTCTAATGCAGTTTATGTTGGGTTATGGGGAGACCATTCATCTATTCCCAATAAAGGGCTGTGGCTTATTAGTAACTTGAATGGAACGCCTTCTGGTACGAAAATTTCAAATATACCAGATGTAGTAGAATCTATGGTTGTTTTAGGTAACCGACTTTATCTAGCCTGTGGTCGTTTTGGAGTAAGAAGATATGTGCCATCTAATGGTAATTTATCTGATATTACAGGAAGTATAGGTACTGCAGTTATGTCTACAGCTATTCACGGAGATGCAAATACATGGAATACAGATAGAATTGTGGTTGGAACAGCCGACGGAAATGGAGATATTTGGTTATCTGATGATAGCGGAACGTCTTGGACTAATACCACAGCCTCCGGTGTATCTAAAAACCCTTGGGGAAGTAATGAAAATTTACTTGTATTCGATACCCACGGAAATTGGGCTTTAGGAGGGGCAAAATGTGATATAGCTGCCATTCAAGTATCTCCGCACGATGCCAATAAGTGGGTTGTGTGTTCTACTTCGGCAATTTGGACAACCGAGGATTCTGGAGTTACATGGAGGCCAGCTAATGGTTTTCAAATTTTAACCTATCGAGATGTAGATATTAATGATTCTGGAGTTATAGCGGTAGGAAATATAGATCATGACTTATTGGTATCTAATAATGGGGGGGGTAATTGGAATTCAGTTGGACTTGGAGGTGTTACAACCGGTCATGGACTAACTTTTTCTCCTGATGGATCTGAATTGGCTCTTGCTAATAATGAGAGAGATAATAATACTACGTTAGGTAAGTTTGGAATAGTGAGTGCTCTAAATACATCTTCACCAACTATTAATGAAGTTTCAAATACAGCATCTCCAAAGCGAATTATAGGTTGTTCTTGGGTTGCTTTTCCTGGTGGAACGGAGCGTATTATTGCTGCAGTTGATGGCGGCGGTATTAGAACAATAGATAAACCCGGTAATACATGGAATACTTGGACAACTAGAACTACAAGTTTTATGGGAGCTCAAACTAATAACGGTCTTAGATGTTCGGTAGTGTCTAATGGAGCTGCAGTTTCATTTGTATACGATAGAAAGTCTGGCGTATGGAGAACCACGGACTATGGTGTAAATTGGACTCAGGTATTAACAACGGCAGCGGGCAAAGACCAAGGCTATTTAGCTTATGATAGTGTTAATGATATACTATACATTTCTACTCCAACTGAAGTCCTTCGAATGGATAATGCTTCGAGCTCAAGTACCGTATATAATTTATCTTTCCCAACAAATAACCCTGGAGCAATGGGGTTAGATCCTACAGGTCGTTTGGTTGTTTTTGCACAACCATTAAATGCAGGTAACTCGGAATGTGCACTATATAGAAATGTTTATCCTAATACAAATCAAAATGCATGGAGCGATATTGCAGATAACAACTTAAGAAGGGTGGCTCCAACAGTTACAGATTTAGCGGTGTCAGATGATTATATAGTTTTAATTAGTAATGGCAAAGGCATGATAATTTCTTCTAACGATTAAATGTTCTTTATAAATAAATTATAGGCGGTAAAACGTTTATGCCGTCTATAGTTTTTTTTATTCTGTCGCTTAAATAAATTTTATTTAAAAACTTAAAGCGTGTTAATTATGGTGAAAAATAAAGTTTTTATATGTGTTTTTTTATATGTGTTTTGCTGGTCTTTAACGGCTCAAAACAATCAAATACCTTTTAGTAATTTAAAAATTTATAATGGAAATACTCATGCTCACACTATTTTTTCTTATTCGCATGGTAGTCATTTAAAACGTAGCGCAGGTTTTGTTAAAGGCGATAAGGTTTTATTTATAGATTCACTTTTTATAAGTAGGCCAAAAAATAAAGAATTAAAAGACAATTGGGATGCTTTTCAAGGCTTACCAGAAAAACATTTTTTAGAGGCTAAAAAAGCGAAGTATGATTTTTATTGTGTAACAGATCACTCACAAGAAGAAGCCTTTTATCCTAGTGGTAAAAATAATACGGCATGGGCTATTGGAAAAAAACAAGCAGAACAAGCGTCTAACCAAAATTTTACAGCTTTTATGGGGGTAGAACATTCAGAAAATGATAGCAATAACGGTAGAGGTCATTTCAATGTTCTTGGGGCTTCTAATTATATTAATGCCATTACTCCTGGTGTTGATATACCATATTTTTATAATTGGCTAAAGGAAAACCCTATAAATAAAGAAACAAATAATCCTGTAGTTGTAATCTTTAATCACCCTAAAAAAGACCAATTTAATAATTGGGCCTATCGGGATGATGAAATTACAGAAATAATAACCTTACTAGAAATTATTAACAATCGTAAATCTAAGTTTGATGGCTTTATAGCTGCCTTAGACAAGGGATGGATGGTTTCTCCTGTAGCAGGTATTGATAATCATAATTATACTGATATATCTGAGGCAGAGTCAAGAACCTTTGTTTTAGCCAAAAATAATACAGCTAAAGATATTTTAAGGGCTATGCGTAAACGAAGAACGTATGCCTCTTTCGACAAAAATTTAGAGTGCCGTTATTCTGTAAATGACTCTGTTATGGGAAGTGTAATTTCAAAATCTAACAGCTATAATTTAAAAATTTATGTAAATGATCCAGATATAAATGATTATACCGATAAGATATCCAAAATAGATATTGTAACTAGTCATGGTAAAATCATTAAGTCTTTAAAACCCAAAATGATAAAGCACCAAAATTATTGGAATATTTCTGTAGATAGTAAGTATATAGATTCATATTTATTTGTTCAGGTTTGGGATAATACCAAAAGTAATAATGAGGCTGCAGTGCCCGTGTCTTGGCTTGCACCAGTATGGATTTCAAATTAAAAAGCTAATTATTACATATAAATTAAATTATAAACATTCTTCAAAATAAAAATTACAATATGACATTTAATAAAATTATAGTAACGCTATTAATAGCACTATTTACAACTTTAAGCCGGGGGCAGTCTTCAAAAAATACAGACGACCCTATAAATCTTATAATCAATAAATTAACTGTTCAAGAAAAAGTAAGCCTTCTTCATGGATTTATTTCAGATTATATACCCGATCGTTTTGAGAGTGGAGGTATTCCTAGATTAAATATACCACCTATAAAAATGTTAGATGGTCCAGTTGGTTTACGCGATTTTGACGACAGCCAACCAACTACAGCTCTGCCCTCTACACTTTCTTTATCTTGTACATGGGATTCAATAGCTGTTCGTAAATACGCGAATGTATTGGCTAATGAAATGGTTTCTCTCGATAAACAAGTTTTATTTGGTCCAGGTATAAATTTAATGAGATCGCCCTTAGGCGGCAGAAATTTTGAATATATGGGAGAAGATCCCTTTTTAACAGCAACTCTTGCAAATATTTATATCGAAGAGTTACAAAAGCATAATATTGCAGGATGTGCAAAACATATAGTAGCCAATGATATTGACGGGTTACGACACTTCATTAGTTCTAAGTTAGATGAAAGAACGCTAAGAGAGCTACATCTTTTTCCTTTTGAAAAAGTTGTAAAGGAAGCAAACGTTTGGACAATTATGGCTGGAAATAACCTTGTAAATGGGGTTCATGTTGCCGAGAACGAGACAATACTTAGTACTATTTTAAGAGATAATTTAAAATATGATGGCGTTGTTGTTAGCGATTGGCGTGCAGCTTATACGCCTTTATCAAGTTTTAAAGGAGGATTAGATATGAGTATGGGGTTTTGTGCTTATGTATATGGAAATGGAGATTTATTAAAGCTAATAAAAAATGGCGAAATACATGAAAAAGATTTGAATGAGCGCGTGTATCGTATTTTAAGGCTTTACCAACGTACTGGGCTTCTAGATAAGAAGAAGGGTAAAAAAATATTTAAAGTAAATACACCCGAACATAAAAAAGTAGCTTTAGAAACAGCAACAGAAGGTATGGTTTTATTAAAAAACAACAGTAATTTATTACCACTAGAAGTAAATAATGTTAACAAAATAATAGTAACAGGGCCAGCTGTATCTCATGTTGCTTTTGGAAAGGGGTCTAGCAAAGTTAAGTCTGAGTTTTCTTCAACACCTTTAGCCGGCTTAATTAGAGTTTATGGTAAAGAAAGATTGATTGAAATTAAAAATATCGATGATGTTAGTGAACAAAAAATCAAAGAATATTCAAGTTTAAATTATCCAGTTTTATACTTTGCCGAGGGTCAACAAGGAAGTGAAGGTCACGATATGGATAACATAACTCTACCTAACAGCCAAAGTGAGTCCATTAACAAGTGGAATAAAAAATTTAAAACCGCTGTAGTAGTACAGTCTGCTAGCGCTTTCGAAACAAGCTCTTGGGAAAGCGAAACAGACGCTGTTTTATGCACTTGGTATGCTGGTCAATCTACAGGTAATGCCATAGCTAGTGTTTTAAGTGGACAAGAAAACCCAGGAGGAAAACTAAGTTTTACAATGGCTAAAAAACTTGAAGATTATGGACCACATGCTTTAGAGACTTGGCCTCCTCATGCTGTAGTAGATCCTGCGCCACGTAAGGCTTCGTTTATAGCCGAAGAACGATTTGCTATTCATGGTTATGATATGGACTACAAAGAAGGCGTCCTATTAGGTTACAGATGGTTTGATACCAAAGGTATTAAACCGGCCTATGAATTTGGCTTTGGACTAAGCTATTCAACTTTTAAAATATCAGATATAAAAATTGAAGTTACTAATTCCAATAAAAGCACGCCACAAATTAACATTAAAGGTTTAATTACAAACACCAGTTCTGTAGCAGGAAGTGAGGTAGTTCAGGTTTATGTGGGAGCTCTTCAAAGTTCTGTTGTGAGACCTACTAAAGAGTTAAAGGCTTTCAATAAAATTAAATTAGCACCTAATGAAACCAAAACGTTTTCATTTAATTTAACTAAAGAAGCCTTTTCTTTTTGGGATGTACAAACTCATAATTGGAAAATTGAGGAAGGAAAGTATATAATATCTGTCGGAACATCTTCGCGCCAAATAACTAATCAAGAAATTATAAGTTTAGACTAAAATTAACTGGCTATTTGTTTTATTGGTAATTGTTGTCCGAAGCTTTAAAACAAATAGTTATCAATGATATAGTGGTAAGCTAATGTTTTTGTACTTCTATTTTTTAATAGATAAAAGAAAAAGGAATCCATTTCAAATTTTTAAATTTTGATCAAATATTTCAAAACTTGATAGCCCTATTATTTAAAAATGTGTACGCATCTGTGTTATTTCCTATATACAATATAACATAACTTTAATTTCTGTCTTAAGCAAAATATAAAAAGCCCATAAACTTTATGTTTATGGGCTTTTATGGAATTAAAGCAATTCCTTGCGGAGAATGAGGCTCTATCACCTAGTTGTTCGTAAAAAACCATAAAGCTTCAAAATCCCTTTAAATATAAGGTTTTATTTTTTTAAGTTTTTTAAAACATCATAGAATATCATTTGATTTCTTAAAAATTGGGTGTAAATTTGGGTGTAACTTTTTTATAGGTATGATTCAAATAAAACGAAATTTAATTTTCTCACTCGAAAAGAGAAAAAAAGCAGGTCAATTAATTACTGAAAATGTACCAATACGTTTAAGGGTAAATTACGAAGGCACTCGTCTAGATATCCAAACAGGGTATCGTATAGATATTGCAAAATGGAATCAAGACAAAGAACAGGTTAAAAATGGCGCATACAATAAATTAGAACAAAGTTCCTCTGCTATTAATTCTCGTATTTTAGAATTGAAAGTTGCTATTCAAGATTTTTTTCAAGAATGTGAAAGTCAAGATAATATCCCCAATAAAGACGAGATTAGGGCAATAGCCAAAAGCCTTAAAGAAAAAGGAAAAGTTGAAATTGAAAAAAAATCAGAAACTTCCCTTTTTGATGTATTTGATTTATTTGTAAAAGAAAATAGTCGTTTAAATAATTGGAGCGATGCAACACTTACAAAATTTAAAGCAGTAAAAAAACATATTACAAGCTTTAACCCAGATTCTAAATTTGAAGACTTTGATGAAAGTGGACTTACAGATTATCTTATCCATCTTAGGAAAGAAAAGAAAATGCGAAATAGCACCATAAAAAAACAGCTTGGTTTTATAAAATGGTTTCTTAGATGGAGTTTCGAAAAAAAACATCATAATAATGATGCTTATCAAAGTTTTAGACCAAAAATTAAAGACGCTAATAAAACAGTAATATTTCTAACAGAAGAAGAGAAATCAAAACTGCTTAAATATGAAATCCCTAGCACTAAAAAACACTTAGAAAGAGTTCGTGATATTCTCTTCTTCACTTGCTATACTGGATTACGATATTCAGACGCATATAATCTAAAAAGAAGTGATATTAAAAAAGATCATATAGAAGTTACTACTGTAAAAACTTCTGATAGCTTAATTATAGAATTAAACAGACACAGTAGAGCTATCCTTGAAAAATATAAAGATATTCCTTATGAAAATAACAAGGCACTACCTGTAATATCTAATCAAAAAATGAATGATTACATCAAAGATTTAGCAGAATTAGCTGAAATTGATACGCCCGTAAGAATAACATATTATGTTGGAAATAAAAGAAAAGATGAAACAATACCAAAATACGATTTATTAGGTACGCATGTTGGTCGTAGAACATTTATATGTAGCGCATTATCTATAGGGATACCTGTTCAAGTTGTTATGAAATGGACAGGACATTCAGATTACAAAGCAATGAAACCCTATATTGATGTTGCAGATAAAACAAAGAAAAATGCAATGGAAAAATTTAATGAGTTATGAAAAACATGGAGGAAGAAAATGAAACAGTAAATGTAAACAACATAGATGGCAGTATAGTCATGCTTACTTGTATTTATAATGATCTAAATAACTTACATTGGAAAAAAGAAATAAATTCAAACGGTGATAGTTTTGATTATGATTCTCAAGATATTTATCGACATGTTTTAGAACAGATTCTATTAAGATTTGAAATTGTTGAAAAAATATCTCCAGAAACGGATAAAGAAGAAAGAAAAGTACTGCTGAAAGATTTAAAAATTGCAACTGAAAAAAACATTAAACTATACATAAAATACAGTGATTTTTTTGAAGAACTCCCTAGAGAAAAACTAAGACTTGATGAATTTAACAAACAAAAATTACCAGAAAACAATTACACTGAACAAGAGGTTCAAGCTAGACTTGATCAAATAATAGAACTGACAGATCGAGAAAAGTTTTTCAGAACAAGTTTTTATAATACTGTTGGTTTCTTAATTAATAATTATCATGAAGATATGTACCATATTAGTGTATGGATTAAAAATCTTATTGAGGCGAATTTTAAAGGTTACAAACCTTATGATTCTAACTATTTAAAAATTCATAAACAAAGCTTCTTTAATATGGGGGTAGTTCACCACATACATAAAGAATACAATGGAATTATTTTTGAAAAAATAACTGAAATAGAACTGTACAATACGTTAAACCTTAAAAACACAATATCTTATCTAAAAATTAAGGATAAACGAATGATATTCTACCTTTTCTACAAAATGCAAAATGATTTATTAAATACAGAAGTTAGTGAACAATGGTTAGATGGAATTTTAAATGAAATAAATACAACAAAAAAATACTATAATAGCCAATACAAAGCTGTAGTCTGGGAAGATCGTTCTGAAAAACAGAAGGAGTTTGCGGACTCACTTGATACTTTATTTAAAACTATATTAGTACCATTAACATCATAAAGGTTTTTTTAAACTCAAAATCCACATAAAAACCATATATCAATTCCTGTAACACAAAAAAGCGCTTTATTAAAGCGCTTTTTTTTTTGATATTTCCACACTTTATCCACAGCATAGTGACTCTAAATTTGTTGTCAAACAAGGTTAAATAGTTAGCCAAATTTGTATAATTAAAATTATTAAAAAATGAATTTAGAAACATTAAGAGACAAACCACTCTTCCAAATGACAGGGGAAGAGTTTATATTCCTACAGAATAGATTAAACAGCGAAGTGCCTATAAAAACTTTAGAGCCAGAAAAAGGTAAAAAGTATGTTTATGGTATGAGAGGAATTGCAAAACTTTTTGATTGCAGTATTTCTTCTGCAAACCGACTTAAGAAATCAGGAAAAATAGATGAAGCAATCATTCAAGATGGTCGTAAAATTATTGTTGATTCTGAACTAGCCTTAGAACTTATGAAGGCGTCTAAATAAAAAAAGCATAGAGTGTCCGCTCAATGCTTTAGAATATTTTCAAAACACAGTATTAACCACCGTATAGAACAAATATACGGATAATCTCAATAAATATGTCAGATATACCATATTTAAGGATTGGTACATCCTATTATAAAATAGTACAAGTTCCAACAATAAACAATCAATTTAACGAAGCTTTAATAAAATGGGATGTTTCTACCATTATACAAGACCATGGCAGGAAGTATTTAGATGATATTCCTAAATATCATGGTAAAATATGTTTCCCGGATCATTTTGATTTTTCTAAAGAATTTTATGGGTTTTACAATACCTATTCTCCGTTAAACCATACACCAAAAGAAGGTGGTGTTAAAAACACTATTAAGTTTTTTAATCACATTTTTGGTTCACAGTTTGAACTTGGGCTAGATTATTTTAAGCTTTTATATGAGGTTCCAACACAAATACTCCCTGTTCTATGTTTGGTTAGTAAAGAACGTTCTACAGGTAAAAGTTCATTTTTAAAATATTTAAAAGAAGTATTTGGACAGAATATGAGCTACTTGGATAGTCACTCCTTAAACAGCAATTTCAACTTGGATTGGGGAAACAAACTAATACTTGGTTTAGACGAAGCTTTTCTTCAAAAAGAGGAAATAACGGAAAAAATAAAATATCTCTCCACATCAAATAAAAATAAGATTGAGGCTAAGGGTAAAGAACGATTTGAAGTAGACTTTTTTGGTAAGTTTATTATGTGTAGCAACAAAGAAAATTCATTCATTAAAATTGATTCTGATGAGATTAGATTTTGGGTAATTAAAGTTCCTGTAATCAAACAAGAAGATGTTAATTTTCTAGATAAGTTAATTGATGAAATTCCAGCCTTTCTACATTTTATTAAAAATAGAAAATTTGCTAGTGAAAGAAAAACTAGAATGTGGTTTACTGCACAACAAATTTATACTCCTGCGCTTAAAAAACTAGTAAACAATAATAGAAATAGAGTGGAAAAAGAAATAGCACACCTTCTTTTAAGTGTTATGGAGAAATTTGAGTTAGAAGAAGTACACTTTAGTTTGATGGATTTATTAAATGCGCTTACAAAAACAAGAGTTAAAACGGATTTAACACAACTTCGTGCGTTATTAAAAAAAGAGTGGAAAATTGAGCGAAAAAACAACTCTTTTAACTATCAAAAATTTGTTATTCTTAGTGATGGAGAAATCATACTTGTAGACACAAAAGGAAGGTATTTCACCATCAAAAAAAGTTTTTTAGGTAAAAACTTTGATGATTTGATGACGGACTAGCCTATATATACTCTTAGATCAATAATAATAAGGGCCTAAGCCGTCATCAAAACCGTCATCAAAGCGTCATCAATAAAAAAAATGATGACATGTTTAAAAAAATCTGATGACCTGATGACAAGTTGATGACGCAACTTTCCCTTTACTGTAAAGAGATTCAAGAGTATCGTCATCAAATCATCAACTTTTAGATATTCTTCATACGCATAATACAAACAAAAATGAATTGTAAAAAAGCAAAACAAATAGACCTAGCTTCTTACCTAAAAAAACAAGGATTTAGAACAGGCAAAACCAATACAAAAGATGTTTGGTTTTATTCTCCTTTTAAAGAAGAGAAAACACCATCTTTTAAAGTTAATACTACTAAGAACGTATTCTTTGACCATAGTTCTGGTATTGGAGGAACCATCATTGATTTTGTAACAAATTACAATAATTGTTCAATCAGAGAAGCCTTAGTTATTTTATCCGAAGGTTCTTTTTCTTTTCACCAGCAAAAAAAACAAGTTATCATTGAACCAGAACCAACCTACTCTATTAAAAAAGTAACCGAATTAACGAATCAAAATTTATTGGATTATTTAAGCAGCAGGAAAATCAATTTACAATTTGCAAAACAATTTTGTTTTCAAGTTCATTACTCTTTTTCTAATGGAAAAGAAAACTACGGAATTGGATTTATGAATAATGTTGGTGGATTAGAAATTAGAAATGAATTTTTTAAAGGTTGCTTAGGTAAAAAAGAAATTACAACCATAAATAATAATTCTAACGTTGTTTCAATATTTGAATCTTGGTCTGATCTGCTCTCATATTTTTCTATAAAAAATGAAATTCCGAAAGAAAACTTTATCATACTTAACTCTACTTCTTTAGTAAAGAAAACAATGGGTTTATTAAATGAATATTCTGTAATAAAATTATTTATGGATAACGATGAAGCAGGAAATATAGCTACCGATTTTTTAATAGAAAATGCAAATGGTAAAATTATAGACAGCAGAATCCATTATAAAAATTACAATGACTTAAATCACTATTTAGTGAATCGAAATTAATGCGGTCAGTTATTTGCAAGGTGTGGCTAATGTTCACGAAAAGTGCACATTAACCAAACCTTGCTATTCGCATAAAAATGCTCATAGAAAAAAAACAAACTAAAAAAATATAAAATAATGAATAATCAAAATAAGACTAGAATGGTATTCTATTTAGATTTTAACGATAAAATTCTACTAAATAATCAATGTGAATTATTACAAGTGAAAGCCTCTTTCTACATCCGACAATGTGTACTTGAGAAACTAGGGAAACCAATTTTAGAAGTAAAACAAAAACAATTAGAAACCAAAAATTACATATTACAACTTTTTAAAATAGGTAATAATTTAAATCAAATCTCTCGTAAATTAAATTCTGGAATCAAGTTAAAATTAACAGATGAAGATTTAATAATAAGTGATATTGAAGAGTTAAAAAAACACATTATTGATATAAAATCTAAACTTAACTAACATGGAAGAAAATAAAAAAGTATTGTATTTAATGCAAAACGTATGTGACAAATTAGATACTCTAGAAAGTAATATTAACACTATAAGAGAAGATAAAATTGACAACAAAATTTTTGGAGAATTCATAGAATCACAAAAACAAATACTTATGAAGCAACATAAGTTAAATATAAATCAAACAAGTGCATTTCTTAGTATCATAAAAATAGAAGAATCTATAAAATCATTAAGTAATGAACCAAACATAATTAATCAAAAAAAAGAATATTATCTGTTTGGTAAAGACACTCCGTTTACATCTAAACTTTTGCTTTCAATTATCACTTTTATTTTAATAGCTTTTTCTGGGTTTAAGTACATACCAAGTTATCTAAATGAAAACAGTGAACTTAAAACCGAAAGAGACGAATATAAGTTGTTCTACGAGTATTTTTTTTTAGATGCTTATTCTAAAAATAATAAAACATCTAAAAACATTGCTTCAATACTAAATGATATTCAGCAAAAAGACACGGTATTATTACGGTATATGCATAAACTAAGTAAACAATACAATACTCAACTAAAAAAAGAAGCTTTAGAAAAACAATTAGAGGACTTAGAAAAAGGAAGATGATAACAAAGCTACAAAGTATTTCTTTTACCAAAAACGCTTTATTGTACTGTGAAAAAGGTGGAGAAGTTTTAACTACCAATAAATGTTTTGGTAATGCAAATGATATTTATAATCAAATGAAAGAAAAAGAAACACAGAATGATAGATGTACTAATAAAACGTTTCATATAAAAATTAGAGCAGCTCCAGAAGATAAAGGCAAGCTAAACAATCAAGATTGGATTGATATTGCCAATAGATATGCTTTAAAAATAGGTTTTCAAGACAATCTGTTTGCAGTTTATCTACATGAAAAAAACACAGATAAAGAACATATTCATATAGTGAGTACAAGGATTGGGGATAATAATTTAGCGATCTCAAATAGCTATACACATTATAAAAGTCAAGATTTTTCTAGAGTAATCGAAAAAGAATATAACTTACGAAAAGTTGGTAGAAAGCTTGAAGCATTAAAAATGAATCAAGAGTTTATTCCTAATAACAAACATACTACAGACCTTAAGGAAGCTATTTTTTCTGCAATAGATATTTCAGATAGTATTGAAGATGTTGTTTTTATCCTTAAAAATAAAAATATACAAACTAAAATAGGTCGTGGTATTTCTTTTATTGATGCTAAAGGAGTAAGAAAAAAAGGCTCTGAAATAGATAGAAAACTATCTTTAAGAGGTATTGAGAAACTTTTATCTTACGAACAACAAGAAAAACGAATGAATAAAAAAAACAGGGGTTTTAAAATGTGAATTTTTGATTAAAACATAGAACAAAGTATAAAGCTATAAATAGATATTTATAGCTTTATACTTTTGTAGTTTTATATACTTAGAACTTTCTTTTTTATATAAATGCACTTTTATATAAAAAGATAAACAGTACGTGACGCCTGCCGCTTAGGCTCATTTTAAAAATCAGTTGATTTTTGCTAGTTAAATTAAATAAAAATCAACTGATTTTTAAAACGGAAAAACTAATTCTCTAGATGTATTTAAAAGATAAATATTTTATTATTGAATTACACTGAAAAAAAACACAACACAACCTACTTAAAATCAGTAAATTATATTTTTTTCATAAATTAGAAATCAATTACAAAGAAAAATACTTGTTTTTTAATTATAAATATCACTACCTTTGTGTCAAATTAGAAAACGATTACAAAGAAATTTTATGACAAACATTAATCAAATAGCAGAAGTTCAATTTGGACTTTATAAGAAAAAAAGCAAGAATGGAGATACCAAATATCTTACTACTGGCCATTTTGATAATTTCTTAAATCCAACGCTATTTGATGATAGTTTCATCAAAATTACAGGTAAAGATACAAAATTTTTACTACAACCTAATGATGTGATTCTTACTGGAAAAGGACAACGAATTTTTGCCTGGAGTTACAATGAGTCATTTGGCAAAGTTGTTCCTAGCTCATTATTTTACATTATTAGAGCAGATGCAACATTGATTGACAGTCGCTATTTGGCTGCTGTACTTAATTCTGAACGAAAAAGATACGAGTTAGAATTACTTGGTGTGGGATCTTCTATAACATCTATTGCCAAAAACGATGTTTTAGATTTTGAAATACCATTACCGAGTTTAGAAGAACAACAAAAAGTTATTGATGTACTAGATCTTCTTGAAGAAGAAATAGCATTAACAAATCAACTATTAGAAAAGAAAAAAGCGCTGAAAAAGGGAATTTTAAACGAATTAATAACAAATAAAATTAAACTGTAAGACAAAAAAAAGCCTTTAAAGCTAGTCGCCTTGAAGACTTTAGATTGGTATTGTTTGCTCTCAGTGGTTTGTCAACCGAACTGATAAAAACAATGTTCTTGGAAAAACAAAAGTATACCAATCTTATGACATATCCAAATTGCGATATGTATAGACTCGGATTCACACGCTCTACTCCGAGATATTGAGTGTATTTTAAATTATTAGAAAATGCATAAAAACAATGCAAAAAACACGTCTGGAAAAGACAAAGTAAAAAAACAATTTTCACCTGAAATTGAGGTGTTTATAAATGATTATGTAAAAAAACTTAATGAAGGTGTTGCATCCATCTTTGCTGGAGCAGGACTATCAATACCTGCTGGTTACGTAAATTGGCCTGAATTAATGAGTGAAATTGCTCAGGATTTAGGTTTAGATATTAATCAAGAAAAAGATTTAGTTTCTATAGCTCAGTATCACGTCAACGAAAATCAAAATAGATCTAAGCTAAATCAAAAAATATTAGATGAATTTACAGAAGACACTGATGAAACGGAAAATCACAGAGTTATTTCGAGACTTCCAGTTTCATCTATTTGGACGACCAACTATGATAAGTTGATTGAGAAATCCTATTTAAAAGAGAATAAGGTAGTAGATGTTAAGTACATGAATAATCAGTTACTTACCACAAAACCCAAAAGAGACTTAGTAGTATATAAAATGCACGGTGATGTTAATCATCCAGATGAAGCAATTTTAACTAAAGAGCAATACGAACAATATTACCAAACCCACGAGCCATTTTTAAATGCTTTAAGTGGTGAATTAATTACAAAAACATTTTTATTCATTGGTTTCAGTTTTACTGACCCAAATCTTGATTATGTTTTAAGTCGTTTGAATTTTAGATTTAGTAAAAATAAAAGAACACATTACTGTTTTGTAAAAAGACACGAATTAGGGGATTCTCTTAATTCTGACCAAGCAGCTTTAGATTACAATAACAGAAGGCAATCACTTACAATTAACGATTTAAAAAGGTACGGAATTAAAACTTTACTTGTAGATAGTTATAGTGATATAACAGGTATTCTAGAAGAAATAGAAGCTAGATATAAGAAAAGAACAATTTTCATATCAGGAAGTGCAGAAACATACGAACCTCATAATAAGCATGATGCTATCGGTTTTGTGCATAATTTATCTAAAGCAGTAATTGAGAATAACTATAAGATAGTTAATGGTTTTGGTTGGGGTATTGGAAGTTCCGTAATTAATGGTGCGTTAGAAACCATACAAAGCAAACCTAATAAATACTCCGAAAGTCAACTAATCTTAAAGCCATTTCCACAATTTGAAACTGGTTCTAAAAACCTAAAAGAGTTGTGGTCGGACTATAGGCAAAAGATGATTTCACAATGTGGAATATCAATTTTTGTTTTTGGAAATAAGCTAGTAGATGAAGAGATTGTTGAAGCTAGCGGTATGATGGATGAATTTGAAATTGCGCATCAAAATGGATGTATGTGTATTCCAATAGGATTAACAGGTTCAGCTTCCAAAAGTATTTATGATGTTATTTCAAAAGCTCCAAAGGAGTATTACGATAATCCAGATGTCGTAATGCCAATACTTAAAGAGTTAGCGGATGAGAAAACCACTTTCGCAAGAGCCGTCAAGATTTTAAAGGAATTATTAAAAACCTTAAAAAAATAATTATGGCTAGAGAAACATTTATTTCATACAAGCATAGCGAAGCTCAAGATTTAAGGGATGCCATCATTGAAAAATTAGGTGATGATGCAAGGTATTATTCGGGAGAGACTGCAGAATCTCCTGATATGTCTGGTGAAACCGTTGATAGAATTAAGAACAGCTTGAAAGATAAAATCTTTGGCACATCAGTTACGATAGTAATTATATCTCCAAACATAAAAGACAGTAATTGGATTGATTGGGAAATTGAGTATTCTCTTAAAGAATACAAAAGACAATCTACAACCTCTAGAACTAATGGACTTGTTGGTGTAATTATGAAACACAATGGCAGTTACGATTGGCTCGTTAGTAGTAATCAGAACGCTGATGGTTGTTCAACTAGATATATAGACGATTCAAAACTCTATAGCATCATTAATAGTAATAGGTATAATTTAGATACAGATGATAAATATTCTTGTCCAACCTGTCAATCTTTTGACCAATTGAATGGCTCTTACATTGCTTTAATAGATGAAGAAGGATTTTTGCAAAATCCTTCATATTATATTGAAAATGCATATGATAAAAGTAAAGCGACTGGTAATTATAATTTGAAAAAATCAAGATAAAATAAAACTAATAAGGAGCGATAGGAAGCTATCGCTCCTTTAAAAAAATAAAAAATGAGTAAACTAACACAAAGTGACATTAACAATAAAGTATGGAAAGCCTGCGATACCTTTAGAGGTACAGTAGATGCAGGGCAATACAAAGACTACATACTTACAATGCTCTTTATTAAATACATAAGTGATGTAAACAAAGAGAAAAAAGAAGAATACGAGAAAAAGTATAATGGAGATAAAATGCGAATAGAACGTGCTTTAAAACACGAGCGTTTTTCGTTGCCTGAAAAATCGTCTTTTGATTATCTATATGAAAAACGTAACGAAAGCAATTTAGGAGACATTATTAATATTGGACTAGAAGCCTTAGAAGAAGCCAATAGAAGCAAATTAGAAAAGGTGTTTAGAAACATCGATTATAATAGTGAAGCAAATCTGGGAGAAACAACGGATAGAAACAGACGTTTACAGCATTTACTAAATGATTTCAAAGCATTAGACCTAAGACCATCTAACCTTGTTGGTAATGATGTTATTGGAGACGCTTATGAGTATTTGATTGGAAACTTTGCTGCTGGCGCAGGTAAAAAAGCAGGAGAATTTTATACAGCATCACAAGTATCTCAATTATTAGCAAAATTGGTAGAACCAAAAGCTGGAGACCGTATTTGCGACCCAACTTGTGGTTCTGGTTCGCTGTTACTTAAAGTAGCAAAAGAGGTTGGCAGTACTAATGTTTCGCTTAATGGGCAAGAAGTAAATGGTTCTACTTATGCATTGGCACGTATGAATATGTTCTTGCACGAAATGGATAATGCCACTATAGAATGGGGAGACACCTTGAACTCTCCAAAATTGGTTGAGAATGATGCTTTAATGAAATTTGATATTGTAGTAGCAAATCCACCGTTTTCTTTAGATAAATGGGGGGCAGAAGATGCTTCTTCTGATAGATACAGCCGTTTTCATAGAGGTGTACCACCTAAAAGCAAAGGTGATTATGCATTTATTACCCATATGATAGAAACCTTAAACGAACACGGAAAAGCAGGTGTTATTTTACCACACGGCGTGTTATTTAGAGGAAGTAGTGAGGGTAAAATACGTAAGCAATTGATTGATGAAAACCTTTTAAAAGCAGTGGTTAGTTTACCTGCAAATTTATTTTTTGGTACAGGTATTCCTGCTTCTATTTTAATTTTTGACAAAAATAAAGGAAACAATACAGATATCTTATTTATAGATGCCAGTAACGAATTTGAAAACGGTAAAAACCAAAACAGATTACGCGAGGAAGATGTAGATAAAATCTACAACACCTTTGCCGAATGGAAAACAGTAGATAAATACAGCCATATTGCTACATTAGAAGAAATACAAGAGAACGACTACAATCTTAATATCCCTAGATATGTTGATACGTTTGTAGAAGAAGAGCCTGTCGATATTGTCGAGACTCAAAAAGAAATAGTTGCCTTGAAAGCGAAATTAAGCGAGGTAGAATCACAGATGGAGGTTTATTTGAAAGAAATGGGATATTAGAATGAGAGCAACAAAAACTAAGACTTCAATACCGAATACATGGAAACTTGTAAATCTAGGGGATATTACATCTTATACAAAAGGCTATGCATTTAAATCAATTAATTACACTAATAAAGGCTCCAGAGTAATAAGGATTTCAGATACCAATGCGCATACTATAAAGGACGATAACCCTATTTATGTTAGTAATGAAAGTGGAGAATATAAAAAATGGGAATTAATGGAGGGTGATTTGGTTTTTACTACTGTTGGCTCCAAACCACCAATGTATGACTCGATGGTTGGTAAAGTAATAAAAGTTCAAAAAAAACATCAAGGTGCACTTCTCAATCAAAATGCAGTAATTCTAAGGGGAATAAAAGAGAAAGTTAATCAAAACTACATTTATCATAATTTTAAATTAAAAAAATATCTCAATTTTATTGAAACTATAGTCAGAGGTAATGCTAATCAAGTTAGCATAACTTTGAAAGAACTATTTACTTATAAAATACCTCTCCCCCCTCTAAAAGAACAAAAAAAAATAGCAGAAATCCTCTCGCAATGGGATGAAGCCATAGAAACTACCCAAAACCTTATTGAAAAATTACAATTGCGTAAAAAAGGGTTAATGCAAGCGTTGTTGTCTGGTAAAAAAAGATTGTCTGGGTTTAGTGAGGAGTGGAAGGAAGATAAATTAGGAAGTTATTTTACGGAACGAAAAGAAACAGGTTTAGATAATTTACCATTGCTATCAGTTGGTAAAGAAGGTGTTTATCCTCAAGATGATTCTAATAAAAAAGATACTTCAAATTCTAATAAATCTAAATATAAGCGAATTTGTAATGGAGATATTGGATACAATACGATGCGTATGTGGCAAGGTAGAAGTGCATTATCACAACTTGAAGGTATTGTAAGTCCTGCTTATACTATATTAAAACCTAAAGAAAATTGTGATTCA
The DNA here is from genome assembly GCF_900112595.1 of Algibacter pectinivorans. Lineage (GTDB taxonomy): Bacteria > Bacteroidota > Bacteroidia > Flavobacteriales > Flavobacteriaceae > Algibacter_B > Algibacter_B pectinivorans. Next base: position 46,648 of record NZ_FOMI01000007.1, on the reverse strand, counting down.
GTCTTTTTTAGTCATCTATTTAAATTAGATGATATGATACATAAGTTTTACAGAAATTCACAAGGAATGGTTAGTGATACTTGGATGTGTAAATTCAAAGATTTTAAAATTGTGAGATTCAATGCTCCTTCATCTATAGAAGAACAAAAAGAAATTTCAAAAATTATTGGTTTAGCTGATGTAGAAATTGAAGAAAAGAAAGCCTATTTATTGAAATTGAAAGAACAGAAAAAAGGTTTAATGCAGCAATTATTAACGGGTAAAAAGCGAGTAAAATAGATTAATATGACAACAGCATACCAACATAACATTTATATAGATGAAAGCTGTCATTTAGAAAATGACATACACCCATTAATGTGTATTGGTTATACCAAAATAGCATCTAAAGATTATGTTTTGTATAAAAATGAGCTTAAAAAAATTAAATTAAAATATAAAGCGCCTACAGAAATTAAATGGAATAAACTCTCTAACAATCGTTTACCATTTTATAAAGCGATTATAGATTTCTTTTTTGAAAATAATATAGAATTTAGAGCCATTTTGGTAAAAAACAAAGCACAACTAGACCATTCTAAATTCAATAGAGGCGACCACAACTCGTTTTACTACACACTTGTTTTTTTGTTACTGAGAAACCCTTGGGTAAACTATTTAGAAAATCCACATAAGGTAGTTTTAGACATTAAAGATACCAGAGGTAAAGAACGCTTAACCAAGTTAGACAAGCGTTTAAATGAAGAATACAGGCAAAAATACAATAGAGATTCTCCTTTTAATTTTTTTCAGCACATCCGCTCAGACGAAAATGAATTTTTGCAATTAGCCGATTTTTTTATTGGTGCCATAACCTATAAAGCAAGAGGCTTGCATTTACTAGCAACATCATCACAGGTAAAAAAAGATATTGTAGCGTATTTAGAACAAAAATCTGGTTATCAGTTAGACGATGGTACAGCTCCGTTTGAAGAGAAGTTTAATATTTTCGATTTTCAAATTCAAACTCAAAACAAACAGTAATGAATTATTTTGAGGAAGAACACGAGTTAGACCTTGTAGAAGATTTATTTGAATATTTAGACCTAGATGGACCAGATAAGGAACAAATGTATAAACTCTATGGTGTGTTTAAAAAAGATATGATAGACGAACCTATTTTTATCAACAAGATACAAGTAGCTTATGATAAAAGGAAGTCAAGACATCCTTTGTTTAAAGGAAAACCTGTTGGTTTTGAGCATATTTGCACTAGAGAAAGTAAGCATTCTAAAAAACGATATTTTGACCCTGAAAGAACGAATAAAATTCACTGGATAAAGCCAGTAATTCATTTTAAAGAAGATGCTAGAGTTCGTTATTTTGAGCGTGTACATGCTAATGGTAAAAACCAACAATACTATTGGTTACACGAAAAAGATTATGTGGTAATTATTAGAGAAATAACCACTAATTTACAGCTAGTTACAGCGTTTAAAGTAGATGAATTAGAAAAACCAAGATTTAATAATTGGTATAATGATTACAAAAATTAAAGACAAAAAAAAACCTCACTTCGTAAGCGAGGTACGTATCTTAAGGCAATACGACTGATGCAACAAGTGCTAAGCCAAGTCCTTTACCCTTTGGGTAATGACATTGCAAAATTACAAAAATTTGTAATACAAACAAAGTTATTAACAATAATGTAAAAAATATACTATGAGTACACCATCATATATAGAAGATAATGTTTCTCAAATACCAGCATTGCAACTACTCATTAATATGGGGTATAACTATGTATCTCCAAAGCAAGCAGAACAATGGAGGGGCGGAAAGGCACAAGTTTTATTTACAGAAGTGTTACGCAAACAATTACAGAAGATCAATAAAATTAATCGTCGTGGTAAGCAATATGCCTTTTCAGATGCTAACATTAACTCAGCTGTTTTAGCAGTAAAAGATCTACCTATACAAGATGGTTTTATCAACGCAAACAAAGCCTTTTACGATTTAATTACTTTAGGTAAAGCTTTTGAGCAAAGTATTGATGGCGATAAAAAAAGCCATAATATAAATTTTATAGACTGGAAAAAACCTGAGAACAACGTGTATCACGTAACCGAAGAGTTTCCTGTATTAAGAACCGCTAGAACAGATACCTACAGACCAGATTTAGTGTTGTTTATTAATGGAATTCCTTCTGTTATTATAGAATGTAAAAGCCCTTCTTTAGGTGGCACAAAACCTCCAGTAGACTTAGCAATAGAACAGCATATTAGAAATTTTGGCAGTAAAGGTATTCGGTCTTTATACGTGTATTCTAGTTTGTTATTAAGTGTCGCAACCAACCAAGGTAAATATGCAACTACAGATACAAGTAAAGAATTTTGGGCAAAATGGACAGAACAATTTACATCTGGAGAAGCCGAAAAAGCATATTGGTCTAAGTTAAAAAAACTTAAAAACAAATCTTTAGATGAAGACCAAAAGAATATGGTTTTTGAAGAACGTACTGAATATATACGAAAAACTTTTGATAGCATAGACACAGAAGAACGTTTGTTTACAGAACAAGATAAATTACTCTATAATTTATGTCGTCCAGAACGTTTACTAGACTTAATTTTAAACTTCACACTCTATGATGATGGTACTAAAAAAGTAGCACGATATCAACAATATTTTGCCGTTAACAACACTATTAATCGTGTCACTAAATTTGATAAAACTGGTAAACGTCAAGGAGGCGTTATTTGGCATACGCAAGGAAGTGGAAAATCATTGACTATGGTAATGCTTGCGCAAATGTTAGCGTCAAATCCTCATATTTCAAACCCTAAAATAATTTTAGTTACAGACCGAGTTGACCTTGATGATCAGATTTCAGATACTTTTAAAAAATGTAAAAAAGAAGTACGTCAAGCTAAGACAGGTGCACACCTTACGGAGTTATTAGAAGATAGTAATGACGCAATTATAACAACCATTATCAACAAGTTTGAAGCAGCGGTAAAAAACAACAAGAAACCGTTTACTTCATCAGATATTTTTGTGTTAATTGATGAAGGACACAGAACGCAATACGGTACGTTTAACGTAAGTATGCAACGTGTATTTCCTAATGCTTGTTTTCTAGCTTTTACAGGTACACCCTTAATGAAAAAAGAAAAAAGTACTGCTAATAAATTTGGAGGCTATATAGGCAAAGCATATACCGTAAAAAATGCTGTTGAAGATGGTGCTGTAGTACCATTATTATATGAAGGAAGACATACACATATAATGTTAAATGAAGCTCCTTTAAATACCTACTTTGAAAAACTAGTAGAGCGTAATAATCTTTCAGAACGTGGGCGTGCAAAGTTGAAACAAAAATTCAATACTGTAAATGAATTGAATAAAGCAGATGAAGTTATTATGTGCAGAGCATTAGACATTAGCGAGCATTATACAGCATTTTTTCAAACACATAATGACAATTATAAACCAAAAGCACAATTAGTAGCACCAACCATAAAAGCAGCTTTAAAATACAAAGAATTTTTAGATGAAATCGGAATGGTGGATTCTGAGGTTGTAGTAACGCAATCTGACCAAAGAGAAGGAACAGAAGATGGTTATTTTAATGAAAACGAAGACAAAAGAAGAGAAGACACCTATCTCAATGCGATGATAGATAAGTATGGTGATCTAAAGAAATACGAAAAAAGTATCATCAATCAGTTTAAAAAACGTGATAAACCAGAAATACTAATAGTTGTTGCAAAGCTTTTAACTGGTTTTGATGCACCAAACAATACCGTTTTATATTTATGCCGTTCGCTTAAAGAACACACATTACTACAAGCCATAGCACGTGTAAATCGTGTTTATCCTGGTAAAGATTATGGTTATATTGTAGATTATTATGGTAATCTTGAAAATTTGGATACTGCTTTAAGTACCTATTCAAATTTAGATGGATTTGAAGAAGAAGACTTAGAAGGCACACTAACCAATATTAAAGATGAGATTGCCAAACTACCGCAGGCACACTCAGAATTGTGGGATATTTTTAAAACTTTAAAAGGAAAACATTTAGAAACAACTGCATATGAAGAACACTTGTCGCCTGAAGACGTAAGAAACAAGTTTTATACTAAAGTGTCTCAGTTCGCAAGACTTTTAAAACTAGCACTTTCTTCAGTAGATTTTGTTACCAATACAGATAAAAAGAAGATAGACAACTACAAGCGAGATGCAAAGTTCTTTTTGAAATTACGTGTAGATGTTACTAGACGTTACAATGATGATATTGCATATAAAGAGTTTGAACCACAAATTCAGAAACTTATTAATAAGCATATTACAACTGATGGCGAAGTGATGAAAATCACAGAGCTGGTTGATATATTTAACAAAGAAGAACGTGATGCACAGGTAGAAAATATTAAAGGGAAAGCTGCTCAAGCAGATCATATTGCTAGTAGAACAGTTAAGGCTATCAATATAAAGATGCAGGAAGACCCTATTTATTATAGAAAACTGGCAGACCTTATTAAAGAAACTATTGCAGCCTACCATCAAAGACGTATAGACGAAGCTGAATACTTAAAAAAAACTAAAGAATACCAAGATGAATTTTTTAATGGTCGCTCTAAAGATGCTCCAGAAGAATTAGCAGATAACACGGTGGCTATAGCTTTTTATAATTATAGCTGCTCGGTTTTTGAAGATGTTGAATTATTAAAAACACCATTCCATATTGAAATAAGTTTAGCTATTGATAATATAGTGAAAGAACATATTTATCTAAATGAAAAAAAGATAATTGACTGGCATAAAAACGAAGATATTACAGGGAAAATCAATATAGAGTTAGGTGATGCTATTTATGATTTACATCAAAAATTCGATTTAGATACAGATTGGGGTAAGATAGATTACCTTATTGAAGAATGTATAAAAATAGCCATTGAAAAGTATAAATAAGTCATGGAGTTAAAAAGTATTCCATACGGTAATTCTAGAATTGATTTTTGCTTAAAGCGAAATGAAAGGAAGACGCTAGGTATTAAGGTGTATCCAGATGGTTCAACGGTTGTCACAGCACCAATAGAAACGCCTTATGAAAAAGTAACTGAAAAAGTAAAGTCTAAAGCTCAATGGATAGATAAGCAAAAAGAATTCTTTATGTTATTTGAACCTAGAGCAAAAGAAAAGCTATATGAAAGTGGAGAAAGCCATTTGTATCTAGGTAAAAATTATAGATTAAAAATAAATGAATCAAATACTAATTCAGTCAAGCTAAAAGGAGGCTATATCTTAATTAACACAAAAGATAAAAATAATAAAAAAGCTATTGAAAAAGAACTGAAAGAGTGGTACAAATCTAAAGCTATTATACATTTTCAAAATCTTTTTGAAAATAGATTAGAATTAGCTAAAGAACTATCAGAAAAAGATACTTCATTAAACTATAAATGGTTTAATAACCGATGGGGAAGTTGCTTTAAAGATGGAACAATTAGTTTAAATTTAGATTTAATTAAGTCTCCAAAAGAATGTATAGATTATGTAATCGTACACGAGATATGTCATTTAGCACATCATAACCATAGTAATAAATTCTATAATCTTTTAGATAAAAAACTACCTAATTGGAAAGATTCAAAAGAAAAGCTGGAGAAACTTTTATCTTAACTAGAGTTACATCCAAATTGAAAGAAACGAGATAATTATTTACATCAAAAAAAACACCCAATTCTAATAGAATTGGGTGTAATATTGGGTGTCAAACTCACAACTAACTGATTGTCAATTGACATTGCGGAGAATGAGGGATTCGAACCCCCGGAGGTGTGACCCTCAACAGTTTTCAAGACTGCCGCATTCGACCACTCTGCCAATTCTCCTTGAGTGCCTCATCAGGTATTCCCTGAATGCGGGTGCAAATATAAGAGCCTTTTTACTTGTATTCAAATAAAATCTAAACTTTTTTTATAATAAATTTTAAGTGCTTCAAAATGTGTATATTTTGCATGCTATTATTATAATAAATAGAAAAGCAAACCCTATTTTTGCAAAAATAGATTACACATTAATGGATACCATACAACAGCTAAAGTGGCGCTATGCAACAAAAAAATTCGACGCCACTAAAAAACTCACCAAGGCCAAATTAAATATCATAACAGAAGCCTTCAATTTAACCGCAACATCATTTGGTCTACAAACCATAAAACTAGTTGTAATCGAGAGTAAAACAGTCAGAGAGCCGCTAGTAGCGCACACATACAATCAAAAACAAGTGCTAGATGCCTCGCATTTATTGGTCATTTGCATCCAAGATAATATAGAGGAAATCGATGTTTCCAACTATTACCAAAACATAAAAAACATTCGTAACACGCCCGAAAACATATTAAAACCCTACCGCGAAGGTTTAGCAAGCATGATGCAAGGTAAATCGCAGCAAGAACGTCAAGAGTGGTCCAAAAACCAAGCATACATTGCGCTAGGAAACTTGCTCACCGTTTGCGCCATGGAAGAAATAGATTCCTGCCCCATGGAAGGCTTTATACCAGCCAAATACGACCAAACCCTTAAATTAAACCAAAAAGGACTAAAATCCGTATTACTTTTACCCATCGGGTATCGGGCAGAAGACGACATGTTTTCAACCCTAAAAAAAGTTAGAAAACCAATCAAAGAAGCCGTAATAAACATATAAATAATTTGGGCGTTACCACAAGGGTCGGGCTTTACGCTATATCTTTTTTTGCCATATATGGCAGCAAAAAAAGGATGCCGCTACAATCCCTAACGCAAAGGCAAGGTCCCAATCAACATAAAATAAAATAGAATATGCCAGGATTTGAATTATTTGGAGATTTAGAAAGAAAACAAGTAAACGATGTATTAGATAACGGCGTACTTATGCGCTACGGTTTCGATGGTATGCGTAATGGCCACTGGAAAGCAAAAGAGCTAGAAACCCAACTTCAAAACACATTTCAGTCCAAACACGTACAATTAGTATCATCGGGTACAGCTGCCGTATCGGTAGCCTTAGCATCGGCAGGAGTAGGAGCGGGACACGAGGTAATCATGCCAACCTTTACCTTTGTAGCCAGTTTCGAGGCTATAATGATGCTTGGAGCAATACCTGTTTTGGTCGATATAGACGATACCTTAGGATTAAACCCAGAAGCCGTAGAGCAAGCCATAACACCAAATACAAAAGCCATCATGGTGGTACAAATGTGTGGTAGTATGGCAAATATGGATGCATTGCAAGCCATTGCAAAAAAACATAATATATTATTAATCGAAGATGCATGTCAAGCCATTGGCGGCACCTATAAAGGCAAGCCACTAGGAAGTATTGGCGATTTAGGCTGTTTCTCATTCGATTTTGTAAAAACCATAACCTGTGGCGAAGGCGGAGCCGTAATAACCAACAACAAGGACTATTACTTAAATGCCGACCATTACAGCGATCATGGTCACGATCATGTAGGAAACGATAGAGGAGCCGAAACACACCCTTTTTTAGGCTATAACTTTCGTATTTCAGAGCTTCATGCAGCAGTAGGATTAGCCCAAGTAAAACGTTTACCAGAATTTTTAGAACTTCAAAAAAAGAATTTCAATATATTAAGAGATGCTTTATCTCAAATTCCAGAAGTTACTTTTAGAACCGTACCAGAAGGCGGCGTAGAAAGTTGTGCCTTCTTAAGCTTTTTCTTACCAGATCTAGAAACCACCAGAAAAGTTATTCAAGCTTTTAAGACAGAAGGTGTCGATGTATGTTGGAATTATTACGACAATAACTGGCATTACATTCGCGAATGGAACCATTTAAAAGACTTAAAATCGCTATTTCCAATCTCTAAAGAGGTTAAACAAGGTTTAAGCTACCTTAAAACAAAAACCTTCGCAAAATCAGATCATTATATTGGCAGAAACATATCTTGTTTAATAAAATTGTCATGGACCGAGGTAGAGGTTAAGGAGCGTGCTTCTAAAATGGTAAAAGCAATAAAAGAAAATATTTAGTGCTTTATAAATTAGTTTTAAAATAAAGTTATCTATAAATACTTTAAGCCTTAAAACTTGTAAAAATCCTATTAAAACTTTAATCACTAAAGTTTTTAATAGGATTTTTTTATGCTTGTAAGTGTGTTAAATACTTAATAAAAAATACAAGCCAATTAACTAGATTAAAATAAACTGTATCCAATTAGCATTTTAATACATCACATTATTTCCCTTAAATGCAAATTCAAAAAATTTTAAAAATGGTCTTGGGTTATTTGTTTAACTAAATAAAAACCTCTTGAGTTTCTTGTTATCAATAGCCTGTTACATTTGTGGTATCAATTGTTACATATGTGATATTCCTTAATTCCAGTTAGGTTTACATTTGAAAAAATTAATAGCGTAACACTTTGCCTAAATTAAAAGTGCTAAATAAAATTTAGACTTTACTAGGTAATAACCATTCTCTCCCAAAGCAAATAGTTTTCCAAATACTAAACATTTAGAAAAGGTATTTACAATTAAAATTAACAGCTATAAAATAACGCTATGAAACATCATTACACATTTTTTGTATTGGCATTTATATTGGGTTCTCTAAACAGTAATGCGCAAACCGAATTTAGAAAAGACTCAACGCATATTTACTCATGGTTTAATGGCGATTGGCTGCACCAAACCCGAGAACTTTATGCGTATGACTACGAGGGTAATAAAGAAACAAATCTATTGCGGTTACATGCCAGTGGCAATAATTGGGTTAATTATTATCAGCGTAATAAGAATTATGATGCATCAAATAATATTACAGAAAGTATACAACAAAATTGGAGAGCTGGAGCTTGGGTCGATGCATCAAGAGATACCTATGTTTACGATGGTATGGGCAATGAAATTCGTTTCCAGTATACCATAAAAATTGATGGAATATGGACTGTTTTTAGAAGAGAAATTAGCACTTACAACGGCAATACACTAAGCTCTAAAACCTTTGAGAATAGAAATGGTGGTAATGATTTGGTGCCAGAAAAAAGATTCTTATACGATTACGGACTTACTTTTTACACCCTTCAAGAGGAGATAGAACAAATCTATTATCCCGATGTTGATGTTTGGCAAAGTGTAGGGAAAATAAAGTATACCTACACAGACTTTAATGAAATTGAAAAGATAGAGAACATTGGTTTCAATCAACAAGACGGTGCTTTCAATGATTTTGCAACGTTGCAAACAATTTTTAACTACAATGCTTTACAACAATTGGAAAATCAAGTTTATCAAATTCATATAAATGAAAGTTATAGAAATCAAGAACGATATCTTTTCGTTTACGACTTAGGAAACCAAACAGAATTCATAAGGCAAGAATGGGATAATACTAATAGCATATGGAAAAATGCATCTAGAATATTACGCACTTTCGATGCTAATAATAATGAAAAATCATTAATATACCAATCTTGGAAAAGCGAAACCGATTCCTGGCAAGGTTTCACACGTATAGATACTTTTTGGAGCGCATCTAGAGCTTTTGATATTACACTTACTACCAATAAACCCAAAGAAACCGAGCCTACTATATCAGTATATCCAAATCCAGCTTCAAATTTTATAACTATTAATAGTACTTCGCCAGTAAATTATGTAACGTTTTTTAATCTTCAAGGAAAACGACTGTTTTTAAGCAAAAACCAAACAAAAATTGATGTAAGCCAATTAGAGTCAGGTTTGTATTTGGCTAAAATAGAATATGGTAGTAAAACAATTATAAAAAAGGTAATTATTAATTAAAAAATAGAAAAAATTATGTTTACGATTAAGCTAAAAATCAAAACCATTGTAAAAGGATTAATCATGCTATGTTTTGTAGCAATTACTCAATTAGTAAGTGCCCAACAAGGCTTTAACTATAAAGCCATTTTAAAAGATGCTAATGACAATGTGCTAAGCAATACTTACATGACGGTACAATTTAGCATTCATCAAAACACAACATCGGGTGCTGTGGTATATCAAGAAGACCATAATTACACCACCGATGCTAACGGACTAGTAATACTAAACATAGGTACAGACACCACTCCAAGTATAGGAGACTTTAGCACTATTGAATGGGGTAAATACCCTCACTTTTTACAAACAAGCATTACTTATAGCGGTGGCACTATTAATTTTGATGCCACCGAGTTTATGGCAGTGCCTTATGCTAAACATGCTCAAATTGCAGAAAGAATTATTACACTTCCTGAACCTTATATTTTAGGAAGAAGTTCAATAAGCTCTAATGCAAGATTTCAATATAATGGAAAACATGGATGGCAGGCTGCACAAAAAATGTGTGAAGCAACCTATCCTGGAGATCCTAATGTACGTGCTTTTACTTTAGAGCAAATAACCCAAGCCATAGTTTTAGGAAACTATGATGAAGCTAATTTAAGTAGTATTGATCAAGTACGATTTTGGGCAATTACACCAATTACCTACAATGTAAATAATACCTATTTTCCAAGTGCTCATGAAAATAATGCTCAAGGGCTCAATATTAACGCTGGAGATAGTGGTCGAGGAACAATAGGAGAAATACGTATCGAAGATTCAACTTTTATAGAAAACGGGAGTAATCCTTTTAAAACGTATTTAAAAGTGTTTAATGGGATTGGTCCAAATTTTAATTATCCATGTATGTGTGGTACATATAAATAATTTCGGTTTTGAATTTATATAGATATTACTGCGAAAATCTTAATTTAAGTTAGTTATAAATTTAATGGTATAAAAACTTTAATCTAAACCCATGAAAGTATACAAAGTCATTTTACTACTCTCCATACTTGTTTTGTCTTGTAAAAATGAAACAAAAACAACGGTTGAAAATAAAACGCCAGAGGCAGAGGTCGTTAAAAAAGAAACGCCGCGTGAAACCATTAAAAAACAGCAAGGGACATTTCTCTGTAACATAAACGGTGAAGCTTGGAGTTATACCAAAGCCTCGGGTATTGTAAGCCGGCATAAAAAAACGCAAAAGCGCACAGCTATTATTACGTTTACAAAACAATTAGAAAAAGGTAAGGAAAGTGTGCAGCTTTTTTATGATGGCGATACCAATTTATTAGAAGAAGCTACAGCCATTCTTAAAACACCAAAAAAAGGTGGCGGAACTATGAGCGCCATGTATCAACTTAAAGTAAAAGGAGGCAAGCGTGTTTCAGAAAGTAAAATTAGCGGCACCTTAGATTTATCGAACCTAAATGCTTCAGGAACTGCGGAGGTATCACACATGAAAATTCGTTTTGAAGAAGATAAATTAGCAGATGAAGCCATGGGAACACTGTCCTTTACACCAATTAGTTTTAGTGGTGTAGGTTACTCAGATGCAGAAAAACTATTTCAAACTAAATAATTTCAAACGATTTAATTATGAAAACAAAAATGACGTTACTCATCATGTTTTTAACAACCATGACTTTTGCTCAAAAAGGTATTAATTATAAGGCTATTATAACAGACGGAAGTGGTAATTTAATAGCCAACACACAAATAGAGGTGCAGTTTAATATATTAAAAAGTGCTGCGCAAACCAATGTGTATTCTGAAATTCACGAACCAACTACCGATGATAAAGGCATTATAGTTATCAATATTGGAGAAGGAACATTAAATACTGGAAGCCCAGATTTTACAAGTATAGAGTGGGGCATAGATACTCATTTTCTAAATGTTTTAATTGATAAAGGAGATGGTTTAGTTGATATGGGAACCACTGAGTTTAAGGCTGTGCCTTATGCTTTAAATGTTGCTAAAAAGCAGCATGTACTAAGTGTTCCAGCAGCAGTGTTTTACCCCAATAATGAGGTGTGTTCTTTTTTTAATTCAATAGGTCCGGGTGGAGCAGAAATAACTAATACCAATGGGGCTACATCAGTATGCGTATTACAGGCTCCAGTACAATTACCTCATGGCGCACATATAGATGCTTTTACTGTGTATTACATTGATAATTCGGAGGCTCAACTTGCAATACAATTAATTAAAGAAAGTTTTGAACCTGGTTTTGCTTTAGTTTCAGATATTATTGAAACGACTGGAAATTCGACTGATATTATCGAAGAAACGACAGCACTCAATCATGTTGTAGATAACAATAATGGCGGGTATTTTGTTCGAGTATATTGTAGAAATTGGGACGCTTTTGGGGCAAAGAAAATTAAAGGTGTAAAAATTGTATACACGTATTAATAATTAAAAACAGACTAAAAAAATAAAAATCATGAAAACAAAAGTTATAATATTAAGTCTATTAATTTCCTATTTGGGAAATTCTCAAGCCATAGACAAATTTAGTATAGATTCTGGAGGAGGATTAGCAAGTGCTGATGGCATCCAAATGGTTTACACAATTGGTGAAGTTAATGTGCAAGAATTGCGTGTTAATAGTATGCTTCTTTCCGAAGGTTTTATTAATGGTGATATGGAGCAAATTGCTTTATCTTCAAATAATTTAGAGTTTGAATCGGATTTTAAAATATACCCTAACCCTGCATCAGATATTATCAATATAAAATCCTCGCACCCAATCGATACTGTGTATATATATAATTTACTTGGAAAAAAAGTGCTCTCTGTTAATAATACAAATAGGGTAGTGGTAAATGGTTTACCTGTAGGTATCTATTTGATAAATATACATTATAACAGTTCGATGATAACAGAAAAAATTATTATAAAGTAGTATAAATCTGAATGTAAAATAGAATAAAAATTAAAAGTAGTCTTAAATAAATTTAAAATAATCAGTAGTATGAAAACAAAAACAATCAACATCAAATTAAGAAGTTTAACTATAATTTTTCTCGCATTACTAGCGTTTAATTGCAGTGATGATGAAGATGAGAAAGTAACTACCGTTGAGGTTTGGAAAGTAACTTCTATATCTACAGAAAATGTTTATGATTTTAACAAAGACGGAACAGAGTCGAATGATTTGTTTTCGGAATTGGATTGTACATTTAATCAAACCCTGACATTTGAAAGTGATAATACTGGGCTTTTTTCAGCGGCAAACACTTTAGCAATTTATCTTGGAGCAGATGGAAATACGGTTGAAGCTGCTTGCTTTCAAATAGAAAGTTTTAATGCAGATCTCATATGGTCAGAAACAGAAAGTACTAGAACATATGTAATAAATGGAGAAAGTATTCAGGGAACTATTTCAGGTTCTCAACTAATTTTTAATTCTGAAATACCCGTCTTTACAGATGACTCCGGAGCTTCTATTGAATATTACGAAGGTATTAGATTTGTTTATGATTTACAATAAGTTGAAAAAAAGTAAAAGGAGCACAAAGTATTTAACTTTATGCTCCTTTTTATTTTAAGTCTAACTTAAAACCTTATAGGGTCTAGTAATTAACATAATCCACAATCTCCAAACCATAACCTATTAAACCAACACGTTTTGTTTGTTTGGTGTTCGAGATTAATTTAAGTTTATGTATGTTTAAGTCGTGCAGTATTTGGGCACCAATACCAAAATCTCTATTGTCCATATTAATTTTTGGAGCTCTAGCTACTTCATTTGGTGTTTGATGTTCCTTTAAAAAAGATAATCGACTCAATATATTCATCGATTGAATTTCTTGATTAATAAACAGTATAGCGCCTTTACCAGCATCATTAATAACCTTAAACATGTCATCCAACTGCTGGTCGGCATTATTGGTTAAGGTTCCTAAAATATCATTATTAAATAAGGTAGAGTTAATTCTAGTAAGCACCTCTTCATTATCCTTCCATTGGCCTTTTGTTAAAGCTATGTGAACTTGACTATTTGTGGTCTGCTTGTATGCTCTTAATCTAAAACTTCCAAAGCGAGTTTCAATTTGAAAATCTTCTTTTTTATCAATTAAAGAATCATGTTGCATTCTATAGGCTACTAAATCTTCAATAGAAACAATTTTTAAATCTAGTTTTTTAGCAACTTTAAACAGTTCTGGTAAACGAGCCATAGAACCATCTTCATTCATAATTTCAACAATTACACCTGCAGGATTTAAACCCGCTAATCTAGCAAAATCTATTGCTGCTTCGGTATGTCCTGTACGTCTTAATACACCACCTTCTTTAGCTACTAAAGGGAAAATATGTCCTGGTCTAGCCAACTCGAAAGGCTTAGTGTCTTCGTTAGTTAAGGCCTGTACAGTTTTTGCACGATCGCTAGCCGAAATACCTGTGGTAACACCATGTCCTCTTAAATCTACCGATACTGTAAAAGCCGTTTCCATAGGGTCGGTATTGTTACGAACCATCATACCTAATTCCAGCTCTTTACACCTGTTTTCGGTTAAAGGCGCACAAATAAGACCTCTACCATGAGTGGCCATAAAGTTTATCATTTCTGGCGTTACCTTATCGGCAGCAGCCAAAAAATCACCTTCATTTTCACGATTTTCATCATCGACAACAATAATAACTTTGCCGTTTCTTATGTCGTCTATAGCTTCGTGTATAGTATTTAGCTTAAACTCTTTTTTTACTTTTTGTGTCATAGTAGTAACCCTCATAATGCAAAGATATGGCTTATTTTAAAGACTCTAATAAATTAGTCTTTAAGTCGGTTTTCATTTTTTCTCTTAATAATACATGTATTATTAAGTATAAAGGCAAACAAAGTATTAAGAGAAGGATACTAGGTTTATTTTCTTTTTTGTGAATTCTATTATAAAATTGATAGCTATTAATTATCGATTTAATATAATATACCACAAACAATGCCAACGAAATAATACTAAGTTGTATAGAAGCTGTTGCCAATGGCATTAATTTATTGTTTTTAAATACAAAGAACAGGATTAGTAAGGCAACTCCAATAATGTAAAGCACTAAAGCGAATTTAGAATGTTCTTTATAATTTGTGCTTGTAGCTTCGGTAGTGTCGTAACTTTCATCGATAGCTAGATTATTGGCTCTTAAATCTGCAGTGTTTAAACCTCTAGAGTTTAACAAGTCTAGGGCTTTAAGTTTTACAGTTTCATCCTGATTTAAATTATTAGAACTAGTAATGGTGCTAACGAGCTGGTCATTATTGTAGTTTTGCAAGAATTTAAAATCTACAGCATCTTTCTCTTTAATTTTAAGTAGTTTTTTTAGGGGTTCGCTAATACTTCCAAAATCAACTAAACTTTTGTCGGCCGTTGCTCTTTTAGTTAAATAAACACCTAGAGGGAACATAAGTAAAGTGGAAAACCAAGGTGCTAAAATGGGATTAAAGTCTCCAGATTTAGCACTGTTAATAGCGAAAATTCCTATAAAATGATAGGTTAAAAATAGCAGTATAGCAATAACTAAAGGTAAGCCAATACCTCCTTTTCTAATTAGAGCACCTAAAGGAGCTCCGACAAAAAATAAAATAACGCAGGCAAAACCTAAAGCAAATTTTTCGTGAAGCGAAATAACGTGTCTGTTAAGCCATGCTTTAGATACTTTCATTGAGGCATCTCTAGTGTTAATAAATTGTTTGGAGCTAATTAGGTATCTAGATGCCACATCTACCAATTGTATTTTTTGTTCTGTGTCAAATAAATCTAGTACTGGACCAATATAGTTTGTAGAATCCTTGCTCAATTTTCTAGTTGGCATTTTATGAGTAATCCCTGTTTTTATTATCAGGTTTTTTGAAAATGCTTCGTATTCCTCTTTATATTTTGTTACTAAAGAATCTATGGTTTTATTTAAACCGTTAACATTTAACATGTTGTATTTGTCGGTTTGCGATTGTTCATTAAAATCGACATCATTCATATTAGATAAATCGATATTTATAATTTTGGTCTCAAACTTACTTTTAATAAATGGTTTTTTATTTTTATCGACTCTCTTTTTTGGAGTTACATCTTGGTACAAATAACCGTCTTTTAAAATAAGTTTTAAAACATTAGAGTCTTCTTTACTGGCAAGTTCACCTGTTTTTGCTGTAATTACAGTTGTATTCGATCTGCCATCATTTCCTTTAAGATGTATGGTGACATCTTCTAAATATTGATTTCTATCGCCACTTTTCTTTTCTACTTTTATGTTATACGGTGTAGACTCTATGGTATTAAATTGACCTTCTGCAATAGCCATAGAAGGTTTAAGTTTGGCAATGTTTTTTCTTAGGTTGTAAGAGTTAAGCTCTGCCCAAGGAATAACGTTATTTGAAAAGAAAAAGGTTACAATACCCAAGCCTACAATAAATATACTTAATCCAGACATGGCTCGTTGGAGTGAAATTCCTGTAGATTTCATAGCTGCAAACTCGTAGTTTTCTGCAAAATTACCAAACACCATAATGGACGCTAAAAGGATGGTAAGCGGTAAAACTAAAGGGATAAGTTTTGGCATAAAATAAGCCAAAAACTTAAAAATGATTATAATATCTAAATCTTTACCGGCTAGCTCTTTTATGTAAAGCCAAATGGTTTGCAAAACAAAAATCAGCATGAGTATGATAAACACGCTGAAAAAAGTTTTAAGATATGTGGTTATTATGTAGCGATCTAGAATTTTCACTCGTTTGGCCTAATCTAATTTATTAATGTAATAATCTTGATATTTATTAGCATCAAAGGTAAATAAGGTTTTTGATAATGGCTCATTAGTTTTAAAAGAATTAACAGTAAGTGTTGTTTTTGTTCCGTTATCGCCAATTTGTATGAGGTTATAGATGTGTTTTGTTTGTGCATCAATACCTAAAAGAATGCTCTTAATTTCGGAGTTAGAGTCGATTGGTAAAAGCTTAACGTATTGTATTTTTCTGCCGTTTATATTTTGAACGATATCTAAAGTATACGTATAACCATCTTCATAAAAAGATAGCATCTTGCTTGGTGTAATAGCATCATTTTCCTCATCGATGTTTGATGTTATGGTTACTTCTTCATCTTCAGTACTAATGCTATACATGCTTTTACCATCAAACAGTCTTGTAATACCCAGTATGTTTAATCGGTATTTTTCACCTTGCATAATTACATCGCCTTTGGTTTCTTGTTTTATGTTTTCTGAAATATTTTCTAAGGTGTATTTAAAATCTAAAGCAATATTATCATAGCTTTTTACTTTTTCTGAAACTTCATTTAATAATGTTTTAGCCTTGTTTTGAGCAAAGGTGTTTAATGAAAGTGTAATAAATAATACAGTTAATAATTTCTTCATTGAAAATTTTAATTTTTTAATTCCGCGTATGCGAAAAGGAACTTAATTATATTTCGTTTTCTAAATGTTGGTCTAATGCAATTAAATCGGTTATTAATACCTGTCTTGCCTTACTACCCTCAAAAGGACCTACTATTCCTGCTGCTTCTAACTGGTCTATAATTCTACCTGCTCTATTGTAACCTAATTTTAATTTACGTTGTAATAACGAGGCCGAACCTTGTTGTGCGGTTACAATAACTACAGCAGCATCTTTAAATAGTTTGTCTCTGTCTGATATATCTATATCAAGACTTGTGCCACTTTCTTCGCCAACATACTCTGGCAGTAAATAAGCATCTGGATAGGCTTTTTGCGCACCAATAAAGTCTACTATTTTTTCAACTTCTGGGGTGTCCACAAAGGCACATTGTATCCTTATCATGTCGTTTCCTTGTGTATAAAGCATATCTCCACGACCAATAAGTTGGTCGGCTCCTCCAGCATCCAAAATAGTTCGCGAATCGATTTTACTAGATACTCTAAAGGCAATACGCGCAGGGAAATTCGCTTTAATAATACCCGTAATTACATTAACCGAAGGACGTTGTGTTGCTATAATTAAGTGAATACCAATGGCACGCGCTAATTGGGCTAAACGGGCAACTGGTGTTTCTACTTCTTTACCAGCGGTCATAATTAAATCGGCAAACTCATCAACCACCAATACAATGTATGGTAGGTATTGGTGCCCATCGTTAGGGTTTAGTTTTCTTGCTTTAAACTTAGCATTGTACTCTGCTATGTTTCTACAAAGTGCGTTTTTTAGCATTTCGTAACGGTTATCCATCTCTATACATAAGGAGTTTAGCGTATGGATAACTTTAGTATTATCTGTAATAATAGCATCGGCTTCGTCTGGAAGTTTTGCTAAATAATGACGTTCAATTTTATTAAAGAGTGTAAGCTCTACTTTTTTAGGGTCGACTAAAACAAACTTAACTTCGGCAGGATGTTTTTTATAAAGTAACGAGGTTAAAACGGCATTTAAACCTACCGATTTACCTTGACCCGTAGCACCAGCCATAAGCAAGTGAGGCATTTTAGCTAAATCGACTACAAAAGTTTCGTTACTAATGGTTTTACCTAAAGCAATTGGTAAGTGCATTTCTGAGGCTTGAAATTTCTTTGAAGCAATAACAGAACGCATAGAAACGATAGTCGAATTTTTGTTTGGCACCTCAATACCAATAGTCCCTTTTCCAGGAATTGGAGCAATAATACGAATTCCTAATGCCGAAAGGGACAGGGCAATATCATCTTCTAAATTTTTAATTTTAGAAATACGAATTCCCGCTTCGGGTACAATTTCATATAATGTAACTGTTGGTCCTATGGTTGCTTTAATACTAGAAATACCAATTTTATAATTGTTTAGCGTATCAACAATTTTGTTTTTGTTTTCCTCAAGCTCTTCTTGATTAATGGTAATCCCTTCGGTATCGTACTTTTTTAATAAATCTAGCGGTGGGTATTGGTATTTTGATAACTCTAAAGTTGGGTCGAACTGCCCAAAGTCTTCAACAAGCTTGTTAGCTAAATTATCATTTTCAGAACCTTCTTCAACAACCTCTTCAACCTTAATTTCTAGGGCTTCCGGTTCTTCTTCAATTTCGGGTTCTGGTAGTTTTACTTCTAAAGGCGCCGTTTCTATTTTTGGTTTAGTAACCACAGGTTTAGGTTCGGTAACTAAAGGTTTAGGTTCTTGTTTTTTGGTTTCTAAAGCTAATTCGTGCGCTGTTTTTATAGCTTCGGCTTCATCAGATAAACTATTGTCAAACGGCACAACAACATCGTCTTTCATGTCTTGAAGCTCATCTTTAATATCTTTTTTGGCCGATTTAAATAGATTTGTAATACTCTCGAAAGTTACTTTAAATCGAATGGCTAAATAGGTAATTAACCCAAATAAAAGTAGTAGTGCAGTACCAATTTTACCAATATAGTCTTGTAGGAAGCTATTAATTTCAAAACCAACTACACCACCTAAAATATCGTTTTTATTACCAAAGAATCCAAAAAGAATAGACAACCAAATAATTATAAGCATACCCCAAAACCAGTGTCTTCTTAGTTTGGTAGTTGCAATATTCATTAAAACATAAACACCCGATAAAAATATTAATCCAGAAAATATAAACGACGCTACTCCAAAACCGCGTTGTATAAAAAAGTCGCTTAACCAAGCACCAGATTTACTTAACCAGTTTTGTGTTTTTACTTCTCTAGAGGTAAAATCGGATAGTGCACTTTGGTCTATTTCTCCTGTAAATAAAAAGGATACAAAAGCTATAAAAAGCAATAGCCCTACAATTACAAGAAAACTCCCTAAAACCAACTTTTGTTGACTAGACAATTTAAAACTAGGTGCTTTTAATTTTTTTCTAGGTTCTTTTTTTGTCTTTGGTTTGCTTTTAGCCATTAATGGTGTGCGATTTCAAAAATTTGGATTGCATTTTATAACTGAACAAAAATACAAATTACTAACGTTAACGAAACTTTATTTTTAAAAATTGCTAAGCAAGGCCTGTAATTTTTTTTAAACGTGCGTTAAGAAGACAAAGAGCACTTTTAAATTGCCCTTAAAATATTTTAGGAATGTATATAATAAGTCCAATAATGCTAGAAAAAACAGAGGCTATAAAAACAGCCCCTGCAGCAATATCTTTTATTAAACCAATTTTGTTATGTCGTTCTGGATGAATAAAATTTGCAATTTCTTCAATAGCAGTATTTACACCTTCAACACTCATAACCAAACCTATGGCTAATACTTGAACAATCCATTCTGTTGATGAAATGTTGTAATAAAATCCAAAAATAGTAACTATTATAGCAATTACGAACTGGATTTTTATACTCGCCTCGGTTTTTAAAAGTAGGATAGCACCTTTAAATGCATAGCCTACGCTTTTTAATCGGTTTACTAAAAATGATTCTTTTTTAGGCATCTTGTAGCGCTTCTAGGGCAGCTTTGTAATTTGGTTCGTCTACAATTTCTCCAACCTGCTCCGTGTATTTTACAGTACCGTTTTCATCAAGTACAACGACGCAGCGCGAATGTAAACCTTCTAAAGGGCCATCAACAATATTTAAACCGTAGGCTTTACCAAAGCTGCCATCTTTAAAGTCAGATAAGTTTATAACATTATCTAAACCTTCGGCACCACAAAAACGACCTTGAGCAAAAGGTAAATCGCGAGAAATACATAATACTTTAGTGTTTTCTAGTTCGCTTGCTTCCTTGTTAAATGTTCTAACCGATTGTGCACAAGTACCTGTATCAATACTAGGAAAAATGTTTAAAACCAATTTGCTGCCTTTATAATTTGTTAAACTATGTACGGCTAAATCGGTTGTAGTTAGTAAAAAATCGGGTGCTTTTGCTCCAACTTCTGGTAAATTACTTGATGTGTTTATTGGGTTTCCTTTTAAGGTTACTGTTGCCATGATTATTTGTTTTTTTATTAGTGTCGTAAAATTAAGAATAAATAGATGTTTAAACTATTTGTTTTATAATTTTTTAATCCTCTAAAAATGTGCGTGTTTCTTGCTTTTAAATCGGTTTTTAACGAAATGCAATCGTTAAGGTACTGTTAAAATCATTACTATTTAAAAACCGCATAGTACTAAACCTCGTTAGTGTAACTGTAAATAAATAATAATCAAATTTTAAAACAAAAGTAATATTATGAAAACCTCAAAATTATTTAAATCTACAGTATTAGCCGTAGTTATTTTTACTTCAATATCAGGATTCGCTCAAGAAAAAATGATGAAGAAAGATAAAATGATGAAAGAACAAACCGTAATGGTTGGTGGTGCAGAAATGTATCCGAGTAAAAATATAATAGAAAATGCAGTTAACTCTAAAGACCATACTACTTTGGTTGCAGCAGTAAAGGCAGCCGATTTAGTAGAAACCTTATCTAGCGAAGGGCCGTTTACCGTATTTGCTCCAACAAATGCAGCTTTTGCAAAATTACCAGAAGGCACTGTTGAAACTTTAGTAAAACCAGAAAATAAAGCCATGTTACAAGGTATATTAACTTACCATGTTGTTGCCGGAAAATGGAATGCTAAAGCTGTTTTAGAACTAATTAAAAAAGGAAATGGTAAAGCAGTAATTAAAACTGTAAGTGGCGGTACCATTACGGCTTGGTTAAAAAACAAAGATGTTTATATAACCGATGAAAACGGCAATTCTGCTATGGTTACTATAGCAAATGTTAATCAATCTAATGGTGTTATTCATGTTATTGATTCGGTATTATTACCAAAATCTTAATTTATAAGGGATTTATTAAGATTGTGTAAAAACTGCTTCGTTTTTTGAAGCAGTTTTTTTTGTTCTCTACATTAAGTTTACCTAAATTTAGGGGGTAATTAAATCTTAAAACCATAAATATTTGTTATGTTAAAATAAAAACAATCAATTTTATTTATGATTTTTTAAAGGATTTAATAGTTAACATTGTAGTATAAATTAATATAAATATAAATATGGATCATAATAATACAGGAGATATTGATAAATGTCCTTTTATGCAAGGAGCGATTACTACAACCGAAAAAACGGTAACAGATTGGTGGCCAAATAGTTTGAATTTAGATATTCTACATCAGCACGATACTAAAACAAATATCTTAGGAAAAGATTTTAATTATCAAGAAGCCTTAAAAAGCTTAGATGTTGAAGGGCTTAAAAAAGATCTTCATGATTTTATGACCGATAGTCAAGATTGGTGGCCAGCAGATTGGGGACATTATGGAGGCTTAATGATTAGAATGGCGTGGCATTCTGCAGGGTCATACAGATTAGCCGACGGGCGTGGTGGCGGAGGCACAGGTAACATTCGTTTTGCACCGCTTAACTCTTGGCCAGATAACGTAAGTTTAGATAAAGCCAAACGTTTGCTTTGGCCAATTAAAAAGAAATACGGCAATAGTGTAAGTTGGGCAGATTTAATTATCCTAGCAGGAACTATTGCTTACGAGAGTATGGGCTTAAAAACCTACGGCTTTGCTTTTGGTCGTGAAGATATTTGGAGCCCAGAAAAAGATGTGTATTGGGGTGCAGAAAAAGAGTGGTTAGCGCCTAGTGATGAGCGTTATACCAATGTAGATGCTCCAGATACCATGGAAAATCCTCTAGCAGCCGTACAAATGGGACTAATTTATGTAAACCCAGAAGGCGTAAATGGTAAGCAAGACCCATTAAAAACGGCTTTACAGATACGAGAAACCTTTAAGCGTATGGCCATGAACGATGAAGAAACTGTTGCCTTAACAGCCGGTGGACATACCGTAGGTAAAACACACGGTAATGGCGATGCTAGTATTTTAGGTCCGGAGCCAGAAGCTGCAGGTGTTGAAGCACAAGGTTTAGGATGGGCAAATCCAACCAAAACAGGTAAAGGCAGATATACTGTAACAAGTGGTTTAGAAGGTGCTTGGACAACGCATCCAACAAAATGGGATAATGGCTTTTTCGAAATGTTATTTAACCACGAGTGGGAATCTAGAAAAAGTCCTGCGGGAGCCGATCAATGGGAGCCAGTTAGTATTAAAGAAGAAGATAAACCGGTAGATGTTGAAGATTTAACCACAAGATTAAACCCAATGATGACCGATGCAGATATGGCCATGAAAATGGACCCTATTTACAGAGAAATTTCATTAAAGTTTATGAATGATTTTGAGTACTTTTCAGATACTTTTGCTCGTGCTTGGTTTAAATTAACACATCGTGATATGGGACCTAGAGACCGTTGGTTTGGTCCAGATGTACCTCAAGAAGAATTAATTTGGCAAGATCCAATTCCAAAAGGTAATTATAAGTATGATGTTGAGGCCGTAAAAGCTAAAATTGCAGCAACAGATTTAAGCATTTCAGAATTAGTTACTGCGGCTTGGGATAGTGCAAGAACATTTAGAGGCAGTGATTTAAGAGGTGGTGCCAATGGAGCGCGTATCCGTTTAGAGCCTCAAAAAAACTGGGAAGGTAATGAGCCAGCAAAACTACAAAAGGTATTAGCTGTTTTAGAACCTATTGCAGCCGAATTTGGAATTAGTGTTGCCGATACTATTGTTCTAGCCGGTAATGTAGGTGTTGAGCGTGCCATTAGAAATGCAGGCATGAGCATGACTGTGCCTTTTGCTCCAGGTAGAGGAGATGCTACGCAAGAGATGACCGATGTAGATTCTTTTGAATCTATGGAACCGTTGGTAGATGGTTACAGAAATTACCAACAAAAACAATATACAGTTAGTCCAGAAGAAATTATGTTAGATCGTACACAACTATTAGGTTTAACGGCTGCCGAAATGACTGTTTTAGTTGGAGGTATGCGTGTTATGGGAGCCAATTATGGTGGTACAAAACACGGTGTGTTTACAGAGCAAGTAGGCGCATTAACAAATGATTTCTTTGTGAACCTTACCGATATGATTTATGAGTGGAAGCCATTGGATAATGGTATTTACGAAATTAAAAACCGTAATACAGGTGCTGTAAAATATACAGCAACACGCCTAGATTTAGTATTTGGTTCTAATGCCATTTTACGAGCTTATGCCGAAGTATATGCGCAAGATGATAACAAAGAACGGTTTGTTAAAGATTTTGTAGCCGCTTGGACTAAAGTGATGAATGCAGATCGTTTCGATATTAAATAACAATAACTTACATAACAGAAAAGAGGAATGGATTTAAAAATTCATTCCTTTTTTATTGCATTGAAATAAAAATAATCCCGTTTTGCATTTTAATGTTATGCTTTAAAAAACGAGTAGGCGCTATAACTTAAATACGAGTTTTACTGGTTCTCGATACAATTTTTTAATAAAAAAACCACTCGAACTGACACAGCGTAACTAATTAACATAAATAGAAAAACAGGTATAATACAATTAAAAACATGGAAAACATAGATAGTCTTTTTGAGAGTATAAAAAACAGACAAACCAGCGTTTTAAAGGCCTTGTTGGATACTAACCCTAAATTAGCAGAAGCCAAGGACGAACGTGGGTTTACACCATTAATTCTGGCAACTTACTTTGATAACGAAGCGGCAACCAAATTATTAATAGCGCATAATGCACCCATAAATGCCAAAGACGCCTCGGGTAATACGGCTTTAATTGGAGTAAGTTTTAAAGGCAATATAGGATTTGCTAATTATTTAATTGAACATGGCGCGGATGTAAATGAAGTAAATATTAACGGAACTACAGCGTTGTCGTTTGCGACGCAATACAATAAAATTGAAAGCGTAAAATTACTGTTAGAGCATCAGGCAGATAAAACGATTAAGGATTTTCAAGGAAAATCAGCTTTAGATTATGCTCAAGAAAAAGGGTTCAAAGAACTAATTTTACTTTTAAAATAGGGGGATATAGGTTTTAGAGTATTGACTTGGAGTTTTATTTTTTAAGGCAATACCTTTAAAAGAGGCCGATTTTTTTTTAATGTAGACTAAGGTTATCTAGAAGCTAGAATAGTGTTAGAGGGCAGTTTTGTTATTTATTGGTATAAAGTTGTAAGACGTAAAATTTGCTTTAATAGGTTAGTAAAAGAGTAGTTTTTAATACCAGTCACTCCATAATACTTTCGTTTAGAAATAAGAATAAGGGTAAATGAATAGTTGTGGTTTGCTAGATATACTATGTTAGGCCGCCTAAAATGTATTTATGCTTTTTTACTAGTGGTACTAGTCGCATTTTTAAGACTCTAGTTTTAAATTACCTGTAAAAGTGTTTATAATAGTTAAAATTTAATAAACTTTATTTTTTATTAACAAGTGCTATTTTAAAAGTAAAAAACTTGAGGCTTGCCTCAAGTTTTTTGTGACTTACAGAGTTATTAATATGCTATCTTAAGTTTTAAATATAAAAACTGATTTGATAATGCATGGGTAATAACTAAACTCCAAGTTCTTTGCGTATAATGTTTGCCCCAGCGCTTAAAGCGCTTAACTTACCTCTTGCTAAGTTTCGTGGTAAAGGAGCCATACCACAATTTGTACTAGGATAAAGGTTTTGGATTTCTACAAATTCAAGAGCTTTACGAAGGGTGTTTGCTACTTCATCAGGAGTTTCGATTCTGTTATTTGCGACATCAATTGCTCCTACCATTATTTTTTTACCGCGAATTAGTTCCATTAAATTAAAAGGTACACGCGAGTTATGGCACTCTAATGACACCATATTTATATTAGAGTTTTGAATTTTTGGAAAAATTTCTTCATATTGGCGCCACTCTGATCCTAGTGTTTTTTTCCAATCATTATTTGCTTTTATTCCATAACCGTAGCAAATATGTATCGCAGTTTCACAGTTTAAACCATCTATAGCTCTTTCTAATGTTGCCATACCCCAATCGTTTACCTCGTTAAAAAAAACGTTAAAAGCTGGTTCATCAAATTGGATAATGTCTACCCCTGCATCTTGAAGTGCTTTTGCTTCTTCGTTGAGAACTTTGGCAAATTCCCATGCTAGTTTTTCTCGACTTTTATAATAGTTATCGTATAAAGTGTCGACCATCGTCATTGGTCCTGGTAATGCCCATTTTATAGGTTTATTGGTTTGTTTGCGTAAAAATTTGGCGTCATCAACAAAAATTGATTTTTGGCGCGTAATTTCGCCTATCACCATTGGGACACTTGCATCATATCGGTTACGAATTCTTACCGTTTTACGGTTTTTAAAGTCTACACCATTTAAATGTTCGATAAAAGTTGTAACAAAGTGTTGCCGTGTTTGCTCGCCATCACTTATTATATCAACCCCAGCCAATTGTTGTTCGTGTAAACAAAGGCGCAAGGCATCTTGTTTTCCTTCAATAAGTTGATCACCTTCTAATTTCCAAGGAGACCATAATTTTTGAGGTGTGGAAAGCCAAGTGGGTTTTGGTAAACTTCCAACAGTCGAGATTGGTAG
The DNA here is from genome assembly GCF_900112595.1 of Algibacter pectinivorans. GTDB lineage: Bacteria > Bacteroidota > Bacteroidia > Flavobacteriales > Flavobacteriaceae > Algibacter_B > Algibacter_B pectinivorans. The sequence goes on along the minus strand of NZ_FOMI01000007.1, from coordinate 20,470 downwards.
TAATTTTTTCATGTCAAGATAATTTTAATTTGTAGTTTTTATTAAAGAGTGAAATTAGTACACCATTGTTGTAAGGTACTTTTGTAAGGTTTAATAAAATGTTTTTCTGCAAATTTACCTTGTTCTATTCCCAGTTGGGTTCGTTCTTCTCTGTCGTATATTATTTTGGTTATTGAATGGTCCTGATTTTTTAAACTAGGTTTGTAATATTGTCCAGCTATGGAATTGGCATTATAAATTTCTGGTCTATAAATTTTTTGGAATGTTTCCATTGTACTAATGGTACTAATTAATTCAAGATTTGTATAATCGGTTAGTAAATCGCCAAAGAAATAAAATGCTAATGGAGCAACACTATTTAGTGGCATAAAATAACGAACCTGTAACCCCATTTTTTTAAAGTATTGCACTGTTAAAGAGGATTTGTTGGGTTGGTATTCAAAGCCCAATATCGTGTGATAGTTTCCTGTACGATAATACGTCTTGTTGTGGGATATGCTTAAGCATATAACAGGAGGTTTGTTGAAGTGTTTTTTGTAAATATTCGAGCTTACAAAAGATTTAAAAAGTGTACCATGTAAATCACCAAAATTACCTGGAGTGCTAAAGTTGTCTTTCCCTTTGTTATGTTCTAAAAGCAGCACGTTAAAATCATAATCTCGTACGTATGAGGAAAAATTATTTCCAACAATGCCTTCAATTTGTTTATCTGCTTCATGGTCTATAATATGCGTTTTTAAAACTTCTATTAACGGAAATGTTGTACCACTACCATCGACTTCTAAGTCCACGGAAATAATTTCTAATTTAACCGAATATCTAGTGTTGTTGGGATTATCCCAATTTGCTAATGTGTTGAATCGATTATTTATCATGTTAATTGTATTACGTACGTTTTCTTGACGACCTTTTCCTCTTGCTAAGTTGGCAAAGTTGGTTGTGATACGTGTGCTTGTTGACGGTATGTATTGCTCATCGAAATACGTGCTTTTTATTTTGAATTTTATATTGTTCATGATGGAGGCTTGAGTGTTTTTCATATCGTTCTTTTCTATTATTTTGAAGGTTTTTAGATGACTGTTTTTATTTTTTTATTTGGATTTTATTACTTGCAAATATTACAATAATAGATGTATTAATTATTTTTTGTTATAAAATAAGAGTAATTATCTTTATGCTAGGTATTTGTAGATAAAATGTCTTTTATTTGTGCTTATTTAATTAGTAAAAAGAAAATTTGACTATGCAGAATTTAGATCCAATTGATTTAAGGTTACTAGAGCTACTTCAGCAAAACGGAAAATTAACCACAAAAGAAATTGCAATAAAGGTGAATCTGTCTTCAACTCCTGTTTATGAAAGAATCAAACGTTTGGAAAAGACTGGAGTAATCAAAAAATATGTAGCATTGGTGGAAGCTGAAAAAGTAGGAAAGGGACTTATTGTTTTTTGTGACATTACGCTAAAGGAGCATACTAAAGAAATAGGTCATCAATTTGTGCAAGAGATTATGTTTTCTAAATATGTATGTGAATGCTATAATATTTCGGGAGATTATGATTTTAGATTAAAAGTGATGGTTAGAGATATGAAACATTATCAAGATTTTGTTCTTAATGAGTTAGGTTCAATTAAAAACGTTGGTAGTGCGCATAGTACATTTGTTATGGGGGTTATAAAACATGACTATAGTGTTCCCTTATAAATTATGTAGCTTTTAGTCGGGAGGGGCAAAATGTTTGCTAACGGAATTTGTATAATGGAAATGATGTTGTTTAGTTTTAACTTAACAATTAATTACTCATTTAACCAAAAAATATTTAGGATTTATAGAAAAGTAGTCCAGAATAAGCAATTATTTATAGCCTTTACTGGGTGTTTGTTTTTTATTGCCCTATCATTATATCGTATTCTTTTGGTATTTCTACTCCATCAAATCTATTTGTCAATCCGTATAGTATAATAAGAGTAGATATTATTCCTATTATTAGAATGCCATAAGATTGCTTAATGGGTTCTATTCCAAGTACTCTACTTTTTATTTTTTTTGAATGAACAGCCGATATATGTCCGAAAAAAGAAATTATTGCAAGACTGTAATATGGAATAAAAAACAAATTTAATGGAAATACATTTAGTCCTGCAACACCAAAATAAAAGTTAGTATCTAGATTAAGAATTAATCTGCCAGATAAAACTGCTCCTAAATGAATTAAGAAGAAAAATGCAAGGTAAAGTCCAGTCCAAATCTGTAATCTTTCAAAAAAACCTGATAAAGTTTTCCTTTTTTGTATAAATAATTTTATTCCCGAAATAATTTGAATTACAATCGCGAAAAGTAATATAATTTCGGCAATTACATTTCTATAAATAATTCTTAGGATATGCATTAATTCAATATGAGCATTTGAACCAAAAAGGCTGTAAAAATGATTAAATAAGTGTAATCCAACAAAAATTGAAGTTATAATTGCAGCGTAATAATGTATTCGTTTCATTTTTTTTTTTTTACAAAAATCAACTTAATAACTAAGTTGTCATTTGATTTATATCAAGTTCGGTTTTTTAAATTCCTTATTCTGCTTAGTGTTTCGAGGGTAATTCCAATATAAGAAGCGATATGTGTTAGTGGTACTCTTTGAGTAATATCTGGTCGAATGGATAATATATTGGCGTATTTCTGTTCTGCTTTATGGAATTGCATGGACGAAATTCTTTCATGTTGTTGTAGCATTGTTTTTGTAACTACTATTTTACTTAAACGTTCAAAATCATGAAAATCATCAGATAATTTTTCTATATCTTTTCTTGATATCTCCAAAAGTACCGTGTTTTCTAGTAATTCTATAAAATGTGGACTTGGAATATTGAGAAAAAAGCTATTTATAGAGCTAATAAAATCATTTTCAAAAGCAAACCAGTCTGAAATATCTTTTCCATCTTTCAAATAGTAAGCCCTTGCACAGCCATTAAAAATAAAAAATGTTTTATCAGAATATTGTCCTTGACGTACAAGTGTTTCTCCTTTTGGTAGAACTAAAACTTTAGATTTGTTTGCTAGTTTTTGTTGACATTCAAAAGTTAATTTTGAATATGTTTCACTAATTCGATTTATAATTTCTTCTTTATTTACTCTCATTTCGTATTGACTCGCAATGCTATCTGTTACGGGTGTTTGGGTGGTTTGGTACTTAAATTAACAAGTGAACAGTATACTAAAAATATGTACAAAAGTAGGTGAAAATAATTATTCACTTACAGCTAGTACTATAAGTATTTTTTCTAGTTCCTTAGTGGTTGAGTATAATTTACAATATCAATTCCAACTCCATTTGGGTTTGCAATAGCAAAATGTCTTCCCCCCCCAAGGTTCATCTCTTTTATCCACCTTTATTTCAACTCCCTTATTTTTTATTTCTTTATATAATTTATCGACATTGTCAACTTTAATAGTTAGGTATATTCCTTCTCCTTGAAAAGGTTTATGAAAAAAAGGATGTTGCGATGGATGATTTGGTAAAAGAAAACTTAATATATCTTTTTGGTTAGGTGTTTTTAGTAAAATATAAAATTCGTTTTCGAATTTGATTTTACACCTTAAGTTTTCCTTATAAAACGACTTTGTTTCTGAGAGTTTTGTAGTTAATATTCCAGCATTTAATCTTATAACTTTTTTAATTGTTTTTGTGTTTCTGTTGTGGGTAAAAGTCTGGAATCTGCTAATCCTGCCATTCTATGCCCTACATTATTTAAATAAGCTTTACTTTGTGAAAACGTCATGAACTTTTCAATTGACTGGTGTTCCAATAATAAAACTGCATCCCATTTTTCAAAATCTGGTCCTATTAAAAAATTTGTGCTTTTACCATAATAAATTATTTTACACCCAATATTTTTCAATTCGGGTAGTGTATTTTCTATATACAAGTTATAGGCTTCTTCTCCCGAAATTTCCGATTTAGGTTTTAGTTCTTCTATATTTGTATAATCTGCTATATCGTTAAATTTTAATAAGTTTAACATTACAATTTTTCCTTTATTGAGGTAATCCAGATAAAATTTTTTTCCAGATTCGGGGCTTGCCTCCAAATATTTTTTCATAATTGTTAATGTTTATAAAGATTACACAGAGTTTTGTATATGTTTTTTTACTTGCTTTAAGCAATGAATTTAATAAATAAAATACAGACTAATAAAAATTGTGTTGTATTGAAATTGGTTGACCTTTTCTTGCTTTTCTGTTTGTTAAAAACAATTATTTTAAATGGTTATTAGAGATAAATTTACATTTTTTTCTTTTAAAATATCAAATTACAGATTTTGCAATGTTTGTAAAACAAACGAACTTTTGGTTTGGCAGTTGCTAGCTATGTTTTATATAAGTGTCTAGTCCTGAAAATATGGTTACAGATTTATAACCAAATTGTTCTGTAACTACTTCTAGGTAGGAGTCTAACACTAAAGCACCTAAATCCTTTTTAATTAGGAGTTGTTTTGGCTGCTTAATTTTCTTTTGAACTGCTTAAACTTAAATACACGTGGTATTTCGTCTATTGTTTCCACTTTTATTCTGGTGTTCATTAAGTCTTTACGATTATATTTTTTAGTCCACTCATTAACCGTTGTAGACGCAATAGAGTAGAGTTTACAAAGTTCGCTCTTTGTGTGTTTACCTTTACTAAGTTCATCAAGAATTTTTAGTTTAAAAGGTTCTGAATACCGTCTAATTACTTTGTTGTTTTTGTATATAATGTTTAAAATTATGTAGTCTTTATTCAGGACGGGTCACAATGAATGGCAACGTGTTTGTGTATGAAAAGTTGCGTTTTTGTATGCGAGGATTTTCCGCAGGAAAATCAGACGTTACAAAAAAGCAACTGACTTTATTTAAGCACTAATTTAGCATTTTTTTATGCACGTTGTTACCCAACGTTTTTTATTTCTATTTTATAAGTCAAAACCTCTTTTCCAGTATCACAATTCAATTCCAAGGTTTTATCTTTTGTTTCTACAATTTTCCAGTTTACAGAAGGAATATTTTTTTCCAAAACTTGTACTTCACGATTGTCAATTCCGATAAAAATCAGATTTGTATTTGGCTTTTCAGTCGAATTCCATTGTTGAAGTAAAATTCCATTAGAATAAGTAAAGAACCAATCTCCAAACAACTTGTTCTCTAAAAATTTAATTTTAGGTTCACTTTTCAAATTCAGATATGCTGGTCCAAATCGGATTTCACTAACATATTTTTGATAGATATTTATTCCGCTAAAGTTTGTCAAAATATTCCATCGCTCAATATCAGGTGATAGGGTTTCTAATTCCAATTCAGTTTCGGGTTTAGAAAAGAGTCTTTGAAAAAAAGCAAATATTCCAACAAACACCATTATTATAATTCCAACAATCAAAATTACTGGAAAAAGAATAATTACTAAAACATTCATTATCCCATTCAAAATTCGGTTGCCTTCTATGGGCTTTTTTATTTTGTCAATAAATTGAATGTTAATCTGTTGTAGCATTTTTGGTAAATGTTGGGTAACGGTCTCGTATAAACGTCAGTTACGGGTTAAGTTAGCGATTATTTTCGGTTTGACACAGGCTTTAGCAATTCCGAGTGGATTCGGACGTAGTCGAATCCGCCGTAATTGCGGTTATACATTGTTGCCAACCGTTTTTTATTTCCTAAACGTATTAATTTTATCCAATAGCTTACTTTGTTTGTATTTATTATGACCTATTCTATCATAATTTTCAAAGTCCGAATTGGGATTTTTATGTCCATTAAAATTCTGGATAGTTTCAAATTCATTTTCTAAAGAAGCTATACTTGCCTTAATGAAGATTGAAAATTGTTCAATAAAATCAGATGTATTTTTAAAATATATTAATTCATTATCAGCAATTAATAAATACTTTTCAATATCTGTTTCTAAATCCCTTATCACGTAAATTTTTTGAAGTTCAATTCCGCAACCTTTAATTTGTGCTTTGAAATTCAATCCAGTTATTTGAGATATTTTCGAATAAATACTTTCATTAAATTCCAAAATCATAAGTTAATCGCATTTTTTGCTTTTTTAATTTCGTTTAACTCGTCCTTTTCTTCTTGTTTTTTTTCGTCCAATAATTCAGATGCTAAAGCTAGAAGTTGGTCTAATTCTAAATCGAGTCCGCCAAACTTAATTTCGTTATTCAAGTTTGCTAGTTTATTCAAATGATATTTAGCAATGATACCTTTTCGTGCTTCTTTGATATATTCAATATTGTTCATTCCGTGATGTTTTGTCAAATGGTTTACAACGGTCTCGTATAATGATAGTGCGGAGTTTGTGTGCGGCGATTTTCCGAAGGAAAATCAGAAGCAAGCAAACAAGCACAGGCTTATAAATT
>NZ_FOMI01000007.1:11170-14067 GCF_900112595.1 Algibacter pectinivorans | reverse complement strand
TTTTTCTTCATTATGGTTACAAGAAGAAACTATAATTATGAATAGAAGTAGGGAAGTTTTTTTCATAGTTCGAGTTTTCTATATTAACCACAACGTTTATGTATAAGAATAGTTGCGGGTTTGTATGCGAGGATTTTCCGAAGGAAAATCAGACGTTACAAACACGCAACGACCTTTGGTTAAGCACTAAACCGCAATTATTTTTATACGGTGTTAGCGGTAGTTTTTAATTATTTGCTTTATTAATTACATTAAATATTCTTTTAAAGTTTGGGTCTTGGTTTACGCTTTTTAAAGTTTCCATATACCTTGCTTTTTTTAATACATCAATGTTTTTCACTCCATTTTTCTCTATAAGTTCAGTCAATTCTTTTAACTGAACTGTTTTCTCAATGTATCCATCTACCGCTTCTATATTTTCAGGTGTCGGTTTGTTAAATTCAATTTGTTCTTCCAAATGATTTTCTATACTTCCAGGCATACCCAATATCCATCTCTCGGAATATTTTTCGATGTCACTATTATACATTACTGTATCAATTTGTAACTTTTCTAATCGTCTAATTTTCAAATCAGGAAATGAATCTAGGTTAGGAAGAATAGTTAAAATGGTTTTATTGTCAAGAGGAAGATGAATTGTGTTTGTTCTATCAAAGGGATTTACAACTTGGTTATAATATTTTTCTTCATCAAAGTTTTCATCAGTTGGGTCAGCATATGGTCTTATTATTACAGGATTATCAGATGTAATAAACTGACTGTCATCAATCAGATGATAAACATAAATAGTATCTTTTATTTTGCTTTTAATTAACTTTTCATAATTGTCTAAATGTTGACTTAAAAAATTTATTCTATTATTTTCCTTTTGTTCTTTAATTATTAGTTGAACTTCTTCGGGACTTATTGTAATTTCTTCTCCTCCATATTCAATAATGAAATCTCCACCTTTTGAGTTTTTTTGAGCTGCACGAACTAATTCTAAAAATAGTTTATTTTCCTCATTAAGGAATTTAGGTGTTCTAAAGTATAGGCTTAATGCAACTGATATTATTTTTTCTTTAGTTTCTCTATCAATATCGCTAACTTTTTTGTCTGTTAGGATTTTATATATTTTAGGAAATTCTGCATCAATATTGTCGGCGTAAAAATGTTCTATTGCAAATTTATTTTCATCGTTAGGTAAGGTGTAAAGGTTTTTATTCACACAGATATCTCTTGTACTAACATTGATAATTTTATCTTCTTCTTTATTCTTTGCTGAAATAAAATTTTTGTCATCTTCACTAACAGCGAAATTGTTTAAATAGCTTTTCGGAATAAAGTGTTGATGTACTGGTTTGCTCATAGTTTCTGGTAAATTACCGCTAACGGCTCAGTATAAGAATAGTAAGGGATTAAAATACACTTACTTTTCAGTTTAGCACTTAGCCAAATTTACAATTTTACCGTTATTTTTCTTTTAACCGTCAAATTGTAAATTTGGCGAACTTTGTTAATATGTACCAACTTTGGGTTTGGCACTTAACCCTTATTATTTTTATACATTGTTGTGCGTAGTTTTTATTCAAAAAATGTTCTTCTTACTACACTTCTAAGATCGTCTTTCAGTTTAGCATAGGTTATCAAATTCAGTTCTTCTATTCTAAATTTTACCGCTGTTTTACTAATTCCGAAATAATCCGATAGATAATCTACAGTTTTGTAGTAATCTTGTTTGTTAATCGTTTGTTCGTCCAAATAAATATGTTCTGGTCGACTTATTCCAATACTTTTTCGATAGGCAATTAAGTGAGGAAGAAATAATACTTTTGGCAAGAATAAAGAAATTGAGAATTTATTCGCTTGCCATTCAATCCAATTTCTGTCGTTTACTAAATTATGTCTATCTGTGAAAAAGTCATATTCAGAATCCGCAAAATCATCATATCTTTCTTGATTTACTTTCAAATTACTATGAAGGAAAAAGTGTCCCAATTCATGACCTAAAACAAAAGGAAATTTTTCTGAAAACAAAACGGATTTATCGATAAGAATTGCCTTGTTTTCAATATCGTAAAACCCTTCTATTTTTTTTCCATTTACTGTTTCTAAATCTTGAGTAAAATCAAACTTCAAATCATATTCAGATTTCAAGTGTTCAATGAATTCATCTATTTTAATTGAAGAATATAAATCGTTATATTTTTGTAAAATTGGTAAAGCTAAATTTTCTATTTGTACAGCAGATAAACGTTTTAGTCCTTTTACTTTTTTTAAGCCTAAAGTCTTTTTTATGAACTTGAAGAAAATACTATCAGCGTCCTTTTTGTCTTCTTTTTTATTATCTTTATCTGTCCTGTGAAGAATTATAGAATGATTATCATCTTTGTCAACTTCGATTAACATCATTCTTTTATTTTTTGCAAAGGTTAATCCTCCAGATTGAAATTTATTATCTGTAATCATAATTCCTTTTACTCCTCCGCCAGCTACTTGATTAATTTTAGTATTAAACTCCTCAACATCATCAACTGGGACATTATGTCCAGATGGTGAACTTTTACATTCGATTAAGTAGAGTAGAGTATATCTTTTGGCATTTTTAGGCCAAATTTCAATAGATAAATCAAAAATTATTTCTTTCTCTCTATCTTTTGAGTAATAGCCAACTTTTTTTTGAACTTTAGCAGTGCTTTTAGAGATTCCCAATTCCTCATTCTCAATTGCTTTTACAATTAAGTCATAAGATTTGTCCTCAAATTTATCTCCAATTTTTACAGTGTTCATTGATTATCTCAAATTTTTCTTCAAATTACGCACAACGGTTGGTATAAGAATAGTGCGTAGTTTGAGTGCGAGGATTTTCCGAAGGAAAATCAGATGCAAGCAAACAAGCACTAACTCATGATTTAGGA
>NZ_FOMI01000007.1:0-9240 GCF_900112595.1 Algibacter pectinivorans | reverse complement strand
TTGGAGTTAGATTTGAATTTTTTTTACTGACACCTAACGTTTATGTATAAGAATAGTTGCGGGTTTGTATGCGAGGATTTTCCGAAGGAAAATCAGACGTTACAAACACGCAACGACTTTTGATTAAGCACTAAACCGCAATTATTTTTATACGGTGTTAGGCAACGTTTTTATTTTTCCATCATTAGTTTTAATTCCTCAATCGTTGGTTCTTTTCCGTTCAATTTTCTATGCAGCATTGAGTGACAATTCGGACAAACTGGGATTAAGTCTTTTTTATAATCGATTTTATAATTTTTTCCAATTTCGTTAATTGGAACTATATGATGAATGTGAATAAAGTCTTCTCCAATTTCTCCATATACTTTTTTAAAATTCAGATTACAGACTTTACAGTTCAGTCCGTGATAATTTACTGCGTTTTCTCGTGCTTTTGAACTTCGTTCGTATTTATTTACAATTACTGTTTTTTTTGCTCCTTCGTATTCTGTTTCGCTTTCCTTTAAAGTTTCCGGAAAAAAGTCAGTTTGATAATTATCTGTAAAATAAGTGTCAATGTATTTTTGTAAAGTTTCGTTCTTAATTTTCATTGGACCTTGAGGTGCGGCTTTAAGTCCATTTTCTTTAAGATTCACAAGTTTCATTCGATTGTTAGAAATCTGCTCAATTAGTCTTAAAGTCATAAATTTTCCATCTAAAGATTTTAAATACTCTTCTTGGTCAATCCAATATTCCTTGTCGTCTCTAATTTGCGAAGAATCTAAATCAATTTTGTCAACTATGCACTTATATTGCAACATCATTAAAGGTCGAGTACAATAAATATAAACTGTATCTCCAACTTCAAATTTAGTTTTTCCTTGTCGCCAATCTATTGAACCATAATGTTCAAACGAACTAGAGTGGTCGTACATTTTGGAATTTGCTGAAATTATCCAATTCATCTATTATTCTCGGTTTTGGTCAAATGTTGCCTAACGGTCTAGTATAAGAATAGTAGCGGATTTTCACGTACTAACTTTTCGGTTAAACAAAGACCTTTTTTATATTTACTTGCTTTGGTTTTAGCGATTAAACCGCTATTATTTTTATACATTGTTGTGCATAGTGCTTTGCGTTCTGCTTGGTTTTCAGCTTTTTAATTCAGTTCAAGTGTGCGCGTTTGCAGAGCCATACTCTTTTACAGTTTTGGTGGTGAGTTGGCTGATGCGACTGTAAATGTGTATGGCTCGTAGCGTTGGCGTTTCCAAAATCAATTGTTCAAGTTTGCACCAAATCTTTTGCCGCTATAAAAGTCAATCAATCCCATTTCATTTTCTGTAATCTTACAGCGTTCAAAATTGCCAATAATGCCACTCCAACATCGGCAAAAACCGCTTCCCACATTGTTGCCAAACCACCTGCTCCCAAAATCAGAACAATTACTTTAACTCCAAATGCCAAACCTATATTTTGCCAAACTATTTTTCGTGTGGAACGACCTATTTGTATCGCTCTGACCACTTTTGATGGTTGGTCAGTTTGGATAATCACATCTGCGGTTTCAATCGCTACGTCACTACCTAAACCGCCCATTGCAATTCCTACATCACTTGCAGCTAAAACTGGTGCGTCATTAATTCCATCGCCAATAAAAGCAATTTTATTCTGTTGATTCTGTTTTAATAGTTCTACTTCATTCAGTTTATCTTCGGGCAATAATCCGCCTTTTGCTTGTTTGATATTTAATTCGGTAGCTACTTTTTGTGTGATAGAATCTTTATCGCCAGAGAGCATCATAATCTTTCCAATTCCAACTTTGTGTAATTCAGTAATGGTTTCTTTTGCATCTTCTTTTAGTTCGTCTGCTATTACTACATAACCTGCAAATTCGTTATCGATTGCTACCAAAACAATGGATTCCACAATGCTTTCAGTTTCTTGCGGAACGACAATCTTGTTTGCCGTCATTAAGGCTTTATTACCAACTAAAACGGCTTTTCCATTTACAATTCCTTTTAAGCCTTTTCCAGCAATTTCTGAAACTTCGGTAGCTTCAAAATCTGCTCCGTCTGCTTTGTATTCTAAAATTGCTTTGGCTATGGGATGTGTGGATTGTTCTTCCATCGCCATCAAGTATTTCATAAATTCAGTTTCTTCCCAACCAATAGCTTTAACTTCTTTTATTTTGAAAACGCCTTTTGTAACCGTTCCGGTTTTATCCATAACCAACGTATTTATTTTGGTCATTGCATCGAGAAACGAAGCACCTTTAAATAAAATTCCGTTTTTTGAAGCTGCTCCCAATCCGCCAAAGTAGCCTAACGGAATTGAAATTACCAACGCACAAGGACACGAAATCACGAGAAAAATCAAGGCACGATATAACCAATCTCTAAATATATAATCATCCACAAAAAAGTAAGGCAAAAAGGTAACTCCAATTGCTAAAAACACAACGATTGGCGTATAGATTCTTGCAAATTTTCTAATAAATAATTCGGTTTTTGATTTACGAGCTGTCGCATTTTGAACCATATCCAAAATTCGAGCAATAGAACTGTCCTTAAATTCTTTTGTGGTTTCAATTTCAATCACACCATCAAGATTGATACTTCCCGCAAATACTTTTTCGTCTTTTGTAATGGTGGCTGGTTTGCTTTCGCCAGTCAAAGCTGCCGTGTTGAATGCTCCTTTTTCTGAAAGTAAAATACCATCCAAAGGTACTTTTTCTCCCACACGGACTTGTATTTTCTCGCCTATTTCAACGGTTTCAGGGTCAACGGTAACGTAATCGTTGTTCCGATAGACCAAAGCTTCATTTGGTCTAACATCGAGCAAGGCTTTAATATTGGACTTCGCTCTGTTTACAGCTGCATTCTGAAATAATTCGCCTACTGCATAGAATAACATAACCGCAACGCCTTCGGGATATTCGCCAATAATAAATGCACCAATGGTAGCAATGGACATTAAGAAAAACTCGGTAAAAACATCGCCACGAACCAAATTTTTCCAGCCTTCCTTTATTACAGGAAATCCTACGGGAATGTATGCTATCGTGTACCAAACTACTCGAACCCAACTTTGAAATTGTGGAATTGCATCAAAATAATCTATGCCAATTCCTACGATGAGCATAACAAAACTTATTAGCGCAGGAATATATGTTTTAAAAGCACTTCCATCGCCGTGGTCGTGGTCGTGACCATCATCGTGGGAATGTTCGCCTTGATGTTCTTTTGGCTTTAAATCTCCTAAATTTATTTTCTTTTTTCTCATCTATTTAATAATTCTTTAATATCTATTGGTAAAGGCATTCGTTTTAATGGTGGAACATTCGCGCCACCAGTATTGCCAAGAGGTACGTGATTGATAAAGGATTTCCAACCACCAACAATTAACCTAATAATTTGCCCAAATATTTCGTTAGCATTTTTTTGCCTAAAGCCAAATTTAAGCATTAACCAATGTGAATACGTATGTTCTATTGGATACGATTGGCCTATAATGTGGCTTCGTTCCAAATGATACCAAGCGTTACCATAATCTGTATATTTTAGGTAGAGTTGATATCGTTTTAATTCTATATTATGCGCTTTTTTTAAATGCTCTGGCATTCTTGTATTTAAAGTCATATCACTTAATTTTTTTATAAAAGTAGACTGAAAATCAATGCAATGGAAGTGCATTCATTGCCCACTACATTTATCGCAAATCCCTTTTACCACCAGATTAACATTTTCTGAAACAAAACCATCAGGCACTTTTATTTGTGGAATTTTATGTTCTGTCAGGCATACCGTTTCGCCACAATTGTTACAATGAAAATGTAAATGCAAGTCGGTTTCAATTTCACAATTACAGCCTTTTTCGCAAAGCGCATATTTTGTTATTCCTGTACCATCGTCTATTTGATGGACGATTCCTTTATCTTCAAATGTTTTAACCGTTCTATATAAGGTTGTTCTATCTGCTTTCGCGAAAGCGTTCTCAATATCACTTAAGGTAACAGTAACTTCTTTTTCTGCAAGAAACTTATAAACCAGTAATCGCATTGCCGTAACGCGAATATCTTTTGACTCTAAAAATTGTTCTATCGTTTTCATAATTAATCGTGGTCTTCGTTTCCAAATGGTTTGATTATCAATCCTACACTAAATATCAAACCATCGGTAGGTGCGTAGATTTCAGGAAATTCAGGATTGTCGTGTGGTGGCAAAACTAAAGGCGAAAACCTGCTTTGTCGTCTATCGGTAAAATTTTCAAAGTTTACGAAAGCACTAAAATGTTTAAAATTTCGCATTAAGAGTAATCCCATCGTTACAAAATCTGTAGTTTCCGTTCCGTTTGATAAAAATTGTTTTCCCGTGTAAAAGGTTTCATAACCTATGCGCCATTTGTCCGATTCGTACATCAACACACTTCCTGCATTGTGTTTTGCAGTCAATGGTTTTTGTGGATTACCTGCCAGATAATTAAGTTTTGTATCGATAAAAGCATAGTTTAAAAACCATCTAAAATCTTTGTACGTAAATTTGATGTTAGTTTCTGCGCCTTTGCTCAAAATTTCATCGGTTGCATTTTCAAATTGAAATAATCCGTTGTCTGTTGAATTTAAGAGCAATGCATCATTTATAGCAGTTACATAGAAAAGTTGGTTGATGGAAAAGCCGAAGGTGTCAAATAATCGTGTTTTGTAATTGAAATCAAGATTTAATCCGTACGAACGCTCTGCATCAATTACATCTTTATCAATGCCCAGAACATTTTCAAAATTTATAAATTCTGCCTCTTCGGTAAAAATGTCTGGAATTTTGTAACCCAAGCCACCACCAATTCTGCTCGAAAATCCATCATCATTTTTATAAAGCAAAGAAATTCGTGGAAGTGGAAAGAAACCATAATCGGTATTGTAATCTGCTCGTAAGCCAGTTTCTAAAATCCAATTATCAGAAAAATCGTAAATATTATTTATAAATGCGCCATACGTTAAATCGCTTTGGTCACGCTGTAATGGTGCGCTGTCATTTTCATCAAAATCTGAAGAATATAGGTTTGCTCCAAAAATCCAATCGGTTTTTTCGGATGTTTTTTGATAGGAAATTTCAGAAAACGTATTTATTTGCTTTCCTTTAAATCTGAAATCGGGAATCGTCAAATCTCTATCGAAAAATGAAACACTATTTTTAATGTTGAGCGAACTAACCGAATCCAATTGCGTTGTATAAACCGCTTGACTGCTCAATCTTTTTGAAATGTTTTCTTCGGTGTATTGATGGATGCCATTTTCGCCTTTTTCAATTTTTGTGATGTCGCCACCTATTCTGTCGTCATACGTTCCATTTAAACCGAACCAAAATGTGGTTTTTTCCGATGGATAATAAAATAACTTTGGGTTGAAAGAAATTGAAGTAGTTTTAGGTAAATTACTGAAACCATCATCTTCTGGGTCATATGCTTTTTGATAATGACCAGAACCGTAAAGTGAAACTCCAAATTTCTCATTTCGCTTGCTGTAAAATACATTTGCGGTACTTCCTAATGCTTGCGTTTGCGTAAGCATAATATCCAAAGCTGGTTCATCGTCAGGCGTTTTGGAAACCATATTTACCAAACCTGCAATTGCGCCACCACCATATAATGTGGAAGAACTTCCTTTGATGATTTCAAACTGTTGCAAGTCCAATGGCGGAATTTGCAAAATACTCAAACCGCTTGAAAAGCCACCGTACAAAGGAAATCCGTCTCTCAAAAGTTGAGTATATCTTCCATCAAGTCCTTGAATTCTGATGTTGGTATTTGCACTGCTCAAAGATGTTTGTTGCATTTGTATTCCCGTACTTTCTCGCAATACCATTGAAATATTGGTTGGGTTCATTATAGCCTTTTCGCCCAATTCTTCTGCTCCGATATATTCTATTCTTGTTGGTATCTTTCTTACAGTTCTTGTACTTCTTGAAGATTGTAAGACGACTTCGTCAAGTTCGTTTCCGCCAGATTCGAGTTTAAACTCAAATACCTCTTTTGAACCTACATCGATTGTAGTTTCGAAGGTTTCAAAACCGATGTATGAGATTTTCAGAACTTGATTGCCGTTTGGGATTTCTGTAAACGTAGCGATACCCTCAAAATCGGTTATAGCTCCTTTTTCCAATTCCTCAAAATAGACTGTTGCTCCTAACAATGGCTCATTTTCAGTTTGGGTTACTACTTTTATTTGTAGGTCTGATGTTTGCGCTTTTAAGTAAAAGCACGATAATAGTATGAGCAACGCGCTCAAAAGATTTTTATTCATTTTGAATGTGAAATTTGATTAACTAAAATGTTGACTTTCGGTCGGTGTTTAGCTAATCAACTGTGGCGGTTGCCAGATATTGGAATTGAAATCGAAACGGTAGTTCGATTGATAGGTAGAAAAATCTATCGTAGAAATTTTGATATTCAGCTTTAAATCAATCGTTTGGAAGGGTTCGTAAGTGATTGTCATTCCACAACAATTGCAGATGCAGGTAATCGGGCACGAATCGTCACTATCTTCTTGATGATTGTGGTTTGCACTTATTTCGTCTTTGTGGTGGTCTTCCGAATTATTTCCGTCAGAGCAAGGTGTTATTGACAAAACAAGAATTAGTAATGATAATATGATAGTAAAATACTTCATCGGCACAAAGATAAAAAATATTCAATGCAATGTTGTTGCAAAGTCTTTGTCGTTAGGTTTTTGGTTCGGTGTTGTAGCGTTGGCAAGAAACAGCTCTTTTATTTTTTTGAGCGTTGGCATTTCGCGTTGGCAAAAAAATGAATGTGCTGTTTGCGCGTTGGCTTTTTTAGTTCAAATGTTGATGTTTAGCACGATTTGTATTATACTGATATAGGTTGACCATTTTTTGATTCATTTTTCGTTCTTTTAAATGGTCAGAAGTTCTAAATTCTGTTGATCTTTTTTGTAGGAACGATATGCTACATTTTGGTTCATATGAACGAAAGCTGGTGTTTTTAACTTTAAGCTGAAATGTGTTCTTTCGTTATTGTAAATGCTCACAGCTTGTTTTATGATCTTCTTAGCTAAGGTAACATTTTTTATAGTTTGTTTAAGTCCGTATTCATATTTTAATGTTCTATTGATACGTTCGGCAATTGGGTTCTCTTAAGGATCGTACTGCTGTGTCATTGAGAGTGCGATGTTGTTTCGTTCAGCAAACTCGGTATATGCTGGATTACAGTATTGAATTCCTCTATCCGAATGATGAATGAGTTTTTCATTAGGATATTTTCGATTTTTAATGGCCATAGCCAGGGCTTCTATACAAAGTGATGTCTTCATATGGGAAGCTAATTTATAACCCATAATCTTTTTAGAATAAGCGTCTGTGACCAATGCCAGATAACAATGTTTCTTTTCTGTTTTGATATAGGTGATGTCGCTTACCCAAAGCTGTTCGGGTCGGGTAGGGGCCTTGTCTTTTACTAGATTGTTGTATTTATAAAACTGATGTTTAGAATTGGTTGTTATAAAATATCGTTTGGTCTTAGGAACTAGTAAGTTGTAATGCCTTAAGAGCTTGTAAAACTTATCTCTTCCCATTTTTATTCCATGTCTATCCATATTGGATTTAAGTTCGTGGTAGAGCTTTATTCCCCCAGTTCTTTGACCTACTTTTATTCGGTAGTTTTTAATCATTTGAACTACGATTTGGTCATTATTTTCTTTGATCCGTTGAGACTTCAAGCGCTTGTAGAAGGCTTGTTTACTGATCCCAAAACATTGAATCAACCATTTTCTTTTAAACGGTCTTGTTTCTTTTTTTCGATCTCGTCTGCTAATGTTTTGGGCAATGACTTTTTTGACATGTCAACTCCAGTAATAAGTTCCATATCAGCGATGATGTCTTGCTGGAAGTCTTTTACGAATTCAAGTTCTTCGATTCGTTCTTTGAGTTTTTTGATTTGGTCTTTCTTGCTCATACCGCGTTTCTTTTGTTCTAAAGTACTGTATTTTTTTAACCAGTACTCAATAGAAGATCTAGAGATTTGATATTTCTCTGATGCATGGTTTACGGATATCTGTCCGTTTTGAACTTGATCAATGATCAAGAGCTTTAGATCGAAACTTACTTTTTTGTAGGAAGTTTTTCGGCAGGGTTGTTTGTTGTCTTTCATTAGGTATAGTGCTAAAAGGTTTAATTTTTAGTCAACCTATTTCAGGAAAGTACAATTTTTTTTGCATTATGCACAACGTGTTTGGCTATGGTTTCGTTGCGTGAAAATCCGCGAGGATTTTCCGCCGTAAACGGAAGATAGCAAATTTGCGAGGATTTTCGACAGAAAATCAGAAGCAATGAACTATAGCCGTTGTTGTGGTTAGTATTTATTTTGTTTTATAATAATCTAAACGTTCACAATCCATACAAAATCTATCTTTAAGTAATATTCCAGTTCCAAAACCAGAAGAGTGTAAAGTCATTCCGAAGTTTTTAATATGAATTACTCCCTTAATATACTCATTTGAAGAATTTCGGATTTTTAATTTTTCCGATACAATTAGTTCCTTGTTTTTAAATAAAAAACAACTGTCATTTTTTATTTTTATCAAATTTACATCTGCGTATTTATCATTATGAATTGGTTTTAAACGATATGTTCCGCTAAATTCAGAAACAATTTGGTTGTAATTTTTCAAATTCGAAATCGTTTGGATTCTATCCCAAATATAGATGTCGAAAATCTCATTTTCTCCTAAAAGATTTTTGTATTCAGGAATCAGAGTTGAGTCAGAGTCAGTTTGGGTTTCCTGTTCCAATAACTTTGTGAAATTCATTCCAATATTATTTTCTGTTTTAGAAACTAATTCAGTCAGCGAATCATTTTCTTTTTTTAGAATTTCTTTTTCGGTAGTTAGTTTTTCTTCATTATGGTTACAAGAAGAAACTATAATTATGAATAGAAGTAGGGAAGTTTTTTTCATAGTTCGAGTTTTCTATATTAACCACAACGGTTTCGTATAATGATAGTGCGGAGTTTGTGTGCGGCGATTTTCCGAAGGAAAATCAGAAGCAAGCAAACAAGCACAGGCTTATAAATTTCGTACTAAAATACGCATTATTTTTATACAATGTTAGGTGGCGGTTTTGTATTTGTAACAGAATTCTTGCTCTTTTTTATTCGCAACCGTGGCTTCTCTTTTTACGCGCAAAGATTGGTTCTTTTTTTATTGAGTCGGGCGCTGGTCAGCTGTTTTTTATGTCATCCGTTTGTTGT
>NZ_FOMI01000004.1 GCF_900112595.1 Algibacter pectinivorans | reverse complement strand
TATGAGCGTTTTGCTATCTGCGATACTTACCGTTTTTAGCGGCTGCAAATGTACAACCTTTTTTAACTCCTACAAGTGTTTTTTAATATTTTTTTTGAAAAAGTTTTTTTAACCTTTTAAAATCATTAATCAACCTTTTTATGAACGTCCTGCTAAAATTGCTTTTGCGTTTTTAACGGGGTGCAAACTTACTATCCTTTTTTAGTTTGACAATGACTTTTTTTGCCTTTTTTTTACTTTTTTTTAAAACCGTTTTTAACTGACTTATTTACTGATATTTACACACCTAAAAAAATACACGCTACTCCTAATTCCTCAATTAATTTTGGGGTTTGGATTGCCTTTTATGAAACTAATAGGGGTTTTGCTCTTATATATGTTTACTTATATATAGATATGTTTATTACTAACGGTCCTTATATATGGTAAGCTATTTGTTTATTGTTATTGTAATTGCTTGCTAGCACGCCCGCGTTAGGGATAGTAATGGATAGCCCACAGCCCGACGCAGGAGGTGCGAGGACTTGGAATGGATAGCCCGACCCTTGGGGAACGCCCTAATGTTGTTTATAGAAAGAAATTCCAAACGACTCCGAATCTGATTGAGAAATCGCGGTATGGGTAGTTTGGTGCTGAATAATAGTTATAACCAGTGAATGCCGCATTAAAGTGTTCTGCTTTAAAATAGATTCTGGTTTGACGTATTTTGGCGTTTAGGAAAAAGTCTAAACGTGGAAAATTACCATATTGGGTGTCGTTTTGAACATAGAACTCTGCTAATACAGGATTGTATGCATCCATATAATACTTGGTGAAGTAATTTAAGGTTACCCCGGTTTGTAAATTTAGTGCGTTTTTAAATAATGGGCTTGAAAAATATATGGTGTTACGTGTATTGAACTCGGGAACGTTTAGGGTATTATTATCGTCTTTTACGTTTTGGTATAATATGGTATTGTTTAAGGCGAATTTACCGAACTTTATTTCGTTTGCCAATTTAACTCTTAGGTAGTTTATTGTACTTGTGTTTTGGAATGGGGCTACTTGGAGTGTGATGGCATCTTTTTGGAAATATACATAGTTATCGATTGTAGAATAATCGAGCGTTATGTTGGCTAGGTTTTTATATTTTAGGTTAAAGCCTATTTGTTGGGTTTCTATGTTGTTGAAGTTGTTTTGCCAGTTGTAATTTATGTAATCGCTTTGGTATAATAGCGTGTTGTAGTTTGGTACTTTGGAACTGTGATTAATGGATGCGGATGCGGATATGTCGTTATTAAGGTTAAAAATAGCGTTTGCTTTAAGATAGTTACCATCGAAATCGCCAGATACATTAACGCCTAAAGCCCCATTTACTTGAAACCCTTTATAGCGTTTGCTATAGTTACCTCCTACTGCTACTATGTTTCCTTTTAATCGGTTTGTTATTGTGCTGCCGTTTAAGACTACTAATTTATTGTAACCGTAATTATAGTTATTAGTATTTATATTGAACTTAACCCGCCCTAGTACGTTGTTAAAGTAATCGACCTCGACTTTGTTGTAGAAGTTTTCTAGAGTGCCTTTGTCTTTTAATCGCCTTGTTTCGAAGGCTTCGCCAAAATAGTCTGTTTCCGCATTGGCTTGATTGTACTCATAAAACTTATCTTCGAAAGACATAATGTGATTTATGCTTATGGTACTTTTAGAGGTAGAATCGTTTAAGGTTTCGGGTAGTTCGGCCTTTACTGATTTATTTAGTAAGGTATAGCCATGGTCTAGATGGAAACGTTTACCCTTCAAAATACTTTCTGCATCTTCAAAATTAACTTCTAAAATTGATCTGTCTATAAATTCTTGGTCTCCAGACTCAAAGTTAACTACATTATCGTCTTGCAAACCTCCGTTTTCTTGATTTAACAAATCTTGAGTTACCATATGCCCTCGGACGAAATAGCGTTTATTTTTGGATGTATAACTTGAGGTAAACCTAAAGTTACCTGTGCTTGTTAAGATATTTTGATATTTACCTAAAGAACGTAAGCCTTTATAAGCAATTGAAAAGTTAAATTGTGGCGAGGTGTTTACGGTAAAAAAGGAATCGGCTAGTTGCCCTTGCTCGAAGGCTGTTTTAAAAAACAACTCGGTTAATGGTGTTGGTACATGGTAATAATTGATATCCTCTATTTCCATGTAATTAAAATGTCTTGCTCTTGCACCAAATAATGGCATCGCATTGCTGTTGGCGAAATTATGTGTTAGACTATTATAGGTTTGCCCTAAATTGGAAAATGGAATTAGCCCAAAATTATCTTTACGCAAATAATTGAACTTATACTCTTTTTGAATGGTTAGTGAGGTATCCAAATATGTTGTATCCCGCTCGTGAGAGATAATGAGGTAGTCTTGAATTTTGGCTTTTGGTTTTTCTAACCCATTTTCTTTAGCTTGAACTTTTTGCTTTGTTCTCACTGTATCCTGAACTTGAATAGACTCTATATTATCTTGCTTCTTACCTTTTTGAGGTAAAACCTGTGCCTTTATAGACATAGTAAACAATAACAAAAGAAGTATAGTAACTAATTTATGCATTCTGGGATATTTTTGTTTAAATAATTTAAAGCTAAAGCGATTATAAACACTCTACAATTAATATTTTATTTATGCTCGAAATTAAACATAATTAAAACCATGCAAATGTAAATACAAAATATGATAACGTTGTAAAATGAAAAAATTATTTATTTGCGCAAAATTTAATAAAACATTATAACATTAGAAGGTTTTATAAATTAACAATTCTTTTTTAGTTTACACTATAATGATACTTTGATAGAATCTCGCCTTTTCAATACTTAATAATTTAAGAATTATCGATATTTTAGCAGCATGTTATTAGCAAATCATTCCAGTTTAATTTTAGAGTGCGGAACAGATGAAGCTGGTCGTGGTTGTTTAGCTGGACCTGTTACCGCTGCAGCCGTAATACTTCCAAAAAACTTTAGTAATACCATTTTAAACGACTCCAAACAACTTAGCGAAAAGAAAAGAATGCTTTTAAAACCTATAATAGAAGAACAGGCCTTATATTTTGGAGTAGCCCATATTTTTCAAGAAGAAATTGATGAGATTAATATACTAAATGCCTCAATTTTGGCTATGCATCACTCCATAGATAAATTAAATAAAACACCAGAATTTATTATTGTTGATGGCAACAAGTTTAAGCCTTACAAAAACATACCGCATGAAACCATTATTAAAGGCGATGGCAAATATTTAAGTATCGCAGCAGCTTCAGTTTTAGCAAAAACATATAGGGATTTATATATGGACAAAATTCACCAGGAATTCCCCATGTATAATTGGAAACAAAATAAAGGATATCCCACTAAAGAGCATCGGGCTGCTATTAAAAAATATGGCATAACAAAATACCACAGAAAATCGTTTAGATTATTACCCGACCAATTTAGGTTAGACCTTTAAGTTTTTATATTTGCATAAATTAATCCCTTACATGAGACTACTTTGTACTTCCTTTATTTTATTAATGGTTTTTGGATGCTCTAAATCTAATAATAAACGCAGTAATATTTTAGACTACGTACCCGAAAACACCGCGTTAATTATAAAAACCGATAATATTGAAGGTTTAAACAGCGGCATTAACAATAGTGACTTTTTACAAAGTTTATCGGGCACGACAATATATACTAATTTAGAAAAGCAATTATCGCCGTTAACCCACTTAAATCCTACAAGCGAACTTTTACTTTGCTTCTCTGAAAATAATACGGATAGCATGCACTACTCGGTAATAACAAAATTGACTAAAAATCTGTTTTTAACTGATTCTTTACCAAATTATACCGAAGAGCTACTTAAATACAACAACAAATCAATTAAAAAACATACCGTTAATAAAAACACGTTTTACAGCACTATTATTGATAGTACCTTTTTTGCCTCGTCATCAAAACAGATTGTTGACCAAGTTTTTAATTCTAGTTTTAATGACGACAACCTAAAAAAGCTTTACAAGGCATCGGGCAAAGACAAAACAGCGTCGTTACTATTAAATACCAAATCGCGATTTGCACCTTTGCTTTTTATTGAAGATTCTTTATCGCTTAACCTGCTTACGGAATATATGGCTATTGATGTTGAATTAAACCAAAACGACACGCACTTTAACGGAATTATTAAAGCCACCGATTCTACAAAAAGCCTTATAAATGTTTTTAAAAACACCATTCCGCAAGTCAATCAAATTCAAAATATAACACCTACTAATAGCGATGGCGTATTAGCATTTACATTTAACAATTTTACTAAATTTCAAGAAAACCTAATTAAACATCAAAATAAAGACTCTTTAAATACCAATACCAATCTCTTTAATGACATCATAGAAGTTGGCGTTATTTATGAAGGTGAAAATCGAGCAATTGTTTTAAACTCCATTGATATTATTGCAACCCAAGATGCTCTTTTAAGCGAGCAAACAAACGTTGACACATATAGAGAAATTGATATTTATAGTTTTAGTGATCCTGGTGTATTTGCCAATACATTTTCTCCGTTTATTACCACTAGCAATGCAAACCTATATTGTATTATAGACAACTACCTTATATTTAGTGGAAACACTGAAATGCTTCAAAATATTATTGCTAACTATCAAAATAAAACAACCTTAAGTACAACATCGTATTTTAAGAACAATAAAGAACACTTAAGTGATGCCTCTTCCTTACTACAAATTATTAATACAGCATCGCTAAAAACGCTATTAAACAAAAACATACCAGATAAAACATCCTACAATATAGAAGGGTACAATGCAACAGCCATTCAATTTATATACGATACTAATTTTGCGCATGTTAATGGCATAATGGCTAAAAACAAAAAAAGAGCGCATGTAAATACGGTGTCAGAAGAATTAAATATTAAGCTAGATAAAGCCATTTTAAACACACCACAATTTGTAAAAAACCACATTACAAATCAAAAGGAAATTGTGGTTCAAGATATAACCAATAGCTTATATTTAATATCTAACCAAGGAAAAATCCTTTGGAAAAAGCAACTACAAGGCCCTGTTTTAGGAAAAATTGAGCAAATAGACATTTATAAAAATGGCCGCTTACAATTAGCATTTGCAACACCAAACCGCGTTTATGTTTTAGATAGAAATGGTAAGGAAGTAAAACCATTTGCTTTAAAATTTAATGATAATATCACCCAACCTTTGGCTGTTTTCGATTATGATAACCGAAAAAACTACAGACTGTTAGTTACTCAAGGTAAAAACGTTTTAATGTACGACACTAAAGGGAATACGGTAAAAGGCTTCACTTTTAAATCGGCTAACAGCAATATTATTTCTCAGCCTAAACATTTTAGAATGGGCACTAAAGACTACATTACCCTAAAAACAGAAAACAAACTTTATATATTAGATAGAGTAGGAAAAACTAGAGTTAAACCTAAAACATCTTATTCATATTCAAACCAACCTGTTTTTCTGTATAACAATGCATTTACTACAACCACAGCTTCTGGCGATTTAGTTTTAATTGATTCTAAAGGAAACGTTTCGTCTAGAAACTTAAACCTAACCGAGAAGCATCATATTGAAACCACAAGCAAAACATTAGTAACGCAAAGCGAAAACAAACTTGTTATTAAAAACAAAACTACCGAGTTAGACTTTGGAGATTATTCAAACCCGAAACTTTTTTACATTAACAATAAAATTTACGTTTCTACTACCGATTTGCAATCGCATAAAATCTATTTATACGATAGCCAATCTAAATTACTCCCAAATTTCCCCGTTTACGGAAACACTTCAATAGAACTTGATAATATTGATAAGGACAGCAATTTAGAATTTGTAACGAAGGGAGAAAACAACTCTATACTTTTGTATCAAATTAATTAACTACCTGATAACGATGCAAATAAATCTGCATAAGTTGTATATCGATAAAAATTAATCTTTATCTTTAGGGCAGCTATTAATTAACTCTTTACAAAATGAAATCACCAAAAAATGCGGCAAGCATCCTACTCTTTTGGATCGCTTTTATGGCCTTATTCCCAAAACTCAATGCGCAAACCAAACAACTAAAACGCCCAAGTAATAATATTGGTGTTTCTAGTGTAGATACCTTTGTAACTAAATCGTTCGATATTTACGATAACGTTTTTAAATATAATGGTTATGCTGAAGCCGGAATCCCTTTAGAAGATGAAGATATTGATGCTTTAGAAGAAGCTCAATACGATTTAGAAGGGTTAATGGATAGCGCTTTAAACATCCTAGATGATTTGGATGGCTTGAGTGTTATAAAACAAGGCAAGGCAACATTAAGAATAAATAAAGCAAAGAAAGCATTAAAGTATAGCATTAAAACTTCAAAGAAATTATTATTGGGTGATCAAAGCACCAAAGAAGAAGAAGAAGAAGAAGAAGAAGAAGAAGAAGAAGAAGAAGAAGAAGATGATGATAATGATGATAATCCTAAATTTTAGAGCACAACTACTACACGTTCAATAAAAATTAAATAAAATGAAAACAAAAATTATAATATTAATAGGTCTATTTTTTATAAGCGTTTCGTCTTACAGTCAAACGGCATGTAAAGCCTACTACCCTTTTGAAGAAGGTGTTACCTTCGAAATAACAAACTATAACAAAAAAGGTAAAAAGGAAGGTGTTGTTAATTACGAAGTAACAAATATTATAGGCAACACAGCTACTATAAAAACCATTATTTACGATGCTAAAGGAAAAGAAGTTACAACTACCAGCTACGACATAATGTGCGATGGAAATACCGTTTCAATAGATTTTAAATCTATGATTAACCCAGATATGCTTAAACAATATAAGGATATGGAAATGGAAGTTACAGGCACAAATATTGAATTGCCTAACGATTTGCAAGTCGGCCAATCTTTAAAAGATGCTAATATGAATATGGCTATAAATATGGGCGGTATAAATATGAACATAGGCGTTAATATTGTAAACAGAAAAGTAGGCCAAAAAGAATCGATAACTACCCCAGCAGGAACCTTTAACTGTTTTGCATTAAGTTATGATAACGAAATAAAAATGGCCATGAAAATGACATTTAAAATAAAAGAATGGATTGCCGAAGGCGTTGGTGTTGTAAAAAGCGAATCGTATAACAAAAACGGAAAACTTATGGGCTACTCTGAGCTTACAAGTTTTAAAAAATAAAGGCTTACTAACCTCCAAAAAACAGTCCTCAAATATTGAGCATCAAAGTATCGCACTTTGGTGCTCTTTTTTGTATCAAATTCAGCTTAATTTTATAGTATTGCATTTATAATATTCAACTCATGATTTCAAGAAAAAACGCTTCCATATCAAAATTCATTATTCATAAAGTTGGTAATAAATTCAACGACACAAAAAATGCTTTCTCAGAAAAGTTAGTTGATTTTGATGAACCCAGTTACGACTTAATGTTACCTTTTTTATTAAGACCTTTTGGTAGCGTAGTACAAAGCTATAGGTTTAACCACCATGCTAGTATTTCGTTAAATGAAATTAATAGCTATTGTACACAACTATTTAACGATGAAGAGACTTTTATTGAAGTGTCAAAACATATAGTAACGCATTTATACGAGCAATCGAGTTCGGCACAAATAAAAACAGGCGATGTTTTGGTTGTTATGTTTGAAGGCATAGAATTTAGAGACATGACCACCAACGCTGTTGGAATTTTTAAAATAGAAAGCAAAGTTAACTTCTTTCAAACCTATTTAGAAAATAACAGTTATGATGTATTGGTACAAAAAGGAATAAACTCCAGAAAAGTTGATAAAGGCTGTTTAATTTTAAACCAAAGTGATACCGAAGGCAATATTATTTTAAGCGTAGATAATAATAGTTACGATGCCCAATATTGGCTTAATCATTTTTTAAATATTAAATATGCCGATGATGCCAACAACCACACACAACAATATATAGAGCTTTGTAAAGAATTCTCGACCGAGGTTTTAAAGCCTAATTATGGCGCCAAAGAACAAAATACATTTTTAGCACATACTATCGATTTTTTTAAAGAAAATGAAATTGTAAATGTTGAACGTTTTAAAGAAGAACTCTTTGAAAACGAAAAACACATTAGAGAGTTTGAAAACTACAAGAAAGATTATGAAGGCGAAAAGAATCTAGTATTAAGAAACCAATTTGATGTTGCTGAAGCCGTAGTAACCAAGGCTAAACGAAAAATTAAAACAGATATTAAACTAGATACTAACATACAAATAAAACTAGATATTGATGCGCCAGATGCATCAGCAGAATATTTAGAACGCGGTTATGATGATATAAAGAAAATGCATTACTACAAAGTGTTTTTTAACGAAGAAGATTAGTTTTCTTCAAAAAAAACATAGCTTTTCAGTCTAATTTTTATTGGAATAATTTTATTTTCCGATGTCAACTCACTAATTTTACTACAAAAAAATAGCTGATCTCCTATTGCTTTATAGATTCCCTATCGCTCACCTATCTATAAACAAGTCTCTCTTAAGCTGGTTAACATACATAAACCTAAGATTTATGTATACGAGTATTAATTAATAGTAATAAATTAAATGAATTACCTAAAAAAAGAATTGTATAACCTTGTAAAATCGGATGATACTGTTTTCGAGTTCATACAAAGTAATTCTCTCGACGGTATGTGGTACTGGGATTTAGAAAACCCAGAAAACGAATGGATGAACAAACGCTTTTGGGAAACCTTAGGCTACAATCCAGAAAACATGCCACACAAAGCTTCTGCATGGCACAATATTATTAACCAAAACGATTTAGAACTTGCAACTGCAAATTTTAAAAAACATTTAAGTAACCCCAAGCATCCATACGATCAAGTTGTTCGCTACACCCATAAAAACGGAAGAACCATATGGATTAGATGCAAAGGATTTGCAATAAGAAACAATAAAGGAGAACCTATTAGAATGTTAGGGTCTCATATTGAAGTTACAAATTTAAAAGAACAAGAACTTTTTTTACACCGATGTAATCAAGAAGCACATATTGGCTATTGGGAACTAGATGTTAGTAACAAAACCGTTTCTTGGAGCGAAACAACCAAAAATATACACGAGGTGGACGGAGATTATCAACCCTCGCTAGAAACAGGCATAAACTTTTACAAAAAAGGTTATAGTAGAAAGCGTATAACAGAACTTGTTCTTAATGCTTTAGAAAAAGGTGAAGGTTTTACTGAAGAACTACAAATAGTTACCAAATTAAACCATACTAAATGGGTGAAAGTTATTGGTATACCTGAAAAAAACAACAACTCTTTTAAAAGAGTTTATGGTACCATACAAGATATCGATTTACTAAAAACCAATCAAATAAAGCTAAAACAAAGTGAGCAAGCGTTTAGAGGAAGCTTTGAAAATGCCGCTATTGGAATGGCTATTCTAGATGTTAATGGTAAATGGTTAAAAGTAAATCAAACACTTTGTAATATACTTGGCTATACAGCAATAGAGCTACATGAACTTACGTTTCAAGACATTACACATCCAGATGATCTAGATTTAGATTTACACCTATTAAAACAAATTATAGCTGGAAAACGCGACCATTATAAAATGGATAAACGCTATTTTCATAAAAACGGACATATTGTATATATACATTTAGCAGTTTCTGTGGTAAGAGACACGAACAATGATGTGCTTCATTTTGTTTCTCAAATAGTAGATATTACGTTAATTAAGGAGCAAGAAATGCGTTTAGAAAAAATTATATCTATTACTAAAGAACAAAATGAACGCTTAAAAAACTTTGCCCATATTGTTTCGCATAATTTACGTTCACATTCCGGAGGTATGGCAGCCCTATTAGGTATTTTAAAGAGTGAACAACCTGAATTATTTAACAATGAAATGGTTCAACTTTTAGAAACATCTTCTCAAAACTTAGAAGACACTATTGCAGATCTATCGGAAATTGTTCAAATTAATATGTTGTCTAAAGAGACACTTACCAACATACCAATTAAACCTATTATCGACCAGCAAATTGAGTCTATTTTACCTTTAGCAGAAATTAATAAAGTAAAAATAAAAAACAATATCCCTGAAGACTTAGAAGTTGTTGGCATAAAAGCTTATTTAGATAGCATCGTATTAAACTTTATTACCAACGCTATAAAGTACCGCTCTAAAGATCGAGATAGTTATCTTAATATAGATTATAAAAAGAACAGCACCTATACATCTATAGAATTTACAGATAATGGTCTAGGAATAAATTTAGATCTACATAAAAAGAAGCTATTTGGCATGTATAAAACATTTCATCGAAATGAAGACTCTAAAGGTATTGGCTTATTTATAACCAAAAACCAAGTAGAGGCCTTAGGTGGTAAAATTGAAGTAGAAAGCACAGAAAATATTGGAACAACCTTTAAAGTAAATTTTAGAAATGAAAAAAATTAATCTTGCCTGTATTATTGAAGACGACCCAACTCATGTTTACATTACCAAACGTTTTTTAAATTTAAGCGGCTTAGTAGAATCTATTTTAATATGCTCTAACGGTAAAGATGCTTTTGATAAATTAAAATCGATAATCTCGAACGGAGAAAGGCTTCCTGAACTAATTCTATTAGATTTAAACATGCCTATTTGGGATGGTTGGCAATTTCTAGACGCTTTTAAAACGATACCTATAGAGCAAAAAATACAAATATTTATTGTTACTAGCTCGGACTCTGAAGCAGATAAAGAGCGTGCAAAACAGTACAACATTAATAGTAACTATATTGTTAAACCAATAACCTTAGAGAAATTAAAAGAAACTGTTTTTGCAGCTTAATTAGTGATGAGCTTTATAGCTAATAAATATAGTAAAACACTTTTTAAAAAGTGTTTTACTATGTGCGAAATCGAAATCATTAAATCCTATAACCGGATTAATACAGTTAAACAAACTCCGCTTTAAAAAGCTCAGCAAAATGTTTTAATAACTTTGTTTTAACCTCAGCCTGATCGACTTCTTTTTTACCAAGCTCAACATTTAAAGAGGTTACTGCTTTTCCTCGAATACCACAAGGAATCATTAAATCGAAATACCCTAAGTTAGCATTTACATTTAGTGCAAAACCGTGCATGGTTACCCAACGGCTAGCACGCACACCCATAGCACAAATTTTACGTGCAAATGGTGTTCCTACATCTAACCAAACACCTGTTTCGCCTGGGCTACGTTCTGCTTTTAAACCGTATTCGGCAAGGGTTAGGATAATCATTTCTTCTAAAAAACGAAGATATTTATGGATATCGGTAAAAAAATTATCTAAGTCTAAAATAGGGTAACCAACTATTTGCCCAGGACCATGGTAGGTAATATCGCCCCCACGATTTACTTTATAAAAACTCGCGTTTTTTTCTTTAAGCTGTGTTTGGTCTACTAATAGGTTAGACATATCGCCACTTTTACCCAACGTATACACATGCGGATGCTCCACAAATAAAAAATAGTTTTTAGTTATTAAACCGGCATCTTCTCGTCTATTTTTAATTTTTGAGTCTACTATACCACGAAACAGAGTTTCTTGGTAATCCCAAGTTTCTTTATAGTCTTTTAAGCCTAAATCTTGAAGTTCGATTTTTTTATTCATGGATTGCAAAATTACAATATTTTATATAAAAATGACCGAAGACAAATGCCGACCTACTGCAAATTAACTCTTAGGGTTATTTACTATAACTAATGCTGCAATTACTCCGGGCACCCAGCCACAAAGCCATAATAAAAAGACGATAATAATAGAGCCGCAACCTTTATCGATAACGGCTAAAGGCGGACAAATAATAGACAGTAATACTCTCCAAAAACTCATGTTAGATTTGTTTTAATTGATGATTTACCTATTTGACGATAAAGGTAGTTATTTGTTACAATTTGCGCTAGGGATAGCAACGGCATCCTTTTTAAAAACTGGAAAACGATGTGTTTTAGCTATGCCAACAAATTAACACAAAACTTTGTACCTACTTGTTAAGACTATATTTTTAAAAAGATATAGTGGATAGCCCGACCCTTGTGGTAGCGCCCAAAAAAATCATAAATCAATAGCTGTAAATGGGAAATCAAATGTTTATCTTTGTGCCTTAAAAATTTTCACCTAGTATTTAGAATATGTCACAATTATCTGAGCAAGAACTTGTAAGAAGAGAGAAATTAGCAAAATTACGCGATTTGGGTATTAATCCTTATCCGGCAGATTTATATCCTGTTAAGGACACATCGAAATCTATAAAAACCAATTTTAAGGAGGAAAATAAAGTGGTTATTGCTGGTAGATTAATGTCTAGACGTATACAGGGTAATGCAAGTTTTGCTGAGTTGCAGGATGCCGATGGCCGTATTCAAGTGTATTTTAATAGAGATGAAATTTGTACTGGCGACGATAAAAGCAAGTACAACGATGTGTATAAAAAATTGCTAGATATTGGTGATTTTATTGGTGTTGAAGGCGAATTGTTTTTAACCAAGGTAGGAGAAAAAACGGTAAAAGTTAAAAACTTTACTTTACTTAGTAAGGCTTTAAAACCTTTACCATTACCTAGAACGGATGCCGATGGAAAAGTGCATGATGCTTTTACCGACCCAGAGCAGCGATACAGACAACGTTATGCCGATTTAGTGGTAAACCCTCAGGTTAAAGAGGTGTTTGTTAAGCGTACAAAATTGTTTAATGCTATGCGCCAGTTTTTTAATGACTCTGGTTATTTTGAGGTTGAAACTCCTGTGTTACAGCCTATTCCTGGTGGTGCTGCGGCGCGCCCGTTTATTACACACCACAATGCTTTGGATATTCCGTTGTATATGCGAATTGCAAACGAGTTGTATCTTAAAAGGCTAATTGTTGGTGGTTTTGATGGGGTTTATGAGTTTTCTAAAAACTTTAGAAACGAGGGTATGGACAGAACCCACAACCCTGAGTTTACAGCCATGGAAATTTATGTTGCTTATAAGGATTATAACTGGATGATGGATTTCTGTGAGCGTTTATTAGAACATTGCGCTATTGCTGTTAACGGCAGTACTAAAGCAACTTTTGGCGAGCATGAAATAGATTTTAAAGCGCCTTATGCTAGAGTAACCATGGCAGATTCTATTAAGCATTTTACTGGTTTTGATATTACAGATAAATCTGAAGATGAAATAAGACAAGCTGCTAAAGACCTAGGTATTGAGGTTGACGAAACTATGGGTAAAGGCAAACTTATTGATGAAATTTTTGGTGAAAAATGCGAGGGTAACTACATACAGCCTACCTACATTACAGATTACCCAAAAGAAATGAGCCCCCTGTGTAAAGAACACCGTGATAACCCTGAATTAACAGAGCGTTTTGAGCTTATGGTTTGTGGTAAAGAAATAGCAAATGCGTATTCTGAACTTAACGACCCTATAGACCAACGTGAGCGTTTTGAGCACCAACTTAAATTGGCTGCTAAAGGTGATGATGAAGCTACCGAGTTTATTGATCATGACTTTTTACGTGCCTTAGAGTATGGTATGCCTCCTACATCTGGTATGGGTATTGGTATGGACCGTTTAATTATGTTTTTAACCAACAACCAATCGATACAGGAAGTATTGTTTTTCCCGCAAATGCGCCCAGAGAAAAAACCTTTAGCTATTAGTGATGATGCTAAAGCTGTGTTAGACATTTTAAAGAAAGCTGAAAAGCTAGACCTTATAGCATTAAAAAGTAATTCTGGTTTATCGAATAAAAAATGGGACAAAACAATTAAAGAATTAACTAAAAACAACCTTGCTAAAGTTGAGAAAACGGATGATGGGTTGTTTGTTAGTGTGGTATAATTATTACCTAAACCATAAAACACAAAAAAGCCAGTAATTCTAAGAATTACTGGCTTTTTTAACTAACCAACTAAATTTATTAACTAAACTTAAATCAAATATCACACATTTACACCTTAACCATAATAGCTTTTAGAAATGTTTAACAGTGGTTTGTTTAATTTTAATCTTTATTTAAGAGTTATAGATGTGGTATGTTAATTTTTTAAGAAAAACTACGATTAAACTTAATAAAGACTACTAGTTTACATCCTTTTTGTTTTCTTTTTTTTAAAAACCTCGCCACTATAAAAGCAACGAGGTTTTGGGTTAACTAACCAATCATAAAAACAACCCTTTTATATTTTTTGTTTTTTATGGTTTTAAACTCTTTCTAATCCTCATCATCACTAGCTCTATTTATAACTTGAACATCCCTGGTGTTTTTCTGCACTGCAATGGCCGAAAACAAACTTAGTAGAAACGACATACCATAAAACCCTTTTTCGCTTAAAAGCAAGTCGGCATTCCAAAGTCCAATAACTAATAACACAATAGATATTACGGTTGTAAACCAACTAATGCTATAATAAATATCGGTTACTGGAATATCTTCCATGCGATCTCTAACCGCCTTTTGAACAGAAATTACCGAGAATAAACCAAATAATAATATGGTAAAGTAATAGCCCTTTTCATTTAACAGCATATCGGCGTTCCATAAACCAATACAAAAAGAAGCCATTCCTATTAATAATGCAGACCACGATGCGCCAATAAAGGCCGAAGTTGGTTTATGATTGTTTACTTTATCGTCTTTTTTACGTTTTGTTTCTTTTGATTTTTCATCTACTGAAACTGTTGTTTGATAATTCATAATGTTTTTGTTTTTAATGATTATGAGGCAAATCTGCGAAATAACTAAACCTCCTAAAACACAACTTTTACAAATAAATGACGATATAAAATATACCAAAACAATAAAAACACTTATATTTAATACTTATACATATTATTTAATGACGATTAAATGACAGACTTAAACGAGATAGTTTCGTCCTTTTCTAGCGAAGACCAACAAAAATTTATCACTTACCTAGACAAAAAGAACAAACGAAACGACACCAAAAACATCAAGCTATTTAATTTACTATGCAAAAACGAATTAGCCTCTAACGCAATTTGCACTAAACTATATGGCAATAAAAAAAACGCATACCACGCGCTTAGGAAACGGTTGTATGAGTCATTAATAGACTTTACAGCCAACCAAAGTTTACAAGAAGAAAACTCGGTAGATATGCAAATCATCAAGTTCATATTAGCATCCAAAGCCTTCTTGCAACAAAAGCAGTATAAAGTGGCTTATAAAATTTTAGATAAAGCCGAAAAATTAGCTTCAACCAACGACCTATTTCCATTTTTAAACGAAATATATCACACCAAAATTCAATATGCCTACGCATATCCCTATGCAGATATTGATGCCCTTACGGTAAAATTTAAAACCAATCAAAAAAACATTCAGCTAGAAGACGAGCTAAATATCGTGTACGCAAAAATCAGGCAAACTCTTAACAGCATCGTCTATAAAGGTGAAGTACTAGATTTTAAAACCATTTTAACCAATACCCTAAAAGAGCACAACATCACTATAAACGATTCTATGTCGTTTAAATCATTATACCAATTGGTAACCATATCAAGTATTTCGGCATTTATAACTAAAGATTATTTAAAAATCGAACCCTTTTTAAAAGACACTTACCACTTAATTACCAAGCACAAAAACAAACGGAAACAACTGTTTTACCACATTCATATTTTGTATGCCATTGCAAATGCACTTTTCAGAAATAAAAAATTTAATGAATCCTTGCACTACTTAGAGCTTATGCACCAACACATGCAATTGCAAAAAAAGAAATACCATAAAACATTTGTTCTAAAATACCATTTACTAAAATCCCTTAATTTAAACTACAGTAACCAACAGGACAGCGCCATACAACTACTAGAAACCATACAACCTGCTAAGCATAAAGATATTGAAACGCTATTAGATATTAATTTAAGCCTTATCGTGTTCTATTTCCAGAAATTAGATTTTAAAAAAGCGCACAACTTGCTTTCAAAATTATATCATACCGATACTTGGTACGCCGAAAAAGCAGGAAAAGAATGGGTAATTAAAAAGAACCTCATTGAAATTCTTTTACATATCGAGCTACAAAACATTAACCTAGTAGAATCTAAATTACTAAGCTTTAAACGTCAATACACCGCATACCTAAAAAGCATAAACCAACAGCGCGTTATCACCTATTTAAGTTTTATAGAAATGTATTATAAAAGCCCAGAAAATGTATGTACACCCGCTTTTAAAACCAAAATAAAAGCAAACTTTAATTGGCAACAAATACATAAAGAAGATATTTTTGTAATTAGCTTTTACAGCTGGCTAATTAGCAAAACAACCAAAACCACAGTATGTAAAACCACATTAAACCTAATAAATAAGGCCCAATCAGAATTAACAATCACATAAACTATAATTATTTAAAGTTTACCTATTTTTGCCCAATGCTAAAAAAAAGTATATTAATTTTTCTAGGGTTTTATAGCGTCTTGCTTACAGCACAAGTACAAGATAGTTTATCGTTTAAAAACGGCATCGATAACCCAAGTATATTATCTACCCACCACTTTGGTATATTTAGCTCGCGTATAAATACTAATTTTAAATACGCACCGCCAGAAAAAACTACATTAGCCATTAATTACACTTCTGGTAACAACTTTCACCCATACGTTGAAGCCCATTTTCCAAAAGACCCTGCGGTTCGCGAACAACTTAGTCAAATTATTTGGCACGATAGGCCTTTTACATTTATAGATCAAGATTTAACCCCTGCCGATTATTTAAATATCGTTATAGACGCTATAATTAAAGAGTTTCGAGTTACCGCCAACATCCCAATTAACAAACAACACGAATTAGCCGTAACCCTACGCTCCTATTTAATAACCAATGGTAAACACCCTTTTTCATTGTTTACTAGCGACGAAAGTATAGAGTGGTTTCACAGTAATGTAGCAGGTGGCGAAGACCCTTTTGGGCGGCGCTACTACGGGCTAAACCAAGTAAACTTTAATTATTTAGACCGCAACGGCAACACCTTGCAACTAAACAACAACGATTTTTTTGTTGGCGGGCTAGAATTCACACATTACTACTACCCCAAATTAGCCATAAATCAAACCAGAAACATCTATTTAAATTTTGGCACACATTTAGGCTGGAACACCTCAAAATACAACGCCTCTATGGATGCTGGCCTTTCGGCAAACCTTATAAAACAATGGGCCTTAAAAAACAATTACGAGCTTAACTTCGCAGTAGGCGTAAATACCCTAGCCAAAAATATTGTAAACTTTAAAGAGGTTATCGACTTAGGAAACAGCCCTTTTCTAGCTACCTTCGAGGGCGAAATAGAACTCACCAAACACACAAAAAAGGGAAATTTTAACGCCTTTGGTATTAATTACCACGCCCAATCGGCATATAACAAACAAGACGAAAGCAATTATTATAGACTTATTGGCAAATGGCGAGAAATAAAAGGCGGGTGGCAAAATGGCGTATACACACTCTACGAACCACTAATAAGCTGGAATTTTATTTACACCTACGGTACACCAAAATATAAAGTATCACTTTTTGTAAAAGAAGACTTAAGAGTAAACAACGCACCAGATTTTCAAACAGGCATAAGTTTAAAAGTACCAATAGCTAAATAATTTTGGGCGTTACTTTTTACTCATACCTACAAGGTTTCCAAAACCTTGCAGGATCATAAAAAGTCGGGCTTTCCATTACAAGTCCTCGCTCCCAAAAGGTCGCTGTGGGCTTTCCACTGCAATCCCTAACGCGGGCAAGTCCGCTATAGCCACTTCCCAATTTTAAGTTACCACATATCCGCAAACAGACCAACTTAAACCACTCATAACCAAGGGCATTTTAAACTCCAAACACATCTTAAAACTGTTAATATGTAGTTAAAAACAATACTCTCATTAAACCCTTTTCATTTTTTAAAGTCCAAAAGACAAATAAATTTAAAAACAATAAAAAAATGAAAAAATTAATATTAATCGCTGTAGCATTGTTCGCATTACAAGTTTCGGCTCAAGAAGAAAAAAAAGAAAAACACAACAGAGGTGAAAGAGGTGAAAGAATGATGAATCTTTCGGCCGAAGAAATAGCTACCCTTCAAACTAAAAAAATGACACTTGCTTTAGATTTAACAGAATCGCAACAAAACAAGGTTCAAAAATTAAACCTAGAAAATGCCACCAAACGTAAAGAAATGATGGAAAACCGCAAAGCTAAAAAAGAAAATGGCGATGCTATAAAACCAACAAAAGAAGAGCGTTTAGCTATGGCAAATGCCAGATTAGACCATAAAATTGCAGAGAAAGCTAAAATGAAAGACATTTTAAACGACGAGCAATATGCAAAATGGGAAAAGATGCAAGCTAGAATGGGAAAAAAAGGAAAAAGAAAAGGTGATGGCAAAAAGAAAGGCCAAAAAAGAGGCTATGATGAAGGTAAAATATAATTAGTTATTTTAATTAGAGTTTAGTTAATGTAAAAACGCATCTCAAATAATTTGAGATGCGTTTTTTTTATACATTATTTTACCAACCCGCTAAACAGTTTAATCGGTTAACAATACAGCTTTCCATTTCTCAGATTCGGCAAATTCTTTTACAATCCGGTTTCTTTCCACAAGTAAATTAGTCATATACCTTTTTAAAAATAAGTAATCTGCCAGTTTTCCAAAAACACCATAAGGCGATTCATAATCAAAAACATCAATCATTAATGTACCACCATTATTTAGTGCATTAAAATGATGCTCATGCCTAAACGATTTAAAAGCCCCTTTTTGCATTTCATCAACAAATACATCCGGACGATTAAATTCTGTAATTTTCGAAGTTAGGCTCTGGTAAACCCCTAAGTGTTTTGCCCTCCACGTTACACTTTCATGCAAGCCTATTAAACCTCCAATGGTTCCTGCAATGGCTTTCTCATGGGTTTGCTTGGTAGAAATTTTATGTAAATCGATACTTCTAGAAAGATCAAAAACAATTTCTTTTGGCGCTTCTATTTCCGTTTTAATTTCAATTCTAGGCATTACACAAATAAAAAAACTACAGTGTTTTAGCCACGGTATTCACAGCAGCAATAGTAAAATCTAAATCCTCATAACTTAAGGCATCTGTAATAAACCAAGTTTCAAAAGCACTTGGTGCAATATAAACACCAGCGTTAAGCATGCCGTGAAAAAACGTTTTAAACGTTTCATTATTACCTTTTGCAGCGGTATCAAAATCAATAACTGTTGCCCCATCAAAATGTACCGAAATCATAGAACCGGTTCTATTTATAGTATGTAGTATGTTATTTTCATTTAAAACCTTAGCAATACCTACATGCAAATAAGCGGTTTTTTCTTCTAGTCTTTTAAAAACTTCTGCATCTGCATTTAACTCCGTAAGCATTGCTAATCCTGCAGCCATAGCCAACGGATTACCACTTAAAGTTCCCGCCTGATAAACAGGACCTAAAGGCGCTAAGTAGTTCATAATCTCATTTCTTGCTGCAAAAGCACCAACAGGCAAACCGCCACCAATAACTTTTCCAAAACAAACTATATCTGCATTTATATTAAATAATTCCTGTGCTCCACCTTTTGCTAAACGAAAACCAGTCATCACCTCATCGAAAACCAATAAAATATTATGCGCATCGCATAAATCTCGTAACCCCTGTAAAAATCCTTCTACGGGAGGAATGCAACCCATATTTCCAGCTACTGGCTCAATAATTATACAGGCTATCTCGTTTTTATTTGCTTCAATTAAAGCCCTTACATTATCTAGATCATTATAACGTGCTAGCAAAGTATCTTGGGCTGTTCCTTTAGTAACTCCAGGACTGTTTGGCACTCCAAAAGTACTTAAACCACTTCCTGCCTGAATTAAAAAAGAATCGGAATGTCCATGGTAACAACCAGCAAACTTTATTATTTTATCTTTTCCGGTATATCCTCTTGCCAAACGCACGGCGCTCATACACGCTTCGGTTCCAGAATTAACTAAACGTATTTTATCAATATTAGGCACCATCGAAACCGCTAACTCTGCAATTTGCGTTTCAATTTCGGTTGGCATTCCAAACGAGGTTCCTTTTTTAGCTTTCTCGACAACAGCTTTAACCACAGGCTCAAAGGCATGACCTAAAATCATAGGGCCCCAAGAATTTATATAATCCACCAAACGGTTTCCGTCTTCATCATATAAATACGCACCTTTAGCTTCTTTTACAAAAATGGGCGTTCCTCCAACACCTTTAAAGGCTCTAACTGGAGAGTTTACACCTCCAGGAATTACTTTTTCTGCTTCGGCAAATAGTGCACTGCTTCTTTTATAAATCATTATAACTATTTTTTTGTTGATGGTTTAACCACTAACTCCTGCCCAATACTAATAGCAGCGTCTGGTAAACCGTTTAAATTTTGAAGTTCTTTTACCGAAATATTATAGCGTCGTGAAATGGAATACAACGTATCGCCCTTAACAACGGTATAGGTAGTTCGGTTTGATGTTACAGGGCTTTTGTAACTTACATAATTGTCGCCAAGAACAGCTTTATCAAACTCATATAACTTGTAGCGTTCTATTAAACTTATTAATTTTTGCGGATATTTAGGGTCTGTAGCATAACCAGCGGCCCGTAAACCTTTAGCCCAACCTTTATAGTCTTCTTGTTTTAATTTAAATAACTTCGAGTAGCGAGATCGCTCGGTTAAAAACAACGAGTGGTCTCTAAAAGAATACTTGGCATCTTTATACTTTCTAAAACATTCCTGTGCCGCATCGTCATCATGATAAATCTTTTGCCCTGTCCAACCGTGGCACTTAATGCCAAAATGGTTATTCGCTTCAACAGCCAAACGGCCATTACCAGAACCAGATTCTAAAATTCCTTGAGCTAAGGTTATACTTGCAGGAATACCATACAAACTCATTTCTTGCTGTGCCGTTTCACGATGCACATCAACATAACGCTCGGTATTACTTGCATATACTTTAGTATTACTTGGAGTTTCGGTTGTTTTTCGAACATCTCTTGTTGTGGTATTTGGCTTTTTGGTAACCACACTTTTTTTAGACTTACAACTAAAAAGCACACCTGCCAAACATATAATTATTATAATTCTATTCATTACACTACATAATTATTGGTAAATTTTTCTTTTTTAAAACAGCATTCATACCTGCAATTCCTTGCAAACCACCTGTATGAATAGCTAATATTTTTGAACCCACTGGAAAATATCCCTTTTCAATTAAATCGAAAATACCAAACAGCATTTTTCCGGTATAAACAGGATCTAAAGCAATACCGTAATCTTGTTTAAACTTGTTAATAAAAGCAATTAAGGCTTCATTAATTTTAGCATAACCACCAAAATGATAATCGGTAATTAATTCCCAATTGGATTTGTTGGCAAATTTACTAATATCTTCTTTTAAAAAGTCGCCTTTTAAGGCAGGAAAACCTAAAACTTGTTGACTAGGTTTTAAACAATTAATTAGCCCAGAAATTGTACCACCAGTACCAACTGCTGTACAGATGTAATTAAAATTGGAATCTTCTGGAGTTAAAATTTCTTCGCAACCTTTAATAGCAAACGCATTAGTACCACCTTCCGGAATATGATAAAACGAACCAAATTCATTTTTTAAAGCTTCTAAAAACTCTGGATTTGTTTTATCTCTATACGTCTCGCGCGATACAAATTTAAAATCCATACCATTAGCCTTGGCAAAACTTAATGTAGCATTACTCGCCACTTTTTCCGCAAGTTCCTCGCCGCGAATAACTCCAATTGTTTTTAAACCTGTCTGCTTACCTGCAGCCGCTACTGCAGCAATATGATTTGAAAACGCGCCACCAAAAGTTAACATGGTATCGTAGTTGTGTTTTTTCGCTTCAAGTAAATTGTATTTTAACTTACGGTATTTATTACCAGATACAAATGGATGGATGGCATCTTCGCGTTTTATATAAAGTTCTACCAATTTATTAGGCAGTTTTATATGCTGGTTAATACTATTTTCAAGCTTAAATATCATGATGACGAAGATACTTTAAAAAACTCCAAATAGAGCGACCGCTAATATATTCTAAATTAGTCTGGTTGCAATAAGCTTCGCGCTCAAACGAAATATTCCGGTAAGCTTTTTGCCAATTTCTGTACTGCAAAAGTCGTATTAAAAACTCGGCAACGTAAAACACGTAGAAAGGAATGATTAAAAGCTCTAACTGTTGTTTTAAATGAATTTTTTCATGATTAACCAAAACTGCGTTCGCCCTTAAATTTTCAGATTTTAAAAACACAAACGGATAAATAGTCATGCCGGTATATCCTTTAGGAACCAAATATTTCGAAATAAAAATCATATTATACACCTTTCAAAAACCACTCCAATATTTACGTTATAGTATTATATTTTTCAATTACAATCATCAAACTAATAGTTATATTAAAAGAAAAACAGCAACAAATTACTAAGGAACGCGTTTAAGCTTTTTCAATTTACATTATCTTTGTTACAAATGAAAAAAATAATTCCTATTGAAGAAGGCGATTTCTATTGGACACCCGAAGGTTATCGTTGTTTTACAGAGCAATACCACCTAAAACGTGGATATTGCTGCGAAAGCGGATGCCGACATTGCCCTTACGGTTACAATAAATCCACTAACTCTACCAAAAAGTAGTTACAAAACCAATAGCCTTGGTACGATTATTGATACTACTATTTAACATGATGTTTTTATAATAAAGCTGAAAATTAACAGTTTACAGCTATCATAACCCTTAAAATTTGTACTATGAAAAAACTTTTCACCTTCCTGCCAGTTTTAGCATTAATCTTAGTGGTGTCGTCTTGCAGCTCTGTAAGAGTAGCAGCCGATTACGACAAAGAAGCTACATTTAGCCAATACAACACCTTTGCTTTTTTTAAAACAGGTATTGATAAAGCAGAAATTAGCGATTTAGATAAACGCAGAATTCTTCGTGCTATCGAAGCGGAACTTTTAGCCAAAGGCTTTACAAAATCTGAAAACCCAGATGTATTAATTAGCTTATTTACAAAATCGCAACAACGTGTTGATGTTTATAACAATTCTTGGGGCATGGGCCGCTGGGGTTGGGGCGGTTATGGAGGCTTTGGTCCGGGTTGGGGCTGGGGCTGGAATCAACCTAGTACTAGCGTAAGCACACAAGGTCATTTATATATAGACATTATTGATGCCAATAAAAAAGAATTGGTTTGGCAAGGTATGGGAACTGGCTATTTAAGCAGAAACATGGAAAAGAAAGAAGAACGTATTAAGGAGTTTGTTTCTCAAATTATGGAAAAATATCCTCCTGGAGCAGAAAATTAATTTTTTAGGAATTTAAAATTCCAAAAACGTATTTAAAAAAGCAACTCGATTAGGGTTGCTTTTTTTATGTCCTATAGTCTCAGTAATTAATCCATTACAACCACAACTCATTGAAAGAAAACCTAAGAATCATAATTATTAATGAATTATTCGTATTTTTATAGTGATTTCACACATAAAACTTAACAATGTCGGATTTATTTGAATCGAACGAAATACTAAAAAAATTACCAAAACACTTAAAACAGTTTATTAAACCTCAAAACTACGAGGATTATTCAGCTATTAATCAAGCGGTTTGGAGATACGTGATGCGTAAAAATGTCGATTTTTTAAGTAAAGTGGCACATAAATCTTATTTAGATGGTTTAAAACAAACAGGGATTTCTATTAATCATATTCCAAATATGTATGGCATGAACCGTATTTTAAAAGATATTGGTTGGGCCGCTGTTGCGGTTGATGGTTTTATACCTCCAAATGCATTCATGGAATTTCAAGCTTATAATGTTTTAGTAATTGCAAGCGACATTAGGCAATTAGAACATATTGAATATACACCGGCACCCGATATTATTCATGAAGGTGCAGGACACGCCCCTATTATTGCAAACCCAGAATATGCCGAATACCTAAGGCGTTTTGGCGAAATTGGTTGTAAAGCTATTTCATCGGCTAAAGATTACGAACTTTACGAGGCTGTAAGACACCTATCCATTATAAAAGAAGCTCCTAATTCCTCGGAAAAGGATATCGCTTCCGCGGAAAAAAAAGTTGACCATTTGCAAAACAACATGGGGGAACCTAGTGAAATGGCGTTAATTAGAAACCTACATTGGTGGACCGTGGAATATGGTTTAATAGGTAGTCTTGAAAATCCCAAAATTTATGGTGCTGGATTATTATCGTCCATAGGAGAAAGTGCTTGGTGCATGACGGATGCTGTTAAAAAACTGCCCTACAACATTAATGCTACATATAAAGATTTTGATATAACTAAGCCACAACCTCAACTTTATGTAACACCAAATTTTGCACATTTAAGTTTAATTCTAGAAGAATTTGCAAACACCATGGCTTTGCGTAAAGGCGGATTACAAGGTGTGCAAAAACTAATTAACTCGAATGCGTTAGGCACTATTGAGTTGAGCACAGGCATACAAATTTCGGGTGTTTTTACTCAAGTAATCCAACACGAAGGCCAACCGAGT
The DNA here is from genome assembly GCF_900112595.1 of Algibacter pectinivorans. Lineage (GTDB taxonomy): Bacteria > Bacteroidota > Bacteroidia > Flavobacteriales > Flavobacteriaceae > Algibacter_B > Algibacter_B pectinivorans. The sequence continues at coordinate 298,931 of NZ_FOMI01000004.1, read as the reverse complement.
TACATACAAACCACAGGACCAACAGCTCTAGCTTATCGCGAAAAAGAATTAGTAGGACATGGTATTAGCACACACAACAAAGGATTTGGCTCGCCTATAGGCAAACTAAAAGGTATTAATTTAGCCATTGAAGATATGAGTCCTCGAGATTTGGCAGCTTACAATATTTATGAAGAAAAGGTGGTTACCTTAGAGTTTGAAGGCGGTATACAAGTTTCGGGAGAAATTATAACCGGAAAACGAAATTTACAGGGCAAAATTATACTTATTAGTTTTAAAAACTGTACTGTTTCATATAACGACACCATTCTTTTTAAACCCGAATGGGGCATTTATGACATGGCTGTGGGTAAAGCTATTGTATCGGCCTTTTCGGGACCTGCCGATTTAATTAGTTTCGATTTAATTACACATAAAACAAGCTCGAACACCATTCATATTAAAAAAACAAAAACTCAGTTAGCTTTGGAAACCTTGTACCAACAAGTTAGAGATTACAGAGAAGGTACCAACACTACCATTTCTAGAACTAAAGTTTTAGAACAACTTATTGAAAACCACCCTAATGATTGGTTACTGGCCGTTGAATTATATGAGTTAGCATACCTTGGCAGCGAAACCGAATTATGCCACAAAATATTGAAGCATCTGGAAACCGTTAAACAAAACAAACCGGAATTAGGACACTTAATTGATGATGGATTAGAAATTGTTAATCAAAAACAATTAAGTTAATAGCGTTTTAATTTACATGTGGTTTTAGCCGTATAAATGCTTTCTACTTTTCTAGAGCTTTATACACATCATGGAAAACATTAGGCTTATCTGCAAGCACTATTAAGGTATCTTCAGCCTTAATTACTGTCGCTCCGTTAGGTGTCATATAATTATTATCTCTTATAATCATGGCTATTATTGCATTTTTAGGAAAGCCTAACTCCACAATTTTTTTATCTACCGCCAAACTACCCGAAGAAATTAAAATTTCTTTCATTTCAGCTTTAGGACTTTCAGACATAAGTAAATCTGTAGCCGTTAACCGTTTTGCTTGTTCTGGTAATGCGACATTTAGCCATTTCGCAACGACGGATAGCGTGGTGCCTTGAATTAATATGGATGTTACCGAAATAAAGAAAACGATATTAAAAATCATATTTGCTTTATCTATTCCAGCCAATAACGGATAGGTTGCAAACACAATTGGAACCGCACCACGCAAGCCAACCCACGAGATATAAAATCGGCGTTTAAGCTTCATTTTAAAAAACATAAGGCTAATAAATACACCTAGTGGTCTTGCAACTAAAATTAAAAACACCGAAATAAGTAAACCTATACCCATATACGGAATAATTTGTGATGGAAAAACAAGCAGCCCTAAAGTAAGGAATAGAACAATTTGCATAAGCCACGCCAAACCATCAAACATTTTTAAAATGGTTTTTTTATGTATTAAATCTTGGTTACCTAAGTAAACCGCACAAATGTATATGGCTAGAAACCCATTACCACCCACAAAATCGGTAGCCGAAAAGGTTATAAACATTAATGTTATAACTAACACAGGATAAAGCCCTTCAAAATCAAGTTTAATTTTATTTATAATATATTTACTAGATACACCAAAGGCAATACCTGCAACACCTCCCAAAATCATTTGTTGTAAAAACAGTGGAATTATGGAAATAAAACTTTGGTCTTGGTGTATTACTAATGTTAAAAATGCAAGGGTAAGCACATAAGCCATAGGGTCGTTACTCCCACTTTCTAACTCTAAAGTTGGTCTAAGATTCGTTTTTAAAGCAATACTTTTTGAGCGTAAAATTGAAAATACAGCAGCAGCATCTGTTGAAGACACGATAGACCCTAACAATAAACTCTCGTAAATAGTAAAGTCTGTAACGTAGTAAACAAAAACCCCTAGAGAAACCGCAGTTAACAGCACGCCTAATGTGGATAGCACTACACCTTCTTTTAAAATGGGTTTAACATCTTTCCAGTTGGTATCCAATCCTCCCGAAAACAAAATAAAATTAAGAGATACAATACCAATAAATTGCGCAAGTTGCGGGTTATCAAACCGAATACCACCAATACCATCTGACCCTGCCAACATGCCTATAAACAAGAAAAGCAGTAAGGTTGGCACACCAAATTTATAGGTAGTCTTACCCGCTATAATACTTACAAGAAGTAATAAGGAGCCAACCAATAATATGTTTTCTATTGTTAAGTTCATTGTTTAAGTTTCTTACTTCTATTAATTAAAGGCATTTATATTTTTTTGTAAAAATTAATAAAACTCTTAAAATCCATTCGGAATATTTTTAAAGTTAAAAAAAGCCAATTCTTTTGGACTTCCTCATATCAGGATTTTTAAAGTATTTATGTCTCACCCATAATCCTATTCCAAAAATTCCTAAGGCAAAAGAAATCAAAAATCCGAATCTTGAATGGGATTTCGATTCTTCAAAACCATAAATTACACTTCTATTCTTATCGGCTATTTGAAAAACGGTCGGTTTATATTCATCTTTTTGGCTTTGTTTTATCCAAACACTAGCACTTCCTGATTGTCTTAATTGAATTTCTAAATTCTCAAATCTTTCATTTATTCCACTTTGCCCTATATTTTTCATAAGGACATATCTACTTTGAGACGAATTCAGTGCAAATTGTAGTTCTGATTTAATACTATTTGAACCTCTATAACTCTCCACACGGGTATAATAAATATTTAATTCACTTATTTCTCCATTAATTTCAATTAGCGAACTTTTTAAAGTAAAAAGAGTGGGAGCAAAAAAATAAAACGCACAAACAACCGAAGTGATTCCAGCAAATAATCCTTTCTCAGCGTAATATGCCTTATTCATTTAATTTTCGGCGAAATGTAAAATATGGTTAAAACTACATAATTTAAAACGAAACTAATACAAATACTACCCCATAAACAAATCAGGATAACATAAATATTACACTTCTGTAATCCGGTAAAGATAATTATTTTTCATAGGAAAAATAGGGCAAAACCCCTAAGAAAAGTGAATCTCAATACAATTTACCTAAACCTTTTCAAGGTCTTTTTAGTAAACTTACTTAACACCAATTTTCCACTCATTTCTGCACGTTCGGCAAGTAATGCGTCCCAATTTTCGGTGCCTTTCCAAAACACTTTTTTCATTTCAGTAATTGCTTCAGGGTTGTAACTCGCTAATTTTTCGGCTAAATCTGAAACAGCTATATCTAATTCTTCGGCAGTCTCAAATACTTCAGCATACAAACCTTTTTCTTTAGCAAATTGAACCGAAAAAAATGTTTCTGTATCAATAGTCATTTGCGACATAGCGTTTACTCCAATTTTTCTAGACACTGCCGGCTCTATTACAAATGGCCCTATACCAATACTTAATTCGCTTAATCGAATAGAAGCAAATTTTGAAGCTAAACAATAATCGGTTGCTGCAGCTAAACCAACACCACCACCAACAGTTTTTCCTTGTACACGCCCAATAATTAATTTTGGGCATTTACGCATAGCGTTTATAACGTTTGCAAAACCTAAGAAAAATTGTTTTCCGCTAACTTCGTTATCAATAGCTATAACCTCGTTAAAACTAGCACCTGCACAAAAGGTTCTGTTACCGCCACTTTTTAAAACAATAACTTTTATACTGTCGTTACTACCGGCATCTGTAATAGTTTGCTCTAATTTTAATAACACATCGCTAGGCATAGAGTTTCTATTAGGATGATAAAACTCTATATACCCCACATTATTAGTAATAGTAAGCGAAACGTAAGCTTCCATATATTTAAAATTTTAAAAGCTGAATATACATAAATTTTTAATGTATCGTTATGCAACTCATGTTACTTAAACTTTAAAAATAAATAAAGTACTTTGCATAAAAAATAAACTATGGGCTTATTCAATTTTCTATTTGGTAATAAAAATAATATGATTAACGATTTTAAAACAAGAGGTGCTGTTGTTATTGACGTAAGAACGGTTAATGAATATAGCAAAGGAGCCATACCAGGATCTAAAAACATTCCTTTACAAACTATAAATGCTAAAATTGCTGAAATAAAGAAATTAAACAAACCCGTAATAACCTGCTGCGTGAGTGGTATGCGATCTGGTAGTGCGGCTTCTATTTTAAACAGTAATGGTATTGAGGCTATAAATGGTGGTGGCTGGACAAGCTTAAGAAACAAACTATAGCTTAATACTTTGTAAATCTTTTGCAGATTGAACAGGCTGTGTGTTGTATTTTAATGTCCACCCTAAAGAATTGGTTAGGATATAAAATTTTGATAGTTCGCTAATTAATCTGTTTTTAGCATTTGCTTTTAAATCTGAAGCTTCAATCTTTTTTGTTAGCATCACATTTACCGTATTTTTAATATCGTTATAATCCTTGGCTTCAAATGGATTTAAGTAATCTGCCTGTACATCATAATACTCTAAATCTGGATGAATTTTCACTTCTTCCTTTGGGATACTTAAAATAGTAAGAGTTTTTTCAGCTTCATTAAGTTCATATTCAATTTTACTTAAATCGTAAGCAATGGTTACATCGGCATTTACAACAATTAAGGCTTTCTTTTCAACCGAAAATAAATCACCAAAAATATCTTTTGAGCTTTTATAATTAAAAACTTCGCTAAAGTGCCCTTCGGTAACAATAAGCTTACCTACATTTTGTATTTGCTCTTGGATAAGCACCGAACTTTCTTGAAGCACTATTTTATCCTCTTCCCTATCTCCACAATATTTAAAAGTATAGAGTACAAATAAAGTTATAATAACACCAAATAGAATTTTTCGCATGTACTAATTTAGAAATAATTTCAATACTATATGTGGAGAAAAGTTAATTTTTGGGCAAAAAAAAACATCAGTTTCCTTCGACATAAGAAGTCTAAACCAATGCATTTTTACTAAACTAAACTAACACTGCAAATATACAGCACAATAGTAGCTTTTATATTACCTAAAGGTTAACGAATTATTAATATACCAGCATTACCCAGAAAACAATGAAGCAAAAAAAAACACCAAAACTCAATCATGTAACTGATTAAAATATTAGTGCTTTTTAATATGAATTGATTAATAGCATTATGAATTTACAATTATTTTCTAGAGCTTAATTAAATTCTCGACTAAGTGTACAAAAAAAAGCTAATCGCAACAAGCTGATTATCAACCCCCAAAAACAAAACAGCGTTAGGTAAGAATTTTAAACACACGACGTCATACAAAGACATCAAACTAACATCTATTTAAATATAGAATTAATTGTACTGCTTTAAAACTGAATGTGCTTATGCAAGATTTGAAGTGCCTTTGTTTTTTGCTGTAAATTTTTAAGAAATTTTTGATGTGCTTCTGATGCTTCATTAAAAGGCTTATGCTCGCGTCCTTTTTGAATAACATTAACCGCTTCCATGGTTTTAAATGAAGCCTCCGAAATCCAAACCGTCTTAAATTTTTCCCAGATGTATGTTACCGCTAATGGGCTTGGGTGAATCATATCTGCCTTGTAAAAACGATAGTCGCGAAGTTCGTCCATCATAATTTCAAAAGAAGGAAAATAATAAGATTGCCCCTTTAAAACTTGATGAATAGCCGCTATTAAATGCGCTTTACTTTGTGTGTTTTCCACAAACCCATCCTTAATATGGCGTATTGGAGAAACCGTAAATAGTACCGAAACCGAAGGGTTAACACTTTTTATTAAGCTAAGAGTGTTTTTTAAGCTCGCTTCTATTTTTGCAACCGATAACAATTCCTTTTTAAATTGCTTTTGCGGTATTTTATGGCAATTGGCTACAATTTGTTTTGTTTCAATATTGGTATACACCCAAGCTGTACCTAGTGTAATAACAATATGCGATGCTTTTTTTAAATTTAAAGCCGTAACATTAATTTGAACATTTAATTGATTTAACAAATGTGCTTTTGATGGGTGACTTAATTTTGAATGCGCATCAAAACAATGCCATTGCTCGTTATGATAAAACACATCGTCTTGTGTATATACATAACCATTAACAGCTTTAGAAATTAAGGTTTCAATAGCTTTAGGATGAAATAATATACCTAACGGGTTTTGAGTATTTTTAAATTTAAAATAGCTTAGTTTCTCGCCAATATTTTCTGAAAAACAGGAACCAAACAACAGCACATTAGAATGGTAGTCTATTTGATTTTCCGACTGTGATTCTAACGGTATATTGGTTTGAAATTTCATCTTGGTTTTTTATAGCGCAACCCGTTTAAACCAAGTATTTCTTAGCATTGCTTAAAGCTTCATCAATACCAGAAGGATTTTTTCCACCAGCTGTAGCAAAAAATGGTTGTCCGCCACCGCCACCTTGGATATATCTACCTAATTCTCTAACTACTTGTCCCGCATTTAAACCCTTACTTGCCACTAATTCTTTAGAAATGTAACAAGATAGTAATGCTTTTCCGTTCTGCTCTGTTGCGAATAATAAAAATAAATCATCAAACTGGCTACCTAAATCGAAAGCCACATCTTTTAATCCTCCTGCATCTAAATCTAGTTTTTTAGCCAAAAATTGAATACCATTAATAGCTTCCAATTCTCCTTTAAGTTCGCTTTTTATGTTTTTAGCTTTATCCTTTAGTAAACCTTCTATTTGCTTTTTAAGACTTGTATTTTCGTCTTGAAGGTTTTGAAGTGCCTTAACAGGCTCTTTAGCATTGTTAAGTAAGTCTTTCATTTCGAAATACGCTTTGTTGTTTTCAAAATAAAAATCTTTTACAGCATCGTTGGTAATAGCTTCAATTCTTCTAATTCCGGATGCTACAGCACCTTCAGATACTATTTTAAAATGCCAAATATCTGCTGTGTTTTTTACGTGTGTTCCTCCACAAAGCTCTATCGATTTACCAAAACGAATAGCACGTACAGTATCGCCATACTTTTCCCCAAACAAACTCATAGCGCCTTCGGCAATGGCTTCATCTATAGGAATATTGCGTTTTTCTTGTAGCGGTAGTTTACCTTCAATACGTCGGTTTACAAAATTCTCGACTTCTTGTAATTCCTCAGTTGTTAATTTTGAGAAATGAGAAAAATCGAAACGCAAATATTTTGAGTGCACTGCGCTCCCCTTTTGTTCTACGTGATTTCCTAAAACTTCGCGTAATGCTTGATGTAGCAAGTGCGTAGCTGTATGATTACATTCTGTTTTGTAACGTTGTTTAGCATCTACAACAGCCTTAAAAGTTTCATTAACATGACTTGGAAGGTTTTTAGTAAAATGAATGATTACATTATTCTCTTTTTTAGTATCTAAAATGTAAACGACATCGCCGTGTGCATCTTCTAAATAACCTTTATCGCCAACTTGCCCACCTCCTTCAGGATAAAACGGTGTTAAATTAAAAACCAACTGATACATATCGCCATCTTTTTTAGAGGTTACCTTTCTGTATCTAGTAAGTTTTACGTTGGCCTGTAAACTGTCATAGCCAATAAATTCTTCTTCGGCGTCTTCAACAAGAATGGTCCAATCGTCGGTAGACATTTCGCTTGCCGCACGAGAACGTTCTTTTTGTTTTTGTAAGTGCTCGTTAAATCCTTTTTCATCGAGCTTCAAGCCTTTTTCAGAAAGAATTAAAGCCGATAAATCTATAGGAAACCCATAGGTATCGTATAATTCGAAAGCTTTTTCACCAGATACGGTATCGCCTTTTGTTTCATCTACAATACGATTTAACAAAACCAAACCTTGATCTAGGGTTCTTAAAAACGATTGTTCTTCCTCTTTAATAACATTCTCTATTAATTGCTTTTGTGCCTTAATTTCTGGGAATGCCTTACCCATTTGGGTACTTAAAACATCGACCAATCTGTATAAAAATGGTTCTTTTTTATCTAAAAACGTAAATCCGTAACGTACGGCACGACGTAAAATTCGTCTAATAACGTAACCAGCACCAGTATTACTTGGTAGTTGCCCATCGGCTATTGAAAATGCTACGGCACGAACATGGTCCGAAATAACACGAATAGCGATATCTACTTCTTCGTTTTTTCCGTAGGTTTTACTAGTAATGGTTTCAATTTCGCGAATTAGTGGTGTAAATACATCGGTATCGTAGTTAGATTGTACACCTTGTAAAACCATACATAAACGCTCGAAGCCCATACCTGTATCGATGTGCTTATTTGGTAAAGCTTCTAGAACACCGTTGGCTTTTCGGTTGTATTGCATAAATACTAAGTTCCAAATCTCGACAACTTGAGGATGATCTTCGTTAACTAAATCTTTACCAGAAACTTTAGCCTTTTCTTCAGCCGAACGAATATCTACATGAATCTCACTACAAGGTCCGCATGGTCCTTGATCGCCCATTTCCCAGAAATTATCCTTCTTATTACCTTTTAAAATACGGTCTTCAGATATGTATTGTTTCCAAATATCATAAGCTTCGGTATCCATTTTTAAGTTATCGGAATCATCACTACCTTCAAAAACGGTTACGTATAAAATATCCTTATCAATACCAAAAACCTCTGTTAACAGCTCCCAAGCCCAAGCAATAGCTTCTTTTTTAAAGTAATCGCCAAAACTCCAGTTTCCTAACATTTCAAATAAAGTATGGTGATACGTATCGTAACCTACTTCCTCCAAATCGTTGTGTTTACCAGAAACCCTTAAACATTTTTGAGAATCTGCAAGACGGTTATTTTTAGGTTTTCCATTACCTAAAAAATACTCTTTAAAAGGTACCATGCCTGCATTAACAAACATTAATGTAGGGTCGTCCTTTAAAACCATTGGCGCCGATGGCACTATGCCATGTTTCTTTTCTTCAAAAAAACTTAAAAACTTTGATCTAACTTCTTGTGACTTCATGTATCGTTATTATGCATCGTGTTTTTATTAATTTACTTTTAATAAAAACAATTTTCTATATTTACTCTCCAAAAATATTTAAAATTAAGGAGATACTTAATCTACTTTTAAATTATCATCACAACTATTTTGATAATAATTTCGTAGGTTTGTTCGTTAACATACTTTAAACAACAGCTTTTGTTGCATAAAATTTAGTTGCAAAAATAGTATAATTTAAGACATGAGTAAGGTAAAATATTACTACGATAAAGAATCACTCTCATACCGCAAAATAGAGCGCAAAAAACGGACTACTTTTAAGTATGCGACGCTCTTTATTTTAGCGGCCGCTTTTTTTGCATTTATATTTGTTTTTATTGCGAGTCAGTATGTAGAATCGCCAAAAGAACGTGCTTTAAAAAGAGAATTACAAAACACGCAATTACAGTTTGAATTGCTGAACAAAAAAATGGAACATGCCGAGGCCGTTTTAGCCAATGTTGCCGATAGAGATAATAATATTTACCGCGTCTATTTTGAAGCTAATCCAATACCCGACGAACAACGAAAAGCAGGTTTTGGTGGTATAAATCGTTACAAGAGTTTAGAAGGTTTTGATAATTCCAAATTAATTATAGAAAGTAATAAGCGTTTAGATATTTTACAAAAACAAATTGTAGTACAATCTAAATCGCTTGATGAAATAGCAATACTTGCCGAAGAAAAAGAAAAACTTCTAGCTGCAATTCCTGCCATACAACCTGTAAGTAATGAAGATTTAACACGTATGGCTTCTGGTTACGGTATGCGTTCTGACCCTTTTACTAAAGTTAGAAAAATGCACTGGGGTATGGATTTTACTGCGCCAAGAGGCACACCTGTTTATGCCAGTGGCGATGGTGTTGTGGAACGTGCAGACAGTAACTCATCGGGTTACGGAAAACATATAAGAATAGACCACGGTTATGGCTACACTAGTTTGTACGCGCATTTATATAAATACAATGTTAGAAAAAACCAAAAGGTAAAACGTGGCGATTTAATAGGCTTTGTTGGAAGCACAGGACGCTCTGAAGCACCTCACTTACATTATGAGATTTTTAAAGACGGCGACCGTATTAACCCAATAAACTTTTACTATGGTAGTTTAACCGCCGAAGAATTTAACAAACTATTGGAGCATGCTTCTCTAGAAAACCAATCGCTAGATTAATGTATATAGATTTACCAGAAAAACGCTATTATGCTATTGGAGAGGTCGCGAAAGCTTTCGGGGTTAACACATCGCTTATTCGTTTCTGGGAAGGCGAATTTGATGTACTTAAACCTAAAAAAAATGCCAAAGGCAATCGTAAATTCACGCCAGAAGATATAAAAAACTTAAAATTTATCTATCATCTAGTAAAGGAACGTGGTTTTACTTTAGAAGGTGCAAAAACCCATCTAAAAGAAGAAAAAAAACAAGCCCTTAATAACTTCGAGATTATTAGTAAACTAGAGGATATTAAAAGCCAACTTACCAAGATTAAGGAGCATCTTTAAAATGCTTGAGTTATAAAAATAAAAAAAACGCTTAAAACAAGTAACTTTTTGTTCTTTTTGAGTCTAACAAATACAACTAACATTTATTAAAACTATTATTATGAAAAAATGGATTGTACCAATTGTAATTATCTTAGCCTTAGCTCTATTGGGTATCAAAAGCTACAACTCTATGGTTGGACTAGATGAAAACGTATCAGAAGCCTGGGGTAAAGTCGAAAGTTCATACCAAAGACGTGCTGATTTAATTGACAATTTAGTTAGCACTGTTAAAGGAGCAGCCGATTACGAAAAAGGAACACTTGAAGCTGTAATAAACGCACGAGCAAAAGCTACATCGATAAATATTGACCCATCTAATATAACACCTGAACAATTAGCGAAGTTTAATGAAGTACAAGGTGGTTTATCTGGCGCACTAAAAAGTTTATTAGTAACTGTAGAGCGTTACCCAGAATTAAAAGCAAACCAAAACTTTTTAGAATTACAAAGCCAATTAGAAGGCACAGAAAACCGCATTAATGTGGCTAGAGATCGATTTAACGAAACGGTAAAACCATACAATAAAGTAATAAGATCATTTCCTAATAACATCTTTGCGGGCCTTATGGGCTTTGAAAAGAAAGCTTATTTTGAATCTGAAGCTGGAAGTGAAAAAGCACCAGATGTTAATTTCGATTTTAACTAAACCATATGCCAAATAACGTTGAAGATTTCTTAAGCACTAGCGAAGAGCAAGAGATTGTTGAAGCTATTCGAGTTGCCGAACTAAATACTTCGGGAGAAATACGCGTGCACATCGAACAAACCTGCAAAGGCGACGGCATTACCACTCGTGCTTTAGATTTATTTCACACCTTAAAAATGGATAACACAAAACTTCAAAATGGCGTGTTAATTTATGTAGCTATTGATGATAAAGCCTTTGCCATTTATGGCGATAAAGGTATAAACGATAAAGTGGAAAGCACGTTTTGGGATAGCACTAAAAATGTGATGCAGATGCATTTTAAACAAGGTGATTTTAAAAAAGGGTTAATTGAAGGCATTTTAAAATCTGGCGAAGAACTTAAAAGGTATTTTCCTTATTCTGATACTGACACTAACGAGTTAACAAACGAAATTTCTAAAGGATAAATAGCTAGTATGCAGTTTTCAATATTCAGTTTACCAGCATTTTTAAAAACAAAAAGCATTATTAGTTTTTTAATGTTATGCTTTGTTTTGAATGTTGCTCATGCTCAATTCGAAATTCCTGAAACACCCAAGTTTCAAACTAGTGTATACGATTATATTAATTTATTAAGTGCTTCAGAAAAATCAAGCTTAGAACAAAAACTTATAAAATACTCCGATACTACCTCAACACAAATTGTTGTGGCTATTATAAATTCCACCAACGGTGAAAACATTAGTTACTTAGGTGCTAAATGGGGTCAGAAATGGGAAATTGGCGGTAGTAAGGAGAAAGACAATGGCGTATTAATTTTACTAGCTAGAAACGATAGAAAAATAGCCATTAGCACAGGTTATGGCGTAGAGCATTTATTAACCGATGCCATGTCTAAGCGAATTATAGAACGAGACATTATTCCTTATTTTAGACAGAATGACTACCCTGGCGGCTTAAACCGAGGTGCCGATGCCATTTTTGAAGTACTAAATGGCGAATACACAGGTACGCGTCAATCTAGCGAAGGCGAATTTCCTATTGGCATTATCTTTATCCTCATCTTTATTTTTATTATTATTCTAATATCCATATCGAAAAACAGACGCGGTGGAGGCGGACGCAATGGCGGTCGTAGATCGACAGGAAGCGATATTTTAGAAGCCATAATTTTAAGTAATATGGGCCGTGGTAGTTACCGAAGCGGATCTAGCGGTTGGGGCGGAAGTTCTGGCGGTGGTGGTTTTGGCGGCGGCGGCTTTGGTGGCGGTTTCGGTGGTGGCGGCTTTGGCGGCGGCGGTGCTTCTGGAGGTTGGTAAGGTTTAGTTTGCAGTCTCAGTCTCAGTTTCTGTTTCAGTTTCAGTGCACTGTACAAATGGTGTGAAACTCAAAAAAACCTAACTCTTTTTTGCTTAAATACTGCGTTTATTATCTATTAAAACGTCCGGACACATTACCTTCAACAATACGCATTACCTCATCGATAGTGGCGTAATTAACATCGCCTACATACGTGTGTTTTAAAGCACAGGCTGCACTTGCGAACTCCATAGATTTGGTATCCTTAAAGTGTTGCAAACCATAAATTAAACCTGCTGCAAAGGCATCGCCTGTTCCAATTCGGTCTACAATATGTGTAATATCGAAATCTTGAGTTTCGTAGAATTTTTTACCATTCCACATTCTTGCTCTAATTTTATGCCATGAAGAATTTATGGATGTTCTAATTTTATCGAACACTTTAACTATAGTTGGGAATTTTTCAATAAGTAACTTACTAGCTTCAATAAACTCATCGTTACTATAGCCAAAATCGGTACCTAAAACCTCATTCATTTCATTAATACCTCCTATAAAAATAGTAGAGCAATGCAGTAATTCGGTTAAAGCCTCTTTAGGTTCTACACCATATTTCCATAAGCCACTTCTATATGTTGGGTCTGCCGATACTTGCATCCCTTTTTTTCTAGCCAGTTTTAAGCCTTCTTTTAAAGTATCGAAACTGCCTTGGGTTAATGCAGGTGTAATACCCGTCCAATGAAACCAGCTGCCATTTGCTAACGATGTTTCCCAATCTACCATACTTGGTTTAATTTCGGAAAAAGCAGAATGCGACCTGTTATATGAAATTTGACTAGGACGCATAACGGCTCCAACCTCTAAGAAATAAACCCCTAAAGGCCTATTTGAACGTACAATAGCCGTGGTATCTAAATCGAATTTATTAAGGTAAGCCAAGGCGGTATTGCCTATAAAATCATTAGAAATACAAGTAATATGTTTTACGCTTTCACCAAAATGAGCAATAGAAAGTCCTACATTAAGTTCTGTACCTCCAAAATAAAATTCTACGGTGTTAGACTGAATAAATTTTCTATTTCCGCGTGGCGATATACGCATAAGCACTTCACCAAATGTAATAATCTGACTCATAGTATTCTATTTTAAACTAAAATAGGAAATATCAGTTTAAATATTACACTGAAACTGGAAGAATATTTATAAAGTTTTACTTTGCCTGAATTAATGTCTATAATACCTAGAACCGCCTCCTGTTTCTCCGGCCTTACCTAAGCTATTAAATTTCCAACTAAAACTAAGCATGAAATATTGTTGCAATACAGTGCTTTGAGAATCTTCTATATAGTTGGCTGTGGCAATTCGTCTGGCATTGGTGTTTTGGTTTAGTAAATCGTAAGCCTTTAAAGTAAGCGTACCTTTATCCTTAAGCATCGAGTATGCTAGTGTAGCGTTCCAAAACCATGCACTTTTTTGAAACCCGTCTGCAATATTAGGATTGTAACTATATCTCATATCATTTCGCCATTCGAAACCTTTTGGCAAAAAAGTAGCTGTATCCAAATTAAGTGAATGACTGACAAACTCTTGATTTTCGAAAGCTTCTAAATCAAATGTATTTCTGGTAAAAGACAGTTTATAATTAGGGTTAAACTCTAAAACATCTTTCCAGTTAAAACGTAAGCCCACCTTTGGAGAAGCCGAATTATTAGTACTAGAATATTTAACACCGTTATTGAAGTTTATTGATTTTCTAATACTTGGCCCAACGCCTAAGTAAAATGTAACCGTACGTAAACTATCTACTTTCACCTTCTTGTTAACCGATAAATAACCATTTACATTATAAGAACCGTTTACGTTGGCATAGGTTGTTTCTCTCACCAAATCCTCATCAATAATCGTTTTAGAAACGACTTTATTATTATCAAAATTAGCACTTAAATATCCGTAAAAACCAGAACCTTTTTGAAAATCGAAGGTATTGTAACTCGCATAAACTCTATGGTTATTTTGAGGTACCAAATTAGGATTTCCAATTACAGTGTTTAAAGGATTAGACACATTTAAAAACGGTTGTAATTGAGATAATTGCGGCGGATTATTATCTAAGTTATACCCCATTCGTATGGACGCTTTATCACTAAATTTATAACGAAATCTTGATCGAAATTCGATAGCTTCAAAATTTCGTTTTAAACTTAAGGTTGGCCTTAAAATATCATTATTTTCTAAGGTTCTAAATACATAGGTGGTTTCAAACCTTGCAGATATTTTTTCATTTTTATACTCCAACTCTAATGCGGGCGTTGATATTTCATTAATATACTCAAAATCTGTACTTAACTCGTTATTAAAAATGGTATAATCTTCAGCATTTGGGTCTTCTTAATCAAAAGTGCTTCGTCTGTCTTGTTGCTTGTTTCGCGTGTACCCATATTTAAATTCGAAGAAAAACGTTTTTCCTACTAAGGGTAGTCTATAAGTAAAATTGGATCTAAAATTATTGACTTTATTTTCACCTTCAGTATACTGATTTCTGTTAATTTCTTCGGGCGAATCTCCGTAAATATTTGTTTTTGAAACTAAATAATCATCCAGTTCTCGTGTTCTAATATCATTATCAAAACTAAACTTTATAAACGCACCATTAGAACCAATTTTTTTAGTAATATCAAGATCACTACTAAAATTTTTACCGATATTTTCTACGTTAGAATTGGAAGTTGATTCGTTAATTAATGCATTCGAATCGTTGGTTGAAGACTCATCTTCATTATAATAATTTTTACTTTTTGTATAGCTGAATGATGGCTCAAAATTAATTAAAAGTGTAGAATCTACCTTAACATCAAACTCCACATTAGCGCTGTGGCTTGCGTTATCACTAAAAGAACTGGAGTTTGAAGATGTAAAATATCTCGAATCAGATAAAATATTTTCTCGATCTCTTTTACTTCTATTTTCTGAACTACTTCCAGAATAAAAATAGTTAGCTGCTATCTCTTTACCTTCACCATACTCATCGGCATAATTAGCACCATAATTTTGAGATTCTGTAATACCTTGACCACCTCCAAAAGACCTACCATCTATAGAAAAAGAACCATTTCCATTAAACCGGACACTGTTACCGCCACCAAACATTTTACGAATTTCGCCAAAGCTAAAACCTGGTGAGTTAATATCGTTACCACCTGCCAAAACGCTAACGCGTTGGTCGTTATCAAAATGATTATACATCCCTGCAAACTCATAATGGTTATCGGTTCCTTTTCCTGCAGCTAGCCTACCAAAATCACCTTTATTGTTTTCTTCTTTTATAACAAGGTTTACGGTTTTATTTTCGCCATCGGCAGTTGCGCCTGTAAATGCTTGATCTTTAGTTTTAGTATCTAAAACTTGTATTTTCTCCACAATATCTTTGGTTAGATTTCTGGTTGTTATTGTGGGATCGTCTCCAAAAAATGGTTTTCCATTAACGAGTATTTTGTTTACTTCTTTTCCATTAACTTTAATATTACCTTCTTCATCAATTTCTACTCCAGGAAGCTGTTTTAACAAGTCTTCTACATTGGCATCCTTTTTTGTTTTAAAAGACTTTACATTAAACTCTAAAGTATCCTTTTTAATGGTTATTGGAGCTGTTGATTTAATAATTATAGCATCCAAAGCATCAGAGCTTATTTGTAAATTTATAGTTCCTAAATCCATGATTTTTTTATCAATATTAACCTCACGGAAATAGGTTTGATACCCAACGTAAGAAATAAATAGATTAACTTTTTTACGCGCCAGTTTTCCTTCTAAAGTAAATTTACCTTCTTTATTGGTTAACCCATAAGTAACTAAGCTACTATCGGTAACGCGTTGTAAATAAACCGTTGCAGACTCCAAAGGAACAGCATCTTCCTCGGATAGTAGTGTACCAGAGATTTCGAATGATTTAGATTGAGAAAAAGATAACGATGCAAACAAAATGACTATTACTAAAATAATAGACTTCATTGTATTGATTTTTGGTTGGTTTTTATTTAAAACCTCTAATATAGCTTGAACATCATAAGAGTTTTCTTAAAAATATCTTAAAACTTAAAAAACTAGTATTTAGATTTTTATGCTTTAAGACTTTAAATAAACTTAAAATTTGACTTAGATAAGGAATTCTTATCCAAGATATGTATTACTTCTTACGCATATACACACTAATAGGTACTCCGTTAAAGCCAAATTTTTCTCTTAATTTATTCTCTAAGAAACGCTTGTAAGGCTCCTTTACATATTGTGGCAAATTACAAAAGAAAGCAAATTGTGGTTGCGGTGTTGGCAACTGCATAATATACTTAATTTTAACAAATTTTGCCTTGTATGCTGGTGGTGGATAGTTTTCTATAATTGGAAGTAGCACTTCGTTAAGCTGACTTGTTTTAATTTTTTTAGAGCGGTTTTGGTACACCTCTACAGCTGTTTCAATAGCCTTAAAAATACGTTGTTTGGTTAATGCAGATATAAATACAATTGGCACATCGGTAAAAGGCTCCATTTGTTTTCTTATTACTCTTTCGTATTCCTTAACCGACTTATGGTCTTTTTCAACCAAATCCCATTTGTTAACTAGTACTACAATACCTTTACGGTTACGTTCTGCAAGCCAGAAAATATTTTGTACTTGTCCGTCAAAACCACGGTTGGCATCTAATACGACTAAACACACATCGGCATGCTCGATAGCTCTAACACTACGCATTACCGAGTAAAATTCTAAATCTTCTTTTACTTTAGATTTTCTTCTAATTCCGGCAGTATCAACCAAGTTAAACTCAAAACCAAAACGGTTGTATTTAGTATCTATAGAATCTCTTGTTGTTCCTGCAATATCGGTAACAATATATCTATCTTCTCCAATAAGCGCATTTATAAAAGATGATTTTCCTGCGTTTGGACGACCCACTACGGCAAACCTAGGTAACGCTTCCTCTACAACTTCTTCCTTTTCTGGTAAAGCTTCAACCAAAGCATCCAGTAATTCTCCTGTTCCACTTCCGTTAATACTAGCAACGGTATAATATTCGCCTAAACCCAAGGCATAAAACTCTACAGCATCTTCTGCACGTTTACCATTATCTACTTTATTAACTACAAGAAATACAGGTTTACTTACTTTACGAAGCAACTTTGCAACATCCTCATCCATTCCGGTTACACCAGATTCTACATCGACCATGAAAATAATAGCATCGGCCTCATCTATAGCCAATTCTACTTGCTTATCAATTTCGGCTTCAAAAACATCATCACTTCCTAAAACATAACCTCCGGTATCTATTAAAGAAAACTCTTTTCCGTTCCAATCACTTTTACCATAATGGCGGTCTCTGGTCACACCACTAACGGCATCAACAATGGCTTCTCTACGTTGAATTAAACGATTAAAAAACGTTGATTTACCAACATTTGGTCTTCCTACAATAGCTACTATATTACTCATAATCTTTATCTTATCTGTTACACCTTATCTGATGCCTTAATATTTCTATCCGAAACATTTTGCAAAAATAGGAAATATAGATGACGCAAAGTTCTTTTTTAATAAAGATTGAAAGTATTTTAATTTTAAATAAAAAACAGTATTTTACTATACTAAACTAAATATGAATGCCTTTAAGTAACGATATTGTACTGCGCCCAAGGTTTAAACTAGAAATTCCAAGGCTAAATGAAGCTGTTTTAAGCGATTTTGAAAATGCGAAGCTTAGCCAAAAAGAGTTTATAGTTACTCGGGTAGACGACCATGTTTTTATTAAATTCCCTAAAGAACAACAGCACTTTTGGTCGCCACAGTTGCATTTAGAAATTAATAAAGTAAACGATAACTCTTGTACAATACATGGGTTGTTTGGACCAAACCCTACGGTTTGGACACTTTTTATGTTTCTCCATTTTCTTGTTGCAGTTATTTTTATAGCCTTTGCTATTTGGACCTATACCAGCATTAGTTTAAAACAGAGTTATGCTGTACAAGCTAGCATTACCATACTAATGATATTACTTTGGGTTACCCTATATTTTGCAGGTAGTTTAGGTAAAGCATCAAGTATAAAAGACATGCGTTTACTAAACGCCTTTATGAACTCGGTTTTGGGTATTGAAAACGAAAAAGCGCCTTAATAAACATTAAAGCGCTCTTCAACTAACTCAAATTCAATATTAAATTCACTATTGAATATTTTCGTAGAAACTAACGGTACCACTATCCTCGTTAGATACTACTAATAAATCTTTACCATTAGGACTATCTGCTGCAGGTATAACCAACAAGCCTTCTGGGGCTTCGTCTCCGGCATGCGATAGAATACTAATAAATTTTGGTGCCATAGGATTAGTAACATCATATACCATAACTTGATCTGTACGCTCTAAACCTACAAACAAGATATAACGTTCATTACCTATATTTAAAATTTCGACAGCTTCTGGTTCTGCACCTTTATCATCGCTTCTACCATCTTCATCGTTAAAACGAGTTGGGGTTTCATTAAGTGTTTCTGTAGCAATGCTATTTCCGCTATCGTAAAGCAAGCTTCCTGAGCCAGACCAAACGCTAAATGAACGTGCTCCATAACTATAAATTTGATCGACGTCGCCATCGTTATCTATATCGCCTAATGTAGATGTTGTTTTTAAACGTCCTAAGTTCACTTCATTTTGAAAATCGCTAGAAGCAGGATACGCAGTTTCGTCTAAAGTTAAATCCTCAACACGTTCTTCTTCACTAAAGCCATCATAATCTCTAGAATCACCTTCGTTTGCCGAAAAGATATAATCTGTTCCTCCAATATTTACTGTGGTTATGGCATCTGGCTGATACATACCTAAAACCGGCCAGTTTTTAAGAGCCGTAACATCATCTTTATCGCTGGCATCCATTTCGTTTCCAACAGCGTTATGATCTTTATACCCTAAAGGATAAATAGCCTCTATAGTTTTTGCAACTAAATTTACTTTAGCAATACCATTATTTTCTTGCAATGATACCCATGCGGTATTAGAGTCTTCTGAAACAGCAACATACTCCGGTTCTACATCTTGTGCTAAAGTTGCTCCAGGACCAAATACTCTAAAGCCCTGCGCCTCTAGTGCTGCTTCCTGGTTATTGAAAGATGTAAAGTCTAAGGTCGTTACAGAGTCATCAGACAAATCTATAATACTTATGGTACCAAGTGGATCTATAGTATAGTCATCATTTGGCTCGCCTTCGTTAGCAGAAATAATTAATTTCCCATCTTTAGAAAACGTTACCATATCTGGTAAAGCACCAACTGTATATTCATTTAACAATGAATTATCAGATGTATTGTACACTAAAATTTTTCCTGGATTTTGCTTTGGATCTGCTTCTACAGCTACTGCTAATTTACCATCGTAAATGGCAACACTATTTGGCGCACCGTAAACCGATAAGTCTATTGGTGTATCCAATACCGGTGCATCTAAGTTTGAAATATTATTTACAGATATTTGATTTGACTCAACATTAACCGTGAATAGCTTTTTTGTAATAGCATCGAAGGCAGAAATTTCTGAGGCGCCTTCTCCTCCAACATTAATGCTTGTTTTGTACTGAAAATTGATTTCGGTATTTATTGGTGGTTTAACCGTATTATCGTCATCGTTCTGACAACCGAAAATGGCAGCAATACATACCGCGCTGAAGAGTAATTTATTAAGCTTCATATTTGATTATTTGTTTTGGCAAATATGGAACTCTTATTTTAAGCTAATGTTAATTAATTAAAAAGCTATGATTAGCATTTACTAGCTATTGTAACCAAAACGTTTCAGCTGGTTTTGATTGCTTCTCCAATTTTTATTCACTTTTACGTATAATTCGATATGGATTTGTTTACCAAAAAACTTTTCTAAATCCTTTCTAGACTCTACACCTACTCGCTTTAAGGCACTTCCTTTATGGCCAATAATTATGCCTTTTTGAGTTTCGCGCTCCACCATAATTACCGATCTTACTCTAATAATTTGTTCTTCTTCAAAAAACTCTTCGGTGTCAACCTCTACAGCATAAGGAATTTCTTTTTTGTAATGCATCAAGATTTTTTCGCGAATGGTTTCGTTTATAAAGAAACGCTCTGGCTTATCGGTTAACTGGTCTTTTGGGTAAAACGGTGGCGACTCTGGAAGTAAGTCTAATATTCTATTAAAAACTTCTTTTACATTAAAGCCTTCTAACGCTGAGACTGGAAAAATTTCGGCATTTGGTACTTTTTCTGCCCAGGTTTGTACTTGGCTTTCTAACTGCTCTTGATCTGATTTATCAATTTTATTAAGCAAAAGCAAAACCGGTATGTTTGAATTGGTGATTTTATTAAAAAAAGCTTCATCTTTTAACTCCTTTTCTCCAATTTCTACCATGTAAATAAGCACATCGGCATCCTCGAAAGCCGATTTAACAAACCCCATCATAGATTCTTGAAGCTCGTACGCGGGCTTAATAATACCTGGAGTATCACTTAGTACCACCTGAAAATCATCGCCATTTACAATACCTAAAATTCGGTGTCTTGTGGTTTGTGCTTTAGATGTGATTATGGAAAGCTTTTCTCCAACAAAGGCATTCATTAATGTGGATTTACCAACATTAGGATTACCAATTATATTTACAAAACCTGCTTTATGGCTCATGATATTTTTATTTAAGATGGTGCAAAGTTACAACTTGAATATTTTAATATACTAAAAATGTAAAAACAAAAAAAACAGGAAGCATAGCTTCCTGTTTTTTTTTAAAATATTGAAGATAAAATTACTTTACTTCTAATAGTTCTACATCGAAAATTAATGTTGAATTTGGCTTAATTGGTCCTCCTGGTCTTGGATTAGCACCGTATGCAATATTACTAGGAATAAAAAATTTATACTTAGCACCTTCTTTCATTAATTGTAAACCTTCAGTCCAACCTTTAATAACTTGAGTTACTCCAAACTCAGTTGGTTCTCCTCTATCAACAGAACTATCAAAAACAGTTCCATCAATTAAAGTTCCATGATAATGTACTTTTACTTTTGAAGCTGTAGTTGGTTTTGCTCCTGTTCCTTCTTTTAAAACGATATATTGTAAACCACTTTCGGTAGTTACAACACCATCTTTAGTTTTATTTTCGGCTAAAAACTTTTCTCCTTCAATTTTATTTTTTTCACCTTCTTCTTTTAACTTAGCAGCATCTGCTTGTTGTTTCTTTTGAAAATAAGCTCTTACTACTTGTTGCGCTTTAGCTTCATCAAGTAAAATGTTTGTAGAATCTGAAACATTATTAAAACCTTGCATGAATAAATCGCCATCAAACTCATCAAAACTAGCTTTAACATTTTTGGCAACATCCATACCTATAGCATAACTTACCGAGTCAATCTCTGTTGTTAATGCCTTTTGTGTTGCTCCGTTTTGATTGCATGATGCTACAAGTATAATTACTGCTAGCAAACTTAAAACTTTCATTATTTTCATTTTTATATTTTTTTATTGTGTCGCCAAATGTAATAAATTTTATAGAGAGTAAAAAAAGAAAATAAAAACACTTAATTCACTCTAAAATTCTTCAAACTAGTATACCAAACGGCTTATACAAAATAAAAGAGCCACTATATAGCGGCTCTTTAAAATAGTATATATTGCAAATTATTTTCTAACAGCTTTTACAATAGCTAAGGCTGCCGCAACATCCTTCTCTAATTTTGCGTAATCTTTGTTTGCAATAATTTCTTTTGAAATCAATTTAGATCCCATTCCAACACAAGTTACACCAGCATCAAACCATCCTTTTAGGTTTTCTTCGGTAGGCGAAACACCACCTGTTGGCATAACCGACGTCCATGGTTGTGGGCCTTTAATACCTTTTACAAATTGAGGTCCGTAGATATCGCCAGGGAATAATTTAACGATTTCGCATCCTAGTTCTTCTGCTCTTGTAATTTCTGTTAAAGTACCACATCCTGGAGACCATAGTACTTTTTTACGGTTACAAGCAATTGCAATATCCTCTCTTAAAACTGGAGTTACAATAAAGTTTGCTCCCAAAGCCATGTATAATGATGCAGCAGCTGCATCTGTAACAGACCCTACACCCATTATCATACCTGGTAATTCGGCAATCGCATATTTAGTTAATTCTCCAAAAACTTCGTGAGCAAAATCGCCACGAGCGGTAAACTCCATTAAACGAGCTCCACCATCGTAACATGCTTTTAATACTTTTTTACTTAATTCTATATCGCTATGAAAAAATAAAGGAATCATGCCTGTATCTTTCATTGCTTGCGCTACTTCTAATCTTGAAAATTGTGCCATTTTATAATTATTATTTGTTAAGTTGTAAATTTGTTAAGCTGTTATTATCGAATAAACGACCCAACAACTCAACAAATAAACTTATATATTATCTTGCTACACGTCCAGAAGCATCGCCACCCATTAGTTTTTCAACCTCGGCAACAGTTACTAAGTTAGCGTCGCCTTTAATAGTGTGTTTTAAACAAGATGCTGCAACAGCAAAATCTAATGCGTTTTGATCGTTTTCTGGGTATTTTAATAATCCGTAGATTAATCCTCCCATAAATGAATCTCCACCACCTACTCTATCAACGATATCTGTTATTTGATATTGGCGTGTTTCGTACATTTTCTTCCCATCATATAAAACTCCAGCCCATGTATTATGAGATGCCGAAATAGACCCTCTTAAAGTTGTAATTACCTTTTTAGCTCTTGGGAATTTTTCCATCATTTGCTGACAAACCGATAAGAAAGCCTCTGCTTTTACATCGTGTCCTTGGGTTTGCACAGAAATTCCTTCTGGCTTAATACCAAAATGCATTTCGGCATCTTCTTCATTACCAAGTACAATATCGCAATATGATGTAATTTCAGTCATTACTTTTTCTCTATGTGCATCGCTACAATATTTCCAAAGTTTAGCACGGTAATTTAAATCGGTAGAAATAGTAATACCTTTAGCGCTTGCAGCTTTAACAGCTTCTAAACACACATCGGCAGCACCTTGAGAAATTGCTGGGGTAATACCTGTCCAGTGAAACCACTCAACACCTTCAAAAACAGCATCCCAATCAATCATTCCAGATTCGATTTCTGCTATTGCAGAATGTGCTCTATCATATACCACTTTAGAGCCTCTAGATACAGCTCCAGTTTCTAAGAAATAAATTCCTAAACGATCGCCACCCCAAACAATTTTATCGACACCAACGCCTCTTTTGCGCATTTCCATCATAGCACACTCACCAATATCATTTTTTGGTAAACGTGTTACAAAATCACAAGACACACCGTAATTAGCTAAAGAAACAGCTACGTTAGATTCGCCACCACCGTACACAACGTCGAAATTATTTGCTTGCGAAAACCTTAAAAATCCTTGTGGAGCTAATCTTAACATGATTTCTCCGAAAGTTACTACTTTACTCATCCTATTTAGTATTATTAAAAAATTAGTTTTGCTTAAACGTTTAACCAAAAAATAAAAAATAAATCAAAATCTATTATTTACTTAAGATTTTGATTGAATTGGTTAAAACTATATATTTGCTTAAACGTTTAAGCAAATATATAAAAAAACTGAATATCAAAAAGAAAACTACTATAAAAGATATTGCTAATGTTTTAAATATCTCTGCTGCAGCGGTTTCTAAGGCACTTAACGACGACTCTAGAATTAGTAAAAAAACTAAAAAAGCGGTTAAGCAAGTTGCCGAAAATCTTAATTATCAACCAAACCATCTTGCTAGTGCCTTAAGAAAAGGAAAAAGCAAATTGGTTGGGGTTATTGTGCCCAGAACAAATAGTAACTTTTTTTCTTCTGTTATTCAAAATATTGAAGAGGTGTTGAACAAAGAAGGCTATAACATTATTATAACACAATCTAACGAATCGTTTAAAAAAGAGTGCGATAGTATTGATACTTTATTGTTCACTCAAGTTGATGGTATAATTGCATCTATGGCCAATGAAACTGTAGATTTAGATTATTATGAAAAAGTTAAAGCAAAAGGCATTCCTTTAATTTTATTTGATCGTGGTGAAAATGATTTAAATGTAGATTATATTGGTATTAATGATTACAAAAGCAGTCAAGATATTATTGAGCATCTTGTAAAGCAAGGTCGAAAAAGAATTGCGCATATTGGCGGTTATAAACGTACCCGCATTTTTAACAATAGAATTAGAGGTTATAT
Source organism: Algibacter pectinivorans (assembly GCF_900112595.1). Classification (GTDB taxonomy): domain Bacteria; phylum Bacteroidota; class Bacteroidia; order Flavobacteriales; family Flavobacteriaceae; genus Algibacter_B; species Algibacter_B pectinivorans. The sequence continues at coordinate 274,273 of NZ_FOMI01000004.1, read as the reverse complement.
TGATGCTGTAAATAAGCACCAATTACCGCTAGAACCCGAGCTTTTAATAGAAAGTAGTCTAACTACCGAAGATGGTAAAGAAAAAATGGAACAATTACTACAGTTAAAAGAAAGACCAGATGCCGTTTACGTTGCCAGTGATTATGCTGCTTTAGGTGCCTTACAAGCTTTAAAAGAACGACAAATAAAGGTACCAGATGATATTGCTTTAGTTGGCTTTGGCGACGAACCTTTTACCGCAGTAGTAACACCATCTATTACTAGTATTAACCAGCACAGTGCCGAAATTGGCAAACAGGCAGCCTTAACCTTTTTAGGTTACACCAAGAAAAAAACAGTAAAACAAAGTTTAAATAAAATAATTTTGGATGCCGAATTGGTTATACGAGAATCCTCAAAAAACCCATAAACAAGTAAGTTATTTAAATACGTTTTACTTTTTTTACTAAACTTTCCGATAGATTAAATAACCAGCTTAACTGCTCGAATATTAGTTTTGTTTCATGTAATTGTGCACGCATTTCGTTAGAAATAGGCACTCCTTTTTTAATTTCTTCGCCGCGTTGAGATACTAAACTTTTAAAATCATTTTCGTAATTCTTGGTCGCCTTATCCAAATCTTCGTGAACCAAATTAATATTAGACTCTTTATTTTCTAATATATCTACAGCTTTTTCCAGATTTGATAAAATATGAGTTACATAAATTTCGAATTCCTTTGGCACGTTGCTCGTTTTATTTGTTCGAATATAAATACCTAAGGATGCTAACGAAGACAAGTAGGTATTACAAATGGCAATTAAATCGTAAACAACAACTATATTCTGTTGTTTCGATTTAGGCTCTTGTACCAATCTTTGATATGAGGCATTTAAATTGGCGACTTGCAAAAATGTTTCTTTTCGGGCCAACTTGTAAGCTGTAGACACTTCGCCTTTTTCATGATACAAAATATCTATTTGTTTTAAAAAATCGGCAATGCCATTAATAGAATTAACAAAAAACTCTTTAATATTTTTAGATTCCCAAGCAGGCCAAAATAAATAATTTCCAGCGTAAGCTAAAGCAGCTCCAATAAGGGTATCGAATACCCTAAACTGAATAGCCATTAAAACATTTGGATGGATTAAAGCATACATAAAAACAACATACAAGGTAATAAAGGCTGCGCCATTTCTATAATTCTGTTTTAAAATTGAAAATCCAATTATTAAAGATAAGGCTGCAATTACGGCATACACCATAGTGTTTTGCGTTAAAAAAACAATACCCACACCAATAGCGGCACCAATTAATGTGCCCACCAACCGTTGTACTGTGCGTTGTTTAGTTAACCCATAGCTAGGTCGCATTATTACCACTATGGTTAGCAAAATCCAATACGATTGTTGCATTTCCATAGCATAGCCAATTAAAAATCCAATGAGCATAGTAAGCGTTAACCGTAACGAATGCCTAAATATTGGAGATTTAAAGCTAAAATTGGCTTTTAGTTTTTTTATATCATAATCCTGTTGGGTTATAAATTGTTCGGCATCCTTTATGCCTCTAATTTTATTGTTTTTTGAATAATTCTCTAAAATTCTAGCGATATCATTTAGGTTGCTAACCTGCCGTTCTTGATAAGCTTTAAAGTTTAATAAAAGAATGGCACCTTCTCTTGATTCTGGCAAACCTACTTTTACCTTGTAAATATCAATATGGTTCTGTATTTTTTTAAGAAGCACTTTAAAATTATCATTAAACGTAAGCTTCTCTTCCTTTAAAACCACCTTAGCAATAAAAGCTAGTCTATCTGAAATTTCAAAAATTAATACTTTAAACTCATCTATTTTTTCGGGGTGATCTTTAAATAAAGCATCAAACTTATCATAATCAATTGTGTTGGAAATAGCCAATTCATATATTTCCATAACTCTAGAAAAAAACAATTGTTGTCGTCTTGTTCTGTTACTAAAACCAGAGTTTAATCTTTTTTCTAAAATCACCTCTCTTATGGTTTCTTGAAGTTCGTTTATTTCTATTTGCAGTTTAAAATTGGCATCTAAAAGTTCATTTCTATTATTGGTTTCAACTAATAATTTCCCTCTTATTTTTATAAATTCTGATGTTTTATATAACAGTTCGACAAATAAATAATCGGTTTGCACTTGTGGCAAAGACAATTGGGTTAAAATGGTTAAAAACAGATACCAAACGCCACCTAGGGCGAGATACAAGGCATGTTCTAAAACTGTAATTTCACTGCTTTCATAAGCAAAGGCTAACACAAACGAAAGCAAACCAGCCAATGAAATTAATGAGGCTCTAAAACCAAAAACCGAAATGTAAGAAACCGCAAAAACCAAAACGATTAGTAGCGGTATAACTATTGGAAGTGTTCTACTAAAATACCCAATTAGTAAGGTAATAACAAACACCAACACCACAGAGGTTAAAATACCGTAAAACTTATGTTTTAAACTTCCAGGAACATCGCAAGGGGCACATAATATTGCACCTAAAGCTATACTAAAACCTACTTCAAAACTATTAAAAAAATAAATAGATATTAATACTGGCGTAACCATGGCTAAAGCAACCAAAATGGCTTTAGTAAAATGTATGCTTTTAAAGTATCTAATTAAATTTTTAATCATACCTAAATTTATGCCTCAAATTTAAGAAGTCTTTTTAGCTAAGACTATTTATTTAGAATAATAATTATTCCCGAACCAAAAGGATATAGCGTAGTTTTTAATGAGCCCAGACAAACTTAAAACGGTGTGCAACATAATCATTGAATACAGGGTATAAAAAAAGGTTATCCGATCCTAAACAGACCGGATAACCTAAAAATCAAACTAATTTAAATTAAACTGTTTCTTTGGGTTTAATCTTCACAAAAAACCCGCAATAAAACTTAGAATTAATATAAACCAACTAATGTAAAAAGGGTTACTAATTACCTAAGTTAGGGTTTCTATCAATCTCATCTTGAGGAATTGGTGTATCATAATCAACAGAAGCATTCCAGTCTGGTTTAGCACCTTCATAACCCGAAGCGCCGAACACTTGGTCTCCTAACTGTCTTCTCTTAATATCGTACCATCTTTTGCACTCAAAGGCTAATTCAATTCTACGCTCTTCAATTACATCGGCAACTGTTATAGACACTAGGTCTGCAGGAACCGCACTTGGTGCAATGGTTTCTGTAACATAACCTCCATTTGTAGATTCTCCACCATTTCTAGCTCTTCCTCTTACTTCGTTTAAAAAGTCTATTGCATCGGCTGCTCCTATTTCTACACCTGCTTCGGCTGCAATTAATAATACTTCTGCATAACGCATCATAGAATAATTATGGCTAGTTGCTCTTTTATTTCCTCTTGCGAAAGCTCCAGGGAAACGTAAATATTTAGCGATATATGGCGCATTAACTGCATGCTCATGTCCACTAGTTGTAAATTCTGTAAAATCTACAGTTTCTCCAGCAATTAATGCCTCTGTTTGGAAGCTTACTCGTCTTCTATAATCGTCTGGATCAAAAGAATTGTATACAGCTATAGTAGGCGTTGCAACCGACCAACCTCCATTTCCGCCATCATCATCACCTCTAATTCCTGTCATAGGTGCTATTTGGTCATAAGCATTGTCAGGAGCTTCATTATTATTATAATCTAAAACAAAGATTGGTTCTGGAGAACCATCAATTTTCTCAGCATTAAACAACGTTTGGAAATCAGGATCTAAATCTATTTGATAAGTTCCTTTATTGGTAATTACTTCTTTAGCTTTATCATAAGCCATTTGAAAATAAGGACTACCAGAAGTATCACCTGCCATTGTTAAATATACTAATGCTAAATATGATTTTGCAGCAGCTATAGAAGGTGTTCCTCTTTGTAGAGTCGATGTATTCGTTAACCATTGCTCAGCAAATTCCAAATCTGAAATAATTTTTTCATAAACTTCAGCTTCTGGAGTATTATTTACATTAGAAGCTGTGGCTATTTCGGATAAATCAGAAATAGGTTCATCTATATAAGGAACATCACCAAACAGTCTTACTAAATGAAAATAATAAAATGCTCTTGCAAAATATGCTTGAGCTGTTACTGGGTTTTTAACAGCATCATCTACAGCAACTTGTTCTGCTCCTGCAATAGCGTTATTTGCAGCAGCGATACCTAGATACATTCTTGTCCATGGATCAAATACCATTTCATTATCTCCAGTAATGGTGTGCATATTCATCTCTACTCTTCTTGTCTGAGTTGAATTAAGATTAACCATATCAGAACGTAACATTAATGCTACAGACAGCTTTCTTCCCCATACCTCTTCGTTAATGGCGTGAGTTAAAGAGGCGTTTACCGCTACTTGTATGTCATCTGGAGTTTGAAAGAATCCTTCAGGGGACAATAAGCCTACAGGCTCTTCTTCCAAATCTGAACATCCCATTATTGATAACCCTATCAATAACAATAACAATTTGTGTGCTTTCATAATTTTTTCTTTTAAAATTAAAATATTTTTTATTTAGTTTACATTTAAAATGTAACATTTAGACTAAAATTCACCGATTTTACCGTTGGATAATTACCAAAATCAAAACCTCTAACCGTATTACTTGCTGTGTTATTATTTCCAGCAGAACCAAAATAATTAACTTCAGGGTCTAAACCAGAATAATTTGTAATAGTCAATAAATTTTGAGCGCTAATAGACAATCTTAGTCTCTCAACACCTATTTTTTCAATAGCTTCAGAAGGAAAATTGTAGCCTATGGCTATATTTTTCAATCTAATATAACTTCCATCTTCAACAAAACGAGAAGACACTTCTCTAAAACTATTGTTACCTACTCGAGGTTGGTTAGTGCTCGTATTTGTAGGTGTCCAAGCATTATTAAAATACCCATAAGTCGTATTAGCATCACCATTGTTTAACTGTACTTCAGTCATATTAAAGATTTCTCCACCTTGAGAACCTTGAAAAAATATGTTTGCATCAAAGTTTTTATACCTAAAGCTATTTGTGATACCCCACGTAAAATCGGGGTTAGGGTTACCAATAATTTTTCTATCATCATTAGTAATATCACCACTTTCATCTAAATCTAAAAATAAAGGGTCACCAGCTACACCGTCTTCAATTGTTGCAGTACCTTCCGGAAACGCCCCACCTTGATATACACCTGCGTAATCATATCCCCAAAATTGACCTACTTCTTCACCCTCTCTTAATAAAACATTGTTATTAACACTAAAATAACTTGGAGCACCATTTTGAAAATAATCATCGCCGTTTATTAATTTCTCTACAGTATTTTTATTTTTTGAGAAAACAAAATCAGTAGTCCAACTAAAATCATCGTTTGTAATATTTCTTGTATTTAAAGAAATTTCAAATCCTTTATTGTTAATTTCTCCAACGTTTTTTAATATTTCATCATTGTAGAAACCTAAATACCAAGGCAACCCTCTATCTATCATTATTAAATCTTTGGTATCGATATTATAATAATCTAAAGAAAGTGACACTTTATTGTTTAGTAAACCTAAATCTAAACCTACATTTGTTTGATAAGACGACTCCCACTTTAAATCTGGGTTGGCCGGCTGGTTTGGAGTAACTGAAGCAACTGTTTCGCCATTGTTGGACGCATAAATACTAGCTAAACTGGCTAAAGATTGATATGCACTAATTGATGGGTTACCGGTAACACCATAACTAGCTCTTAATTTCAAATTAGAAATTGTTTCGCTATCACTTAAAAAATCTTCGTTAGAAATTTTCCATCCTAAAGCTGCAGATGGGAAAAGCGCATATTTTTCATTTTCGGCAAAGTTAGAAGCTCCATCACGTCTTACTGTTGCAGTAAATAAATATTTATCATTCCAATCATAATTAACCCTTCCAAATACAGATTGAATTTCTGTTTCATTTGTATAAATATCACCAGCTTCACCATTAAGTAAATTTGTAGCAGTATATAATCCATAATAAGAAAAAGTGTCTGAAATGGTCCCAGTACCTTCACTATAAAACCCTTTATTAGTCGTTTTTTGATACGAATAACCAGCCAATAAAGTTAAATTTCCATTTCCAATGTCTTTGTTATACGTTAAGTAATTTTCACTCAAGATATTTTTAGTTTTATCTTGAGTCATAATAGCTCTTCCACCAACGCCTCCAGCTGTAACTTGTAAGGTACGAGGCAAATAAAGTCCTCTAAAATTATTATCACTACTTAAACCAAAGGTTGTTTTAAAAGTTAAGCCTTCAGCAATTTCGTAATTAGCATAAAAGTTTGCTCTAAATTTTTCTGTTTCCGTATCATCATCTCTTTGTGTTGCAACAGCCCATGGATTATCTACTGGATCTCCAATTCTGTCGTTTACAGAAAAAGTACCATCATCGTTATATACGCCTTGGTCTGGAGCAAAACGCATAGCTAAAGCCACAACATCATCACCACCTGCACCAACACCGTTTGCACCTGTAGATTGCGTAGCAACTCCATTCTTCTTACTTAAAGTACCCGTTAAATTAAGTCCTAATTTTAATTTATCGGTTACTTGTGCATCTAAATTTGATAGGAATACTGCTCTTTCAAAACCAGAATTAACCAGTATACCATCTTGCTGAAAATAAGTACCAGAAGCATAATAATTTACTTTTTCAGAACCTCCAGAAAAAGACAGTTGATTATTTGAAGTATTTCCAGATCTGTATATTTCATCTTGCCAGTCTGTATCTGCTGATCCTTGAGGAAAAAGATTCGTATTACCTTGATTTGCTCTTATCTGGTTTTGATAATCTGCAAAATCGTTTGCATTCAATAAATCTAATCTATTTGAAGTATTCTGAATAGCATAAGTAGAATTGAATTCAACATTTAGTTTACCCTTTCTACCTTTTTTTGTAGTTACCAAAATAACACCGTTTGAACCTCGTGAACCATAAATAGCAGTTGCAGATGCATCTTTTAAAACTTGAAGGTTTTCAATATCTCCTGCTTGAGGCATACTTCCACCAACAAAACCATCTACAACAATAAGAGGTGAACTACTCGCATTAATAGACGTATTACCTCTAATAGAAATACTAATAGGAGCACCTGGCTCACCACCATTATTAGATTGCACGTTAACACCGGCTGCTCTACCTTGCAATGCTTGTTCGGCATCTAAGACAGGAAAAGCCGTTAGCTCATCTGATTTAACTGCAGATACAGATCCCGTTAAATCACTCTTTTTTCTGGCACCATACCCTACAACCACAACCTCATCTAGCGCCGCTAAATCTTCAACTAAGGCAACATTAATTGTATTATTACTTCCTACTTTAACCTCTCTAGCGACGTATCCAACATAACTAAAAGATAAAACGGCATCGCTACCACTTACGTTTATAGAGTAATTACCATCAAAATCTGTTGATGCTCCTGTAGTTGTTCCTTTAACAATAACATTAACACCTGGAAGTCCTATACCATCTGCTTCAGAGGTAACCACACCAGTTATTGTCTTTTGTTGTGCATTTAAATTTAATGCAAAACAAAACCCTATTAATAATAGAAGCGTCTTTTTTAAGTTTCTTATTTGTCTCATTAATTTAGTATTTGTTTAATATTAGTTCTGGAAAACCAAACTGGTAAACCACTTTGGTTTGCCAAATATATGTTAAAAGTATTTTATAACAAAATTTTTTTTTCAGATTTTTAGTTGTGTTTTAGATATTTAGCAGAAAAACTCTTGAAAATAAAACGCGTATAACAACTAAACAACTGTAAGGTCTAGACACAAAGAACTTAAACAACACTATTTTTTTTAACAATTATTTTACTTCTATAAGAATAAACAAAAAATGACGCTAGACTTGTGTTGAAGTAAAAAACAAGCATTAACTACATTGTTTGATAGATGAATTACTAACACAGAAAAGTCGTTTATAATGAGGTTTTTAATTTGACATTTATTTTTTACTTTAATATTACAATGCACTACTTACAATGGTCTAATTAACATTATAAGTAAACCACCAAAATTTTTAATTTACAAAAATTATAAAGCATCTACTAGCCTAACAAACCTCTATTTCTAATTTGATGGATGCTAAAATAGTAGTAGACTTCATCTTCCTGCACTTGCATATACAATAGATTAAAAGACAGATATTTTATTAAATAACTTACATAACCCTATTTAGTATGTTATCACTTTTTTTATCAATTCGAATGTAATTTTAACATTCATAAAGTCATTAAAAATAAAGCCATAATTACTAATACATAAAACCATAAAAGAACATTATAATTATTGAAGATTTTTATGCCATACCTGATCGCACTCAATTAAGAAACCAAACACCAAAACAAGTTAAAAACCTTGTTTAAAAAATAAGTTAATTATTTTGTCTTAGAAACTAAGCACTTAAAAAAGTATGTTGTAAAAATTTTAAAACACGACACTAACACCATTAAACAATATAAAATGTATTAATTGCAACATATGTTCTACTTAATGCTTCATAAATATTTATTTTATTGGCAACAAGAAGGTAGTTTTACACTACTAAATATTTTTATAAATGAATAGAAAAAAAACACTTAAAAAAACCGTTAGAAAAGCACTAATTTTAATTTGTGTTTTCTCAATAATCCCTTTTGGCTTTGCTCAAAAAAAACGTTCTAAATTAATTAAAAACGATAACGGTGTCATAGAATCTAAAATAGACAGCATTTTACCCTTGCTTACTTTAGAAGAAAAAGTAGCTATGTGTCATGCGCAATCTAAATTTAGCACCAAAGGTGTTGAAAGGCTAGGTATTCCAGAAATATGGATGTCTGATGGTCCGCATGGCGTAAGAGCCGAAATAAGCTGGGACTCTTGGGATTACGCTGGTTGGACTAACGATTCTATTACTGCTTTCCCCGCGCTTACTTGCTTAGCAGCATCATTTAATCCTGATATGGCTGCCCAATTTGGTAAAAGTATTGGAGAAGAAGCCCTCTATAGAGAAAAAGATGTTTTACTAGGTCCTGGTGTAAATATATATAGAACGCCTTTAAACGGTCGAAATTTTGAATATTTAGGAGAAGATCCTTTTTTAGCCTCTACATTAGTTGTACCGTATATTAAAGGCGTACAAAAAAATAACGTAGCTGCTTGTGTTAAACATTTTGCTTTAAATAACCAAGAACACTGGCGGAGCTCTATTAATGTTGAGGCTAGTGATAGAGCGTTACACGAAATCTACTTACCTGCTTTTAAAGCTGCTGTACAAGATGCTGGTGTTTGGGCAATTATGGGAGCTTATAATAAATTTAGAGGGCAATACACAACACACCACGAATTACTTACAAAAAATATCCTTAAAAAAGATTGGGGATTTGATGGTGTTGTTATTAGTGATTGGAGTTCTGCACACAATACTATGGAAGCCGCAGTTAACGGATTAGATATGGAAATGGGAACTGGCACCGATGGTCTAGGTACTACAACACTAAATCACTACGAGTATTACTATTTGGCTTCCCCGTTTTTAAAAGCCATCAAGGAAGGAACTATTGAAGAGTCTGTTGTTAATGATAAAGTAAGACGTATTTTAAGATTAATGTATCGTACTAACATGAAACCAAATAGAGGTTATGGTCGCATAAACAATAAAGAGCACCACGATGTAGCTAGAAAGGTTGCACAAGAGGGTATTACTTTATTAAAAAACACCAACAACTTCTTCCCTATTGAAGATAAAGAAGGGCTTACTATTGCGGTTATTGGTGAAAATGCAACGCGCTCTATGACAGCAGGAGGAGGATCTTCTGAACTAAAACCTAAGTTTGAAATCTCTCCTCTTGAAGGTTTAAAGCAGCGTTATAAAAAAGCTAAAATTATTCACGCTATGGGCTATCACACCGGTCCATCTGTTTACGATAATATTATACCATCTAAATTAAACCAAGATTCCCTTAGAATAGAAGCTATTGAAACAGCTAAAAAAGCAGATATTGTCCTATATGTTGGCGGTTTAAATAAAAGTCATTTACAGGATTGCGAAGGCGACGACAGACAGTCTTATTATTTACCATATGAACAAGAAGAGTTTATTAATCAATTAAAAGCAGTAAATCCAAATTTAGGTATGTTATTGGTTACCGGAAATGCTGTTAAAACTCCTTGGCTAAATCAAGTTAATGGTTTAATACAAACTTGGTATTTAGGTAGCATGGCTGGATATGCTATCGCAGATGTAGTAAGTGGAGATGTAAATCCTTCTGGTAAACTACCTTTCTCCTTCCCAAAAAAATTGGATGATAATGGGGCACATTCTTATGGCGAATTATCATATCCTGGCGATGGCACTAACCAATATTATAAAGAAGATATTTTAGTTGGTTATAGATGGTTTGACACTAAAAAAATTGAGCCACAATATGCCTTTGGTTATGGATTATCTTATACAGAATTTAGTATATCTAATATAAAAACAGATAACACCAAATACAGTATAAATGATACTATTACTGTAACTTGTAATGTAACCAATATAGGTAAACTTGAAGGCGCCGAGGTTGTACAAGTATATGTTGGCAAACCAAAATCTAAAGTTAAGCGAGCTTTAAAAGAACTAAAAGGGTTTCATAAAATACTACTTAATAGCGGAAGCTCTAAAAATGTAAATATTAATATACCCGTAAGTAGCTTAGCATATTATGATGACTCTATGGCTAACTGGAATATAGAAAAAGGAGATTATATTGTATACGTTGGCAACGCATCTAATAACATAACCAAACAACTAAAAGTAAGTATTAAATAATTATTGAGTTAAATTACAAACATATAAGCTCTATTAAGTCTAGTAATATTTACTAATATATTTTAAAGTTACCACCTTAATAAAATTTAATTTATAAAAAAACATCGTTTAAAAATTGCTTTTTAAACGATGTTTTTACAGTAAAAACAAATAAACTACCTTAATCTAATCCTTCTAAAAATCCAGTATGAGCACTTTTTAGTTCGAATTTATTATTGTATAGTAACGGCCAGTCATTCCCCGGATGGTTTAAATCTGTACTATAAGGAATCCAAGATTCATTGTCTTTAAACCCCCATACAGTTAAAGCATATTTATTTACAGCGGGAAGTGCATTATAAATTTTCACTATTTCTTTATATTTTGCTTTTTGGGCTAAATTTCTTTCTTCTGTAAGGAAAGTGATATCATTATTTTGATTTACTTGGATATCCAACTCTGAAACGTGAACTTTTAAACCTTTAGCTACAGCTCTATTAATATCGGTTTCTATTTGCATTTTAGTTGGACTTAGATACGTATTATGCATTTGAAAACCTACACCATCAATGAGGTTACTTGCTTTTAAATCATCTACTATTGTAAACACTTTATTCTGTTTAGGTATATTAGTTGACGTTGCATAATCATTATAAAATAATAATAAATCTGTATCACCAGCAGCATTTGCAGCATCTCTGGCCCACTGATAACAATCTTTTATATAATTAGCACCCATTTTTTGAAGAAAAATAGTGTTTCTCATGTCACCATTATCAGCAACAGCCTCATTTACAACATCCCATGATCTTACTTTTCCTGCATAACGTGTAACCACATCGGTGATATACTTTTTTACTTCTAATGCAAACTCTACATCTGTACCCGAAAAAGTAGACAACCAATTAGGTACTGCATTATGCCAAACTAATGCATGCCCATGAACATTTATTCCATTGTCATTACCATATTTAACTATCTTATCGGAGGCCTGCCAATTGTAGGTTCCACTTCCTGTAGAAATTGGATCCATTTTCATTTCATACTCCGCCGTAATACTACTAAATTCATTTTTAAGAACCGTATTATACGAACTACCTTCGGTTAATTGATTCGATTTAACAGCTACACCTACAAAAAAAGGATTAGCTAAAGCATTAGCTTTAACTTTAAGAAAAGTGGGGTCTTCGGGTTCTTCTGACATAACCCCTGTAGTTGTAACCGTTATAACATTTGAATGGCTAGTTATTTCGGCACCTCGTTTAGCACTTACTCTATAATAATAGTTTGTTGCTGGTAAAAGACCTGTAACAACAAGTGTGTTTTCTTGAACAGCAACCCCCTTATATTCATTAAGAATAGTAGAAAAATCGCTAAACTCTGAAACATCAATTAAATAACTGTCTGCTTCGGACACCAAAACCCAATTAGCTTGAAAAGAATAATCTGTAATATTACTAGCTGTTGAAGCAAATGGGATGTTTAACATAGTCGAAATTTCTGGAGAGCTGGTGTCATCCTTACTACAATTTAGTAGTGCAGCCATTAAAAAAAAGGCAATACTAACTTTTAAATTAAGTGTTTTCATATTTTTTTGTTTAAAAAAGGTTACCCTTTTTATAGAGGTAACCTTTTTATTATATTATTTTCAATTAAGTTATTCTTGTATTCTAAATTTAATATCGTCGAATTTAACGCTAGAAGATGTACCATTATTAGGTAACGAAACCTTTACTTGCAAAATCTCCGAAGGATCTACCTTTTTTGTATCGGTAGCTGCATTTCCAGGTGTATAACCCGACCCAAATTGATCTAACGGTGCAGAGACTTCCTGCCATCCACTTGTAGAAACACTAAAATTATAAGCCCAAGTATCTAAAATTACATCAAACGTTGTACCTACATCTGCATTTACCATCATTTTAAAAATAACTTTAGAAGCTGTAGTAGCTGTACTTGGTAAAAATGCTCCAGCTTCGTTATTTTGACAGCCGTTGTATCCGTTTGTTGTATCTCCGTTATAATCATATTGAGCACTATTACCGGTTTGCCCTGTTGCTGTTACAGACAATGCACCTGCATCTCCATAAAACCCCCAAGTACTGGTATACAAACCATTACCATCAAAATCTTCAAACAAATAATCTACAAAACCAAAATTAATATCTAGAAATGTAGTATTTGAAACCCCTGGCCCAGCAGGAACAAGCTCAGTACTACCTGCGCTTGTAGTAATAACAACGTGAGCTCCTTCTGTAGCACTGGTTGGTACAATAAAGTACATTTCTTTATCTGAAACTAATGTATAATCTAACGGTTCTCCTCCAAATGTAACCGATAAAATATCAATAAACCAATCTCCTTTTATTGTTACTTTGTCTCCTAATTTAGGGTTTAGTGCACTAAAATTTGCAAAAACAGGAGCAGGTTGTATAATATTTATTTGAGAATCAATTACCCCATTTGCTGTAACAAACTTTATAGGTTGAACGCCAAAATTATAGGGGTTTTCAAAATCAAAACTAGGTATATTGAAAAAAATAGCAACATCCGAATTTAAATTAGGATTAAAAGAAACATCTAGATTATTATCTAGAATAATTTGCTTTAAGCCAGATAAATTTACTCCTTCAACCTTTAGTAACTCACCCGGCGTACCCGAAGCATTTGGATTTGTTTGCGAAACAAAAGTTGTTATTGTTGGTAATTGAACATTATCTTCTGAACACGAAAACAGTACAGCAACAAACATTATTATTACAAGATTTATTTTGAAAATATTTTTCATAATTATTATTTAAAAATTAAACGGAACTGGCTCAGCAGTTAAATTAACATTAATACTTATAGCACCTGCTGGTAAAGGCAAAGTAAAGTAATCATCAGTAGGTGATACCTTTATAGAAACTAACTCGGTTCTGGCCCCATCGCCATAAAAACCTCTTTCTTGCGCGGCAATTTCTGCTAATGCGTCTGCTCTATTTCTTCGTTGTAAATCAAAATAGTATTGTCCTTCTAACAGAAATTCAATTCTTCTTTCTTTAAACAAGCTAGTTTGAGTAATTTCGGTTACTGCCCCTAAGCCTGCACGAGAGCGAACTCTATTAAAAGCTAATAATGCTTCACCATCTGAAGTAGAAACACTTGCTCCTAACTTGGCTTCAGCTAGCATTAATAATATATCAGCAAAACGCAGTACATTTGTATTTTGTTCTGTTCTCATAAAGCAAACATTATAGCCATCTTCGGCAGAACCTACAATATATTTTCGAAAATTTAGTGCGGTTTGAGATGGTAATTTATCAAAAGTATAACCTCCTTTTTTACTTAATAATTCTGGATAAACATCGCCATCAACCATAATGGATGGTTTTCTTCTTTTATCTCCCAATTCGTACAACCCAGGTAAATCAATAGTTGGCATGTAAGACCCCCAACCATCGCCACCACCAGTAATACCAGAACCTGACGGAACAATAAAAGCTTGTTCGGTGTTTTGAGTACCCCATTCATTACAGTTTACCGTCCATTGTAATGAAAACAAACTTTCCTTACTATTATTAAAATTAGGATTATTAAACAAATTCCCATAGTCTTCCAATAAATCGTACTTTCCACTATTTATTACCTCTCTGCATAATTGGGCGGCCTCATCATATTTTTGTAAATTTAATTTTACTTTTGCAAGCATTCCCATTGCCGAGTATTTTCCAACTCTTCCTATTTTTGGGTTCTCCGTCAACTTTTCAGAAGCATCTTCCAAATCCATCTCAATGAATTTATAAACGTCCGACTCTAAATTTCTAAAAGCATTTATACCGGAAGAGTTTTCATCATAAATTGGAACTGGCCCCCATATTCGTACTAAATAGAAGTAAGCCGTAGCTCTCATAAATTTAGAAACACCAATCCCTTGAATATAAGCATCCTCTGGAATATTTTCTTTGTCATTAATTAAATCTTGCATTAGAGAATTTGCTTGATTTACTACAGAAAATAGCCCTGTCCAGTTACTATTTAAAACGGCATTATCATTCAATACAGAGGCTTCTGCAAAAGGCCTAAATTCACCATCGTTTGCCCATACATTTCCTGCATAGGTATCTCCTTGGGTTATCATACCTTTAAAATTATAATCAAACCACCCTTTAGTGTACATTCCGTTTTGAATGCCTTCATAAGGTGATGCTCCTGGCGGTAAACAATCTACGCATAATGTATTCTCAGACCTCAAATCTGTAAAGTCTCCTGAACACGATGCAAAGAAAAGAATCGTGGTAACTAGCATTAGTGCTTTTTTTAAGTGCTTTCTCATAATAATCAATTTTAATGTTATTAAAAAGCTAGATTAACACCTAGCGTTATTGTTTTTGCTAAAGGGTATCTACCCACGTCTAAGCCAGCGTATCTTATATCTGAATTTCGGCTTCCAATTTCTGGATCTAGACCAGAGTATTTTGTAAACGTAAATAAGTTTTGTCCTGAAAGATATATTCTTGCTTTAGTAAAGAAGTTTGTTTTACTCAAAATACCTTGATTAATATTATACCCCATGGTTATGTTTTGAATTCTAATATAAGATCCATCCTCTACAAATCGATCGGAAACGCGAGTATTTGAGTTTCCATTTCCTAAATCAATTCTTGGAATATTTGTGTTTTGAGCTAAATTTGCGGCGTCATCTAGAGTAACTCCGTCTGGCAAATAATTTACAACAAAATGGTTTAATGCATCTGTTGTTTGATTTTCTCCTATAAAACGTAGTGCTTCGGTATAAAACCTATTTTGATTGTATATTTTATTTCCATAAGAACCGTTTAATACCACACTTAAATCGAAATTCTTATAGCTAAAACTATTGTTGATACTAAAAGTAAATTTTGGAAGCGCAGAACCAATATAGGTTCTATCTGCTAGAGTAATCTCTCCGTCGTTATTTAAGTCTTTAAATTTAATATCTCCTACACTGGTTTTTCCTGGCACCTGAACTGCACTTTCATCTACTTCTTCTTGAGTTCTAAAAATCCCATCGGTTACAAAACCATATATTTGCCCTAACGCCTTTCCTTGTTCTACATAACTATAAAGCAATTCTCCATCTGACTGCGGAATGTTTGCTGTAAGTGGTTTTGTACCATCATAAAACTTTGTTAGTTTGTTGCTAAATGTTGAGAATATAAAAGTGGAATTCCACGATACATCTTCTGTTTGGTAATTTCTAGTATTTAAAGTTATATCAATACCTTTATTAAGCATTTCACCTACATTTTCAAAAGGTAAAACTCTACCAGCGGTTCTGTCGTCAGCCGGTCTTTGAATTAGTAGGTCTGAAGATTTTTTTTGATATACATCTAGGTCCAATTTAATGGCATCATCTAACAAACCAATTTCCAAACCAATATTTACTGATTTTAGAGTTTCCCATTTTATATCTGGGTTTCCATCTACAGAATAAATATAAGATAGCCCACTCGATGAAGGTACCGCTGAAAACTGTGTTTGATATAAAAAACTTGGAATATTTTGATTACCTACCTCACCATAGCCTCCACGCAATTTTAAATAATTTATGGTACTTGATGACGACTTCATAAAATTTTCGTTGGATATTGTCCATGCACCTGAAACGGCAGGAAAATACCCCCATTTATTATTAGGCCCAAAGTTTGAAGATGCATCAGCTCTTAACGATGCTGTTAAATAATATTTATCGTTATAATTATAATTAGCTCTCGCAATGTAAGACTGCATAGCCCAAGCAAAACTTTGATTATCTACCTCAGAGGTAGATTTTAAACCCAACACTAAGTTATCAAATTGGTTGTTTCCTTCAAGTCCTCTTCTGGACCCTCGTATGTATTCAAAATCACTTTTTTGCCTTTCTTGTCCCAAAACCACATTTAAACTATGTTTATCAAAATTTTGATTGTAAGTTAAATAATTTTTAACGTTCCAATAATAACCTTGATCCTGTTGCTTAAGCGAAGAATTTACCTCATTGGCAGCAGTACCTATGTTATTGTAAGTAGGAATAAAAACTCGACCATCTCCAGCATTTAAATCGTAACCAAGTTCTGTTCTAAAAGTTAACGGTTTTAAAAGTTTAATTTCTGCAAATAAATTTCCGTTTATTTTGAACTTTTTATCTCGATTGTTTACAAATTCTGAATATGCAACTGGGTTTACAGCTTCGTAATTATTGGCTGCTCCATTTACCCCACCACCGGGAGCTCCAAAACTGCCATCGGGATATCTTACTGGTATTAATGGGCTTAAACGTAAAGCCGATGATACTATACCGCCTCTATCGTCGTTTTTAACAATACGTTGATTTATGCTGCTTAAGGATACATTGTTACCAACCTTAAGCCAGTCGTTAACTTTTGTATCTATATTTAGACGCATAGAAATTCTTTCAAAGCTAGTATTAACAATAACTCCATCTTGTTTAAAATAACCTAAGGATGTATAATAACGCGTATTATCTTTTCCTCCGGAAATAGAAACCTGATTATTGGTTATTAATGCTTTTCTAAAAATTTCTTCTTGCCAATTTGTACCCTTACCTAGCAAACTAGGGTTTTGGAACTCAAAAGGAACCTCTCTATTATCAGATTTTAGCAGGTCGCTCGTGTATTGAGCGTATTGTTGTAAATCCATCATATCAATATGTTTTACGACCGACTGTATACCTGTATAGTTATCAACCGAAACCGTTGACTTACCTTTACTTCCTTTTTTAGTGGTTATTAAAACAACACCATTTGAGCCATTGGCACCATAAATTGCTGTAGCAGATGCGTCCTTCAATATATCAATAGACTCTATATCGGACATATTTAAACCTGCTAAAGCAGAATTAACATTTTGGCCGGATCCACCTCCTGTAGCCGTACCTAAATCTAAAGATGTGTTATTTCTATCTGCAAAAATTGGTGTCCCGTCAACTACGTATAATGGTTCATTACCATTAATGGATGTAACACCTCTTATTTTTAAAGAGACACCACCACCAGGGGCTCCTGAGTTTTGGGAAACCGTAACACCTGCTGCTTTACCAATTAAAGCTTGATCGACAGATGTAAAAGGCTGATCTCTAATCTCATCTGCAGATACAGAGGAAATAGCCCCTGTTAAATCTTTTCTTTTAGATGTACCATAACCAATTACCACAACTTCGTCTAATTCTGACGTATCTTCTAACAAGGTAACATTTAATATACTTTGACCTTTGTATAGCACTTCTTTTTTTGCAAATCCTAAGTAAGTAAATACAAGAATATTATTAAGGCTAGCGTTACTAATAGTATATTTTCCATCAAAATCGGTTATGTTTCCTGTTGATGTTCCTTTAACTAGAATGTTTACCCCAGGCAAGGGCATTCCAGACTCATCGGTAACAGACCCCGATACAGTTTTTGTTTGTGAAAAAGCACTTTGTGTACAAATCATTACTATGGTAATGACTGCCAATTTAAACTTCATCTTCATGTTAATTATAGTTTAAGTTATTAATTTAGTTTGTTTATTGTTAGTTTATTAATGTAACATCTTTTATTAATACATTACTAGTAGTAGTATCTGCTACACCCTTAAAGCCCGGTTGTTTTCCTCCAACACTTACGTTTAATGACCCTGTGTTTAGCACATTAACACCTTCATTATTAATTAAAGCGTACTGTTTTGGACTAATACTAAAACTTATTGTTTTAGTTTCTCCAGCTTTTAAATGAATTCTTTCAAAACCTACCAAAGTTCTTATTGCTGCATCTTCTTGTTGCTTATGTGAAATGTATAACTGAACAACTTCATCACCATCAACTAATCCTGTATTTTTAACCTCTACTTTAATATTTAAGTTATTATTTATACTAATGGTATCCGGAATATTTAATTTACTATATGTAAAATTTGTGTAGCTTAAACCATGTCCAAAAGGGAAAAGAGGATCTCCTTTAAAGTATTTATAGGTTCTGTTTTTCATACTATAGTTTTTAAAATCTGGCAAATCCTTTACAGACTTATAGAATGTTATTGGTAGTCGTCCTGCAGGGTTGTAGTCTCCAAACAAAATATCTGCAAGAGCATTTCCTCCAAATTCGCCCGGGTACCATGCTTCTATAATTGCAGGAACATTATCTGCGGCCCAATTAACTGCCAACGCACTACCGTTCATTAAAACTAAGATTGTTGGTTTACCAAGGGCATAAACTTTTTTCATTAATTCAATTTGTGTTTTAGGAAGCGTAATGTCTGAACGGTCTCCTTTATCAAAACCTTCCAATAGCACAGGCATTTCCTCTCCTTCAATGTCTGGAGATAGTCCCAAGCACAGTACAACAACTTCCGATTTTTTTGCGGCTTCTAGAGCTGGTGTTAATAAATCTTGATCCATTTTTGCCCAAACAAATTGTGCTTGAGGATCTGAGTGGTAGTTATAGTATTCTATTCTTATATCGTGAGCTTCTCCTGCTTTTAAAGCAATATCGAAATACTTCGTTTTTGGTTCGTGGTCGTCTTTAAAATCAAACTTCAACTCATTGTTAAAATAAAGTTTACCTGCGCTACTAGCTTTTAGCCCTATTCTATATTTACCACTTTCGTTAGGTACTAATTGCCCTGTCCATTTTACTGAAAACTCATCGGTTTTTAAGTTCTCTAAAGGTCTTTTTAAGGTCCAAATAAAATCTACAATAGTATCGTTTTTAATAACTTCTGGAATTCCTTCCCAATTTTTGTTTCTAAAATACTCTCCTTTTAAACCATTTTTTTCACCATTTTTTAACACTGCAGAAGGTATTGTATTCAACATTGGCCAGCCAATAGCAATATCACTTCCTAACGCATAATTTATAGTTGCATTGGGTAACTTTTCTTTTATAGCATATAATGGTGTATTGTATTTTTTTGGGGTACCATGATAATTGCCTAGTAAAGCTTGCTTAGAATTTGCGTTAGGCCCAATTACTGCAATAGATTTAATGTTTTTACCTAAAGGCAACGTATTATTTTGGTTTTTTAGCAACACTATCGATTCTTTTGCTATTTTTTCAGACAAATCATAGTGCTTTTGGCTAGCGACGACGTTATAAGGGATTTTCGACCATTTTACATCTTTTTCAGGATCAAACATACCTAGTTTAAATCGCGCTGTCATTAACCTAGTTAGCGCTAAATCAATTTTTTCTTCATCTACCATTTTTTTTAAAACAGCTTCTTTTAAATTTGGATCATAACAATCTCCACAATTTAAATCTGTTCCTCTAGAAACTGCTAAGGCACTGGCCTCTGCTGGGGTTTTTACAAGCTCGTGTTTTTCTGGTTCCCAAAAATCATTAATCGCCCAACAATCGGAAACTACGTAACCTTCAAAACTCCAATCGTCTCGAAGAATTTTTTGTAACAACAGATTACTACCGCAACAGGCCTGGTCCCTAAAGCGGTTATAAGCACACATTACAGAATGTACTTTGGCCTCCTTTACTGCGGCTTCAAATGCAGGTAAATAAGTTTCGAATAAATCTTTATTAGAAGTTTGATAATTATCTTGATGTCTAGATTTTTCTGGTCCACTATGTACAGCAAAGTGTTTTGCCGTGGCTACAACTTTTAAATATTTAGAATCGTCTCCTTGAAGTCCTTTTATATAATTAACTCCTATTCTACTAGTTAAATACGGATCTTCGCCATAAGTTTCTTGACCTCTTCCCCAACGTGGATCTCTAAAAATATTAATGTTTGGTGTCCAAAATGTTAAACCTTGGTAAATACCTCTTTTATCTTCAGAAATAAATTTGTGATGTTTTGCTCTAGCTTCGTCGGATACTGCAGTCCCCATCTCAAAAATTAGAGATGTATTCCATGTAGCCCCCATGCCAATACCTTGCGGAAAAACGGTCGCCTCACCAGCTCTTGCAACACCGTGTAAACACTCGTTCCACCAATTATAAGCAGGCACTCCTAGCCTACTAATAGCAGGAGCGTCGTATCTCATTTGTGATACTTTCTCTGTTAGTGTCATTTGGTTTATTAAATCACTTACCCTTTCTTGAATAGGCAAAGAGGTGTTATAAAATTTAAAAGCAGTAAAATTTGTTGTTTGCTCGTCTGTTTTGGTTTTATTACACGAAACAAAAAAAAAGGCAAAAATTATTAAACAAATTTTTGAAAGCTTAATTAAAAACTGTGGGTTATAGTAATTACTAATGTTCATTTAATGAAATGTTTTTTATTGTAAATAAATTAATTGTTAGTTTCTATACTTTTGGTTTAATAGAAAACACAAACCTTTATAAGAAAATCTTTAAAAGCTCTTTTTTTAATGCCTTCTATTTTCACAAAAAATATTAAAATAAATGTATATAATATATAAGGATAGAAATAATACTTATAGAGCAAGTACTAAAAGAATTGTTGCAATTAGTCATTAAAAAGGCCAAACGCATCACTAGAGATATAAAATGCTACATATGTTATAATTACCTATTTAATATTACAAATGTGTTATTAAAAAGTTAAATCCTTAAGAAACATTACTATTTTCAAGTTAAAAAACACCAATATTAACCCTACAATTTTTGATTGATTATTATTTGGCCTTCAACCAATTTTTAGCTTAAATTAATTAAACATTTGGATTATTTCCTTTTAGTTTAGTCCTTAATTGTTGTTTAAAAATACTTTTAAATTATTTGATTAGAGACAAACAATCGTTTTTGGTAAGCTGCTTTGAAGCTGTTCTATTTAAGTACGCCTAATATAAATTCCCTATACAGGTTTAAACTAATGCTAGTTTTTATTTAACACTATTTTTATGGAATAAACTAACACCGGCAAACCCTTGGTATTACTTTCCTACTTATTAGTTTTTTACAAAATAATTCCTATAGCTCTTTGTTATTAGTTTTAAACCATCCTCACAAATACCATATTGCAGAAATAACATTTTCAACTTTAACAATGGAATTTTAAGGCATTAGAAATCTCACTTCCTATATCTTTCTTTTCTTTAATTTGACAACTAATAAAACTAACTGTGAGATGTAAAAGTAGATTTCCCTAATCACTACTTAAAAAGCATTAAAATAAAAAAGGGCTAATCTTCTTTAATCTTATCGATAAATATAATCTTTTTTTAACTCCTTTTCTATTGGATAGTATTATTCTATTTTAAAAGTAAATAACAATATCATAGCCAATATAAAAATTATCATCACTAACTGTATACCTACTTAATTGAGTTACTTTTATAGCTCTCCAACAATTAACTTACCATGATACGCTTTAGCCTTCAAAATTTCGTGTGCTAATGCTAAATTTAAGTTTGTTACTTTTCCACAGGGCATAATCTGTAATTTATCTCCTGCTACTTTCATCATTTGTTTTATTAAGTTTTTCCCCTCGTGCCATGTATTTCCCTTTCCAGAGGTTAGTACCGTATTAACACCTTTTATTTTCATAAGTTGTTTTGTGGCTTCTATTGGGTCTTTTACTGTATCTATAGCTTTATGAATGGTAACTTTCATAGGAAAGGCAAGCTCTGTCAATAATTCAATTTTAGATATATCTAATTCAGCTGTAGTAGTTGTTAATCCAAACACAACGCCTTCAACTCCTATAGACTTACATTGTTGTATTTCTGATTTGATTATGTCTAACTCCGTTTTAGAGTATATAAAATTGCCACCACGGGGCCTAATAATGACTCTAATTGGAATGCTACATGCTTTTTTAACAGCTTTTATTGTTCTTATCTTTGGCGTTAGTCCATCCAAATTTAAACAGGCGCACAATTCAATTCTATTTGCTCCTTGTTTTTCTGCATTAATGGCTTGTTGTAAACCTTCTACACAAGCTTCTTTAATGTATGAATAATTAATTTGATTCATTTATTTTAAGTAAACTGCACTTCTTGAAACCTTACTTTTTGTTCCATCTTTTGCTATGGATTCTACAAGAATTTTTATAGCGTTTATACTGTTTTTTATTTCAAAAGGAGCCACGTAATAATCTGTACTTCTTGTTTTACCTAGCCATATTTTTTGATTATTATTTAGGTAATAAATATTGTGAAATTTAGCTCGTTTATCACCGTCTATATGCACATAAATCTCTATTTCATTTTTATTAATAAAGGGAGTTACCTTTATCTTTGGCTTTTTTATAGATAGCTCCTTAGCTTTTGTCACTGTGAGTGAACCTAGGTTTACAAACTCATCTTTATTTCCTGTAAACATAGCTTCAATTTTAATAATTCTACTTCCTTTTAATTCTGATAAACTAAATTGACTTTTAGTCCAATCTTGATATGGTCCTGCTAAAAAAGACTGTTGAGAACCGTTATTGGTATAAATTACTATACTTAATGTTCCTGAACCTTTAGTGGCAAAAGACAACATTTCGTTACCCGATAATTCTAGTGCTGTTTTATATAAAGGTATTTTAATGTTTTTAACACTTTTTACTGCCTGAAACTTAACAGAAGATCCTCCCGTATAACTTTCTGTAAAATCGAAATTAGCTTTAACCATAGTTGTATCAACCTGCCACTGCCATGTAGGTAAAATATCTTGAATACTTAAATTATGCCATTCTTTATTTGATACGGAAAAACCTTCTTCATTATAAAACCGACCTAACCCATAATTAAAATTTGTAATAAAAGGAAGCTCTCTAATTACCGAACGTGCAGGAATATATTTTGAAAACCCTTTCCATTCTTTAGATTGCCAAGCAGGAACATCTTCTTCTATAATAGTACCGTTCCAAAATTTTTGTTCCTCAACATAAACGGATTCTGGTTGTTTGTCTTTAGCTATATTGAATGTAGAATTTGGCCAATACAAACCAATAGATGTTGTATAAGGCTTTTCGTTTTTATACAGCCCTTTCCAGTTCGTTGGCGTTTTATAGCTTTTACCTTGCACATCTATGCCTGAAAACAACTCCCACGGACTTCTATTAATTTCTTTTGCACGTTTATGAGAATCTTCCAATTGTGTTTCGCTCCAACCAAAATCCAGGAACATAATATCTGATAGTTTTTCATCTTCATTTTGAAAATACATACTATTATGATGATTTAACTCATCTTGCCAAATAACACGCCCGTCTTCTATCATCGCATCATACCACATAATTTTTAGTGATTTGCTTGATTTTTTTTTATAGTATTTTAAAAAATCTTGCATCAAATTTGCTTCTTTTTGTTGCATACCATTGGTTTCTTGATTGATAAACCAGCCTTCAAAACCATAAATCTGGGCAACCTCAATGAGTTTATCGGCCACTAGAAAATTGCCATTAGCATCTTGTTGTAAAAATTCCCGAACCCACTCCTCTTTACCGCCATAAACATTTGGCGGAAAAAAGACAGTTCCTAAAATTTCAACACCATTCTGGTGAGCAGATTCTATCCAATACGACGTAGGTGTAACTATAATCCCCTCAAAAGCTGAACCTCCCCATTGCACCAAATAATCTATATATTGCCAATATGGAAATGCATATTGCGCTACAGATTGAAACCCCTGTGATGGATTATTACTTGTAGTGTAAGGTGCAATTAACGAAACTATAGATGGCTTTGTACTAAGTACTGGACGTAGTTGTGTTGTACTATCTATAAATCGTTCTTGTAGCGGCAAATGACTTATATTGAATTTGGTATCGATATCCGTTTCTGGTTGCCATTTCAATAATTCATCTATAAACCAATATGACGAAAATGGCTGATGCTTACTAAGTTTTCTTTGAGCATTTGAAAAATTAAAGAAAACAACTAGTACAAGTATCTGAAATGGAGTTTTAAATTGCTTCATACTAATAATACATTCTTAATAGTTTACATATATACTACGGCGACACTTTACCTTATTTGATTTCTAGTCCAAACCATCTTCTTACCTAGGGTTGGTGTTTTTTTTCTAGTAGTTACGGAAAAAGATTAAATTTTCCTCTAGCACACCTACAACTTTTTTATAAATAGTACTTTTTTACTGGTTTCTAACCAACGCTCTTGTAACGCAAAAACAAAACACCTCAAAGATATTTCCTATTTTAAAAAAATCATTAAAATACTAATTTTTTTAAAAGCGTTTGGTCGTTTAACAAGTTATTTATAAATCAATTAACACTAAAATATTCCGCAGAAAATAGACGAGAAACACTTATTAAAGGTATTCCAAATAAATATATGTTGTGTTTACATTTTCTTGTTCACATAACATCGATTTAAATCTTTCCAAAAGGATAATTTTAGATTTTGCAATTACTATTCATTCACAGCCCTTAAAGCTGCTTTCATGAATCCCATAGCATAAGCCATACCTGCGTACCATGAACCATCGCAACTCATTTGCGGTGTATGGTCTGGAATTAGAATACCTTCAAAACTATTCTGTTTTAAAATTTCTAATATTTTAAACATATCTATATCTCCTTCATCCACAAATACTTCTTTATAATTAGGTACTTTGCCTACTACATTTCTAAAATGAATATAAGCAATTTTATTTTGTTTACTGTACTGTTTTGTTGCTTCGTATACATTACCATCGGTCATTTCTGCAATGGTTCCTAAGCAAAATTCAAGATTATTACTTTCGCTAGGTTGCATGTCTATAAGACGTTGGTACATATCTGGTTGGTATACCAATCGTGGTGTGTTTCTAACATAGGGCATTGGTGGGTCATCTGGGTGAGCAGCCATTTTAACACCCGCTTCTTCTGCAACAGGAATAATTTCATCTAGAAAATACTGCAAGCGTTCCCATAGTGTATCATGAGATACGCGTTCTACGGTGCCTTCTGGCGCATTTTCATCGTAAACCATATTCCAAACCATGCCATTGGGTATTGGTTTTTCGTCTACTGAACCTTCCATCCCAACAGAAACAGCGCCTCCCCTAGCAAATGGTTTTTCAACTCTACTAGATACGCCAGCCAAAGAAAAATTGTATCCAAAAACAGGTATTCCTGCTTTTCCAACTATACGAATCTGCTCTTTAACCAATTCTATTTGTGCTTCTTTTTTGGGGCCATCCAAAAGAATATCATGCCAAATAGAAGGGTCGAAATTTTCTATAGCATACCATTCTAAACCGTGACTATTTATCTCTTTTTTAATTTTAAGAAGGTCTTCTAAAGTCCATAGCTCGCCATTACCTGCTTTACCCCAACCTCTATCGCCACCAATAGGCTGGTTGGCGTTAGATTTACTGTTGTCTGTATTACCAAAATAATCTACCATGTGTACCACTAAATGTGTAGCACCACATTGTTTTGCAAACTTATAATGCTGCTCATTGAGCATGTGACGGTATAATCCAAATCCTAATTTCATCTTATACTATTTTTGTTTTAAAAATGCTTTAATCTCTTCATCTGTATAGCTACTAAAGTGTTGTAATATCTCTTCGGCGTGTTGATTTAATAGTGGAGCAGGTTTATCAATTTTTTGTGGCGTATCACTAAATTGCACAGGAAAACCTGTAGTTTTTACTTTACCTATTGTTGGGTGTTCGTACTCCAAAATCATATTATTATGCTTTATTTGTGGATCTTCTACCATCTCTTTAAAACTATTAACTTGGGAACACCAAATATCTTCTGCTAATAATATATCTAACCATTCGGTAGTAGTTTTTGTTTTAAAAACAGCATTGAAATCATTACGAATATCATCCCTTCCTTCTATAATATTATTTGAATTAAATGCTTCGTTATCATATTTATCCAAACCGATGACCTGGGCTAATTTGCGCACAGTATTCATGCCTATAGCAATATAGCCATCACTTGTATCGTACAATCCATAAGGCGCTCCAAGCCAAGGATTTGGAATACCACTTTCACTACGTTCAGGGTTTTCGCCTTTATGTAAAAACGCCGTAATTTCTTGAGTATGAAACCCTACTGCCGAACTCAGTAAATTAGCTTCTATTTTTTGACCTTTTCCTGTAACGCTACGCGAATAAATAGCTGCCAAAACCGACTGTACAATAAACAAACTCGTTAATAAGTCTGCTTGTCCAACGGCAGTCACTACTGGTAAATCTCCTTTTTTTCCATTTAAAAATGGGCCACCGCTTATAGATTGCGCCAGTAAATCTTGTCCTGGTCGTTTTAAATAAGGGCCAGATGCACCGTAACCCGAGCTTGAACAATACACCAATTTAGGGTTTAGTACTTTCATATTGTCATAGCCTAAACCCAAACGCTCCATAACTCCTGGACGGAAATTTTCTAAAAGAATATCGGCCTTAGCAATAATGTCTTTTGCTATTTGTTTGCCCTCATCTGTTTTGATATCGAGTGCAATACTTTTTTTATTTCTGTTGAAACTAATAAATGAAATACTTTCGCCTTTTGGATACAGATTTCCATAAGCATAGTGACGCATCCAATCGCCTTTGGGAGGCTCTATTTTTATGATTTCTGCACCCATGTCTCCTAACATCTGCGTTGCCCAAGGGCCTTGTGCTAATTGTGAAAAATCGGCAACAACCAATCCTTTTAATGGTCCGTTATTTTCCATTGTTTTCTGATTTTTTTATAAAATTTTGAATAGCTTTTTGAGCATCATCATGTAAGTACAATTTTTTAACGGTGCGTGCTTCATTGTTTATACGTTCTTCAAAAGGGGTAGCCGTCATACTTAAGTTTACTAAGCGTTTTAACTGCGCAATAGATTGTTGTGGTCGCCTTGATAATTTACCTGCATAATCCATGGCTTGAGATTGAAAATTATCACTTGGAAATATAGTGTTAACAACACCCCAATTGTTTAAAGTTTTAGCATCATATTGCCCTCCTAAAAACAACATTTCTTTAACTCGATTAACGCCTACCTTTTGAATTAGGCGTTGTGTGCCACCTCCACCAGGAATTAAACTTAAAAACACTTCTGGTAATCCCATTTTGGCATCTTCTGAAGCTACAATCATGTCACAAGACAAAGCAATTTCAAAGCCGCCCCCTAGCGCAAAACCGTTTACGGCAGCAATCCATGGTTTTGATGCATGTTCTATAGCATCATACAATTGCATCCCTTTTTCTTGAAATGCATCAAACTCTTCTGCAGTTTGACTACCATACTCTTTTATATCGGCTCCCGCCATAAACGCTCTTCCTTCTCCCGTTATAACAGCGACATTTACTTCATTATTTGAATTAATCCATTTAATACCTTCAACAATTTCATCCATCATTAGCCGATTCATGGCATTTAATTGTAAGGAGCGGTTAAATTTTAACACCGCTATTTTACCTGTGGTTTCAACCTTTATAGTTTTAAATGTCTTCATTACCAACTGATTTATAAAGTTCGTTTAAGTCTTTCATAATAATTTCAGAGCTGATATTTTTCAATATCCCTTCATGAATAATGTCTGCACCATGCTCCTGAAATTGATTCCACCCTGGATGCTGTGGACGTATATAAGCGTTTTCAATAGTTAACTTAGTGTCTTTAAAAAAGTTATTACATAGCTCATTGTTCTCTGCATTTTCCCAAGCAGTTTTACTTGCAGGTTGCCCCCCATTTAAAGTAAAAACACCTTTTTGAATATTTGCACTTGCCGCATACATGACAAAATTTGCAGCTAAAGAAGGTTGCTTACATAAAGCTGATACTGCTAGTCCTACACCTCCCATTATCGTTGACACGTTTTGCTGCTGGCCAACTGGACTATTGGTGAAATGCACGATATTTTTGGTGTAACTTTTTCGGGAATAGTTGGTGTATCCAAATAAATAGGGTGAATAAATGATTTTATCTTCATTACCCATGCTGTCTAATATTTGAATAGGATTCCAATTTAAAGACTCTGGATGACTATGCGCTACATGAAATTTTATATCGTCTAATACCTCCACTCCAACTTGCGAATTTATATGTTGATTTTGAATAAAATCTTTACCATAATTCTGAGCACAAAGGCTTAGAAATGTACACCAAATATCGGTTGGACATAGTGCCCATGCTATTGAAAACTCTGATGGTAGTTTTTTATAAAACCCTTTAAGTTCATCACGGTTTTTTGGCAAGCTTAAACCTGTGTTTTTAAGAAGATCTTTTCTATATGAAGCCACTAAAGCCGCCGCATCTATAGGCGTTGCATAGAAACAGCTATTGTAATGGTAAATATCATAACATTTACCTAAAGCGTCAGATTTTAATAGTTCTAATGCTTCTGAAGATACACATGTTTCTAATTTAAGTAACAATCCATTTTTATCGGCTTGCCCCATATAAGGATGGTCAATAGTTATAAAATCGTACTTACCAATTAAATCCTCTATCGGCATGTCACCAAATTCTTTTAGCGAGCGCACATCCCACTGGATGTTTATCATCGGATTTACTTTTTTGAATGCCTTTGATGCTGCAATTAGAGGTTCATACCCTCGTGGGTGGTCCCATGCTATACCTTTAAGTTCAATCATTTTATATTATGATTATTTAATTTTTTAATTTACAACCAGCAAATATTTACTGGTGTTTGTACTTCTAGCTTAGATTTTTCTTTAAGCATTCCAGTGTTTGAATGAATTTGAAATACTACCAATACATTTGAATCTTGATTTGCTACAATAAGCCAATTTCCAGTTTTATCTATATTAAAATCTCTTGCTGTTTTTCCTAAAGTAGGTTGATATCCTAATAAACTCAATTGTTTAGAGGTATCATCAATTCTAAATATTGTAATAGTTTCTGAGCCTCGGTTTGAAGCGTACAAAAACTTGCCGTTTGGATGCATTTTAATAGCTGCGCCACCAATAGCTCCTGTATGATTTTCTGGAATAAAACTTAGTTTTTGCACAATTTCGGGTTTACTTCCTTGTAGATTAGCCACAGAAATTCCACCTGTTAACTCTCCTAATATATAAGCAAAATCTTCGGTGTTATCCATAACCATGTGCCTTGAACCGCTACCCTTCTCAATGGTAATATCAAGATTTGGCTTAGCCTCCCATTTTTTAGAAATAGGATTTAGTTGATATGCCTTGGCCGTATCTAAAGTTAAGTCTACTCCGTACATTTTATCTTTTCCAAAAGGATATACCATATGGGCATGTGCAGCTTCCTGTCGTTCTGTATTAGGCCCTGTACCTTTGTGTTTAATCTCTTGCGAACAAGGTGCTAAACTCCCATCGTTTAAAATTGGAAAAGACAATAAATTTCCTGAAACATAATTAGCTAACACTAGTTTATCCTCAATTATATCTAAATGACATGCATAATCCCCATTTATTTTTTGTGAGTTTAAAAGCGTTAATGCCCCATCTTTTTCAATTTTATACGCATACACTTTAGGGTTTAAGTTTTCAAACATTTCCTCAAGAGCATATAGATATTTTTTGTCTTCAGAAATTGTAAGATAACTAGGATTACGCTGTTTTGTATAGTGCAGGTTTTTAATTTCTCCTGTTTCTAAATTTAGTTGAAAGCACCCTATACCTTTACCTGTTGGGTTTTCGGCAGGTGCACCCGCTTGCGTGTAACTTCCTGTATAGAATATTGCCATACTTTGTAGCGTTAATGTTAAGAGAATCAGTTTCATAAATAAATTATGATTTATTATTTTTTACGTGGCGGTCTGGGGTCATACTGTATGGTATGATTCATATACGCACCATCTATATAAAGGTCTGAACCATTTATATAGGCTGCCATATCACTAGCAAGAAAGGCTACAGTATTTGCAACTTCTGTAACATTGCCAACGCGACCAGATGGAATCCAATTGTTGAATTTTTCTCGACCAAATTTGTTAATTTCTTCTCTATTCATATTAGTTTCTATAGCTCCGGGAGCTACCGAAACCACTCTTATATTACTTTCTGCTAATTCTAGAGACAAGCATTTTGAAAACATTTTTAAACCCGCTTTTGCAGAACAGTAATGAATTAATCCTTTTCTTGGTACAGCATCATGAATGGATGAAATATTTATGATAACCCCAGATTTTTTTAATTCCATTCTTCGCCCCGCTTCTTTAGCACACAAAAAAGGACCTTTTAAATTAATATTAAGCACTCTATCCCATTCGTCTTCTTCTAAATCTAAAACATGCTCTACGCTTTCACTTCCAGCATTATTTACTAAAATATCTAAACTGCCAAGTTCTTCATCTAGTTTATTAAACATAGCTTTAACCTCTTTAGATTTAGATACGTTTGCTCTACCTATGGCTACTTTTACATTAAAAGACTTTCTTATCTCTTCGGCAACAACTTCTGCCTTTTCTTTATTACTGTAATAATTTATAAAAACATTTGCACCACAAGCTGCTAGTTGCTTACAAATTTCGGCTCCTATACCTTGGCTTCCCCCAGTAATTAAAGCTGTTTTTCCAGCTAAATCAATATGTTTCATGTTGCTTATGTTTACTTTACTGTATTAAAAAGAGTTTTAACCTTTTCCTTTAATTCAATTTGTTTATCGTTATTTAATGGAAAAAACTCAAAATCAGAAATGTGTGTGTTCGATTTTTCTATAATTATAACTTCACTACCTTTTTCCATGGCTATATTATGCCACATATCTTGTGGGATATTATAAACTTTATGTTGTTCCATGAGTTGCAATTCAAAAACGGGCTCTCCATCTTCTATTTTGGCAGCAATTAATACTGAGTTTCCTTTTGTTAAAACAAAAACCTCATCTGTTTCTAGATGAACATCTAGTTTTTTTATATTATCAATATGCTGTTCTTCCTGATAGTTAAGCTGAGCTACTTGCCATCCTTCTCGTATTAAAAAAGGATGGTACCCATCGCCCTCTATTTTATATATTTCTATCATATTATGATTTGTTTCTAGACTTAATTAATGAATGCCAGTGTTTTTCTATGTCTTCTAAAGTTTTTCCTTTTGTTTCTGGAACAAATTTCCATATAAACCAAATGGCTGGCATGGTTAAAAAGGCATACAAAAAGAAGGTTCCAGAAGCATTAATAGTTTCTATTAAAACAGGATTGGTAAGCGTGACTACAAAACCAGTAACCATTAATGAGAAACTTCCGATAGATACCGCTAAACCTCGTATTCTAGTAGGGAAAATCTCACTAATAATAACCCAAACAATTGGACCAAATGAGAATGCGAAACTTGCAACGTACATTAGTAACGGTATGATAACATATTGTGACCCCATAGCGAACAATATACCAACACCAGATAGTGAAATAAAAGCGCCTACAACTCCTATAAGTAGTAGTTTTTTTCTACCAAACTTTTCAATCTGAGAAATGGCTACAAACGTAAATGCACTATTAACAACCCCCACTAAAACCGCACCTAAAAAAGCACTTTCTACACTTTTTACAGATTCGTTAATAATATTTGGTGCATAGTACATTATTGCTGCAATACCGCTTAAATGCGCAAACATTGGAAGTAGAATACCTATTAAAAGTGGAATTCTTAAAAACGGTTGAAATAATTCTTTAAAACCTCCTGTCTCTTCTTTTTCTAGAGCCTCTATTTCTTTCATCTCCAGTTGTGCTTCTTCTTTTCCAAGTATCTTTTCCATTATCGCTAACGCTTCAACTTTTCTCCCTTTAGTAATTAACCATCTAGGGGTTTCTGGCACTATAAAAAGTAAGCCTAAGAATAGTAATGCAATAGGCACTTCTGTACCAAACATACCACGCCATAACTCATCTACAAATAACCAGTTCCAAAATGAAGATGGCTCGTTAGTAATCACCCCTGCCGCATCGCCTGCACTACTTAATACAATCCAATCTATTAAAAAGGCTAATAAAATACCTAAAGTAATGGACAACTGATATAAAGACACCATTTTACCTCTATTCTCTGGTTTAGAAAGTTCTGAAATATAAATTGGTGCCACTACAGATGTTATACCAACACCAATACCGCCTATTAATCTGACTACTATTAAGAAATTAAAAGATGTAGTAACATCTGATGTTATCCAAAAATTGTTATCCAAATTACCTAAAAATTGTGGCGGCAACATGGAACCAAAAGCAGATATTGTTAAACAAAGTGCCGCTAAAATAAGTGCCTTTTTCCTTCCAAATTTATCTGTTATAGACCCTGCCACTACGCAGCCCAAAATGGTTCCTAATAGTGCTGATGATACTACCCAACCTAACATGGCTGCAGACAATTGAAAATGCTGTTCTAGAAACGAATTACAGCCAGAAATTATAGCTGTGTCGTATCCAAACAGAAATCCTCCAATGGTAGACACAAAACTGATACCTAATAAATAATTAGATTTTTTAGTACTCATAATATGTGGTTTTAGTTTAGTTAGTTTGCATTTTACTTTACATAATGCCGAATTTATTATAAGCGTCAACAGTACTCATACCTTCTTCTAAAGCTTTTTTAACTAACTGTTCGCCTCTAGCTTTTCCTATAGCACCCATAAATGCCTCTTCTTCAACAGCTTTAGGCACTACAATTACACCATCCCTATCTCCATAAATAATATCTCCTGGATTTATGCGTGTACCTTCAATTTCAATTGGCACTCTATAATCTATCACTTTTCCTCGTGGTCCTTGATCTTGTGCATACCCGCCATAAGAGAAGGTTGGAAAATTAAGTTCTAAAACTTCATTAGTATCTCTAGAATAGCCATGAAGTACAGCACCTGCTGCTTTAAGCTTTAAAGCCCTTGTACTCATTAACCCGCCCCAAAGTGCGTATCTTGGAGACGACCCTGAACAGATATAAACTTCATCTTCCTTTAAATCGTCTAAAGCTTCGAACATAATCCCGAAAGGCTTTTTCATCATAGGGTTATTAGTATTTTTAGAAGACTCTTCAAAAACATCCGCTTCTAGCACAGGCATAGCTCTTCCTATTAAAACAAAATCTGTATTTAAAGGTTTTATACTTGGTGGAAGAAATTGATGTTGATAACCAAGTGTATCTAAAATATCGCCTACTAAGGCAACGAATAATTCTGATTTAGCTATACTGAATAGCTCTTTATCATTTTTCCATATTTTCTTTGTACTGCTCATATTAGTTTAATTAAGAAATGTTACTTAGTTGTTTTTATATTATTATAGAAGGTTTAATAACACTAATTCTAATTTTAAGACTTACATTATTAACTTCTAGCTATAGTTCTAAATTTCTAAAAATGCTTTTACATCCTTATTTTATAAGCTTTCATAAAAATAACCTACATTTAACTAAATCGGTTTAGTTAAGGTTTAAAATTATTGATTTACCGTTCTTATTGACCACAAGACTGCCTAATTTCGAGTTTTGTTTCTAAAACGATGCCTTTAGTTCCTTGTTCTGAAATTCCTTCTATTTTATTTAACAAAATATCTATTACTGAACAACCTATTTTATTAATAGGCTGAATTACAGATGTAATAGGTGGATCTACAATATCAAAAGCACTTAGTTCGTCGAAACTTACAATAGCAACCTTTTCTGGTACGCTTATGTTTAATTTTTTAAGTAATCTTAGACCTTGAGATGCCAAATAATGAGTTGAAAAAACAATCGCATCTATAGGATTTTTACCTAAAACTAAACTTTGTATAGCCTTTTCAATCTCATGTATATATTCTTCGCGTTCAATTTCGAAAATATAATCTTTATCTAGGTCTATATTAAATGTAGCTAATGCATCTTTATAACCTAATAACCTTTGTGCTATCGGCTCTAAACCTGGTTTTAACGTAATTAGCCCTATTTTTTTTCTCCCAAGATTTAAAAGGTGCTCTGTAATCTTTCTAGTTCCATCGTAATTATCTACAACCACATAATCCGTATTCTTACTAGGGTAATGTCTATCAAAAAGAACAAACGGAAATTTTTCTTTTTTCAAAAAATCAATCTCTTTTTGGTTTTGTTGCGTCGAAGCTATAATTAACCCATCTACTTGCCTATTCAACATAGATTGTATCAATTCTCCCTCCTTTTCAGGATTTTCATAAGAACTACTAAAAAGCACCGTATATCCGTTTTCTTTAGCCTTTCTTTCAATTACACCTGCTACTTTGGAATAAAACGTATCCGAAATATTAGGAATAATTAAACCTATAGTTTCACTTTTACCTCTACTAAGGCCTCGAGCCAACTGATTTGGTATATAATTATGCTTTTTAGCATATTCTATAATTTTTTGTTGTGTCTCTTGACTTATTTTATTTTCGTTTCCTTTACCATTCAAAACTAGCGAAACAGCTGTCTTGGAAACATTCAAGTCTTTTGCAATATCCTTAAGGTACACTTTTTTCATTAAGTAGAACTAAAACGGTTTAGTTAAAGTTATACAAATAAAGTAAATTTGATTTTAATTTCCCAAAAAAATGTATTTAAATTTAACTTATTCATATCTAACACCTTAAATATTATTGCTTATTAATTTAAATATTTAAGCAAAGGGGCTTCCTCTGTCATTTCAAATACTAACTCGCCTCCATTTATAATTTCTTCGTGGGTGATATAATTTCTATTTAATACCTCCCCATTCAGGGTTACAGATTCAACAATAAAACTGGTATCACTTAAATTTTTAGCTTTTATGGTAAATGTATTTCTATTTGGAAGGTTAATTTTCACTTGCTCTACCTGCGGTGCTCCTAAAATATATTGTCCTCCAGTTGGATTTACTGGATAAAAACCAAGTACACCAAACATATACCATGCAGACATTTGCCCACAATCGTCATTCCCCATCAAACCATCTGGTTTTGTGTAATAATATTCATCAATTAGTGTTTTTATGATTTTATCTGTTTTATAGGGTTTATCTGAATATTTGTACAAATAAGGCAAATGGTGACAAGGTTCATTTCCATGCCAATATTGCCCGTACGTACCATGAATATTCCAAACCAGAGTTTTAACCTCTGGCTTAAATTCTGAATAAAATAGATTGTCTAGTTTTTTTCCAAATTCTGTTTTACCCCCCATAATATCAACCAAACCTGAAATATCGTGTAAGACATGAAATTGATAATGGTATGCATTACCTTCTGTAAAATCTGAACCTTTTAGCCATTCGCCAACCACCTCAGATAAATCTATGTCTTTTTTAAATTCTCCTTTAGCATTTTTACCTCGCATAAAACCACTTTCTTTATTATATACATTTTTATAATAAGTAGCTCTTTTTTTAAGGAAGTCAGCCTCTTTTTGTTTTCCTAGTTTTTCAGCAAGTAAAGCCCCTGCATAATCGTCGTATGTATTCTCCAAAAGACGTGACACCGTTTCTCTACCATCATCAATACTAGACAGTTTAACATCGTAAGGAATGTATCCAAAGGAATCTATCAATTCTACATGATTGCGATAATGTGGTTTGGTTAAAGATGTCCAAACAGCATCAAAAATTTCCTGATCACTATAACCTTTTGGTTTTATGCCTTTTAAATAAGCATCAACAATTACAGGTACAGCATGATTACCAACCATAGTATGTGTTTCTTGTCCCCAAAGTTGCCATCTTGGTAAGTATTTATTAGCTTCTTTAGGATTTAATGAATCAACAGTCATAAATTTATAACTATCAAGCATAGAGGTATTAATATCGCTTACTAAATCTGGACTAAGAATTGTGTACATAGGGTTTGCCGCACGATACGTATCCCAGAGAGACAATGTTGAATAGTATTTACCACTGGCTGCATTTTGCACACCCGAATCGGCACTTCTAAATCTTCCATCTACATCTGCAATATTATTAGGTTGAATATAAAGATGGTACAAGCTAGTATAAAACGCTACTTTTTTATCTTCGTTTGCTTTTAAGTGAAACTTTGCTAATATGTCATTCCATTTTTTGTTGGTTGCTGCTCTAATGGAATCAAAACTATTCCATGTACTTATTTCTGTATCTAAGTTCTTTTTAGCCTCTGCTATTCCTACTGTAGATACTCCAATTTTTACTTCAAGAACTGTAGCACCTTGCATATCAAAATCAAGAATATAGCGTGGTGCCTTTTCACCTTTGTTTTCTGGTGGTGTTAGCTCTTGCTTTTTTACAATTTTCTTATTGAATTTGATTACATAATACAAATCTCTGGGCGCCCATACCCTAGCTTTTCTATAGCCAGTTAACGTATAGTCGTCTTCAAATTGTTGATTAGCTTCTAAAATATTTAAAGGAATTTCATTGATATCCCAAGAGACGCCGTATTGTAAATCTATCAATAGTTTTGCATTTTTTTCATTGTCATAAGTGTACCTATGATACGCCACTCGTTCTGTAGCAGTTAACTCTACCTGCACTTTAAAATTATCTAAATACACCTTGTAATAACCTGGTTTGGCTATTTCAGAGTCTTTGGTGTATGTAGATTTATAGTTAAATCTAGATTCACTATTAATAGTATCTGTATTTAAAGGTTGTAATAAAATATCGGACATAGAAGGACACCCAACCCCATTTAAATGTGTTTGAGTAAAGCCTATTAACCAGGGATCGTTGTACTGATAACCAGCAATATGATCCATTTCATAGCCTTTGTAATGAATATTATAAGATTCTGGACTTGGTTGCACCATTCCTAAGGGCGTTGTTGCTCCTGGAAATGTATGTCCTTCGTTTTGGGTTCCTATAAATGGGTTTACATATTGGGTGTAATCCACTGCGTGAATTGGTGCTTTTTGTTTTGATTTTTTTGTGCAACTCGACACGAAAAAAACCATCAATAAAATGAGTTTTATATTTATTATTCTAGTCTTCATAAAAGTTTTTTTAATTATAAACAATACTATTTTTTCGCTTCAATTATTCACTAATTGAAACATGTCTATCTCCTTTCAAGTCTCCCCAATTTTTATTAGGCTTTGGCCCCATTTCAAATTCTAAAGTACTACCGTTCATAATAGCATCATGATGAATCCAAGATTTTGTGTAAGCTTCTCCATTTAAAGTCGCAGATTGTATGTACACATTTTCTTTTGAGTTGTTATTCGCTATTATAGTAAAGACTTTACCATTTGCAAGATTAATACTCCCCTTATTAAAAGCGGGGCTTCCTATTTGATAAGTAGGACTACCTGGGCAGGTAGGATAAAATCCCATGGCTCCAAAAATATACCATGATGACATTTGTCCACAGTCCTCATTACCTGGTAAGCCACCAGGTGTCTCTTCAAAATTATCATTAATTAATTCTCGGATAAGCTTTTGAGTTTTCCATGGCGCTCCAACGTAATTGTATAAATATGGGGAATGCATCGAATATTCATCGCCTACGTAATAGAAGTCGTTTTTAAAGAAATGGTCTAAGTATTCCTCTAGTTTATGATTGCCTCCCATAAAATTGGCTAATCCTTGCACATCATGCGGGGCAAAAAGTGTAATGTTCCTAAAATAATTTTCTCTGTCCTTGTCGCTTCCATACGCCCACCCACTAATTGATGGGTCGTTAGCATCTCGCCAAGAACCATCGGAATTTCTTCCTCTAACCAATTTTGTTTCGGGGTCTAGCATATTTTTATAATATAGAGCACGTTTTATGAATTCATTATAGACATCTGTTTTACCTATAGCTTTCGCCATTTGTGCAATACAATAATCATCATAGGCAAACTCCATGGTTCTTATTGCCGATTCTCCATATTTATCAGTAGGTACATACCCTAATTTTTGATACTCTAAAATTCCTGCACGCGCCACATAACGACCAGTACTTTTAGTAGTTGCATTTTTAATCATGGCTTCAAACGCTTTATCAACATTATAGCCTTTGATTCCTTTTATGTATGCATCCGCAATTACAGCATCGCCATGTGTACCATGCATAATGTTTGAATAGCCTGGACTTGGCCATTTTGGAATCCAACCGCCTTCATCGTAAGAGTTAAGCAACGCTTCAATCATTACTGAAACCCTTTCAGGTTCAAGAAGTATAAGCAGTGGATGTTCCGAACGAAATGTATCCCACAATGAAAAATCAGTATACATAACTCCTGGCACTACTTTGCCATTAAACGCACTATAATGATACCCATCTTCTGTTATATTTCTTGGTAAAAGCATACAACGTTGTAAAGCGGTGTAGAAAATTTTCTTATCTGTTTCTGAGGCTTCAATCTTGATTTTACTTAATGCTTGATTCCATTTATTTTTAGTCTCTTCTGCTGTTTTTTCAAAATCCCAATGATTAATTTCACTATTTAGATTTTTTCTTGCTTGGTCTATACTTATAAAAGAAGTCCCAATTTTAACTTGTACTTTTTCGTCTTTATTAGTTTTAAAAGATACATGAACCGCATTAGCCTGAGCACCTTTAGTTGCCATTAGACTAATTTGTTCTGGCGTATGTGTTACTGGAGGTGCGCAACCAAACTTTAATGTAGCACCGCCACCACTATCAAAATATTCAATTTTAATGCTATATGTTTTAGTGGCTTCTAAAGAAACACTATACGTATTAGTAGTTGCACCTCGATTATACCAAGAATCTATAACTAATTTATCATCTAAAAATAATCGTACGCCATCATCGCTAGTAACATAAAATGTATAAACTCCTGCTTGTGTTGTTACGAGTTCACCAATGTATTTTGCTGAAAATTGATTGGGTTTTATACCTTTTGCAGGAGATTCGCTCCATTCAAAATCTATAATAGCATCATTTCTTGTAACACTTGGCTTACCAGATAAGTTTAGATTGTTATAAAATTTACCTGTAAATCCTTCAGGAAACAGAAGAGGTGTCTTTGTTATGTCAGGTTTTGGTACTATCATAAAACTATCAAAAGGCTTACTAAATTTTGCCACAAAATACGATGCAAATTCTCTACCTGTATAGCCCATATTACCTGCTCTACCTGAATTATCTGTGTAGCCTTCAATTTCGTTTTTTTCTGGATTCACTTTAAAATAACCATGTGCAAAGGGATTATCTATAACAATATGAGATGCATTAGATTTTGGGTAGCTAAACTGTAAAAACTTGGCTTTAGCAACAGCAGTTAATTCTGCTTTAATATTGTAATCGTTTAAAGTAACCGAATAATAATGTGGTTTTGCTATTTCATTTGCATGGTTAAATGTGGATGCGCGTTCTTCTGGCGTAATTTTTAAATCTCCAACCATAGGCATTATAGTTAGCGGACCATATTCAGACATAGAGGCTCCGTTTGGATAATGTGTACTCCGGAATCCTTGAATTTTTTCATGCTCCCACCAATACGGAATATCTTTTTTTGTGGTTTGTGGGCTAATCTGCGTCATTGCAAAAGGCGCTCCAACACCAGGATAAACATGCCCTTGCGGTAATTCGGCTTGACTTAAGGTAGATTTACCAGACCATGATTTTGTTCCTATTCGTGTATCAATGTAATCTATTGGAGAATTTACTTCGGTAAGTGAATCTTGAGTTTTATTAAGATTACAACTTACTGTTAAAAGCGTACCTATTACTAATGTATATATTAATTTTGAGGATATTGTAAAGGTTACGCTTTTCATATATTTCTAAAGGTTTAACAAACTGCTTTTAAAGCCTCTCAATTGTTATAACATTCTTATCAATTAACTCTTGAATTTCTTGTTTACTCAGTCCTAATTCTGCTAAAATCTCTTCTCCGTGTTCGCCCAACATTGGCGATGGTCGTTTTATTTGCCCAGGTGTTTCACTCATATAAAAAGGAATATTAGTAACCTTTACTTTTCCTGCCTTAGGGTGCTCTACCTCTACAAATGTTTTATTGTGAATAACTTGCGGATTATGTTCTACCTCAGATTGGTCGTGTACTTTGGCCACCCACAAATCCATTTCCAACATAATATCTAACCACTCATCTGCAGTTTTGGTTATTGTTACAGCTTCTATAGCTGCATGAACTTCATCACGTTTATCATAAAGTACTTGCGCATCATCATATTGCATGAGCTTAGGTTCTCCTAATGCCTTAACTAACTTAGCCCAAGGATTCATGGCTATTGTTAAATAGCCATCGCTTGTTTTATATGTTCCAAATGGTGCTCCACTTCCTGGGTGTCCTATATTTGATTCTGGTCGTACAAAAGGGGTATTTAAGTTCTGAATTGCAAAAAAATCCTGCATTTGAAAAGCTATAGCAGACGACAATAAATTTGTTTTTATTTCTTGTCCTTTACCTGTTTTCTCTCTAAAATATAATGCTGCAAGAATAGCATAAACAGAATTCAATCCGTTTACTTGGTCGCAAAGCGATGTTCCTAATACCACAGGGCTATCAGATTTTTTTCCACTAGTCATCGCAGCACCACTAACACTCTGCACTAACAAGTCTTGCCCTGGTCTAGTTACATAAGGGCCATCTGCACCCCAACCACTTGCTGAACAATAAATAATACTTGGGTTAATCTTTTTTAGGTCTTCATATCCAAAACCTAAACGCGCCATTACTCCCGGGCGAAAATTCTCAACTACTACATCTGCATCTTTAACAAGTTTGTAGATAATTTCTTTTCCTTCTTCAGATTTAATATCTATAGATAATGAGCGTTTGTTTCTATTCCACGCCATAAAACAAGGCGATTCATCTTTAGCAATCCATTTGTTTAAAAATGTCATACCTCTATAAATATCTCCAGTTCCGTTTCTTTCTATTTTTATTATATCTGCACCTAAATCACCCATCATTTGGGTTGCATAAGGCCCTTGCAGTAATTGCGAAAAATCTAAAACCTTAACGCCTTCTAGTGCTTCTTGCATTTTTGTAATTTTATAATTTTATATTAATGTAAAATCTTAATTTTAAAAACTTTTAAAGCTTCGCTCAAATTTTCATTGTTGAGATATTTAATTACTATTTTAACTTCATTTCTAACTAAAGCAGAATAAAATAAATACTCCTAAAATTCCATTTATTACTAGTTTTTACGAATTATAGTTTATTATCTAAATATAATTTTCAAATATTTAATAAAATTAACATTTCGACGAACACCTCCTTGAAATACCTAAATAACACTTTTAAAGCTACAAAAAACCTAAAAACTTAAATATACCTTATAAATAGCTATAAATAAAGCAAGTACTTATCGTTTACAATGCTAAAAAACTAAAATTATTTAATATATTTGATAACTAAACCGATTTAGTTTTATTAAAAAATTTGTTCAAATTTAATTAATTATGCACTTGAATATTAAAAAACTTTATAATTATTTTAAGCTTAGTTTTATACTGCTTTTGGTAGTTAATATTCATGCTCATGGAATTAAACCTAACATAACTAAAACTACAATAGAATTTCATGAAGGTAATGGTAATAGCCACATACAAGAGCTGAACATGAATTATAAGCTATTCAATATTTGCAAAAATGATATTGAGGGTTATAGCAAATCTTTAAACGGACGAGAATTTGGAGCTTATGGGTCAATTAGGGATGGGCTGTATAGCTCACTATTTACCCGGTCCAATAGCAACGATGAGCCTATTGTTTTTTTGACGAGTACAGTTCCTGTAGATTATAATAAAGAGACCGTTACTTTTTTTATGTTAAGTAATATTTCTCTAAAGCATAGAGACCATTTTAAGGTACATGTTAACGACAACTTTCTACTTACGTTCAAAGCCAATGAAGATGGAACTTTAGATATTACAGATAATATATCCAAAAGCAAGGCTGAATTTGTTTTATCTAAGCGTGATGGTAATGGAGATGGTTATGGTGCCATGCGACTAACCATACCAATTTCGTTTTTAGAAAAAGGAGAATCTGCAAAAATTAAAATAGAAGGCCTTAGAAAAAACGATAATGCGTGGCTTATGATTTTTACAGCTATTGATGCTGTAGAGCATATTAAAAAATCGGCAAATACAGAAGCTGCTTTTGATATTAAAGAAAAAAATGGAAAACTTTATGTAGACGCTCCAGCACATTTTTCTGGTAAAAAAGTATACGTTATAAGCGACGGTCTAAAAAGTAAAGTAAAAACATTTGAGGTGTTGGGCGAACAATCGAAAGCATCATTCACTATCGCGCCTCCTAAAAATGACTTCAAAATTGTTTATGGAAATGAAGCTCTGTCTTTACTTTTTGAAAACAACGATGGTACAACATCAAAAACCGATATTGAAGGGCATTATTTATACCATAATAAAACTAACTATAAAAATGGTTGGCGAGCTTCTTTAACAAAAATGTATCGTCCAGAATATTTTGATACGTACGACGATTTCTTTGATAAAAAATATGCAGATGGAGGGATTTCCATCATGAACTCTAGTCATCAAGACATTGCATGGGTAGACAGGCCAGAAGTTTGCATTATATTAAGAGATACGATGCTTTTAACACCTGTTATTAAAGATGCTTTTATAAGAGACGATTATGGTTTTGATATTGAAGATGGTTTAATGCTAAGAGAATATCTTAATAGACACCCAGAATCTCAAGAAAAAATTACAACACTTTTAAATAACAAATTAATCTCTGTTGGCGCTACATACAATTGCCCGTACGAAGATATGTATGATGCCGAAGATCAAGTACGTCAATTATATCTTGGTAAAAAATGGGTTAAAAAAACCTTTGGGGGGTACAATTCTAAGGTATACTGGAACGTAGATGTACCCGGAAAAACGCTACAACTACCACAAATACTCAAAAAAGCAGGTGTAGATTATATGGTAATTAGTAGACATTCTAGAGGGATGTTTCATTGGGCAAGTCCAGATGGAAGTTCTGTTTTTACATATTCCCCTGGGCATTATGGTGTTGATGAAACTATGCTAAGGCGAGGCGACATGAACTCTAAAATAAAATATGGTGCTGAACAAATAAAGTTTTGGGAGAAGAACTTTGAAGATGGTAAAGTACAAACACCACTACTATCTAGCCAAGATATGTTGCCCGCTATTGACTATTCTGATTATATAGCATCATGGAATACATTTGATACTTTAAAAGATGAAACAGGGCAAGCTAAAGACGTGTATTTACCACCTATGGAATTAATGACTGTAGATGAGTATATGCCACTTGCCGAAAAACATGCTACAAAGGTAGATACTATTTTAGGAGAACGCCCAAACGTATGGCTTTACATTCATGGGCCAGGGCATCATGATGCGCTTACAGCAAGTAGAGAAGGCTCTAAGTTACTACCAGCTGCCGAAAAATTCTTATCAATAGCCAATAAAATAGAACCTGCTAAAATGCCTTATCCATTTGAGGAATTTGATGAAGCTTGGCAAGCTAAAATTTATCCAGACCACGGTTGGGGTGGTCATGATGGCGATGTTACCGATAATCTATTTCAAGCAAATCTTGTAAAGTCAAGAACTTTAGGCCAAAATCTTTTAAATAAAGGAATTAACTTTTTATCAAGCTATATAAAATCTAATAAAAAATTAGGTGTACCCATTGTATTATATAATAGTTTATCCTGGAAACGGAATGACCCTGTAACCATTACGGTTCATTTTCCTAAAGGAAAAATTCAAAATATAGCTATTGTAGCTGCAAATAAAAAAGAAATCGCATCACAAACTAACAATAAACAATTACATGATGATGGCAGTATT
Organism: Algibacter pectinivorans; assembly: GCF_900112595.1. Taxonomy (GTDB): domain Bacteria; phylum Bacteroidota; class Bacteroidia; order Flavobacteriales; family Flavobacteriaceae; genus Algibacter_B; species Algibacter_B pectinivorans. The sequence goes on along the minus strand of NZ_FOMI01000004.1, from coordinate 229,991 downwards.
AAAAGTATAGCTATTACGTTTATTGCTGAGGTTCCTTCTATTGGTTACAGTACGTATTACATTCAAAACAAAATTAGCTCTATACAAAGTAAAAACGAAAATGCGATGCTAGATACTTATGAGAATCAATTTTACAATATCACATTTGAAGATGGCGGCATTTCACAAGTATATGATAAAGCATTTAATAAAAACTTATTTAAAACAGATGCGTTTAAAATAGGAGAAGTTTTTACTATGGAATCTGTTGGAACAGGTGCTGGCGAGTTTGGAGATATACAGCAACCTTCTATGAAAGATTTTGACCAAGTAAGCATTCATAATCCTAAATGGAAGATTATAGAAAATGGCCCAGTTTATACCAAATATAGACTAGAGCAACAAATTTTACATAGTATAGTAAGACAAGATGTAACGTTGTATCATAACTTAAAACGTGTTTATTTTAATACCAGTTTACGCAATTGGTCTGGTGAATTATATCGCGAATTTAGAACAGCATTTCCTATAAACATGGATAACCCAGAAGTGGCTCACGAAGTACCTTTTGGAAACGTACGCGTTGGTAAAGATGAAATTGAAACTGGTGGCGAATGGTATACAGCACTTTGTAAAAATGTACGTCCAAGAGGCATTATAGATTGGATTTCTGCAACAGAGGATGATGTATCTATAACTTTAAGCTCATCTGTAGCTGCTGCCGATTGGATTGACCCAACAGGAAAAACAAATACAACTATGTTACAAAATTTGTTACTAGCCAGTAGACGATCATGCCATTGGGAGGGTAATGAATATTTACAAGGTGGCGACCACAATTATCACAATGTATTTACATCCAACAAATCAGGAAGTGTAAAGGGACAAAAAATAGCAAAACAAGAAAACGAACCTATACAAGTTGTTTTTAACCCTGTAACCACTTCAAAACCATACTTGCCAGAAAATTTGAGTTTCTTTAAAATTGATGCGGAAAATGTCATCATCACAACCATTAAAAAAGCGGAAGATTCTGAAGATTTTATTGCAAGAATGTACAATCTTAAAGATGGAAATGAAAGCGTAACGATGTCTTCCTATTTCAATATAAACTCTTATAAGCATACTAATATTATAGAAGAAAATCCTAAAATAATAGCACCAAGATTAGAACTTGGTAAATATGCTATTGAAACTTTTAGCCTGGGTACTAAATAAAAATTAATACATTAAAAAATGAAAATCAAAAATCAAAAATCAATCCTTAATCTAATTTGTAGTTTCGGTTTAGCCTTAATTACTATTAGCGCAGCTTATGCAAACGATGGTGTTTTAAAAACCCCTAAAAGTTCCGCTTTTCATGGTGGTACCGGAAGTGTTGGACATATAGAAAGTCTTAACGTCAATTATCGTTTACATCAAATTTGTAAAAATGACATAGAAGGGTATAAAGAAATGCTTTCTGGGTCTGAATATTTCTTGTATCCATCATTAAGAGAAGATATGAATGTGGCAATGATTTCGAGAGCTACCACAGGAGAAAAAGGATTTGAGTTTTTAACAGGCGAGGTTCCTAAAAACTACGCTAAGGATAAAGTAAATTTCTTTTTTTTGAGTGATATTGATTTTAACTTAAGAGAATCCTTTGACATTTTTATTAATGACAAGCCGTTACTAACTTTTAATTCTAACAAAGATGGCTCACTTTCCATTACAGAAAATCCTGGAAATGGTAATGCCGAATACATTTTAGTAAGAAGAGACTTAAACGGCGACGGCCTTGGTGCTTTTCGTTTAACCGTACCTACATCATCTCTAAAAAAAGGAGAAAGTGCAAAAATTAAAGTTGTTGGGCGTAAAAAAAGCTCCAACTGTTGGTTCATGATATTTAAAGGTACAGACGTGGTAGAACGCATAAATAAATCTGTTACCGATGAAGCTGCTTTTAGTATTAAACAAAAAGACGGGAAACTTTATGTTGATGCACCTGCACATTTTGCTGGCAAATCAATTTACGTTATATCGGATGGCAAAAAAAGTAAAACAAAAACATTTACTGGTCAAGGCGAACTTGCTAAAGCATCATTTAGTATAAATGCTCCAAAACACACTTTCAAAATTGTTCACAATATCCAGGAGATTGTTGTAGCCTTTGACGAAGGCGATGGGAAAATAATGAAGTCAGAAATTGAAGGTAGTTTTCTATATCATCATGTTGCCAATTTTAATCCAAATTGGACAGCTTCTTTAGCAAAATTATACAAGCCAGAGTTTTTTGATACCTATGATGATTTTTTTGATAAAAAATACGAAACAGGTCTGGTATCTATAATGAATTCTAGCCACCAAGATATTGCTTGGGTAGACAGACCAGAAGTATGCATTATTTTAAGAGACACCTTACTCCTTGCACCAGTACTTAAAGATGCTTTTATAAGAGATGATTATGGTTTTGATATTGAAGATGGATTAATGCTTCGCGAATATATTGAAAGACACCCAGGTTCTGAAGAGCAAATTACAACATTACTGCAACGAAAATTAATGTCTGTTGGTGCTACTTACAATTGCCCTTATGAGGATATGTATGATGCCGAAGACCAAGTAAGACAATTGTACTTAGGCAAAAAGTGGGTTAAAAAAACCTTTGGAGGATACGACTCTAAAGTATACTGGAATGTTGATGTACCAGGAAAAACAATGCAACTCCCGCAAATATTAAAAAAAGCTGGTGTTGATTATATGGTAATTAGTAGGCATGCAAAAGGCATGTTCCATTGGGCTAGCCCAGACGGAAGCTCCGTATTTACCTACTCTCCAGGACATTACGGTAACGATTTACTTTACCTTTCTAGAGATATGAATAATAAAATGAAATATGGTGCAGAACAAGTATTGTATTGGGAAAATAGTTTCGACGAAGGTAAAATACAAACCCCTTTACTATCTAGTCAAGACATGTTGCCAGCCATTGATTACTCCGACTATATTGATACATGGAATGCCTTTGATAAAGTAAAAGATACCGAAGGTAAGGACATAGATGTACATTTACCAAAAATGGAATTAATGACTGTTGATGAATTTTTTCCTTTAGCTGAAAAAAATGCAACTAAGGTAGATACAATTATGGGAGAACGCCCTAATGTTTGGGTTTACATTCATGGTCCTGGACATCATGATGCACTTACAGCAAGCAGAGAAGCATCTAAATTATTGCCGGCCGCTGAAAAGTTTTTATCCATAGCAAATAAAATTGAACCAGAATTATCACCATATCCATTTGAAGCCTTAGATGAAGCGTGGCAAGCCAAAATTTACCCAGACCATGGTTGGGGTGGTCATGACGGTGACGTTACAGATAACCTTTTTAAAGAGAGTTTTGTAAAATCTAGAACCATGGGGCAAAACCTTTTAAATGATGGTATAGAGCTTATTTCGTCTAAAATTAAAAAGAATGAAAAATTAGGTAAGCCTATCGTGCTTTTTAATAGTTTATCATGGCAAAGAACAGACCCTGTAACTACCACATTAAAATTTAATAAAGCAGTAACAAAGCATATCACTATTGTATCTGCTGATAAAAAAGAAGTACCATCTCAAACATCTAATGCTAAATATTATGATGATGGAAGTATTAAAAGTATTGATGTAACTTTTATAGCAAAAGATATCCCTTCCATAGGTTATGCTACATATTACTTACAAAATAAAAATTCGTCTTCAAAAAACAAAAAGAGTTCCGCTACAATTAATAAGTATAATAACCCTTTTTACGATATTACTTTTGAAAAAGGCGGCATTACTAGCGTATTTGATAAAGAATTAAAGAAAGAACTATTTGATAGTAGTGTATTTAAAGCTGGCGATGTATTTACTATGGAATCTGTAGGAAACGGAGCCGGAGAATTTGGAGATGTACAACAACCTACCATGAAAGATTACGATCAAGTAAGTGCTCACAATACCCAATGGGAAATACTAGAAAATGGTACTGTTTACACCAAATACAGGCTTGAACAACAAATTAATCACGCCATTGTAAGACAAGATGTAACACTATATCACGATTTAAAACGCATTTACTTTAATACAAGCTTACGCAATTGGTCTGGAGAATTATACAGAGAATTTAGAACTGCATTTCCTATAAATATGGACAATCCTGAAATAGCTCATGAAGTGCCTTTTGGAAGTGTTCGCGTTGGAAAAGACGAAATTGAAACAGCAGGAGAACGATACACACCACTTTGTAAAGATGTACACCCAAGAGCTATTATAGATTGGATTTCGGCTACTGATAATGACATATCGGTAACTTTAAGCTCATCTGTAGCTGCCGCAGATTGGATAGATCCAACTGGTAAAACTAAAGCTGGCACACCAATACTACAAAACCTTTTGTTAGCAAGTAGAACCTCTTGCCATTGGGAAGGTAATGAATATTCTCAAGGAGGAAATCATAACTTTCATAACGTATTCACATCGAACAAAGCTGGAAGTATTATTGGGCAAAAAGTTGCGAAGCAAGAAAACGAGCCTATACAGGTAGTCCTAAATACAATAACAGCAGCTAAACCATATTTACCAGAACAATTAAGTTTCTTTTCTTTTGATTCTGAAAATGTAATTGTTACTACCGTAAAAAAAGCAGAAGACTCAGAAGATTTTATTACAAGAATGTATAATGTAAAAGACACAAATGAAACGGTAAACATATCTTCTTACTTTGATATTAAGTCTCAAAACCACACAAATATTATTGAAGAAAACCCAGTTCCTGTTGCACCAGCATTAAACGTTGGAAAATACTCAATAGAGACCTTTAGCATAGAAACTAAATAACCAACCATCCTTTTTTTTTTAGTAAAAATGGCTATCTAAACTTAATCTAGATAGTCATTTTTTTTTACGCTTTTCCACTATTAATCGACAAATTTTCATGAAAACACTTTATTAATAACTTTTTTATCGCAGTAAACAAAATTACGATTTAGACTACTTCAAAAAGTATGTTGAAGAAACTATAACCCAATAAAAAACCAATTTTATTTTTAAAGCAAACAAATATCCTAAGTATTATCTTCCTACTTTTTAAGAGAGCATAAACCTTAAAGGGGCTAAAACTAATTTTTAAGGAATAGTCATTACTAAAAGCATAAAAATTCATGTTATTTTTCAATAAATACGATATATTTATAACTCTACAGAGTAGTATTACGGGGTCTAGTACAGCTAATTAAATATTAAAAATAAATGAACCATCTTATAATTACTTTAAAATAAATAACTGGTTAAGGCTAGATTTAAATGGTAAGTTTAGACCAATAAGTATAAATAAAGCTATACATAAATTTTAAACTTAAAGAGAGAAGAAATAAATAACACAAATTTATTTCACACCCTTATATACTAGAAAAAGGAAAGACCGGAAACCAAATAGTGTGCCAATGCATAAAACATATTCTTATAATTTAAGCCGTTTTTATATAAACACTTAAGCTAAAGCAAAAATTAATAATTGTTCGTGTACCGCCTTTGGTTAAAAATAAAAAGCAAACTTATTAAATGCTAAATACCAATTAAATTATACTGCATCCTTTGTTATTCCAGCTGAAACAAAATCCTATAAAAACACCAGGGATTATCATGAAAAAACTAAAGGTATTAACGCGTTTATGAAATAAGCTTTTTTAGTTACTTACAACTGGAGGCTGTATTGGTGTTTTACTTTTTACTACTACATAAGTTGAAATAGCATAATACGCTCCGGTTTGACTTGACTGTGTGCCACCATCTGCGACCCAATCTTCAAAATCATATTCAAAATTAAATGTATTATTGGAGTTCGCCTTATCAAATTTATCTACCCTAACAGGTACAGCCATTCCTGGACACCATCCCGCCCTATCTGGTGCCCAATTACCGCGTTGCGGGTTTATTTTATTGCTTCCACACCCAATAGGATTTAATTCGTGTGTAAATGTAGGTTCATTATTAATAAGAATTTTGTGAGTTCTAAAGCACCATTCTGCACAACCTCTGCCATCGCTATCTGCAGGAGTGGCATGCCCCCAACCAGAAATAACCGTTCGTAAATGTGTACTAAATGTATTACTTGGTATACCTATAGATTTTGTTAAATCAAATCCTTCAGTACTACTTCCATAAGGTACACCTGCTAAAGACAATGTGTTATATGCCATAACCTCTGATACGGCATAATAAGGATAATCTGGTATACCTTGCTCAAAATCAAACTCTACTGATAAATTCCAACCATCGGCTCCCCATGTCTCTATAAACCCCTTTAATTCAACTTGTCCTTCAAGTAAGGATTTAAAATCGGTAACATCTATTTCTATTCCTCTTGTAAGCTGAGACGTATCAACGCCGTATGGCGTAATAAAACGCCCCAATTCAAACCACTTTTCCGTTTTTTTATCCTTCACACTAATATTAGCATACACATCCCATATATTACAACCCACAGAAGGACAGTCTAAATTTATAAACATCTTGATTGATTTTATATTGGTATTATCGTCGTTTAAAGTAAAAGTGTTAATTTTTGTTTGACTAAGTCCCGCTCCAAATGCAACTCTAGTTTGGCTAAATGTTTTAAAATTTAGAGTTTCAAAATTTTCTAAAAGGTTATTCTCTTTAGAATTCTCATTTTCAGTTTCACTACTACCACTACAAGAATTTAACGTAGCTACTAATACAACACATAGTATTACCCTTGATGCTTTTTTAAAATATTCTTTTTTCATAATTTTTATTTAGTTGCATTTTTATTAAATAGCTATATAACTACCTATCATAACTAGAAAACACTTTTCTACCATACCAAGCAATGTATACAAAACATAATAAAGGTAGCACAAAGGAGATGTTTACTTCTGGCACCGATAAAATAGTTACATCTGCAACTCCATTCCCTCCAATATCAATGATTACGCCTTGTAATTTTGGTAATAATGCTCCTCCAACAATGGCCATAACTAAACCTGCTGAACCAACTTTAGATTGTTCTTCCGTAAGGTCTTTTAGAGCAATTCCATAAATAGTTGGAAACATTAAAGACATGCAAAAAGACGCCCCTACCAAACAGTACAAACCTATAACACCCTTTATAAAAACTGTAGAACTAACAAATATAATAGCTAAAACAGCAAAACACATAAGTAATTTTCCAGAGCTTATGAATTTTAACAAATAAGTACCAACAGCTCGCCCAAAAGTAAATAGTATAAAAGCTACCATTTGGTAATAACCCGCTGTTACATTATTTATATTTATGGCTTCGGCGTATTGATAAATATAAGTCCAACACATAATTTGTGCTCCTACGTATAGCACTTGTGCTAAAACACCTAATGTGTACTTTTTATTATTTAAAAGCATTGAAAAGGTTTCTGTAATATTAGGCATGCTGCCTTCTGTTTTAGGTTGCGGCATTTTACTTATAAAAAACAATACAAAAACTCCTAAAACAACCAAGCCTAGAATTACATAAGGATTGCGAATTACTAATAAGTCGGATGTTTTTATTAAGATTTTTGAAGCTTCATCCAAAGCGCTAAAATCAGTGATATCGTCGGATTTTAATTTTTTTAACACAAACTGTTGCGCTACAAATAAACCTGCAATAAGCCCTAATGGATTAAAAGCCTGAGCTAAATTTAATCTTTGAGTAGCCGTTTCCTTGGGGCCCAAAGCTAAAGCATAAGGATTAGCGGCCGTTTCTAGAAATGCCAACCCAAATGTTATAATATAAAGTCCAAAACAAAAAAACCAAAATTGTTCCATCAGTGCTGCCGGATAAAACATCAAAGCACCAATAGCATATAAGCCCAAACCTATTAATATACCAACTTTATAAGAATACTTTCTCATAAACATAGCGGCAGGCATTGCCATACAGAAATAGCCACCATAAAATGCCATTTGTACCCAAGCGGCTTGCGAGTTTGATAGCTCTAGAACTTTTTTAAAGGCTTGTACCATGGGATCGGTAACGGCATTTGCAAAACCCCATAATGCAAATAATGATGTAACTAAAACAAAAGGAAACAAAACATTTTGCGAAACAACTTTTGGTTTATGCATATTTTTTTATTTAAGTACTTTGTTAAAAAAAAAGAAGTATCGTTTAACAGGCTTACTTTTAAAACTTCTATAGAATTGCTACTAAAAGAATTTCAATGATAAACAAACCTATATACCTTATAGAAAAATTTCGACCAACAACAACTATGGTATGCTAAATATTTTTTTTAAAATTAAATAGTAAGAATCTAAAATTTCAAACCATTAGAATAGGTGGCTTAAAAATAAATATATTAAGCGGTGCACTAGAAAATAAGTCTATCTCCCGGAACTAAATTTAAATTACTAAACCCGATTTTAGAATCTTATCTTTAACTTTTTCTGCATAAGTTCTTCCTATTGTATATCTTATCCCGTCAATTTCAAGGCTATTAGCTTCTATAGCATCTATTTTATTTATGGCTATTGTATAGGAACGGTGAATTCTAATAAAGTTATCTGGTAATAAATCGGTAAATGCACTTAAGGTTTGATGTATTATAAAACGCCCTGATTCTGTTTTTATTTTTAAATAATCCTTTAGGCTTTCAATCACTAATATTTCATCGATGTAAACTTTCTGAAGTTTCTTCTTGTCTATTTTTATAAAAATATAAGGACGATTAGTTAACTGAGAATCTGAACTAGATTTTGACTCAAATGCACTAGTTATTTTATTAACTGTTTTTACAAATCTAGAAAATTCTATTGGCTTCATCAAATAATCAAAAACTTCTAAATCGTAGGACTCAACAGCGTGTTCTTTATAAGCACTAGTAATTATAATAGTTGGTTTTTTTGTTAAGCTCCTTATAAAGCTTAAACCATCTAGTAAAGGCATATTAATATCCAAAAAAATTACATCTACAGAGTTTTCTTTTAAATATGCCAATCCATCTATTGCATTATTAAAAGTAGCAAGCAGCTCAAAAACTGGAAATTCTTTTAAATAACTTTTAATAACTTCAATTGCTAACGGTTCGTCTTCAATTATGATACTTCTAATTATCATACTACTTTAAGTTTTAATTTAACATTGAAATTTTTGCCAGAATCATCAATCTTAAGAATATAATCGTCTTGATTATATCCTAAAGTTAATCTTTTTTTAACGTTCTCCAAGCCAATACCTCCTTCGTACTTCATTGTATTTGTATATCCTTCTTCTTGCAGTTCTTGGGGCTTTGGGTTAGAAATATAAAAGTAAAGATAATTTTTTTTAACTTTAAAGTTAATACTTATTTTAACCTTATCTATATTTTTATTGACCCCATGCTTAAATGCATTTTCAATAAATGATATTAGCAGCATTGGAGCAATAGTTTTATTATGTATATCTCCAGAGATATTCATATCAATTACTAATTTATTACCATGTCTTATTCTCTCAATTTCTAAATAGTTTTCTATAAAATGTAATTCGTTTTCTAATGTTTGCCTCTTTTTTCTAGTTTCGTATAGCAAATATTTAAGTAATCCTGCAAGCTTAATGATTACCTTCGATGTTTTATTAGAATTAGTAATGGAAAGCGCATAAATATTATTGAGCGTATTTAGAAAAAAATGAGGAGATACTTGCGCTCTTAAAAACTGAAGTTCGGTTTCTAACTGAATTTTTTCTAAATCTGTTAAACGTTTATTCTCTTCTAACCAATCGAATGTTATTTTTATGGCCGCTACGAACGCTATAACATATAATTCTCCTATCATCATATCAACAATATAGTTCATAGTAAGATGATTAATAATCTCCGGTCCCTCTGGCCAAACATCAGTACTTACTAAAAAATATGTTAAATTAAATTTCAATAACACCATTAGAAATATAGCCGACAGTAAAGACAATATGTAGAATAATATACGTCGTTTAAAAAGAAACACTGGCATTAAAACGTATAAATTGAGATAACAAAGTGACATGTGTATTGGAAAACCAATCAAATTTGTTTGTAATGAATACAGGTAATCATTAAAATAACTACCCCAACGAAACGTATTGAACAAAAAATAAATCAACCAAAACATCACATGATGTTTTAAGGTAATTTTGTATATCCTTGCTGGTTTTAATTTAGTATAGTACGACATAAGGATTTATTTCCCTTAAAAAGTATTTTTTTTTACAAGTTATTAAAAAAAAACGTTAGACACAGATGTCTAACGTTTTTTAGTATTAAAAACAATGATAGAAATTAACTATTTATTCCATATAACACCTCTCAATTCTCCAGCATAATCTCCAGTTTCATCCTTAAACTGTATACCTTTAACTCTATCTAGAGGGAAATATATTTGTAAATTTGATTCTGTGCCGTCTATATCTGCATCAAACTGTCCAACAGTACGAACTTCATCCCAAACTCTAAAATCCTTGATATCCCCGTTCATTTTAAAACCAAAAGAATTACCTAACCAAATTTCTTCCCATCCAGATACTGCTGGAACTCCTATATCTGTAGATTGTCCTACCATCTCGCCATCTACATATATTGAAGTTGTCATTATTGTATTATCATGCACAATAGCTACGTGTTGCCAAGTTCCAGATTTTAATGTTCCAGCTGGATACTCAGGACCAATATAACCAAATCCTTCTACGTTGGTCCAGTTCCAACCTCCACCAGAATTAAGCACATTTTCTTCAGTTAATTCAGCATAACCATTTACACGAAAGCCAATATTACCATTACCCATAATATCGCCAATTGGAGGGGTGGTTGTAAAGTTTAAAGTTTTTAACCTGACTTCAAACTCATAAGTATAATCGCCTTGTGGAGTATAATTAGGAGTAATTCTTAAACCTACGGCATTTGGATCTTCACTATCAATGTAAACTCCATCTGCAGGTGCAACGAGGTTTGCATTAATTAAGTTTATAGCATCAGTCAACCTAGCTGCCTCATCATCGAGAGCTGTTTGTCTAGTTTCATTTTCTAGTGTATCATTAGCAGATGCAATTAAACTATCAATATATTCTAATACTCCTATAGGATAATCACCATCCATATCACCTTCAGTAACCGTAGTTCTAAAATCAGTTATTTGTTGGATAGAGGCATTCAAATTCGTGTAGTCTAGGAGAATTATTGGTGGCTCTGAAACCCACTCAACTGTCCCATTTATTGTGGCAGTATAATCACCACTAATATCAGAAAAGGACGAACCTAAATTTGATCCAAGGGGGAAATATACTTCAAGTCCTGACTCTGAACCATCAAAAGATGCACCAATATTACTTTGTATTGTACTTGCGTCTAACACGCTATTCCAAACTCTAAATTCTTTGTAAAGTGCATTACTTACTCTTTCAATAAAAGCCGGACTATTTCCTAATATTAATGGTAAATTCGATAAAGCAGGAACTGCTTCTAAAGTAGCCACTAACTGACCATTAACATATAAATTACTTGTAGATTGATTATTTGTTAAAGCAATATTAATCCATTGACCTGCCACTAGAGTTCCAACTGGAGCTTCTGCTTCTGGCCATGTACCACCAATACCTGCATAAATCTCAACTTGTCCGTCTCCAAAATAACGTACACCTAGACCGTTCGCAGCAGGATCGACTGATGAAATTAAATTAGCACAGCATCCTGAAGGGTTAATATCAACTATGTATACTTGAAATTCAACTGTAACATCATTAAAATATAATGCTTTAATATTATCTGAAAATTGAATACCTGCTCCATTCTCCGATTTAACCCAAGGAAAAGCTTCAGAAACCAAACTCACTAAAAATTTATCGATGGCTGCATTAATTTTTACAACAGCATCATCTATATCAGCTTGAGCTTTAGAACTTTCTATTCGTTTATAAATCCAATTTACAACATCTTGTAAACTCTGTTTAGATCCTGGCTGAAAATCCCCGGCGTTTATACCTTCTACTGAAGTAGCAATTAAGTTTTCAGCTTCATCAATTCTTGCTTCCAATAGAGCTATATCAAAATTCTGTCCCGTGGCATCGTCATCGTTTGCACAAGACACGGCAAACAGCACCAGTATAATAGGCAACGCTAGTGCTACTTTTTTTAAATTCTTAAACATTTTTTTCATGGTATTTTTTTAAAAATTACTATTCATTAAACCGTTAGACTTTGTTTTAGTATCTGCAGTATCCCACCATAATTTATTATCCATACGGTTTGTATCTATTGTATTTTGATTTGAAGGCAGCATATCTGCCTCCACATTGAATGCATTATCTGGATACCTAATACGTTTTACATATGTACCCGATGCTACTGTAGATGCACTACTTACACCATCGATAGGTAAGGTTAAATCTGGATAATCTGTACGTCTAAAATCTACCCAAGCTTCTCTACCATTAGGGAAATTAGATATGTATTTTTGGGTAATTAATTGTTTTAACTGTGCTTCATTAGATCCTGCTAACGCTGGGAGCTCTTCTATATAAGTACTAGCTGCCGCAGGTTCTACTCCAACAAATTCCATAGAAGCTCTAACACCTTCTTGCATAAGGCTTGTTGCATCTCCACCTGTCCAACCGCGTAACGCCGCCTCAGCTTGTAAGAATAATACCTCTGCATAAAGCATAACAGGTTGATAATGGTCTATTTCTGCATCATCTCCTGTAAAACCAATATAAGTTGTGTTTTCATTCATAGTTGTAAAATCGTTGGCATCAGCTGGTAAAATATTGTAACCATTAGCAACACCCTCTAAACGTTCGCTACCAAACAATGGCGAGCTTTCTTTATAATCAAACCATATTCTTGCTCTTGGGTCTTCCATGGAAGTCTGAGAATACATCATATCTATAAAAGTTTTTGATGCTCTAATATTATCCCAAAAAATAGCCATGTTACGTAAATAATCGTAAAAGCCATTTACCCAAGCGGGGATATGTGCTACATCAGTATTACTTTGCATAACACCAGCATTTATAGCTGCTACTGCTTCTGTTTGCGCTTTTCCCGGATCTATGTTAGATATTCTTATCGCTAATCGTAATCGCATAGAATTACCAAAACGTTTCCACTTCTCTAAATCCCAACCATATATTAAATCTTCTGCACTGGGCATTATATACTGGCTAGTATCACTAGAGTCTATAGCATTTACTGCGTTATTTAATCTATCAAATAAATCGTAATAGATATCACGTTCTGAATTGTATGGAACTTTAGATGCAAAGTCAATTTCAAAATATGGCAAATCACCATAGTATGCCATCATACGTGCCCATTCTGATACTTCCCAAATTTCTAAAACCTGCATTAAGTTACTATAAAAGGGGTCGTCTCCATATAAGTCTTGCAGAGATTTAATATTAGCTAATTCATCAACAAAAAATGCATTCCATCCAGTAAAAGCCCATCCATCAACATACTCGTATCTACCAGATTCAAAGCTAGATACCGTATTAGCCCAGTACTGAGAGTAAAAATCAGCAAATAGGTTTACGTTACGTTGATAATCAAAAACTGGTGTTGTAACAATTCTATTAAACAACTGCCCTGGTTGCGGAGCAGTAACGGCATTTTTATTAGTATTAATTTCCTCAAAATTTTCTGTACAGCTAACCGTAACAAAAAAGATGGCTATTAGTAATTTTCTCATAATTTTCTTTTTTTTTAAAATTTAACATTAAGTGAAAAACCATAGGTTCTTTCCACTGGTACAGGTGAAAAATCAAAAGCTTGTCCTCCTACAGAAGAGTTAAACACGCCTGCATCAGGCACTGTACCTGGTGTATTTCTATATAGGTAAAATAAATTTCTACCTATTACAGAAAATCTAACATCACTTAAAAGTCCATTACCAAAAGAATTCAATATTGATTTAGGTAAAGAATATCCTAAAGAAACCTCTCCTAATTTCATAAATGAGGCATCATATAGAAATTCTTCAGATATATTTGAAACAGTTTGCCAATAAGATTGCGCAGATACTATTGTAGTATTTGAGCTACCATCTGCTAAAATACCGTTAGGTGTAAAAAATGGATCCCTTCCTAAAGTTAATGTTTTTGGAGTATTACCAGAAGATGTTGCTTCCGCTTCTGTTAATGAGTAAATATCTCCACCTTGTTGCATTACAAATAACGCATTTAAAGAGAATCCTTTATATGCAGCATTTAGACCAATAGACCCCGTAAAATCAGCTTGAATATTACCAATTTTTTCCTTTTCGGTTGTTGTTACAGGTAAACCATCTGCTCCTACTATAACATTTCCTTGATCGTCTCTTTGGTACTTAAATCCATAAATATCGCCATATCTTTCACCAACGTATCCACGAACCTCTTCTATAATTGTATTACTTGCAAAATATGGAAAAAACTCTGTTCCATCAGGAAGTTCTTCTATTACCCCTTTATTAGTTCCAAAATTCAATGTTAGTCCTAAATTAAAATCCTCTGTTTTTATAGGCACTATATTCGCAGATACTTCAATACCCTTATTAGAGATCTCACCTACGTTAGTAAGCAAACTTGAAAAAAGACTTGTGCTATTAACAGGTACCGACGCAATTTGATTTCTAGTACGTTCATCGTAAAAAGCCACATCAAAATTTAAACGATTTTCTAATAATCTAAATTCTAAACCAAACTCCGTAGTGGTAGAAATTTCCGGATCCAAATTAGGATCGACACCTTCATTTGGTGTAGTTGACTGTGATAAATTAAAATTACTTAAAAAGACATTAAATGTAGGGTTTGTGGTTTGTGGTGTAGATGCTTTACCAACTTCTGCCCAAGTACCTCTAACCTTTAAATAATCTATCCAACTTGGCATTTCAACCATTTCAGAGATTAACGCACTTAGTCCAACGGAAGAATATAAGAATGAATTGTTTGAGGTTGGTAGTGTTGAAGACCAGTCATTTCTAATTGTAGCATTTAGAAATAAGTAATTTTTATAAGAAACATCACCAAAACCATATAAAGAATGGATTTCCTCATCTGTAAATTGCTCATTAGCCTGTATATTAGTACCCGCATTTAAGAAAAGTGTAGTTTCTGAATCTAATTTACCTGATGATGCGTTTAGAGACTCTATACCTCTTCGCATTTGGTTACCCCCTGCACTAATTCCAAATGTAAAATCTTCATTTAAATCTTTATTATAACTTAATAAAAATTCTGCGTTTTCTTCTTTAAAGAAAGACTCCGAGGTATTAATAGATGGGGTATTGTTAAAGAATATTTGGTCTTCAAAGCGAGCACCACTTATTTGCTCATATCTATAAATATCTAAGCCATATTTTACTTTTAATCTAAGTGCTTCTGAAAACTTAACATTGGTAGCTAAATATCCAAACGATCTATTACGTTGATCTCTATTAAAAGTTTGAGTTTGTAAAAAATAAGGGTTTCTGTTATCTGCATTGGCATTTTCTGTTAAGTTTGCGCTGGGTCCAAACAAAATCTCTTTAGTTTTATTATCTTCAAAAACAAAGCCTGGAGACAAATCGCGAGTTCTAATGTTTGCCGGCATAGTGTTAAAAAAGGAAACAAAACTGTATCTACCTATAGTAGGTCTCTGAAACCCCTTTGTGTTTATATAAGACACCTTTGCATCAACATTTAGCCACGGATTTATATCGTATGCTGCCTTAAAATCGAAATTTAAGCGTTCTAAAGCTTGTCCTTCGTATATACCTTCGGTATCGTCTTTACTTACCAAAACCTTAAAGTTTCCTTGCTCACTACCTTTAGTAAAAGTTAGAGCATGTCTTGTACTTACCCCTGTTCTTGTAAAATCTTCTAATAAATTAGATTCAGATTGGTATGGTAGCGACTCACCCGTCCAAGCTACTCGTTCAAGACCATCAAATCGAGGACCCCATGCTACTCTAGAACTAGGATCGTAAACCCCATTTATACCTTGACCGTAGTCCCTTTGCGTATCTAGAAAAAAACCTGCTTCGGAAAATGTAGTAGAGCCAGTATAGGATATTCCTAAACCTTGTGATCGCTTCCCGCTTTTTGTAGTAACAAGAACAACACCATTACCACCACGAGCACCGTATAATGCAGCTGCTGGCCCACCTTTAAGTACAGAAATAGTTTCAATATCATCTGGATTAATATCCAAAAACCCACCTCCATTAGAGTTACCACCAAATAAATCTTGTGCATCTGAGGAAAATTCTTGAGTAGAAAAAGGCACACCATCTATTACCCAAAGTAATTGATCGTTTCCACTCAAGGAACTAGCACCACGAATATCAATTCTTGGCTTACCTGCAATACCGCCTGAATTGGTAATATTAACTCCAGCAGCTTTACCCTGTATAGACGAAGCAACATTTGGATTTGCAGCAGCCGTAATTGTTTCGGAATTTACTTCTTGTACTGCATAAGCCAGCGCTTTCTTTTCCTTTTTAATCCCTAAAGCTGTAACTACTACCTCATCCAAAGCTTCAAGATTTTCAACTAAAGTAACATTAATCGTTTTTTTATTTCCTACTGTAATTTCCTGGGGCACAAATCCTACATAAGAAAATACTAATATTGAAGAAGAACTTACACTTAGAGAATAGTTTCCATCAAAGTCTGTTGAGGCACCATTTGCAGTTCCTTTTTCAGTAACATTTACTCCAGGTAAAGGAATTCCACTAGAATCAACCACCGTTCCGTTTACCACAGTTTGTGCTTTCATACTGTAACAGCACAGTATACTTAGAGTAAACAGAAGTTTAAGTACATTTTTTGTCATAATCTAATTAGTTTAATTTTCAGTTAATTAATTGTTAAATATAAAAGAACAAAAAAGTTATAATTAAAAGTTTAGTTTTTCGACAAACAACAGTTTTGAAAAGGAGTTTGCGATTACAACCTTCTATATTGTAAGGAATTAATACTTTTTAAAAGTAAAACTTTAATTAAACCAATCATCAAATCCTTTATATTATACTAAAAAACTAGCCTTTAAAAAAGGCTAATCTTGCTTATTACTAACAGTTAAAGTACCTATTTTTACTAAATCCGAGTGATTAATAAAAAACCCTTTTATATTAGTATTGCCTAATTTAACGCCCTTAATCTTACCTTTTTTATTTCCCCCTCCTTTAATAACTAATTGGCTATTTTTATAATATTTATTATTCAACCTTATTGTAATCTTATCAAAAACAGGAGTAGTAATAGCATATTTTGGTTCTGCAGGAGTTACAGGATAAATTCCCATCATAGAAAAAACAGCCCAAGCACTCATAGTACCTGTATCATCATTACCGGGAAGCCCGTCGGGTGTATTTTTAAAATACTTCTTGAGTAATTCGCTTACTTTTTGTCCCGTTTTATATTCTTGTCCTTTTATATGATTAAACAAAAATGGATAATTAATATCTGGCTCGTTAGCCATATCAAACTGGTTTTTATCAAAAACATCTTCCAATCTATTTACAAAAGGTGTATCGCCTCCCATTAGCTCTTTAAGCCCCTTAGTATCATGAGCTACCATAAAAGTATATTGCCACGCATTGCCTTCTATAAAGCCTAAGTTTTTCTCAAAATTTGCCCCTGCTTCAGGATTGTATGGTGTTACCCAACTGCCATCATCATTTTTAGGGCGTAACAAATTGAATTCTTTATTAAATAGTTTTCTGTATGAAATAGCCCTTTCAGAAAAGGTTTTATAATCGTCTTTTTTATCTAATACTTTTGCTAGTTGGGCAATGGCAAAATCTGAAACATTATACTCTTGGGTGGTTGATACTGAGCCACTATGAACCGTTGTTGTGGTTAAATATCCTTTTTCAATATAATCTTTAATACCCGGGCGCAAGGGGTTATTTTCTAATTGTGTTGCACTCTTTTTCATGGCTTCATAAGCTTTTTCTACATCAAAATCGCGGATACCTTTTAAATAAGTATCTGTTATAATAATACCTGCAGGGTCTCCAACCATAGTTGTCGTTTCGGTAGCATTTAGTTCCCATTTTGGCAACCAACCTGATTCGTCATAAATTTGCAACATACTTTTTACCATATTCGATTGTTGTTCTGGATATACCAAACTCATCAATTGGTGTAAATTCCTGTAGGTATCCCATAGCGAAAACACAGTGTAACGCGTACCATCTGTTTTTAAAGTTTCCCTCGTTTTCATTTTAGGATACTCACCGTTAAAATCGTTTAACGTACTAGGGTGAATTAATGTATGGTATAAGGCTGTGTAAAAAATAGTTTTATCATTGGCCGTACCGCCTTCAACTTCTATTCGCGACAAATGGGTGTTCCATTCCTTTTTAGTGTCTGTAAGAATTTCGTCAAAACTTTTATCTGCTGTTTCTTTTTCTAAATTTTCACGTGCATTTTCTATGCTCACGTAGGAGACGCCTATTTTCATTTCAACCGTTGATGGTTTATCAAATTTATAACGCATAAACGCACCAATACTATCACCAATAACTTCTTTTGTATAGTTTTCTTTAATTCGTGTTTCAGCATTGTACGTCATCCAATCTGCTTCCACACCTGTGTATGTTCTTGGTTTTTTCCAAATACCAAATTTATCAGCAGGTTTTGAAAAGCGCGCTACAAAATAAACAGGATAAGCTTCTTCTGGTTTATAATAACAAAATGACCCTACACTGCGCATTCCTTCAATTTCGGTAGACGATACCACTTTTACCATAGCACCTTCTTCATTAGTTAATCCTAAACCAAGATTTAAAAGTATATTAGCGTCTCCAGCAGGAAAATGATATTTACTTACACCAACTCGTGTTGTTGCGCTAGCTTCAACTTTTACATTGTATTTATCAATTTTATTGGTGTAATAACCCACTGTAGCGTTTTCTTCTGAGTAGGTTGAACCATATTTTAAATGATTTGTTTCTAAACTTCCTGTTGTTGGCATTGCTAAAATTACGCCAAGTTCTGGACACCCCACACCACTTAAATTAACATGGCTAAACCCTGTTAAAAATGGATTTTCGTTTATATAAGGTGTTGATAACCATCTACTATCTTTCTCTAAAGGTAAGTTTTTAGGCCCTGCAACATTAAATGGTGAAACATTTGCCATACCACGAACTGCAATAGGCCCAGGATTGGTGGTTCCAAAATTGGAAGTCCCTATAAACGGATTTACATATTGCGTGAAATCTTTTAATACCTGGGCTGCTTCTTTAGTTGTAGTATCTTTTGAAGTTTCATTTTTACATCCTAAAAAAGAAATAAAAAGAATTACTAATAATCGAGACAATACTGTTGAAAACGATTTCATAATTGGAATTATTTTAAATTTGAACTTAATGAATATGGTAAAGAATCTTCATCGCTTGCCCATTTTTTGTTAGGTGTACTATCCATTTTAAAATATAATTCACCTCCATTTTGAATAGCCTCAAACGTAATAAATGATTTGTTATGAGCTTCGGAATTTAAAGTTGCTGATTGAATATAAAAATTCTCTTTTGAATTATTAGGGGCAGAAATTTGAAACGTTTTTCCATTTTCTAGTTGGATGTTTGCTTTTTTAAATAATGGACTACCAATAACATATTGATTTACGGCTGGCGTAACAGGATAAAAACCTAAGGCACTAAATACGTACCACGCCGATGTTTGTCCGTTGTCTTCATCACCACAATATCCATCTGGTGTTGGTGTGTATAATTTTGTTACTACCTCTCTAATTTTTTCTTGCGTTTTATAACTTGCATTTGCATAATTATACAAATAAATCATGTGTTGAATAGGTTGATTTCCGTGTGCATAGTTCCCCATATTCATAATTTGCATTTCTCTTATTTCGTGAATGGTAAAGCCGTAATACGAATTATCAAAATCTGGCGGCATGTTAAACACAGTATCCAATTGGTTTACAAAAGCCTCTTTTCCTCCCATTAAATCAATTAAACCATTTACATCATGAAAAACAGACCATGTGTAGTGTAGACTATTCCCCTCGGTAAACGCATCGCCCCATTTTAATGGATTAAAAGGGGATTGAAACGAACCGTCTTCATTTTTACCACGCATCCAACCAGTTTCAGAATCAAATAAATTCTTGTAGTTTAAAGAACGTTTGTAAAATGTATTTGCCATATCTTCTTTACCAAGTTTTTTTGCCATTTGCGCAATTGTAAAATCGGCATAAGCATATTCAAGGGTTCGGGCAGCGTTTTCTTTTATCCCAACATTGTAAGGCACATAACCTAAGTTATTATAATAATCAATCCCTTCTCGTCCTACTGATTTAATCACATTTCCACCTCTAGAAAGTGGTCTGTTTTCTGCTGTAGTTGCATTTTTAATCATGGCTTCTAAAAGCAAATCAACATTATCTACAGTAACACCTTTTAAAAATGCATCTGAAATAATTGGTGACGAATTAGAACCTATCATACAATCGCGATGCCCAGGACTAGCCCATTCTGGCAACCAACCAGATTCTTTGTAGGTATTTGCCAATCCTTCCATAATTTGGCTATTTAGCTCTGGGTAGACCATATTGAAAAAAGGAAAAACAGCTCTAAAGGTATCCCAAAATCCGTTATCGGTAAACATATAACCTGGTAAAACTTGGCCATTGTATGGGCTGTAATGCACTATGTTATTGTCTTTATCTAATTCGTGTAATTTCCTTGGGAATAATAAAACACGATATAAACAGGAGTAAAAGGTTCTAATGTTATCTATATTATCATCTTCAACTCTAATTTTGTTTAACTCGGTTTCCCATGATGCCTTTGCTTTTGCTAACGTTTTATCAAAAGTATCGGTTCCTATTTCTCGATTTAAATTAAGTTCTGCTTGCTCTAAACTTATAAATGATGATGCTACTTTTACATGAACTACTTCGCCTCGTTTTGTTTTAAAACCTACAATAGCTCCAACATGCTCTCCCTCGTTTTCTTTAGAGTTTTTTAATAGTTTCCAATTATCTCCCCAAGTGTGGTTCACTTCAAAATCTTTATCAAATTCTGCCACAAAATAGTTATGAAAATTTTCTGGAACGCCTCCTTTATTATTTCTACAATAGCCTATAATTTTTCGTTCTTCGGGTATAATTTTAACCATAGATCCTTTAAAAAAGGCATCTACTAGAATGTAAGATTGATTATCTGGAAAGGTGAATTTAAAGTGAGCTGCTCGCTCTGTTGGTGTAACCTCAGCAGTAACATCATAATCTGCTAAATACACCCTATAATGGTGTGGTTTAACGGTTTCTGCTTTATGAGAAAACCAAGATTGACGTTCGTCTTCTTGATATTTTAAATGGCCTGTTACCGCCATTAATGAAAAAGCGGCATAATCGTTTATCCACGGACTTGGTTGGTGGGTTTGTTTAATACCTCGTATTTTATTTTCGTCGTACTTGTATGTCCAACCATCTCCCATTTTGGAAGTCATTGGTGTCCAGAAATTCATTCCCCAAGGTGTTGCAATTGCAGGATATGTATTTCCGTTTGATAAATCGAAAGAAGAATCTGTTCCCATTAAAGGGTTTACAAAATCTACTAAACTTCTTCCTTCCGAAATTATATTCGAAGTGTTTTCTTTTTCTGCTTCTTGATTACAAGAAAGCATACTTAAAAATAATACACAAAATAAATATTTAACTGTCTTCATACATATTTTCATTAATAATACGCTTCTAAAATTTTCACTCCTGTTGATTCTAATTGTATTTCGCTTAAACTTGCGGGGATTAAAAGTGTTTCCCCTTTTTTAATATTGTAGCGTTCACCATTACAACTTAAATTAGCTGCACCTTCAACACACACATAAATAACAAAAGAATCTAGATTTGAATAGTCTTTTTTCATCGTACCACCTAAGGCAATAATATTGGTTTTAAAATATGGCGAATGCACTAGTGTATTTGATTTATTTGTCTCTAGTTTGTAATCTGTTTTATAAGCATCGTGCACTTCATAGTCTATAACATCAATCGCTAAATCGTTATGCAACTCGCGCTTTTCCCCCGTTTTAGCATCTACTCTATCGTAATCATAAATTCTATAGGTAATGTCTGATGTTTGCTGAATTTCTGCCAATAAAACACCAGCACCAATAGCATGGACTCTACCCGTTGGAATATAAAATGTATCCCCTTTTTCTACAATTTCATGATGCATTACATTTAAAATCGTATTATTTTCTAAATGTGTTTTATAGTCTTCTTGATTTATTTTCTCATCAAAACCAACAATTAATTCTGCCTCTTTATCGGCTCCCATAACATACCACATTTCATTTTTACCAAACGAATTATGACGCTCTTTTGCTATCTCATTACTTGGATGCACTTGTATGGATAATGGTGTTTTAGCATCAATAAATTTAATGAGTAACGGAAATTTATCGCCAAAGGTTTCGTAGACATTATTACCTACAAAATCGCCTTTAAACTCATTTATTAATGCTTTTAAACTTTTACCTTTTAAAGAACCTTCTGTAACTAATGTTTCATCGTTTTCAACGACTGAAATCTCCCAAGATTCTCCTATGCTTTCTTCTGTATAATCTTTATTTAAAACTGTTTTTAATTTTTCGCCTCCCCAAATTCTATATTTATAAAGGGGCGTAAATTTTAAAGGGTATAAATTCATTTTTTAAGTTTAATTATAGTTATACAATCTGTTTTCCAAAAAACAGATTGTTGTTATGCATTAGCCTATAATATAACTAAAAGTAGTATTATAAATATAAACTTTTGTTCTATAAAATTATACTAACAGCTATAATTTTATGATTAGTATAATATCAAAATCATGGAGGTATCTTGATATTATATTTTTTCAGATAACAGATTTAATTTTAAATGTGGTTAATTCTAAAAACGCCTTCTTTTAGTGTACCTACCTCAATATTACCATCAAAAAGTAATGGAAAGCATTCATCATTTTATTTTATATTTAGCATCCATTAATTGATTATCTAAAGACTTAGTTTGTACTGCATAATTAAAACCTGGTCTTAAACAATAAGATCCATATTCGCCATTTTTATTTAAAGCAATGAAGCCTACTTGCAACCACTCTAAATCTGGTGCGTTTTTATAGATTTTATAAATACGTTCTACCACTTCTTTACAAGCCGCTTCCGGCGATTTCCCATGGCGCATTAATTCTACTACCATTGCGCTTCCTGCTGTTTTTATTATGGCTTCTCCCATGCCTGTAGCGGCGGCTGCACCTACTTCGTTATCTAAAAATAAGCCTGCTCCAATTATTGGCGAATCGCCTACGCGTCCATGCATTTTCCATGATGCCCCACTTGTGGTACACGCCCCAGAAAGGTTACCGTTTTCGTCTAAGGCTAGCATACTAATGGTATCATGATTCTCTATATTAATTATGGGTTTGTAGTTGGAATTAACCAACCATTCCTCATACGCCTTTTTAGATTTTTCGGTTAATAACTTTTCTTTTTTAAACCCTTGCGCTAAGGCAAATTGTAATGCCCCTTCTCCAACCAACATTACGTGTGGTGTTTCTTCCATAACTTTTCGCGCAACAGAAATAGGGTGCTTTATATGTTGCAAAAATGCTACCGAACCACAATTATTATTTTGGTCCATAATACAAGCATCTAAAGTTACTTTCCCTTCTCTATCTGGAAAGCCACCTAAACCCACAGTTTGCACATCTGGGTTTGCTTCTGCAGTTTTTACACCAACCTCAACGGCATCGAGAGCACTTCTTCCATTTATTAAAAGTTCCCAAGCCAATTCGTTCGCTACTAACCCGTGATTCCATGTTGAAATGACTACTGGTTTTATAATTTGCTTTTTTTCTTTTTTTGAAGTTGAGTTTTCGCAAGCATTAAAACTAAAGATTACAATAAAAAATAATATGGCTTTTAAAAATCTCATATTCAATAGATGTTATTTTGTTGTGGTAAGCGTGTTTTATCAAACAAAGTATCATTTGGAATATTTGTCATTTTAAATTCTAAAACACCACCATTAATAATTTCTTTATGCGTGATATAAAGTCTGTCTAATACTTTTCCATTTAGGGTCATGCTTTCAACATAAATATTTTCTGAAGCATGATTGGTTGCAATAACCTTAAAGGTTTTATCATTTTGCAGTTGGATTTTTGCTTCTTCAAACAATGGCGCTCCTAAATGATAAACCCCTTGTGCAGGATTTACAGGATAAAACCCTAATGCATTAAAAATAAACCAAGACGACATTTGTCCGCAATCTTCATTTCCACAATGCCCATTTGGTTCATTTTTATATTGATTTTCTAAAATATTTCGAACTAATTCCTGAGTTTTAGATGGTGTTTTTAAGTAATTATATAGATACGCTACATGATGACTTGGTTCGTTACCGTGCGCATATTGCCCAATCATCCCTGTGCTAAAAACAGGTAGTTTGTCCGTTGGCTCTGGGTAGTACGAAAACATAGAATCTAGTTTTTGTTCAAAACGCTTTGTACCTCCTGTTTTTTCTATTAACGCACCAACGTCATGCGGTACGGACCAGTAATATTGCCAAGCATTGCTTTCGCAAAAATACGGACTATATTCTTTTGGAGTAAAAGGCGTTATAAAATTCCCTTTTTCATCTTTAGGCTGAAGCCACGAGTTATTTTTGTTGTAAAGATTTTTCCAATTTTGAGAGCGTTCTATAAAAATTCTATAATCGTCAAGCTTTCCTAAGCTTTTTGCAAACATAGCGATACACCAATCATCATAAGCATATTCCATGGTTTTTGAAACCGACCAATTTTCATGATGTTTATTAACAGGAATATATCCTTTGGCTCTATAAACATCTATTTGTCTATCATTAACCATAGCGCTTTCTTTACACGCTTTATAGGCTACTTCTGCATTAAATTTGAAGCCTTTAAAATAAGCATCTACAATAACTGGCACCGCATGATAACCAATCATCATATTAGTTTCACTCCCTTGCATAGACCAAACGGGAAGCTCACCTGTTTCATCATAATGTGCCAAAAGCGATTTTATCATATCTGGCACTAATTTTGGCTGCAAAATGGTGTAAAGCGGATGCGCCGCCCTGTATGTATCCCACAGCGAAAAAGTATCGTATCGATGAAACCCTCGCGCTCTAGCAATAGGTTTTACGCCTGTTTTATAATTTCCATTTTCATCATTAGCCGCTTTGTAAGTGCCTCCATAATCGCTAAATAATGTTGGTGCTAACATGGATTGATACATCATTGTATAAAACACACTTTTCTTATTGTCGTCTTTTGATTTTATTTTTACTTTTTTAAGTTGATTTTCCCAAATAAGCGTTGTTTTTTCCTGTTGATAATCAAAATCGAAACCTGTAGTTTCCATTTTTATGGCATAGGAAGCAGCCTCACAACTTGTTGAAGATAGTCCTGTTTTGATAATAATCTGCTCATCTTCCATCGTTTGATATTTGAGCACCATTTTAGTGTTCCCTTTCATGGGGTAAATCTTCAGTGTATCACCTTTAAAGTAGCTATGCGCATCAAAAGGTTTTGAAAACTGCATTTGAAAATACACTTTTTGGTTTCTTGCCCAACCTGTAGACATACGATAACCTTGAATAGTGGTATCGTTTACTTTTTCTAGATAAGTCTCTGTAGGCTTATCCCAATTTAAAGCATAGCCTAAATCTATATGTATTTCGCTACTGCCATCTTTTGGAAATGTATAGCGATGAATACCTACGCGTTTTGTAGCGGTTAATTCTGCTTTAATACCATAGTCTAATAAATCTACAGAATAGTAGCCGGGAAATGCTTTTTCTTGCTCATGACTAAAAGACGAAAAGGGTTTAAAATTATTAGCTTCAATCCTTTTTTTTGACCTACTGTTTACTGGCATGATTAAAATATCATACAAATCTCCTGCTCCCGTTCCGGATAAATGGGTATGCGAAAAACCCGTAATTATAGAATCTTTATAATAGTACCCTGCAATTCTATCCCAACCAGGAATACCAATATCTGGACTTAACTGTACCATTCCAAAAGGTACTGTTGCACCTGGGTAGGTGTTTCCTGGACCGTCTGTTCCTATAAAAGGATTAACATAATCCACCAACATTTTATTAGTGTTTGCCGTTGTAGTTTTAGATTGATTACATGCTCCAAATACTACTACAACAATGATATAAATGAAGCCTTTTTTCATAATACTACTATTATTTTGAAGATTTTATAACATTATAATGCGATTCTTGAATATCGAAAAATGCGACACCACTCGCTCCACTTTCCTTAGCTGCTTTAATAGCATTAGCTACGGTTTCATCATCCATTTCGGGAAGGTATAAACCCGTGTGTAATTGTGTATTTCGACCTTGTAAATCTTTTATCCCTTGTTCTGAGGCAAATTTTACCCAATTTAAACCTTCATTATAAAAATTATTGTAAATCATAGGTAATACGGCATCAATACTCCATTTATCCCAACGTTGACGTACCATATGGTCTGCCATTTCCGGATATGGAAATACGGCTGCTGTTAGTTTTTTACCATGTTTATGTGCAATGTCATAAGCACCATCAACAACAGCTTTTATTTCATTTAATCTAAATTGTTTCCACTCGATATCTATGGCGGGTACTTCAACCTCTTTTATGTTTCTACCATATAATTTTTCGAACTTTTCAACTGCTGCATCAGAATAATCAAAATCGAAATCTGGCAATTCCTCATTTTGCACCAAATTGTACTTCGGTAATAAACCTACTGGCAAGTAAACATCAGGATATCTTATATAATCTAGATGTACACTTGTAACCCCATCAACCTTAGCTAAACCTTCAACTAAATTCCATACATGTTGGCGCGCTTCTGGATGACTTGGTGATAACCATTGGTAGTAATCTACATAAGGGCGGTTGTTAAAACAGGATTTACCACTGCGGCTTACCATATACCAATCTGGGTGTTTTAGAGCTGTTGTGTCGCCTGGTCTGTTCATAGTGAACATCCACGCGTGCACTTCTAAACCTACTTCTATAGCGAGTGGTGTTATTTTAGATAAATACTGGGCATCTGCTCTAGTATCAATTAACACAGCATCAATACCACTATCTGCATACTTTTTGAATTGTTTTTTATGTATACTATCGGCTACTCCAGCACCTGCACCATACCACGCCCAATATTTAAAAGGTTGTTCTATAGACTCATCTGTTTTAGCAACTGTTTCTTTTTTTTGATGTGTACATGAAACCACTAAAAGTAAAGTGATAATTATAAAATATAGATTATGTTTCATTGTGAGTTATTTTATGATGATTTGACCGTTTTGATTTAAGATAATTTTACTTCCTGTAAATGGACTATCAATCCAAATATTATATCCCGTTTCGTGAGATTGATACTTGGGTACAAGTTTTTTTTCTAAAACAAATTTTGCTGTACTAACATCTTTAGCTGTTATTTTTTTCTTTTTCAACTGGTTATGTAAATCGAATAAAAACCACTTAATATGCTCATCTTTAGGGATTAAAAACTCATTAATTTCTTTCACATCTTCATTAGCAAAATATACATAGCCCCAAGTTTCTGGTTGATGCATAGCGATGACACCTTGTGGAGACCAAACCCAGTTATACTCATGCGAAAAAGCACCATTTTTATCTTTTTTACGAGAATACTGTTTATTATCTAGTTGAAAATCCCAGTTTACTCTAGAAAAATTAATCCTCCAAAATTTATCATTTAAATCTATAGTTTGAAAATATGATGTTTTAAATACCTTTAATGGAATTGCAATTTCTATACTCCAACTTTTATCGATATCGTTTGGATTATTTAGTGTACCATCAACATATACAGCAGATTTTAATCCGTTAGCATCCCAATCATTTATAGTTAAAGCCCCGTCTCTATAAGGTTTTGTAATAAATAGATCCCAAACTGTATTTAGCGCATTAAATTCAAATTCGTAGTAATTATGCGCATCACCATCAGGGTCTACAAAAATTTCAAAATCGTTATTATGAAAAATTATGGTATCCCTTTTTCTCAACGTTCCCCATACATGAGGTTCTTCCATAGTGGCTAAAAAATAAATATAATTTTTATCCCAAAGTATTTTTACTTGGGTATTGTACTTTGGTTTTTTAACACCTTCTATATCGATAAACACATCAGAATATTCTGCGTTTTTCCAAGATTCTTCTAATCCCAAACCATCAATTTTAATAATTTCGTTGGTGTGATTTGCAATATAGGATTTTGGAGTACTATAATTTACGGTATTTTGAGCATAACTAGAGAAAGGCAGACAAAGAAAAAAAAGGCTTATAAAATATAAGCCCCTTATAAAAAGAGTATTTGATACTGCTATTAATCTCATTCTCCTATATACTATTATTTTTTGTAAATTCTAATATTTCACTTATATAACCAAAGGCTAGAGCTACAACTGTATCCGCTGCACCGTAAAATACGGTTACTTTATCCGCTTTAATATCTTGTAAAGAAGCACATGGAAAAATTACGTTTGGAACGTCTCCTATTTGCTCGTAAGGTACTGATGGTGTTAATAAATAAGGTTGCGTTCTGAACTTCACAATGTGTGGATTTTCTTCATCTAATATTGCAGAACCCATGGCATATCTAAACCCATTACAGGTATTAATAACGCCGTGATAAAACATAAGCCAACCTTCATTGGTTAAAAATGGCACGGATCCTGCACCTACTTTTGTACATTGCCACGCACTATCCTTAAATGCTGTTGGAGACATCATGTGCCTGTGCTCTCCCCAATATTTCATATCAGGACTATAGCTCATGTAAATATCTCCAAAAGGGGTATGACCATTATCACTAGGACGACTCATCATGGCATATTTTCCATTTATTTTTTTAGGAAACAACACACCATTTCTGTTAAAGGGTAAAAAAGCGCTTTCACATTGAAAAAATTCCTCAAAGTTAAAGGTATAACCAATTCCAATAGTTGGTCCATTATGCCCTTCGCACCATGTAATCCAATAGCGATCTTCTATAAATACAACTCTAGGATCGTATTTATAGTCACCTAAAACCTGTTCTACATCGCCTGCTTTAAAATCTATTGGGTTTTCATTAATCTTCCAATTTATTCCGTCATTGCTAAAACCTGCAAAAATATTCATTTGTACAGCTTTATTATCACATCTAAACACACCTGCATAACCATCTTTATAAGGTACTACAGCACTATTAAATACACTATTAGACGATAGAATAGCATCTCTTTTTATAATTGGATTTTCAGAATAGCGCCAAACAATATCTTGACTTCCTTCTGGTTTATCTTGCCATGGAATTGAACTCATCTATTTTATTTAATTTTTATATTTTCTTACCTTATCTAACCACGTAAATTTTAAAATAACGGAAGTAATTACAAATACCATTATAGCCCAAATCATTTTTGGGTAATCTCGTATCATAAAATAAATTGGTATAAGAATCATACTGGATTGCCAAACAATTCCAACAATACAGTTTAACATATCACTTACAAAGTCATTGTTCTTTTCAAAATTTGCATCTTCATTTTTAAGTACTTTATAAACAGGTTTCCACCACCCCCAAGGACGTACGGTTGAATAAAAACTTTTTAAAGTTTCTATGTTAGTTGGTGGGGTGAACAAAGTTCCTAAAAAAGAACCTAATAGAGATACTGCAAAAATAATTGGAAACACATAAATAGCTGGTAAATGAGCTGCATTGAATAACCAACTTCCTACTTCAAAATTAGCTTTATTTTGGTCTATTAAAAATTGAATAGTTGCAATAAACAAACCCGACGTCATACCCCAAAAGTACCCCCAACCATTAAAACGCCACCAAATCCATTTTAAGAAATTTGATGCTACGTAACCACCAAAAAGCGCACTTGTTATCCATAGTGTTAATGAATTGATAGACTCTGCAAAAAAGCCCATAAACACACCTAAAGCTACAATAGCAAAAGACGCTAAATGACTTGCCTTAATATAATGATTTGGTGTAGCAAAAGGTTTAAAATATTTTTTATAAATATCGTTTACAATATATGCTGGACCTGAATTTACATAAGCTGAAAAGGTAGACATAAAAGCTGCCAGAAGACCTGCTAACAACAATCCTTTTATACCTACTGGTACATGATTATTAATAACCTTAGGTAAGATAATTTCCAAATCACTAAGACTTAATGAGCTAGAACTTGCCATTTCTGGGGCCAAATAAACAAGCCCTAAAACAACAATACCACCAATAAGTAAATATCTTGGTATAAAAAGTACAAGGTTGGTAAATCCACTCATGTATGCAGCTTCTTTTACAGACCTTGTTGACAAAATACGTTGCATATCATAACTTGGAGTTGGGCCTGCAATACTTGCAAAAAACCCTTTAAAAAGAGACATACCAATAAACGCACCAAACATTTTGTAACCGTGCGTATCAATTAGTGCATTAAACACTTCGAACTTCCCAGACCAAGAGCCTTCTAGTTCTGCTCCAAAAAACACATTATTCCAATCTGCCGAAAGCACACTTGTAATTTGAGAATCTGTAACAGATATAGAGGCATATATTGCAACTAGTACACCTGCAAGCACCATAATAAAATATTGTAAAACTTCTGTTGCAACAACCGAGAACATACCACCTTTAATGGTGTAAATAGTTGTTAAAAATATAATAATTAAGGCATAGTTTTGATCTGAGGTTAATAATACGGAATCGCCAAACATGAGCGTTAAATCCCATGGTAAAATAATAGTCATAAACTTACCAACACCTTCAAAAAAATAGGCTATAAAACCTACAGAGGCTATTATAGCAAAAATAGCTACAATTAAATGCGAAGCCCTACCAGACTTACCGTCTCCAAAACGTGTTAAGATCCATTCAGATCCCGTCATTATATTAGAGCGCCTAATCCACGCAGCCAAAAATATCATTACAAATATTTGATTAAAAATTGGCCACATCCACATAAACATAAAACTCTTTACTCCGTATAGGAAAAGAATACCGACCATCCAAGCAGTGCCAGAAACATCAAACATTCCGGAACCATTACTTAGCCCTAAAAAATACCACTTGATACTTTTTCCGCCAAGGAAATAAGAACTTAATCCATTTGATGCCTTTTTGGAAATCCAAATTCCAACACCTAATGTTAAAATAATATACAGGGCAATAATTAAAACATCTACTATATCCATTATTTTTTAGTGTTTTTATAGATTCCCCATGATTTGTTAGGTTTAGAGTCCATAACAAAATAGAGTTTACCTCCTTTTAAAATTTGTTTGTGAGAGATAGATGTTTGATTAAATTCTTTACCATTAAGTGATGCAGATTTAATATAAATATTATCGCTAGAAGGGTTTTCTACTTCGATTTCAAATATTTTACCATCTGGGAGTTTAATCGTTGTTTTTTTGAATATAGGACTCCCAATATCGTAGTCTCCCGAAGCTGGGTTCGTAGGGTATAAACCCATAGAACTAAATATGTACCAAGCAGACATTTGTCCGCAGTCTTCATTTCCGCTCAATCCGTTTGGAGTTGTGTTATACTGTGTATTTAAAATATGACGTACCCAATATTGTGTTCGCCAAGGTTGGTTTGCATGATTAAACATATAGGCTATATGATGACTTGGCTCATTACCATGTGCATATTGTCCAATTAACCCTGAAATATCAGCGGAGACATTATTTCCTGTAATCTCTGAACTCTCCGTAAATAATTGGTTTAGGCGTTTAGAAAAAATTTCTCCTCCACCATGAAGTGCTATGAAATTTTTAACATCATGAGGAACAAACCAACTGTGTTGCCAAGCATTACCTTCTGTATAATCTGTATGTTCTCTATGGTTTGAATGTTTTGGATCAAAAGGGGAGTTCCACGTTTTCCCATCATCTAATTTCCCTCTCATAAATCCACTTTCATTATCAAATAAATAGGTATAAGCTTTAGAGCGATTTAAGAAATACTTATAATCATTATCTTTACCTAACGCTTTTGCCATTTGTGCGACACACCAATCATTAAAGGCATATTCTAGGGTAATCGTTACAGATTCGTCTAGTAAATTATAAGGAATGTAACCATATTTTTTATATATGCTTAATCCACGCTCGTCTTGCATCATAGTTTGTCTCATAGCTTGATAAGCCTTTTCTACATCAAAACCTGTAATTCCTTTTTTATAAGCGTCAACAATAACAGGTATGGAATGATACCCTGTCATGGTATTTGTTTCATTGGCATAAAGCGTCCAAACTGGTAATATTTTTTTGGTTTCATAATACGCTAACATGGAGTTAATGATATCCGAAACTTTATCTGGCGCTATAAAGGTTAATAGCGGATTTTCTGCTCTAAAAGTATCCCAAAGCGACAATGTTGAATATGCAGTGTAATCTTTTGCAAAAGCAATACTGTCGTTTTCCTTTCTAAATTGTCCGTTTTTATCGCTGTAAGTTACAGGTGCTAATTGCGCATGATACATAGCTGTATAAAACATGGTTTTAAGTGAATCTACATCTGTTTCTACTTCTATTATATCTAAAGCATTTCCCCAGGTTTTACCTGCTTCAGTCTTAACTTTTTCAAAATCAAACTCTACTTTACTTAAATTCTCCTTTGCATTTTCAATACTCACTGATGACAAGGCAACTTTTACTTCCAATTCATTATTATCTTCGGTATTAAAAAATAGTTGAGATGCAACTTTAACACCTTTAGCTGCATTAGTTTTATTTAAATTACCATCTGCATAAAGGTTTACTTTAGTTATTGGTTTTGAAAATATAGCAACAAAAAAAACTTTTTGATTTTTTGCCCAACCTTTGCTAAAACGATAACCGCTTACTGTGTATTTATCTTCTAAATTTAAAGAACTCTCAATGGCAGCGTCCCAATTAATTTCAAATCCTAAATCGATTACCACAGACTGGGCATCATCCTTTTCAAAAGTATATTTGTGATATGCTGTTCTTTGAGATGTAGTTAATTCTACATTCACATTATGATCTTCTAAATATAATTGGTAATATCCTGGAGTAGCAGTCTCGTTTAAATGCGTATATTTTGACTTATAGTTTAAACTATCTCGGTTTTTTGGTGTAACAGACACATCTACCTCTTTGTTTACAGGCATAAACATAACATCTGCTAAATCGCCAATACCCGTTCCACTTAAACTTAAATGACTAAAACCAACAACTAAAGAATCTGAGTAATGATAACCAGAACACCAATCCCAGGCACTTATACCGTTTACAGGACTAACCTGTAACATTCCAAATGGAACCGTTGCTCCAGGATAAGTATGACCATGACCGCCTGTACCTATAAAAGGGTCTACATAATGTTTGATTTTTAAGTTAGAACTAGTATCTAAGTTCTCCTCTTTATCTAAACAACTGTAAACTAATACGAATAAAAATAGAAACGTATATTTCAACATAAATTTATTTCTTCTAATAATCAAAATTTCATAAATTAAATTGAATGGCAAACAAATTTAGACGGACAACGTATTATCTAAGCTAAACATCATTAATAATTAAGGAAAAACCCACATAAACTCAAAACTTATTAAAATCCTAGCTTACTTTCTAAAACACATATCTTTTAAAAGCCTCTATTGCTGCATAATCTGCTAAGCCTAAATCGTTATATCTTTTTGCTGTTAACCTATTTCTATCTTCCGCTCTAACCCAAAACTCTCTAGAATCGCTACCTTGAAACATTACGCCATCTTTTTGAGATTGGTGATAAAATATAGCTTGTCTTTTTCTTAGTACTTGATCTGGACTCATTGGAACTGCCATTTCTATTTGATAAGTTTCCCATTCGTGCCAAGCACCACGATATAACCAAACCCAACAATCTTTCATATAATCTTCTTTTTTTATTTCTTCAATTGCAATAAAAAGCGCATCCAAGCATGTTTTGTGGGTACCGTGTGGATCTGAAAGATCTCCAGCTGCATATATTTGGTGTGGTTTTATTTCTTCAATTAACCCAATCATAATATCTATATCTTTTTTCTCTAGATTATTTTTCTTCACCGTTCCTGTTTCATAAAATGGTAAATCTAAAAAATGGACATTCTCGTCGCTTAACCCCAAATATCTGGTAGCTCCCTTAGACTCACTTCTGCGAATTTCGCCTTTTAGTTTTCTTAATATATTTATATCTATCTCGTTGTCCTTTTTAGACTTAATAAAATCGATAATTTGATCTACAGGTTTACATTCTTTGCATAGAGACTTAGTAATTTCAGCAAATTTTAAGGCTTCATCATCAGAAACCGCTATATTTCCTGAAGTTTGGTATGCCACATGTACCTCATGTCCTTGAGTAATTAATCTATCAAATGTTCCTCCCATAGAAATCACATCATCATCTGGATGAGGACTAAAAATAATAATTCGTTTTTTCTCTGGAATAGCTCTTTCTGGCCTATTAGAGGCATCACAATTGGGTTTACCTCCTGGCCAACCTGTGATTGTATGCTGAAGCTTGTTAAACATTTTTATATTCAAATCGTAAGCAGATCCTTCTTGAATTAATAGTTCTGCCATTCCATTATTATTGTAATCTGAATCTGTTAGTTTTAGTATAGATTTCCCTAATAGTTCTGATAACCAAACTACAGCCTTAAATTTTAAAGAACTATCCCATACACAAGTTGATACTAACCAAGGTGTTTTTACTCTGGTTAGTTCTGATGATGCGCCTTCATCCAGTATAAATGTAGTATTATTATGTTCTTGCAAATATGTGGCTGGCACCTCAGAATTTATAGAACTTTCAATGGTTTTTCGTAATATTTCCGCCTTATTGTTACCCCATCCTAAAAGTATAATACGTTTAGCATCCATTACTGTTCCAATACCCATAGTAATTGCTTTTCTAGGCACATTATCAATACCTAAAAAGTCTGGTGCGGCATCAACTCTTGTAATATGGTCTAAAGTTATACTTCTAGTTCTTGAGTTAAGATGCGAACCTGGTTCATTAAACCCAATATGTCCCGTTCTTCCTATACCTAAAAGCTGAAAATCTAAGCCTCCCAAGTCCTTAATTTTATTCTCATATTCTATACAATATGCTTTTAAATTTCCCGGACTAACCTTACCATCTGGAATATTAATATTTTCTGGTGGTATGTCTACGTGGTTAAAAAGATGGTCATGCATAAAATAATGGTAACTCTGCATATTACTTCGTTCCATTGGGTAATATTCATCTAGATTAAAAGTGATAACGTTTGAAAAACTCAAACCTTCTTCTCTATGCAGTTTTACAAGTTCTTGATAAACGCCAATTGGAGAAGAACCCGTAGCTAGACCTAATACACAAGTTTCATTACGTTCTTTCTTTAATTTTATTAGGTGGGCAATCTCTCTTGCTACTAGTATCGATGGCTCTTTTGATTCTTTAAAAATAACACTATGTACTTTTTCAAATCTTGTTTCCTCAAAGGTTCCAGGTTCCTTATATCTAATTGTATCTAAAATCATGGATGCTAACATTAATTTATATTGAAATACTAAATTAACAGCTATGAATGATTAACAACCTATAAATTCGACAAACAACTACTAGCATTAGCTGAAAACTGAAATTAACATACTTAAATGACGATGCCGTGTTTTGTTTTACTTTAAATTACTTAAGAATAAACGTTTTTGATGTAGTTATTGGGAATTAATTTATTTCACCAAATAGCAAATCTTAAAATAGTAATGTAAAATGGGGTAAATTTCGTTTAAGTTTCCTTAGAAACGGCAGATAGTAATTTTGTATTTGTATTAATTTTTTATTACTGCTATAAACCAATTTCGCATATAACCGAGAAATTATTACACTACCAGTAAAAGACCCAACTACTAAAGTTAACACAGTTTCTACAAATTTAACCAAACCTTTTAAAGTTCAGCACTATATTTATTGCGACCCTAAGTAAAGTATTAGAAACAACTACAACAGCAAGTGGCTCTAAGGTTGTGCTTATGGTTAATAACATATAAATAGTAATGTACTAATACCACTGGATAGGATTAAGCTTCAATGAACTTATTGGTGGTTTTCATAAAAAGAACTACTGCTCTATTAATTCAATTAACAAATCTAAATGTAAAAAATAGACTATTATAATTACTAAAGCAATCACATTAAAACCTAGAGTACTTTAATCATTTTTAAAACTGAACAAAAAACTTTAATTAAAATAAAAAAGCCTTTCAATGTCTTGAAAGGCTTTTTACTTAGTAGCGGGAACTGGACTCGAACCAGTGACCTTCGGGTTATGAGCCCGACGAGCTACCTACTGCTCTATCCCGCGATATAATCTTGAAATAATTTACTTAGTTTTTAACTTTCGGTTCATAATGCCGACCAAATTATTTCGGACTGCAAATATACACTGTTTTTACGTTTCTACAAACAAATTTTACTAAAATATTATTGATCGATGCTATTTGCCTGAAACACCGATAATTCGGAGTTATTAAACTGCGTAGTAATTTGAATTGGGTTGCAGCAAACTTCGCAGTCTTCAATATAAGTTTGATTATTTATAGATGCGTCCAATAACATAGAGATGGTTTCCCAGCAATGCGGACAAGTAAAATAATGTTCAATCATTTTATAAAAATAAAAAAAACCATCACAACTGTGATGGTTTAATACTAACTAAACTATAAAAACTATATTATTCTTTTTCTATATCCATTGTTGCAGTTGCATTTTGTAATTCTAAATGCATTAACGTTGGAGGGTTTTTACCAGATACACTAATGTATTCTTGGTTTAAGTTATTATCGCTTACCATCATTGTATTTAACTTAGTTAAATTCATGAACTCTTTTGGCAAGTCGCCAGAAAATTGATTAGTAGATAATAATAACTCTTCTAAATCTTTTAATTGTGCTATTTCTGCAGGAATCTCACCATCCATTTTATTATCCATTAAACTTAGTTTTTGCAACTTTGTTAATGCATAAATCTCTGTTGGAATTTGTCCTGTTAAAAAGTTACTTCCTAATAAAAGCTCTTTTAAATTGGTTAAGCCCATTAATACACTAGGAATCTCTCCTGTAAATTTGTTGCTGTATAATTTTAAAGATTCTAATTTTTTTAATTCACCAAGCTCCGAAGGTATTTCGCCTTCAAAACCATTCATAAACAACTGTAAATCTCTTAATTCTGTTAATTTTTTTATTGAAGAAGGAATTGTGCCATTAAGTTTGTTAAAACCTAAATTTAAAATTTTTAAACCTGTTAAATCTCCTATTTCCGTAGGTAAAGGTCCGTTAAGATTATTAAATTGAAGATTAATTTCTACAACTCTATCGTTCTCTATTTTTACACCATACCAAGTGTCTATATCTAAACTTAAGTCCCATGAAGAATTCCATTCTGCACCATTGGTTGAATTGTATAATGCTATTAAAGCATCTTTATCTGAGCTAGATACGTTTGCAAAGGAATAAGCTGACACTAAAAAACAAATTGCTATTAATTTAAGAGTTTTCATGATTTCGGTTAATTCGGGGTTAATTCTTAGTACGAATATAGACCCGAATCGGATAAAAAACTATTTTTATCGTTGAAACGCATATAATTTTAACATTTTGTTTTCGATGAATAGACGAACCGCACCCCTAAAACTAAACAAACACGAAAACAAAAACATCATAAAACATTGATTTTAAACAGACTAAACTAATATTCTACGTTTAAAATCTCTCCACTTAATTGAAGAAGTTTAAATTCTGATAATTTTGTTAAATATTTTGCTTGATTTCTGCTTAACTCTGCACTTAGTAAATTAAGTTGCGCCTGCCTAAACTCTATAGAGTTTACCTGCCCTAATTTAAATTGCTCTTGAGTTCTGTCGAAATTATTTTGAGCTGTTTTAATATTTTGTTCCTGAAGCTTATAAACATTTAACTTATTTTGATAGTCATCCCAGGCATTATTAAAATCTCTTTCTATTGATACTAATAACTCTTCTTTTACAATGTTTTGTGTTTCTAAATTTAATTTAGCATTCTTAACATTGGTAATGGTTTTACCACCATCAAATAAATTCCACCTTAAACTTAATCCGGCAGCAAGTCCTGTATTTATTGAGTAAGCCGCAAAGGACGCCGCATTATTGTTATTTTTATTCCAACCGTAACTTCCGGTTAAGCCCACAGTAGGTAAATAGGCCGAAGTTTCCAATTTTACCCCCAAGGTATTAATATCTATATTTTTATTTATTTGCAAGACACTAACATTATTACTTTTAACCTTATTTAAAAGGTCGTTTTTATCGTAAAGATTATTAAAATCAACCTCTGTACTTATATTAAAATCTTTAGCTATGGTATTGCCTAGTACAAAATTTAAATCGCGTTTCGCATTATTTAACTCTTGTATAGTATTCATTAAACTAATACTGTCATTATTAATATCGACTTCGGCATTAAGACTCGCTAACTTATTAGATTGTCCATATTCAAATTGGTATTGCGATCTTAATAATCGCTCTTTAGAGATTTCTAAAGTTTCAGAAACCGCATCTTTATTTTCAATAAGTTCGGCTACTTTATAATAAACTGTAAAAAGTTGTACTATCGTATTTTCAATGGTTTCACGCGCTTCCAGCTCTGTTAGCTGTTTCGCTTCCTTAAACTGCTTATAGTTATAAGAGCGCCCTAAACCATCAAATATAGTATAGTTTAAGTCTATAGAAGCATTATACCTAGAACTCTCTGCTCCATTTAAAACTCTACTCGTTCCGTCTGAGAAACCTACTTCTGTATCGTCCACATTATAGTTAACACCAGCATTACCCGTTACGGTTGGTAAATAGCCTGAATTTAAAATATCGGCATTATTTTTAGCAATTTCCACATCGGTTTTTGCCAATTTTATACCGTAATTATTTTCTAAAGCTAAACTAACAGCTTTTTCGGGTGTTATTAGTTCTTGAGCAACCATTGAACCGTGGAACAATATTACCGCTAAACTAAAACAAAGAATTTTAATGTTCATTCTCTTCATTTTGTTCTTTTATAGCTCTTTCTACTTCTTCTTTAGTAACATTCTCGCCTGTTAACAACCATTTCGACTTTTGCTTTATGGTATTACAAAAGGATAGGAACAATGGTAACACCAACAATGTTAATACGGTTGCATATGCAATACCAAATGATATTGAAATTGCCATAGGTTTTAAAAATTGTGCTTGTCTACTTTTTTCTAAAAGCAACGGTGCTAAACCTGCAATAGTTGTTAAAGATGTTAAAAATATTGCTCTAAAACGCGATTTACCTGCGTTTAATAATGCTTCATCAAACTTTAAACCTTCCTTTAAATTAGAATTAAATTTACCTATTAACACCAATCCGTCGTTAACCATAATACCTATTAAGGCTATGATTCCTAAAAGCGATAATATATTTACAGAAAAACCAAGCATCCAGTGTCCCCAAGCTACAGCTGTAAGACTAAACGGAACCAATAAAATTAATAATATAGGTTGGCTGTAACTTCTAAACGTGAAAGCAATAACAATATAGATAAGAAATAAAATAGGAATTCCAGCTTTACCTAAAGAACTCATTAATTTATCTTTTTCTCTGTTTTGTCCTTCGAAAGATGCAGAAATGGTTGGGTATTTAGACTTCAAATCTACAAGCGTAATGTTTTTTAAATCTTCTAGAATATCTGCTGTACTTGTATTTGGATCTTTTAAATCTGCCGACACTTTAATTTCTCTTTTCCCTTCTAAGTGATTAATGGCAACATCTCCTCTTTCAATACTATAAAACGCAATATCCTTTAAGGTAACACGCTCACCTGTTGGTGTTACAATTCGCATTTCGTCTAGATCGTTAATAGATGCTCTATTGCTTCTATCGTAACGCACCCAAACTCTAATTTCATCTTGTCCTCTCTGAAAACGCTGCGCTTGTGTTCCAAAAAACCCAGAACGTACTTGACTCATTACAGTGCTTAAATTTAAACCTAGTAAATATGCACTTTCCTTAAGTTCTATGCGTATTTCCTTAATTCCTGCAGGATCGTTGTCCTCGACATCCTTTAATAAAACATTAGATTCTAAAACTTTTTTCAGTTCTACTTTTGCTGCCTTTAATTCGTCTATATTATTTCCTAAAAGCGCTACTGAAACTGGACTTCCTCCAAAATTTCCTCCAGAACCATAGATTAAACGTTCTGTCCCAATTACAGGACCTACAAGCTCTCTTAATCTATTAGTTACTAATGAAGATTTAATAGCATCTGGTCGCTCCTCTCCGGGTAACATATTAATTTGTAATTGTGCACTAGAGCTACTATTTATAGTTAAAATAGTATTTTCAAAAAGCACCTTACCGGTTCCTTTTAAGTATTTCTCGGTAAATTCTTTGTTTACAATAAACGATTTTTCTTCTATCATAGAAATAATAGAATCTGTGATTTTCTCGTTGGTTCCGTTGGGCATATCCAGTTCTATGGATACCCTATCACTGGCTACCGAAGGAAACATGGTAACTCCAATTATTCCGCCTCCAATAGCTCCAAAGGTAAAAATTAGTAAAGCCACAAAAATACTTAAAGAGAGTATTTTAAAATTTAAAACGAAAGTAATTATTGGTGTATAAAATTTATCGCGTAAAAAGTTCATAAAATTATCTCCAGCTTTATTTATGACTCTCATTTTTGTGAAGAATTGCTTCATTTTTGAAGGATTCTCTTCTACCACTGGTTTTCTTAACGCTTTAGAATGGGCTAAGTGAGCCGGAAGAATAATTAGTGCCTCCACTAAAGAAACCACCAAAGTAAGTATTACAATTACCGACACTTCGCCAAAAAACTCACCAATCCTACTGTCTAAAAACAGAAATAATGAAAATGCTAATAGCGTTGTAATAATTGCTGAAACTACAGGAGGAATAACTTCCATTGTTCCATCTATAGCTGCATCGATAGCGGATTTTCCTTTTTCGAAATGCTGATAAATATTTTCAGCAATAACAATACCATCATCTACCAAAATCCCAATAACGATAATCATTCCAAAAAGTGATAATACATTAATGGTTACATCAAACTGTCCTGCAAATATGAACATTCCTAAAAATGAAATTGGCAACCCAAAAGCAACCCAAAAGGCTAAACGTGTATTTAAGAATAAGGATAAAAATATTAATACCAATAGCATTCCTACTATAGCATTTTCTGTTAAAAGATCTGTACGTTGGTTTAATGTTGTAGATAAATCACGAACAACATTTAATTGTACATTATTATGTTTCTGGTTATAAACTTCAATATACTCTTTAACTTTATCTGCAGATGAAATTAAATCCTCAGAATTGGTACTAGTTATAGAAATATTTATGGCTAATTTTTGATTAAAATACGTGGCATTAGGTGTTTCTGAAAAGCGATCGCGAATAATAGCAACATCTTTTAAACGGACTACTTTTCCATCGCTTGAAGCACGAACAACAATATTAGAAAGCTCGTCTCCATAATACGAACGGTTATTCGCTCTAATAAGATACTCTTCGGCATCTGTTTTTATAGTTCCGCCTGTAGTTAAAATATTAGTTCTGCTAACTGCTTGCGAAACCTCACTAAATGTTAAATTATAAGCTAACAAATTGGTTTCGTTTACTGCTATTTCAATTTCTTCAGCAGGGTAACCAGAAATAGAAATTTGAGAAATACCATCAATAGCTCTCAAATCGTTTTCAACATCTCTACCAATTTGTTTTAAGGTAGCTAGCGGAATATTTTCGCCACTCAATGCAAACGAAATGGTTTCTCTAACGGCTTCTTGCTTTGCAACTACTAAAGGTTCCATTCCTGTTGGAAAAGAAGGCACACGATCTACCGCATTTTTAACTTCAAGTAACATGAAGTCTATATTCTCGCCTTTTTCTATTTCTACAGTAATAGACCCACTGTTTTCTCTCGATACAGATGTAACGCGATCTACACCTTTTAATCCTTTAAGATTATCTTCTATTTGAAGCACAATACCTTCCTCAATTTCTTGAGGTGAAGCTCCCGGATAATTAACACTAACATTAATTATTTTAGAATCTACTAAAGGAAAAAATGATGATTTTAACGATTGTATTCCTAGAATCCCGAAACCAATAAAAGCTAAAATAAAAACATTTACTGCTACATGATACTTAATAAAATAGGCTATTAGTTTTCTCATGGCTACTGTTGGTCTTTAGCTTCAGGTTGTTCTTCAAAAGATTTCACCAACATTCCTGCATACGCTCCAGGAACTGGCTTTTTAAGTATTACAGTTCCGTTTGGCACATTTTTTAAAACCACTTTGGTATCCGAAAAATAAATAGGTTTTACATCTATAACATCTAGCAAAGTATCTTTTACAACGTAAATTTGTTGCGTTTCTAGTAATAAGTTTCTATCTATTTCTATAGCATCACTTTCCTCCTTCGCATTTAAATTAGCCTCTAAGTACATACCTTCCTTTAGGTTTGTATTTTTAACTTCAATATAAGCTGTAATGGTTTGCGTTGTTGGATCTATGCTTCCGTTTACACGAGATACTTTTCCTTTATAATTTTCGGTTTTATCTAAATTATTTAAAACAACATCTTCTCCTACTTTAAGTAAGTTGGCATAGATTTTACTAACAGCAACTTCCATTTCGTAAACGGATGGATCTATAAATTCCCCTAGTTTTTGTCCACTTCTAATTAATGTACCTTCGGTAACTAAAGCTTCAGTTAAAATACCTGAAAACGGTGCCGTAATACTATATTTGGCTAAACGCTGTTCTAAATTTTTTACATTGTAGTAATTAGAAACTATACTTCTTCCTGTAATAAAATAGTTCTCCTTATCAGAAGTCATTTCAGGCAACTTAGGTGTTGTTTTATTTAAATCGAAACCAGAAAGATAGTTTTGCCATTTATTAAAAATATCAGGAAAATCTAAACGTAAATCTGGCATAATTGCAGCAATGGAGTTGTAGAGATTGCTTTTAGCAGATTGTACACTTGCATAATACTCTGCTGCATCCACTTTAATTAAAGTTTGTCCTGCCCTGTATTCCTGCCCTGGCTTAAATAACTTACTTCCTTGTTTAAATATACCTTGTACCTCGGCATAAATTTCTAGTCTGCGTTTGGCTTCCAAACTTCCATTTGCAGCAATAACGATAGGAATTACGCTGTTTTGAATAGTATCTGTAAAAACAGTTTTTACAACTTTTGCTTGTACAGGCTTTGGTCTGTTTTTATCTGCTATTAATTTTTTTGCATAAAAAAAAGAGGCTACTATTAGCAATAGGCCAATAATGGATAGTATAATTTTGCGCATACACAGAGTTTTGATAAGTATGCAGGCAAAATTAGCCTATAGTTCAAGCGATAAACGTTAAAAAAAACATAAAAAATTACTAATTTTCGAACTCTTCAATTTCTAGATGAATGTCTTCCCATTTTTCCATAAAACCTTGTAAAGCAGTTTTCTTTTTTTGATAATCATCAAAAAAGTTTGGTTTAGAGGTCACTTCTTCATAGTTAATTTCGAGTTCTAAATCAATTGCCTTTATTTCGCGTTCTAACTGGCTAATTTTAGACTCAACATTACTCAACTTGTTATTTAAGGACTTTAACTTTTTTTGATCTTCGTAAGACTGTTGTTTTTTAACCTTTGGCGTTTCCTTAACTACCGTACGTTTTTCAACTTCTCTTAAATTTTCTACTTTTCGTTTTTCAAGATAATAATCAATATCACCTAAATATTGCGTTAACTTATGGTCTTTAAACTCGTAAACTAAGTTGGTTAAACCTTGCAGAAAATCACGATCATGCGATACCAAAATTAAAGTACCTTCAAAGCGCTTTAAAGCTTCTTTTAATACGTTTTTAGATTTTATATCTAAGTGGTTTGTTGGCTCATCCATAATAAGCACATTAAACGGTTGTAACATTAACTTAGCCAAAGCTAAACGGTTACGTTCTCCTCCCGAAAGTACACGCACATATTTTTCAACCTCGTCGCCTCTAAACAAAAACGACCCTAAAATATCTCGAACTTTACTACGGTTGGTTTCATTTGCAGCATCAATCATGGTATCTAGCACAGTTTTATTACCATCTAAATACTCTGCTTGATTTTGGGCAAAATAACCAATTTGTACATTATGCCCCAGTTTTAGTTCGCCATCATACTTAATATCGCCAACTATAATTTTAGCTAACGTCG
The DNA here is from genome assembly GCF_900112595.1 of Algibacter pectinivorans. Classification (GTDB taxonomy): domain Bacteria; phylum Bacteroidota; class Bacteroidia; order Flavobacteriales; family Flavobacteriaceae; genus Algibacter_B; species Algibacter_B pectinivorans. Next base: position 185,731 of record NZ_FOMI01000004.1, on the reverse strand, counting down.
ATTTTCCTTGTCCGTTTTGACCAACAAAAGCCGTTTTACTATCGCGCTCAATAAGTAAATCAACGTCCTTTAAAACTTGGTTATTGCCATAGTTTTTAGAAATTTTATTGGTTTCTACAACAACTTTACCCGGAGTTATAGATACCGGAAAATTTAAGGTCATTACACTATTATCATCCTCATCCACCTCAATTCTATCAATTTTATCAAGCTTTTTAATAAGCGATTGAGCCATGGTAGCTTTTGATGCTTTAGCACGAAACTTTTCAATTAACTTTTCGGTTTGCTCAATTTGCTTTTGCTGATTTTTCTGTGATGCCAATTGTTGGGTACGCAGTTCTTCACGTAGCACTAAAAACTTTGAGTAAGGCTTTGGGTAATCGTAAATTCTACCTAAAGAAATCTCAATAGTTCTATTAGTAACATTATCCAAAAACATTTTATCATGCGAAACAATAGCTACAGCTCCTGTATAATTACGTAAAAACCCTTCCAACCATATAATAGATTCAATATCCAAGTGGTTTGTAGGCTCATCTAAAAGTAAAATATCGTTACTCTGTAATAGTAGTTTTGCTAGTTCAATACGCATGCGCCATCCGCCAGAAAAAGTGTCGGTAAGTTTATTAAAATCTTCGCGCTTAAAACCTAAGCCTTGTAATATTTTTTCGGTGTCGCCTTGGTAATTATAACCACCCAGAATTTCGTATTGATGTTGCAGCTCGTTTATATCAATCATAAGCTGGTTATACGCTTCACTTTCATAATCGGTACGTTCTGCCAATTGCGTATTAACTGCTTCCATTTTAGCCTCAAGTGCTTTTATTTCGGTAAACGCTTCATACGATTCTTCTAAAACTGTTCTGCCTAAAACAAAATCAATATCTTGTTTTAAAAAGCCTATCTTAAGTTCCTTATCTGCTGCAATTTGACCAGTATCCGGTTCCATTTCTTTAGATAAAATTTTAAGCATGGTAGACTTTCCGGCCCCATTTTTTCCAATAAGCCCAATTCTATCGCCATTACCAAGTTTAAATGTTATGTCCTCAAAAAGGTATTCGCCTTGAAAGGAAATCGATAAATTATGGATATTCATCATAGAAATGTAACTTTTGTAACAATACGTTATTAATAAAACAGTATTTTTGTATTGCAATTTCGCATGCAAAAGTACACTAAATAATATGTTTAAAAAAGGATCAAAATTATATAGTATTTTAACAGGAACATGTCCGAGGTGCCATGAAGAATCTATGTACGTCAATACCAATCCATACATTCTAACCGAGGCTTTAAGCATGAACGAAAAATGCAGTAATTGTGGCACAAAATATAAAATAGAGCCTTCGTTCTTTTACGGCGCTATGTATGTTAGTTACGCCGTGGGTATCGCCTTTGCTTTTGCCGCTTTTATAATAAGCCTTTACGTTTTTAATGCCAGCCTAAACGGTATATTTATTTCTATTATAGCAACTCTAGTGGTATTTATGCCAATAATAATGCGGCTTTCAAGAAATATATGGATAAACTTTTTTATGAGTTACGATAAATCCCTTAAGAAAAAATAATATTTTGGGCGTTACCCCAAAAAGGGTCGGGCTTTTCATTACAAGTCCTCGCACCTCCTTCGTCGGGCTGTGGGCTTTACACTACAATCCCTAACGCAGCATTAAACAAAATTATAAGTTAAAACGCTTAATATCAATTTCATTATCAAGAGGTTTGTTTTCCTCTATAAATCCATACAATTGTTTAGCCACATAAGGCCCAATCATTACACCACGTGTTCCCAGGCCATTTAGTATGTACATATTATGGTGTATAGTATGGCTACCAACTAATGGTCGCCTGTCTTTAACCGTTGGCCTAATACCCGCTACTTGCTGTACCACTTTATAAGGACAATTTATAAGCTTATCCAACTTTTCCAAAAGTGCCTCCTTAGCTTTTATAGTAGTTTTATACGTTAAATCTTTCCACTCGTAGGTTGCTCCAACAATATATAAATCATCGCTCAACGGAATTAAAAATACGCCAGCTTTTAAAACAAAATCTATATTTAAATTAGGAGCCTGTATGGTTAACAATTCACCCTTAGCAGGGTTTAGTGGTAAAGTATTAAAAAACGGATTTAAACGTATCCCAGAGCCTTCTGCAAACACAATATGCTTAGAGGTTATATCTTTATAACCTAAAGCGGCATCATTAATATACAAATTATCGTAGTTAAAAGCAGATTCTATCAGGCTATTAGTGGCTATAAGCTCAGCCTTATAAGCTTTAATCATGGTATTAACATCAATCCTACCGGTTTCTAAAACCTTACCAAAACCAAAAGGCGCATCAATAGCCTTATTTGTATTTTTAATAATATTTGTAGAAAGGTATCTAGTTAACAAAGGCTTATCCGAAGCCGAAAACCAATCATTTTGTTCTTCTAGCGAAGCAAATTTTCTATATACAGGTATTTTATAATCTAACTTTACATGGAGTCGCTCCTCAATGCGAGCATACATTGGTAAGGCTACATCCAACTGCTCTGTACTTTTCCAGACCGATGTAAAGCGTTTTAAAACCACAGGGTTATATAAGCCACCAGCAACTGTAGAGGATTGCTGAGAGCCATCATCAAAAACTACAAAGGATTTTCCGTTTGCTCTTAACTGTTCGCAAAAACTAATACCAGCAATTCCAATACCAACAATAATATAATCTACTTCCATATTGGCGGCTAAGATAGTTAGAATGTTTAAAAAATAAACTAAATAAGGTTTAGCCATAAAAAAACGCCCACTTAAAAAAGTGGGCGTTTTTACTATTTTATAGACTATTATGGCTTAATAGGTCCACATATCTAATTCAAAATCTCTAATTTTATCCTTGATTCTTTCAGATTCAAGTAGTTGCATTAAAGCATTTTGAGATACGTATTCTGATATTGCTCTGTCATTTTGTACATTTTCTTCTTTAAAAATGTATCCTTGAAAACGCCTTGCATTCAAGACATGATCAAAAGAAAATGGCATAGAACTGTTTTTATTGTTAAAAGATTTTGCTTCGTGTAACACTTCTCTTGCATCTGGGAAAAACACCCAAAACAAAGGTACCAAATCTGGCTGGTCATCATCAATAAAGTTAACATCTGGAGCTACAGGAGCAATTCCTAAAAGTCTGTATTTCATTTCGGCTTGTCGCTTATCAAAATACCAAAGGCCTTTAATGTGATATTCTCTAATATCAGCCGCTGTAATTTCTCTTTTGTTAATATATTCTGCAGATAAAGTTTCACCAGCATTTAACTGCTCAATACCATACTCGGTAGTATCAATCATAGTTAATGCACCTTGAATATCTTTTAACGTACGTTTTGTTGTAAAATAAGAATCATCGTAGATGTTTTTTATTTTTCCGTTTTTAATATTTTTCATTAACACGTCGTACAACGACCTTCTATCGCTACCAATATTGTTAGTATCAATTGGGTAATACAATGGAAAGTTTGCACGCTCATCAAGCACTATCTTTTCCCAAACCATTTTAGAAAAAAGTATATCTCTATCATCTACATACCCATATTCCAAAGGTTTGTCGTTATCGACTGCTTTTTGAGACTCCGTTCTTACCCCTATTTCTTCAGGGCTTTTAGCATTAAGAATATTAGCTTGTGCAAATACACTTGATACTGTAAAAACAGTTGCTACGGTTAATAAAAAACTTTTTACGTTCATCTTAATTTTTATTTTACATTCTAATTATTAGAGATAATTTTTAGCAATTAAAAATTATCTCTAACAGTATTTTTAATTTGTAAGTTCAACAAAAACTGGCGATACTTTTTTAAGTATAACACTTACACCACTTGCTTTTGCTTCAATATCAAATATTTGAACACCAGATCCACGTTTAGCTTTAGCTAAAGCTGCCTGCGCTCTACTATCTAACTTATTTCCTCTTACATTTATTGTAGGTTGTCCAGGAACTTTAAATTTAAATCCTGATACTCTTAACGGTAATTCAAAATCGAAATCTTCAAATTTAGCACCAATAGTAGATATTTTAAGACTGTTACGTTGCATTTTAATAGCTCCGTCTTCTCCTCTAATTGTACCTGTTGGTTTTGGTAAATCTTTAATTCTAAATTTAGCATTATCGGTTACTTTCCCTCCATCTGGTAATGTACCAGTTACGTTAATTGTAACTTCTCTACCCTTAATTTTAGTAGCATCCATTACATAGCTACTACCAGAACCTCTAGATAAACCTTGAGCGCTAGCATTTACTTTATTATCTGGAATACCTGCAAACGAAATAGTCATTGGGTTTTTAACACCTCTATAAACGACATTCATTTTATCTGCTGAAATAGTTGCTGAATTTGGTTTTGACACGGTAGCAAAAGAAGACTTTACAGGTACTTCAATTTCTTCACCACCTTCACCAAAGATTAATTTACCTTCAATCTTGTGTTCTCCAACGCCACCAGTACCAATAAGCAGTTTAACTTTACCATCTTCAATAGCGTATTGTTTGTCTGTAAGTTTTCTACCATCTAAAGTTAATTCAACTCTTTTTGGTTTTGTAGATGCGTCTTTACGCCCTAAAACAATTTGTCCATCAAACTTCTCGCCGTTAAAGTAAGCCGATTTAGATGTTTCCATTAAAGTGGTGTAGTTAGTCATAGATACCTCACTAGAAAGTGTTCCTGCTAACATATTCGATAATATTTCAGACTCTGTAGTTTTAATATCAGACTGCAACTGCGTCATTTTTGTTAAAGAAGCTACTAAAGGGAATCCCTTATAATGGTAATCTAACCAATCTACTTTTACTCCATCTCTATTTTCAACCTTATCTGTTTTAAACTTTTCGTTAACATCTTTAACTACAGATTCCATTCCTTTTTGATCGGCCAAAATGTTAGCTACTCCTTCTCTGAAATTTTTCATGTGAGCTAAAAACTCTTTTCCACCTTCACTAACGGCTCCTCCTTTAAAAAAGTTTTGGTCAAGGTAATCTCCCTTATCCATAACTTCGTAATCTTGAGGGTCTTCAAGTTTAGCCGTCATTTTCCCTTTCAAATCTGTTAAATAAGCATCAAAATCATGAGCTAATTTGTCGATTTTTTCAGCTTTAGCTTTTAAAGGCTGATACTTTTCTGGTGAATCCTCTGCTTTTACATCTAAACTTGCAACAAAACTAGCATTTCTAGCCTCCGTAGCTTCGTTTGATATGGTAAGCTTTTCGTTCATTAATCCGAAGGCCGAAAGCACTTCTTTAGACATATTTAAGGCTAGCATTGCTATAAATATTAAATACATCAGATTAATCATCTTCTGTCTTGGTGATAAATTATTTCCTGCCATGATAATTAGGTTTTTTTTGGTTAATTAAATTAATTTGGGATTATTTATTAACGCTCCTAATTATTTGTTCATTGCAGATAACATACCACCATATACACCATTTAATGATGATAAGTTAGACGCTAAAGATTGCATTTGTTCTTTTAATTTTGCTGCATTTTCAACAGACTCTTCGTTGATAGTTTGTTGCTTTGTAGCACTATCTAATTGTACTTTGTATAAGCTGTTTAATGATTCCATTTGAGCAGCAGCTAATGATAGCTCTTCACCATATTTCTTTGTAGCTTCCACAGAATCAACCGTAGACGACATATTTTTAGCAGCGCCTTCAAATCCTCTAATGCTTTCGCCTAAACTAGCTATTAATTCGCCGTCAATTTTTGCTTCTTTTAATAAATTATCCAGTTTTTGAGATAACATACCTTGAGCATCTTCTTTACCGGATGCAGCCTTAGCATTTGCTTTTCCTCCAGCTAATTCCGGGTAAACTAAGGACCAATCTAATTCATCATCCACAGGCTCAAATGCCGAAACTGCGAATATAAGGGCTTCTGTTACTAAACCAATTGTTAGAAGTACGTTACCGTTTAAGGGTCCAAACTCCATGTGTGTAATTTTAAATAATGCACCTAGGATTACAATTGCTGCTCCTAGTCCATACATCATGTTCATTGCTTTCTTTTTTGCTTTTGACTTTGCCATAATTTTAGGTTTTTAGTTTTAAGTAGGTTGTTTTACTTAAGTAGGTTAATAGTATTATTTTAATTAATTGATTTGGATTAAATTTTTATTTCCCGTTACTAGTTACTTGTGTCCCCATATAATCTTGTACGGTTCTGAATCCTATGTAACTCCTTGCGGAGTCAGCGTACTCGTAGTCTCTGGAACTTACTTGTAAAAAGTAAGCTACATCTTTCCACGATCCACCTCTTACAATTTTTCGTTTATTTTCATTGTCATTTACACTCGGGTTTATACTTGATGTATATTGATATGATGAAGGATCATATGATGCATTAACCCATTCTGATACGTTACCAGCCATGTTATATAAATTATAATCATTTGGCTCGTAAGATTTTGCTTCTACTGTATATAAAGCTTGATCTGCCGCATAATCACCTCTTACAGGCTTAAAGTTAGCCATAAAGCAACCTCTATCACTTTTTGTATAAGGACCTCCCCAAGGATAAGTTGCTGCTTGTAGACCACCACGAGCAGAATACTCCCACTCGGCCTCAGATGGTAATCTAAATGTATTCACCATTTGGGCTCCTTTTTTAGATTTTTGGTAAGAATTTTTGTTAATGGTTCGCCACTCACAAAATGCTTTAGCCTGTTTCCAAGTAACTCCTACAACAGGATAGTCGCTATATGCGTCATGCCAAAAGTAATCGTTATGCATTGGCTCGTTATAAGAATATGCAAAATCTCTAATCCAAACGGTTGTATCTGGATAAATTTCTAATTCTTCTTTTATAATAACATCGCTACGCTTAACACCTCTATTTCTTGCAGCCTCTTGTATATCCATGTGGCTGTATTGAAATTTAAATTTAGTAACATCCCAAGTACGTTGTCCATTGTAAGATTCCTCTAGAGGTAAATACATGGTATCCATAACCTCGGCATAGTATTCATCTAAATACTCTGAGGTATCGAAAATTAAATCGATGTCTTTATTAATTTTTCTGCCTTCGTAGCCTGTTGGCCCTAAACCAGTATAATTATCGTACATGTATTTTTCGTAAACAGACATATTTTCTGGATCTGCATCGCTAAAAGCAAATTCTCCAATGGTACCTTCATCGGCCTGAGTTAAACCAACTTCATCGGCTAATACGGCTAATTTCATTCTAACGATAGAATCTCGCACCCAATTAACAAACTGGCGGTACTCACTGTTTGTAATTTCTGTTGCATCCATGTAAATAGCTCGTACCGTAACGGTTTTAGAAGGCGCATCTTGCACACCGGCAAGATCATCGTCCGCTTTACCCATTATAAATGCGCCTCCAGGAATTAACTCCATACCAAAAGGTTTTTCCGGATGCCATTTTTTTCCTTGAACACCAACTAGCTCTCCTCTATTTTTAGAGCCACAACTTGCTAGCATTGCAAAAACTGAGGTTAACAATATAAATTTCTTAATATTCATAGAAAACTTGAGGTTAATTATTTTAAGCTTCATTTTTGAGAGCGTAAACATATTTATATATTTTTAATAAAACAACTTTTTACCTAAAAAAATAACATTTCGTCGTAAAAAAATAACTTTTAAACGATGAAATTGGTATTTCAACCAAACTTTATTTTTTAAACACTATTCTTTTTTAACGCTTTATACCACCTCTCTGGTAATTCATTATTACAGGCATCTAAATAATCTTGATGCATGCATGGTAATAACGTATGTCTTTTTAATTTATTATTAACATTTGATAAAAAAGGAATTTCTATCCACCATCGCCCAGTTTTATTACTTTTGTAAAAAACCAACTCTTCTGATTCGACTAAAGTAATGTATTTTTGATAGTTATCATCTTCTAAAAAATCATCATCATTAACGCGACAGTTCACACCTTCAACAAAGTACCATAACATTTGAGCTACCAACATTGAGGTTAGCTCATCATCTTTTGATGGTCTATATTCATAAACACCAAAAGAAGACACCTTATTACTAATACCTGCATAACGTGCTATAGCGCATATTTCTTTACCATCCAACCCATTTGGAGAGTATTTTTGCTTTACACTTACTTCCGATCCTTTTACAGAAGACAAATCTACACTTACAATATTTGCGTCTCGTAATGCGGGTTCAACTAAAGTAATATCGTTCGATACTGCACCAAGTCTATAAGATTCGAAGTATAAATTTTCCATCAAATCTATTTCTTCTTGGGAATTAAAATAGGTTTGATAGCCAATTGTAGCGTAGTTAAATAAATTATAAGGTTGATCTAGTATAATTTTACCCACAAAACTATTGTTTTTAATAGGTTTTGTTGAATCTCCCAAATTAAATTGCGAATCTACATTTACAATATTAACCATTGGGATTAAATTATCGTAAGCTCTATAATTAGGGTAGGTTAAATCTTGAGACCCTCCAAGTATAATTGGAATAATACCTGTTTTAACTAAGTTGGTTATAGTTTCTTTTACAGCAAAGTATGTATCTTCTACTGTTTCACCTTTGTGTATATCTCCTAAATCTACAATTGTAGTATTCCAACTAGCAGGGAATAAACCATAAAATGATTGTCTTATTTCATTGAAGTTAATTTCTTCGCCTATGTAATTAGCGTCATTTCGGTTTTCTAGAACTCCAAAAATGGCTAGTTTAACGCCGTTAAGGTCCGGAATTCCGTTTTGAACCGAATGAATTTTAATTTTGCGACCAATAGCATGGGTAGATAAAAGTTCGTTATGAACTAAAACGGCATCTGAAACTGGTGTTAAAAAACTAAAATTCATTTAAATTTACTTCTTTTTTGCTGCTGGCTTCTTTTTAGCGGCAGTTTTTCTTGTTTTCTTTTTAGGTGCATTAGCTTCTATAATAGCTTTTGCCTCGTCCAAGGTCATATCGGCAACATCTACTGTTTTTGCCAACTCTACCTTAACTTTACCTTTTATAACATTATGTCGGCCCCATCTTGCTTTTTCAACACGAATGCCTTCATCTTCCCAATTATGAATAACCTTATCGATTTCTTTTTGAATTTTTGTTTCAATTAATTCAACAATTTCATCATCTGATAAATTATCCCAATCGTATTTTTTGTTTACGTTAATAAACATATTGTTCCATTTTATAAATGGCCCAAAACGCCCTTTTCCTTTTTGTACTGGCAAATCTTTGTACATGTAAATTGGCGCATCTGCTTTTTGTTTTTCTTTAATTAAAACAATGGCATCATCCAACTCCACACCTAAAGGATCGGTTCCCCTACCAAGAGATACATAAGCATCTCCAAATTTTACATAGGGTCCAAAACGACCATTATTAACCACCACTTCTTCGCCCTCAAACTGGCCTAGAGTTTTAGGAAGCTGGAATAAATCCATAGCTTCTTCATAGGTAATGGTATTTAATTGTTGGTCTGGACCTAAACTTGCAAATTGTGGTTTCTCTTCGTCATCAACCGTACCTATTTGCACCATGGGTCCAAATTTACCTAAACGCACACTTACACGCTTTCCGGTTTTAGGATCTTCGCCTAAAATTCGTTCTCCTGACTCTCTATCGGCATTTTCCTTAACATCTTCAACAACAGGATGAAACTCCTTGTAAAACGATTGCATCATTGCTGTCCAATCTACATTACCTTCGGCAATTTCATCAAAATCGGCTTCTACCTTAGCGGTAAAATTATAATCTAAAATGGCATCGAAATGATTTACCAAAAAGTCTGTAACAATCATTCCAATATCTGTTGGCACCAACTTCCCTTTATCTGACCCTACTTTTTCGCTTAAAGTCACATCTTTAACAGTTCCTTCTTGCAAAGTAAGTTGAGCGTAACTTCTCTCAACGCCTTCAACAGTTCCTTTTTCTACATAATTTCTATTTTGAATAGTGGAAATAGTTGGAGCGTAAGTAGACGGACGACCAATACCTAACTCTTCTAGCTTTTTAACTAAAGAGGCCTCGGTATATCTTGCAGGCGGACGCGTGTAGCGCTCTGTTGCCGATATGTAATTATTAAGCAATGTTTCGTTAGTTTTCATTGCTGGCAACATACCATCTTGCTCTACATCTTCATCATCAGTACCTTCTAAATACACTTTTAAAAAGCCATCAAAAGTAATAACCTCTCCGTTTGCTGTAAATGTTTCGTTATGGGTAGTTGCGCTTATTTTAACGTTAGTTCTTTCTAATTCTGCTTCGCTCATTTGAGAAGCAATGGCACGTTTCCAGATTAACTCGTATAAACGCGCTTGATCCCTATCTATATCAACAGAGTGTGTTGCAAAATTGGTTGGACGTATGGCCTCATGCGCTTCTTGAGCACCTTTAGCCTTACCCTTATAATTTCTTGGCTTACTATAAGTATCGCCATAAGCATTAATAATTTCTGCTTCGGCACCTTTTTTAGCCTCGTCTGATAGATTTACACTATCTGTTCTCATATAAGTAATTAAACCGGCTTCGTATAGGCGTTGCGCCATAGTCATGGTTTTACTTACTGAGAAATATAATTTTCTTGATGCTTCCTGTTGCAATGTTGATGTTGTAAACGGTGCAGCAGGGGATTTTTTTGCTGGTTTTTTAGTTAAATCGGCAACTTTAAAATCGGCTGAAGCATTTTGCTCTAAGAATTTTTTAGCTTCGGCTTTCGTAGAAAAATTCTTTGGAAGCTTTGCTTTAAAGGTCTGCCCATCTTCGTTTGAAAATTCGGCATCTATTCTATACGAACCTACTGGAGTAAACCCCTGTATTTCTCTTTCTTTTTCGACAATTAATCGCACAGAAACAGATTGTACACGACCTGCAGATAAACCACCTTTAACTTTTCTCCAAAGTACAGGTGATAATTCGTAACCCACAATTCTATCTAAAACACGACGCGCTTGTTGTGCATCTACTAAATCGTAATCAATACTTCTTGGATTTTCAATTGCCTTTAAAATGGCTCCTTTAGTAATTTCGTGAAAAACAATACGTTTCGTCTTGTCTTTATCCAGTTTTAAAGTTTCGGCTAAATGCCATGCTATAGCCTCACCCTCGCGATCCTCATCACTTGCTAACCAAACCATGTCGGCTTTTTTAGCTAAGTCCTTCAGTTTTTTAACTACTGCTTTTTTATCTTTAGAAACTTCGTATTTGGGTTTAAAATCGCCATCAACATCAACCCCTAATTCCTTGGAAGGTAAATCGGCAATATGCCCAAAACTAGATTCTACTTTAAAATCTTTTCCTAAAAATTTTTCAATGGTTTTTGCCTTTGCAGGTGACTCCACTATCACTAAATTCTTCGCCATACTTCATTTTTTGAAGCTACAAATGTATATCAAAAAAAGTTTACCTGTAGCATTTTATGGATTAACTGTGTATTATCGATACAAAAAAACCTGATTTAAACATAGTAGAATCAGGCTTTTTCGTATAAACAAATTTATTTTTTTTATTCTATTGTTGTTGTTCCTATTTCATCAATAGCGCTATGCTCATCAAATCCTATTACGTTTTTGTAAATTAAATATATAGGATGGTATGTAAAAGCCGTAGTAAACAACAAGCCAATACCACATAACAAATACCCCACTAAATTAGCTAACAATGCCGAAACAACTATTAAACCAAAAGATATTAGCCATTTTTTATGCCCTAATTTAAAACTAGCTTTTATAATTTCGCCTACCGTTAAATCTGGATTAAAAGCAAAAAACACTGCAAAAAACGATAAAGGCACCAATGTATATATTAAAGGAATATAACAAAGTAAAGCCGATGGTATAGCAATACCTATTGTAGCCAGCATAATCATAAACGTTTTTCCTAAATATTGTTTCTTAACAAAATAGAAAAAATCTGGAGTTACCACTTGCTCGTTATTATCTAACTTCCTCATAATCCTGTAAAAACCAGCATTAATAGCAAAAGTTACAGAGCCTAAAACAAGTACTGCAACAATAATAAACAATATATATAAAGCAGACATACCTGCAAAAAAACCTTCCATCCCACTAGTATCGGTATAACCGCTTTCTTGTTGTGCTACAACCATACCTATTAATGGAATATAAAGCACAATAATTAAGGGCAACATAATTAACATGGTAAACAATAGCATTAAAAACCCTTGTAACCAAGTTTTTTTAAATAGCTCGATAGATTCACTAAAAATAACACCAAAATCGAGGTCTTTAGCCTGCTCGATTTTACTTAAAAGCATATTAATAACATTCATTCTTTAATAATTTGGTTAGAAAAACTGTAAGTGTATTAACTTACAAACAAGTTACAATTATACGTAAAAAAATCTGCCCGAAAGCAGATTTGAAACAACATTTAATTAACTTAGTTTAGTTTGAAAGCGCTAATTAAACTAACGTCGTTTTCTTTATATTCATATTGATATAGGGTGTTATTGCCAATCATTAGCAAACTTTCTTCCAAAGGAATAACATCTTTAGCCTGAGCATCTTTTAAGGTATTTACCAAAACCAAATCTTTAGGCGTTTCTCTTTTAAATAGTTTTAAACCCGCCGTACCATCGCACACATATAGCATATTTTCCTTTACACCCAAACCATAAGGATTCTCTAAGGTATAGCGTTTCGCTAATGTAGGCGTCGCTTTATCGCTAATATCGATAACCTCTAGTACACTTTCTAGTTGTCCACAAGCATTACCACCACGCAAGGTTAAGTAAGCATAGTCGCCATCTACCACCACCGGATCGCAACCTTCCCAATGCGTAAACTCCGAAACATACTCGGGCAACTTCGGGTTATCTAAAGTATAAATATACATCCCATTCGTACTACCTAAATACAAATATCCATCGGCCTGAAACATAGTTTCTATATTCCATCCCGCATATGTTGTATTTTCTAACACAGGTTCCTTTAAATTTTGAATATTAAAAATAGCCATTTCATAATTGCCCACCGCATATAAATACTTATTTACAATTTGAAAACGCGCCAACGAACCACCTACGCCCGTTATAGACTCCGCATTAGAAACTAACGCATCGCCATCAAAAAACATAACATCTGTATTTTTTTTACGACGCTCGGTAACCAAAGTCCATCCCACAATAATATCTTCATTATAGTCAAATTTACCAAAATCTACAGCCTGAGCCTCAAGAGGAATATCGTAATCATAAACATTAAAAACATCTTCTAGTCGTTCAACAAACTCAACATTATTAATATCCCTAATATCAAAAACAACCAAATCGGTAGCACTATCAGCACATAAAAACCCATCTTTAACCGAGATATCTTCGTTACCAGGAATTTCTATAAATTTTACAGCCTCAGGCGATTTAGGGTTGGAGTTATCAATAACATGAATACCGTTATCTACATCGCTAATAAAAATATAATCGCGATACACATAAATTTTACCAACGGTCTCAATGCTTTTAGGCGCATCAATTTTTACGGCGCTCCTAAAGGCAGACTTACTCATAAGTTGCGGTGTGGCAACTTGTACAAACTCATAATCGTCGTCATCATTATTATCGCAAGACCAAACAGAAACAAGCAGAGATAATAATAAAAGGTAATTAAATTTCATAAGCTAGGTGTTTTATAAAAGATACAAAAACATAGAAAGGTTGCGTAAATAATTTAAGTTTCTTTTTTAGGCGCAACCCAAAAGTGTCGGGCCAAAAGCCTGTCTTGAGCTTAGCCGAAAGACTACAAGTACTCGCGCCTCCTACGTCAGGCTCTGGGCTATCCACTTCTATCCCTAGCGCGCTTACTCAAAACCGCTTAGCATAACCCAACAAAACTTAAAAAATCACAGCTCAAAATAAGATATAAAATCAAACTGCCACTTTGTCACTAAATGCAAATTTATTGTATCTTTGCATACTTATTGACCCGGTAGAAATATCGACACACTATGGAAAAGATAATAGACGAAAATAAACAAGGCCAATCTTTAGTTATAGAAAAAAAAGAAGGCAACAAACGCAAACTTTTTATCGAGAGTTACGGCTGCGCCATGAATTTTAGCGATAGCGAAATTGTAGCATCTATAATGGCAAACCAAGGCTTTAACACCACACAAAACCTAGAAGAAGCCGATTTGGTTTTAGTAAACACCTGCTCTATTCGCGATAAAGCAGAACAAACGGTACGTAAACGCCTTGAAAAATATAACGCCGTAAAACGCGACCATAACCCAAACATGAAGGTTGGTGTTCTAGGCTGTATGGCCGAACGCTTAAAAACTAAATTTCTTGAAGAAGAAAAAATAGTAGACCTGGTAGTTGGGCCAGATGCCTACAAAGATTTACCAAACCTTCTTGCCGAGGTAGACGAAGGTAGAGATGCCATAAACGTTATCCTCTCTAAAGAAGAAACCTACGGCGATATCGCACCAGTACGTTTAAACACAAACGGCGTTTCTGCATTTGTTTCCATTACTCGTGGCTGCGATAATATGTGTACTTTTTGCGTGGTACCGTTTACTCGCGGTAGAGAGCGTAGTAGAGACCCACAAAGTATTATTGAAGAGATAAACGACCTATGGAGCAAAGGCTATAAAGACATAACTTTACTTGGGCAAAATGTAGATAGTTATTTATGGTATGGTGGCGGCCTTAAAAAAGATTTCGAAAAAGCCAGCGACATGCAAAAAGCAACAGCTGTAAACTTTGCTAGTCTTTTAGAAATCTGTGCTAAAGCACAACCTAAAATGCGTATTCGTTTCTCTACATCCAACCCGCAAGATTTAACTTTAGATGTGGTTAAAACCATGGCTAAACATCAAAATATCTGTAACCATATCCACTTACCAGTACAAAGTGGTAGCAATCGTATTTTAAAAGAAATGAATCGCTTGCATACCCGCGAAGAGTACATGGAATTAATTGATAACATAAGGCAAATCCTTCCTAACTGTGCTATAAGTCAAGATATTATTGTTGGTTTCCCTACCGAAACAGAAGCCGATTTCCAAGATACCATTTCCTTATTAAAATACGTGAAATACAATTTTGGTTATATGTATAAATATTCTGAGCGTCCAGGAACTATGGCTGGTAGGAATATGGAAGATGATGTTCCTGAAGAAACCAAAAAAAGAAGACTACAAGATATAGTGGATTTACAGCGTTTACACAGCGAAATTAAAACTAAAGAATGGCTGGGTAAAACGGTAGAAGTACTTATTGAAAAGGAATCTAAAAAATCAAATCAGCAATGGTCTGGTCGCACCTCCGAAAGTATTGTATGCGTATTCCCAAAAGACGCCTATAAAGTTGGCGATTTTGTAAATGTAAAAATTACCAATTGTACAAGTGCAACACTTATTGGAGAAGCTGTAGGATACTCGCAAAACAATTAAATGTATTATGAGCAAAAGTCTAACATTATTTTTAGGATTTGCATTTGTATTATCCACTAATTACGCTCAAATTAGTGCAGAGTTAAACGCGGTACACACCAATTATCTTGCAATTACTAATACAATAAAAGTTAAAACACTTGCATCTAACCTTTCTTTTAATTCTAATAAGCTTATAAATTTATTAAACAAAAAATTTGGTTTATTTAACGAAGCATCAAAAGGTAAGTTAGGCGTAACCTACCGGTGGAAACATATTGATTTAAAAAATACAAATACCGAAGATGGTTCTATTATTATCTACAATTCGCATTCCGATAAAAAACAAGAACATCTAAATGGAAAAATCACGTATATTAAAATACCAATTATAAATATTTACATTTTAGACAAACACAATAAAAACATTTTAGATTCAAGTAAAAATGAAACTAAAATGATAAAATATTTTAAAAAGCTTATTAATAAAGCAAGTAAAAATTAACTAAAAAGATTCCCATTTAATGGGTAATTATTATGGAATCAATTCAAGCTATAAAACAACGTTTTGGAATTATTGGTAATAACCAAGCGCTAAACCGCGCTATCGAAAAGGCCATACAAGTAGCGCCTACAGATATCTCGGTTTTGGTTACCGGAGAAAGTGGTGTTGGAAAAGAAAGTATTCCAAAAATAATACATCAATTATCGCATAGAAAACACAACAAATATATTGCTGTAAACTGTGGTGCTATTCCAGAAGGCACAATAGATAGTGAGTTGTTTGGGCACGAAAAAGGAGCCTTTACGGGTGCCACACAAACCCGCGAGGGCTATTTTGAAGTTGCCGATGGTGGCACCATTTTTTTAGATGAAGTTGGCGAATTACCATTAACTACTCAAGTACGATTATTACGTGTTTTGGAAAATGGCGAATTTTTAAAAGTAGGTTCAAGTAAGGTGCAAAAAACCAATGTTCGTATAGTAGCTGCTACCAACGTAAATATGTTTGAAGCTATCGAAAAAGAAAAATTTCGAGAAGATCTATATTACAGACTAAGCACGGTAGACATCAACTTGCCACCACTAAGAGAGCGTCAAGAGGACATTCATATTTTATTCAGGAAATTTGCTAGCGATTTTGCATTAAAATATAAAATGCCTACTATAAAATTAACCGATAATGCCGTTCAAGTTTTACTAAAACACCGCTGGGGCGGAAACATTCGTCAATTACGTAATATAGCCGAACAACTTTCGGTTTTAGAACAAAACCGAACGGTAAGCGCAGAAACACTGCAAGGATATTTACCAGCCACATCCGGCACTAATTTACCTGCTGTTATTAAAACATCTAAATCGGAAAGCGATTTTAGTAGCGAACGCGAAATTTTATATAAAGTCCTTTTCGACATGAAAGCCGACCTAAACGACTTAAAAAAGTTGACTATGGAACTCATGAAAAACGGCAACGTTAAAGATGTTGAAAAAAATAATGAAAGCCTAATTCAAAAAATTTATGGCGACACCGATGATGAGGATATCGATTTTAAAGAACCAGATACAAACAGCGACCTCATTGCTATTGCAGAACATAACGCCAGTAAAGACTCAACAGCACCTGTACAAGACAAGTATTACTTTGCCGAAGAAATTGAAGAGGAAGAAACGCTCTCTTTACACGATAAGGAATTGGAATTAATTAAAAAATCGCTTGAACGTCACAACGGAAAACGTAAATTAGCTGCCGAAGAATTAGGGATTAGCGAGCGCACACTTTATCGAAAAATTAAGCAGTTCGATTTATAACATTAAGTAAAGTTATTCGTTACAATTACACTATAACAAGCACAAAAACTATAAGTTACACACCAACTTAACAAATGAAACATTTAAATCACATCATTATCCTGCTATTAACTTTAACTTTATTTAGCTGTGGCATATACTCATTTACAGGAGCATCAATTCCTCCTGGCACAGAAACTTTTCAGGTAAACCGATTTGAAAACACAGCTTTATTAGTAGAACCCGGTCTAGAAAACGATTTTAAAATAGCCCTTGAAGACTATATTTTAAACCAAACCAATTTAACGCTAAACCCAAATAACGGTGATTTAATTTATGAAGGCGAAATTACAGATTATAGAATTTCGCCTACTACGGCAACCTCTGCAAATACAGCAGCTCAAAATCGACTAACAATTAGTGTTAAATTACGTTTTTTAAACACTAAAAAAGAAGAAGACGATTTAGAACAAAGTTTTTCTTTTTTCTATGACTACCCTGCAAGCACACAATTAATTGGAAGCGTAAAAACAACAGCACACGAAGAAATATTTGAACGTATAACTCAAGACATGTTTAATGCTACATTAGCAAAATGGTAGTAGTTTAAAAAATAAGGCACAACCAATGAATCAAACAGATTTTACATATATTTTACAACATCCGCAAGCCATTTCGCATGAGCAAACCGAGGCTGTAAAATCTATTATTGATAGGTTTCCATATTTTCAAGCTGCGCGTGCTATTCACTTAAAAGGATTAAAAAACCAAAGCAGCATTTTATACAACCAAGAGCTTAAAACAACAGCTGCTTACACAACCGATCGTAGTATTTTATTCGATTATATAACCTCTGAAGCTTTCATTCAAAATGAAATATCTAAGGCCATTAAAAGAAATACAGAAAGCTTAAAAGGCATCTCTGTAAATGTTGAAGATATCTCGGTTAACCGCAGTGTAACCATCGATGATATTTTAAAACAACAAATTAAAGATACCGATGGCGTTTTAGACCCTGCTTTATTTGAACCCAAAGAATATAGACCTAAAAAATTTACAGGTTTTAAATTAGACGAATCAGAAGAAATCGAAAACACTAACAACGAAAACAAAACCCAAGAAGCAACCGCCGAAGACCTTTTAAACCTCGGACAACCACTTCAATTTGATAAAAAAGAAACGCATTCTTTTAACGAGTGGCTAAAACTCTCGAAGTTTAAACCTATTCAACGCGAGCAAGAAGTAGAACCAAGCACACAGCAGGAAACACCCGATAAAGACTCACCTTCAAAAGGATTAGCTAAGTCCGAAAAGTTTCAACTTATCGATAAGTTTATAGCTAAAAACCCAAAAATAACACCTAATAAAACAGCGCCTTCCAAAGGAAACTTGGCAAACGCACAAATGATACAGCCAGAAGCTTTAATGACCGAGACTTTAGCGCGTATTTATGTTGAACAAAAAAACTACAAAAAAGCAATTCAATCATATAAAATTTTAAGTTTGAAATATCCAGAAAAAAGTAGTTTCTTTGCAAACCAAATTAAAGCTGTAGAGCACATACAAGAACAAAATAATAGAGAATAATGAGTACGTTTACAATATTTTTAGTCCTTATAGTAGTTGTAGCATTTTTGCTAATCGTTGTAATTATGGTTCAAAACCCTAAAGGTGGCGGATTATCTTCATCTTTTGGTGGAGGCGGTACACAACAATTAGGTGGTGTAAAAAAGACAACCGACTTTTTAGATAAAAGTACATGGACATTAGCAACTTTGCTATTAGTATTAATACTAGTATCAAACATTGCCATTGACAGAGGAAGTGCAGGAGTAGAATCTAAAGCATATGACGCCGATGCACCAAGTACACAACCTTTACCAGCTGTACCTACAACAACTGACACAACAACTGCAACGCCAGAGGATTCTGTAGCAGAGTAATTTTAGGACAAAAACAAACAAAAAATGCCAACTTTATAAGTTGGCATTTTTTGTTTCTGCAAGTTTGTCAGTTAGCAAGTAATGGCACATTTTTAGCACCGTCCTTAAACGTTAATATTAATTATAAAAAACTATATAAAAATGTCATTAAACATTAAACCCTTAGCAGATCGTGTTCTAATTGAACCTGCTGCTGCCGAAACAAAAACAGCTTCAGGAATTATTATTCCAGATAATGCCAAAGAAAAACCACAAAAAGGTACTGTAGTTGCTGCTGGCCCAGGAACAAAAGACGAGCCTATTACAGTTAAAGTTGGAGACACCGTTTTATATGGAAAATATGCAGGAACAGAACTTAAACTTGAAGGTAATGATTATTTAATCATGCGTGAGAGTGATATATTGGCAATTATCTAATTGCAAATTCCAAAAAATTAAAAAAACAAAATTCCAAAAATTCTCAATAAAACATTCTAATTCCAATTTTGGGATTTTAAATTTTGAAAATTGAGATTTAAAAATTTTAAAAAATTTTCATTATGGCAAAAAACATAAAATTTGATATCGAAGCGCGCGACGGTTTAAAACGTGGTGTAGATGCATTAGCCAATGCAGTAAAAGTAACTTTAGGTCCTAAAGGACGTAACGTAATTATTTCTAAAAGCTTTGGTGCTCCTTCTGTAACTAAAGATGGTGTATCTGTAGCTAAAGAAATTGAATTGGCAGACGAGCACGAAAACATGGGTGCTCAAATGGTAAAAGAAGTAGCTTCTAAAACTAACGATTTAGCTGGTGATGGTACTACAACTGCTACGGTATTAGCACAAGCTATTGTAAAAGAAGGTTTAAAAAACGTAGCTTCTGGTGCTAACCCAATGGATTTAAAACGTGGTATAGACAAAGCTGTTGAAGCCATTGTTGCAGATCTTGAAAAACAAGCTCAAAAAGTTGGTAATTCTTCTGAAAAAATAAAACAAGTTGCTGCTATTTCTGCAAATAACGACGATACTATTGGTGAGTTAATCGCTCAAGCTTTTAGTAAAGTTGGAAAAGAAGGCGTTATTACTGTTGAGGAAGCTAAAGGTATGGAAACTTATGTTGACGTAGTTGAAGGTATGCAATTCGACAGAGGATATTTATCTCCTTACTTTGTAACAGATGCCGATAAAATGATTGCCGATTTAGAAAATCCATACATTTTATTATTCGACAAAAAGATTTCTAACTTACAAGAAATTCTTCCAATATTAGAGCCAGTGGCACAATCTGGTCGTCCTTTATTAATAATTGCAGAAGATGTAGACGGACAAGCCTTAGCTACTTTAGTAGTAAACAAATTAAGAGGCGGATTAAAAATTGCAGCTGTTAAAGCTCCAGGATTTGGAGACAGACGTAAAGCCATGCTTGAAGATATTGCTATCTTAACTGGTGGAACTGTAATTTCTGAAGAAAGAGGATTTACTCTTGAAAACGCAGATTTAAGCATGTTAGGTACAGCCGAAACAGTAACCGTAGATAAAGACAATACAACTATTGTTAATGGTGCTGGAAAAGCTGGAGATATTAAAGCTAGAGTAAACCAAATTAAATCTCAAATTGAAACTACAACTTCAGATTACGATAAAGAAAAACTGCAAGAGCGTTTAGCTAAATTAGCTGGAGGTGTTGCTGTACTTTACGTAGGTGCTGCAAGTGAAGTTGAAATGAAAGAGAAAAAAGACCGTGTTGATGATGCCTTACACGCAACGAGAGCTGCAGTAGAAGAAGGTATTGTTGCTGGTGGTGGTGTTGCTTTAGTTAGAGCAAAATCTGTTTTAGCAAAAATTACAACTGATAATTTAGATGAAACCACAGGTGTACAAATAGTAAATAAAGCTGTTGAAGCTCCTTTAAGAACTATTGTTGAAAATGCTGGAGGCGAAGGTTCTGTAGTTATCAATAAAGTATTAGAAGGTAAAAAAGATTTTGGTTACGATGCCAAATCTGAACAGTATGTTGATATGCTAAAAGCTGGTATTATCGATCCTAAAAAAGTAACGCGTATTGCTTTAGAAAATGCAGCTTCGGTAGCTGGAATGATTCTAACAACAGAGTGTGCTTTAATAGACATTAAAGAAGATGCTCCTGCTATGCCTCCAATGGGCGGTGGCGGAATGCCAGGAATGATGTAATGGTAAATACCGATGCACATTGACTCCTGTCAATTTATAAACTTAAAAGCCTTTGATTTTCATCAAAGGCTTTTCTATTTTATATGTTTCAATTTTTAATTAAACCAAACCGCATAACGTTTTCTGCGTAACTCTAAAGCTAATGCTTCTTCCATTTTTAAAGCTTCGGCTCTAGAACTTATAGGATCGATATGATTGTACAAACTTGGTCTTAAATACGATCCGTATTTCTGTACAATATTGGACGACAACTTATAGCCTTTCCTATTTCTATACCCTGTTTTATGTTGGATGAATCTTTCTTTGGGCGTTTTACTTGTCATACCCACATACAAACATTCCAATACGCCATTAAATTGCGGATTTGCTGCACGAAACTTAGCATTTTCAGTAAACACTCGTTTAGACAATTCTATAACATAAATACGATATTGCGCTTTAGGCATATTTAAAAATTAATTTCACTTAAGATGTTCGTAATATCTTTTCCATCTTTCTACCTCTAGCCAATTCGTCTACCAATTTATCTAAATACCTTGCTTGCCTTGTTAAAGGGTTATCAATATCTTCTATTCTATACCCACAAATAACACCTTTAATTAACTTTGCATTTGGGTTTAATTTAGCCTCTTTAAAAAAGGTTTCAAAAGTCACTTTATCATCAATAAGCTGCTGTAATTTAACCTCATCGAATCCCGTTAACCAAGTAATAACTTGTAAAAGTTCATCTTTCGTTCTACCTTTTTTCTCCACTTTTGCAATATAATGTGGATATACAGATGCAAAAGTTAATTTTGCAACTCGCGCATTATGTTTTGGAGTTGGTTTCATAGTTTAATGTTAATGGTTTTCGCCGTCTTCATGCTTATGCTCATGTTCTTTTTTTGGAGCATGGTCATCAATTATCGCCTCATCACGATATTTACAACATGGGTGCACAGTAGCATAAGCTTCATCGGTAGCCTTAAATGCTTTAGTATCGTGTCCAGCAGCAAGCACTTGCTTTTCTATGGTAGCAACGCTTGTTTTGCGGTCGTCGAAAATTAATTTCAACTCATGGGTGTCTATACTCCAATCGGCAAACTTTACGCCTTTTGTGTTTAAACAAGCCTTTTCAATACGTGCTTTACACATTCCACAAATACCATCTACCTCTATCAATCCTTTGGCATTTTTATTCTGTGCAAATGTTAATGTTCCGGTTAGCATTAAAGCTATTACTAATAGTTTTTTCATGTTTTAATTATTTAATATTTTTAATATCCTCGCTAGAGGTCTCTTAATTAATTTTCTAGTTAATAATTTAAACTTCTATTTTTCTAACGAAGTTTAAATCGCAAGCCAGCATAATACATGCTTCCAAAAATGGGGCCATATACAAAGGTAGAATCAAAATTCGCACCAAAGGGGTCTTCTGCACCTAAAATAGGATTAGACTGCCTTAAATTTGTAATATTCTCACCACCTAAATATACTTCAAATTTTGGAGAAAATACTCGGGTTATTTGCGCATTTAAAGTTGCCACCGTTGGTGTTCGCTCGGGCAATTGATACTGGGTAGGGTTTGCACTTGTATTGGCATAACGTTGGTCGCTTAACCAATTAAAGGTGGTATCAAACTTCCAGAAATCGAGTTTAGTTTCGTTATGTTCGGTCTCGTATCCAATATTTGCAAAAAAGCGATGTTTAGGTGTTAACGGGCGCTCTAATCTGCCCGAATTATAATCGGTTTTTACATCATAAAATTTATAAGCCATTCGCAAATCTACATGCTCAAAAACATTATAATTCAATTCGGCCTGAAAACTATTTGCAAAACTTTTTCCGTCTAGATTATAAAAATTTATCTCGGTAGGGGTTTCCCAATCTACTACAATTTGATTTTTAAAATCGGTTTTATAATAATCTAATGTTATATCGGCTTTCCTACCAAAAAGATTAAAATCTTGTAAATAAGATACGCCATAATTCCATGCAATTTCTGGGTCTAAACCATACACACTTCCTCCTGTATCTAGAATATTAATTTGTCTAGATGTAGAGAACAGTTGTTGGTTTTCGGTAAAAATATTAGCACTTCGTTTCCCTCTACCAAACGATGCTCTAAAGGCCGATTTACTCCAAGGCGAATAACGCGCATGTACTCGTGGTGTTATAAATTCACCTAACAAATTATGATGATCCACACGCACACCTGCGGTAAGATTAAACAGCTCCAAATTATCAAAACTATACTCAAAAAACGCACCTACCGAATTTTCTGTTCTTTCAAAATCTGCATCTAACGCCCCCGCATTTACAAACTCGTCGTAATGATCGTAAGTATAACTAATTCCTGTTTTTATTTTATGTCTAGAATCGCTAATTATAGAGTTATAAATAGCATTAGCATATAAACTGTTATGTGTAATATCATAAGTATTTAAACCAAAATACGAATCTTGTTTATGGCTACTAAACGCCGTTTGCACCCCAATACTTTGCCAAGGAATTTCCGGGTTAACATAACCAAATTTAGCAGAAATCTCGTAACGTTTCGTATCAATTTCGCCACCCCAATTATTGGTAGTTAGCTTATCGGTTTCTGGATTAAAATCCAACTCGCCCATTTGCTTTTCATCATTTAAAAACTTCAAATTAACAAAGCTTACAAAACCCTTTTCTGTATCGGTATATTGCCAACGATTCATCAAGTTAATTTGATTAAATTTTGGCATATCCAAAAAGCCATCGTCATTAACATCATGCGCTCCATTATGTGTATTACCATGAACATACAAACCCGTATGCCATTTATCGCTCACCTTAGTGTTTATGTGTGTATTAAGCTCCAACCGCTCGCTAGATGCGCCGTATAAGTTAACAAACAATTTATCGTCGGTAGATGGTTTAACCAATTCGGCATTAATTTGGCCAGCAATACTTTCAAACCCATTAACCACGCTACCGGCACCTTTGGTAATTTGAATACTTTCCACCCAAGTTCCCGGAATAAAACTTAAACCATAGGCTTGCGATGCCCCACGAATAGACGGGATATTTTCGGTGGCAATTAAAATATAAGGACTCGTTAACCCTAGCATTTTAATTTGTCGTGTTCCCGTCATAGCATCGGCAAAATTAACGTCTATAGAAGGGTTTGTTTCAAAACTCTCCGAAAGATTACAACAAGCCGCCTTTAATAACTCTGCACTACTTACATTAATAACGTTAGCCGATTTATAATACGATTTCGCGGTGGTTTGCTTTCTAGATTTTACCATAACGGCATCTAAATTATCGCTAGGTTGCAACCAATGCTTAATTTTTTTAGGCGCATTAACCGTTAATGTATCTGTTTTAAAACCAACGTAACTTATAATAAGCTTGCGGTATTCTGGCTTGTACGATAGCGAAAAATTACCATCAATATCGGTTACTGTTCCAACCTCTTTACCCTGCCAATAAACGTTAGCACCTGCCAACCCTATTTCTTGGGTTTTATCGTAAGCATCAAGTATTTTGCCTGTAATTTTTTCTTGCGAAAACAGCAAAACCGGAAGCATTACAATTATATATATAATTCTTTTCATTCTTAATAAATTTAATTTGGGCGTTACCCACAAGGGGTCGGGCTTTCACTACTCGCTCCTCCTTAGGTCGGGAGCTTAAACATGCCGTTCAATCCCTAACGCAAGGGCTAACACCATTTTATATTAATTCGATAATAACATAATCACAGCCATTACAATCATAATGCTGTTTTCAATAAAAGTAGCTTTAGTCATAGGGAGTTTTAATGCCGTTCCTAAGCAGGCACATTGTATAGACTTTTTATCTAGCAATGTTTTTGTTACTCCAATAGTGGTAATTCCTAAAACAACTAAAGTGATAATTAATGCAAATAAAATTTCAATGCGCATTAAAAACATAACACCAAGCCCCAATTCTATAAACGGATAAACCCAACCATAAGCAGGAATTGCTTTAGCTAGCGGATCGTACATTTTAAATGATTCTGGAAACCCTTTTAAATCGAGGAGTTTGAAAAAACTAAACACAATATAGAATAAGCCCATAAAATCGAGCATAAAACCAGTTGTATCCCAAGACTTGTAGTTTAGTAAAACAGAAGCTGCAATGATATAACCAAATATTAAAAACAAAGGAAAGAGTTGTTTTAATTCTGATTTTTCTGCTTCTGCTTGAGTTGAAGCCGTATTGAAAACATTAGATGCTTTCTTTTCTAGTATCGTATATTTTTCAGGTAATGCGTTTTGAATTTCCTTTAAAGCAACATGCCTATTCATTTCAATAACGGCTTCAGTTGTTTCTAAATCTACTGATGCTTTTGTAACACCATCAATCGCATTTAATTTGGTTTCAACAGAGGTTCTGCAGCCATTACAGGTCATGCCTGTAACTGTATATGTATGTTTCATTTTGAAATTTATTTGAATTAATAAACCTTTTTATATTTCCGCGAAAGCGAAAACCTAAAACCCCTTACTTATGAGGCTTAAAAAATCTATAAATCAAATAATAAAAACTTGGTCTAAAACCTGAATATCAGTGACCAAATTAGGTGGAGAATAATCTTTATGTGGGATAGTTTGTTTTGGCAAACTCGCAAAACAAGATATATAGCTGTATGTAAAAGCTGCAAGAAATTGCTGTTTTTCAAAATCTAAATCTTCAAAGGTAGATACTGTTAGTTCATCTTGTCCTTTAAAAACATCAATCTCGTCTTTACAACATGTTTTCTTTAAAAGCACTTCTAAAGCTTCCATTTCGCACTTTTGGGCATCAGCAAACATAGATACAGCTACTAAAACATCACCACAAAAATGCTTTTCAATGGTAAAAGATACCGTCGAAAACAATACGAGTAATGCCATTAAGGCCGAAAAACTTTTATGTAATAGTGCTTTTATCACGCTGCAAAATTACGAAAAATTCGAGACTCTACGGCCCATTTATAAAATGATTAACACTTCGGTTTTATAAAGTACTGGGTAGATTCAGTTTTTAATATTGTGGTAATAAAACGCTGGCAATAGCAGTATTAAAAGTATTGGCTGTATTAAAAACCTACGGATATTAAAAAACAAATAATAGTCCTCTTGCCTTGGGTTAATTACAAAATACAGATAAAACACCATGAGTGCTAAAAAGGCTAACACATAAATTAAAGCAGAAAATTTTATAATGCTTTTATCTTTAAATACAACCAACAAAATAGCCAATGAAACTACCGTGTTTAAAGCATAGCGCAACGTTGTAAATCCAACTAATTTTGCTATTTCGCGTCGTGGACTATCAATATATAAATAGTCGTTTTGAAAAAAAGTTAAATACGGATCGTAAAACAAAACGTCTTCATAAAACCGTATTAAAACCAGCAGGACAACAAACACTAAAACCAATATGGTTGCTACAATTTTATGCATCCTTTTTATTTAATTTAGAAAAGCGGTTTACCCAAAAAACCCATAATAAAAATACCATACCGTAAATTATTCCAGGAAAAACCACGGTATGCAAAACATCTTCATATTCGGGGTAATAATACAAGCCAATGGTTAACACCACAATGCGCAATACGTTTACAATATAGACCAGAACACTACCAGAAAGGATGTAAAATAGCGTTGTTTTTAGTTTCCCTGAGAAAGCCACAATAAAGGCTATAAACAAGATAATTACACTAAAGCCATTACAACCTTCTATAATTCTTGCTACGTACTTTCCATTTAATAATACTTTCATGGATGGCTCATCTGGATGTGGTAGCACTTGCGTAGGGTAACCAAAACCATTTAATAAGTTTTCGGTTTGCGCAGCCACTAAATGCGTAAAATAATCTGGATAAAATTTAGACCCGTCCGAAAACTGTAAATACAACTTATAACCTACTGATAATACGGTATAAACCAACAAAAACGTAAGGATAAATTTTATTACCGACCTGTATTTTACAAAAAGTGCCTTCAAAAATAAATTTTAAAACTGAATATCGAAATTACACCTTTTTAAATACTTTTACCAAAAACTTTTACAGTTATGTCTTTAGAAAAATTAAAACCACAAATAGAAACCATAGTAGCCAATTCTGAAAAAACGGTAGACGAACGCCTTTTAGCTATTTGCGAATTACTTGAAAACCACGTAGAATATTACAATTGGGTTGGTTTTTACTTTAGAAACGGTACCAAAGAAGAACTACACCTAGGCCCATATGTTGGCGCACCAACAGACCATACCGTTATTCCTTTTGGTAAAGGCATTTGCGGACAAGTTGCTGTTAGTAACCAAAACTTTGTGGTACCAGATGTTAGCGCTCAAGATAATTACATTGCTTGTAGTATAACCGTAAAATCTGAAATTGTTGTGCCTATTTTTGTGAATGGCGAAAATATTGGACAGATTGATATCGACTCGAATACCATAGATCCGTTTACTGAAAAAGACGAACGTTTTTTAGAATTTGTAAATAAAAAAGTTGCACAGATACTATCTTAAAAACTCCAAAAATTACATAAACTAAATGCCAATAGGGAAAGTCATTCCTTTTAGGATTTAGAATATGTTTTTTTTGGAATTTGTTTTTCTTGTTAACAACTTCGCGATTTCGTTAAAAAAAGGGCGTCTTTTTTAAGAATTAGGCGCTTATTTTATTGAATGAAATACCTACTTTTGCGAATAATTACAAACTTTAGCAAAAAACGCTATTAACTAACAAGAATTTCATTCTAAAACTTTAAAAAAGTACCAATGAGCAACGAAAAAACTATTAAGTCGGCATTAATATCTGTATTTAGTAAAGATGGTTTAGAGCCTATTGTAAAAGAACTAGATAAACAAGGTGTAACCATTTATTCTACAGGTGGTACAGAAAAATTTATTAACGATTTAGGTATAAAAGTTGTTCCGGTGGAAGATGTAACATCTTACCCTTCTATTTTGGGCGGTCGTGTAAAAACTTTACACCCAAAAGTTTTTGGAGGAATTTTAAACAGACAAAACCACGATGGTGATGTTGCCGAATTAGCAGAATACGAAATTCCACAAATTGATGTGGTTATTGTTGATTTGTATCCGTTTGAAAAAACGGTAGCATCTGGAGCTAGCCAACAAGATATTATTGAAAAAATTGATATTGGAGGTATTTCTTTAATACGTGCGGCAGCTAAGAATTTTGCCGATGTGATATGTGTATCTTCTGTTGATGATTATGCTGAGTTTTTAGAATTAATTTCTGAAAACAATGGTTCTATTTCTGAAGAAAACAGAAAGCGTTTTGCTGGTAAAGCGTTTAACGTATCGTCGCATTACGATACAGCTATTTTTAACTACTTTAACCAAAATCATGAAGAGGCTGCGTTAAAAATTAGCGAAACTAAAGGTAAAGT
Organism: Algibacter pectinivorans; assembly: GCF_900112595.1. Classification (GTDB taxonomy): domain Bacteria; phylum Bacteroidota; class Bacteroidia; order Flavobacteriales; family Flavobacteriaceae; genus Algibacter_B; species Algibacter_B pectinivorans. The sequence goes on along the minus strand of NZ_FOMI01000004.1, from coordinate 157,054 downwards.
GTTACGTTATGGCGAAAACCCACACCAAAAAGGATTCTTTTTTGGGAATTTTGATGAGTTATTTACAAAACTTCATGGTAAAGAATTAAGCTATAACAACCTTTTAGATGTTGATGCGGCAGTTAACTTAATGTTAGAGTTTAAAAATGACGCACCTACATTTGCCATTTTAAAACATAACAATGCATGTGGTTTAGCACAACGCGACACTTTACACCAAGCTTATGTTGATGCCTTAGCAGGCGATCCTGTTTCTGCTTTTGGTGGTGTATTAATTAGTAACAAAGAAATTGATGCTGCTACGGCCGAAGAAATTCATAAGTTATTTTGTGAGGTTGTAATTGCACCTGCTTTTGCTGCTGATGCTTTAGAGATACTAAAAGGTAAAAAGAATAGAATTTTATTAGAAATTCATGATGTTGAAATGCCTAAAATGAATGTAAGAAGCTGTTTAAACGGTGTTTTACTTCAAGAAAGAAATAATATTACTGATACTGCTGAAGGTTTAAAGAACGTTACCAATACGGCACCTACACAAGAGCAAATAGACGATTTAATTTTTGCTTCTAAAATTTGTAAGCACACAAAATCTAACACCATTGTTTTAGCTAAAAACAAACAATTATGTGCAAGCGGAACAGGACAAACTAGTCGGGTTGATGCCTTAGAGCAGGCTATACATAAAGCAGGCACTTTTAAATTTGATTTAAACGGAGCTGTAATGGCAAGTGATGCTTTTTTCCCGTTTCCGGATTGTGTTGAAATTGCTAAAAATGCAGGTGTTAATGCAGTAATTCAGCCAGGTGGTTCTATTAAAGATCAACTAAGTATTGATTATTGTAACGATAATGGTGTTGCTATGGTAATGACAGGTACACGCCATTTTAAACACTAAAACAAAATTATTGTTGCTCCTTAACGTGTTTAATTTTTAATAAGTTTTAAGTTTTTAGTACACCGGAGCGCGTTAGGGATTGAACGGTATGTTTGAAATCCTTTTTGTTTTTCCTTAAAAAAAACAAAAAGATTGAGTAGTGAAAGCCCGACCTTTTTAGGTAACGCCATAATTTTAAAACAATAGTCTAAAAACCGATGAATAACGTATAACAAACAGTGACATTATTTTGACAAGAATTTGAACCGGTTAAAAGTCATATATTTAGTAACTTTTATTACATTTACGGGATTCGTTTTTAAACCATATAAAATATTTAATAGCACATGGGATTTTTTGATTTCTTAACTGAAGAAATTGCAATAGATTTAGGTACTGCAAACACACTTATTATTCATAACGACAAGGTTGTGGTTGACGCACCCTCTATAGTAGCCCGCGACAGGATTTCTGGTAAAATTATTGCCGTTGGCCAAGAAGCGAGTTTAATGCAAGGCAAAACCCATGAAAATATTAAAACCATTAGACCACTTAAGGATGGTGTAATTGCAGATTTTGACGCCTCGGAGCAGATGATTAGTATGTTTATTAAAAACATACCGGCTTTAAAAAAGAAGTTTTTTACTCCTGCTTTACGTATGGTTATTTGTATTCCTTCTGGAATTACAGAGGTTGAAATGCGTGCGGTAAAAGAAAGTGCAGAACGTGTTAATGGTAAGGAAGTTTACTTAATTCACGAGCCTATGGCTGCGGCTATTGGTATTGGCGTGGATATTATGCAACCAAAAGGTAATATGGTTGTTGATATAGGTGGTGGTACTACCGAAATTGCTGTTATTGCTTTAGGTGGTATTGTTTGTGATAAATCTGTAAAAATTGCAGGTGATGTTTTTACAAATGATATTGTGTATTACATGCGTACACAACACAATCTTTATGTGGGTGAGCGTACTGCCGAAAAAATAAAAATTCAAATTGGTGCTGCTACTGAAGATTTAGAATTACCTCCGGAAGACATGAGTGTTCAAGGTCGTGATTTATTAACAGGAAAACCAAAACAGGTTTCTATATCGTACAGAGAAATTGCTAAGGCTTTAGATAAATCGATACTTCGTATTGAAGATGCGGTTATGGAAACCTTATCGCAAACGCCTCCAGAATTGGCTGCCGATATTTATAACACGGGTATTTACTTAGCTGGTGGTGGCTCTATGCTACGTGGTTTGGATAAGCGTTTATCGCAAAAAACAGATTTACCGGTTTACATTGCCGAAGATCCTTTACGCGCCGTGGTAAGAGGTACCGGTATTACACTTAAAAATTTACCTAAATACAAAAGTGTATTGATAAAGTAATAGCTTAAAAGAGGCAGCCCAATGCAACAAATTATTAATTTTATAATAAGAAACAAAAACTTTTTGTTGTTCTTGTTGCTGTTTGGTATTTCGCTTTTATTTACAATACAATCGCACTCCTACCATAAAAGTAAGTTTATAAATTCGGCTAATTTTTTAACCGGAGGTGTTTACAATTCTGCTAATAATATTTCGGGGTATTTTAGCCTTAAAGCTCAAAACGAATTGCTTACCGCCGAAAACAAAAGGCTAAGAAAACTACTTTTAAATGTTAATACTAACGCCGACTCTACATTTATTGACAGCCTTACATTTAGCGAAGATTATAGATTTTATAGCGCAAATATTATTAAAAACAGCTACTCGCTAAATAACAATGTTTTAACTATAAACAAGGGGCGCAATGATAGTATTAAACAAGATTTTGGTGTAATTTCATCTAAAGGTATTGTTGGTATTATAGATAAAACTAGTGGCAACTACGCCACCGTTATCTCTATTTTAAATGGTACAAGTAGCATTAGCGCACAGTTAAAGAAAACAAACCACTTGGGCTCGTTAATTTGGGATGGTAAAGATTCTAAATTCACACAACTTATCGATATACCTAAAATAGCCAAAGTAAAAGCTGGAGATACTATTATTACTTCTGGGCAGTCCTCAATATTTCCCAAAGGTGTGCCTGTAGGAACCATTGAAAGTTTTAAGCTAGACCAAGCTGAGAATTATTACGAAATTAACGTTAGATTGTTTAATGACATGACTAGTATTGAGCATGTGTATATTATAGAAAACGCTAATAAAGAAGAAATTTCTAATCTACTAGGTAACTAAATGAATAGTATTTTCTCCATACATACCATCCGCTTTGTAGTATTAGTTTTTGTGCAGGTTTTAATACTAAATCATATAAACTTTTCAGGGTATATAAACCCTTATATTTATATCCTATTTATTGCCCTATTTCCTGTTAAAAACAACCGTATTGTTTTAATCTTGTTAAGTTTTTTACTAGGTTTAACCGTAGACATGTTTTTAGACACAGGCGGTATACATGCCGGAGCTTGTGTATTTATAGCTTACGTAAGACCACTAATTTTAAAATCGTCTTTCGGGATGATTTACGAGCACCAAAGTATTAAATTTAACACGGTTGAATTTGGCTCTAAACTCACCTATTTTACCCTGTTAACCGTAATACACCATTTTGTTTTATTTTCGTTAGAAATTTTTAGTGTTTCTAGAATACTTTTAATCCTTCAAAAAACGTTATTCTCAAGTATATTCACTATTTTATTAAGTGTTATTGTAACTATAATTTTTAGTAGAAAAACTAAATGAGACAATTTTTACTCTTTATTACCATAATTGCTGTTGGCTTATTATTTATTGCAAGGTTATTTTACCTTCAAATTTATAATTCTAGCGGACATAATTTGTATGAAGATAATGCTATAAGAAAGGTTTACGACTACCCAAAACGTGGCTTTGTTTACGACAGAAACGGCGAGCTACTCGTAGCCAACCAACCCTCGTACGATGTAATGGTTATACCGCGCGAAGTGGAGCCATTAGACACACTTGAATTTTGCGAATTATTAAAAATTGACAAATCTCAGTTTATAAAAAAATACGAGAAAGCCAGACATTATTCTCCACGATTACCTTCGGTTTTTGTCTCGCATCTTTCCAAAGAAGACTATGCTGTTCTTCAAGAAAAAATGCGGAAATTCCATGGGTTTTATATCCAAAAACGATCCTTAAGAGATTACGAAACGACCATTGGCGCTAATGTATTAGGCGACATTGGAGAGGTTAATCATAGCGATATAAGAAGAGATCCCTATTACAAAATGGGTGACTTAAAAGGAAAACAAGGCGTGGAGGCCTCTTACGAAAAAACATTAAGAGGTGTAAAGGGCATAAAGTTCATACAAAAGGATAGATTTAACAAAAACATAGGCCCTTATAAAGGTGGTAAATTTGATACCATACCCGAACAAGGAAAAGACATTACCATTACCATTGACGCCCAATTACAAGCTTATGGCGAATTGTTAATGCAAAATAAACGCGGTGGTATTATTGCTATAGAACCTGCTACGGGCGAAATTTTATCTATGGTAGCGGCACCAACCTACGATCCTAATCTTTTGGTTGGTAGAGATCGTTCTAAAAACTTTACTAAACTCTACAACGACTCCATTGCAAAACCACTTTTTAATAGAAGTTTACAGGGGGTTTACGAACCTGGATCCCCTTTTAAATTAATGAATGCATTAATTGCACTGCAAGAGGACGTCATAACTCCAGAAGAGACTGTTACATGTTACGCTGGCTATAAATACGGTAATCGTTTTATGAAATGCCACTGCCATAGAGGCACAAGAAACGATATGGTAGGTGGCATACAACGCTCCTGCAACGCCTACTTTGCAAACACATACAGAAAAATTTTAGACAAAACCGGTAATGCTTCCAAAGGGATAGACACTTGGAGTAAGCATGCTCAAAGCTTTGGTCTAGGTAATTTTTTAAATAACGATTTATATGTTGGCCAAAAAGGTAGAATTCCTGATAGAGCCTATTACAAAAATATTTATCCAAATACGTTTTACTCTACTTACACTTTATCCAATGCCATTGGGCAAGGCGAAGTTGCTACAACACCAATACAATTAGCAAACATGGCTGCAGCAATTGCTAATCGAGGGTATTATTTTACACCGCACATTATAAAAAATATTGAAGGCGAAACATTACCAGAACAATTTACCCAACCAAAATACACCACTATAGACCGGGAAAATTTTGAACCCGTAATTGAAGGCATGCTTCAAGTTTATAAAAAAGGAACTGCTGCAAGCTTACAAATTAAGGATATTGATATTTGTGGAAAAACAGGAACGGTTGAAAATTTCGTAAAAATTGATAGCGTAAAAACTCAATTAACAGACCACTCTATCTTTTTAGCATTTGCGCCTAAAAACAACCCAAAAATTGCCATTGCTGTTTTTGTGGAAAATGGGTATTGGGGAAGTAGGTTTGCCGGCCGAATAGCCAGTTTAATGATTGAAAAACATATAAAAGGCCACACCACTAGAAAAGACATGGAAGATTGGCTTTTAAGACATACTCTAGAAAACGAGTATGCCAAACCTTTCTCGGGAGAGTCCTTTGGAATTAACGGTTATACTACTTTGCAAGTTGTAGAAGAGCAAGAGTATTACCGTTTAAAGAAAGAGTTAAACCGGATTAATAAAGCTGAAAGTTGATGGTTAGGAATACTAACAGACATTTTAAATTTGATTGGATTACCATTATTCTTTTCTTTCTTTTAGTAGGTTTTGGTTGGTTAAATATTTTATCGGCTTCGCATACTGGTGTAACTGTAGATTATTTTGATTTTTCGCAACCCTTTGGAAAACAACTTGTATTTATCTTTCTAACCTTTGGTTTAGTCATTTTATTACTTGCAGTAGATGCCAAGTTTTACGAACGCTTTTCTAGTGTTATATATATCATTTCGATGCTCTCCTTAGTCGGGCTTTTTATTTTTGGTAAAAACGTAAATGGAGCCACCTCATGGTATGGTATTGGTGGCATGACCATTCAGCCTAGTGAGTTTGCAAAAACAGCCACAGCCCTAGCCGTTGCAAAATATGTAAGTGATTTAAATACGAATATAAACACCCTTAAAGACCAAATACAAACCTTTATCATTATCATTATTCCGGCTATTTTAGTCTTGCTACAAAACGATACTGGTAGTACAATTGTTTATGGTGCTTTCTTTTTTGTTTTATACCGCGAAGGTTTACCTAAATACTATTTAACTATAGGTATTTCCATACTTATACTTTCTATATTATCCCTAAAATTTGGTGCACTTGTAGCAACAATAACAGCCTTAATTTTTGTTATAGCGTTTCATTTTTTAAGCAAGAATAAGCTACGCATTTTTCAATCTGTCTTCATTTTAATAGCTGCTATAGCTGTATCGTTTGGTGTAAAATTCTTTTACCAAAGTATTTTACAACCGCACCAGCAAGACCGAATAAGTTTATGGTTACGCTTAGAGAAAGACCCAGAAAAACTAGAGCAAATGAAACGTACTTTTGCCTATAACCTTAACGAATCTGAAAAAGCAATAAGCTCTGGAGGGTTAACAGGAAGAGGGTTTATGGAAGGTACAAGAACAACCGGGAAATTTGTACCCGAACAACATACCGACTATATATTTAGTACCGTTGGCGAAGAATGGGGATTTGTTGGCAGTGCATTGGTTGTTATTCTATTCGTTTTACTCCTACTCCGTATTTTACATTTAGCAGAATTACAAAAATCGCAGTTTAGTCGCGTTTATGGCTATGGCGTTGCCTCTATTATCTTTATTCACTTTTTTATAAATATTGGTATGGTTATGGGCTTAATCCCAACAATTGGTATTCCTTTACCTATGTTTAGTTATGGTGGTTCTGGTCTATGGGCCTTTACAATTCTTATTTTTATATTCGTAAAACTAGACTCTAACAAAATAAACGAGTGGTAGCCCTTAATTTGTATTAATTAAAATACGCTTACGTTTATACTAGTTAAATTAAAAAAGCCCGCGCATGTATAAAACAATTACACTTTTTATTATAGGTTTAATTATAGCTAGCTGTACTAGCACGAAGCATGCGTTTAAAAAATCATTTTCCGCTAAGGAAACCGCATTAATCATGAATGCCGATAGCTTAAAACCGATGCGAGTTTACAAGATAAATAACACCAAAGATTCGTTATTATTAAGAAAGAAAAGTGCCTATATAAAACCAAATAGTAAAGACTTGGATTTAAAAACTTTTGTAAAAAGGCTTTATACCACGGTAAGGGATAGTGCATCATTGGGTGTTGGTATTGCTGCGCCGCAGGTTGGTATATTAAAAAACATTATTTGGGTACAACGTTTTGATAAAGAAGATTTTCCTTTTGAAGTCTACTTGAACCCTAAAATTGTTTCATATTCTGAAAAAAAGCAGACTGTAAAAGAAGGCTGTCTTTCTATTCCAAATCGCTCTGAAACATTAGATTCTAGATCGCTTTTTATTACTATAGATTACGATACTATGGCTGCAGAACATAAAACAGAAACCGTTAGCGGGTTTACATCGGTAATATTTCAGCATGAAATAGACCATTTAAATGGCATTTTGTATCTCGATCATTTAAAAAAAGATATAAAAAACACTCGACCTTAATCTGTCCTAAATTACCCATTATTTTATTTGGTAAATAACGATAAAATAATTCTATATATTTGTAATACACAATTAAACAGACCCCAAGTATAACCTATTCCTAAACTTATCTACATGAAAAATTATCTTATAATCTTCGTAATCAGTTTATCCTTTACTGCCTTTACACATGCTCAAAAAATTGACACCGAAAAAGTATTTGGTGGCTACAAGTACACGTATAATAACGAATTGATATCCATTGGTGATTTAGCATCAATAATTGAAACCAATACTGATGCCTATAAATTGATAAAAAAAGGCCGAACTAACCGCAGCTTATCTGGAGTATTAGGTTTTGTTGGTGGCGGATTAATTGGATGGCCAATAGGCACCTCGCTTGGTGGTGGCGAAGTAAATTGGACATTAGCAGGTATTGGCGCAGGACTAATAGCTGTAGCAATACCAATTTCGTCGAGTTCTAATAAAAAAATAAACCAAGCGGTAGAGCTTTATAACGCATCAATAAACCCGACATCGAGCACAAATTTTAAACCTGAGTTTAAAATTATAGCCAATGGTAGTGGTTTTGGATTAAGTATGAATTTTTAAATTCAACTTACTTTTTCAACTCTAGTTTTTCAGCAAAATAATCGCAAAAATCTTTCATTGTAGCACTCATTTTATCATCTTGAGTTGCTCTTAAAAACGTATCGCTCATTGCTACTAATGTTTGATGAAAAAATATTTTCATCTCATCAACAGGCATGTCTTTAGTCCATAAATCTATTCGCATAGACTCTTTAGCTTTAGCATCCCAAACAGCAAGCATCATAGCCTTTGCTTCTTGGTTGGTTACACCGCCATCTTGGGCTGTCCAATGCAATTTTTCAGGCACCCTATTTTCATCTAATTCAACATTTAATTCTATTTTGGATGTGGTTGTATTTGCCATTACTTACGTGGTTTAAACTTTGAGTTATTAAAAATATCTTCGGTACTTTTTATTAACATGTCTCTTAACGACACATCATTTTGTAGCATATAGGCTCTTACAATTTGCCAACCTATATATTGCCCCAAACGCCCCGGCGAATCAGCATCTATTTCTTCCAAATAAAATTTAGAAAACGGTGCAGGATTTATAAAGCGTTGAGGTAATTTTGTGTCTGTACTAAAAAGTAATTCGCGACTTACAAAATATCGCCAAATATAACTTTCGTTAGCCTTAGCCCAGTTTATATCTTCTTCGCTATAGCCAATGCGTTCTGCTTCGGTTTTAAACGGCAGCATAACATCTTTAAAGTATAATAGTTTACCAAAGTATACCATTTCGTCTAATAACGTTTTACGCTTTGGGTGGTACGTATACTTTTCGGCATAAGCATTTGCAAGATCTACTACAAGTTGTGTTTTATTAAAATTAGCTCTTAAATATTTAGAAATTCCGCCATAGAATTCATGCGCACTACCCAAGTAAATATCTAAAGCCAATACAGCAATAGTATCGGTTACAATTACACTATTTCTATAATCCACATCGCTAGTAATAGTAATAATACGTGGCGGGTTAAATTCTGGATAGTAATATTTTAAATGATTATAAAAAGACTCTATTTCCAACTCTGTATTACTAAAATCTTCAAAGACTTTGTCAACCTCATTAAATAATTGAATTTGTAAGGTATCTGCTTTTTTTGCTAACCAAAAAGAATCGGTATATTTTTCAGAAAACATAAAAGGATATGCCTTTTTTAAATCGGGTAGTTTTTTTGAGTTTACCTTGGCAAACAACCTATCGAAGCGTTCAATTTTAACATCAGTATTTATTTTTGCAATCTCTTTTTCGAGAGCATTTTCTTTTTTACAAGAAACAACCATTATTAGTGTTAATAAATATAAAATTGTAGATTTCATAAAAAACTTAAACCTCATAAATTTTTATAAATTGAACGTTTGGGTTATTTTTGTTAGCAAAGGTACTGTTATACCTATTAAGTTTCAAAATAACGCCTATAATTATGTTCTATTTTACTGGTATTTTAAATTAATCAGAGCCATAATTATCTAGTGCAAATGTTTACGAATTATTTTAAAACGCTAAATAAGTTAAAATAACAGTATGTCATTTTAAAATTTAATTGGTATTATTACATATAAATTCATTTAACATGCAAACAGAAAAAGTTGAAAATCACATTGTAAATTGGTTAAAGGATTATGCCTCCAAAGCTGGTGTAAAAGGCTTTGTAGTTGGAGTTTCTGGCGGAATTGATTCTGCTGTAACCTCAACACTGTGCGCAAAAACTGGACTTCGTGTTTTATGTATTGAAATGCCAATACACCAAGCCGAAAGTCATGTAAGTCGTGCCAATGAACATATTGCACAACTTAAAACTAGATTTGCTAATGTTGAAGCTACACGTGCCGACTTAACACCTGTTTTTGAAGAATTTAAAACGGAGATAACCATGGAAGGCGAACAAGCCACCATAGATATGGCTCTAGCTAATACTCGCGCCAGATTACGAATGACAACTTTGTATTACTACGCAGGACTTTATGGTTTATTAGTTGCTGGAACCGGTAACAAAGTAGAGGATTTTGGTGTAGGTTTTTATACTAAGTATGGCGATGGCGGAGTAGATTTAAGCCCAATTGCCGACTTAATGAAATCTGAAGTATACAAATTAGGTGAGTTGTTGGAAGTTCCTGAATCTATAATAAAAGCCTCGCCTAGCGATGGTTTATTTGGTGATGCAAGAAGTGATGAAGACCAAATAGGCGCCTCCTACCCAGAATTAGAGTGGGCAATGAATATGGATGAAGAGGGTAAAACTGCCCGTGATTTTAGTGGTAGAAAACAAGAAGTCTTTAAAATTTATAAGCGATATAATAACAACAACAGGCATAAAATGATTCCAATACCAATATGTGAAATTCCTCGTAACATGTTGTAAATTTTGCAAATTATTTAAAAAAGTATTACATTTACCACGGCTTATATCTCTCAACATAACTTTCTCTCAATAAGTTACTAAAAAAATAAGCTGTACAATTATGATAAAATTATTAATAGCAGACAACCACCCAATTACGCGGAAGGGACTAGAAGTCCTATTCTCAGCGTCAACCAACATAAAAATTGTTGGCAGTGTTAATGATGGAGAAGCCATCTTAGATTTTGTAAAGAAAAATCCAGTAGACATTATTTTGACCGAAACTGATTTTCCGAAATTAAACGGACTAACAGTGTTACGCCATTTAAAAAATGACTTTCCGGATATTAAAACCATTATTCTTAGTTCGCAACCCGAAGAAGTTTATGCCATAAACGCCGTAAAAGCAGGCGCTGCAGGTTACATAAACAAATCTGAAAATGTGATTACTATTAATGAAGCCATTTTAAAAGTTCATGAAGGAGGCATTCATTTAAGTAACGATTTAACGCAACAACTTGCGTTTGGTACACGAGTTAATAAAGGTGGAACCTTTTACAAAAAACTTTCTACTAGAGAAGCAGAAGTATTAAAACTTCTTACTATTGGTAGAAAGAACAAAGAAATTTCTAAAGAGTTAGATATTAACGAAAAAACAGTTAGCACTTACAAAGCTCGTTTAATGAGAAAACTTAAGGTTACTAATTTAGTAGATTTAGTAAATCAAGCTAAACTTAGCGAACAAATATTGTAAGCAGTTACAAAACTCTGTTTAATTTTCTAGACAGTAACATTTTTAGACTCGAATAGTCTTTTACTTCTTCAAGTATATTTCTATTCGAGTCTATTTTGTTTAGTAGGGTTTCCTGTTGAAACTCTTTTACCTTTAAATCTATTAAAAAACAGCGTAAGCTCAATATCGTTTCGCTTACCAACTGCCCAACACTATTCATTTTTTGTTTAGGAAAAATATTCATCCTATTCCAATCATCTAAAGCATAACGTTCATCATCCATTAAAATAGTAGTAATTTCATTAGCCATATCTTGATCTACAGAATTTACAAACGTTTTTAACTCAAAATTTTTATCTTGATTTAAACGATCTATTATAGTGTAATAAAGCGTTTTAAAATGCGCATTTGTAAACTGCATTTCATCTTCCTGAAGGTCTAAAAATATTTTCTCGAATACCTTGGCTTGCTGAATTATAGGTTCTAGAATCAATTCTCCCTTTTCATTTTCTTTTAAAACTAAATCTTCGAAATCTTCAGTTTTATTTCCGTAAAGCAATAATATTTCTATTATTTTTCGCTCTAATAAATACTGTACATCAACTTTTTGGACAGGTTCTTGGTAGTTTTTAATAACATTAAAAGCCTGTTGCTGCTCGGGAGGTGCTTTTTTATGATCGTCTTGCGCTTCCTTTTTATCCATTTGAGCTAGGGTGCTAAAAAGTACCTCTTCGCTTAAATCCATAATTCTAGCACATTCCTGAATATAAATTTCCTTCTTTATTCGGTCTGGAATTTTAGCAATACTATTAACAATATCTCTAACAGTTTCGGCCTTTTTAATTGGGTCGTTTTTAGAATCTTCAAACAAAATTGACGCCTTAAATTGAATAAAATCTTTAGCGTTTTCATTTAAATATAGCGCAAGCTCCTCTAAGGTATTTTGTTTAGCAAAACTATCTGGATCTTCGCCTTCTGGAAAGGTACAAACCTTAACATTCATGCCCTGTTCCAGAATTAAATCGATACCACGAAGAGAGGCTCGCATTCCTGCCGCATCGCCATCAAAAAGTACCGTTATATTTTTTGTTAATCTATTAATTAATCTAATTTGCTCCGAAGTTAAAGCTGTCCCCGATGAAGATACCACATTATGAATTCCTGTTTGATGAAATTGAATAACATCGGTATACCCCTCAACCAAATAACAATTATCCTCCTTAGCAATACTTTGCTTAGCATGATAAATACCGTAAAGCACTTTACTTTTATGGTAAATGTCACTTTCAGGTGAGTTTACATATTTAGCCGCTTTTTTATCGGCAATTAAAATACGTCCGCCATAGCCCAAAACACGCCCACTCATACTTTTTATAGGAAACATTACACGCCCCTTAAATCTGTCGAAACGCTTGTCTTCCTTAACAATTGTAAGTCCCGTTTTAGCTAAATAATCTATATTATAACCTTGCTTTAATGCCTCGTCTGTAAAGGCTTGCCACTCGTTAAGAGAATATCCTAAATCGAATTTTTTTATAGTTTCTTCTGTAAAACCACGTTCTTTAAAATAACTTAAGCCAATAGATCGTCCTTGATCGGTTTTATGCAATACTTTTTGAAAATAGGTGTTTGCAAACTCGCTTACTAAATACAGACTTTCGCGTTCGTTTGCTTTTTCTTTTTGCTCATCGGACTGCTCGGTTTCTTCTAATTCAATATTATACTTTTTGGCTAAATATCGAATAGCTTCTGGATAGGTAAAATGCTCGTGCTCCATTAAAAAAGAAACCGCTGTACCACCTTTACCGGTCGAAAAATCTTTCCAAATTTGTTTTACCGGCGACACCATAAAACTTGGAGAACGCTCATCACTAAATGGGCTTAATCCTTTAAAATTACTTCCCGCTTTTTTAAGCTGAACAAAATCACCAATAACCTCCTCTACTCGGGCGGTTTCAAATACTTGATCGATGGAAGACGGTGATATCAAAAGTTTAGGATTTTAGTGCATGTAAAAGTAATACAAAATAATACATTTTAGAAGTTAAACCTGTTAAGTAATTTAAAAAAATGGTTGTAGTGAAACGTTTCAACTACACATTAGTAATCTTTTTAACACTTTATAATTAAAGGTTGTAAAGCTAAATCGCAACAAATAAACACAGCAAAAAAAGAGCTATTCTCATTAAAGATTTAGGATTTCATAAAAATGAAACGCTTAACATTCATATAATAAAGAAATCATAATTTCTTTATATAAAAAAAGCATATTTAAAATTATTTTCAGCATTAATTATAAATCACTAATTTATTTTCAATCATCTTCATAATTTTTTAAATATTGTATAAATTATTATTACATTTAAGAAAACGTAAAACTATGGCCAAGACCGATTTATTTTCTTCATACGACTTACTCCCAAAAACATGGGATGAAATGTATAACGATAGTGCTGTGTTTAGAGCGCAGTACGAAGAATTTATAACGTACTTAGAAAACACCTCTTCTGAAAAACTCACAAAAAAAGAAGATCTTGCAAAACAACTTTTTATGAGTCAAGGGGTTACGTTTACGGTCTACAACGACAATGAAGGTATAGAAAAAATATTCCCTTTTGATATTGTTCCAAGAATTATAACAGCTAACGAGTGGCAAAAAATTGAGTCTGGTATTAAGCAACGTCTTAAAGCTTTAAACTTATTTATAAAAGACATTTATAACGAGCAGTTTATAATTAAAGATGGCATTGTACCTGGCGAGTTAATTTATTCCTGTCCTAATTATTTACGTGAAATGAAGGGTGTAAAAGTACCTCACGATATTTATGTACATATTTCTGGAGTCGATTTAATTAGAAATAACGATGGTGAATTTTATGTTCTTGAAGATAATTTAAGAACGCCATCTGGCGTAAGTTATATGCTAGAAAACAGAGAAATTTCTAAGCGTTTGTTTCCTGGTATATTGCCTAAAAGTAATGTAAAATCGGTATCAAACTACCCTAACTTATTATACAAAAAACTAAAAGAACTTTCAAATAAACCGGAGCCTAACATTGTTTTACTAACACCAGGTATTTATAATTCGGCTTATTATGAACATACTACGTTGGCAAGATTAATGGGTATTGAGTTGGTTGAAGGAAGTGATTTAGTTGTAAAAAACCATTTTGTTTATATGAAAACCACCAACGGTTTAAAACAAGTTGATGTTATTTACAGACGTGTTGATGATGACTTTTTAGACCCCCTAGAATTTAATGAAAAGAGTGTTTTAGGAGTTGCCGGAATTATGGCGGCTTACAGAAAAGGTCATGTAAATATTGTAAATGCTCCAGGCACAGGTATTGCTGATGATAAAGCAATTTACATTTATGTGCCCGACATGATAAAATACTACTTAGGCGAAGACCCTATTTTAAAAAATATAGAAACCTACCAATTAGGCAGACCAGATGAGCTTGACTATGTTACTAAAAACATAAAAGACATGGTTATTAAAAAGACTGATGGTAGCGGAGGTTATGGCATGCTAATGGGACATGAAGCGACCGACGAAGAAATAAAAGACTACTTAGATAATGTAAAGAAAAAGCCTGAAAATTTTATAGCCCAACCTATTTTACGCCTTTCTACAGCGCCTTGTTATATAGATGGTAAATTGTCGCCACGTTGTATCGATTTACGCCCATTTGCCTTAACAGGTAAAGACGGTATAGATATTTGCCCTGGCGGACTAACAAGGGTAGCCTTAAAAAAAGGCTCCTTGGTAGTAAATAGCTCTCAAGGCGGTGGCAGTAAAGACACATGGGTAATTGAATAATTCTTTTAAAAAGTTAATATATGTTAAGTAGAGTAGCAAATAATCTTATTTGGTTAGATAGATATATGGAACGCGGTAACGGTATTTTAAGTTTACTTAAAGTAAACTACTATGCCAACCAAGACTCGCCAGAATTATTCTCTTGGACACCAATAATGAAAACATTTACAACTTATGATAATGAATTCTTTACCGAAGATGCTTTGGAGTGCATTAAGTTTATGGTGTTAAATACCGAGAATTCTAATTCTATACTAAATATTGTAACTAAAGCTAGAGAAAATGCAAGAAGTGTTCAAGAACATATTTCTAGAGAGCTTTGGTTATGCATTAATAACTACTACCTCTATCTTACAAAGAACGATTTACCCAAAAAACTCGAAGAAGACCCTGTTCAATTCTTAGAAGAATTAAGAAACTACCACCTGGTATATTACGGCACTTCCGATATTACACAGGAGCGTGGTCCATCATATTACTTTATGAATATAGGCAAATATTTAGAACGCGTTACCCTTATATCAGATTTTACTTCGCTTAAACTTATAGATATTAGTAACACAACCGATGCTTTGGAAAAAAGTTTTTACTGGAAAAACTTATTGCTTTCTATTGGTGGATATCAACTGTATTTAAAAACACATAAATCCACATTTAACGAAGCGCACGTAATAAGTATGGTATTTCAAGATAAGTTATTTCCTAGATCGGTTTATTATTGTATAAATAAACTTAATAAACACATTAACCAGTTAATTGAATGTGAAGAGCTAGAAAAAAACAAAATAGAATTTTTATTAGGGAAACTTGAAAGCAGAATAAAATATACCACCATTGAAAACATTAACAACCAAGGACTATCTAATTTTATAAATGATATTAAAGAGGATATTAGAAACATATCTTTAAATATTAACGCAGTTTACTTTTCGCATAACAATTGATTTTTAAACCTCATGGCTACATTTTATATAAAACATATTACAAAATACACGTATAGCAGTCCGGTTATTGATGGGGCGACTTTATTACGACTTCACCCTATAAATGATGAATACCAAAAGGTAGAATCTCATTTAATATCGGTAACTAACAACCCTTACATTGAAAGCTTTATAGACTTTTTTAATAACCGTGTTGGTACGTTTATGGTTACCGAACCGCACAGTGAATTAAGTATAATATCGGAAATTGAAGTACATACCACCGAAAGAATTTTTCCAGATGATAGTGCAGATATTACTTCGCAATGGAAAGAATTAAACCGTATAAAAAACACGATTGAGTTTCTAGATTACACTAAATTTAAACCCTTTTCTGGCTGCGAGGATATTAAGAATATTATTTTAGATAAAATGCTTAAAACAAAATCGCCATTTAAAGCTGTATTGGAGTTATGCGAATATGTACATGAAAATTTTGAGTACAAATCTGGAATAACCAATGTAAACACGCCAATAGAAGAAGCTTGGAAACTACAGGCTGGTGTTTGCCAAGACTTTACAAATGTGTTATTAAAAATGATAAAAATGTTAGGCTTGCCAGCCCGTTACGTTAGCGGTTATATTTGCCCTAATAATACAATTACTAGAGGTGCCGGAGCTACGCACGCATGGGTTGAAGTGTATATTCCGTTTTACGGATGGTTAGGTATAGATCCAACGAATAACGCCATAGCTAACGAAAACCACGTTAGGATTGCTGTAGGACGCTCTTATAGTGATTGCTCTCCTGTAAAAGGGGTTTACAAAGGTAACGTTGAAGCAGAGATGGAAGTAAGTGTAGAGGTTAAAACGAGCCAAGACACTATTGTTGACACTCCTGTTTTTAATACATCGACAACAAGCAATAGCTACAAACGTAATTTAGAAGTTATGCAACAAGGGCAACAGCAACAATAGTTTATTTTTTTCTATCGATAACATAAGTTACCATTAGTTTAAGTGAACTTTTATAATCTGAATCCGGAAAGTTTTCTAGTAAATGTAAGGCTTCTTTTTGAAAGGCTTTCATTTTTGTAATGGCATAGTCTAAACCACCATTATCCTTAACAAAGGCAATAATTTCTTTAACACGTTTTGCATCTTTGTTATGATTTTTAACCGAATTAATTAGCCACTTTTTGTCCTTTTTTGAGGCTTGATTTAACACATAAATTAAAGGCAATGTCATTTTTTGCTCTTTAATATCAATTCCTGTAGGTTTACCAATTTGTGTATCGCCATAATCAAACAAATCGTCTTTTATTTGAAATGCCATACCAATTAACTCCCCAAACCTACGCATAGATTCTACGTGCGCAGAGTCTGGTTTAACCGAAGCCGCTCCCAAACTACAACATGCCGCAATTAAGGTTGCCGTTTTTTGCCTTATAATTTCGTAATAAACGTCTTCTGTTATATCTAGTTTTCTAGCCTTTTCTATTTGAAGTAATTCGCCCTCGCTCATTTCTCGAACGGCTATAGAGATGATTTTAAGTAAATCGAAATCATTATTATCAATAGAAAGCAACAAGCCTTTAGATAGCAAAAAATCGCCAATAAGCACAGCTATTTTATTTTTCCAAAGCGCGTTTACCGAGAAAAAACCACGCCTACGGTTACTATCATCAACCACATCGTCATGCACTAGAGTAGCGGTATGTATTAACTCGATTACCGATGCCCCTCTATAAGTACGCTCACTAACCTCGCCATTAGAAACCATTTTTGCAACCAAAAACACAAACATTGGTCGCATTTGTTTCCCTTTCCGGTTTACAATGTAGTGGGTAATCCTATTTAATAAAGCCACCTTGCTAGACATTGAAAGCTGAAACTTTTGCTCGAAAAGATCCATTTCATAGGCTATTGGCTGCTTAATTTGTTCTACTACTTTCAAATATAATTATGGTTTTAGCAAATCTACTAATAATGTTATATCTATACTATAATCTTGAAATAAAAACAAACATAAAAAATTTAACCTTATAACAATAATAAAGGCTATTAATCGGAAAAAAATTTTTAAAAAAGATTAAATTATGTATTAATCCTTAAACCACATAATATGCAAAAAATTACTTTAACTCTTTTACTTTTATTTTTAACCATATCCTTTAACGCTCAAACAGTGGTTTGGTCTTCTGATTTAGAAGATTTGACTGATTGGGGCATTAACGACTTAGATGGAGATGGTAATAATTGGGATGCTTACGGCCCCGGAAATTTTGACACTGTTGGCTTTACAGGTAATGTATTTGCCTCACAATCTTGGGCTACTGTTCCTTTAACACCAGATAATTTATTATACACGCCTACATTTTTATTACCAGCAGAAGCTGTTACTGCAACTTTTGAAATGCGCGTAGGTGCATCTTACACCCCTGATTTTGCAGAACATTATGCTGTATATGTATACGATAATGCTGTAGGCCCATCGCTTGACGATAATATTTTAGAAGAAACTCTAACAGCCGGAGGAACTGCTAGTGCTAAAATAGTTACAGCTAGTATTCCGGTTACGTTTGCAGGAAAAACTATTGGAATACTAATTAGACATTACGACTGCACAAATAATGAATATATTGTTGTTGATGATTTTGAAGTGTCTTATACAACGTCTTTATCTACCAAAGACAACACACTTGAGGTAGCTCGTGCTTATCCAAATCCTGTACAAGATATTTTAAAAATTGACACCAATGAAACTATAGATTCTGCCGAAGTAATTAATCAATTAGGACAGCGCGTTATGGATATTAAACCAAATAGCATTGTAAAAAATACTATTAATTTATCTACGCTTGGTAAAGGAATGTATTTTATAATTATAAAATCTGAAGAAAGGAATGCAACATTAAAAATTATGAAAGTCTAATTTTTATAAACCATTAAAATAAAAAGAGCTGTGAATTGCAGCTCTTTTTGTTTAACTTTTATTAGCTAATTGCCCGCAAGCGGCATCAATATCCTTACCACGACTTCGTCTTACTGTTACGGTTATATGGTTACTTTCTAAAACCTCGACATACATATCTATTGCCTTGGATTGTGCTTGTTGAAACTCGCCATCGTCTATAGGGTTATACTCTATAATATTAACTTTACTTGGTGCAAATTTGCAAAACTCGACTAAGGCATCTACATCTTTTCTTTTGTCATTTATACCATCCCAAACTACATACTCGTAAGTAATTCTGTTTTTGGTTTTGGCATACCAATATTGCAATGCTTCTCTTAAATCGTTAAGCGGAAAGGTAGCATTAAAGGGCATAATAGAGGTTCTTACCTCGTCTATAGCAGAATGTAAGGAAACGGCAAGTTTAAATTTAACATCGTCATCGGCCATTTTTTTAATCATTTTTGGCACACCAGATGTAGATACTACTATACGTTTTGGTGACATGCCTAAACCTTCGGGTGAGGTTATTTTATCGATGGCTTTTATAACGTTATTATAATTCATGAGAGGTTCGCCCATACCCATAAACACAATATTACTTAAGGGGCGATTATGATATAAACGACTTTCGTTATCGATAGCTACGACTTGATCGTAAATTTCGTCTGGATTTAAATTACGCATGCGTTTTAAGCGTGCCGTTGCACAAAACTTACAATCTAAACTACACCCTACCTGACTTGACACACAGGCTGTGGTTCTAGTTTTTGTTGGAATTAATACAGACTCTACTATTAAATCGTCGTGAAGGCGAACGGCATTTTTTATGGTTCCGTCCGAGCTGCGTTGCATTTGGTCTACCTTAATGTGGTTTATTACAAAGTTATTTTCGAGCATTTGACGGGTTTCTTTTGAAACATTCGTCATATCCTCAAATTTATGTGCTCCTTTTTGCCACAACCATTCGTAAACTTGATTACCACGAAAGGCCTTGTCTCCATTTTTTTCAAAGAATTCTCTTAGTTGTTCTTTAGTTAATGCGCGTATGTCTTTTTTCTTGATTTCCATTTGCATGCAAAAATAAGCAAAAAAACCCCTCTGCCTATTGGCATTTCCCTTTAAAAAGGGAACAAATTGTTACTGTTACTATATGGCACATAAATTACACCTAGGACGCCGCATTAGGGATTGAGGCATTTGTTGAAGCTCTTTTTGTGTTGTTGCGCTTATGCAACACAAAAAAGCGACTGCCGAAAGCCCGACCCTTGGGGAATGCCCTAATTATTATGCATAAAAAAGCCCCTTAAAAAAGAGGCTTATTATAATTTAAAATACTTTATAATTATATGATTAACATGGCATCGCCGTAGCTGTAGAAGTTGTATCCTTCTTTTATAGCCTCGTCGTAAGCACGTTTTACAAAATCGTGACCTGCAAAGGCAGAAACCATCATTAACAAGGTTGATTTTGGCGTATGAAAGTTAGTAATCATAGCATTTGGTATACTAAAATCGTATGGTGGGAAAATAAATTTATTGGTCCAACCATCAAACTCGTTAAGCTCTCCATTTGTAGATACGGCACTTTCTACGGCACGAACCGCTGTGGTACCAACGGCACAAATACGGCGTTTTTCTTTTAAACCTTTATTTACAATTTTTACCGCTTCTGGTCCTATTTTAAGCTCTTCGCTATCCATTTTATGTTTAGATAAATCTTCTACCTCAACTGGGTTAAAAGTTCCTAAACCTACGTGTAACGTTACTTCGGCAAAATTAACACCTTTAATTTCTAAACGCTTTAATAAGTGTTTAGAGAAATGAAGTCCTGCTGTTGGTGCTGCTACGGCACCTTCATTTTTAGCAAAAATGGTTTGGTAGCGCTCCTCATCTTCTGGCTCTACATCTCTTTTTATGTATTTAGGTAGTGGTGTTTCGCCTAACTCGTTTAATTTAATACGGAATTCTCTGTAAGACCCATCGTAAAGAAAACGTAATGTACGCCCTCTAGATGTCGTGTTATCTATAACCTCTGCCACTAGAGTATCATCATCACCAAAATAAAGTTTGTTACCAATTCTTATTTTACGTGCAGGATCTACTAAAACATCCCAAAGGCGTTGCTCTTCGTTTAATTCTCTTAATAAAAACACCTCGATTCTTGCTCCTGTTTTTTCTTTGTTACCAAAAAGTCTTGCAGGAAATACTTTTGTGTTGTTTAATACTAAGACATCGTCCTCATCAAAATAGTCAATAACATCTTTAAACATTTTATGCTCAATAGTCTGTTCTTTTCTATTAAGTACCATTAAACGAGATTCGTCTCTGTTTTCTGCAGGATACTCAGCTAGTCGTTCTTCTGGTAATTCGAAACCGAAGTGTGATAATTTCATGTTTTAGTTTTTATTAATTTTTAGAAAGCGCAAATATACAATCTCAACATAGGGGTTGTCAAGTAAATGACGGTTTATTATTAAAAAAGTGTGTTTTGGGCGTTACCACAAGGGTCGGGCTATACGCTACAAGTCCTCGCACTTCCTTCGTCAGGCTGTGGGCTATCCACTGCTATCCCTAACGCGGGCAGCCTATTACAATAAAGTTTATTTTTTAACTGTAAACCCAATAGACGCTAAATCGTCCCAAAACGTTGGGTACGATTTAGAAACCACCATAGCATCCTCTATTACCAACGAAGTTTTTAACGCCAAAGGTGCAAACGCCATAGCCATTCTATGATCGTTATATGTTGCAATTGCAACATTTTCTTTAATACTATTTGATGCCGCTAAGTGTAACGATTTATCTGTAATACGCACTTTGCCACCTAGTTTTTCTATTTCGGTTTTTAAAGCAACAAGCCTATCGGTTTCTTTAATTTTAAGCGTATGTAAACCAACTAAATCGCATGGCATACCCAAAGCAAAACAACTTACTGCAATGGTTTGAGCTATATCTGGTGCATTTTTTAAATCTAACGTTAGAGGTTCTAAGTTAGAGGTTTCCTTTTTTAATGTTACCGAATTTCCGTTAAACACGGTAGATACACCAAAGTGTTTATAAATTTCTACTAAAGCCGAATCGCCTTGTAAAGAGTTTGATTTGTACGATGTTAATGTAATTTCTGTACCCACATCGCTTAAAGCTACAATACTAAAATAATAGGATGCCGATGACCAATCTGACTCTACCGTTAGTGTTTTAGGCTCTAAAGTATTGGTGTTTGGTTTTACAGTTATTACATTACCTTTAAATGACGACTCTACGCCTATTTCGTCCAACAGACTTAAGGTCATGTTTATGTATGGCACCGATGTAATTTCGCCCTCCAAGGTCAACTCAATTCCGTTTTC
Source organism: Algibacter pectinivorans (assembly GCF_900112595.1). Lineage (GTDB taxonomy): Bacteria > Bacteroidota > Bacteroidia > Flavobacteriales > Flavobacteriaceae > Algibacter_B > Algibacter_B pectinivorans. The sequence continues at coordinate 134,856 of NZ_FOMI01000004.1, read as the reverse complement.
TAGCTTTGATGCTATTAGCAGTAATGCGGATATGTATTGGCTACTAACATTGGCTTTTAAGGCTACTTTGTGTTTTGTAAGCTTAGTGCCTTTAATTTTTATTGGCGGATAGCCTTCGTTAGCTTCATAGCTAATTTCGGCTCCTAATTCCTGTAAGGCTTCCACTAGTATTTTTATGGGGCGCTCGGTCATTCTTTTAGATCCTGTAAGAATGGTATCTCGACCTTCTTGAATTGAAAAATATGCCGTTAAAAAGCGCATAGCCGTACCTGCGTGATGAATATCGACAACTTCGGATTGTGAACTTAATGCATTTGTCATTAAATTACTATCATCAGAGTTTGAAACGTTTTCTAGTTTAAACTCAGGATACAAGGCCTGTAACAATAACAATCTGTTAGATTCACTTTTTGAACCTGTTATTTGTACAGCAGATTTTTGGGCTATTTTAGATTTTTGAAGTGTAAAGTGCATATTCTTAAAATTCTAATTTAAAAGAAGTCGCAAATTTACTCCATAATAGAGATTAATACTAAGTAAATTAGTCTTTTTTTATAGGTTTAGCCTAAAGTTTGCGCTTATACTATTTTTAAATTGTTATTTCAATTTTTCGTTATTATGGTGCCTGTCGTGGTCGCGTTTTCCTTTTTTATACATGCGTTTATCGAAAGCACTCTGCAAATCGACACCTGTTTGGTTGGCTAAACATAACACCACAAACATAACATCGGCAAGCTCCTCGCCTAAATCTTTGTCTTTATCGCTTTCTTTTTCGCTCTGTTCACCATAGCGTCGGGCAATAATTCGTGCCACCTCACCTACTTCCTCGGTAAGTTGTGCCATATTTGTAAGTTCATTGAAATAGCGAACACCATGTTCCTTTATCCAATCATCAACCTCTTTTTGTGCGTTTTGTATGTTCATTATCCTTTTGTTAAAACTATTTGTTCGGCTTCTTTTTCTACGAGTTTACTAAAATAAGCTTTTAAAGCAAAGTGAAGATTTTTACTTGAGTGTTTTTTAATGAATCATTCGGTAATAAATTCTAACTTATATTACATATTTCCAACTTTATGTTTTACGTATTTATATATTTTTTTTGCTTTAGAAATATCGTCGAGTCCATCTTTAACCCACTATTTAATCAAACTAGCTCGCAAATCGTGTGTATGTTTTATTAAGTCGGAATGAGTGGTAACGTATTACTGCATTAGCATTTTAGTTCAGGTTTGGATGAATAGTAAAGCTTGTGAATAGGTTTTCTTGCGAAAAAAGTTGAAAAGAAATAAAGTACAGAAAAAAAATAGCAAGATTTTTAAAGCTCATAGAATTGTAGAAAAAACATTTAAAAACGGAATATATTATTTTTCTATAAGAAAAATCATATTTCGTTGTAATACATGTTTTTTAGTTTACAAACTAAAAATCGTATACCCAATACTAAAAAACAAGGCAGAAAAATATATTTAAATTCACTAAATAGCACTGCTACACCTCTAGAAGAAATAAAGTTTTCAACACCAAGTGGAGACACTAATATGTCTCTAAACTGAAAAAAGAATCGCTTATTATTAAAAGGAATAAAAAACCCAACACCTTTTCCGCCAGAAGTCATAGCATCGAAAACACCGTGTGAAATCATAGAAAGACAAATAACTAAAAACCAAATGAGCTTATTTTTCTTGCCTATAGTAAGCATTAATAATAAAGCCCAAAGTACAGCAAATAGTATGGAGTGTGTAAACCCACGATGCCCTAAAGGATGCTCGTAAGCAAAACCTAGCTTAAAGGCAATAACATCAAAATCGGGTAAAATTGCAGAACACACCGCGGCTAGCACTAACCATTTTAGGTTTTTATCATCAATAACTTTTGCTATTGTAAAACCAACTATACCGTGCCCAAATAAGGATGCCATTACTCTTTATTTTTCGAATCGATTATAATAGTAACCGGACCATCATTTAAAAGCTCAACTTTCATGTCTGCTCCAAATTGCCCTGTTTGTACTTTTTTACCTAAATCTTTTTCTATTTGATTTACAAAATCTTCATAAAGCGGTATAGCCACATCTGGTTTGGCAGCTTTAATATAACTTGGTCTGTTTCCTTTTTTAGTTGACGCTTGCAAAGTAAACTGACTTACAACAATAACATCTCCATTAGTATCTTTTAAGGACCTATTCATTACCTCGTTTTCGTCTCCAAAAATTCTTAGGTTTACTATTTTGTTGGATAGCCATGTAATATCTTCTAGAGTGTCTTCATTTACTATACCTAGTAATATTAATAGTCCGTTTTCTATCGAGGCTACTTTTTCGCCTTCAATCGTTACGCTAGCTTTAGTAACTCTTTGTATAACTACTTTCATTCTTTATCCCAAATATCCGTTCTATAATGCTCATCTTCACCTTCTAAAATTTGCACGTAGCTTCGATAGCGCGAATATGCAATTTCGTCGTTTTCTAAAGCTTCTTTTACAGCACATTTTGGTTCTTTTAAATGCAAACAATTGTTGAATTTACAATCTTGCTTAAGCTTAAATATTTCAGGAAAATAATCTCCAACTTCTTCGCGTTCCATATCCACTACACCAAAACCTTTAATACCTGGTGTATCAACAATTTTAGCATCGAAACTTAAATCGAACATTTCTGCAAATGTTGTAGTATGCTGCCCTTGGCTATGTTGCGTAGATATCTCTTTAGTTTTTATATTTAAAGTAGGTTCTATAGTGTTTACCAAAGTCGATTTTCCAACTCCAGAATGGCCAGAAAACATACTCGTTTTACCAAGCATTAAAGCTTTTACTTTATCTACATTTTTACCTGTAGTTGCAGATACACCAATACACTCGTAACCTATTTGCCGATACTCATGGGCTAAGTAACGAACTTCATTTAAAGTTTCTTCATTATACGTATCAATCTTATTAAATAACAAAACCGTTTTAATAGAATACGCTTCGGCTGTTACTAAAAACCTATCAATAAAACTTGTAAGGGTTGGCGGATTATTAATAGTAATCATTAAGAATACCTGATCTAAATTGGCGGCAATAATATGGGTTTGCTTAGATAAATTAACAGATTTCCTAACGATATAATTAACCCGATCGTGAATGTTATGAATAACACCAGTTTCTGTATTGTTATCCGTTTCTAATTCGAAATCTACTACATCGCCAACCGCAATAGGATTAGTGCTTCTTATACCTTTAAGACGGAATTTACCCTTAATACGGCATTCGTAAGTATGGCCCAATTCGGTCTTAACGGTGTACCAACTTCCTGTAGATTTATAAACGTGTCCTGTCATTCATTAGATTATGGTACAAAATAACAATTTTTTAATTGATTTACATTAACCTAAAATTGCTTTTTTTGGCAGATAATTATGGTCAAATTTAATACAAAAGAAGCCTCTTACGGGTAAGAATTTTTATATTAGCTTTTTTTAATCACAAAATTTAAAACCTTACAACATGAAAAAATTATTAATTGTATTAACTATCGCATTATTTACTTTTATTGAAACCAATGCCCAAGTAGAATACAAAGTAGTAACAAGTGTGGAATCTATTGTTCCAAACGGTTTAGGACGTTCTAGAATTATTAGTGCTAACGAAAAGAAAGATTACAAAGAGTTTACATCAACACAAACCGAGGAAGATAATACACGTAACAAATCTAAACGTGGCGAAATAAGAGTTAAAGGATTTGATGAAACTAAACTATTAAACTTTTACAATATTGGAGGTATTCGTTTCCAAAACATTGCTGCTAACGATGCTATTATTGAATCTAAAATAAACACCATGATTGAAGAAGGTTGGGAACTTGCCTTTGTAACTAGTGGTGTAGAAAGCGAAGGTGGAAAAGGTGACGGACAAGGTATTTTTATTACAAGATATATATTTAAAAGAAATAAATAATATTAAAATTATTTATAAAAAAAGCCTCGCAATGCGAGGCTTTTTTTTATTGAAATTAGTCTATACTAATTATCCGTTAATCACTTTTTCTTGATGGTTAATAGATTCTTGATGAACCGCTTTAAACATTTTCAAGATAAACTCTTCACTTAAACCATGTTGCTCACCTTCAAGTACCATTTTACCTAAAATTTCGTTCCAACGTTTAGATTGTAAAACCGCAACGTTTTTTTGCTTTTTAAGGGCACCAATGTTGTCTGAAGTTTTCATTCTTTTACCTAATAATTCAAGAATTTGATTATCAACAACATCAATTTGAGCTCTTAAATTCTCTAAAGAACTATTGTATTCTGCTTCTGCATTAGACTCTTTTCTAATTTTCAAATCTTTCATAATTTGAACTAAGGTAGACGGTGTAACCTGTTGTGCAGCATCACTCCAAGCATTTTCAGGATCGTAGTGCGTTTCAATCATTAAACCATCAAAGTTTAAATCTAAAGCCGTTTGCGAAACATCAAAAATCATATCTCTCTTTCCTGTAATATGCGATGGGTCGTTAATTAATGGAATATCAGGGAATTTATTTTGAAACTCGATAGCCAATTGCCATTCTGGAGTATTTCTATATTTCGTTTTTTCGTAAGTAGAAAAACCTCTATGTATCGCACCAATATTTTTAACACCAGCCGTATAAATTCTTTCTATACCACCTAACCATAAAGCTAAATCTGGATTTACTGGGTTTTTAATTAGTACTGGTTTATCAGTACCTTTTAAAGCATCAGCAATCTCTTGCATAATAAAAGGAGACACTGTAGAACGTGCACCAATCCATAATAAATCAATATCATGCTCTAAAGCTAATTTTACATGAGCCGCATTAGCAACCTCCGTACACACTTTCATTCCTGTTTCGGCCTTAACTTTTTGTAACCATTTCAAACCTAAAGCACCAACACCTTCAAACATTCCAGGTCTAGTTCTTGGTTTCCAAATCCCAGCTCTAAAATAGCTTACATCTGTATCTTTCAATTCGTGAGCAATTTTTAATACTTGCTCTTCTGTTTCTGCGCTACATGGACCTGCAATTACTAACGGATGATCTAAATTTAAATCATCTAACCAGGTTCTCATTTTTTTTGTGTTTTCCATTTTTACTTAATATTTAGCCGCTTAAGCTATTTCATTTACTATTTATTTTGTACTCTTTTATTCTCTTACTTGGAGGCCTCCCCTAATCCCTTCAAAGGAGGGGCACATTTACTCAAACTTTTAATAAGAGTAAGCGTTCCTCCCCTTTGGAGAGGTTAGGAGGGGCTTCCTATTAAACAATACCATTCAAAATATCTTTAATATGATTGGTGTTTTGCATTTCATTAAAAATCTCGTCAAAGTTATCACTTTTCATTAACTCCTTAAAATGCGTTAAATTATTTATATACTCCTCTAAAGTTTCCACCACATTGGCTTTATTTTGCTTAAAAATAGGTGTCCACATTTCGGGCGAACTTTTAGCCAAACGCACCGTAGATGCAAATCCACTTCCTGCCATATCAAAAATATCGCGCTCATTACGTTCCTTATCAATTACCGTTTTACCTAGCATAAACGAACTAATGTGCGATAAATGCGACACATAAGCAATGTGTTTATCATGATCTTTAGGGTTCATATAACGAATGCGCATACCAATATCTGTAAACAACTTTAATGCTTTTTCCTGTAGCTTAAATGTTGTTTTTTCAACCTCACAAACAATATTTGTTTTCCCAATAAACAAACCTTCAATAGCTGCTGTAGGTCCCGAGTGTTCTGTTCCTGCAATAGGATGCATCGCTAAAAAGTTACGACGTTTTGGGTGATTTTCAACCACTTTACAAATCGCTTCTTTAGTAGAACCTGCATCAACCACTAAACCAGTATCCGATATTTTATCTAAAATGGTTGGTAGCAATTTTACCGTAGCATCTACCGGAATAGATACAATAACCAAATCGGCATTTCCAAGATCGTCTAAAGTTGCTTTTTTATCAATTAAACCGAGTTCCAAGGCTTTTTCTAGTGTAGCATCTTTTCTACTAATACCATGAATAATCACATCCGGATTATGCTTCTTAATATCAATAGCAAGACTGCCTCCTATTAAACCTACTCCTATGGCGTATATATTTTTCATAAAGCCTCTCCCTAACCCTCTCCAAAGGAGAGAGAACTGTTACGGGTAAATTACTTTTTTATTTTAATATTCTTTTTACTTATTAACTTTTGTCCACAACAACTGTAAACTGTTATTGCTACTGCATACTACTTAACTCGCGCTATAGCTTCTTCTAAAACTTCGGTCGATGCGCATAAAGAAAACCTAATATAACCTTCGCCTTTGGTTCCAAAAATAGTGCCTGGTGTAATAAAAATATGGTTCTCTTTTAGTACTACATCAATAAACTCTTCAGACTTTAAATACGCTGGTAATTTTGCCCAAACAAAAAGTCCTGTAGCCTCCCTATCGTAAGTACAATTTAATGCATCGGCCAATTGCCAAACTAAATTTCTGCGTTCTTTATACACATTATTTAAAGTAGCAAACCACATGCTAGAACATTTTAAAGCCTCAATAGCCCCTTTTTGTATGCCGTAAAACATACCAGAATCCATATTACTTTTTACTTTTAAAATATTACTAATATGCTCGCTAGATCCTAAAACCATTCCTACACGCCATCCGGCCATATTAAAGGTTTTACTTAAAGAGTTTAACTCTAAACACACCTCTTTTGCGCCTTCAACACTTAAAATACTTTTAGGGGCATCGTTTAAAATAAAACTATACGGATTATCATTAACTATTAAAATATTATGACGCTTACCAAATGCTACTAACTCTTCAAAAACATAATTAGTAGGTTTTGCTCCTGTTGGCATATGCGGATAATTAACCCACATTAGCTTCACTTTACTTAAATCTTGGCTTTCTAAAGCTTTAAAATCTGGCATCCAGTTATTAGCTTCATCCAACTCGTAAAGCACACCTTTAGCACCTACTAATTTTGTAACCGATTGGTAGGTTGGGTATCCAGGATTAGGAATTAAAACTTCATCGCCTTCATTTAAGTAGGCCATAGAAATATGCATAATACCTTCCTTACTTCCCATTAACGGTAAAACCTCTGTACTCGGACTAATATTTACCGAAAACTGATCTTTATAAAAACGCGATATGGCATCTCTTAGTTCTGGTAATCCCTGGTAACTCTGGTATTTATGAGCTATTGGGTTTTCAAAACTTGCAGAAATAGCAGATAACACCTTTTTTGGTGGTTGTAAATCTGGACTCCCAATACCTAGGTTTATAACCGGTTTTCCGTTTGCAATAAGCAAGTTTACTTCTCTTAATTTTTTAGAAAAGTAATATTCTTCAACCGTTTGTAACCTTATAGCTGGTTCAATCATATCTTGGCATTTTTATATTCTCCTAACACTTTAAAATCGTCGCCCATAATATCTATTACAGATTTTGCTTTTTTAAAGTCTAAATAATTCTCGAAAGTTACATCTACAAAAAATGCATACTTCCATGGGGTCTCCACGATTGGTAAAGATTGAATTTTTGTTAAATTAAGCTTACAATCGCTCATTACATTTAAAATAGTGGCAAGACTCCCTCTTTTATGGTTAGCTTCAAACTTAACCGAAGCTTTATTTATTTCACTTTCTAATACCTCAGCATTTTTACGCTTTACAATAACAAAACGCGTTTCGTTATGTTTAATAGTTTGTATGCTATGTGCTAAAATATCTAACTCGAAAATTTCGGCTGCTTTAACACTAGCAATGGCACCAATACCTGGTATATTTTTTTCTTGTATACGTCGTGCAACCTCGGCAGTATCTTTATCTTCAACCAGTTTAATATGCGGATATTGCTTAAAAAACGCTTTACATTGCAATAAGGCCATTGGGTGCGAATACACTTCTTTAATATCTTCGATATTTTGATTTGGCAACCCCATTAAATTATGCTGTATATCCAAATAATGCTCCCCAACAATATGTAAACCATACTTATCAATTAATGCATAATTAGGAATTATAGAACCCGCAATAGAATTCTCTAAAGCCATAATAGCAGCATCACATTCTTTAGTAATTAGAGCGTCTACAACTCTATCAAAAGTCATACACTCTATAACATCTACAGGGTTACTAAAAAACTCCTGCGACACAATGTGATGAAAAGATCCTATTACACCTTGTATGGCTACTTTGTTTATCAAAACTTAATTTTTAATACTATTTTACTTTAAATTACTATTAAATGCATTAAAGGTTAAACAAAAAAAAGTCTCGATTTTCATCGAGACTCATACTTTAATTTATACCTATAAATTATACATACAGCGTCTCGTTTCTTTTGCTAAAAAAGAAATAGAAATAGTTGCTAAAATATGTATAACCTGTTGTCATTGTCATAATTGAGTGGCTAAAGTAATTAATTATTTAAGAAATCAAAATACATTAAAACCTTTTTTTAATTTTTCTGAAAAGTTTTAAAGATTTTATAGTAAATATCACTTTACATTATATAATCATTTATTTTTGAACAAATTAATTTAATTATGTCTATTGAGGTTAATAACATATCTAAAATTTACGGAAAACAAAAAGCTTTAAATAACATTTCCTTTAAAGTAGGTAAACCAGAAATAGTTGGTTTTTTAGGGCCTAATGGCGCAGGTAAATCTACCATGATGAAAATTTTAACTACCTACCTTAATGCCAACGGAGGGACGGTTAAGGTAAATGGTTTTGATATACTAACAAACACCAAAGCCGTACAACAGAGTGTTGGATACCTTCCAGAACATAACCCTTTATATTTAGAGCAGTATATAAAGGAGTATCTAAGCTTCAATGCAAATATTTATGGTGTTAGCAAAAACCGTATAGATGAAGTCATTGAATTAACTGGCCTAACACCAGAAGCTCACAAAAAAATTGGAGAGCTATCTAAAGGGTATCGGCAACGAGTAGGTTTAGCTAATGCCTTACTGCACGATCCAGAAGTTTTAATTTTAGACGAACCAACAACCGGTTTAGACCCAAACCAATTAGTAGATATTAGAAACCTTATAAAATCTATAGGCACCACCAAAACTGTATTTCTTTCTACACATATAATGCAAGAGGTTGAAGCCATGTGCGACCGTGTTATTATTATTAATAAAGGCGAAATAGTAGCAGATAAAAAATTAAAAGACCTACGCGACGAAAAGGAACAAGTGGTTATTGTAGAGTTTGATTACCGTGTTGAAGACGCTTTTTTACTAAAATTACCAAAGGTTAGTAAAGTGGTAAACACCTATGATTTTGTTTACGAAATCACTTTTAAAACCTCAGAAGATATGCGCTCGTACGTATTTGATTTTGCCCATGACAACGAGTTAAAAATCCTTCAGCTTAATCAAAAAAACACCAGTTTAGAAACCTTATTTAGAGAATTAACCAGTGTATAACACCTGTTATTTCATAAATAAATAATATATTCCTACTTTATTTTTAAAATTGGTTAACCAATACATGATAATTATCATCTTTAAAAAGGTATCCAAGTTTTATTTTTGTTGCAAGACCATATTAAAAAATAAAATGATTTTAAATATTAGAGCCCTACAAGGCGCATTCTAGTATTTTTTAAACCATAAACTAATACAATGAGCAAAGGAATTTATGTAGCAACTATCGAACCCAATAGCGGCAAATCGGTTGTTGTACTTGGTTTAATGCGTATGCTACTCGGTAAAACGGCCAAAGTAGGATACTTTAGACCAATTATTGAAGACACAAAAGCCGGTGAAATGGATAATCATATAAATACTGTGATTTCCTATTTTGAACTTGATATTAATTATAAAAAAACCTTTGCTTACACCAGAAGCCAGGTTTTAGATTTATACAACAAAGGAAAATCGGGCGATGTTATTGACGAAATCATAAAAAAATATAAATACCTAGAAGACCACTTTGATTTTGTTTTGGTTGAGGGCACCGATTTTTCGCATGAAAACTCGAGTTTAGAATTAGACATTAACCTTCTTATATCTAAAAACTTAGGATTACCAGCCATCATTGTTTCGCAAGGTGATGGGAAATCTTTATCGGAAATCGTAGATAATGTACAATTAGCTCACGATACCTTTAAAGGAGAAGTTGAAGTGCTGTCTTTAATGACCAATAAAATTAACCCTAACGATGTTAGCACTTTAAAATCGCTTTTAAAAGCTAGAATTAATAGTGGAACCGATATTACGGTTATCCCAAAAATTAAAAGTTTAGCAAGCCCAACCATTAAGGAAATTTCTAAAAAACTTGATGGCACCATTCTTTTTGGTGAGGATATGATAAATAACCAAGCCGAAAATTTTAGCGTGGGAGCAATGCAGCTACGTAACTACCTAACGCATTTAAAGGAAAACTCCTTAGTAATTACACCTGGTGATAGAGCAGATATTATTTTAGGGGCGCTACAAGCCAACATCTCTAAAAATTACCCAAAAATATCAGGTATTATTTTAACAGGTGGTTTAATTCCAGAAGAACCTATTCTGAAATTAATTGAGGGATTATCTAGTGTTGTGCCTATTATTAGCGTTAAAGCGGGAACCTTTTATGTAACCAATACAATAGGTAAAATACGTTCTAGAATTTATGCCGAAAACACCGAAAAAATTGAAACTTCTATTGCTACTTTTGAAAAACATGTAGCCACAGAAAAATTAGCTGAGGACTTAGTTACTTTTGAATCTGGTATTTTCACCCCAAGAATGTTTCAGTACAATTTACTGCAGCGTGCATTAAAAGATAAAAAACATATAGTTTTACCCGAAGGCTACGACGAACGTATTTTACGTGCAGCAGCCCGTTTAATTGATGCTCGTGTGGTCGATTTAACTTTAATTGGCGAGGAAGATAAAATACGCGAACGCCTTATACGTTACGATATACCGTTAAACATAGAAGACGTTAATATTGTTTTCCCTCAAAACTCACCGCACTTTAAGGACTATGTAAATACGTTTTATGAGCTAAGAAAACATAAAAACGTTAACTTAGATATGGCTCGAGATGCCATGTCCGATGTGTCGTATTTTGCAACCATGATGATTTATAAAGGACATGCCGATGGTATGGTTTCGGGAGCCATTCATACTACAGCACATACCTTGCGTCCTGCGTTGCAATTTATAAAAACTAAACCCGGCGTAAATATTGTCTCTTCAGTATTCTTTATGTGTTTAGAAGACCGCGTTTCCATTTTTGGAGATTGTGCTATTAACCCAAACCCAAATGCAGAGCAACTAGCCGAAATAGCCATTTCATCTGCCAAAACTGCTAAAGATTTTGGCGTAGAACCTAAGGTTGCAATGTTGTCGTATTCATCTGGTGCTTCTGGTAAAGGTGAAGATGTAGAACGCGTTAGAAAAGCTACAGAAATTGCAAAAGCAAAGGCTCCAGACTTAAAAATTGAAGGGCCTATTCAATACGATGCCGCAGTAGATATGCGTATTGGTAAAAGTAAATTACCAGACTCGGAAGTTGCAGGACAAGCAAGCGTTTTAATTTTTCCAGATTTAAATACAGGTAACAACACTTACAAAGCGGTACAACGAGAAACAGGAGCTTTAGCTATTGGCCCAATGCTACAAGGTTTAAACAAACCTGTAAACGATTTAAGTAGAGGTTGTACTGCCGACGATATTTATAGCACCGTAATTATAACCGCCATTCAAGCTCAAGATTTTTAATATATGCAAGTATTAGTTTTAAATTCGGGAAGTTCTTCCTTAAAATTTCAATTATTCGCCATGCCCGAAGCCACTATTTTATGTTCTGGCTTAATTGAGCGCATTGGGTTTGAAGATGCAAAATTTATATTCAAAACAAATGGCAATACTATTCAGGTTATTGAAGCTATACCCAACCATAAAGTAGGTTTAGAATTACTATCTAAACAATTACTACATAAAGAAACGGGCATTATAAAATCGGCTGATGGTATTGATATTGTTGGCCATCGCGTAGTTCAAGGTGGTGCATCGTTTAATAAAACAACCGAAATCACGCCATCTGTAAAAGCTAAAATAAAAGACCTTTTTAGTTTAGCGCCATTGCATAATCCTGCTAATTTTGAAGGTATTGAAGTTGCCGAAATTGTATTCCCTAAGGCTAAGCAAGTTGCCGTTTTCGATACCGCATTTCATCAAACTATACCCGAGCATGTTTACAAATATGCCATTCCTAATGAGTTTTCAGAACAATACAAAATCCGTTTATATGGGTTTCATGGCACAAGTCATAAATACGTATCAGAAAATGCAATTGATTATTTAGGCAAACAACATTCTAAAATAATAAGCATACATTTAGGAAACGGTTGTAGCATTACGGCAATAAAAGATGGTAAAAGTATTGACCATTCTATGGGGTTAACGCCTCTAGATGGCTTAATTATGGGCACACGAAGTGGCGCTATCGATCCTTCTGTAATTTTTCATTTAGCAAAAAAATTAGATTATAGTTTGGATGAAATTAACACCCTTTTACAGAAAAAAAGTGGCATGTTAGGATTAACTGGATATAGTGATTTAAGAGATATTCAAGCGGAAGCTGAAAAAGGAAATAGAGTCTGTAAGCTGGCTTTACAAATGAATGCGTATCGCATTAAAAAATATATAGGAAGCTATACCGCCATATTAAACGGATTGGATGCCATTGTGTTTACCGCTGGAATTGGCGAAAACTCGCCAGAAATGCGCGAACTGGTCTGTACAGATTTGGAGTATTTAGGCATCCACTTAGATGTTGAAAAAAATAAAATACGCCCAAGTAAATTAACGGCTGTATGCTCTGACACTTCCAAAGTAAAAGTTTTAGTTATTCCAACAAACGAAGAGTTAGAAATAGCAAAACAGGCGGTAAATTTATTCCAGAATTAATCGGCCTCTATAAACTTCTTCTACATTAATAATTGGAGGTGTATTTACAGAAATAACATCTCCAATACCCGATATTGTTCCAGTAATTTCTTGCTGTGGATTTACAATCATATCGTTGGAACCTCTGTTATTCACACTCACTGTTTGGGCCACTAAATTACGCCCTTCAAAACGGGACGTTCCAGATGCAAAGGTGACACTCAAATTCTCGGTTTGTCCGGTAATATAAGCGACCGATAAGTTATTAAATACCACTCTAAAACTCGTGTTATCAATTTGCAGCCTAAAATCGCCTACATTAAAAGAACCTGGAGCTCCAAAATCTTCAGATAAAATAGTTAACTCCGGATACGTTAAAACCCCATCAGAACGAATATCAAATTGTGTCGAGCTTCTTATTTCGGTAATATTAGGTGCCGTAACATACACTTTAGTAACACCATATTCTCTAACATAATTACAAGTATTATTATCGGTTAAGGTTAATCTGCCATCTACAACCTCGGCAGTAACATCATTTAATAAATTCTTTCCGGTTTCAATAATAACACTTTGGGTAGCATCTTGTTTAATAACTAGCTCAACATCTCGGTTTACCAGAAGTTTAGTAAAACTTGCAACGGTAACCTCTTGTTGTATAATGTCGCCAGTTTTTTGAAAACAATCACCAGCATCTTCACTATCGCAAGCAATACCAACAATTAAAAATAGTATGTAAATCAACTTTTTCATAATCGTACACCAATTCCAAATTCTACACCTTCAGCTTTTGCACCATGAGATTTTAACGACATAACACCAAACCATTTGTTAGCGAAATAACGTTTTAAACCAAGTCTAGTATACACACGCCCTTCAAAATCGAAAGGATAATACACATAATACCCCAACTGCGTAATAAGTGATGTTTTGTTTATAAATAATTCATGACCAGCAAAAATACCAACACGTTTATGGTCTTCGTTACCTGTAAGGCCATCTTCAGGAAAAGCAACGCTTCTGTAGTAAATAAACTCTTTTAAAAAGTTAGAGAAAAACACATCGGTTCCTAATTGCACCGCACTCGATTTATTAATCCGTTTATCAGTGTAAGCAGATGCTACATACATAGCGTATTGCCCGCTTCCAAAAATATCGCTTTCATTAATACCCGTTCTAAATACCACATTATATTTAATAGGTTCAGAATAAGCCTGATCTGCTTGTTTATCTAAAGTATGTTGATATTCTAAATCTTTATCTGCTAAACTATACGTTAAACCTACATTAAAGGTTATGGAATTTGTACCATTATTAGGCGATTTTACATTAGCATTAGAGTAATGAATTAAGGAAAATCCACTTTGCAACCCAAACCTATCAAAAATACGCTCCTTTTTATAGTTTAACATCACGTAAGTACTACTGCCAAATTTAGACCCAAATGCCACATTTTTAAAATTGGTTTCTCTATCGTACGGATTCGTGTTATGTGCCATTCCTTGCCCAATACGAAACATTAAATGCCGTTTAAAAAAGTAAAAATTATAATGTGCGTAAAGCGAATAATTATTCCCTAAAACAGGGTTTTTCATGTCTTGGTAAGCAAAAGACACCCCATAATCCGGATAATTAAAACGCTGTTCCCAATCTTTAAAACCGTACGTTTTTTTATTCCAACTTAAAATAACACCATCGGGATGTCCCGTAATTAAATGAAGAATTTCGTTGTTGTGCAGCGCAATATTTCCTCGAAAATAATTCACATCCACATACGATGTGTGTGTTTTATCCTGAGCAAAACCAATAACACTAATAAAACTTAAAACACAACTAAAAAATAATTTCATATTGGATATCTAGTAAAGCAATAATTAAAATAATGCTTGAGCAATGGCTTTTACGTTATCACTTTTACCCATAGAGTAGTAATGTAAAACAGGAACACCAGCTTCACGCAACTCTTTAGATTGCTGTATGGCAAACTCCACACCTACCTGTCTTACTGCTTGGTTATCCTTACAACCCTCAACCGCATCAATTAAATCTTGAGGCAAATCAATTTTAAAAACCTGCGGCAAAATTTGTAAATGGCGTTTTACAGCAATAGGTTTTATGCCCGGAATAATAGGCACATTAATGCCCATTTCTCTTGCCTTATCAACAAACTCGAAATACTTGTTATTATCAAAAAACATTTGCGTAACCACGTAATCTGCACCAGCATCAACCTTAGCTTTTAAACGTCTTAAGTCTGTAACTAACGATGGCGCTTCCATGTGCTTTTCTGGGTAGCCAGCAACACCAATACAAAAATCAGAATTATGCTCTACAACAACATCATCATGTAAATATTGCCCTCTATTTAAAGTCGCAATTTGCTCTACCAACTCGCTAGCATAGGCATTCCCACCTTTAACCGGTTTAAAATAAGGCTCATCTTTCATGGAATCTCCACGAAGCGCCATAACATTATCCAAACCTAAATAATGGCAATCTACCAATACATATTCTGTTTCCTCTTTAGTAAAACCACCACACAATAAATGCGGAATAGCATCCACCTTATACTTATGCATAATAGACGCACAAATACCAACCGTTCCTGGTCGCATTCGCGTAATACGCTTATCTAAAAGTCCGTTACCTTTATCAATATACACATATTCCTCTCTAGAGGTTGTTACATCAATAAATGGCGGTTTAAACTCCATTAAAGGATCTATATTATTGTATAAATCCTGAATGTTTTTTCCTTTTTTTGGCGGTATCACTTCAAAAGAAAACAAAGTTTTACCGTTAGCGTTTTTTATATGGTCTGTTACTTTCATTACTATTTCCTGCGAAAGCAGGAATCTATTTATTGTTAATATTCTATTTTCTTAGCCACGAATTTACAAACGAATTCTTAAAGCTACTTTTTTATTTTATGGCGTTACCCTTCGCTTCATACCTACAAGGTTATTAAACCTTGCAGGAAACGCTATTGGTCGGGCTTTACGTTGCAAGTCCTCGCACCTCCTACGTCGGGCTGTGGGCTTTACACTGCAATCCCTAACGCGGGCTAACCTAGCATTTTTGTTACCTCATCAAAGCTTTCCTTATACTCCCAATAAATCCATCTACCATCGGTATAATCTGTTAAAATATATTTTTCGCTAACCGATTTTATTCTAGACACAGCCACAAGTTTCTTCGAAAATGTATCCGAATTTACATGCTGCAAGACTTCTTTATTCTTATTGTCATACCCATGAGATATCACATAACTTCCTAAAGTTAATTCTATAAATTTCATAATTATTCTTCGGCTAAGGTTGGGTGCAACCACTTTCTAGCTTTCTCCTTTGTTATTCCTTTTCGCGTAGCATAATCTGTTACTTGGTCGTCGGTAATTTTACCTAAACCAAAATACTTAGCCTCCGGATTACCAAAATAATACCCCGAAACTGCTGCTGCAGGCCACATGGCTAAACTCTCGGTTAATTTTACACCTATTAGTTTTTCAACTTCTAGCAATTCCCAAATGGTTTCCTTCTCTAAATGGTCTGGACACGCTGGATATCCTGGTGCTGGACGAATACCTTTATAACTTTCTTTAATTAAATCGGTATTCGTTAAATCTTCATCGGCAGCATAACCCCAATGTTTGGTTCTTATTTGCTTATGTAAATACTCAGCAAAAGCCTCTGCAAATCTATCGGCAATGGCTTGCACCATTATGGCGTTATAATCATCTTCCTTAGCTTTATAACTTTCTGCTAATTCTTGGGCTCCAAAAATACCAACACAAAATGCGCCTATATAATCGGTTTTACCCGTGTCTTGCGGTGCAATAAAATCTGCTAAAGCGTGATTAGGAATCCCTTCACGCTTTTTTAATTGCTGACGCAAAGTTCTAAACACAAATGGGTCTTGGCCTTTTTTAGTTACCAAAATGTCATCTTCATTTATAGAGTTTGCTTCAAACAGTCCAAAAACAGCTTTTGGTTTTAACGCTTGTTTCGCTATAATATCTTTAATTAAAACCTGAGCTTCATTATACATTATGGTGGCTTGTTCGCCTACGACTTCATCGGTTAAAATATCTGGAAATTTACCGTGTAAATCCCAACTTCTAAAAAACGGACTCCAATCAATAAACGGTTCTAATTCTTTTAAGCTTAATTGCTTTAAAATCTGCACACCTAATTCCTTAGGCTTTACAATTTCAGAAGTTTCCCAATCTATTTTATATTTTCTTTTTCTTGCCTCTGCTATTGATATATATGATTTTTCTTTACCGCGTTTTAAAAACTTGGTTCTAAATTCATCATAATCTGCTTTCATTTTAGCAACATACGCATGCGATGTTTTCTTGTTTAACAAATCGCCTACAACGGTTACTGCTCTAGAGGCATCATTTACATGCACTACCGCATTGTTATATTGGGTATCTATTTTAACTGCCGTATGTGCTTTTGAAGTTGTTGCACCACCAATAAGTAACGGTAATTCAAAATTTTGACGTTGCATTTCTTTAGCCAAATACACCATTTCATCTAACGATGGCGTAATTAAACCCGACAAACCAATAGCATCTACACGTTCTTTAATAGCTGTTTCAATAATTTTTTCGGGTGGTACCATAACCCCTAAATCCACTATTTCGTAATTATTACAAGCTAAAACAACACTTACAATATTTTTACCAATATCGTGAACATCGCCCTTAACGGTTGCCATTAATATTTTACCAACCGGCTCTTGTTTTTCGGTTTTTGCTGCCTCAATAAATGGGTTTAAATAGCCAACAGCTTTTTTCATTACACGAGCAGATTTTACAACCTGGGGTAAAAACATTTTTCCAGCACCAAACAAATCGCCAACGACATTCATACCAATCATTAAATGACCTTCAATGACCTCGATTGGAGATTCTGCTTCTTGTCTGGCTTGCTCAATATCTTCAATAATAAAAGCATCAATACCTTTAACTAAGGCATGAGTAATACGGTCTTGCAAAGGATTTTCACGCCATGATAAATCTGCTCCAGCTTCTTTTTTAGATCCTTTTACGGTTTCAGCAAAATCAAGTAAACGCTCTGTAGCATCGTCTCTTCTATCTAAAATAACATCTTCAATATGCTCTAATAAATCCTTTGGAATATCATCATAAACCTCTAGCAAAGCCGGATTTACAATACCCATGTTCATACCTGCTTGAATAGCATAGTATAAAAACACAGAATGCATCGCTTCTCGTACACCGTTATTCCCTCTAAATGAAAACGACACGTTACTTACACCTCCACTAACCGAAACATTTTCTAGATTTTGACGCACCCAACGCGTAGCTTCAATAAAATCGATAGCATTTCTGCGGTGCTCATCCATTCCTGTTGCTACAGGAAAAATATTTAAATCGAATATGATATCTTCAGAAGGGAAACCAACTTTATTTACTAAAATATCGTACGAGCGTTGCGCAATTTCTATACGTCTATCATAATTATCGGCTTGTCCAACTTCATCAAAAGCCATAACAATTACTGCAGCTCCGTAGCGTTTAATTTGTTTGGCCTCCCAAATAAATTTTTCTTCGCCTTCTTTTAAAGAAATTGAATTTACTACACATTTACCTTGTACTACTTTAAGGCCTGCTTCGATAATTTCCCATTTAGAACTATCAATCATAATAGGCACTCGACAAATATCTGGTTCGGCAGCAATTAAATTTAAAAAACGAATCATGGCTTCTTTTCCATCAATTAATCCGTCGTCAAAATTAATATCGATTATTTGCGCACCACCATCTACTTGATGACGTGCAATATCCAAAGCTTCATCAAATTTTTCTTCTTTAATTAAGCGAAGAAATTTTCTAGACCCTGCAACATTAGTACGTTCACCTACATTTATAAAATTGCTGTTTTCGTTTAAAACCAAAGGTTCTAAACCAGACAATTTCATGTATTTACTTTGGTGTGCTGTTACTCGTTTTTGGTTATTAGGCTCACTCATACTTTTAATTTCTTGTAATAATTGATAAATCCGTTAAGCAACTTTTTACAAGTTTCTATTTGAGATAATATATTATTTAACTTTTCCTCTGAAACAAACTTCAAATCGTTTGAAAGATATAACTGAGTTTCTAATTCATATAAAGAACCTCTAGAGATATACAAAAAACGAATAATATCCTTGGGTGTTTGTCTTCCGCAACCCTCTGCTATATTAGATGGAACTGAAACCGAACACCTTCTAATTTGGTTTGTAATACCATACACCTCTTCTTTTGGAAAATCATTAGTTATTAGATAGACTTGACTAACTAGCTTCCTAGCTTCAATCCAAACATCAAGTTCTATATATGATTTCATTTTTTTTACAATTAACTAATAACGAACTACTAATAACTAAACATAATGTTCTACTGTTGGAAACGGTTCATAAAAATGATGTAATAATGCTTTCCATTGTTGGTAGGCATCGGATGTTCTAAACCCGATTTCATGATCTTCAAGGGTTTCCCAGTTTACTAATAATATATATCTATCGTCCTGCTCGATACATTTTTTTAATTGGTGCGAGATATAGCCTTTCATTGAAGAAATTATTTTTTCAGCCTTTTGAAAACTAGTTTCAAATTCTGCCGAAAGTCCTTTCTTTATATGTAATGTGGCTACCTCTAGAATCATAACTCCTATTTATAGGATTCCTGCCTCCTTAGGAATTATAAATTCACGTGGTTTATATTTAGCTGCAATATCAGCTATAACCTTAATATGCTCTGGCGATGTACCGCAACAACCACCTATAATATTAATTAAATTCTTTTTTAAATACGCTTCAATTTGCTCTCCCATTTCTTCTGGAGTTTCATCGTACTCTCCAAAAGCATTTGGCAATCCTGCATTTGGATGTGCCGAAATAGCAAAATCTGTTTTATTGGCGATAGCTTCCAAATGGGGTTGTAATAAATTGGCACCTAAGGCACAGTTAAAACCAACCGACAATAACGGAATATGCGACACCGAAATTAAAAAAGCTTCGGCTGTTTGTCCAGACAAGGTTCTCCCTGATGCATCGGTAATTGTTCCGCTCAACATGGTTGGAATGTCTATACTGCGTTCGTCCTTAACTTCTTCAATAGCAAATAATGCCGCTTTGGCGTTAAGCGTATCGAAAACCGTTTCAACCAATAACAAATCAACACCACCATCAACTAAAGCTTCTATTTGTTGCTTGTATGCTATTCTTAACTCATCGAAAGTTACGGCTCTATAACCTGGATCGTTTACATCGGGCGACATACTTGCCGTACGGTTTGTTGGCCCTATCGAACCTGCAACAAAACGTGGTTTATGAGGTTCTTTGGCTGTAAATGCATCGGCAACTTCTTTGGCTATTTTAGCCGACTGATAATTTAATTCGTACACCAAATCTTCCATTTGATAATCTGCCATAGCTATGGTAGTTCCAGAAAACGTATTGGTTTCCACAATATCTGCACCAACCTCAAAATATTTTGCATGAATGGTTTTAATGGCTTCGGGCTGTGTAATAGACAACAAATCGTTATTACCCTGTAATGGTGTTGGGTAATCTTTAAAACGCTCGCCTCTAAAATCTTCTTCGGTGAATTTATACGCTTGTAGCATGGTACCCATGGCGCCATCTAAAACTAAAATTCGTTCTTTTAATGCTTGTTGTATATTCGACATTTGATATGTATTATCTGCATGTCATCAAGAAAAGTGAAGGATTACTTTTCGTTATCTTTCCAATACGTTTGTATTAGTAGAATTTAGCACCTTCTTTAAAAGATAAAGGGTTGCCAAGGCCTCAACGGGTCTAATCCCTCTACCTTTCTTGATAACACTAGTACGTTAATGAACTCGCGCACAAAAGTACTAACTATATTTTTGTTTTCCTTATCCTGCGCGGTCTTTTTTCGAACTTATAGGTTTAATTAAGAAATATAATTCCAATATTCTTTCTCTCTATATCCTTCGAAATCACAATTCGTATTATTGTTTAAAATAAAATCTATTCTGTTCATTTTGCCTTGATGCAAAACGAACCAAAAAATCAAAACGATTTAAGGAAATTGCTAAAGCACCGTTCGCTGATTACTTTATATTTTTAGTTTTAAAAAAAAGTTGCACTTTCAATCCTGAATCCAACTAACATTACGACTCATTATTTCTAAAATCTCTAATTCCGACGCTGTCGAAAACTCAAGTACGATTGAAGCTTTTAATATATAAACAAACTATTCGAACAAAGTAGAAGACAAATAACGATCGCCTCTATCACAAATAATGGCTACAATAACACCTTCCTCTATTTGTTCAGCTATGGTTAAAGCGCAAAACACAGAGCCACCACTACTCATACCTGCAAAAACACCTTCTTCTTTGGCTAAGTTAATGGTTGTTTGTTTGGCATCGTTTTCCGATACATCTACCACAATATCTACTTTTTTAGGATCGAAAAATTTTGGTACATACTCTGGCGACCATTTTCTAATACCCGGTATTCTGGCACCATCGGCTGGTTGCGCACCAACAATAGTTATGTCTTTATTTTTTTCTTTTAAATAGGTTGAAACTCCTGTTATGGTTCCTGTGGTTCCCATAGCAGATACAAAGTGCGTTACCTTACCTGCTGTAGCTTCCCAAATTTCTGGACCCGTAGTTTTATAATGTGCCTTCCAATTATCTGGATTCTCAAACTGATTTAATAAGGTATAACCCTTTTCATCGCGAAGCTTAAATGCTAAATCTCGCGATCCTTCAATACCAACATCAGACGGTGTTAAAATTACCTCGGCACCGTAAGCGCGCATAGTTTTAACACGCTCTTCGGTAGAGTTTTCAGGCATTATTAACACCATTTTTAAATCTAAAAGTTTAGCTATAAATGCTAATGCAATTCCAGTATTTCCGCTTGTTGCTTCAACTAAAGTACCACCTTTTTTAATATCGCCTCGTTTTAAAGCTTCATTAATCATATTAAAAGCAGGTCGGTCTTTAACGCTCCCTCCCGGATTATTACCTTCTAGTTTTAAAAATAATCGCACACCTTTTTTCGAAATAAGGTGTGTTGCTTCTACCAATGGCGTATTGCCAATTTGACCAATAATACTATTCTTGAATTCCATTCTTTCTAGGTCTTATTTTTATTTCTGTTTGATATGTAACTAACGAGTTTTCTGGTACCGATTCTGTAATCCAAACGTTAGCTCCAATAATACTATTTGCTCCAATAATAATATCGCCTCCCAAAATAGTGGCGTTTGCATAAATGCACACATTATCATCGATTGTTGGATGACGTTTTGTCGAGGCTAAACTTTTAGAAACCGAAATACCACCTAAAGTTACCCCTTGATATATTTTAACGTGCTTCCCTATAATAGAGGTTTCGCCAATAACAATTCCTGTACCATGATCGATATAAAACGAATCGCCAATGGTTGCCCCAGGATGAATATCTACACCGGTAATTCCATGAATATACTCGCTCATCATTCTAGGAAGTATGTGTACGCCTAACTTATAAAGTGCGTGACTTAGCCTATAAATTGAAATGGCATAAAAACCAGGATACGCCAAGTATATTTCGGTTAACGAATGCGATGCCGGGTCATTACTCTCAAAAGCAATAGCATCTAAATCTAATTTTTTTCTTATTTCTGGTAATTGGGTTTTAAAGGTTTCCCAAATTTCTTTACCGTTTTCAATTTCTAATTTTGAAACGATTTCAATAAACGTGTTTTCTAAATAATCGCCATGAGTTTCTTCTTGCTCACAATCAAATAAAGAGTAAAACAATCTTTTGGTAAATTTTTTCGCTGTGTCTTTAAGGCAAACGTTATAGCTTTTCATTTTAAATAATTTGCTTTAGTGTGGACTTATTTATTTAGATTTTAAAAGTAAAACTTATACTTGTAAATCCCTCCTATTTTAAAAACTAAATCCTGCTAAGGTTTTAAAACCTTGCAGGATTAGAAAAATATTTCAATATTTTGTTTTTAGATTTCAATATCTAAAAACATATATAACTTTTAATTAATTGCTTGAACAACTGCTTTTGGTGCTTCTTTTCTAGAACCATCAAAACCATCAATACCACTAACTGTTGTATATTTTAAAACATACTTCTTTCCTGGGTTAATTATTTGGTATGCCGCTTGACACATAATAGTAGCCTCATGGAACCCACAAAGAATTAACTTTAATTTACCAGGATAAAAATTACCATCTCCAATAGCAAATATTCCAGGAATATTAGTTTGATAATCTAATGCGTTATTAACTTTTATAGCATTTTTTTCAATTTCTAATCCCCAATTAGCTATTGGTCCTAGTTTAGGCGACAACCCAAATAAAGGAATAAAATGATCTGTTTTTATAATAAAAGCATCTTCATCTTTTTTCTTAACCTCTATAGCTTCAACCTTACCATCACCAATAATATCGGTAACCTCGGCAGGAGTAATTAAATTAATTTTACCAGCATTTTTAAGTTCCTGTACTTTCTCAACAGAATCTAAATGTCCTCTAAATTCACTACGTCTATGTATAAGTGTTACGCTTTTAGCAACATCAGCTAAAAAGATACTCCAATCTAATGCAGAATCTCCACCACCAGCAATAACCACATCTTTATCGCGGTATACTTCTGGCTCTTTAATAATATACTCAACACCTTTATCCTCGTATTTAGCAAGGTTTTCAAGCTGTGGTTTTCTAGGTTCAAAACTTCCTAAACCACTAGCAATAGCAACCACTGGTGCTTGATGCTGCGTACCCTTATTTGTAGTTACTATAAAGGTTCCGTCTTCTTGTTTTTCAACCGTTTCTGCACGTTCTCCCAAAGTAAAACCTGGCTCGAACTGCTTACCTTGTTCTAATAAATTTTTGGTTAAATCGCCTGCTAAAATTTCTGGAAAACCAGGGATATCGTAAATAGGTTTTTTAGGATATAACTCCGAGCATTGTCCACCTGGTTGTGGCAATGCATCAATTAAATGGCATTTTAATTTTAATAATCCAGCTTCGAATACTGTAAATAAACCTGTTGGCCCCGCGCCAATAATTATTATATCTGTTTTAATCATTACTAAGATTCTTTTTTTTCAATTAATCCTTTTGTGAATTCGTTTAGTGTTTCCACTTTTTCTTCAAAATCACCTTTTATTGTTTTTCTATACTCATTTAAATTTTTTACTAAATCGTCTACATTTTCTGGAATAACATTCTCGAAAAACTGACGTAAACGTTTAGCTGTTGTTGGCGATTTTCCGTTAGTACTAATCGCTACTTTTACATTGCCTTTGGTTACAATACCACCCATATAAAAATCGCAATACGGAGGGTTATCGGCAACATTTACTAAAATGCTTCTTTTTCTGCAATGCTTATACACCTTTACATTAACCTTTGGTACATCGGTCGTTGCTACTACAATATGCTTTCCTTTTAAATACTTTTTATTGTATTTTTTTTCAATTAAGGTTACATTTCCTGTTTTAGCCAAAGATAATGTACCTTCTCTAAACATAGGTGACACCATTGTTACACAAGCATCTGGACTAGACTTTAACAAGAAGGTTAACTTCTCTTCAGCTACGTTGCCTCCGCCTACAATAAGTACATTTAAACTTTTCGCTTTTAAAAAAATAGGATATAAATTGTTTCTTTCCATGACCTATTTATTTTCAACAGCTTGTTGTATGGAGTTTAAAACCGCTCTATGTTTTACAACATCACCAATTACAATAATTGCCGGTGCTGCTAGTTCATTTTCTTTTACAACTTGTTGTATATTACGTATCGTTCCTATACCAACTTTTTCGTTATCTCGAGTACCATTTTGAATTATAGCCACTGGAACATTTCTTTTGTTTTCGGCATAAAACACCTTAACAATGTCCTTTAGCTTATGCATACCCATTAGGATAACGATTGTTCCAGTTGATTTTGCTGCCAACTCCACATCTGCGGATAAGGCATGATCTTTAGTTGTAGCTGTAACCACCCAAAAGCTTTCTGAAATACCACGTTTAGTTAACGGAATACCTTGATAAGCAGGTACTGCAAGAGCCGATGAAATTCCAGGAACTACGTAAGTTTCCAATCCGAACGCTCTAACATAATCAATCTCTTCTGCTCCGCGACCAAAAATAAAAGGATCACCGCCTTTTAAGCGTACTACATGCCCTTTCTCTTTGGCCTTGGTTACAATTAAATCGTTAATTTGTTCTTGCTGAAATGCATAACACCCCTTACGTTTCCCTACAAAAATAAGTTCTACATCTTTAGCAGCATATTTAAGTAACGACTCGTTAATAAGTGCATCGTACAGTATAACGTTTGCAGATTCAATAGCCTTAATAGCTTTAAGGGTTATTAAATCTTCATCGCCTGGACCAGCACCTACTACGGTTAATTTTGGGGTGTTTATATTCATGTAATATTTTAAAATTTATGCTTCTTGTTGTGCTGCTCTAAATGCTCTAACCGCTGCTAAAAATTTATCTGAACTAGCAATGTAATTTAAAGCAAACTCTTTAGTTGGCGCATTTTTATTGATTTGGTAAATTAACTCAGAGAATGAAGTACCTAACTCAATTTGACCCGTTTCAACAAATATCTCATCGAACTGAGAAATAATTCCAGCATGCGTATTCGTCTTTTTATTCTCTGCTAATAATAACGCTTTTGCAGAATTAACTAAAGATTGGTAAGCATAATAAATTGCTCCAGAATACACTTCGTTTTCAAAAGCTTCTTTTGCATTATCAATTTTCTCTTCACTTTCAAAAAACAAAGTGGCAATTAAATCGATTACTACTCCAGCACATTCTCCAATTCCTATTTCTTTTACATACTTTTCTTCTTCACCCCAATCGATAAAATCTTCTTGAGTTAAGTTAGTAGCATCTTGTAAATCGTTTAAGAAATCGTAAAAATATCTTTCTCCTTTTTCTTGATAATATTCAACAAATGGCTTTCCGTTTGCATTAGCTTCAAAATCATTTAAAATTCTGCGTAACGCTTCTGGTCCTCTTCTACTTGGTACTTTTACTACTTTATCTGCAAAAGTTGCATTACCATTACCTTGGTTACCACCACCTAATAATACTTGTAACGCTGGCGCTACTAGTTTATCTGGCGTACGAACCGTCATCCCTTGGAAACCAATATTAGCCATATTGTGTTGTCCGCAAGCATTCATACAACCACTAATTTTAATAACCAAATCTTGGTTTTTTAAATATTGTGGGTACTCTGCTTTTAGCATACGCTCTAACTCTACAGCAATACCAGTACTACTTGCTATACCTAAGTTACAAGTATCTGTTCCTGGACACGCTGTAATATCTACGGCTTTATTATAACCAGCTTCTACAAAACCTAATTTTTCAAGCTCTTGATAGAAAAATGGCACTAAATTTTCTTTTACAAAAGGAATAACAATATTTTGACGTAATGTTAAACGTACTTCGCCAGCAGCATATTTATCTACTAAATTAGCTAATAAACGTGCTTTATCTGTATAAAAATCACCTAATAATACTTTAACACCAATAGCTACATAACCTTCCTGTTTTTGAGGAATAAGGTTGGTAGACTTCCATAACTCGAAAGCTTCTTGATCTTTAATTTCGGCAGTAGGAGCTTCAACTGAAACTGGTTTTGAAGCTACATAAGCATCAGCATCAATAGCAACACTTTTAAACTCGATAGCTTTTTGCTCTTCTGCAATTAAGTCTTTAAAAGCCTCTAAACCAATATCTTTTAATAAGAATTTCATACGTGCTTTAGCTCTACTTTTACGCTCACCGTAACGATCAAAAACTCTTAAAACACCTTCCATAATTGGAATGATTTTATCGGTTTCAATAAAGTCGTATAACACATCGGCATGACGGGGTTGAGACCCTAAACCACCAGCAACTAAAACTTTAAAACCGCGAACGCCGTTTTGTATTTTTGCTATATATCCTATATCGTGTAAATAAGACAATCCTGTATCTTCGTCTGTTGAAGAGAAAGACACTTTAAATTTACGTCCCATTTCTTGACAAATTGGGTTACGTAAAAAGAATTTATATAATGCATCGGCGTAAGGCGACACATCAAAAGGTTCGTTTACATCGATACCTGCAGTTTCAGAAGCTGTTACATTTCTTACTACATTTCCACAAGCCTCACGTACGGTAACCTCATCTTTTTCTAATTCGGCCCAAAGCTCTGGTGTTCTATTTAAATCCACATAATGAATTTGAATATCTTGACGGGTTGTAATATGTAAACGTCCACGAGAATACTCATCTGATACAGCCGCAATTCTACGTAATTGATTACTTTTTAACTTTCCGTATGGCACCTTAATACGAATCATTTGCACGCCTTCTTGACGCTGACCGTACACACCACGTGCTAAACGAAGACTTCTAAATTTTTCTTCGTCTATTTTACCATTATGAAAAAGCTCTATTTTTTGAGCTAATTCAATGATATCCTTTTGTACGATTGGATTTTCTATTTCTGTTTCAAAACTTTGCATGCTATACCTGACTTTTCTTAATTAGAAAAAAACTTTTTGTTGTTTTTACTGAATAAATCCAGCTCCAACTGTATTATTAGATTGTGGATCGATTATAATAAAAGATCCATTTGTTCTATGATTTTTGAACTGATCGTAAAAAATTGGCTTGTTTAATTTGAATGACACTGAAGCAATATCGTTAATATTTAATCCTGTTACATTCTTTTCAAAACCAGAATAATCTGGGTTAATTTTATGATTGATTCTATCAACCTTAGCCAATACTTTATTAACACCATGCTGAACAATATATTTCCCTCCAGGTGTTAATTGATTGCTATCCATCCAACAAACATTTGCTGTAAATTGCTTATCGATGGTTGGCAAATCGTTTTCTTTAACAATCATGTCGCCACGACTTACATTAATATCGTTTTCTAAAGTGATGGTTACAGACGAACGTCTAGAAGCCGTTTCATACTTTTCATCATAGAAATAAATATCTTTAATTTTTGAACGTGTTTTTGATGGTAACACAATAATATCGTCTCCAACACTTAAATCGCCACCATAAACTTTTCCTGCATACCCTCTATAATCATGAAAATCTTCAGTTTTAGGACGAATTACATATTGCACAGGGAAACGCGGTGTACCAGAGTTAAATATATCTGCCTTATCCAGTTGCTCTAAATGCTCCAATAAAGCTTCACCTTTATACCAAGGCATTTTATCTGTTTTATTAACAACATTATCACCCTTTAAAGCACTTACTGGAATAAAAGTGATTTTTTGGTCCTGATAATCTCTTTTACTCATTAATTCTGTAAAATCGGCTTTAATTTTGTTGTAAACCTCTTCAGAATAATCAACCAAATCCATTTTGTTAATGGCAACTACAACGTCTTTAATTCTCAATAAATTATTAATAAAGAAGTGACGGTTTGTTTGCTCGATAACACCTTTTCTAGCATCAATTAAAACAATAGAAGCCTGAGATGTTGACGCTCCTGTAACCATGTTACGTGTATATTCTACGTGACCTGGAGTATCTGCAATAATGTAACTTTTCTTTTTAGTTGAAAAATAAATATGTGCTACATCAATGGTGATTCCTTGTTCTCTTTCGGCCATTAAACCATCTGTGGCTAAAGAAAAATCTAAGTAATCGTATCCTAGTTGTTCACTTTTATCTTCAATGGCTTTTAACTTATCTGAGGTTAAAGATTTTGTATCATAAAGAATACGTCCTATTAACGTACTTTTTCCATCATCTACACTTCCTGCTGTTGCTATTTTTAATACTTCCATTTTTATTGTTATTGGTTACTAGCTGTTGGTAATTAGTTGTTCGATTATCCTAAACACCAATAAAACTTCAGTAACTTAATTTTTTAATATTTTTTTTGATTTTTATTGGTTACCAGTAACTAATAACCAAAAAACTATTAACCATTTCTAGAAATACCCTTGTTGTTTACGTTTTTCCATGGCGCCTTCAGAACGCTTATCGTCAATTCTAGCACCACGTTCAGAAATAGTAGAATCTCTAATTTCTTCTACCACTTTAGAAATAGAAACTGCATCTGAATATACAGCTGCGGTACAGCTCATATCTCCTACCGTTCTAAAACGCACCATTTTTTCTATTACTTCTTCATTTTCATCTCTATAAACCACATCGTCTTCAGCAGACCAAATCATGCCATCTCTTAAAAAGACTTTACGTTTGTGTGCAAAATAAATTGAAGGAATCTCAATATTTTCTTTTTCTATATACGACCAAACATCTAATTCTGTCCAGTTTGAAATTGGAAACACACGTACGTTTTGTCCGTGATCTATAGCACCATTTAACATATCGAATAATTCTGGACGTTGGTTTTTTTCATCCCATTGACCAAAATCATCACGTACAGAAAAAATACGTTCTTTAGCTCTTGCTTTTTCTTCATCACGACGTGCACCACCAATAGCAGCATCAAATTTAAATTCTTCTAAAGCATCAAGAAGCGTTGTAGTTTGTAGCATGTTTCTACTCGCGTAACGACCAGACTCTTCTTTTACTTTACCTTCATCAATAGAATCTTGTACATTACGTACAATTAATTCTAAACCTAATTCTTTACATAAACGATCTCTAAACTCAATTGTTTCTGGAAAGTTATGCCCCGTATCAATATGTAATAAAGGAAATGGTACTTTTGCAGGATAAAATGCTTTAACAGCTAATCTTACTAAAGTTATTGAATCTTTTCCTCCAGAGAATAATAACACAGGTTTTTCAAACTGCGCCGCAACTTCTCTCATGATGTAAATCGCTTCGTTTTCTAGTGAATTGATATTTGATGTATCTTTCTTCATAATTAAAAAGCCCCCTAACCCCCGAAGGGGGAACTCTTACTCGGGCGGGGTAAAAGTTTTGTTATTATATTTTGTTCTTTATAACTGTTTTCTATAAAAATTTACTGCCAACTTCATTTTAAGCGTGTAAACCACACTCTCTATTTTCTAATGCTTTTGTTGGGTCGAAATATTTAAACTCGTTTGGTAAATTGTTTTCTTCTAAATAGGTGTCTAATTTTTTATCCGACCAAAAATAGAAAGGACTTACCTTTAAAACACCATCTTTACTTAAACTAAAAATACCAATACTGTTTCTAAATGCTGTTTGCCCTTGGCGCAAGTTTGTAAACCACACGTTAGGTTTGTGCTCGTCCATAGCGCGTTTAAAAGGCTCCAATTTTACCTGCTCGGTAAACAAAGCGTGCTTTGGATCATCTACCGTTGGAATTCCCATAACAACATCTCTATGAGACGCTGTTTGTTTTGGTACATATAAAGACACATTTAAGTTTAAATCTTTTATAACTTGTTCGGCATGCTTATACGTTTGTGGCGTATTGTAACCGGTATCGCACCAAATTACAGGAATACTAGATTCCAAACTACTAACCGCATGTAAAATTGCGGCCTCATATGGTCTAAAATTAGTAGTAACCACAGCTTTATTATTAAGCTCGAAAGCCTTCTGAATAATTTCAGTAGGCGTGGCTTTTTCAAAGCTTTTATTTAATTCTTCTATTTGAGTTTCTGTAAACATAATCTCTTTATTTATTTTCCCCATTTAATTGAATTCCATAAACGCTCATGGAAAAAGTATAATACCATTTTGGTTAAAAAATCGACCGAAGCAATAGATGCTGCAACAGCCATTTCTCCTGTTAATATATATGAAACTACCAATGTATCTAAAGTACCAATTACTCTCCAACTTAAAGCTTTTGCTACACTTCTAATTGGTTTTTCTCCAACAGCATCCTCTTTATAAGTAGTTTTTTCTTTACTCTTTAATAACATTTGCGCTATCATTTCTTATTATTTATATTAATCCTATCAATTTAGTAGGGATTACAAATGTAAAACATTTTATAATACAAAAAGCAGTTTTAACAACTTTTTAGAATAATGGAATAAATTTGCGATAAAAAGAAGATTATTATTTAAAATAAGAGATAATTTTGAGATATTTTCATTAATCTACGCTAGACAAATCTGCTAAAGTGGTATTTCTGAACACGTTAAGTGTGCTATCGCGCACCTCAATCATAAGTTTATGCACGCTACAAAGGGTTTCGTCTGGGCAATCATCACATTTTTCGTAATAATTAAGACTCACACAAGGCACCATAGCTATTGGTCCTTCTAGAACACGCATAACATCGGTCATTTTTATTTCCGAAGGTTCACTCCTTAAATAATAACCTCCATGTTTACCTTTTTTAGATGCTAAAACACCAGATTTACGAAGTGTTAGTAAAATGCTTTCAAGAAATTTTTGTGGAATTTGTTCACTTTTAGCAATAACGCCAACTTGCACAGGAACATCATCTCCATTTCTAGCAATAAACGTTAGAGCTTTTAACCCGTATTTTGTTTTTTTGGAAAGCATTTTGCTAATATAAATAAATTAGTACTTGCAAACCACAACTAAAAACACTATTTAAAAATATTGTCCTATTCCAAACACAAAACCATTACCCCCAGTTCCTGTTACATTAACACCATAATCAAAACGAAGTACTGCATTAAAAATATATTTATGAATAAAACGAACACCAGCGCCTGAATATACACGAAATGTATCTGATGAAAATTGATTTAAAAATTGAACATTTGGACGTTGTAGACTACTTACATCGGTAAATACATTACCCTGTAAAACAAACCAGCCTTTTTCAAATAATGTATGTCGATACTCCGTATTTACTGTTGTACTTGATATCCCACGATCTACAGTATTACCTACACCTCTATTATTAAATTGATTATCTATAATTATTGGTACAAACGCCGTATTATTTACCGTATTACTTAATTGAAATTTTAATTGCGTAGCAAAATTTCCTTTAGACCCAATTAGCTTATAAAATTGTGTTGTATTATTAATTATGTACTCGGTTTGCAAAACCCCTTGTCCACCAACAAAATAATTAAGATCCAAAAAATTTCTAAATCCCGACTGGTTTTGGTATTGTATATCAATATCTACAAACTCATGAGATGCCCTAAACAATGCTTTATTGAGTTGAGGTTCTGGCACATTTACAAGCCCTTCATTCTCTGGGTCGTCACGAATTAAAGTGTACTCTTCTTTAAAAATTTTGGATCCCAACTCAAACCTATTCTTAAAATTTAATTCATAAAATAATGTTAGTTCAGGACCTTTTCTAGTATATGCATAATTAGCAGAATTATCAATATCGTTAGCATTTAAATAAATAGGCTGTTGTGATGTATCGTCTTGATAATTTATACCCAAACCTAATTTATTAGAAAATAAGTAAGGATGCTCTAAAAAAACACCAAAACCGTTAAAAACTTCTCTTTTAAAAAATCCTCCAAAAATAATATTACGACCTAAGCCATTAAACTCAAAAGCAGAAAATCGATATAAAAAACTCCCATCATTAGCTTGTCCCGTTCTTACGCCTGGTATAATACTAAAATTCTCTTCAAGCAAATATGTAACTCTATAACCCGCATCGCCAACGTATTCTATTTTATAGTTAGCAAAGGCAATACCATCCAAACGTTTAAAACGCTCAATATCATTAACAACAACTACGCTATCTGTTTCTTTACCCACTTTTACCTTGGCTATGCGAGTTAAAAAACTTGCTTTAGTTTTTTTAAGTCCTTCAAAGTTTAAACTCTCTACTTTAAATTTTTTTTGAGAAAAACCCTGAAAGCTTAAGCAAAAAAACAAAAAAATGACAATACTTATTCTATATCCTACTTTCATAATTTCAAATTTATTATGCTAAGTCGAGATACTTGAAAAGAAATTACCTAATATTTAATTATTATTTCAAATTAGCTAAAACAATAACTTTAAAAATTAGCACAAAAAAAGACACTACACGAGGAGCACTAATTTTATAAACCTCTAAAAAAAACACCTCAATACAAATTGTATTTAATTTCTATTCAACAAAAAAATTAAATATACTACTTTGCTACACTTACAATCGTTTACCTATAAATCATAAATTTTCAATCTACTTGATATTTTATGTATGAAAACCAATAAGCTTTCGTCTATTTAAAAAGTTATTTAATAATTTAAATTAAAATGAAAATGAAAAAAACAATTTTTATGGTGCTAGTATGTGGTTTAATAGCTAGCTGTAGCAATGACGACGATACAACCACCACAGAAACAGAAGTAGCATCAAGTAGTGTTATACGTATAACGGAGGTAAATACGGAGACAGACCAGGTAACACTTACCAATTTAGGTGATGAGACGAAAAACGTAGGTTCATATTGGCTATGTTTAGGCCCTGGAACATACGTGCAGGTTTCTGATGCAACCAGCGAGTCTACAAATTTAAGTCTAAACCAAAGCGTAACTTTAAGCTACGATATAAACCCGACAGCCGATGGTTTAAGTCTATTTTCTGAAAACTCTTTTGGCTCTACAGATCCAGATATACTTATAGACTATGTACAATGGGGCGCAAGTAACCAAGCCAGAGTAGACCAAGCAGTTACTGCTGGAAGATGGGATAACTCTAATAATATTATTGAAGGAAGCTCGCCATTTAGCTTTAATGGCACGGCTACAAATTTTGGTTCTACATTTTGGAATTAGAAATATTTTAGAGTACTATTTAGCAAATGGGCATAAAATAATGTTTGTCCATTTGCTATATGCTTTAAATTAGTTTTATAAATTAATTCCTGTACAGAACATATTTAAAATATATGTACATTTTTTCTTCTTAGCTAGTCTAACAAATTAGTAATTAAAACAGTACCATTTCTAATCTTATTCAATAGTTAAAAAAATTCTTATTTATGGCGCTCAACATAAACTCGAATAATGCAAGTTTTAATAGGTATTTAGTTTATTACTTACTAAAAATAACAAGCACACAACTATTTTCAAACTAAAAAACAACCATGTACTTTTAAGTATTTCTTGCCGCTTTTCTCTTAATCCACGAGTAAAAATCAGCATAAAGAATTCAAAAATCACAGTAAAATTAGTAGCTACAAAAGCTCAATTAACTTCTTAACGCCTGCTCTAAATCCTGAATAATATCATCAACATGCTCTAAACCAACCGAAATACGCACCATACCATCTGTAATTCCAGCAGCTCTTTTAACTTCTGGCTCAACCTTAGCATGCGTTGTACTTGCCGGATGCGTTACAATGGTTCTAGTATCGCCTAAGTTTGCCGAAAGCGAACACATTTTTACACTATCAAAAAAGCACTTTCCGCCTTTTAAACCACCTTCAACCTCAAAAGCTACAATATTACCACCCAAACGCATTTGCTTTTTAGCAATATCGTATTTAGGATGCGATTTTAAAAAAGGATATTTAACCCAAGTTACCTTAGGGTGCGCCTCTAGAAATGTAGCAATTTTAATGGCATTATCACAATGCTTTTCAACGCGCAGTGCCAGAGTTTCTAACGATTTAGATAACACCCAAGCATTAAACGGACTTAACGATGGCCCAGTAAGTCTAGAAAATAAATATATTTCTCTAATAAGTTCTTTACTACCAACCGTTATGCCACCAAGCACACGCCCTTGCCCATCCATTAATTTAGTAGCCGAATGTATTACTAAATCGGCACCCAGTTTAATTGGGTTTTGTAAATACGGTGTGGCAAAACAATTATCGACCACCAATAGTATGTTGTGCTTTTTACAAATAGCACTTAAAAATTCTAAGTCAAGAATATCAACACCCGGATTTGTTGGCGTTTCGGCATAAATAAACTTAGTATTTGGTTGTATTAAACCTTCAATAGCATCAACCTCATTTATATTAAAATACGAACATTCAATATTCCATTTCGGAAAGTATTTTGTAAACAAACCATGAGTAGCACCAAAAACCGAACTACAAGACAACACATGGTCGCCAGCATTTAACAACGTTGCAAACGTCGAGAACACCGCAGCCATTCCGCTAGCAAAAGCAAAACCAGCCTCGGCACCTTCCATAGCACACACCTTATCTACAAATTCATTAACATTCGGGTTGCTATAACGGCTGTATAAATCGCGTTGTTTCTCTTCAGCAAACGATGCACGCATTTCTTCCGAATCGTCAAAAACAAAACCAGAAGTTAAGTATAATGGCACCGAATGCTCCGAAAATTGTGTCGTTTCACTCTGTGTTCGTATCGCCGAAGTTTCAAATTTCTTACTCACTTTTATTCTTTTTAATCATTCTTATTTTGGCATTACCCAAAAGGGTCGGGCTTTCCGCTATATCTTTTTTTGCCATTTATGGCAGCAAAAAAAGGATGCCGCTACAATCCCTAATGCACTTATTTGCCAAAGCCTGTCTTTAAAGTAAACTTCCTTTTTATCTACTATCCACCCTGCGAGGTTTCCAAAACCTTGTAGGTCTATTTTATTATTTTCAACCTATACCTGCAAGATTTTTAAAACCTCACAAGAAAGTATATTCTCGAAAAAACGAGACATCTATATTACTAGTTTAATTTCGACAACCTCAATATATCTCCAAAAACACCTCTTGCCGTAACTTCTGCTCCTGCTCCTGCACCTTGTATAACTATAGGTTGCTCACCGTAACTCTCGGTAAATATTTCAAAAATAGCATCACTTCCTTTTACATGTCCTAACGTACTATCTTCTGGAATAGACACTAATTTTACTTCCAATAGGCCTTTATCCTGCGATAAATCGCCCGATAAATCCCCAACATATCGTAACACATGTCCTGCCTCTTGCTCGTCTTTTATCTTTTGGTATTGCTTATCCAGAACATGTAATTGCGATAAAAATTCCGAAACCGAAATATCTCTATACGCTTCTGGAATTAAATTTAACACCTCAACATCTTCAAATTCGTTTTGCAAATCTAACTCTCTTGCCAAAATTAATAACTTTCTAGCCACATCATTTCCCGAAAAATCCTCACGCGGATCTGGTTCTGTAAACCCTTTATCAACCGTTTCTTGAATAATTTCACTAAACGGTTTGTCTGCAGTCGAAAAATTATTGAATAAATAACTCAACGTTCCAGAAAACACTCCTCTAATTCTTGTAATATTCTCTCCCGATTCGTGTAGTAATTTAATAGTATCAATTAAAGGTAAACCTGCACCAACCGTAGTTTCGTATAAATATTGCTTATTGCTGTTTTTTAATTCTGTTCTTAATTCCGTATAAAAATCGTGCGAAATCGTGTTTGCAATTTTGTTGGACGACACTAAATCGAAACCAGCTTTTACCAACGGAATATAATTTTTATAAAATGTAGAACTCGCCGTATTATCAACCGCTATTAAATTCTCTAAATGATGATTATTAGCATAGGTAAGAATATCTTCTATCGAACTTTCAAACGAGCTCGATGCAATAGCATTTTCCCAATTAGCTTCTGCTCCATTTTTATCAAGCAATAGCTTTTTAGAGTTTGCAATTGCAAAAATATTTAAGCTTATACCTTTTCGTTTTTCAATGTCGCCTTTCGATTTTAAAATCTGGTTAATTAAAGCGCCACCAACACCACCATGACCAAAAATGGCGATATTAATTTTTTTAGAAACCCCAAAAACCTCACCATGAATAACATTTACAGCCTTATGCAGTTGAGCCTTTTTAACCACCAAACTCACATTTTTTCCTGTAACCGTGTTATTAAAAAGCAACGGTGTAATTTGGTTTTTTATAAGTGCATTAAATGGCTTATGGAATGAGCTTAACTCAATACCAATAATTGAAATTACAGCCACATCGTCTACAACATCAATTTTATTAACATCTTGCGAGTAAAAATCACTTTCAAACTCACGCTCTAAAGCAATAACCGCTTGTGTAGCTTGGTCGGCATCAATAATTAACCCAATACCACGCTCCGACGATCCTTGCGATACAATACTAACGCTAATACCATATTTACTTAACGCCCCAAAAATTCTAGCATCTACACCAATTTTACCTAAAAGACCACGCCCTTCTAAATTTAGTAATGCCACATTATCTAAAATAGATAACGAGGTTACTTCTTTAGTGCTTGGTCTTGCCGTAATTAATGTGCCTTCATCATCAGAATTAAAGGTATTTAAAATACGCAGATTAATATTTTTTTCAACTAAAGGGATAATGGTTTTAGCATGTAAAACCGAAGTCCCAAAATTAGCCAACTCGTTAGCTTCGCTAAACGAGAGTTCTCTAATTTGTTTAGCATCTGGCACTAGAACAGGATCTGCTGTGTAAATACCGCTAACATGGGTGTAATTTTGTAACTCTTCGGCATCTAAAAAATTAGCTAATAATGCCGCTGTATAATTACTTCCGTTACGCCCTAAAGTGGTTGTTTCATTTTTTAAATTAGAAGCAATAAAACCAGTTACCACATTAACTACATCTTTATGTTTACTAAAGTAGTTCTTGGTGTTTTCTTTTGATATTTTCGATAATGGCTGAGCATTACCAAAGGTTTCATCGGTTTTTATTAACTCGCGCGAGTCGGTTGCTTTTGCTTTAACCCCTTGGTTATTTAATAAACTAGCAATAAGCTTTACCGATAATAATTCGCCTTGAGCTAAAATATTATCCTTTGTCTTTTTGCTATAATCGCGTAGTAAACTAACCCCTTCAAACAACTTATCTAGCACTAAAAATTCTTCCGAAAAATCTATACCTTTTAAAGGTTCTACTTGGTAGGCTTTAAAGGCATTTAAATCGTCTTGATACGGCTCGCCTGTTAAGGCTTTATTTAAAATAGCCTCCAGATCGTCTGTTGCCGAACCTCTTGCCGAAACCACAACACTTATGCGCTCGCCAGCAATTACTTTATTTTTAATAATTGAAAGTACCGTTTCTAAACCTTTTCCGTTGGCTAACGATTTTCCTCCAAATTTTAATACTTTCATAGGTTTTCTTTTAGAGTGTGGCACAAAAATGCCTTCTATAATTTTTTCTAATTGCTCGTATTCCATTAAAAACGCGTCGTGTCCGTGTACCGAATGTATTTCGTTATACGTTACATTAGGATGCGTTAATGCTAATTGCTTATGGGTTTCGCGGTTTTCTTCAGCAGTAAAAAACAAATCAGAATCCACACCAACAATATGTATTTTGGCTTCGATATTTTCAAGTACATTAAAATTACTCGAACGGCCTTTAGTAACATCAATCGACCTTAACAACTGATTCATTAATTTATAAGCCGACAACTGAAAACGCTCTTGCAATTTATTACCATGATGTAACAACCAACTCTCCACATTAAAGATCTCTAATTCGTCGTTTTTAGAACGATGAAAACGCTCCTTAAAAGACTCTGGCGTGCGGTAACATAACATGGCATGCATCCTTGCATCGTGCACCGGATGCTTAGAATTTAACAAGAATTGCTCCTGTATTTGGCAGTTTGCAATTAACCAATCGGTGGATTTCCAATCGGTTGCTACAACCACTAAATGTTTTGTGAAATTGGGTTTTAAAACGGCCATTTCCCATGCAATTCCACCACCTAAAGATCCGCCTACAGTTGCAAATATCTCTGCTATTTTTAATTCTTTAAGCCCCATTAAAAATATGTTGGCCATATCTCTAGCCACAAAATCTTTATAGTTGTCAATTACAAAACCATCAAAACCATTTCCGGGAATATTAAACGATAAAACCGTATATAGTTTTGTGTCTATAACCTTATCATCGCCAACCAAATCGCGCCACCAGCCATTTTCGCCAGCCACATCGCTATTACCTGTTAAAGCATGGTTTATTAAAACAATTGGCGCACTACCCAAAGACTTCCCAAAAACCTGATAACTTAACTTAATAATTGGGTTAAGCACACCGCTTTCGGTTGTAAAGTTTTTAATAATGATATGTTGTAATTCGTGTTTCATATAGAAGCCCTCCTAACTCCCCATTTCGACTGCGCTCAATGCAGGCTCGGGGAGAAATACTTACTGTTATGTTTTAAGACCTACATGGTTTTAAAAACCTTGTAGGTCTGTTTTCTTTATTTTAATTAAATAGTTTTAAAAGCTTCTAATAAATCGGCTTTTAAATCTTCGATATCCTCAATACCAACAGATAGTCTTATTAAATCTCCAGACACCCCTGCCGAAGCTTGTTGTGCCTCATCCAATTGTTGGTGTGTTGTACTTCCTGGGTGGATAATTAATGATTTTGTATCACCAATATTAGCCAGTAAAGAGAATAATTTTGTGTTATCTGCTATTTTTTTAGCGGCATCGTAGCCACCTTTGTGTCCAAAAGTTACAATACCACTTTGTCCTTTTGGTAAATATTTATCTGCTAACGCTTTGTATTTACTGCTTTCTAAACCAGGATAGTTTACCCAAGCAATTTCATCTTGTGCTTCCAACCATTTTGCAAGCTCCAAAGCATTGGCACTGTGTTGTTTTATTCTAACTGGTAAAGTCTCTAAACCTTGAATAATGTTAAAAGCGTTTGTTGGACTCATAGCACCACCAAAATCTCTTAAACCTTCAAGAATTAATTTAAATGTATACGATGCTGCACCTAAAGCGTCGTGATATACTAAACCGTGGTATCCTGCAGATGGCTCTGTAAACTCAGGAAACTTACCGTTTGCCCAATTAAAAGTTCCAGCATCGATAATAGCACCACCTAATGAGGTTCCTTGTCCGCCAATATATTTAGTTAATGAGTGTATTACAATATTAGCACCATGTTTTATTGGGTTTAATAAAGCTGGTGTTGCTACGGTATTATCTACTATAAACGGTACTTCGGCTGCTTTAGAGTGTGCTGCAATAGCCTCTAAATCTAAAACATCTAGTTTAGGGTTTCCTAAAGACTCTACAAAAAAGGCTCTAGTATTATCTTGTACGGCATCTTTAAAATTATCTGGATTTGAAGCATCTACAAATGTTGTTGTAATGCCTAATCTTGGTAAGGTAACATTTAATAAATTATAGGTACCGCCGTATAAACTACTAGACGCTACAATATGGTCGCCAGCTTTTAATAACGTTAATAAACCTGTTGATATAGCAGCTGTTCCCGATGCAAAAACTACAGCGCCAATACCACCTTCTACGGCAGCTAAACGATCTTGTAAAATTTGGTTTGTAGGATTGTTTAATCGGGTGTAAATAAAACCTAGTTCCTTTAATGAAAATAGATTTGCGGCATGGTCTGAATTATTAAAAACATACGATGATGTTTGATAAATTGGTACAGCCCTAGTGCCTCCGTTTGCTGTTACATCGTGTCCTGCGTGTAATGCGTTTGTTGCTAATTTAAGATCACTCATTTTTCTAGTTTTTTTATATTATTAGTTTAATAAAGCCAAAAATACACTTGTAAAAAGTGCCTTAAGTAGAAAAATGTTAAAAAGAGATGTAAAATTACAGCTTGTAATTTGTGAGTTATCTATCCAAATACCAATAAATGAATTGGTAATTTAAGTAGAATTTAGCACCTTCTTTAATAAGTTTAAAGGGTTGCTAAGGTTTCAAAGGGTCTAATCCCTCCACCTTTCTTGATAACATTTCAATACGTGTTTGAACTTTGTGAGTGCAAAGATTGAACCTGTAACGTTAATATCCAAATTTTTAGGACTCTTTTTTGATTTAAAACAAATAAACCATGTTAATATGGCCATTACCTACTTTAGTTAACATGCCCGCGCAAGGGATTGAACGGCCTGTTTGAGCTCCCCGACCTTAGGAGGGAGCGAGTAGTGAAAGCCCGACCCCTTGTGGGTTGCGCCCAAAAAATAATTAGGCACTTGCGTTATTAAATTTATCGCGAATAATATCGCCAATTGGTCGGTTTTCGATTTTAGACTCTAACCAGGAAATAATATCGAGATATAAAAAGGAACGACTTTGGTACGGGTCGTTTTCGTAGGTTTTTAGTTTTTTATGGAGTTTAATAAACTCGCCTTTTACCTCGTGCGGATAAATATCGCCCAAACCACGTAAAAACTTTATAAATTCTCGTTGCACTTCGTACAGGTCTTCCATTTTAATTAAAAACTTATAGGTGCTTTTTATTAAAACGTCTAGATTATAATCTAATCCGGCTTCGTAATGCGCCACAAGATTTAAAATTCGTGAAAAACACAGTAAATCTTCCCGCATTTCTAGGGATTTATTGCTTATAATTTTCTCTAAATAAAATATACATTTTTTATTATCGCCAGCACCAAAATACATGCTTGCTATTTTGTAATAAAACACCATAATATGATGCTCGTCTATACGGTTTTTGTAGTTTTTTAAACGTTCTAGAACCTCGTCGATAAGTGGCATTCCTGCCTCGAAACTACCTTCTATAAAATGTAAATTAAATTTATTATTGTATATGTATAAGAAGGCTAAACCCTCGATATTATCGTCTGTTGGAAACCACTTTTCTTTTGTAAGTGCTTCTAGTTTTAATAATGAAAACTTAAATTTTTCGTGTTTATTAAGGAAAAACAAAGATTCTAATAGGTAATTGTTTCCTTTTAGAAAAAAGACAGGATTTAAAGCAATCATATCTTTATTATCGTAAAACAAATCGACCCATTTTGAGGCGTATTTGTAACATGACAAAAAATCGACGGTTAAAAAGCTATACCATAAATAGGATTTATATAGCCACAATTTTTCTCTGAAACCTAATTTATTGATGTCGTATTTAGGCAGCCTATCGTTAAAGTATTTTGTTATTATTTGGTAGTCTTCGTCATTTTTTATGTAGCCCATTTTTAAAAACAAACCATATAATTGCAACGATAAATTAGAAAGCTTACTGGCCAAAACGTTTTGCAAACTTAACTCTTTAGCTTGCACGGTAAGCTCGTCTGCACGACTACTTATACTTCGTGTAATGTACTGCGACTCTATAACTTTTTCTAACTCGACAATTTCGTAGGCTGCATTTTTTTCTTCATTAAGAATGGCTAAATTTTTTGCTTTATCTAAAATTTTTAAACTTTGTTTGTAAAGGCCCTTGTGATATAAAATAGTTGCAAAATCTAATTGTTCGCGAATTTGAATTCGAATATCTTGATGAGATGGGTTTAACCTTAAACTAATTAAAATCTGCTTGTATAAATGTGCTTTTAGGTTAGATAGCTGCTGTTTTTTAACGATGCCCTTTTTTAGAATTGCAGCTTCATCATACACATTAATTTTATCAAGAATATTAAAGAGTTTTAAAAACTTTGACTCCTCATTAACGCCTAATCTCCCAACATAAAGCTTAAATTGTCTTTTTTCGGATTTAGACAGCGATTTAATTAATACAAATAAATTATCTTTTTGCTCTTTCGTTATAGTCATAAAAACAGTGTTAAACACTTGATTTATAGATATTTAAACTAATATAAATCTAGTTAAACATCGTAATAATTATTTATGGAGTTCGGTATTTATAAAACCAAAATATAAATTCGTGTAACAATACGAAAATATATTTTAATAAATGTCTGATAATAAAGTCCAAATTTTTGATACTACACTAAGAGACGGCGAGCAAGTCCCGGGTTGTAAACTAAACACTGACCAAAAACTAGTTATTGCAGAACAGCTCGATTTATTAGGAGTAGACGTTATTGAAGCTGGTTTTCCAGTATCTAGTCCTGGAGATTTTAAATCGGTTGAAGAAATTTCTAAAATAGTAAAATATGCTACAGTTTGTGGGTTAACCCGATCTGTAGAGAATGATATAAAAGTTGCTGGCGAAGCATTAAAATTAGCTAAACGCCCAAGAATACATACAGGTATTGGAACATCTGACTCTCATATAAAATTCAAATTTAAATCCAACCAAGACGCTATTATCGAACGTGCTGTAAAAGCTGTTAGTTATGCAAAAACGTTTGTTGAAGATGTTGAGTTTTATGCTGAAGATGCTGGTAGAACCGATAACGAGTATTTAGCACGTGTTTGCGAAGCAGTAATTAAAGCGGGAGCAACCGTTTTAAATATTCCTGATACTACAGGCTATTGTTTACCTAGTGAATATGGAGCAAAAATAAAATACCTTAAAGAAAATGTACGAGGTATTGACAAGGCTATTTTATCTTGTCATTGCCACAACGATTTAGGCTTAGCTACAGCAAACTCTATTGAAGGTGTAATTAATGGTGCACGCCAAATTGAATGTACTATAAACGGTATTGGTGAGCGTGCAGGAAACACAGCTTTAGAGGAAGTTGTAATGATTTTAAAACAACACCCTTATTTAAATCTTGATACTGGAATTAACACCGAAATGCTTTACGGTATTAGCCAATTAGTTTCGGATAATATGGGTATTTACACCCAACCAAATAAAGCTATTGTTGGAGCAAATGCCTTTGCACATAGTTCTGGTATTCACCAAGATGGTGTGATTAAAAACCGTGAAACTTACGAGATTATGGATCCAAAAGATGTTGGAGTTACAGAATCTGCTATTGTATTAACAGCGCGTAGTGGTAGAGCCGCATTAGCTTACCGAGCAAAAAATATTGGATACGAGTTAACTAAACTTCAGTTGGACGAAATTTACACGAATTTCTTGGATTTCGCCGATAAGAAAAAGGAAGTAGACGACAAGGATATCCATATAATAATAGAAAACAGTAAAGTATATAAAGAAATTATTTCGGCATAGAAAACAGAATCGTAGCGTAATTCATATTAATAAAAAGCTTAATTAATGAAATTAAATATTGCCGTTTTACCAGGTGATGGTATAGGTCCAGAAGTAACTGCTCAAGCCGTTAAGGTCTTGAAAGTTGTTGCTATGGAGTTTAACCACGTATTTACATTTCAAAATGCTTTAGTTGGCGCTAGTGCTATAGATAAAACAGGTACACCACTCCCTAAAGAAACTATTGATATATGTAAGAATGCAGACGCTGTTTTATTTGGTGCTATTGGAAACACCAAGTATGACGACGACCCTGATGCTAAAATAAGACCAGAACAAGGCTTATTAGGTATTAGAAAAGAGTTAGGACTGCACACTAACATACGCCCTGTTATTGCTTACGACGATTTACTTAGTAAA
Organism: Algibacter pectinivorans; assembly: GCF_900112595.1. Lineage (GTDB taxonomy): Bacteria > Bacteroidota > Bacteroidia > Flavobacteriales > Flavobacteriaceae > Algibacter_B > Algibacter_B pectinivorans. Next base: position 90,845 of record NZ_FOMI01000004.1, on the reverse strand, counting down.
GCATCTTTAAAAACAAAACAAATAAAAGATACCAATATCATTATTTATCGCGAGTTAACAAGTGGTATTTATTTTGGTGATCGCTATTTAAGTGACGATGGGAATACGGCTACCGATATATGTAAATACGAGCGTTTCGAAATTGAACGCGTTACGCATGCCGCTTTTAAAGCAGCACAGTCTAGAAAACGCAAATTAACTTTAGTAGATAAAGCTAATGTTTTAGAAACCTCTCGTCTTTGGCGAAGAATAGTAAAAGAAATTGCTCCGCAATACCCAGATGTTCGTGTTAATTACACTTACATTGATAATGCAGCTATGGAGCTAATTATTAAACCAAGACAGTTTGATGTTATTTTAACCGAAAATATGTTTGGCGATATCCTATCAGAAGAGGCTAGTGTCATTGTTGGTTCAATTGGTTTGTTAGCTTCTGCATCAATTGGCGACCAATATGCTATGTTCGAACCTATACACGGGGCATATACTAAAGCAGCTAACAAAGGTATAGCTAATCCTATTGCCTCCATATTGTCGGCTGCAATGCTACTCGATTATTTTGGTTTAGACGAAGAAGCGGCATTAGTACGAGAAGGTGTAGACAAATCATTAAAATTACATATTACAACACCAGATTTAAATAATAAATATGATAATATAAGCACTACAAAAGTGGGCGATTTTATAGAAGATTTTATACAAAATCCAGACGAAACAAATCTAAACTTTACAAATATTCATTTAGGACAATCCACCATCATTTAATTTTTTGAGTTAGTCACCAAAAAGTAAATTAAACTAAACATTTGGAAGGAAAAATCCTAAAACTTAAAAAGCGCATGTACTAATGCGCTTTTTTTAACACCTAATACTTAATAAATCTTAACAAGTTCTAGTACTAAAACTCCATTAGCCAATCGTAAAATCTATTTGTCCAAGACTCTAAGTACCCTTGTCCTATAGCTAAACCAAAACCATGACTACCATAGGGATAAATATGCATTTCAGTTTTAATACCATTAATTTTTAGAGCATTATATAACTTTAAACTATTCTCTACTGGTACTACCATATCATCTCCTGCATGTACTAAAAAAGTAGGTGGTGTATCTTTGGTAACCTGCAATTCATTGGAAAATCTTGCTTTTAAAGCATCATCCGGATTTGAGCCTAATAAATTAGTTTGCGAGCCCTTATGTGTAAAATCATCCTGCATGGTAATTACCGGATAAATTAAAGCAACAAAATCTGGTCTAGCCGATATGGTATCCATAGATTGCTCTTTAAAACTATTAGGCGCATCAAATTGAGTTCCTAAGGTAGAAGCTAAATGTCCGCCTGCCGAAAAACCAATAACACCAATTTTATTTGGGTTTATATGCCATTTATCGGCATTCGCCCTAAGCAACCGTATAGCGCGCTGCGCATCCTGTAAAGGCGCCTCATGCGGCGTAATTAATGATTTTGAAAGTGGCAATCTGCTTTTTAAAACAAAAGCAGCAATCCCTTTACTGTTTAGCCATTTTGCAACATCTGTACCTTCCCAATCGTAAGCTAAATAACGATACCCGCCACCAGGACAAATAAGTACCGCTTTCCCGTTTAAGCTACGTTTCGATGGCAAAAACACCTCAATAGTTGGTGTTTTAGTCAAAAAAACACGCTTAACATCTTTAATTTCTACACCCTCATTTTCTGCAGTATGCTTATGGTTAGGGATGGTTTCCCATAAATTTAAAATCTCATTTTGGGCCATTGTACTAAAGGCAATTAAAAACAAAAAACATAAACAGATATAAGATTTCATCAATTACAGGTTTAAAAATTAATTTAGGAAAATTAGGCTTTATTTTATCTAAACGCAAATTGCAATTTTCTAGAAAGTGTTTTTTGGCGTTACCCCACCCTTCGTCTATGCTCAGGGTATGCGGTCGGGCTTTTCGCAGTCGCTTTTTTGTGTTGCATAGGCGCAACAACACAAAAAGAGCTTCAACAATGCTCCAATCCCTAACGCGTGTAACCGCAAACATACTAGCATAAAAAATAAGCAAGTGCGTTTTTGCTAAGCTCAAATTCACGTGGCGCTAAACCTTCAAAATATCTTTACGTTTAATCTAAGCGTTTGGACAACCGCGTTGCCAAAACACTAACAATTAATATTTGTGTTGCATGAAACAACATTAAAGGCAATAAAATGATTCCTATAGTAGCCATATTACCAAATATAATTTTAGAAAATACTGTACCATGTACTAAAGATTTTTTGGTACCGCAAAACTGGGCAGTAATCTGGTCTTCCTTATTAAAATCCATCTTTCTAGATAAAAACCCTAACACTATAAAAACCAATAAAAACAATAGCAATACAGCAACAAAAAGAAACAATAAATCTAATATCGATACCGAACTAAAAATGTTCTCTGTAAACGACTCTGCAAAACTCTTGTATATAATAAGCAGGATAATAGACTTATCAAAAAGGGTAAGTTTAGCATTATGTTTTTGTACAAAGCTGCCAAAAAACCGTTGTAACAGTAGCCCCAAAACCACAGGTAATATAATTTGAACAATAAGCTTAACGTAAATAGTTGTAAAATCGAAATCGGTTTGGGCATCATTAACAAAAAGCCCCATCCAAAGTGGAGTTAATGCAATACCTATAATTCCAGAAATACTCGCGTTAAAAATAGCAGCAGGAATATTCCCTTTTGCCATAGACACCATAACTACAGACGACGATACTGTAGATGGTAATGCCGCTAAAAAAAAGAAAGCCAACCAAATAGTTTCTTGGGTTTCATTTTGTATTAAAGGACGACACCCTAAAACTAACATAGGGAAAATTAAAAACGTAGCGCTCTGCACTAAAAGATGTAATTTCCAGTTTTTAAGTCCTGCTTTAAGCTTTGCCGGACTCAACTTAAGCCCATAAAAAAAGAATATAAGCGAAATTCCTACCGTACTAATTGTATCGATAGGAATTTTACTTTCGCTAACGCCCCATTCTGGAAAAAAATAAGCTACTATAATTACTCCAATAATAGATAAAACAAATTTATCAATCTTAATGTTCTGCATTCTAAAATTTATGAATTTATATTCAACAAATTTACTTATTTAGGAAACTTATTTTGAATTTTATCTAAACATAAATTATGAATACTACCAGCATGTGTATGTTTTTTAGAGGTATCAGGAACATAAGTACCATCTTGTACTTGTCCGCCTATTTTTTGGTAAGCTTCCCTAAAACTTTGCCCCTCAACCACCAAAGTATTAATATTATCTACGGTAAATAAGTACTTGTATAAATCGCTATTTACATCAACATCCTTAACAATAATTTGCTGAATCGAGTAATTAAAAATATCGAGTATATCTTTTAATTCTTCAAAGGCAGCAATCATATTTTCCTTTAACAATTGGTAATCTCTGTGATATCCACTTGGTAAATTATTGGTTATTAAAACCATTTCACCTTGTAAGGCTTGAATTTTGTTGCACTTACCACGAATCAACTCAAATACATCCGGATTCTTTTTATGTGGCATTATGCTACTACCTGTAGTTAACTCGTCTGGAAAGGAGATAAAGCCAAAATTCTGACTCATATACAAACAGGTATCCATGGCAAAACGTGCCAATGTATTGGCTAAACTCCCTAAAGCTGCCGCAATAGTACGTTCGTTTTTACCACGCCCCATTTGGGCAGCCACTACGTTGTATTTTAGTGTTGCAAACCCCATTTCTTTAGTGGTTAATTCTCTATCAATAGGAAATGAGCTTCCGTAACCTGCAGCCGATCCTAAAGGGTTTTGGTCTACCGTTTTTATAGCGGCATCTAATAAATACACATCGTCAATCATAAGCTCAGCATAAGCCGAAAACCACAACCCGAATGATGATGGCATAGCCACTTGTAAATGCGTATAACCTGGTAAAACTTTATCTTTATAAGTATCTGCTAAACCTAAAAGGGTTTCAAAAAGTGTTTTTGTTTTAGCTTTAATACTACCTAGATTGTCTTTGTAATATAAATGGCAAGCCACTAAAACTTGATCGTTTCTAGAACGTGCGGTATGGATTTTTTTTCCAACCTCACCTAAAGATTTTGTTAATTCAAATTCAATTTTAGAGTGTACATCTTCAAACTGTGCATCGATAACAAAAGTTCCGTTTTCAATTTGCTCTTCAAGAACTTTTAATCCGCCCAATAATTCTACCAATTCTTCAACCGAAATTATTCCGATTTTCTGAAGCATTTTGGCATGTGCTTTTGATGCAATAACATCGTATTTTGCAATATGAATATCAATTTCACGGTCGTTACCAACTGTAAATTGTTCTATTTTTTTATCGATTGATATGCCTTTATCCCAGAGTTTCATGCTTTATACTTTTTTTTATTTCCGCGAAGGCAGAAATCTCTGCTTTCATTTTTACTTAACTATTTGTTTTAAAGATGCGTCAAGTTTTTAAATTCTAGCACATCTAATTTATGTTTTCAGTTTACACCTAAAAGGTTTTTAAAACCTCGCAGGAGCTATTGAAAATGTTATTCCAAAAGTACGTTCTTCAACAATTCAATATATATCTGCACGCCTTCCTCAATTTCATTTACGTAAATAAATTCGTTTGCCGAATGCGAGCGTGTGCTATCGCCTGGTCCTAGCTTTAAACTCGGACAGGTTAATACCGCTTGATCGGATAAGGTTGGCGACCCGTAAGTGCTTCGTCCCATGGCGATTCCGGCCTTTACTAAATCGTGTTCCATTGGAATACTAGATGAATTTAAACGCAAACTACGTGCTTTTATGCTGGTTACAGGTGCCTTTTCTTGTAAAATATCTGCAATTTCTGCATTACTATACGCATCGTTTACACGAACATCAATCACTAGATCTACGTGTGCTGGCACTACATTGTGTTGCGACCCTGCATTAATTTGTGTTACCGTAAGCTTAACATTGCCTAAAGCTTCAGAACCTTTTTCGAACTTAAAATCTTTAAACCATTGTAACGCATCAATGGTATTATATATGGCGTTATTATTGTTTGGATGTGCTGCATGACTTGGTGTACCTTCAATAACGGCATCAAAAACCACCAAACCTTTTTCGGCAACGGCTAAATTCATTAAGGTAGGCTCACCTACAATAGCGACATCAACTTTCGGGATAATTGGAAGCATACTATTTAGCCCGTTTGGACCACTACTTTCTTCTTCCGCGGAAGCGACAATAACTAAGTTATATTTTAAGTTTTCCTGATTGTAAAAATGGGTAAAAGTTGCTATTAACGATACCAAACAACCACCTGCATCGTTACTTCCTAAGCCATATAATTTGCCGTCTTGAACAAAGGCCTCTAACGGATTATTGGTGTACGCCGAATTTGGCTTAACCGTATCGTGATGCGAGTTGAGCAATAGTGTTGGCTTGCTTTCATCAAAATGCTTATTGACTGCCCAAACGTTATTTTTTGTGCGTTTATAATCGATTTTATAACGTGTAAACCAATCTTCAATATGCAATGCTGTTTTGTCTTCTTCGGAAGAAAAAGACTGTGTTTCTATCAGCTTTTTTAATAGCGATATAGCATCTTGTGTTAAGTCTTGTATGGGCATATTATAGGGTTATGGTTGTAAAATTATCATTTTCTTGCGTTAGCATAGATGTATTTCCCATATTTATAGAGTTTACACCACCACGTAAAGCATCGAAACAGTTTTCTAACTTGGGTAGCATGCCATCTGCAATAATCCCCTTAGCTAATAAATCTTGATAGGTTTTGGCGTTAATTAGTTTTACTACCGAGTTTTTATCGTTTATATCTTCTAAAACGCCATTAAGTTCGAAACAATAATAGATTGAAGTGTTGTATAAGGCACTCATACCAACGGCTACTTGCGAGGTAATAGTATCGGCATTGGTATTTAACAACTGCCCGTTTCCGTCGTGTGTTATAGCACAAAAAACAGGTGTGAAATCGGCTTGAATTAATTTATCTATTGAATTATGAGCTACTGCTTTAACATCGCCAACAAAACCAAAATCGATGTCTTTTACCGGACGCTTATCTGATTGTATGCTGTTAACATCGGCTCCTGTTAATCCAATGGCGTTAGTATTTAAAGCTTGAAGTTTTGCTACCACATTTTTGTTAACTAAACCGCCGTAAACCATGGTAATAACCTCAAGAGTTTCGGCATCGGTAATTCTACGACCATTTACCATTTTAGACTCAATACCTAGCTTAGAAGCGATATGCGTTGCACGTTTACCACCTCCATGAACCAAGATTTTCTTGCCTTCTAAATTGGAAAATAATTTTAAAAATGCCTGTAAAGCGTTTTCATCTTCAATAATATTTCCTCCTATTTTTACTATGGATAGTTTTTCTTTCATATCATGTTTGAAACATTACAAGTTTTAAAAAGCTATTAGTTATGTGTTTTTAAACCTAAATGGTTTTTAAAACTTCGCAGGTTGCCTTTTATTTTAGACCTTCTAATATCCTTTTAAGCACTAATTGTGCTGCGTAAGTTCTGTTGTTTGCTTGTTGAATTACCAAAGAACTATCGGTATCTAAAACAGCATCTTCAACCACTACATTTCTTCTAACGGGCAAACAGTGCATAAATTTTGCATCGCCAAGTTTAGCTTTAGTAATCATCCAATTAGGATCGGTATTGATTACTTTTCCGTAATCTTGATACGAGCTCCAGTTTTTTGTATATACAAAATCGGCATCTTTAAAGGCTTCTTCTTGATTGTGATAAATTGGCGTATCTCCAGTAATTTCCGGATTTAAATTATAACCTTCTGGATTAGCAATTACAAACTCTACATCCATTTTTTGCATGGCTTGAGCAAAACTATTTGCCACAGCATGAGGTAAAGCTTTTATATGTGGCGCCCAACTTAATACTACTTTAGGCTTTTTAACCTTAGCATGTTCTGAAATGGTAATCGCATCGGTTAATCCTTGCAACGGATGTCCTGTAGCACTTTCCATGTTTACAATAGGCACTGAAGCATATTTTTTAAACGCATTTAAAACCTGCTCACTATTATCTTTTTCTTTATCGGTTAAAGTTGGAAATGCTCTTACTGCAATAATATCGCAGTATTGCGATACTACGGCAGCAGCTTCTTTAATATGTTCTGCAGTATTGCCATTCATAATGGTTCCATCGCCAAATTCAATTCCCCAAGCATCTCCAGAAACATTCATTACAATAGGATCCATACCTAAATTTAAAGCTGCTTTTTGAGTACTTAAGCGGGTACGTAGGCTAGAATTAAAAAACAATAAACCCAATGTTTTATTTTTTCCTAATGCTTTATGCTCTAGCGGATTTGCTTTAAGTTTTTTGGCTTCTTCAATCCAAGTATTAATATTATCTATATCGTTAATTGACGTGTAATTTTTCATCCCCTACTTTACTTTATTTATTCAATTTTCAATTCCATCTGTTGATGGATTATACTAGTTTTTTTTGATGGAAACAAATCTCCAATCACTACAAAGCCATGCTTTTCATAAAACTTTAACGCCGTTTCTCTGGCGCTTAGTTTTATTTTAACCAGTTCTTTTTCTTTACTATACTTTACTAATTCCATTAATATTTTAGATCCAACGCCTTGCTTTTGGTTGGCCGATTTTATAGCCATTTGTGATATTACACCGGTTTGATTCTTAATGTTTAGTCTCCCTGTACCAACAACTTCATTTTCTTTTAAACAAACGAGATGAACCCCATTTAACTCAAATTCATCATTAATTAAATCTAAACTATTATCCATATTCTGAAAAAACAAGCTTTCTCTCACAGCAACTGCTTCTTTATAATAAGGACTTTTTAAATGTATAAATTTTAAACAAAAACTAGTCAAAATTATATTATTTTAGTAAACGCCACCTTATCTTCCATGGCATTTAGCATAAAATCATCTTCTAATCCGTTTACAATCCATGTTTCAATATTTGCTGCTTTAGCTACTGTAGCCGCTTCTATTTTAGATTCCATACCACCACTACCATGGGTAGATTTAGAGTTTACAACTTGAGCTCTTAAGGCATCAAAATCTGTAACTTCTTTTATGGTTTTAGGCGCTCCATTCTCCATAGATTCCTTGGTGTAAATACCATTTGTATTGGTAGCTATTATAAATAAATCGACATTTAAAAGTGATGCTGTTAAGGCGCCTAATTTATCGTTATCACCAAATTTAATTTCGTCGGTAGCAACAGTATCGTTTTCATTAATTATAGGAATGTAGTTATTGTTTACCAACACGTTAATAGTGTTAACAATATTGGTTTTACTTTCTTGCTTTTCAAAATCTGAATACGACAATAAACATTGCGAACTCAACAAGCCATATTCTCTAAAAATTTCTTGATAGATTCGTATTAAATGCGGCTGACCTATAGATGCCAAGGCTTGTTTTACAAACACTTCTTCGCGCTGACTTTCTAGCTTTACAAATTGTTTTGCCACAGCAATAGCACCAGAACTTACAATAATAAACTCGTGGGTATCTTGAAGCTTTTGTATTTGATTTGCAATATCTTCAATTTTACCACGCGATAAATTATTGGTTTCTTTGGTTAGCGTGTTAGAGCCAATTTTTAGTAAAATGCGTTTTTTCTTCATTATTTAAAACTTCACCTGCTTATTTTAAAACACTCATTAAGATTTACCTAATTAGCGTATTTGCCCATTACCATGAACGTACCATTTATTAGTGACTAAATGCTGTAAACCAATTGGTCCGCGTTGATGTAATTTATCGGTACTAATGGCTAACTCGCCACCTAATCCAAACTCGAAACCATCTGTAAACCGTGTTGATGCATTATGATAAACAGCACCACAATCTACACTAGCCATAAAATTTTCGGCAGCACCTTGTGCGCTTGTTACTATAGATGCCGAGTGACCTCCGCTGTATTTATTAATCATTTCGATAGCCGCTAAGGTATGTGGTATACTTCCAATAACGATTTTATAATCTAAAAACTCTTTATACCAAATATCGTCGTTTTCAATTTGCTTAACCGTGTTATAATTGGCTAAAGAATCATCTCCTAAAACTTCAACATTATGTGCCGCTAAACGATCTAATAAATCTTCAATAAACTGTGCTTTATTTGGTAAATCGTTATCGATTAACACCTTATCTACAGCATTACAACCAGACACTTTTTGTGTTTTGGCATTTACAATAATATCCAGAGCCATAGCAACATCGGCATGTTTATGCACATACACGAAGTTATTTCCACGTCCGCTAACAATTACAGGACATTTAGCATTTTGCTTTACAAACTCGATTAAACGTTCGCCACCACGTGGCACAATTAAATCTAAAGTTTGCGTTGGGTTTTCTAAAAACGCCTGTGTTTCGGCACGGTTATAATTTAAATACTCTACCCATTCTGTACTTACATCATTATCCTGTAATGCCTTGTGCCATAAATCTACAATAGCTAAGTTAGAATTTATAGATTCTTTACCGCCTTTTAATAAAATTTTGTTTCCAGATTTGAATGCAATGCCTCCGGCTTCGATAGTAACATCTGGTCGCGACTCATAAATAATCATTACCGTACCAAAAGATGCTGTGCGGTTATAAATTTGCATACCATTATCGTGTGTAAAGCTAAAACGCTCTACTCCTACAGGATCTTCTAGTTCTGCTAACTGGCGTAAAGACTCAATCATGCCGTCTATTTTGGCATCGTTAACTTTTAAACGATCACTCATAGCCAAATCGCTATCATCATAGCTATCCATATCTATTTTGTTTGCATCTAGGATAGTTTGTGCGTGTTCTTTAACCAATTCCTTCATGGAATTTAACACGGCATTACGTTTATGTATACTTAGTGTTTTGTTCATTTTTCTAACTGGCGTTTACAGGTTGTTCAACCTCAGACAATGCTTCAATTAAAGCTTCAAAAAACATATTAATATGATCTTTTCTTAAGGTTAACGGAGGTAATATTCTTAACAATTTTTTATTTGCAGCGCCTCCTGTAAAAATATGATGATTATAAATTAATTTTTTTCTTAGTTCGCCCACCTCAAAATCGAACTCTAAACCTAACATTAACCCTCTACCTTTTATTTTTTTAATTTGCGGAATAGTTTTGGCTAGCTTTAAAAAGTAATTAGACATGGTGTTTACGTTGTCCATTAAGTTATTTTTTTCAATAACGTTTAAAACCGATAAACCAGCAGCACAAGCTAAATGGTTACCACCAAAAGTAGTACCTAACATGCCAAATTTAGCTTCGATATTTGGGTGAATTAAAATCCCTCCAATAGGAAAACCATTACCCATACCTTTTGCTATGGATATAACATCTGGCGTTACATTATAGTGCTGAAATGCAAAAAACTTGCCCGAGCGTCCGTAACCAGACTGCACCTCATCGGCAATAAACATGGTATTATTTGCTTTACAAAGTGCATCAACAGATTCAAAAAACTGAGCAGAACCTTCATCTAAACCACCTACACCCTGGATAAACTCGACAATAACCGCACAAACATCACCTTTTTCTAGTTCTGCTTTTACTCCTTCAATATCGTTTAACTCAAGAATAGTTACTTTTTGTTGGGCGTTAATTGGCGCAATAATATTTGCATTGTCGGTTGCAGCTACAGCTGCCGATGTACGACCATGAAAACCATTTTTAAAAGCAACCACACGAGATTTCCCCGTTTTAAACGATGCCAATTTTAAGGCATTCTCGTTAGCCTCGGCACCAGAATTGCATAAAAACAACTCGTAGTCTTTACACCCCGAAAGTGTTTCTAATTTATCGGCTAACTCTACCTGTAACGGATTTTGAACTGCATTAGAGTAAAACCCTAATTTAGCGACTTGAGATGCTACAGCATCAACATAATCTGTATGCGCATGTCCAATAGAAATTACAGCGTGACCTCCGTAAAGATCTAAATACTCTGTGCCTTTTTCATCGTAAACATAAACACCTTTTCCTGAAACAGGCGTTACATCATATAACGGGTAAACATTAAATAGTGGCATTTTATTTGGTTTTTATTTGGTTTATTTTTTCAAACGATGCGTTAATTCCTTTAATTAGCGACGAGCTTAAACCTTGGTGTTCCATTTCGTTTAAGCCTTCAATAGTACAGCCGCTAGGTGTTGTAACACGATCTATTTCTTCCTCTGGGTGTTTGCCAGATTCTTTTAATAAAGTAGCCGCACCAAAACAGGTTTGCATAGCCAATTCATGTGCTTCATGAGCCTCAAATCCTAACTGAATAGCGCCTTGTGTTGTAGCACGAATTAAACGCATCCAGAAGGCAATTCCGCTAGCACAAATAACTGTTGCTGCTTGTAATTGTTCCTCAGGAATTACCATAGAACGCCCCATACAGTTAAAAATAGTTTTTGCTAGTTCTACTTTAGCCTTAGCCATATCGTTTACCGAAATACAGGTCATGGATTGTCCTACAGAAGCCGCCGTATTTGGCATAGCGCGAACAACAAAACGATCTTTACCAACAATATCTTCAATTCTTGAAATCGCAAACCCTGTAATTACCGAAATAATAACATGATTTTTATTAAGTAACGGTTTTAAATCCTTTAAAATAGCCTCAAAATGACGTGGTTGAACTGCAAAAATCAAAATATCGGCATTTTTAACAGCTAACGCATTATCCGAAGTAAGCTCGACCTTATCAAACTCCTCAAACCCTTTAATAGAGCTTATGTTTCTCTTGGTTAAATATAACGTTGTTAAAGCATTTGTAGTTACCAATCCTTTTGCAATAGACTGTCCTAAACTTCCTGCTCCTATAATTGCTACTTTCATATTAACTCTTTTATCGCACCCTAAAAATAGGGAATCTATTTATTTTATTATGGCGCCTGCAGGCAGGCAGGCAGGTTACCACACCCTTCGTCTATACTTAGGGCTGGGTTGGGCTTTCCACTGCAATCCCTAACGCAGAAAACAGCCTTCCTTACCCCTCAACAGGAGGGAAACTCGCCTATTATATTTTTTTTTAGACCTACAAGGTTTTCAAAACCTCGCAGGCCATTATACGCAAACGTCCACAATCTATTCCTACCCTTCGGGGAGGCTAGGCGGGGCTTGTTTCTAGAAGTAGGCGGCCTTCAAACCCAATCCTAAAATTTCTTCTAATCCAAACATTAAATTCATGTTCTGTACGGCTTGTCCAGAAGCACCTTTTAATAAGTTATCAATTACACTTGTAATTAATAATTTACCGTTGTGTTTATGCACATGCACCAAACATTTATTAGTATTTACAACTTGTTTCATGTGTAAAAAATCATCTGCAACAAAAGTAAATTTAGCATCTGCATAAAACGCTTCGTATAACGCTTTTGCATCTTCTACTGTACCTTCGTAATCGGTATAAATAGTAGCAAAAATACCTCTAGAAAAATTACCTCTATTTGGCATAAAAATAATTTCGGAATTAAAGCTAGATTGCAATTGATTAACCGACTGGTTTATTTCTCCTAAATGCTGATGCGTAAACGGCTTATAATACGAAAAGTTATTATCTCGCCACGTATAATGTGTAGTTGCAGATAATGACGTTCCTGCACCCGTAGCACCTGTAACAGCATTAATATGCACATCGTTACCTAGTAAACCAGCATCTGCCAATGGCAACAAACCTAATTGAATAGCCGTAGCAAAACACCCTGGATTTGCAATATAATTAGCACTTACAATCGCATCTTTGTTTAATTCTGGTAAGCCATAAACAAATGTTTTTCCATTAAAAACCTTATCGGCTTCCAATCTAAAATCGTTACCTAAATCAATAATTTTTGTGTTATCAGAAAACGTATTAGCCTCTAAAAACTTAACAGAATTTCCATGACCTAAGCATAAAAATAAAACATCAACATCTGGGTTTACGGTGTCTGTAAATTTTAAATCTAAAGTCCCAACTAAATCTTGGTGAATTTTGCTAATCTTATTGCCAGCGTTACTTGTACTAAACACAAAATCTATTTCGGTTTCTGGGTGATTAATTAGCAACCTAATTAACTCACCTGCCGTATAACCAGCACCACCAATAATTCCTGCTTTTATTTTTTTCATTTCTTATACTTCTTTTAGACCTATACACTTAAAAAACTGACGGTCTTTTTGAAATTTTATTTCTCTGTTGCGACCTACAAGCTTTTTAAAACCTTGCAGGTCTTATAATGGTTTTATGAGTTTACTTGTCTGTAAATTTTGTTTTGATTCCCAATAATTTTTATGAATCCTTTTGCATCCTCTGCTGTCCACGCTTTATTTTCTTCGCCATAAGTACTAAACTTACTAGACATTAAATCATGATCTGAAACAATACCATCTAAAGAAAAGTGGTAAGGCTTTAAAGTTACCACAACATTACCCGAAACCATTTTTTGCGAACTTTGTAAAAAGGCTTCTGTATCGCGCATCACTGGGTCTAAATATTGACCTTCATGTAAATGCATGCCGTAAAAACTAGACAGATAATCTTTGTGTTGTAATTGCCATTTTGTTAAAGTGTGTTTCTCTAATAAATGGTGCGCCTTTACCGTAATTAAAGCAGCAGCAGCCTCAAAACCAACACGTCCTTTAGTACCAACAATAGTATCGCCAACATGAATATCTCTACCAATGGCGTAAGCCGACGCTATGTTATTTAGCTTTTCTATATTAACTTCCGGAGCATTTTCTTCGCCATTTAAGGCTACAAACTCACCATTTTTAAAGGTTAGTGTTACTTTTTCTTCACCTTCTTTTTCTAATTGCGATGGGTAAGCCTCACTTGGTAAAGGTTTTTCAGACTTTAAAGTCTCTACACCGCCAACACTAGTTCCCCAAAGTCCTTTATTAACCGAGTATTTAGATTTTTCCCAAGGCATATCAATACCTTCAGATTTTAAATAATCTATCTCCTCTTGTCTTGTTAATTTTTGATCCCTAATTGGTGTAATAATTTTAATGTTTGGCGCTAAGGTTTGAAAAATCATATCGAAACGTACTTGATCGTTTCCGGCTCCTGTACTACCATGAGCAATATATTCGGCATCAATACTTTTAGCATATTCTATAATTTCAATAGCCTGAATAATACGTTCGGCACTTACAGAAAGTGGGTATGTACCGTTTTTTAAAACGTTTCCAAAAATTAAATACTTTACTACTTTTTGGTAAAAAGTAGCTACGGCATCAATATTTTTATACGTTGTAACCCCCATTTTATAAGCATTACTTTCAATATGCTTAATTTCTTCGGTTGTAAAACCACCTGTATTTACACTTACAGCATGTACATCATACTCTTTTGATAAACTTACTGCGCAATACGACGTATCTAAACCTCCACTATATGCTATTACTAATTTTTTCATTTTTATTACTTTGTATAACTTATTCTATAATTTAAATTTGTTTTAAATGTCCTATTTCAGACTTAAAACAATCATTTACATAATACTTAAAATTCAACTCATCACGCAGTTTCCCTAGCTTTTCAAGTTCTTCAACTAAACCTACAGACATTTTTGCTAAGGTAACGTGGGTCATTCCTAATAATTCGTTATAGTGGTGTACTTTAGGAGTTTGTGCCACCGAAATTAAAAAGGAATTAGAAAACAACTCGGTCATTCTAGACATTAGCAACAAGCCAAGGTTGTAATTCCGACAGTCGCGATCTACCCACAACGAGGTACGTTCAAACACAGAATGCCCTTTTACATGATGCTCATGAACAAAAATATGGCCATAAATTCTATCATTTTTTTTCAAGATAAAACAGCCGTTTTCAGCACGCGTTCTTAACATATCTACATCTACATAATACAATGTAGAGAGCTCTTTAGAACGTTCTGAAATTAACTCTAAAGTTTTATTTGAAAGCTTATAAACAAGCTTTATTTCTATGTCTTCTTCAAAACAATAGGCTTCAGCTTTTTCTATAACACTTATAATATCTGTATCCAATATAGTATCCATTTAAAACCCTTTAAAGGTATATTTTTACTTCATTTAAAATCAAAAAAAATGATTTTTAAACCAATGATTAAATTAAGCATTTTAAATAAAAAATGACTTAAAAAATCTATTCAAAAAAAAATAACGAAACTTCGAAAGCGAATAGCTTTCTTAAACTGAATAGCCCCTAGGGGCGAGTTAAAGGAAAACGCACAACAGTTGCTTTAGTATTTGCTACTAAAACAGAAGAGATAAGAGATATGTTGTTTCCTGTTTTCACTGAATAACTACCTTAACTATTAACTCTAAATCGTCGGCGTGAGCCCCTTTCGTTAATATAAGCCGCAAAATTACAACTAATTATGGATTACACAACATTAAATATAAAAAATAGAGCAAATTTATATTTAATATTGTGCAATTATATTAATCTAGCATTTTTGCCATCAAAAACATCCATATATTTAATATTTCTTAAATATTTACAAGGGTCTATTTAGGCAAAACAAATGATCTTAAAGATGTTTTTTCAGCAGAAGGAAAATCTTCAGGCAATTCCGTTTGGGTTACCTTATTTGTAGCTGCCCATTCTACACCTCTTTTTAATAAGGTAATAAAACCAACACATTCAAAAGATGTGGTATCGTGTCCCAAAGGTGTATGAAAAACTCTTCCTTTACCATATTTTACAACTAGAGCAACTGGTTCTTTTTGTTCCAACTCTGGTTTTTTCTTTGTAGAGACTCCCGTTGCTAAAATGGTTACATTTTTTGCAGGCCCTCTTAAAAAAGCATAACATTCGTCTGGTGCATGCATCCAAACCTTAGGCATGCCTTTTGTAATAGGATGTTCTGTATCAAAAATAGTTATAGGAAAAGCTTCTCTTTTACCATGCGTTCCTCCTTTTCCGGGACTATAATCTTTTTTTACTTTGTTATCCTTATCCACATATAAGTACGGACCATCTTTTTCGGTTCTTCCGCCCCAACCGCCAATGGCAATCATTTCGTTATAAGCTGCCCATTCCGGAAAGCTATTGTCGGCGGCATGAACACTTACAAAACCACCTCCTTTTTTCACATATTTTTCAAAAGCTAACTTTGTTTTTTTTGGCCATGAAGCGGCACGCCAACCAAAATTAGAAATAACCACATCGTACTTTGAAAATTTAGGACTAAAATCCAGGTCGGTTTTTGGCTTACCCTCAATACCTTCGGGTACATTTGCATACCCTAACCAACTTTTGTTTTCTTCACTATTATTTAAATATTTTGTTCGGGCAATATCTACCGTAAACAAGCCCGTTTCTTCAAGATACTGCTTCATCATTATGGTCGATTTTGGCCATACCGTATGGTTATTTTGCCCGTCTACAATCAGCACTTTTATTTTGCCCTTAATGGGGTTACTTGCATAACCTCTTGTTAAAAAACAAAGGCTTATTAGTAATACAACAATACGATTTATCATAATTTCTATTTTTTTTTATAATTCTCTTACCCAAATATTTCTATAGCTTACACCGCTATTATCGCGATGATCTTGCAATTTTATTGGCGCTTTGCCGTGCGGTTTATCTTTAGGCCAACCTATAAACTCGGTAGTACCTTTAATTTCATAGTGGTCTTGAATTAACACGCCATTATGCAATACCGTAATGGTACCTGATTTTATTTTAGTACCAGCGCTATCAAACTTAGGCGCATGGTAAATAATATCATAAACATTCCATTGTCCTGTTTTTGAAGACGCCTTAGACAACGGAATACCTTGCTTGTAAATAGACCCTACTTGACCATTTACATAAGTGTCATTATCGTTATTATCTAAAACTTGCACCTCATATCTGTTTTGCAAAAACACACCGCTATTTGAGCGATGTTGCCCGTTGCCTCGTATTTCTTCAGAAGATTTCCATTCTATATGAAGCTGGATATCGCCAAAATTACGCTTTGTCTGTATATCGCCAGCCTTGTTTTTAACCGTCATACTTTTATCTGGGTTTAAAACCCAAGTTACCTGGGAAGCATCGACGGAAGATAACCACTCATCAAAATTTTCACCATTAAAAAGCACAATAGCGTCCGATGGAATTTTAGTCTCCTCGTTTACACGAACAACTTTAGGCTTAGGCTCCCAAACCTCGGTATCTTTTGGCTTTTTTGGTTCCGTAAGCCCTTCAACAGATTCCTCTTTTTGATTAGAATCCACAGGAATAATCTTGCTACTGCAAGACGCAAACACTAAGGCAATTAAAAATATAAAGACTTTATGCATTAAATACCTAAGATACTTTTTAAATAATTTTCATCAATTTCGCCTCCAGCAAAATCATCAAAACTACGTTGGGCAGCTTCAATAATATGCTTTTGAATAAATGGTGCACCTTCGCGAGCACCTTGATCGGACGACTTTATACAACATTCCCATTCCATAACCGCCCAAACATCGCAATTGAATTTAGTAAGTTTTGTAAAAATGCCTTTAAAATCTACTTGACCATCTCCTAAAGAACGGAATCGACCTGCACGATCTTTCCAATCTGAAAAACCACCATATACCCCTTGTTTTCCTGAAGGATTAAACTCGGCATCTTTAACGTGGAACGATTTAATACGCTCATGATAGTAATCTATAAACGTTAAATAATCCAATTGCTGTAGCACAAAATGACTAGGATCGTAAAGGATATTAGCGCGTTTATGATTTCCTGTAGCTTCTAAAAACCGCTCGAACGATACACCATCGTGTAAATCTTCTCCCGGATGAAGTTCATAACACACATCCACCCCTTGCTCATCAAAATGATTTAAAATTGGTGTCCAACGTTTTGCTAATTCCCCAAAGCCCATGTCTACCAAACCTTGCGGCCGTTGTGGCCAGGGATACACCGTGTGCCACAATAAAGCTCCCGAAAATGTGGCGTGCGATTTTAAACCCAATCGCCCACTAGCAGTTCCAGATTTTTTTACAAAATCGATAGCCCACTCTGTTCTAGCCTTAGGATTTCCACGCACGTGCTCTGGTGCAAAACCATCAAACATAGCATCGTAAGCCGGATTAACCGCCACCAATTGCCCTTGCAAATGCGTAGATAATTCTGTTATTTTTAAACCATAGGAATTTACTTTTCCTTTAAGCTCATCGCAATACGTTTGGCTTTCCGCGGCCTTTTCAACATCAATTAAACTCGATTCCCATGTTGGTATCTGGATACCTTTATACCCTAAATCGGCCGCCCATTTGCACATCCCATCCAAACTATTAAATGGCGCTTCACTTCCTGCAAACTGAGCTAAAAAAACTGCTGGTCCTTTTATTGTTTTCATATTTTATTATATTTTTTTTGGCGTTACCACAAGGGTCGGGCTTGAAGCCCGTCTTGAGCAAAGTCGAAAGGTTTCAAGTCCTCGCACCTCCTACGTCGGGCTGTGGGCTTTACACTACAATCCCTAACGCGGTATCCGCCAACACTAATTTTTTAAATTAATTTAGTTTTGTCCAAGCGGCGTTGTTTTTATCACTTTCAACCGAGGCATAAATAAATTGCATACCACGAACACCATCTTTTACGGTTGGGTAATCTGGCTTCGCAATAGTTTCACCATTTAAAACCGCCATTAAATGCGTAGCAAAGTTTTTATAAATAGTTGCAAATGCTTCCAAATAGCCTTCTGGATGTCCCGCAGGAATTCTAGATACACTTAATGCCTCATCGTACAAATCGTTTCCATTAGGTGTAAATATTTTTACGGGCTTATCTAACCAATGTGTTATCAATTGGTTTGGATTTTCCTGCTGCCATTCTAAACTCCCTTTATCACCATAAACTCTTATAGCCAAATCATTTTCTTCTCCTAAAGCAATTTGCGAAAAAGACATGGTTCCCTTCGCTCCATTTTCCATACGCAACAATAAATTACCATCGTCATCTAAAGTTCTACCTTCGCCAAAAACACCTAAATCGGCGGCTAATTCTTTAATTTTTAGTCCCGAAATATATTCTACCAAGTTTTCGGCATGTGTACCAATATCACCTAAAGCCCCACCTATTCCAGAACGTTTAGGATCTACACGCCACGAGGCTTGTTTTTGTCCTGTTTTTTCAACCGCTGTAGATAGCCAACCTTGTAAATATTGCACTTGTATTTTTCTAATATTACCCAAATCGCCTTTAGCTACCATAGCTCTAGCCTGTTTTACTAATGGGTGTCCTGTGTAATTATGAGTTAAAGCAAATAACTTTCCGCTGTTTTCTACTAGTTGTTCTAGAGCCATTGCTTCATCCAAAGTTAAGGTCATAGGCTTATCACTTACCACATGAAAACCATGTTCCAAAGCCATTTTTGCCGGAGGAAAATGCATGTAATTAGGCGTAACAATAGATACAAAATCCATTCGAACACCTTCTGGTAATTCTTTTTCCTTTAAAATCATTTCCTCAAAGCTCCCGTAACACCTATCTTCAGGAAGATATAATGCTTTTCCTGAAGCTATTGATTTTTCTGCATTACTACTAAATGCACCACAAACCAACTCTATCATGCCATCAATTGAAGCTGCTTTTCTGTGCACATCACCAATGAATGATCCGGTACCTCCACCAATCATTCCCATTCTTAATTTTCTAGCCATTTTTTAAATATATTTTAACTTTTCTCTTTTTTTTTATGTAAACATTTAAGTCAATAAAAGCTGCTATAATCATTTTTGACTTAGCATATTTAAAAGTTCATAATCATGTTGAAATAAATATATAGATCGTATTACACTTAATAAAAACAAATTATATAGATAAAAACAGCGCACATAATTATTTTAAAATAGAATTTAAACACCTTCCAAACTTGGAATTAAAGGGCTACTACTATTAAAATAAAAAAAATCTAGATTCGTATTTATAGCTCAATCCATCCCCTAGTTTAAAGGCTTAGGAGTAAATCAATATAGAATATTATTAAGTCCTGCAATATTATAAATTGGTCGATCTCTTATACAAAACCAATATTCTCACGTTTTAAACTTTTCTCTATTTAAAGTATTACATATCAAGAAAAAACAACCCTTCAACACCCTACATTACATCCTTTAAAGAGTTTTATTTTATCCCAATTTACCTTTATTATCTTTACTAAAATTGCATAAATAATATTTAAAAAATTAAATAAATAGCAACCTTCAAGCTATATAATTCTTCCTATAGTATATCACAATTTTTAATTGTTTACTGTTTCACCTGAAATAATAAAGCTGCAAGTGCCATACTTAAACCAATAAACTCTCTAGAACCTTCCAAATATGCTTTTTCATAAACCATTTCTCCAAAAAGCTCAGATTTATTATCTGTTTGAAACCATTCTAACAGCAAACTAAAATGCATTGCAGCATAAACCACTAAACCTAGACAAATTAAAACAATAAACAATTTGGGGACGACTATATAATTAGAAACTAACGACGTAATAGCTACGATTAAATAAATTAGAAACCACAATATTGGATCTGGGTCATTTAACTGCAGTACTGCAAAAACCATAAACAAACCAAAAAGCATATAGTTGATTATCTTTTTTACTCGAGAAACCTGAGACTTAACCATATTGTATTTAACTTAAGTTTTATTAATCAAAAATAGCTAATCTAAAATTAAACTACCATTTTCTTGTTAAACTTAACAAATAAAGTAGCAAGACTAATTAAGACAGATATAACAAACACCTCTAAAGTCATAATTTTATAAATTTGCTTCACTTTAAAATCCAATTAAAGCTAGTTTAATTCATATTATGAATCATTTTAAATATCTTTTTTACTTTTTATTAACCACGAATTCCTTTTTACTGCCCGCTCAAAACATTGTAAGTGGTAAAATAAAAGACACCAACAATAAACCTATTATTGGTGCTAATATTATTCTTAACACGGAACCAAATAGCTTTAGCACTACAGATTTAGCTGGTAATTTTAGCTTATTAAACGTTCCTGATGGAAGCTTTACTATAACCGTATCTCATATAGGTTTTAAAACCATTGACCAACTAATAACGGTTAATTCAAATAACAAAGATTTCAACTTTACCCTAAATACAGATGTATTAAATCTGCATACCGTAGTTGTTACGGGCAATTTCGCACCTAAAACTCAGCTTGAGTCTAGCACATCGGTAACCACATTAAACACCACATCTATTAAACAGGTATATCCACAAGGTACTGCTAATTTGCTTCAAAATATCCCAGGAACATTTACCGATGCTTCTGCGGGCGAGGTTTTTACTAGAGTTTATACCCGAGGTGTATCGGCTGCTGCCGAAGACGATATGGGGTGGTATTACGTATCGTTGCAAGAAGATGGTTTACCTGTTAGTTTAGTACAACATTCGTACTACGCACCAGATTTATTTCATCGTGTAGATTTAACAACATCTAGAGTAGAAGCTTTACGTGGCGGAAGCGCTTCAATAACCGCAATGAATGCACCAGGTGGTATTTATAATTTTATTTCTAGAACAACTAGTAAAAAATTAAATGGTGAAATACAATTACAAAATGGTGTTCAAGTAGAAGGCAACCCCTTTTACCGAGCCGATGCGGTTTTAGGTAGCGGTTTTGGAAACCATTGGTATTTTAACGCTGGTGGGCATTACCGCCATAACGATGGCGCAAGAAATACCGATTTTACCTTTAGTAAAGGCGGACAATTTAAGTTTGATGTTAAAAAGGAAAACTCGCGAGGCTATTTTAAATTATATGGTAAATATTTAAACGATTACACCAATAGATACAATGGTGTAGCCGCAACAAATTGGAACAACCCAGAAGCTGCCTTTGGTCAAAATTTTAACTCAACCGCCTTATTAATGCCTGAGTTTAATACCGCTATTCCAGATGGGAGAAATTTAAACAGTACTAATAGCTTTAACCCAGCCAATGGTGTTCACGCTAAAGATTTAGCCTTTGGCTTTGATATGTTTCAAAACTTAGGTAATAATTGGTCTGTTAAAAATAACATGAAATTCTCTACCAAAAACGCAAACTGGCAAACATCCATTAGCAATGCCTTTGTATCCATTAGCGACCCAACGGTTTACTATTTGGTAAGTAATGGAAATCCTTTTCCAGTTGGCCAAATCGTTTTTAACGACGCTAACTCTGGAAATGAAGTAGCTAGAATCGATAACAGTGGTATTTTTAGTGGTAACCCTTCTGAATATTTAACCGACGGCAGACTACCAAACGACGCCGTTATGGGAACCTCAACATGGTACAAGGATAATGATGCCGACGAGTTTATGCAGCAATTAACCCTAAGAAAAGAATGGGATAATCATGATTTAAATTTTGGATTTGCAACTGGTTTTTCAAATACATCAGTATTTACACAAGGTAGTTTTGTATTTTCAACTTACGAAAACAACCCAAAAATGCTACAAGTCACTTTAGAAAACCCTGGAGATCCTGTGGTAGCCTTATCTGATGCCTATGGCATTAGTAATTACGGTGGTTTATTTTTTACCAATAGTCGCGCTAAAATTAGCCAGATTGCAACATTTGCAAACGACCGCTGGAAACTATCTGATAAACTTAACCTAGATTTAGGCTTACGTTTTGAGTCGATAACTCACAAAGGAAGTAACGACCGCTTTGCCCCTTTTACGCAAGATGGCGGTTTGGATGGTGATGAAACCACCGCTTACGACAACAACATTTTAGCACCAACTGGCCAACGTGACAATTTTAATTTCAATTATAATTATGTATCGTACTCTGTGGGTTTAAACTATAAATTAACTGATGACGCATCCTTATTTGGTCGTTTATCTCAAGGAAATAAGGCGCCTGAGTTAAATTACTATTTTAATAATTTTGCAAATGTTCCTATAAATAAAGCGGGAGAAATTCAAAACATTAATCAAGTTGAAATTGGTTTAAAATCGGCAGTAAAAAGCTTTTCATTTACTAGTACTTTGTTCTGGAGTGAATTAAAAAATATTGGAGTCTCTAATTTTGAATTTGATGACGAATCTAGCAGTATATTTTATACACCAATTCAATTTAATAGTTCAAGGACATTAGGTTTAGAATGGGAAACCAGTTATAACCCCATTTCACACCTAACATTTCGTTTTAACGGTATCCTACAAGACCCTAAAGCCACAAACTGGAACGTATATGATGCAGCAGGCACAGTTGATGTAAGTGATGATAGCACAACCGACTATTCTGGAAACACCTTAGCCTTTAACCCTAAATTAATGTTTAATGTAGCGGCCGAATTTTCGAAAAACAAAGTATCGTCATTTTTAAAGTGGAAATATACAGGCAAGCGTGAGGGTAATATTGCTAATGCGTTTCAATTAGATGCTTATAAGGTTTTTGATGCAGGATTTGGTTATAAAATAAGTCAGCGCATAAGTGCCAATTTATTAGTTACAAATCTTTTTAACTCTGATGGACTAGCAAACTTTTATGGAGCTAACACTTTTGGCGCTAATGCCAATGGAGTAACTACAGAGTATATAAACGAAAATCCGGATGCTAGCTTTGTTGTGGTTCCTATTTTACCTCGATCTACTTTACTGCAGTTAAATTATAAATTTTAAACAAGCCAATGTTTTTTACAATATCTAAACATGATACAAACAAAAAAAACAGAGCACTTGCTTTTCAACTATTTTTTTTAAAACCCGTTGCAGTATCAATCCATAAACAAATTAATTATACTTTATAATATGGGTCAAAAATTATTACAAGATATTACTCAACAATTAACTTTCCCTTCATTAAAGCATAATGCCCTGGAAAGCTACATAGAAAATCGTAAGTACCAGCTTCTGGCGCATCGAACTCTACAACGGTTGTTTCTCCGGCACCAACAAGGTCTGTATGTGCTATAACATCTTTACCATTTTCAGGTATATAATTGGTAGCTTTTGCAGTTGCTGCTTTGTTTCCAAATGCCATTACATCCACTCCCTTTTTTAATAAAACAAAATTGTGTCCCATAACATTTTTGTCCATTTTACCAATATGCTTTAATGTAATTTTTACTTTTTCGCCTGCCTTTACACGAATTTCCTTTTTATTAAATTGCATAGCATCATTACCGGTAATGGTTACATCGTTAGGGTTACTTTTTGTTTCCTTAACAACATCTGTTTTCTTTTCATATGAAAACCCTTCCTTCTTTTTTTCTTCTTTACCACCACAGGCTACTAATACCACACTAGAAAAGATAGCTACTAATAAATATTTAATTGATTTCATTTGATATAATTTTGTTTAAATTTAGTTTAACTGTATTACTACAACTTCAAATATAAGCATATAAAGGCTTAGTGTAGTACAAAATTTTTCAGTGAAAAATTCTATACTACACTAAGTCCATACTAAAAAATAATTCGTTAAAACTTATAAAATATAATCGGTGCTAATAAAATTAGAAGTTTTCTTATCTAATAATTCATTTAAAATAGCATTGTTATACGGGTTGTCTTTTGAGGCAACAAAGGTTCTTATAGAAAACGAACGCAAAGCATCATGAACACTTAAAGTACCAAAAGCAGAATCCTTTCGTCCTGTAAAAGGATAAACATCTGGACCACGTTGACAAGAGCTATTTAAGTTAACGCGACAAACAAGGTTTACCAATGTATCAATTAGCGGTGATAATGTTGTAATGTTTTTACCAAATAAACTTACTTGTTGCCCGTAATCTGATTCGGCCATATCATCTAAAGGCTCCTCAATATCCGAGAACGACACTACTGGTATAACAGGCCCGAATTGTTCTTCGGTAAACACGCGCATATCTTTAGAAACCGGATATAAAACCGCAGGAAATATAAAATTCTCTGATGTTTCGCCACCTTTTTTATTAATAATTTTAGCACCTTTTTCTACAGCATCATCAATTAACTCTTGAATATAGGCCGGTTTATTGGTTTCTGGAAGTGGTGTTAATTTAACCCCCGATTCCCATGGGTTACCAAACTTTAATTGATCGACTTTAAAAGCAAAGCGTCTATTAAACTCTTCCACAACAGATTCGTGCACATATAATACTTTTAATGCTGTACAACGTTGCCCGTTAAACGACAATGTTCCGGCAATACATTCTTCAACAGCTAAATCTAAATCGGCATCAGGAAGCACAATAGCTGGGTTTTTAGCCTCTAAGCCTAAAACCATTCTAAGTCTATTACCTTTAGGGTGTTGAGACTGTAAAGCATTTGCAGAAGCACTATTACCAATTAAAGCCAATACATCTATTTTTCCCGATTGCATAATTGGTGTTGCCAATACACGACCACGGCCATAAACAATGTTTACAACGCCTTCTGGAAAACTTTTTTGAAATGCCTCTAGCAAAGGTGATATTAATAAAACTCCAAGTTTTGCAGGCTTAAAAATAACAGGATTCCCCATTATTAGTGCCGGAATTAACAAGGTAAAGGTTTCGTTTAAAGGGTAATTGTAAGGCCCTAAACACAATACAACACCTAATGGACCACGACGAATATGAGCGTAAACTCCGGAGTTTTTCTCAAATTTAGCCGAGTCTCTATCTATTTGCTTATAAGCTTCGATAGTATCATAAATATAATCTACAGTTCTATCAAACTCTTTTTGCGAATCTGGAAGGTTTTTGCCAATTTCCCACATTAATAATTTTACAACTTCTTCGCGCTTGGTTTTCATTTCTTCAACAAAACTCTCCATACACGCAATTCGGTCGGCTACTTTCATAGTTGGCCATAAGCCTTTACCATTATCGTATGCTCGTGTTGCAGAATCAAGAACCTCTAAAGCTTCTTTTTCGCCTAATTGTGGAATAGTCCCTAAAAGGGTTTTCTTATAATCGCTAGTTGAGGAGATAGTTGAGTACACCTCTGTCGTATCGCCTTCCCAATGTTTTAATTCGCCATCGGACAAGTACGTTGACTGATGTAAAAGGGATTCAATTTTATAAGCCTCTGGAATGTCTTTAAAAGGATACTTCATAACTCTTTTTGTTTTTTAAAGGCCTAAAAACATATATTTTTAAGACTTCACTTTAGTTAATTTGTAATACCCAAAATAACTAAATTTTACTTACAATGAAACATGCAAACACAAATAAACTTTAAAAACAGAGCGCAAACGATTTCGCAGATTACAGAAATTTTAAGTGTGCAAAATCACACTAAAAACTGAAATAAATCGGGTTTATCATTTAAATAATCGCCATAAAAATTACGCTGTTTCATTTTGGTAATTAAGGGCTCTAAATCGTTAGCCGATTTTAGTTGAACCCCAACTACTGCCGAACCATTTTCTCTATTGGTTTTTTTAGCATATTGGAAAAACGTAATATCATCATCTTCACCTAAAATATCGACCACAAATTCTTTTAAAGCGCCAGCGCGTTGCGGAAAGCTTACTATAAAATAATGCTTTAAATTGGCGTATAATAAAGCACGCTCTTTAATCTCTGCGGTTCGTGTAATATCGTTATTACTACCACTAACCACACATACCACGTTTTTACCCTGTATTTCTTTGGCATAGAAATCTAGCGCAGAAATACTTAGGGCTCCGGCAGGTTCCACCACAATAGCATCTTTATTATAAAGTTCTAATATGGTTTCGCATACTTTGCCTTCGGGCACGGTAATCATATGGCTTAAATTTTCTTTACAAATAGCAAAGGTTAAATCGCCAACACGTTTTACCGCAGCACCATCAATAAATTTTTCAATTTTTTCGATGGTTGTATTTTTATTGTTTTTTATGGAAACCAACATAGAAGGCGCACCTTCTGGCTCGACTCCTATTATTTTAGTATCCGGAGATAAGGTTTTAAACACCGTTGATAAACCTGCAGCTAAACCACCACCACCAACAGCTATAAAAACATAATCGATAGGTTGTGTGGCTTGTTCTAAAATCTCTAAAGCAATTGTAGCTTGCCCTTCAATAACTTTTTTATCATTAAAAGGATGAATAAAGGTTTTCCCTAACTCGTCGCACTCTAACATGGCGGCATGAAACGAATCGTCAAACGTATCGCCCATGAGTTTAATTTCTATAAAATCTTCGCCAAACATTTTTACCTGCTCCACCTTTTGGTTAGGTGTTGGTGCCGGCATATAAATAGTACCTTTAATTTTTAAAAGTTTACACGACAAAGCAACACCTTGAGCATGATTACCTGCACTAGCACATACTACACCATTTAAAGCTTCTTGCGCCGTTAGCGAGCTAATTTTATTATACGCACCCCTAATTTTATAGGAGCGTACTTGTTGTAAATCTTCGCGCTTTAATAAAATATTAGCCTTGTACTTTTTTGAATACCTTAAACTTTCACTTAAAGGTGTAACCGTAGAGACCGTTTTAATAGTTTCGGCAGCAGCTTTTACGCTTTCTATACTAGGAAAATAAGTAGATGTGTTGTAACTCATTTAAATGGGCTTATCGTGCTTATGCAAGGTACTTAATCCTTTGTTTTTATTAAACCATTTCCTAGTTAAATTAATCTATAAACATAAAAAAACCTGTTAAGATGTAAACATCTAACAGGTTTTTCAAAATATAGTTTAGTTTAGTTGTATTCGGTACTTATACTATTGGCTTCATTGCCGTCATAGAACCTCTTAAGAAAGCACCAACTTTTTCAACTGGGTGATTTCTTAAAGCAGCATTTACTTCAATAAGTTTAGCGTTATCTACACCTGCACCATTATCTTTAGCGTAAGGCTTTCCAATAACATCTGTTTTTATGTTTTTCATAAAATCAGTTAATAAAGGCTTACATGCATGGTCAAATAAATAACATCCGTACTCTGCAGTATCAGAAATTACGCTATTCATTTCGTATAATTTACGTCTTGCAATAGTGTTTGCAATAAGCGGTGTTTCGTGTAAAGACTCGTAGTATGCCGATGCATCGATAATTCCAGAATCTGTCATAGCTTCAAACGCTAATTCCACACCTGCTCTTACCATAGCAACCATTAACACACCGTTATCGTAGTACTCTTGCTCAGAAATTTCAACATCACCAGCTGGTGTTTTTTCGAAATTAGTTTCAGCAGTAGCCGCTCTCCACGTTAATAAATCATGATCATCGTTAGCCCAATCTGCCATCATTCCAGCAGAAAAACGACCTTCAATAATATCATCCATATGCTTTTGGAATAATGGACGCATAATATCTTTTAATTCTTCCGATAATTCGAAAGCTTTAATTTTTGCAGGGTTAGATAAACGATCCATCATGTTAGTTACACCACCATATTTAAGACCTTCTGTTACAGTTTCCCAACCGTATTGAATTAATTTTGAAGCGTATCCAGGATCGATTCCCTCTTCAACCATTTTATCGAAACAAAGGATAGAACCTGTTTGTAACAATCCACAAAGTATGGTTTGTTCTCCCATTAAATCAGACTTTACCTCGGCAATAAAAGACGATGCTAACACCCCTGCTCTATCACCTCCAGTTGCTACTGCATAAGCCTTAGCTTGTGCCCAACCTTTTCCTTCTGGATCATTCTCTTCGTGTACCGCAATTAATGTTGGTACACCAAAACCTCTTTTATACTCTTCTCTTACCTCTGTTCCTGGACATTTAGGCGCTACCATAATAACGGTAAGGTCTTCACGTACTTGAGTACCCTCTTCAACAATATTAAAACCGTGAGAATAAGATAATGTTGCTCCTTTTTTCATTAAAGGCATAACAGCATTTACAACACTTGTATGTTGCTTATCTGGTGTTAAGTTTAATACTAAATCTGCAGTAGGAATTAACTCTTGGTACGTACCAACAGTAAATCCATTTTCAGTAGCATTAATAAAAGATTGACGCTTTTCTGCAATAGCAGCGTCACGTAGTGCATAAGAAATATCTAAACCAGAATCTCTCATGTTTAACCCTTGGTTTAACCCTTGAGCTCCACACCCAACGACTACAATTTTCTTTCCTTTTAATGCGGTTACTCCATCGGTAAACTCAGAAGCATCCATAAATCTACACTTCGATAATTGATTTAGTTTATCTCTTAAAGATAGTGTGTTAAAATAATTTCCCATTTTATATTTAATTGTTATTATTGGTTATCGAATGCTGTAAGCAATTCGGTTATTTTCATTTGATCTTTTGTTACTGCTATACGTCCAGAACGTACAAATTGCATGATACCAAAACGGTTTAAATCGCCACGTAACGATTCAATTTCGTTTCTTCTACCCGATTTTTCTAGTACAAAAAACTCTTTGTTTACGGTTACAATTCTAGCATAACTTTCTTTAATAATATTCTGGATTTGCGGCTCGTTAAACAACAAATCAGATTTTATTTTAAACATACAAGACTCTGTAAAAATAGTTTCGTCTTCGGTATGGTAATATGCTTTAATAGTTTCTACTTGTTTTTCAATTTGCTTAACAATTTTACATGCTGTGTCTTCGCAAATATTCACCACAATTACAAAACGATTTACACCATCAATCTCAGATTGAGAGGTTGTTAAACTTTCTATATTTATGTGTCTACGCTGAAAAATAGCTGAAATACGATTCAATAAACCGATATTATTTTCGGTATATACTGATATTGTGAATGATTGTATATCTTCGCTCATCTTTTAAACTTATATTAGAAAAAGGCCTTTTAAACTATTTTTTTTATCGCTTTCGCGGAATAAATACTGCTTCAATTAAGGTGTATCCTTTTCTTTGTTCTTGTATGCTTTATTCTTGTTTTCTTAACTTAATCGTACATCTGAAACTGATGCGCCAGAAGGAATCATTGGGAACACATTATCTTCTTTCTCTACACAAACCTCTAAGAAATAAGACTCTTTTGACGCCATCATTTCTTTTACTGCTTCTGCCAACTCATCGCGCTTAGTTACTTTTCTAGCTTTAATATAATACCCTTCGGCAATGGCTACAAAGTTTGGATTTGTCATTTCGGTTGATGCATAACGCTTATCGAAAAACAACTGTTGCCACTGGCGTACCATACCTAAAAACTCATTATTTAAAACCACAATTTTAACGGCTGCTTTTTGCTGAAAAATGGTTCCTAACTCCTGTATATTCATTTGGTAACCACCATCGCCAATAATGGCTACAACCTCACGATCTGGTGCTGCCATTTTAGCTCCAATTGCCGCCGGAAGTGCAAACCCCATGGTACCTAAACCACCAGAAGTAATATTACTTTTTGTAACATTAAAATCGGCATATCTACAAGCAATCATTTGGTGTTGTCCTACATCCGAAACTATGGCTGCATTTCCGTTACTTTCAATATTTATTTGCTTTAAAACCTCGCCCATGGTCAACCCTTCTTTTGTTGGGTTAATATCGTTATTAATAACTTGGTCGAACTCTATAGCATATAAATCCTTAAATTCTTTTAACCACGCATCATGACTGTTTTTGTTTAAAGCTTCAGAAAGCATTGCTAAACTTTCTTTAGAATCGCCTAAAACAGCAACATCCACTTTTACGTTTTTGTTAATTTCTGCAGGGTCAATATCAAAATGAATAATCTTAGCTTGTTTTGCGTAACTATCTAAATTACCAGTAACACGATCGTCGAAACGCATACCTATAGCAATTAAAACATCGCACTCGTTAGTTAACTTATTTGGTGCATAATTACCATGCATACCAACCATTCCAATATTTAAAGGGTGTGATGTTGGAAATGCCGACGCACCAAGTATGGTCCATGCAGCAGGAATACCAGCCTTTTCAATAACATTTTTAAGTTCTTCTTCGGCTTGACCTAAAATAACACCTTGCCCCCAAACAATCATTGGTTTTTTAGCATTATTAATCAATTCCGCAGCAGCGTTTATAGCCTCCGGATTTGTTTTTGGCACAGGGTTATAACTTCTAACACCTTTACATTTTTCGTATTTAAAATCTAACTCGGCAACCTGAGCATCTTTAGTAATATCCACTAATACAGGTCCTGGCCTTCCGCTTCTTGCAATATAAAATGCTTTAGCAATAGCCGCAGGAATATCTTCTGCTTTAGTAACCTGGCAGTTCCATTTTGTTACCGGCGTAGAAATACCAACTATATCGGTTTCTTGAAACGCATCGCTACCTAATAAATGCGAAAACACTTGCCCTGTAATACACACTAATGGTGTAGAATCTATTTGAGCATCTGCAATTCCAGTTATTAAATTGGTTGCACCTGGCCCTGAAGTTGCCATAGCAACACCAACTTTACCAGATATACGCGCATAGCCTTGAGCGGCATGAGCTGCACCTTGTTCATGACGCGTTAATACGTGGTGTATTTGGTCCTGAAATTTATATAATTCGTCATACACAGGCATAATTGCGCCTCCTGGATATCCATAAAGAATATCAACACCTTCTGCCATCAAACTTCTTACTACAGCTTCGCTACCCGATATACGTTGTGTTTTTTCTGCCACTTCTTGGTTCTTGTTAATTGTTTCTGTTTTCATAGTCTCAACCTTAAATGAGATTTCCGCTTTCACGGAAATGAAAAAATACTATTATTTTATTACAAATCCGTTACACAGCCCTTTGAAGCCGATGCTACCGTTTTTGCGTATTTGTATAATATTCCTTTATTGTGTTTTAATGCAGGTTGTACCCATTGCGCTTTTCTTTCTGCTATTTCTTCATCAGAAAGTAAAACGTTAATTGAGTTATCCTCGGCACTAATTCTAATTTTATCTCCTGTTTTTATTAACCCAATAGTTCCACCATTTTGGGCTTCTGGCGTTATGTGTCCTACAACAAAACCGTGCGTACCTCCAGAAAAACGGCCATCGGTAATTAAGGCTACAGATTTCCCTAAACCAGCCCCCATAATTAATGATGTTGGTTTTAACATTTCTGGCATTCCTGGACCTCCTTTTGGACCAACATAACGAATAACAACAACATCTCCTTTTTCTACTTCGCCGTTAGAAATACCTGTATTTGCCGCTTGCTCACCATCGTAAACCACTGCTTTACCTTCAAATAATAAACCTTCGTTACCTGATATTTTTGCTACCGCACCTTCAGTCGCTAAGTTTCCATAAAGGATTTGTAAGTTACCTGAAGATTTTAATGCTTTATCCTTTGGAAAAATAACATCTTGATCGTTTTCAAAAGTAAGTGGTTCAACATCTGCTAAATTTTCAGCTAAAGTTTTTCCTGTTACTGTTAAACAATCACCATGTAAATAACCATTATCTAATAAATATTTCATTACTGCTGGGGTTCCTCCAACACCATGAACATCTTCCATAAGGTATTTACCAGATGGTTTTAAATCTGCTATTAACGGTGTTCTGTCGCTTACACGCTGAAAATCTTCTAAAGTAAAATCGATATCTGCAGCATGTGCAATAGCTAAAAAGTGTAATACCGCATTGGTAGAACCTCCTAAAGCATTTACCAATGCAATGGCATTTTCAATAGATTTTTTAGAGATAATATCTAAAGGTTTTAAATCTAATTCTAAAAGGTTTTTAATAGCTCTTGCTGTTCTTTCGCTTTCAGATAATTTATTAGGGTTTTCGGCTGGAATAGACGAGTTATATGGTAATGCAAACCCCATACATTCAATTGCCGAAGCCATTGTATTTGCTGTATACATACCACCACAAGCTCCTGCTCCTGGAATAGCACTCTTTATAATTTCTCTATACTCTTCTTCATCAATTTCACCAGCTACTTTTTGCCCTAAAGCTTCGAAAGCCGAAACAATGTTTAATTTTCTTCCTTTATATTTTCCAGAAGCGATTGTACCTCCATACATCATAATAGACGGACGGTTTAAACGCAACATAGCGATTACAGCTCCTGGCATATTTTTATCGCATCCTACTACAGATACTAAAGCATCATAACTTTGGGCATTCATTACTGTTTCGATAGAATCTGCAATAATATCGCGAGATGCTAAAGAGTAATTCATACCCGAAGTTCCCATAGAAATACCATCACTAACACCAATAGTATTAAACCCTAAACCAACCATATTGGCTATTTTACACTCAATTTTAACCTCGGCAGCTAAATTATTTAGATGCATATTACATGGATTTCCATCATACCCTGTACTTGCAATACCTACTTGAGCCTTGTGCATGTCTTCATCTGTTAAACCTACTGCGTATAGCATGGCTTGAGAAGCTGGTTGAGATTCGTCTTGTGTTAGTCTTTTACTATGTTTATTAAGTTCTTTCATATTTGTTGCAAACAACTTTAGTATTTAGCTTATTTTATTTTTATATTCTTAATTAATTAAGGTGTTTATTAAAAATTCCTCAATTTAACCAAAACAACTTGTCGAAATTAATTTATTAGCTTCTTATAGTAGTTAACCTTTGCTTTTTCAGGTTAAATCCACGGCTATAAAATCTAACTCAAATATTTGATTTACAGTTATTTAGACCGTAATTTTTATGATGTTCAAAACCAAAAAAAACTTCATAAAAAAACCTTCCCAATTTAGGAAGGATATTAAATTTAGGTTTGATTTAAAATACCTTTCCGTTGCCTCATGAAATAATCACTAGGATATAAACAAGACAAGTAGTTAAAAAACAGTTTTTCATCAGGTTCATGCAAATATTTGTATTTAAACATTAACTGCCAACTTATTGCCAAAAAAAACAAAAACAGACCCGCATATTCTTTTATTTTTTTACTTTTGCCGAAATAATAATAGAGGAAAGATTTGACTGATTGCAACCTCTTTACATGTTATGTAAACAAAAATGCTAAAGGCAGTGTAAACTTCCTTCGACGTTCTCGTCAAATCTTACCGTAAAATAATAATTATGGCATATTTATTCACTTCAGAAAGTGTATCTGAAGGACACCCAGACAAAGTAGCTGATCAAATTAGTGATGCATTAATAGATAATTTTTTAGCTTTTGATAAAGAATCGAAAGTGGCTTGTGAAACCCTAGTAACAACAGGACAGGTTATACTTGCCGGCGAAGTAAAATCGACCACCTATTTAGATGTACAAAAAATAGCCAGAGATACTATAAATAAAATTGGTTACACCAAAGGCGAATACATGTTTGATGGAAATTCTTGTGGTGTTTTATCTGCTATTCACGAGCAGTCTCAAGAAATTAATCAAGGTGTCGATCGCGGTAGTAAAGAAGAACAAGGTGCTGGCGACCAAGGTATGATGTTTGGTTACGCCACCAACGAAACCGAAAATTTTATGCCTTTGGCTTTAGATTTGTCGCACAGAATTTTACTAGAACTTGCCGAATTACGTCGTGAAGAAAAAGACATTACATATTTAAGACCAGATTCTAAAAGTCAAGTAACCATAGAGTATAGTGACGATAACGTACCACAACGTATTGATGCCATTGTAGTATCTACGCAGCATGACGATTTTGACGAAGATGAAGCTATGCTTGCTAAAATTAGAAAAGACATTGTTGAAATTTTAATACCAAGAGTTGTTGCTAAACTTCCTGAAGCTATCCAAAAATTATTTAATAGCGATATTACATATCATATTAACCCAACAGGAAAATTTGTAATTGGTGGCCCACATGGCGATACAGGTTTAACAGGACGTAAAATTATTGTTGATACCTACGGCGGTAAAGGTGCCCACGGTGGTGGTGCTTTTTCTGGAAAAGACCCTAGCAAGGTAGATAGAAGTGCTGCTTACGCTACAAGACATATTGCTAAAAACTTAGTTGCGGCTGGTGTTGCAGACGAAATTTTAGTACAAGTAAGTTACGCTATTGGTGTGGTTGAGCCTATGGGTATTTTTGTAGATACCTACGGAACGTGCCCATTTAATTTAACCGATGGTGAAATTGCCGAAAAAGTATCTGAAATTTTCGATATGAGACCATTTGCTATTGAAGAACGTTTAAAACTACGTTCACCAATGTACAGCGAAACTGCTGCTTACGGACACATGGGGCGTAAAAACGAAACGATTACAAAATCGTTCTCGCAACCTAATGGTGAAAACATAACCCTAGACGTTGAGCTATTTACTTGGGAAAAACTAGATTATGTTGAAAAAGTAAAAACTGCTTTTGGGTTGTAAAACTTAAAGCTTAATATATAATCAACAAAGACCGCTTTATTAAGGCGGTCTTTTTTTTGTTGAAATTCAACTGGATTAGAATAACAAAAATAAAAAAGCGAATAAGGCTAACTAAAATTTATCGTGTTTCACCAGCAATACTTTTCTTTAATAATTGCATAAAAGAAGAATTTCGCGCTTCTGCATCGCTAATAAGCGCGTCATAATTAAGAACAAATAATTTTATTGGGATTCTACTAAACCTATCGCTCATATCCGGAATGATAAACTCCTCACCATAAAGCATTTTCCCCTTCGAATATAAAGGAACATAATTATCTTCAAGCAATGACCTTTCAAACTCCACATCAATTTCAGCCACTCCATAATACCACACTCTCTGAATTTTGTCTGTGTACTTATCATTAAGAATCCTAGCTCGCTGTTTTAATTGACTCACTACTTCCTCTTGCTTAGCTAATTTAATTCCTTCTTGCTTAAGCTCGATAATTACAACATCAACCTTTTCAACTTTTTCAGGATTATCTGAAAAAATTATTGCTATATCTGGTCGCGTACCATTAGAATCAACTTCATCATCTTCTCCCGCCAACTCCTTCAGCAACTCATCCATTCTGCGCTCGCTCAACACAGAGGAATAAGTCATAAATTTATCATCAAATATCCATACATTATTCTTAAAGTAGGTATCTATATCTCCATCATTATGGTCATAAGTTCTTTTAGGAATGATAACATCATGTATATCATCTTCATTTCCCTTGTCAGTAGCTTCTTTCAAACGCTTTAATGAAAACTCACGGTAAAGGATATATTCCATTAAAAGCCTAGAAGAAACTTCCAAAGCCTTATCATATTGTTCATCATTCAAATGAGTAGCTTCCAACAATTTTTTTTGGTCTTGAAAAAAACGCATCTGAGCTGCCTCAAGAGTAACAGATCTATCCGCAATTCCTATAGATTCATCTTTGAAATAACCATGTAAATGAGGGTAAGTATTCTGAAGAGAATTTTTAAGTTCTCTGTTTTTCTCTATAATTTCAGGAATACTTTCTTTTAGTAATGCACTCACATGTTTTTTAAACACTCTTTTTAACTGTTTAATAGTTGCATCTGGCAAATCAAGTTCTTGACGCGAGGTGTCTACCTTTCCAGTGAGATAATCTGAAATCAAAAGAAAAATAAGCTCATAACCATCTGGCAAAGTCTCACCACCAGGCATTTTCATTTCTACTGTCCTATTATCAACACAAACAGCTATAATGCTCATGCTTTCTTCAGCTATCTGTTCCTTTTTCTGGATTGAATAATATAAATGAAATTCGTCCACCAAGGAAATAGTTTCGTCATGAAAAGAACTCTTTTCAAGAGTAGGCAAATCTTCAAGTCTAATTTCTTGGTAATCTGAAGCAAATTCGTAATCCGAATTAGGCTCAGTTGTCTCAAGCGAAATAGTTATCAAAAGTTCTTCCTTAGCTAGTTTCTTTTGGTAAAATAACGGAAAAAAATGTAGTAATATTACCCTCTTTAAAGCTAGAGGTCTTAAATAGTTATATGCTTTAATTTTATCTTTCCTGTAACCTGATAATTTTAAGATAGTTCCCGATTTTTTTTCATCATGCTTTTCTATAAGAGACTCTCCATCAAATGAACGGTCAAATTTGAAAGTTCTTTTTTTATCATCAAAATAACTTTCTATATCAACTGTTCTAAAATATTTCAGAAATACCAGCCTACCCACTCCTTTATGGTCTTTTTCCTCTGTTTTAAGAAGTTCTTTAAATTTATTAAAATTATCATCTTTGAATCCCTCTCCATTATCCTTAATTTCAACTGAAAAAGCATTAACATCCTTCAGATTCTTAACCTTTATTTGTACGTCTACTCTAGTAGCCCCAGCATCAATTGCGTTCGCTATTGCCTCGAAATAAACCAGCTCTAATGAAGGATTCGGAAAAAAAAGATCTGCTGCTCTGGAAATATTCACATCCATAATTACCTGCTAATGCATTAAATGGTTAATCAATAAATTAAAATTAATCATTAAATGTAAAACATTTTTTGATCAACTTACACCTTAAACGAATTCAATTTATACGAAATAAAAAAAACGCGCACGTACAAAGTCCATCTTCTATTCCCTATCTCTTTTTTCTAGGAAAACTTTAAGAGTATTCTATTTGGTTTTTATTTGCCAACTTTCATGCTTAACCAAGCAACTAACCATACACAAATACGTTAAACGAACCTCCCCAAACCCGTGAAAAATGAAGGTATTTAAAATCCTTTTTTTAGTAATTTCTATTATTAGCGCAAATAAAGGCATGTCTCAAATTATAGCATCACATCAATGGGAAAACAGAGTTTTATTGGTACTTTCAGATGGTGCTGATACTTCTGCGTTTCAGAATCAAATAAAAGAATTACAGGCACACGAAAACGGACTTACCGATCGTAAACTAATTGTATATCAAATAAAAAAACAAAATTACACAAAAGGCTTAGCGGACAAAGCGTGGCAAACTTCATCCAAAACCTATAAAAAATATAAATCTATTAACGCCTCTTTGGAAGTCGTATTAATTGGTTTGGATGGTGGTATAAAATTAAGGCAAGCCCATTTACTTAATTGCGAAAAGTTATTCGAGACTATAGATGTTATGCCTATGCGAAAATCTGAACTAAAACTACGTTCGCGCCAATAACACAACTTCTTGTACATTAAATCCTAGGCATATCGAAAAAACAAATGCATTAAAAACTAGTATAACTCATCCATTTTATGCTCTAATATTTTAAAGTAATAATTGATTTGAAATTCTTAAAAAACTACCTAACTTTAAGCAAATCAATTTATTATGAAACAAGCACTAATATTATTTATCGGTTTAGTTATGTTTTCGGCAACGTTAAATGCTCAAAGCACACAAGAAAATCCAATGACTGCAAATACCGTAATTGGTTTTGTAAAAATTCCAGACATAAATGGAGAATCACAATCAAAAGCTTATGCCAGAGAAATTGAAATTTACGGATTAGCTTCTTTATCTGAACAATTAAAATCTGCACAAATAGGTAGTGGAAGAAGCAGAGCTCGAGCTACTGTATCTCCAATTTCGCTTGTAAAAAAAATTGATGCAGCCACACCTTATTTAATGTTAGCAAACTTACAAGGCAAATTCTTTGCAGAAACTACCATTAGCTTGATTAAACCCGAAACAGGATCGCAGAATCCTTATTTAGTAATTACCCTTAAAAATGTTTTAATTAGCAAGCATCAAGTAGACGCTAGCTCTAATCGTCAAGAAATTATTGACCTTAAGTACGAAAAGATTACTGTAAAATACATTACT
Organism: Algibacter pectinivorans; assembly: GCF_900112595.1. Taxonomy (GTDB): domain Bacteria; phylum Bacteroidota; class Bacteroidia; order Flavobacteriales; family Flavobacteriaceae; genus Algibacter_B; species Algibacter_B pectinivorans. The sequence continues at coordinate 52,405 of NZ_FOMI01000004.1, read as the reverse complement.
AAAAGTGGTGAACACGAAATAACTTTTAATGTAACCTCGGGCACTTAAACCAATAACCAGATAATATACACTACCGCCTAAGGTTCTAATATTATGTATGAGTGTAGTGACTAAAAATAAAACCCAAAGCTACCGGTAACCCCAAATTTTCTGGCTTCGGGGTAAAGTGCATTATCTTTGTAATTACCTCTAAAATTAAAGTCTATTCTAAGCACTTTAAAAATATTACCTACTCCTAGACTGTATTCATAATACGGCTCGTTTGATGGTGCCACCAACTCAATATTGTTTGGGTTACTAGGCACATTACTTAAAGCAACATTTTCGTCTGTTATACTTCCCATAACGCCACGTACACTTACAATTTCTCGCAGATTCAACTTGCGTAAAAACGGTATTCTAGAAAATAAGCGTCCATTAAAATTATGCTCGAAATGAAAAGAGGCATAAGTATCGGACACAAACTCATAAAAATCAAGTTGCGAAAATGTGTTATAAATTGAAAAATAAGATTGGTTTCCAGGAATAACACTTAGCAAACCAAGTGGTACTTCGCCAAAGGTTTTGCCGGCTTCAAAGGTGGTATTTAACCTTCCAAAACCACCCATTTGCCAAGGTTGGGTATATGAGAACTGCACTTTAGTATAATCGAAATCGCTATTAAACAAACTTTTATCGCCTCGTGTTATTTGTGCAAATAAACGTGAATAATAATCGTTAGCCACTCTGCGTTCCACACCAAAACCAGTCATTTTACGTCCTGGAAAATAGGACACCGATAAATTAGATTCAAACTGTTTAATTTCTGAAGCTATGCCCGTTGGCGTATTATAATCTAAACTAAAGGTTGGCGATGCCGATTCTAGGGTTCTGTAATTACCGCCTAATCGAAATATAACATTACGCCATGGTTCGGCTTCAACGGCTAAACTGGTTAAATTAATATTGGTAAGCTTATCGTTTGTGCTAGTTCCTATTACAGATGATGATGCTAAACTTCTACCTAACACATCGGTACTGGTAGTTAAACTTGCACCTATTTGCTCGATATCTCGCCTATTCCCGCCAGAGATAATAAGTCGGCTTTTTTTATCAATTAGCCATTTACCCGAAATACCATACTTGAATTTATCATCGTCGAATCCGTAAGCCAAAAAGCCTTCCAATCGCCATAAATCGTTAGGTCCAAAATAGGTTCGCCCTCCTGTTCTTAATCGAATACCTTCAACTTCGTTATACCCAAAGGTTGAAAATACGGGCCCATAATCTAAAGGCAATGTATTAAACTCAATATAACCCGAAGCCAAAATACTTCCTAAATTATAAAGGCGTTTAAACTTTTTAACGGTTTTTAAGGTGTCTAACATTTTGTAAACACCTTTCTCGTCTTTATTTAAATCTTCTAACCGGTTCTCGCTCCAAAATTCATCATCTCTATTATAAATATCCTTATCAAAATTATAAACTTCGGCATCGTAGAATTTTTTATCCTTTTCAATATCAAACTTATAATTATTGTATAGTGTAGTACGCTTGCCGTAAACACCACGAGACTTTTCCTTTTTATTAAAAGCAAAATCCGAAAGCATATAATCTCTTGTTACCAAGAAAAGCGAATCGCTTAATACCTCGAACTCTTGTTCTATATAAATTTCTTTAATCCAGTTTATATTGGCACTTTTAGAGGCTTGTAAATTAATTTCTTTAATAGCATAGGTAGTATCTGCCACCCAAAAATCGCCTTTAAAAGTTAGTTCGTTTTTTCGTCTTGGATAGTAAATAATATTATAACACCATTTATTATCTATAAACGAACTATCGGCCAAAACATAATTATAAGTATTTACTCCTGTTGTAGACAACGGACTCACAAAACTCTTATCGAAAAATTTCATGTAATTATCGTACACACTAAAATCGGAATACAAATCGTCTATAAAATCGATAATAATTTGGTTATCGCTAAATCCCGAATTTTTATTTCCTAATAAATCTTCTTTGGTTTTATTAATAACATTGTCGCCATATACCTTTGAAACGGCTTCGTTTATAAAAATAGGCAAATAGGTTTTTCCTGTAACGTTAGAGGTATCCACCTCATTAAAAACAAACTCCATACCTTTAAACAGTTTACTTTTAATAAGCGCACTATCTATGGTGTTTAAATCGAATTCTACTTTTTCATATTTATCGTATTCGTATTGTTTAAATTGTTTTAAACCATTGCTTCGTTTATGCTCCCATATTTTTTTTAGGATATCTATGGCTGGATTATTTTTTTTAGATTGTTTTCCAGACACAATAAGCACCGCATTTAATTCTGCAGTTTCTTCTTTAAGCGTAAACTTTAAATTGTAATTCACCTTTTTTTCTAAAGGCACATTTAAAGTTTCGTATCCAATAAAGGAAATGACTAAACCATCCCAAGAGTCATCAGACTCCAAATAGAATTTTCCGTTTTCGTTAGTAATGGTACCTTCGGTAGAGCCTTTAAACACAATATTTGCAAAGGAAACAGGTTCATTAAATTCATCGTACACAAAACCACTAACTTTAGTTTGTGCAAAAGCAGAAGATAATCCGAGGTAGAATAGGGCAATAATTAATCTTATATTCATAATACAAAAAAACTTCATCAACAATTATGCTAATGAAGTTTATATAACGTAAAAAATGTTGTTTTATTTATATAGTACCTTTTTAACAGCTTTAATAACTTCGGTATAATCTGGTAACCATTCTGCTAATAAAGTAGGAGAATAAGGTGCAGGCGTATCGGCTGTATTTATTTTTACTATTGGCGCATCTAAATAATCGAAAGCTTCAGACTGCACTAAATATGTAATTTCGGTAGCGACATTTCCAAAAGGCCATGCTTCTTCTAAAATTACTAATCTATTTGTTTTTTTAACCGATTCTACAATCGCCTTTCTATCTAGAGGACGAACGGTACGTAAATCGATAATCTCACAAGAGATGCCTTCTTTCTCTAATTCATCGGCAGCTTTGTAAGCTTCTTTTATAATTTTACCAAAAGATACAATGGTTACATCTGTACCTTTACGTTTTAAATCGGCAACGCCAATTGGTACAATGTATTCCCCTTCTGGAACTTCACCTTTATCACCATACATTTGCTCACTTTCCATAAAAATAACCGGATCGTCATCTCTAATAGCGGCTTTTAATAACCCTTTTGCATCGTAAGGATTAGATGGCACTACAACTTTTAAACCTGGTGTATTTGCGAACCAGTTTTCGAAAGCTTGCGAGTGTGTTGCACCCAATTGACCTGCAGAACCTGTTGGCCCACGAAATACAATAGGACATTTAAACTGCCCACCAGACATTTGTCTAATTTTGGCAGCATTATTTATAATTTGATCAATTCCAACTAAAGAGAAGTTAAAGGTCATGTACTCGACAATAGGTCTGTTTCCTGTCATTGTAGACCCGATAGCAATACCTGCAAAACCAAGTTCTGCAATAGGCGTATCGATAACACGTTTTGCTCCAAATTCATCAAGCATTCCTTTTGATGCTTTATAGGCCCCGTTATACTCAGCTACTTCTTCACCCATTAAATACACACTTTCGTCTCTGCGCATCTCTTCGCTCATTGCTTCGCAAATGGCCTCTCTAAATTGAATTGTCTTCATTGAATATATTTTGATTCGAGTAGCAAAAATAACAATAAATGAGTTACCGCCTAACAAGTTTTTTTTAAAATTTATTATGCACGCATAGTAAATATTCGAAATTTTATAATTAACTTCGTAAACTGAAAAAAATTAGACATCTAAATACATAAAAAAATGAAAATATTAGTGTGTATAAGTCACGTACCAGATACAACATCAAAAATTAATTTTAGCAATAACGATACTAAATTTGATACTAATGGTGTTCAATTTGTAATTAACCCAAATGACGAGTTTGGTTTAACACGTGCTATGTGGTTTAAAGAAAAACAAGGGGCTTCGGTTACCGTTGTAAATGTTGGCGGAGCAGAAACCGAACCAACTTTAAGAAAAGCATTAGCTATAGGAGCAGACGAAGCTATTCGTGTAAACACGGTTGCTACCGATGGATTTTCTGTTGCAAAACAACTAGCAAATGTTGTAAATAACGGCGGATACGATTTAGTTATTGCTGGTCGTGAATCGATTGATTATAATGGCGGAATGGTTCCAGGAATGGTTGCCGGTTTACTTAATGCCAATTTTGTAAACAACTGTATTGGGTTAGAAATTGATGGTACGTCAGCAAAAGTCGTAAGAGAAATAGATGGTGGTAAAGAAACCGTTTCAACAGCTCTTCCATTAGTTATTGGCGGACAAAAAGGCTTGGTTGAAGAAAGCGATTTACGTATACCAAATATGAGAGGTATTATGATGGCGCGTAAAAAACCATTAAATGTTGTAGATCCTGTAGATGCCAATCAAGAAACAACATCGGTTTCGTTTGAAAAACCTACACCAAAAGGTGCGGTTACTTTAGTATCGCCAGATAATTTAGACGAGTTAGTAAGCTTACTTCATAACGAAGCTAAGGTGATTTAATAACCGATTAAATCATCCTGAATTTATTTCGGGATCTTTGGATGTTAACGTAAAATAATAAGATTCCCATCTTTACGGGAATGACAAAAAAACAAAATTAATATGTCAGTTTTAGTATATACAGAATCAGAACAAGGCACCTTTAAAAAAACAGCTTTCGAGGTAGCTTCATATGCAAAAGCAGTTGCTAATCAATTAGGAACTACGGTTACAGCTGTAGCCATCAATGCAAACGACACGAGCGCCTTAGGTACCTACGGCGTAGATAAAGTATTAAATATAAGCAACTCGCAACTCGATAAATTTAACGCCAATGCATACGCAGCAGCCCTTAAACAAGCGGCCGAAAGCGAAGGCGCACAAGTAGTCGTTGTAAGTTCTAGTGCCGATAGTAAATACCTAGCACCACTATTGGCTGTAGGTTTAAATGCTGGTTACGCAACAAATGTGGTTGCAGCACCATCAAGCACGAGTCCGTTTACTGTAAAACGTACCGCATTTACTAATAAAGCTTTCGAAAACACTCAAATTAACACCGATGTAAAAATTGTTGGTGTATCTAATAATGCCTTTGGATTAGTTGAAAATAGTGGTAGCGCTTCCGCGGAAGAGTTTTCACCTTCAATTCCAGAATTAGGGGTTACAGTAGAATCTGTTGATAAAGCTACCGATAAAGTATCTATTGCCGATGCTGAAATAGTAGTGTCTGCCGGTCGTGGATTAAAAGGTCCAGAAAACTGGGGTATGGTTGAAGAACTTGCCGATGTTTTAGGTGCAGCAACAGCCTGCTCTAAACCCGTTTCAGACTTAGGATGGCGTCCACATAGCGAACACGTGGGGCAAACAGGTAAACCCGTAGCATCAAACTTATATATAGCTATTGGTATTTCTGGAGCAATTCAGCATTTAGCTGGTATTAACGCATCAAAAGTAAAAGTTGTTATCAATACAGATCCAGAAGCTCCTTTCTTTAAAGCTGCAGATTATGGTGTGGTTGGCGATGCTTTTCAAGTCGTTCCAGAATTAATAGAAAAACTAAAAGCCTTTAAAGCACAGCAATAATATTTTATAATAGCAATTATAGCTTATTTTTAAATTATAATTGGTATAATACTATAGAACTGCTTAAATTAGCATTTTGACTTAAAATTGCCTTGTGCAGTTGGTAAAGTTCTAATTTAAGCAGTTCTTTGCGTTTTTAATACATTATGAGTTTAGTAAGATTAAATATAAAAGGCATTTCCTATAGCCAAACACAAAATGGCGCATATGCTTTAATTTTAAATGAAGTTGATGGCGACCGTAAACTACCTATTGTTATAGGAGCTTTTGAAGCGCAATCTATTGCTATTGCATTAGAAAAGGAAATTAGTCCTCCTCGCCCATTAACACACGATTTGTTTAAAAACTTTGCCGACAGGTTTGACGTTGTTGTTAAGCAAGTTATTATCCATAAGTTGGTAGATGGCGTATTTTACTCCAGTTTAATTTGCGAACGCGATAAAATTGAAGAAATTATTGATGCACGAACTAGTGATGCTATTGCATTAGCACTTCGTTTTCAAGCACCAATATTTACTTATAAAAATATTCTAGACAAAGCTGGTATTTATCTTAAAGTGAATCCTAAGGAAGAAGACGAAAACGAATCTCAAGACAGTATTTTAATGGATGAGTTAGTAGCTTCTGAATTGGAACCCAAAGAAGAACCTCGCGAGCGTTTTCATGGAAAAACCTTAGAAGAACTTCAAACCATGCTTGAAGAAGCCGTTATTAATGAAGATTATGAGAAAGCAGCTCATATTCGTGATGAAATCTCAAAACGAGAATAACCCTTAATTTTTAGTATGAAAAAGCTGTTTTTGCTCCTTGCTATAATCTTTTTATGTTTCACCCCATCAGTTATAGCGCAAGATATAGACAAAACAGATGCGACTGAGCTTATTAAAAACGTTTCGGAAACAGAAACTATTTTAATAGATTCTGCTTCCATTAATCTGCCCGAAACAAAACCAGAAACCTCTACAAAAGCAGATATTCCTGCTCTTACAGAAGCAAATACCATTACACCTAGCCAAGGATTCTCTTTAAATAGTTTATGGCGAGGTGCACTAGGTATGGTCACTTTGGTTTTTATAGCCTTTCTTTTTAGTAGCAACCGTAAGGCGATTAACTGGAAAATTGTTGGTATTGGGTTAGCGTTTCAATTACTTATAGCAATAGGTGTACTAAAGGTTGAATTAATTAAAACTATTTTCGAATTTATAGGTGGTTTATTTGTTAGCGTACTAGATTTTACAAGAGCGGGAAGTAAATTTCTATTTGAAGGTTTAGTAGTAGACATGGATACTTTTGGTTTTATTTTCGCCTTTCAAGTATTGCCTACTATCATCTTCTTTTCGGCATTAACATCGGTACTTTTCTACTTAGGAATTATTCAAAAAGTAGTAAAAGTAATGGCTTGGTTACTTTCTAAAGCTTTAAAAATATCTGGAGCCGAAAGTTTAAGTGTTGCCGGAAACATATTTTTAGGACAAACCGAAGCACCTCTACTTATTAAAGCTTATTTAGAAAAAATGAATAAGTCTGAAATGCTGTTAGTAATGATTGGTGGAATGGCCACCGTAGCTGGCGCAGTATTGGCTGCATATATTGGTTTTCTTGGAGGAGACGACCCAGAATTAAGATTATTTTATGCCAAGCATTTATTGGCTGCATCTGTAATGGCTGCACCTGGAGCTATTGTAATTTCAAAAATATTATACCCGCAAACTGAAGATGTAAATACAGACGTATCGGTATCACAAGAAAAAATAGGCTCTAACTTTTTAGATGCTATTGCTAATGGTACTACCGAAGGTTTAAAACTAGCTGTAAATGTTGGTGCCATGCTACTTGTATTTGTGGCCTTTATTGCCATGTTTAATGGTATATTGGGCTGGATTGGAGATATTACTTCTGTTAATGGTTGGATTGCTGCAAACACGACTTACAAAAACTTATCGCTAGAACTTATTTTGGGCTACCTATTTGCACCACTTATGTGGCTTATTGGTGTGGCTAAAGAAGATATGGCGCTAATGGGACAACTATTAGGTATTAAATTGGCTGCTAGCGAATTTATTGGCTATATTCAATTAAGAGACTTAAAAGAAGCATCGAACCTGGTGCATCTTAATTATGAGAAATCTATAATTATGGCTACTTATATGCTATGTGGCTTTGCTAATTTTGCTTCTATTGGTATTCAAATTGGTGGTATTGGTTCTTTGGCTCCCGGCCAGCGTAAAACCCTTTCTAAATTTGGAATGAAAGCCTTAATTGGTGGTACTATTGCATCGTTAATTTCGGCTACTATTGCAGGCATGATTATTGGGTAAAAAAAGCCCACCCCAACCCTCCCAAAAGGAGGGCGCTTGATACAAGCTATATAAATATCGTTGATAACTATTTATTAAAAAAAAACTTTCTTTTAATTTTTTATTCGATTTCGTATATTTTTACGGTTTAATAGTGTCTTCCCTTTGGGAAGACGGAAGATGGGCATTTATGAAACAATATCACGACTTAGTAAAACACGTTTTAGATAACGGTAACGAAAAAGGAGATCGCACAGGTACAGGAACTAAAAGTGTTTTTGGTTACCAAATGCGATTCGATTTAAGTGAAGGTTTCCCTATGGTTACTACCAAGAAACTGCATTTAAAATCTATTGTTTACGAATTACTTTGGTTTTTAAAAGGCGATACAAACACTAAATATCTTACCGAAAACGGTGTGCGTATTTGGAATGAATGGGCCGATGAAAATGGCGATTTAGGACCTGTTTACGGTTACCAATGGCGTAATTGGAATGGCGATGAAATTGATCAAATTAAAGAGGTTATACAGGCCTTAAAAAACAACCCGAATAGTAGACGCATGTTGGTTTCTGCTTGGAATCCATCGGTTTTACCAGACACTTCTAAAAGCTTTAGTGAAAATGTGGCTAATGGTAAAGCAGCGCTTCCGCCTTGTCATGCCTTTTTTCAGTTTTATGTAGCTAACGGAAAACTGTCTTGCCAATTATACCAACGTAGTGCCGATATATTTTTAGGCGTACCTTTTAACATTGCTTCGTACGCTTTATTTACCATGATGATGGCACAAGTTTGTGGTTATGAGGCTGGCGAATTTATACACACCTTTGGTGATGCACATATTTACAGCAACCATTTTGAGCAGGTAGAATTACAACTTTCTAGAGATATTCGTCCGTTGCCAAAAATGATATTAAATCCGGAAATTAAGGATATTTTCGACTTTGATTTTGAAGATTTCACTTTGGTTGATTACAATCCGCATCCGCATATTAAAGGCGCTGTAGCTGTTTAATACTGCCGAAATTTTGTATTAAAAATGTGCCCTAATTGGCAAGTGCGTTAGGGATTGCAATGGAAAGCCCACAGCCCGACGCAGGAGGTGCGAGGACTTGTAATGAAAAGCCCGACCCTTTTAGGGTAACGCCCAACAACATATTTTAAATTAGCTAAAACACAAAAAGCACCTTAAACAAGGTGCTTTTTGTGTTATATGTTAGCGTGATTATAGGTTTATAACCCCGTTTTCTGCACCTGCAAAATCGTTCCATGCATACGCATCGGCTGCTTCGTCGTTTACGTAAACACCATCAACGATATATTTAAACTCATGAGAGCTACCAGCTTCAATATCAACAGTTCCTTTAAAAGTGCCGTTTTTTAATTTTTTAAGTGGTGCCTTTTTAGCATTCCATTCGTTAAATGACCCAACTACAGATACCTTTTTTGCATCTTCTGCAGGTACAGTAAAAGTGACTTTACAAACTGGTTTGCTTTTTAAAAATTGTTTTTTAATAGCCATAATTGTATGTTTTAATATATTAATCTAATATTTAATAACGCCACAAATCTAATAACTAATTAAAAGACCTAACTATTTAAATCTCTTTACTTTTAAAAAATTATCAATTTAACAAAATGTATTCTTAATAATAATAAAGTACACAAAAAACCACCATTTAATTTATAGTATTATCAAGTAAAAAAAGTGCTTTTATACTGATTATCAACTTGTTTTAAAGCAAAAAAAATTATAACTCATCTATTTTTAGTAAGTATTTTATTATTCTATTTAGTTTTACCAAAAAGGGTTAACTTTACACTCCTTATTTTACAAATATGTTCGGAAAAAAGAAACCTATACCACAAATTGACAAAGACCAATTAGAGCTTATTGAAAACGCTCAAAAACGCATAAAACAGAAAAAAGGTTTATATGCGCATTTTGTTATATTTTTAATTGGCGCCATTTTTTTAATTGTCGCAAATACCGTTTTAGGTATTGGTAAGGATTTTAAGATTTTAGAAATCGACTGGTTTGTTTTTGCCATATTAATTTGGCTCTTCCTTTTTGTTTACCACCTTTTTAATGTTTTTGTTACCAATAAATTTATGGGTAAAGATTGGGAAAAAGCACAATTACAAAAATTAGTTGCTAAACAACAAAACCGCATTGAAAAACTAAAAGCAGGTTTAGTTAAAGAGGAAACTATATTAGCTAAAAGCGAAGTATTTAAAGAGGAAACTACTAAACCTATTAATAAAGGAAGTGAGTTAACTATTATTGTGGCTGCTGCCGAAAACAACGCTATTGGTTTAGGCAACAAATTAATTTGGCATTTAAGTGACGATTTAAAACGTTTTAAGGCGCTTACCAATGGCCATCATATTATTATGGGGCGCAAAACCTTTGAAAGTTTCCCGAAACCTCTACCAAATAGAACGCATGTTGTTATTACGCGTCAAGAAGATTACAGTGCGCACGCAGGTGTTATTGTGGTACATAGTTTAGAAGATGCTATTGATGCCGCAAGAAAAGATAGCAACCCTTATATTATTGGTGGCGGACAAATATACAAGCAAGCCATGGCTATTGCCGATAAAATAGAACTTACTCGTGTACATGAAAATTTCGATGCAGACACCTATTTTCCGGAAATTGACACTAATGTTTGGAAAGAAACGGCCAATACGTTTCATACTAAGGATGAAACACATGCCCACGAATTTTCGTTTATAACGTATACTAGAAAATAATTAGTTATTTTTATTTACAATTAATTAAGCGTATTTACGTGTTAGGTTAAACCAATAAAAAAAGTACATACACCTGTTACAAATTTCAGTAATTTTGCCAAATGGTAAAAGAAATACAACTTCGTATTACATTAAAGGAAGAAGAACAGCCTAATATTCTCGTATTAAAATCTGCGATTAAGTTAGAGATTGATAGGCAAGATATTACAGGTGTTAAAATACTGCGTAAGTCTATTGATGCTCGCAAACCTAAAATAATACTTAATTACAAAGTTGCCGTTTATATTCGGGAAGCTTTACCAAAAAACTCGGCGTATCAATTTGATTATAAAGACGTATCAAAAGCAAAACCCATCCACATTATTGGTTTTGGTCCTGCTGGTATGTATGCTGCTTTGCGCTGTATCGAGCTAGGGTACAAACCCATAGTTTTAGAACGTGGTAAAAATGTGCAAGACCGCAGACGCGATTTAAAAGCCATTAACCAAGATCATTTTGTAAACGAAGATTCCAACTACTGTTTTGGCGAAGGTGGTGCTGGTACATATAGCGACGGAAAATTATATACACGTAGTTTAAAACGTGGCGATGTACGTCGTATATTCGAAAACCTGGTGTTTCATGGAGCTACCAATCAAATATTGGTAGATGCACATCCGCATATTGGCACCAATAAACTACCAAAAGTGGTTCAAAACATTCGCGAAACCATAATAAATTACGGTGGCGAAATTCATTTTGAAACTCGCGTTACCAATTTTGTTATAACAGGCAGTAAAATAAACGCCATTGAACTTCAAAATGGTAGTACATTGGATGTTGAAAAAGTAATACTAGCTACAGGGCATTCTGCTAGAGACATTTTTTATTTACTGCATAAAAAAAACATTGCTCTAGAAGCAAAATCCTTTGCCATGGGTGTTCGTGTAGAGCATCCGCAACATATTATCGATTCCATTCAATACCACTGCTCTGGCGATCGTCACGAGTTACTTCCAGCCGCATCTTACGGTTTAGTGGAGCAAGTTAAAGATCGTGGTGTGTACTCCTTTTGCATGTGTCCTGGTGGATTTATTGTGCCTGCAGCAACCGCTAATGGCGAAGTTGTGGTAAATGGTATGTCGCCATCAAAACGAAATAACTTATATGCCAACTCTGGTATAGTAGTAGAAATTAATGTAGATACCGATTTGCCAAAATACGAGCAATTTGGCGTTTTAAAAGGCTTAGAATATCAAAAAAACTTAGAGCGTTTAGCCTTTACTGCAGGCGGACGAAGTCAAGTAGCACCTGCACAACGACTAACGGATTTTGTAGAAGGCAAACTATCTACAACCTTAAACGACACCTCGTACCAGCCTGGGCTAAAGTCTGCACCATTACATTCTCTATTACCTAAATTTATAGGCAGCAGACTCCGTAAAGGCTTTGAGGCTTTTGGTAAAAAAATGAACGGATATTACACCGAAGAGGCCAATATTGTGGGTGTAGAATCTCGTACCTCATCGCCGGTTTCCATTCCTAGAAACGAAAATTTAGAGCATACTCAAATCACCAACCTTTATCCATGTGGCGAGGGCGGCGGTTATGCAGGCGGCATAGTTTCGGCAGCTATGGATGGCGAACGCTGTGCAGAAGCAGCAACGGGCAATCTATAATTTGGGCGTTCCCCGAAAAGGGTCGTGCTTTCCACTATATCTTTTTTTTGCCATTTATGGCAGCAAAAAAAAGGATGCCGTTTCAATCACTAACGCAACCTAGAATTTATATTACATACGTTCTTATTGCTAGTAATCCTGCCAAAATTATTAAAAGCATTGATAATTGTTAATAATTGTTATTTTTGCACACTTAAAACAAACCAATTATGAACGCATACGTATTTCCAGGTCAAGGTGCACAATTCTCAGGAATGGGTTTAGACCTTTATGAGCATTCACCTTTAGCACAAGAGTTATTTGAACAAGCCAACGACATTCTTGGTTTTCCAATAACGGATATAATGTTCGAAGGGTCCGCCGAAGATTTAAAAGAGACTAAAGTAACGCAACCAGCTATATTTTTACATTCTGTAATTTTAGCAAAAACATTAGGGGAAAATTTTAAACCCGATATGGTTGCAGGACATTCTCTTGGCGAGTTTTCTGCTTTAGTAGCCAATGGCGCTTTAACCTTTGAGGATGGCTTAAAACTGGTCTCACAACGTGCTATAGCTATGCAAAAGGCATGTGAATTACAACCAAGTACTATGGCTGCTGTTTTAGGACTTGATGATGACATTGTTGAAAAAATATGTGCAACTACCGAAGGTATTGTCGTGGCTGCAAATTACAACTGCCCGGGGCAATTAGTAATCTCTGGAGAAGTTGAAGCTATTAATAAAGCTTGCGAAGCCTTAAAAGAAGAAGGTGCACGTCGTGCATTAGTACTACCTGTAGGTGGTGCTTTCCATTCACCATTAATGGAGCCAGCACGCGAAGAACTTGCTGCAGCTATTAAAAACACATCATTTAGCAAGCCTAACTGCCCAATTTACCAAAACGTAACAGCAAACGCTGTAATTGATGAAGAAGCCATTAAAGCCAACCTTATTTCGCAATTAACGGCTCCTGTACGTTGGACGCAATCTGTACAACAAATGATTGCCGATGGTGCAACATTGTTTACCGAAGTTGGTCCTGGAAAAGTTTTACAAGGTTTAGTAAAAAAGATTAACAGAGCCTCTGAAACGGCTTCTGCAACTTTTGAAATTAACAGTTAAATGAAGCTAACCAAACGCTCTATCTATATTATTTTAGTTATTGTTTTAACTATTGCTGCCGATCAAATATCGAAAGTTATGGTAAAGCAAAACGTAACTTTAAGAACCGAAGTAAACCCAGGTGAACGCATTCCTATTATTGGCGATGCCTTTATTTTAATGCATGTAGAAAACACAGGCGCATTTCTTGGTATGGGTAGCGAACTTAATGACACGCTTAGAGTACTATTATTACTAATATTACCAATAGTTGTTTTAGGTTTTGTACTTCGCCATATATTCTTAGATAAATCCTTAGACAATTGGTCGCTTTTTGCTTTTGCAAGTATTATTGGCGGTGGTATTGCTAATGTTTACGATAGAATTGTTTATAGAAGAGTTACCGATTTCTTATATATAGATCTTGGTGGCGTTTTTAGGACTGGCATTTTTAATCTCGCCGATTTATCGGTTACCACCGGAATGATAATTCTGGTTATTATGACTTTTAAAAAGAAAAAAACAACAGCATAAAAAAAGGGTTGCTATTAAAAAATTGCAACCCTTTTTATTTACACGGTATCTGTAAAAAATTAATTCTCTCCTCTTACTTTTTGTTCCCATTTCCATGCAGAACGCATAGCATCATCAAGAGACAATTTAGTTTTCCAACCTAATTCTTTATTCGCTTTTTCTGTATCAGCATAGGCAGAAATAATATCGCCTTCTCTTCTACCTACTATTTTATAATTTAACTTTTTACCCGAAACTTTTTCAAAAGATTTTACAACCTCTAAAACCGAACTTCCTTTTCCTGTTCCTAAGTTAAAGGTTTCGTAGTTTGATTTGTTTTTATTTTGAAGTAACCTTCCTAAGGCAATAACATGCGCTTTAGCTAAATCGACTACATGAATATAATCACGAATACATGTACCATCTGGCGTAGGATAATCATCACCAAAAACAGATAATTCTTGGCGTAAACCTATACCCGTTTGTGTTATAAATGGCACTAAATTTTGTGGCACACCAATAGGTAATTCTCCTATTTCAACCGACTCATGTGCTCCAACCGGATTAAAATAACGTAAGGCAATCGCTTTTAAATTTGGTGTTACTTTACAAGTATCACTAATTATTTCTTCACCTATTTGCTTGGTGTTTCCGTATGGCGACTCAGCTAACTTAACTGGGGCATTTTCTGTTATTGGCAACTCATCTGCTTGTCCGTAAACCGTACAAGACGAACTAAATATAAATCCTGCCGATGGCAACTTTTTTAATTCCTTAAGTATATATACTAAAGTTGAGATATTGTTTTCGTAGTATAATAAAGGCTCTTTTACACTCTCTCCTACAGCTTTACTTGCTGCAAAATGGATAACCCCTTTTATATCGTTATGTTTAGCAAAAAACTGTTCTACTTTATCTTTTTCTTTTAAGTCTAACTTTTCAAAAATTGGCGTTTTTCCGGTAATTGCCGTAATACCATCTAATACTTTTTCCGATGAGTTTGATAAATCGTCAATAATAACAACGTCATAGCCTTCATTTTGCAATTCTACTACGGTGTGAGAGCCAATAAATCCTAATCCGCCGGTAACTAATATTTTATCCATTTATAAATTTTATTATGGTTGTTGTTATAAATTCAATTTGTTCGTCATCTAACTCTGTATGCATTGGTAAAGAAATAACATCTTTTACCAATTGATTTGTTACCTCGAAATGAGATTCCACATACCTGTTATCCAAATAAGCCTTTTGCTTATGTAACGGAATTGGATAGTAAACGCCGCAAGGAACATTATTTTCATTTAAATGCTTTACTAAAGCATCTCTGTCTACACCTTTAACTCTTAAAGTATATTGATGAAAAACATGGCAATCGCATGTCTCGCAAATACCATCACATTCATTTACCGTTTTAGGCGTAATAACACTATCCACACCCTTAAAGGCGGCATTATATTTTCTTGCAGCCGTTTGTCTTGCTTTATTATAAGCATCTAAATGTGGTAATTTAGCGTTTAACACAGCCGCTTGTATACTATCTAAACGCGAATTTACACCAACTACATCATGATGGTAGCGTTCGTACATACCATGGTTTACAATACCTCTTATGGTATGAGCTAAATCGTCATCGTTTGTAAAAATGGCTCCACCATCGCCATAACAACCTAAATTTTTAGAAGGGAAAAAGGATGTAGCTCCAACATTTCCAATGGTTCCGGCCTTTACCTTTTTGCCATCACTGTATTTATAATTTGCTCCAATAGCTTGGGCATTATCTTCGATTACAAACAGGTTGTGTTCTTTAGCAAGTTTCATGATTGCCTCCATATTTGCACACTGCCCAAATAAATGCACAGGCACAATAGCTTTTGTTTTAGGCGTAATGGCTTTTTTGATTGCTTCTATGTTAATGTTAAAATCATCTTCATTAACATCAACCAAAACCGGCGTTAATTTTAATAGTGCAATAACCTCTACGGTTGCTGCAAAAGTAAAATCGGCAGTAATAACCTCATCGCCTTGCTCTAAACCCAGGCCCATCATTGCAATTTGCAAAGCATCTGTACCATTAGCGCAAGGGATAACATGTTTAACACCTAAATAATCCTCTAAAGATTTTTGAAACTTATGAACTTCAGGTCCGTTTACAAATGCGGTATTTTCAATAACTTCTTGAATAGACGAGTTAACAGCATCTTTTATGCCTGCGTATTGACCCTTAAGATCAACCATTTGAATTTTCTTCATGTATAAAAAATTATAGCCTATTCCATTATAAAACTAGAATACAGACTAATTTTTACGCCTCCTTTTTTAGGGCTTGCTCCAGACAAAATTACAAAATTGATAGACGTTAACCAATGTATTTATTTTAAAGAAATGTATTTTAGCATTAAAAGAAAAGTATTGAACTTAATATATAACATTGGAATTCATCTTACAGGTGTTGTACTAAAATTAGGAGCGCAGTTTAATGCAAAGCTTAAAAAAGGTGCTATTGGTAGAGAAAACACGTTTAAAATTTTAAAAAACAGCATACAAAAGGGCGACAAAACGCTTTGGTTTCATTGTGCTTCATTAGGAGAGTATGAGCAAGGACTCCCTGTTTTTTTAGAGCTCCGAAAGCATTATAAAAACCACAAAATAATCTTGAGTTTTTTCTCGCCATCAGGTTACGAAATTCGAAAAAATTCTCCAATTGCCAATGTTGTAATTTATTTACCACTGGATACTAAAACCAATGCTAAACGCTTTTTAGATTTAATAGATCCAGAACTTACCATTTTTGTAAAATATGATATTTGGCCCAATTTTTTAAATGAATTAAAATCCAGACACTTACGTGCTATACTTATTTCGGCTGCCTTTAGGAAAGAGCAATCTTATTTTAAGTTTTATGGCAAACAATTAAAGCAAGCGCTTTTTGCTTTTGAACATATATTTACTCAAAACGAGGCTTCGAAAGTACTATTAGAATCCATAAATTACACATCTGTTACGGTTAGCGGAGACACTAGATATGATAGGGTTTACAGTCAATTAAGCTTAGATAACTCTTTAAATTTTATTGATACTTTTAAAAACAACAAACTTTGTATTGTTGCCGGTAGCACTTGGCCAGAAGGTGAAGCTCTTTTTACTGAATTTATAAATACACAAGTTTCAAAAGATATAAAATTTATAATTGCCCCACACGATATTAAGCCCGATCGCATTAAAAAATTACAAGAAAAAATTAACGCTAAAACGGTTCTGTTCTCTGAAAGAGACAAGCATAATTTAGCCGAATTCGAAGTTTTTATTATAGATACCATAGGTATTCTTTCTAAAATTTACAGCTATGCAGATATTGCTTATGTTGGTGGTGCTGTAGGAACCACAGGACTACATAACACATTAGAGCCTGCTGTCTTTGGCACTCCAATACTAATAGGAAATAATCATGCTAAGTTTTTAGAAGCACAAGCCTTAATTGATAATGGTGGTATGTTTGAGATTGATAGCCAATTAAATTTTAATAAAACCCTTAATAAATTAATTACCGATCGTGACTTTAGGTTACAAGCAGGGTCTTATAATAAAGCTTTTATTGAAAAGAATAAAGGGGCAGTCATCCATATACTAGATTATCTACGTATATAGGTTGTTCTAGAAGGTTACTTTTATAAAAGTAAAATTTTAAAACTAATTAATAACAGAAAACACTAAAACAAAAACCGATGAAAAAAGTATTATTAAGTTCAATTCTATTGTTAGCATTAAGTTTCACATCATGTCGAGACACTAAAAAAGGGGAGTCTATTGGAGATGCCATTGAAAATGCTGCTGATGCTGCAGGTAATGCTGTAGAAGATGCTGCTGATGCCACTGGAAATGCTGTTGACTCTGCTGTAGATGCTGCAGGTGATGCTGCTAATGAAGCTGGCAAAGCTGTTGAGAATGCTGCTGAAGCCACTGGTGAAGCTGTAAACTCTGCTGTTGATGCTGCTGGAAATGCCATTGACAACGCTGGAGAAAAAGCTGGAGAAGTTATAAATGATGCAAAAGCAAAAACAAGCGATGCTGCTAATAAAGCTGCCGATGCAGTAAAAGCAGAAGCTGATAAATTAAAAGCTACTCACTAATTAGATAGTAGTTTTTTAAAAACTCTTAAAACCACCTTTATGGTGGTTTTTTTATGTCTTGTCTTTAACAAAAGTGTATAAAATAAGTAGCTTAAACCTACTTAAAGGCACAATCTAGTTGCTAAATAAACGCATTAAAACGAAGTTAAAGTCCTGTGTATATTCTATGCTGTTACGGTAAAAGTACAGGTAAATACACTAATAGTATAAAATAATAAAGCGCTATTGTATTTCTACAATAGCGCTTTATTTATACTTGGTTTAAAAGTATGATTTCTCATACTTTACTTGAACAACTTAAAATTAGATTCCTAAACCTTGTCCACCACCAACTTGGATAGTTTCGGCAGTTAAGAATGAAGCATCGTCGCTTACTAAGAAAGAAACCACTGAAGCTACGTTTTCTGGTTGACCTAATCTACCTAATAAGATATTGTTTTTCCAAGAGGCAAATACTTCTGGCTTAGTAGATTTAATTTGCTTGTGGAAATCCGTATCAATAGTACCAGGAGATACTGCATTTACTCTAATTCCGTATTCAGCTAAATCTTTAGCTAAAGCTCTTGTAATAGCATGAACTCCAGCTTTAGAAGTTCCGTAAATACCAGCACCAGGCCCACCTGCATTCCAACCTGCAATAGATGTATAATTAATTATAGATGCATTTTCACCTTTTTTAAGGTAAGGGATCGCAGCTCTAGATGCAAAAAATGTAGAATCTAAATTTAAAGCCATTACGAATCTGTAGAATTCAGTAGTCATTTCTTCAAATCTAGAACGACCTCCTAAACCACCTGCATTGTTTACAAGCGCATCAATTTTTCCATATTTTTCACCAATCTTTGTAATGTTTTCTGTAACCTCATCTTCTTTAGTTACATCGAAACCGTAATACTCTGAAGATATACCTTCTGCAGAAAGTTCTTTAACTCTTTGAGCTCCAGACTCATCATCAATACCATTTAATACTACAGTATATCCATCTTGACCTAATCTTTTTGCTACTTGAAAACCTATACCTCCTGTAGCACCTGTTATAACTGCTACTTTTCCATTTGAATCACTCATATTATTCTTTAATTTTGTAATTAATTATTTTCTATATTTTATTTCATTTTTAATGGCTCAATTTTTGGGCATAAAAGCCAAACAGCTAAGAGAGCTGTTACGGCTAAAACACCTCCTATTATAAAGGCTGGTGTATAATTCCCACCTGCAGTTATAAATGTTACCAATATAGTAAGTCCGGCTGCACCTAACTTAGCAGCCATACCTGCCAAACCAGATAATGTACCAACAATTTCTCCACTAAATAAATCACTTGGTAATGTTTGAATATTACCTATTGCTACTTGAAAACCAAAGAGTAAAATCGCCATAATAATAACTGCATTAATGGCAGACGTCGGCGCTTTTAAAAGAAAGAAACAAGGAACCATAATTAAGCAACCTAACGTAATTGTTATTTTTCGGGTTTTATCTACAGACCACCCTGCAGACAGCCTATTTTTAGCAAATAAACCGCCTAATATTGCACCTATCATTGCTCCTACATAAGGAACCCATGCGGAGAATGCAATTTGTTTAACATCCATTCCAAAAACCTCTGATAAATAGATTGGAATCCAAACTATAAAAAGCCACCAGATTGGATCTATTGCTGCAGAAGCTATAATAACTCCCCAACTCTCTTTATGCCTTAGTAATTGGGCAGTGTCTGGAGCATATTCTTCCTTGTAATTACCATCTTCATCGAGATCTTGATTTCTTTGTCCTGAAAGAATATAGTTTCTTTCATCCTCTGTAAGCCATGGGTGTGATTTTGGATGTGATTTTACCACAAATAACCAAGGTAAAAGCCATAAGAATCCCAGTACAGCAACAACTATAAATATAGCTTTCCAGTCAAAATAAACAGATAACAACCCAATTACTGGATAAGCTACAATGCCTCCAATTGCAGCTCCTGAATTAAAAATACCTTGTGCAAGAGCACGCTCCTTAGTTGGAAACCATTCTGCATTCGCCTTAGCAGCACCTGGCCAGTTTCCTGCTTCGGCTATTCCTAAAATAGATCTAAAAATTGAAAAACTTAGCAACCCTTGAGCAAAGGCATGAAGCATGGTTGCAATAGACCATACACCTATTGAAAGTGCAAAACCAAGTCTAGTACCTATGTAATCAAAAATTTTACCAAAAAGAGCCTGACCTCCTGCATACGAAAGTATAAACACTGTTGATATTGTACCATAAATAGCTTTATGCTCATCTTTATTCATTTCAGGAAATAAATCATTAGCAATATCTGGCCATAAAGCTCCAAAAGCTTGCCTATCAATATAGTTTATAATTGCAGCCAAAGCTACAAGTCCAACCACCCACCATCTTAGTCCTTTTAATTTCATATTTATGGTATTTACCAAGGTGTTAACCTCTAGTTATAAGAATTACTGCAAATAAGCTTATGTTATATTGTAACAATATTGATACAACACGCTAAAATGATCTTTCATTTTTTGCTTTGCCAATACAGTATCTTGCTTTTTAATAGCGTCATAAATTTCTTTATGCTCTTGTATACCCACAATGGCCCTTCCTTTGTCGCACACGTGGTATTTTTCAAAATTCATAATAATTTGAGGTGTAATAGTTAACATAAACATGTTCATGGTACTATTTCCACAAGCCTTTGCTATAGCTAAATGAAACAACAGATCTTCTTGAACGGCCTCTTTACCTAGTAGCACCTTATCTTCGTAAGCGTCTAATGCAGCTTTAATAGCCTCTAAATCTTCTTCTGTACGCCTTAATGCGGCTAACCTAACGGTTTTTAATTCTAATAAAATTCTTGTTTCAACTAGTGTTTTAAAATCTGGTGCTTTTAAACCCAAAATATCGTCGATCATACCATTCATGGCTATAACTCCAATATTAGCTACAAAGGTTCCGCTTTGAGGGATGGATTTTAGTAAACCAAAAAACTCTAACTTTTGAATAGCATCTCTTACGTTACTCCTACTTACTTCAAATTTATCAGATAACATTCTTTCTGATGGTAGCTTATCCCCTGGTTCAAGATTTTTATAGTTTATTAAATCCCTTATTTTAGTGATAATGGTATTCTGTACCATTTGATTTTCACTTAACGTTAATGACTCTATCTTCATAATTCTTATTTATTAATTGCTAATAGACCTTGTTATAAAAAATTAAAAAACAAACATACATCTTATTTAAAGTTTAATAAAATCTAAAATTTACTTCTAGTTTACAACACTTTACTATTAAAATGAGCAACTTTTCGGGTTATTTGAAAAATAACCTTAAAATTTAGTGCGCTTATCTAAATAAAAAAAAGTTAACATATAAAACTTAGTAACGAAACTATTTTATTAAACTTTATAACAATTTTTAATGCCTTGTTTAATAAATAGTTTTAAAAGATAGTTTACAATATATTGGTAACGTTTCTCAATAGATTCTATAAAAGCTACTGGTTAAATCATTTTGGTTAACCAGATTGGTTATCCAAATATAAGTTAAATTTTAGAACTAGCAAAAAATAAAAATATCTTTAACACTTTTCTTCTATAAACTTTTTGTTAACTATACAAACACAGACAATTTTAGTCGCACCAACTACCGGTTATATTCGTTATTAATACAACTGGAATTGTATTTGGAGACTTTAATTAAATACTTAAAATAGCTATATAATAGCTCTTTTTTTTATGATTTATCACCAAAATAAGACACCTCTCCACCCGTTAAAAAATCTTCTCTTACTGGGCTAAATGTATCTATTAACTCGCCTTCTTCTAAACAAAGTGCACTATGCAATAAATTAGGTTCAATATAAATACCATCTCCTGCCTCTACAATTTTCTTTACACCATCAATTTCAAATTCAAATTTACCCGAAGCACAAAAAGTAGCTTGCGTATGAAAATGCTGATGTGGAGAACCAAATGCTCCTTTTACAAATTTCACTCTTACCATCATGATTTGGTTATCGTATCCTAAAAACTTTCTTGATACTCCGCCTCCTAACTCTTCCCATTCCATGTCTTTTGTAATGACATATTTTTCACTAGATCTTTTCATATTGATTAATTTAAGTTGATTTATTTGAAATAATAAGAACCAGACCACTCATAGCTCTCATTATTGATAGTTAATTTATGTTTGGTACCCTTACCTTGTTTAGTATTGGCAGTAATAAATAATTTAGAAACACCGTCTACGTTGGTAATAACAATTGCCGTATAATCTGCGTTATCTAGAACTACTTTTAAATGGGCAATACTACTATTTGAGTTTACTGCCGATTCTGTTACTGGGCTATAACCACCATGCGCTTCAATGGTAGAAACAAACGTTGTATTCTTTACGTTTTTACGTCTTAAAAGTAAAGCAGCTTCTCGCCTTAAGTTAAACTCCGGATCGTTTGCACCTATTCGTGTAAATAATAAATTATCGGCATTACTAGTAACCGTAGTTAGGGTATAAAACTTACCTTTATTTAACCAAGACAGTTTACTATTATCGCTTTGCGCTTTAGCACTACCTTCTAAAAATAAATGTTGATATCCGTTTTTAGTCCCTAACGGTTTTAAAGTTTCTGGAGTTTTGTGTTCAAAATTAGTTTGCAATACTTGACCTAAAAAATAATATGGAAAATCGTATTGATTTGCTTTATTAGAAGTCACCCTCATGATATCTAACACATAAGGCTTCTCAAAATCTTCATCCTTAATAACAGCCATTGTACGAAGCATTTCGGTTCCTAGATACGCATGAGTATCAATAGCACTTGCTACTTGTACCGTTTCATTTTCTGATGAAAAATAATGTAACTCTGGATGGTATTTACTGCCTATTTCAAACTTAGCATTAAAATGAGAGGTTTCGTTTTGTGTAACCGTATTATGAGCTATGGTTTGTTTTGCCCAAGTTTTATTTTCTTTTAAATAATTTCCGCCGCCTTTCTGTTCAATATTTACAAAACGTGCTAAACCGTAATCTTGAATAACCTCATCTCCTCTTTCGTATAAGGAATACGATAATTTATCGTAATGCCCATGACTAGAACCTTGTGCCGCATATTTAAACACAACCTCTATACCTTGGTTACGTAAAATACCAACTCCGCCTTGTGTACCGTTAGGACCATCGGTTAGATTAATAGACTTCTTCTCAAACGGTTTTTCTAAACCTTCTTTTATTCCTAAAGCTACTGCTAAACCAGAATCATCTAACAAGACTTTATTTTGTAGTTTGGCTATGCTTAATAGCCCTGGATCCTGACCTCCAAAATGATATGATATATCTACGGCGGTTACCAAAGCACTAGTGTAATACGACATGCCTTTTTGGCCATCGTTAAGCGGAAAGAAATCCCCATCGGCATCAGACAAGTTTAATAAGGCATTTATAGATTTTAAAAGTACGCCATCTTTATATTCGAAAATTTTAACATCTGGCCTTACGTTATGTAAACCTTCAGCAAAAATTAAAAAAGGGTACATGGCATACCTTTGGTAATACGGCCCTTCGTTGTAATAACCATCTGGCGAAAAAGGCTCTTCAATATTTGCTAAAAAGCCAGCTTTTCCATCTTTATTAATATATCCGCCATCGTCATCTTTAGCGGTTTTATCCATTTCTAAATCTTTAATACCATAAAGGGCACGTTCAATCAGCTCATCGTCGTCCATAACCAACCCAATCATTCCAACGGCTGCATTTCCCCAGGTGCTATGGTTGTGAACTCTATTATAAAACTGTGGATTCTCTATAGAAATATAATCTGCAAAGGGCTTAAACAAGTTAGTTTCTAGTTTATTTCTTTCTTCTTCAGTAAGATAATTATAAATACAATCGTATGCTTGACTAACATAAACTAACCAATTAGAATCGTTTAAACATTGCCAAAATAACTTACCTCTAGCGTACGATCTTGTTTTAGGATGTACAGGTAATGTTTTGTACATGTCTTCATATTGCATTAGCATATCTTTTACATACTTAGCATATTTTTCGTTGTCTAGAATTTGATACAATACACCAGCTTTTTGCATCACTACCATATTACGCTTATGGCGATCGTGTGTATACCCACCCGAATAATCTTTTGGAATTGGAGTGTCTATTCCTAATTTAATTTCGGCATCAATGTCTTCTTTAACCTCTTTTAGCGTATTATCAAAAATTGGAATATTTCCTAATTGTGCCCTAATCTCTTTAACACCTTTTTTGGTAAGAATTAATTTTGGGTGACCTTCATGCTCGCTTTCGTCAGGAATATTTTCGTTGGTATCATTACACGAAAACAACGAAATAAGCAATACACTAAGTAATAAGGTTCTAATTAATGCCATAGTTTAGTTTAAAATTTAGCTCCTAAATACAAGAGTTTATTAGTTTAAAAATTGAATTATTAGCAGCATCAAACAAACTATTCAATCCCGCTTTACATGAATAGCTTTATTTTGTTTAACGCCACTAACGATTTAATTAAAAGGCTAACCTTAAACAAAGGTGTAGCCAAATTATTTTTATGGAGACAGGAAACAAAAAATATTGTTTACCAGGGACTAACTCAAATAAAACACAAAGATTAACTTTTAAAAATCCTGTCTCTACTAGATTAATTTTAATTTATTTTATAAAATGTTGTATTAACTCATGTATTTTAAATAAAACAACACTAAAACTTAAAACGAAACCAATTTGGTTAACCAAATTGGTATACCAAATATATAAGTATTTCCTTCTTTAACAAAAAAAAAAGCCATAAAATGTAAAAATTAACATAAATAAACTTAAAAACGCCCATAAAAATAGGCGTTAAAAGACTTTTATATTAAAAATTATTCTCGATTTTAAAACTTAAAACGATATACAAATTAGTACATCAATTTCATTTCTAAGTTTTCTTGAACCTTAATTTGTCCAGAGTTACTTAGGGTGTTATTAGACTGTACATTATTTTTTGCGCCCCACAACACAGAAACAAATGCCACCGGATTATTTTTAAAGGTATTACCTGTTATATTTACATTTACTATTCCGTGGTGGTTTAATAGAATTCTGTTGTCCTCCTTAGCCCCGCAATTTGTAAAAGTTGAATTTGAAACTATAAGATTTCCTCCAATGGTAGACTCATCATAACCCCCTCTAAAATAATCAACCACGTTGGCCTTTACATTATTAAATTTACAAGTATCGATAGTTAAATACTCGGTATTATAATCTCCTTTTGCATTTGTTTCACCAGATAGCTCAAGGCCATTTAAACAGTCTGAAATATTAGTATTATTAAAAGTAATACGTTCTGAAAAGGATTCTTTATAAACTTTAAGTACGTAGTTAAAATCACTTATTTCGGTATTTGAAACCGTTAATCCAAAATGATTAGACATGTTTTCTTTTAAACTTGCAAAGGCATAATTAGCTTGATTTCCTTTTAAGTTTAAATTATTAACGGTTAACTTCCCTTTTGGGTTTAGCGAGAATAAAGGAGAATCTGCAGCTCCATTATATACCACTTGGGCTTTGTCTTCTTTATTAGATTGAATGGTTATTGTTTTATTAATAACTAACGGCTTTTCTACCTTATAAACACCAGGATTTAGAACAATAATATCGCCATTATTAGCGGCATCTATTTTAGCTTGAATTGAGCTAGCCTGAGTAACAACATGAGAAACAGGATCTCTTGGTTTTACTTCATTTGAAAACCAGTTTGTACCGTATTTAGATTTATCAAGAATATTAGGATTAGCTACATCTACTCCAATAATAGCTCCAATAGAATTGTTGTTTTTTCTAGATTTACCAAATAAATCTGTTTCTATAGTATTAAAATCGAATCCTTTATATGGTTCAATATCGGTTGGCACACCTGTTGGGATTTTGATATTATTAGATATGTTTTTTAAGCCTAATGAAGCCTCTACAATACCGCCGTTAAAATCATTAAACGCCACTCCTTTATTATCTACAACATTATTTTTAAAGGTAACACCGTCGGCCTTATCGTTTTCAATAACAATAGCCTCTAGACCCGTTTCATTATAAATAACATTATTAGCCACATTGGTTCTAACTGCTCTTGCAGAACGAATTTCAGATTTTGGCAGCACATCGGCTTGAGCTATATTTGTTCCCACACCAAACTGCCAAGGCGCACTACAATTTACATAAGTATTGTAAGCAACAACCACATCGGTAACTTGATTATATCTATTTTGTGGCGACTTTGGTATTCCATTCATTACTGCCAACGGACTTCTAAAACTTGTACCTTTTAGGTTGAAAAAATAATTATTAGTTACCCAATGTCCCGTATTTATTATTCGGATACCACCATAATTCTCATTTACACCATCGCCAATAAAATAATTACCATCAATCGTGCAATAATTTCCATGTCTAGTTACTAAAGAGCCTTCACTTTTATAAAACACGTTGTTTCTAAACTCATTAAAGTTAGTCTTACTTGATATTACTTCAACTTCGCCATTACACTCTTCAAACAAGTTATTTGCAACCATAGTATAACTTGGTGCCATAGATGTAAAACTGTTTCCTAGTTGAATAGTTTCGCCACTTGGGCCTCCTTTTACTGGTCTTGGTCCAAAATGATTGTTAATAATTTGATGGTAGTTATTTATACTTTCAATACCCTCTAGATTAACTCGTATGGTTGGTCCTCTATTGGTTTTTCCCGCTATATAACAATGACTTAACTCGTTATATCTTCCCCAGAAATTAACCCATAAATCGCTGTCATCACGTTTTAATTTATTAAAATCTTCAATAACGCAATTTGTTATTTTACAGTTATTTGCAATCTCATCATCATTAATTTTAAACTCAACTACTGCTCTTGATGGCGAATAACCGTTTTTAAAATGCAAGCCTTCCACTACTAAATATTGCCCTCCAAATTTTAAATACGATTGCCCTTCAATAGAAACTTTACCTGCAGTTTCAGCTCTTAACACAATAGGATTATCTTTTGTACCTTGGCCTCTAAATTTAATTTCTACATCTTTCCATACACCATTTGCAAGTATAATTTTATCTCCTGGCTTAGCACGATTAATCGCTGCATTTAAAGCCTTAATATTATCTACCTTTATACTTGATTTTTTAACTGATTGTTTACAACCAAAACTTAGAAGAAGTAGACTTAGGTAGATTAAAATAGTATTTTTAAAATTAACGCTATAATTCATTAGTCTTATTTATTTATAGTTTATTTAATATTTATTGAAACAACTAGATTTCTAAACCTCATTCCTTATTTTGAAAACAGTATTTAAGTCTTTTTTCATGGCATCCAAAAACAATCTTTTTATCAATACTAATTTTGTCATGTTTCTTTTCTGCCCCTCTTAAATCGTACCGTAATCCAAAAAATCTAAATTTGCTAATTCTAATATCGCTGTTACTTCCCTAAAAGGTATTTCAACTTTTACACTAGCACGGTTTTAATAGCATCCACACTATTGCACTCTTTATTTAAGTCGTTTAAAGCCTTAAATTGGTTTTTATAAATATCTATAGGGTTTCTAAACATTTTTTTGTTTGATTCAAACCAATTTGTACGGTAAAAATTAATACTACATTTTACAACTGTTGTTAATACTTTAACGACTATCGGATTTTTAACGCCTTCTACACTTGTCGTTATCATTTTACATTACGACTCACCCAACTTTATTTAACTATAGCTATGGCAAACCTTTGCTTACATACTTTGGCTATACATTTCCTGTTGTATTACCGTTAAATCGAAACCCAAAAGCCCCATTAATGCTGCCATTTAAATCGTAGCCTTATAATCTAAAAATGGAAGTTGCTAATAGATATATAGCGGCTTTGAGCTCCGTTACACCAATTAAGCCCATTAGCTGAAACCCCTAACACAAGAATTCCTCTTAAGGCTATCCCCAATTTTTTTACAAAGTCTCGTCTGTTTATTGATAATATAAGTATTTTATAAAGCTTTTACCCAATTAAGTTACTATTTAAACTTGCGTTTATTTTTAGTTAAACTGTATCTATTACTAATCAATAATATATATCTGCATACAAATAATTAAAGTAATCTAAGAAAAGGACAATTATATAGATTTTGATTTATTAGCTTAAAAAATAGTTCCGTTTAAAGTAACTTTCATTTAACGTTGTTTGGTTACCCAGATTGGTTAACCAATTATAATAAACCAAATATAGTACAAATTTTAAGAAAACTATTAAATTTTAACATAAAATTAAGCTAAACTTCCTTTTCTAAATTTTTTCAAAAAGCGTATCTCCATAAGGTAAAGTATAAAAAACTAAAATATGGCAATAAAAAATAAATTTAAAATAGTTTCAATAACCGAATAGGTTATTACTTTATAGATTATAGCCCAGTCTGTTTATAGCAAATAAAATTTAGGCCTTTTTAACAAGTAATAATTTATACCATAATGCAACATTTGTTTTAAGATTAGTTGATTTTATTTTATTAAACTAAGAAGCCTAAAGCTATCTTTATTCAAAATAGTTTTGCACTAAATTAGCTTTAAAAAACAATTAACCATGACCTGTAAATTATACAAATCATATTTAATATTAACGACGTTTATTTTAGTTTTTAGCTGTAAACACATAGACTCAAACACATCAATTTCTCTTAAAGAATCCTTTAAACACGATTTTTATATAGGGACAGCTATTAGTCATTCTCAAATTAATCAAATAAACCACAAAACAAATACACTTCTTGAAAAGGAGTTTAGTTCAATAACCCCAGAGAACGCAATGAAATGGGAGCAAATTCATCCACAAAAAAACACTTTCTTTTTTGATGTTTCTGATACCTATGTAGCACTAGGAGAAAAATATAATATGCACATTGTAGGACACACATTAGTTTGGCATAGTCAGTTATCCTCTTGGGTGGAAACAATAAAAGACAGTATTACTATGGCTGAAACTATTGAGATTCATATAAATACTATCGTAAAAAGGTATAAAGGCCGAATACACACTTGGGATGTCATAAACGAAGCTTTAAATGAAGATGGCGACTTTAGAAACTCTAATTTCTATAAGCTTATGGGAGAAAGTTATATAACACATGCCTTTAAACTAGCAGCTAAAGCAGACCCCGATGCAAAACTAATTTACAATGATTATAATCTATGGAAACCAAAAAAAAGAGCTGGGGCCGTAAAACTTATTAAAAACCTACAAGAACAAGATATTAAAATAGATGGTGTTGGCATGCAAGCCCATTGGAGTTTAGAGTATCCAACGCTAGAAGATATAGAAAGCAGTATTCTTACTTATGCTGCATTAGGTCTTAAGGTTAGTTTCACAGAGTTAGACATTACCATGTTACCAAACCCATGGGATCTAGATGGTGCTGCAGTAGAACAAAATTTTACACAGTTTGAACACGATCCTAAAATGAATCCGTACCCTATTGAGCTTACAGATGCAGCGCAAACTAAATTAGCTAATCGGTATAAGGATATTTTTAAATTATTCTTGAAACACAAAGATAAAATTGAAAGAGTAACTTTTTGGGGTCTTAATGACGAACAAACTTGGCTAAATAATTGGCCAATTAAAGGAAGAACAAATCATCCTTTATTATTTGATAGAAATTTAAAACAAAAAAAAGCGTATCATGCTGTATTAGATTTAAAAAATAAATAAATTATAAGTATTAACACACAAAGCAATCTGTAAAAAAGTATAGATTGTTTAATACACCTAAGCAAAATTTACTTAAATTATTACTCTAATAGCCTTATCTTAGTTACTATTTTACAACCATGGACTACTTTTACTTTAAAAGATTATTTGAAAATAAAGTCATAAAACTCACTAAAAACTTATAGATTTCTTAATAAAGCAAAGTCTGTTTTTTCTATTACTCTAAACCTTCTAAAAACCCTTCGTAGGCAGCCTTTTTATTATAGTTCTCATCAAACATAAGTGGCCAATCTGGAACACCCCAAAAATCTAACAACCAAGATTCATTATCTCTTACACCCCATGTAGTTAATGCAAATTTGTTATCTAAAGGAATGGCATTATAAATTTTAACAACCTCTTTAAACTTATCTTTTTGTGCGCTTGCTTTGGTTGCAGAAAGCTCAGAAACGTTTGCATCTTTTTCTGGGTTTGTTCTAATATCTAATTCGGCGAAATGTAATTTTAACCCTCTCGATACTGTTCCATCTGCAACAGCTTGAATGCTAGATGTAGAAGGTCTATTATAAGAAATATGCATTTGTGCACCTATACCATCAATTAAATCTCCTAATTCGTCTACTAAATTGAACATGGCCTTGCGCTTTGTTGCACTAGAGGCCATATTATAGTCATTGTAAAATAGCATAACATCTGGATCTGCATTTCTGGCAAACTGAAAACATTTTTTAACATAATTGTCACCCATTTTTTGTCTAAAAATTGAGTTTCTTAAGGGGTGGCCAGAGCCATCTTCAAGAGCTTCGTTTACTACATCCCAGGAGCGTACTTTTCCTTTATAATGCTTTAAAGTTGTTGTAATATAATCTTCTATCATGCTTTCAAATTCGGCATTGGTACCAGAAAAATTCTCTACCCAACTTGGTGTGGCATTATGCCAAATTAAAGCATGCCCATGTACGTTCATTCCATTAACTTGAGCAAAATTTACAATAGCATCGCCTGCAGAAAAATTATAGTTACCCTGAGAAGGATACATAACATTCATTTTCATTTCGTATTCTGAGGTTAAATTATTAAACTCTTCCTTTAAAATTTCAGTATGTCTACCCCCTGCCGAGATATAAGATGATCTTGTTATTGTACCCACCGAAAATGTTTTAGCTGCATCTTTTAAACCTGTAGTATTTAGATCATTACAAACAGCATTAAGACAGATACCACCATCGTTTACAATAATTTCTTTAGTAGCAGTATTTGTTGTATCATCACTAGATACGGTAAGACTTATGGTATAACTCCCTGCGGTACTATATCGTACCTCTTTTACTCCAGTTATATCGGTAATCGCTTTAGTACCATTGCCAAAATCCCAAGTTCCAGTATATGGTAAAGGGTAAGTAGTTGTATTATTTAATATAAGTACGTAAGCATCTGTTGGCGATATAGTATAATCGAAAGATGCCATAATTGCTTCAGGAATCTTTATTGGTTCAGATGTTGGCGAATCGTCTGAAGAGTTAGAACAACTTAAAGTGATAATTAAGACAGCCAAACAAATTAAATTATTAAATGGGTTTTTCATAGTTATTATCTTTTATTTTTTTGTGTCTCTTATAGCGTTTATAAGTATAAAGTGTTAGAGGCTTAAAATTAAATTAGCTGTAAAACCACCTCTCCACCTTATCTATTTTATTTTAACCTTTTAATTTTCATAGTACTAAGTAACACCAAAATGTGTATTAGTAATAACATCTATTTAAACAAAGTTACCTTTTACCCAAACTAAAGCTGCATAACCTAAGCCCATTATAAAATGTAACGTTACCATTTGTTTATATCTAAATCTTAAAATTTTCGGTTTGGTAAAAATAACTATT
Source organism: Algibacter pectinivorans (assembly GCF_900112595.1). Lineage (GTDB taxonomy): Bacteria > Bacteroidota > Bacteroidia > Flavobacteriales > Flavobacteriaceae > Algibacter_B > Algibacter_B pectinivorans. Next base: position 20,740 of record NZ_FOMI01000004.1, on the reverse strand, counting down.
TATAACTAATCTTTTTTAACTAATGTAAAAAATCACACTTTACTCAAGTAATCTTATTATTACAACATAACTGATGTACAAATTAATAAAACAGTTACAAAATTTTAGTTTACTATTTAAAATCAAGCTTAGCAACTCTATAATTTTCTACCCTTTTATTATGAATCATTACTCTAAAGCTTATAAACTTTAATATAAAACTTAGCTAACTAATGCGCTATCTCAAATATTGCAGCATAAAATAGTCCTCTTGTATTTATAAGAAAATAAATATTTTTAATAGACTTCTAACCTTAATTAGAATAATATAAATATGTGTTTTGTTTTTTTCATTTTCTCTATACGCCTTTACCTTCTTATTTAACAAAAAGCGATCTTATATTAATTAAATTTGTGTGTGTGTGTTTTTGAACATACAATAGATAGCAACCTTTTTTTTGATGTTTTAGAGTCTGGATTAAAGGGCAACAAATTGCATTTAAAACTTTATTGATAGCATAAACTAGCGCCTCTAATAACATTGACTAACCTAGTAGCTAGCCGCTTATTTTTTTTAGCCATAAAACATATAGAGAGGTTTACAAATATTGTGTTTTTTTAAACCCATTAAACTAAGCCTATTTATCTGTCAATAAAAATTACAACTAAAAAAAACTTAATATCATAACCAAAATGCAAAGCATAAAGCAGACTAATACTATTTCTGCTAAAAGTTTTAATCTGGTTTTACGGTGTTTCATGTTAAAAAACAATAATTACAAAATCAAATATACTAGTTGCCTTATGTTTTAGAATAGAACACATTAAGCATTAAATAAGACTTTTGTTGCGACTTCTATTATAAAAAGCCCTTTTACAACATTTGATTCACTCCCCGCAACATTTATTACTAACCTTGTATACAGGTTAAACTTCGCAAATCACACTTTTAGCGCAAAGCAATTTCGAATTAAAACGGTGGGCTTTATATGTTTTACTGTTTACTTTAAAGTATTGCTTATCTAGTTGTCATCCTTTTTTACCTTCACCTCGGTAGGAAGAATACCAAAGTGAGCTTTAAAACATTTCGTAAAATACGACGGTGAAGAAAACCCTACTTTATAACAAACTTCACTAATATTAGAGTTTCCTGTTTCAAGAATCTGTTTAGCTTTTTGTATACGTAGCTTTCTTAAAAACTCATTGACCGTTTGACCCGTAAGCGATTTTATTTTACGATAAAGTTGGCTTCTACTTAAGTTTAGTTGCGATGCTAAAACCTCTACACTTAAATCCGAATCGCTCATATTTTCACTTATATAACTTAGTACTTTTTGTATAAACTCTTTATCAATAGAGGTTGTTTCTGCCTTTTCTTTACCACTAATATCCGAAAAATACTTATCAAATATTAGTTTTCTACTAGTTATTAACTGCTCTAAACGCAATTTTAACAAACGCATATCAAACGGTTTTACCATATAGGCATCGGCACCAAAACCAATACCTTCCATACGGTCGTCTATTCTAGTTTTAGCTGTTAGCATTAACAGCGGGATATGACTTGTTTTTATATCTGTTTTTATTTGCTTACAAAACTCAAAACCATCCATTTCTGGCATAATAACATCGGTTAAAATCATATCTGGTATTGATTCTTTTGCTATTTTTAGACCTTCTTTTCCGTTTTTTGCTATTAGTATTTTATAATTATTTATTAATTCGCTTTTTAAATATTTTCTAAGTTCAACACTATCTTCTACAATAAGTAAAGTACTCGACCTGGTATCGTTTCCTGCATCGTTATCTATATCTGTTTCAACAGATTCGACACCAGCGTTTAAAATAAATTTTTCTTTTTTAGTGCTTTCTGAAATTACCTGAGGTGCAAGCTGCTCTTTTGTAAAATGAGCATTTCCAGCAGGAAGTAAAATTCTAAATGTGGTTCCCTTACCAACTTCACTTTCCACTTCAACTTTTCCTTTATGCAATTTTATAAAACTCTGTACAACCTCTAAACCAATACCTGTGCTACCATAATAGCCTTTGTTAAGATTTTCAATTTGATAAAAGCGTTCGAAAATTTTATTAATCTGGTCCTTTTCTAGACCTGGACCTGTATCTGATATTCTAATTTCTAAAGCTTTACGCGGATTTTTCTCGTCTATTAAAGGAAATAAAACCAAATCGTCTGTCGATAAAATATCTGCATTAATAGCACCACCATCTGGAGTCACTTTTATAGCATTAGACATAATATTGAAGATGATTTTTTCCAACATACTAGCATCTGCCCAAATTGGTAATTCGGGCACATCGGCATCCATGGAAAGATAGATGTTACGGCTAGAAGCTTCTTCCTTAAAAAAAGCAACCACATCCTTTGTTAAACTAACAAGATTAAATTCTGAAGCTCTAATATTAACTTTATCGAGCTCCAACTTTCTAAAGTCCATAAGCTCATTTATCATTCTATATAGTCTATCTGTATTTCTGTAAATAACATCCAATTTATCTTTTACTATATAAGGAAGAGCTAGACTTTTATCTCGAAGAATGTCCTGCAACGGATTTATTATTAATGTAAGTGGCGTTCTAAACTCATGAGAAATATTAGTAAAAAACTGTATTTTCTTCTCATTTAATTGATCTTCTTGTGCTCGCTTTATACGTTCATTTTTAATAGCCTCTTTCTCCTTTATACGGCTTTGTGTCATTCTATTTAATAGGTATACGCCCATAAAAAATAAAGTTATATAACATAGCATAGCAACATTTGTTTTCCACCATGGTGGTAACATAGTTATTTTAAGCTCTAGAGGGGTTTCGTTCCAAACACCATCATTATTTGCTGCTTTTAGTTTAAAAGTATAATTACCATAATCAAGATTTGTATAAGTAGCACTTTGTAAATCACCAACATAATTCCAAGAGTCCTCAAAACCTTCTAAGTAATAGGCGTATTGATTTTTTTCTGGTCTGGTATAATTAATCCCTATATATTCAATAGTAAATACAGTTTGTTCGTAATTAAATTCTAAACTCTTAGTTTCGGCGATAACCTTAGTAAGCGGACTGTTTTTCTGGTTTGGAGCAACTTGTTTATTAAAAATTTTCAATCCTGTTAAATATAATGAAGGTACACTAGAGTTTACTTCTAACTTTTCTGGATTAAAAAAATCTATACCTTTGTAATTACCAAAATAAAGCACACCATTTTCATCTTTTAAGGTGGCGTTAAAGTTAAAATCGTCGGATAGCAACCCATCGCTAGAGGTATAACTTTTAACCTCGTTTGTTTCAATATTTATTTTTGAAATCCCCGAATTACCCGATATCCAAATAGTCCCTGCGTTATCTTCAATAATCCCGGTAACATTTTCTTCTTGTAAACCTGTAATTTTATTATACCATTTAAGTTCGTTGGATTTCTTGTTGTATCTGCAAAGTCCTGCACCGCGTGTACCAATCCAAATATAGCCCTTTGAACATTGAAATAAGGATAAAATATGATTGGCACTTTTTTGGTTATTAGGAGCTTGAGACATCTTTTCTTGTAATGAAGTAAGTTTTAATTCCTGATTATCTCCTTTATCTATTTTAAAAAGCCCATCGATTGTACCAAACCAAATAGCATTATCGTTATCTACTAATATTTTTCTAACATCGGTATTTGAAATACTTTCAAATGGACCAGAATTATAGTTTTTAAGTATATTTGTTTTTGGATTATATGCGTATATTCCGGTATAGAACGATCCCATCCAAATAATACCATCTTGATCTTCGGTTATAGACAAAATAGCATTAGAGCCCAAATCTCCCTTGGAGTTTTCTACATTTACATTCTTAAACTTATTTGAGTCTTTTTTAAGTACATAATAACCATTATCCCAACTTCCTGCCCAAATATTTTCTTTACTATCAATAAAAATAGTTTGAATATAATTACTAGTTAATCCAGAGTAATGCTTGGTAGACGAAATATTTACGTGCTTAAAATTTAGGTTTTTAGTATCTATTATATCGATTCCTCCTCCATCCATAGAAACCCAAATTTGGTCGTTAGTACCTTTAACAAGGCATGTTACTGAGCCCGTTTGTAACGAATTTATATTACTTGTTAAGCTTTCAATATTTCCAAATTTATCAAAAAACTTATCGCTTACCGCCACTCCGCTATTGTAGTAACCCAACCATATACGGTTTTCTTTATCAAGAAACAAAGACCAAATGGAGTTTGATCGAATACTATTTTCATCTCTTTTATCATTTACGTATTTTTTTATTAACTCTCCCTTAGTATTAAGATGAAAAAGGCCGTCATTTTCCGAGCCAATTAATATAGAATGATCTGCCAACTGAGTCATTGCTAGTATACGTTTATTAGTTATTTTAAAATTTAAAACTTTTATAATTGTATCTTTTTCAGTTTGGTACTTAATTACACCATTACCGTAAGTTCCCGCCCATAGATGATTATTTGTAGTCCGCTTTAAGGTTTGTATAGGTAAGTTAAAATTTATATTACTACTGTTATGAGGCTTTCTAATTTTATTACTAGAATAATCTAACACCCTAAGCCCAACACTAGTTCCTAAATACACAGTTTCATTGCATATTTCTATGGAGTTTATAGCTGGATAACGATTTCTTTTTGTTACTCGAACAACCTCTCGATTTTCTAAATTAAGCATGAATAAACCCAAATCTTTAGTTCCAATTAAAAGATTTCCTCGATTATCTTCTTTAATACTTAATACAGAAACTCCAATTTCGTTAGAATTACCAAGAGGTATCTTTTTAAAATCATCTAAATCTCTGTTATATAGATTTAAACCATCTTCTGTACCAAACCAAAGCCGGTTTTCTTTATCTAGATAGGAAGAAAAAACAAGATTACTTCGCAACGCCGTTGAGTCTCCTACTTTGTACTTATATGAAGTATAATCAACGCCGTCAAACTTATACAGACCAGAACCATTAGTACATATCCAAACAAAGCCATAGTGATCTTGAATAATGGAATATATACCAACTTTAGAAATGCCTTCTTTTATATTAACAAATTGAAAATCTTCAGTAGGAGTTTGTGCTTCAAAATTTAAGGTAAATATAAACCCTAAAAAAAAGAAAAGAATGATCCATCTTTTTAGCTGCATAGTGTTACAATTTTATTTAGGACTAAAGTTAACATCTTTTGTTAGAATAATTCTATCCATTTTAAAACCATCTTCTCTCATGGAGAAAGATAAAATAGACGTTCCTTCTTCGAGGTCTAAAAATATGGTTTTTGGCGTTCCGCAATGATTATCTGGATCTCGTTGTGCCGAGGACCATGTCCATTTATTTTTACCCTTGCACCATTGCATACGCGCACCACTTTCTGGCCACGTATTATTTACGCCAACATGCACCCCGTTATCTTCGGTACCATTAGAATAAGCACTAACCCAAACATAGTAACGGCCAGCTGTACTAACGTTTATTTTGTACGAAACCAAACCTCCAACACCTGGCAAAGGGAAAAAGTTATCGCCTGTAATTAAAATATCGTCGTGCGTAATACGTGTATCCGGAAAGGCCTCGATATATGTATTAGAGCTTGCGGTTTTACTTTGGTCTGTTTTCTCTTTAGCCGTTTTAACAATCCACGTTCTGTTTGTTCCGTTTTTTGAATTATAATGAAAATTCTCTGCCTCAATTTCTAACACCCCATCTTTTTCTGTAAAAGCAGTTTCAGCTTGCAACATATGTTTAGTTACCATGCCTTCAGGTGTTAAAATTAAACGACTCCAACGGCCTCTAGACCAAGCTGTTTCATCGTTTTCAGGTATTTTTTTGTTTGTAACAGCCTTAGATGCTATTTGTATTATATCATGCTCTGCAATAAAAACTAGACCTAGATTATGACGTGCTTCTTCAAATGCTTTATCTGTTTCCGGGTTTGTTACCTCACTTATAACACTACCATTTTTTAAAATAAGGTATTCCGATTCACCATCATTCTCGGCCATTGAAATAAACGCCAAATCATACAAACCAGACACTCCATTAAACCTTGTGGTTGCATACGCATACTTAGAGCGTTGTCCTTTATCTGCAGCATTAATAGCAAAAACACCGTTAGGTTTATCTTTATAGTATACCGCTTTGTTTTGATTTGCTTCTATTTCAAAATCTGTTAAAGCACTTAAGGTTACTACCTCCTTTTTTGTTTTTAAAGCACCTTTTTTTGTGTTACGTTTTAAGCTTAACAACGCGACCCAATCTTTTTCTTTATTTGGCGGAAACCCAATATCTGCCTTTTGACCACCTTCTATAGTTTTAACACTTCCGATTTGTAAGTCTCCACCGGTTCTTGGGTTATACCATTTTACTTGAAACGTGTTTTTAGAACCAAATAAGTTGATTTTTGTTTCTATTACTTCTGGTAAGTAAATGGCGTAGGTATCATTATTTTTTGCAAAAACAAAATCGTTTGGATTCTCGGTTAAACCATCGGCAGATTGCATTTCTGAAAAAGGCAAATGTTTCTGAAAAAAGTCCAAAGCATATCTTGTTTGATTCCAAACATCATCTCTAGAACGCCAATCTTCGCAATTTAAATCGTTATGATCAAATTTGTATCCAAAATACCACTCTACACCAGCACCTCCAGCCATTAAATTTGCCCATAATACGCGATGTCTTATATCATTGTGGTTAGGGTCGTCCTTATCTGGTTTTGCTCCAGTATCAGCAGGACCTATTTCATCTTGATTTACAACCCAATTCCTTCCACTTTTTTGAGATTCGTTAATCCATTTTTTGGTTATGTCGTGAATTAAATCCGGTTTGTGTGTTTGCATAGAAGGACCATCTAAAAACGGATAACCTAGTAATGGATTTAAATACAAATCCTGCTCTTCTGGTAAGGAATGTGTATGTAACACCACAAAATTCTTATAAGGATCATGAGTTTTAATATACTTAGCCATAGCTTTTCTATCGCTATCATTTTGTCCTTTTGGAGACCAATGTACAGGGCCATTTTCTTCTCCTAAATTCCATGTTATTGCTAAATGATGAGAAAACCTTGCGATTAACTCTCGGTAATACAATTTTCGTTGTACACCAAGTTCGCCAATATCCATTAACAGCTCGTTTTCTGTTTCTTGAGTTACTATATGAAGCATTAACCCTAGCGCATCCATGTGATCGAAAACAAGTTCCCATTGGTCTAGCTTACTACAATCAAAACGGTAACGCTCATTTTCATCGGTCCACGGCCAAACATCTTTTCCATCGCCTTGCACATTCATGGTTAAAAAATAAACCGAATTCATCCCTTTTGAAGCTAAATAATTTAATGCTCCAATAATGTTTTTACCTTTGCCGTTTTGCCACGTTGGATCTCCTTTTTTCCAATCTTGAGCGTGCGGCTCGTACCTGTGTTTATCTGGTGTTTGATCGAACTCATAATAGCCTAAAAAGTTTTCAGGACTGTCTGTGCCCCCTTTTAAAAAGGGCGCGTTGGTTTCGGCATAGTGTAAATATCTGTCGCCTTTATATTGCAACCTGCCTTTTTCGCCTTCATCTGGATTTGCAATTTCAAAAGCACCTTTTAAAGCATCAAAAGCAACAGGTTCGCCTGCATTTATATCATCATTTATGGCTATATTTTTCCCTTTTCTAAAGGATACTTGGTAGGTCCAAGTACCAACCTCATCTGGCATAAATCGTACTTGCCAAACCTTACCGGTTTTGGCGCTTGTTTCGGCTGCATTACCATCGGCGGCATAAAAACCAGGAACTACATATGTTTTGTTTTTATGTTTAAAAACAACATTAAGTCTGTAATTTAAAAAGGGATTATCTTCTTGACTTTCATTAAAAGTATCGCCAGTAAAACTTAAGGTTACTTTTTGCCATTTTTTAAATGTTCCATCTACTTTAAGGTCTTTGTATTGAGAAAAAGTAAGTTGTGAAATAAAAAACAAAAGTACAGTTAGGGTTTTCATTATATTTAGTTTGGTTTTAGTTTTGGTTGGTTTTATAACTTTAAATTTCGGAGAATTAATTTAGATTCCTAGAAATATAATTGATCTTTTCAATTACTCGTTAAAAGTATATATTTTAAATACTACTTCCCTTGCTAGTTGCTCGCATAATAGTTAAAAAAACTCACAAATTATACAAATATAAAAAAGACATAAATTTCTTAATCTTACTACAAACACTAGACTCTTAAGTTTTTATTTACTTTTAATTTAAAAAAGCTAAAATTAGCCAACGAGTTTAATCTGTTTTACATGCATTTACCAAATCCAAATTCACAAAAAACACTTACCATCAATTTACAACATCCTAGCGCTATATTAAATAAAGTTTTTTATCAATAACTTACCACCTTTTAACCAAAATAAGTGCCGTTAAATAAAATATCTATCTCATTAATTTTGAGTTTGCTTACGTTGCATTCTCTTTTTAAAACGACACTGTATAGTAAATTGATACGGGATAATAGTTTGGTATTAGTGCTGCACAATCATTTTTTTAGATTGCTTAGGTACTTTTTACACAAAAGCTAAAGCCTTACAAAATTCTTCCTTAACTATACTCCTTATAATAGAAGAAGTACCTACGTTTCTTATAAAACTATACTATTAAAAATAATTTTAAATTAATGTGAAACAAAAATATAATTATGCTAAAATTAGGTTTACAACAAATGATGCATCTTATGTAACAAATGATGCTATATATGGGCATTCAATAAAGAACACACCTTTGTTTTAAAATTTATTAATGCTAAAAACACATATTTTTTAATATCTAATTTTATAAAGTAGATTTTTTTAATGTAACAGCTATATAACCCAAATGACCGACCATCGCAATACGGAATAAGCTTTATATTAACTAAATTATAGACATAAAAAGCTAAACCAATTACAATTTAAAATGGATATTAGGTACTAAAATAGAAATTGAACAACTTGTCTTAAATATCTAAACCCAAATAGATATGTTAAGCTAACATATTTGAATACCAGATTACTACTTAAAAATGTATTAAAATAATAAACTGGTCTTTATTTTTACAGATTGGTTTAAATAAAAAGCCTAAACTAACAAAAGACAAGGCTTTTTCTAAGGAGACAGGAATTACCTATATCGAGTCTCTATTTTAACATGTTAATATAAATATTTGGATTACCTTTTACTTTAAAAATAAATACAAAACGAGCCTTCAGCATATTTTTAAAACAAAAAAAGGCCGAAACTTTCGTTTCGGCCTTTCATCTGTACTGAAGACGGGACTTGAACCCGTACGTCCTAATGGACATTGGATTTTAAGTCCAACGTGTCTACCAATTCCACCACTTCAGCATTGGTATATTTTAAGAAAGTTTCAGAGCGAAAGACGGGATTTGAACCCGCGACCCCCACCTTGGCAAGGTGATGCTCTACCCCTGAGCTACTTTCGCAGTCTTTTATATGAACTTGCAATATTGCTATTGCGGATGCAAATTTAAAATATTTCTAGGAATACCAAAGCGTTTTGCTAAAATAAATTAAAAAAATTTTAAGCCTGCTTTTTTTTAACCAACATTCGCTTAATTTCATTCAATTTCATAAGCGCTTCTACAGGTGTAAGTGTATCAATATCAATGTGTAATATTTCTTCTTTAATATTTTCCAATAATGGGTCGTCTAAATTAAAAAAACTGAGTTGCATGTCGTCATTTATTGTTTTTACCTTATCGGTAAGCTCTTCGCTGGAATGCGACTGCTCTAATTTCTTCAAAATTTTGTTAGCGCGATGCAAAACTTGCTGCGGCATACCTGCCATTTTTGCCACATGAATTCCAAAACTATGCGCACTTCCGCCTTCAACCAATTTTCTTAAAAACAAAACATTGTCTTTTAACTCTTTTACAGACACATTAAAGTTTTTTATGCGCTCAAAAGTTTCACTCATTTCATTAAGCTCATGGTAGTGCGTGGCAAATAAGGTTTTTGGTTTTGCAGGATGCTCATGTAAATATTCGCTAATAGCCCATGCTATCGAAATACCATCGTAAGTACTTGTGCCTCGACCAATTTCATCAAGTAGGACCAAACTTCTGTCGGAGATATTGTTAAGAATAGATGCGGTTTCATTCATTTCTACCATAAATGTAGATTCGCCCATCGATATATTATCGCTAGCACCAACTCTAGTAAAAATTTTATCAACCAATCCTATTCTCGCTTCTTTAGCAGGCACAAAACTTCCTATTTGAGCCAATAACACGATTAAGGCGGTTTGACGTAATATGGCCGATTTACCAGACATATTAGGACCCGTAATCATAATAATTTGTTGCCCCGTTCTGTCCAAAAATACATCGTTAGCAATATACGCTTCGCCTATTGGTAATTGTTTTTCTATAACCGGGTGGCGCCCCTCTTTAATTTCTAAATCGAAAGAATTATCGAGCGTTGGGTATATGTAATTATTATCTTTTGCCAATTGTGCAAACCCACATAAACAATCTATTTGCCCAATTAAAAAAGCATTTTGCTGTACAGGCTTAATATATTGATTTAACCAAGTAACCAATTTAGCAAACAACTCCTGCTCTATGGCTTGTATTCTATCTTCGGCACCTAATATTTTGGCTTCGTATTCTTTAAGTTCTTCGGTAATGTAACGCTCTGCATTTACTAAAGTTTGCTTACGTATCCATTCTTCTGGAACTTTATCTTTATGGGTGTTTCTAACTTCTATATAATACCCAAAAACGTTATTGGATGCTATTTTTAGCGATGTTATTCCGGTGCGTTCACTTTCGCGCTCTAACATACTATCTAAATAGTTTTTTCCGGATTTAGACAAGCCTCTTAACTCATCCAATTCGGCCGAAAAACCAGGCGCAATACTATTTCCTTTTAAAACATTTACAGGCGCATCTTCATTAACAGTTTCCTTAATTTTTTCGCGTAATACCTGGCAACTTTGTAAGGTATCGCCAATAATTTTTAGAGATTCATTATCGCAATTTGAAGCCAGCTCTTTAATGGGCACAATAGCTTCTAGGGAGTTTTTAAGCTGAATAACCTCTCGTGGATTCACCTTACCTGTGGCTGTTTTAGAAATTAAACGCTCTAAATCGCCAATTTGCTTAATATGGTTTTGAATGTTTAGAAGTACGGCATCTTCTTTTGTTAAAAAACTTACCACCTCGTGGCGTTGTTTTATTTTTTCAACATTTTTTAAAGGAAGCGCCAACCAGCGTTTTAACAACCTTCCGCCCATAGGCGAAATGGTTTTATCAATAACATTTAAAAGCGTAACCGCATTGTTATTTGTGGAGTTATAAAGTTCTAAATTTCTTATGGTAAATCTATCCATCCACACATAATCATCTTCGGCAATTCTAGAAATAGAAGTGATATGTTGTAATTTATGATGCTGAGTTTCTCCTAAATAATGCAGTATAGAACCCGACGCAATAATACCTTCGTATAAATCTTCAATACCAAAGCCTTTTAAGGTTTTTGTATCAAAGTGTTTGGTTAAAGTTTCGTAGGCATAATCGGTTTGATACACCCAATCTTCTAAATAAAAGGTATGAAAATCTTCGCCAAAAGTTTTATTAAATAAGCTGCGCTTTTGTTTGGACACTAAAACCTCGCTTGGGCTAAAATTTTGGAGCAACTTATCAATATACTCCGCATTACCCTGCGATGTTAAAAACTCGCCCGTAGAAATATCTAAAAACGATATCCCTATATATTTTTTATCGAAATAAACCGAACACAAAAAGTTGTTAGATTTAGAGACTAAAACCTCATCATTTAAAGCAACTCCTGGCGTTACCAACTCTGTAACACCACGCTTTACAATATTTTTGGTTTGTTTAGGATCTTCTAACTGGTCGCAAATGGCAACACGCTCGCCAGCTTTTACCAATTTTGGCAAATAGGTGTTTAATGAATGATGCGGAAACCCTGCTAACTCCGTTTCGCTTTCGCTACCGGCACCACGCTTGGTTAAAATAATGCCTAATATATTTGCCGTTTTAACCGCATCGCTACCAAAAGTTTCGTAAAAATCGCCCACACGAAACAACAACAAAGCATCTGGATACTTTGCTTTTATAGCATTGTATTGTTTCATTAACGGGGTTACTTTTTTACTTTTTGTTGCCAATGGTTTTCTGTTTTAGTAAGTTTGCTAATGTAATTATTATTCTATTTTTTTTAAAGCGGAAAGCATAGAAGTTATTGGTACTTGTTCACAAAAACAGGTTTATGGTTTGGCATATATGGATTCCTTTATTTTTACTGGATAACACTAAGTTAAACGACCTTGTTTTTAGTTTTGAGTAAGCACATAACCGTGGCGCGTTAGGGATTGCAGTGGAAAGCCCACAGCCTGACGAAGGAAGTGCGAGGACTTGTAACCTTTCGACTTTGCTCAAGACAGGCTTCAAGCCCGACCACTCGCCCTGAGCATAGACGAAGGGTGTGGTAACCAGCCTTCCGGCAGGCAGACGCCCAATTTAATAAAAAATAAAGATTAATGAGATTTTCGCTTTCGCGGAAATAATAAAACAAAGCATGCGGAAACTAAAAAATAGTGAGTTAGATAGATTAAGTGTTGATGCTTTTAAAGAGGCTGAAAAAACACCATTAATTATTGTACTAGATAATATTAGAAGCTTAAACAATATTGGCTCGGTTTTTAGAACGAGCGATGCTTTTTTAATTGAAAAAATTTACCTCTGTGGCATTACTGCGAAACCGCCACACAAGGATATACATAAAACAGCATTAGGCAGTACAGATACTGTTGATTGGGAATATGCTGAAAACACTTTAGATATAGTTGAAAAACTACAGGCCGATAACATTAAAATATGCGCCATCGAGCAAGCCGAAAACGCCATTATGCTAAACGATTTTAAAACCGAAGCTCACACCAGATACGCTTTAGTTTTTGGTAACGAGGTAAAAGGTGTGGCGCAAAATGTGGTAGATAAAAGCGATTTTGTTATTGAAATACCCCAATATGGTACAAAACACTCATTAAATATTTCGGTTAGCTGCGGCGTAGTTACTTGGGACTTATTTAGTAAGTTACAGCAATAGGGTTTTAATAAATTCTTAATCTGACCCCATGCCAAAAAAAGCAAAAGCACCATGGCCCACTAAAGATGCCATGACCCAGATTTATGAGCTCAACCTTTGGGGTGGCGAAACCACCGCGTTTTATTCTGGTTTCGGTTCGCACGACCCTAATATTATAACGCCATATTTAAACGCTATTATTGGTTTTTTAAAAACACACAACACGCCTTTAGTGGTGTGCGATTTAGGCTGTGGCGATTTTAATATTGGCAAACATATTTATTCGCATACTAAACACTATACAGGTATTGATATTGTTGAAAACCTTATTAAACGAAACCAAAACACGTTTAAAGCCGAAAACCTAGAGTTTGCCTGTTTAGATATTTGCAAAGCCGAACTTCCTACTGCAGATTGCCTTATAATAAGGCAAGTACTCCAGCATTTATCTACCGCCGAAATTTTAGAAGTGGTCCAGAAAATAACCAACTACAAATACATTGTCCTTACCGAGCATTTGCCCAATGGCGACTTTATACCAAACAAGGATATTATTTCTGGCCAAGGCATACGTATTAAAAAAAATAGCGGTGTAAACCTTCTAGAAGCACCTTTTTTCTTGAAGATTAAAGACCAAAAAATAATTGACGATTACATTTTAGAGCACAACAAAGAACATATTGTAACCACTTTATACACATTGTTTTAAAAGCGAATCCCACTTAATAATTCTATTTAAAATTATCATTTAGGCAAATAAAAAATGGCGTTCTTGGTGAGATATCAACAGAATCCACCAAAAAATTCCAAATAGACAATACTTAAAAAACAGACCGCCAATTGGCCAAAACTTGCAATAATTTTACCTAAATTGTTTCAGAAATTATTAATATCTATTTTATGGCTAATAAAAACCCAGAAGCACAACGACTAGAAGTTGCAGATAATTACAGAAACTGGAAAAAATGGGGTCCATATTTGGCAGAAAGACAATGGGGAACCGTACGCGAAGATTATAGCGAACATGGCGAATCCTGGGAATTTATAGACCACGATAAAGCCAGAAGTAACGCGTACCGTTGGGGAGAAGAAGGTATTGGTGGCTTTTGCGATTCTAGAGAAATTTTATGTTTAGCACCTGCTTTTTGGAACGGAAACGATAGCATTTTAAAAGAGCGTTTATTCGGGCTTACCAACAACCAAGGTAACCACGGCGAAGATGTTAAGGAGCTATATTTCCATCAAGTATCTACGCCAACACACACGTACAATAAATACTTATATAAATATCCGCATAGCAAATTTCCGTATACCGAGTTGGTAAACGTAAATGCATCTCGCGGCAGACACGAAGACGAATTCGAAATTTTAGATACCGGTTGCTTTAAAGATAGTGCGTATTTTGATTGTTTTATAGAATATGCAAAAGCTGGTGTCGATGATATTTTAATGAAAGTTACCGTGGTTAACCGAGGCAATAAAGCAGCCGACTTACATGTGTTACCACACTTTTGGTTCCGGAATTTCTGGAAACATAATATAAAACACGAACGCCCAAGTATAAAATCGACCAATAAATTTGCAGCACAATCTAGTAGCCCACGAAATGGCGATTACTATTTTTACCACGAAGGCGGCGAGCAGTTATTTTGCGAAAACGAAACCAACAACAAACGTATTTACAATATAAAAAACGATGTGCCTTATGTTAAAGATGGCATTCATGAGCATGTTGTAAACAACCAAAAAACAGTTAACCCTAAAAAAATGGGATCTAAAATGGCTGTTTGGCATAAATTTAATTTAAAAGCAGGCGAAGAAAAAAGCGTAAAAGTAAGACTAAGCAAGGAGGCTTTAAACGATCCGTGGACCGATTTCGATGCTATATTTAACCAACGCATACAAGAGTGCGAAGACTTTTATACCGACATCATTCAAAAAGACTTACCAGAACAACGACAAGAATTAGCCCGAAAAGCCTTTTCAGGCTTGTTATGGACCAAGCAGTTTTACTATTTCGATGTGTTTAAATGGCTATTTGGTGGTCCCGGAGAAAGCAAACCACAACGTACCAACATGCGAAATTACAGTTGGCAACACCTTACCAACCGCCATATTATTTCTATGCCCGATAAATGGGAATACCCATGGTATGCCGCTTGGGATTTAGCATTTCATATGGCATCGTTTGTAGAAATAGACCCGTATTTTGCAAAACAGCAATTACTTTTATTTTTAGAAGAAAGCTACATGCATCCTAATGGTCAAATTCCGGCTTACGAGTGGAATTTTAGCGATGTAAATCCGCCTGTACACTCCTATGCCGTTTGGAAAGTTTACGAAAAAGATAAAGCAAAAACAGGCAAAGGCGACACAACATTTTTAGAGAAAGCCTTCCATAAACTACAAATAAATTACACCTGGTGGGTAAACCAAAAAGATAAAAACGGCACCAACCTTTTTGAAGGTGGCTTTTTAGGCTTGGATAATATTGGGGTTTTCGATAGAAACCACATGCCTGCAGGTATAACACGTATGCAACAAGCCGATGCTACCAGTTGGATGGCCATGTTTTCTATTAACATGCTTCGCATATCTTTAGAGCTCGCCGAAACCAATAAAGTGTACGAGGAAGCTGCAGCAAACTTTTTTAGGCACTTTTTAAACATTGCCTGGGCCATGCACCATATTGGTAAAAAAGATATTTCGCTTTGGGACGACGATGATAATTTCTATTACGATGTGGTAGAAATGGACAATGGCAGTACCGATCGTTTACGGGTGCGCTCCTTAGTTGGCGTAATACCAATGTTTGCCGTAGAAATTATACATAAAGATTTATTCGAAGATTTAAAAGAATTCAGGTTTCGTGCCAACCGTATTATTAAAACAAGACCCGATTTAGCCTCTTTAATTTCTAATTTAGAAAAAGCTAATGAAGATGGCAATTTTATGTTCTCCATTATGCGCGGCTTTAGGTTAGAGCATTTATTAAAACGCTTGTTGGATGAAGGTGAGTTTTTATCAGATTACGGTATACGCTCGCTTTCAAAATACCATGAAAAATACCCGTTTGTATTTCAGCATCATGGGCACCATCAAATACAATACGAATCTGGCGAAAGCAGATCCAATATGTTTGGTGGAAACTCCAATTGGCGCGGACCAATTTGGATGCCGTTAAATTATATGATAATTCAATCGTTACGAAAATACTATACCTTTTATGGCGACGAGTACACCTACGAATTCCCTACAGGCTCTGGCAACAAACTCAATTTAAAGCAAATTGCAAACGAGCTTACCAAAAGGCTTATTAAACTTTTTGAACCTAATGAAGAGGGTAAATTCCCGTACCATTCTGAGGATGCCGACCAAGTATTTACAAAAGACGAACATTTTAAAAACGAACACTTTTTCTATGAGTTTTTTGATGGCGATAGCGGTAAAGGCCTTGGCGCCTCTCACCAAACCGGATGGACCTCTCTTATTGCCAATTTAGTAATGGAAATGGACGAGGATTAAAACTTTCTAGCTTATAATAAAATCCCTTATTGGAAGGTCTTAACAAATAGATATTCTTGTAAGGGATTTTTTTGTTATTTGTAGGGGGAATTGGTTATATTTACGAGATAACAAGAGCAGAAAACTAACTATATCATGTTTCATTTCCAGAATATGAAACATAGATGTAACTATATAACGAGTTGCCAACAATATGAAAAAAACTAACTTCGGATTAATTTTAATACTTCTGACCTTCTTTTTTTCGTGTAATGAAAAGAAAATATCGGAATTAAATAATCGGATTACTGAACTCGAAACTCAAAATAAAAAACTAACCGATTCGATTTCTAAATCGGACTATTATAAGGTTTTAAGCTCAAACATTGTCGGACTGACTGCTAAACCTGAATTTATTGTAAATGAAAAAAGTGAAGTGAAATTCCTTTTTAATTATCCTGAAAAATTACTGACTTATAATGTTTATACGACTACCAGCGATGGAAAACCTGATAAGTTGGTTTACGAAAATCTTACGGATAATGAATTCATGTATAGCTTCATTCCAGAAAAAGCAGGAGAGCACAATATTAAATTAGTAGCAGTTTTTAAAATGAACAATAAAGAAAATGAAGAAATACACGTTCCGACAAATTTATATGTTACGGTAAAAGAATAAAAATACTGTTGGCAACAAAGTATATAAAAAATTGCTAGTTTTACCTTAACCAATGTTAGTTGCTTTGTTTGCTTGCATCTGATTTTCCTTCGGAAAATCCTCGCACACAAACACGCAACTTTCCATATACGTAAACGTTACCAAAAATATTTGAGAAACTATGTACTACAAATTTCGAGATTTGAAAGATTATAAATATATCATCGATATTTTTTTCAATCAAAGATTATATGTTGCAAGTTTTAGAAAATTAAATGACAATTTTGAAGGACAATTTTTTTCAAATGTTTTTAGTGAAAAAAGATATAAATTGAATCCAAGAAAGGAGAGTCATATAAGTGTTTGTTCCTTTTCTGGTAATTACAAGAGTCATTTAATGTGGTCACATTATGCGAATGGACATAGAGGAATTGCAATAGGATTTGAAATAGACAAATCTAAATACAACATCGAAAAAGTTACATATAATGGTCTTAAAAGTTTCAATATATTTCCACAAAAGTTTAATGAATTAAAATCAGTATTTTTAAATAAACTTGAAGAGTGGAGTTACGAAGAAGAATATCGCATAATTACAGAAAAACAAGATTATGTAAATATAGAAATTAAGGAAGTTATCTTTGGTGCAGAAACTTCTGAAGATGATAAATCTTTAATTAAAAAAATGATAAAATTAATAGATAAAGAAATTAAAATTAAAACTTATTGCGATTAATACTTCCGGTAACAACATTTATATCTGATTGCTAGTCCTCTATTCGCGTGTAAAACCCTATAGTTTTCCCTAATGGCTCGGTTTATTTCTTTAACTTAGTTCTCGCCAACACAACTAACCATAACACAAACACGTAGCCAAAGCAAAACCAAAAACAATTTCACCTTTCACGGAACCCCAACAAAATGATCATAGACCAAGAGCAAATTTTCAAAGACGTCCTTTCCAAACTAGAAGGCACAATTAACGAACAAAGTTTTTTTAATAAGTTTTTGGAATTGTATCCTGAGGTTTGGAAAAAGGAAAAAATTATGTTTTCAAAATTTAATAAAAGTAAAAAGTTTGGGCAAACCATTCCGTTAGCACAACCTGAGGTTTCTTTACGAAAAGACATTAGGATTTGGTTGCAAAAACAATAAAAGAAGCTGTGTTGTAAACAGGATTTCTACCCTCCACTAATCTCACAAATAATTAGCCAGATTACCCACAAAATCTCTATTGAACACATCTATTATTTTTACGTTAAAATCTTTTTGAATAAAACCATACATAAACTTCCTTTTAGGTAATTCTCTCTGCGATTTTAACTCAAGAGATGTTTTATGCCACTTGCTTTCGTTACCAAGATTTGGTATATTTGAGCAAATAAATTGTCGAAATGGGAAAAAACACATCAATATCACTCGGAAATCACTTTGAGGAATTCATAAAAGACGAGGTAAAATCAGGCAGATATGGTTCTGTTAGCGAAGTAATTCGTTCTGCTCTGCGACTTTTGGAACGAGAAGAAAAAAAAGAAAGAGAGCTAATTAAAGCTCTAGAACTTGGTGAGCAAAGCGGATTTGTTGAAGATTTTGACCCAAAACAAAACCTTACTAAATTACATAACCAACATTTATGAGTAAAAACAAATATCGTATAAGCAAACAAGCGATTGATGATTTAAATGATATTTGGATTTATACTTTTAATAAATGGTCTAAAGCTCAAGCCGACAGGTATTACCAATTAATAATCGAAGAGATTGAGTTTATAGCAGACAACTATCAGATTGGGAAATCTGCAGAACAAACCCGAAAAAACTATCGATTAACAAAAATAAAATCGCATGTCATTTTTTACAGAAAAGTGGAAAATGATATTGTGGAAATCGTTAGAATTTTACACCAAAGAATGGATGTTAAAAAACGTCTTAAATAAAAACAGGATTAAAAATAAAACACTACCCTTCACTAATCTCACCTAAAACCCACAAATAATCAGCCCGATTGCCCACAAAATCTCTATTGGACACATCTATTATTTTTACGTTAAAATCTTTTTGAGTCTTTAAAAAATCGAGATAGCCAGCGTTTATTTTCTCTAGATATTCATTGGCTATATTTTGCTCGTAATCGCGACCACGTTTTTTTATGTTTTCTTGTAAACGCTCGGTGTTTTGGTATAAGTAAACATATAATTCGGGTTTAGCAATGTCTTTATACATTAAGTAAAACAACTTGCGGTATAAATTAAATTCATCTTCATTTAAAGTAATTTTAGAAAATATAAGCGATTTAAAAATATCGTAATCGCTAACTATAAAATCTTTAAACAAATCGAGTTGCGATAAATCGTCGCTAATTTGTTGGTAACGATCTGCAAGGAAAGACATCTCTAAAGTAAAGGCATATCGGTTTGCATCTTCGTAAAACTTGGGTAAAAACGGATTATCTGCAAAGCGTTCTAAAATTAAACGCGCATTAAAATCGTGCGCCATTTTTGTGGCTAAACTTGTTTTTCCAGCGCCAATATTACCCTCGATAGCAATGTAATTAAAGTTCGAGAACTGGTGTTGCTTGCTGGGGTTTTTCAACCAAATGTTTATAGGTTCTAAAACCGAATCGTCTTCGCAATTTTCCAACAAAATAGACACTTGCGTGTTGTTTACCGGATGCTTTAGTTTAGAAGCAATATCGTTAAGCGGCAACAGAACAAATCGGCGTTTAGCCATTTCTGGATGAGGCACTTGTAGGGTTGCTGTGTTTATAATCTCGTTTTCGGCAAAAACAATATCTAAATCTATTATTCGAGCTTCGTAGGTGTTTGCCTGGGTTCGGGTTCTACCTAAATCGGTTTCAATGTTTAATAGCAAATCTAAAACCTCTTGAGGTTGTAAATAGCTTTCTAGCACCAGACAGCAGTTATAAAAATCGTCGCTTTCAAAACCAAATGCGGGCGATTTATAAATTTTAGAAATAAGTTTTATGTTACCAACACGCACGTAAATGGTATCGATAGCATCTTGTAAATTCTTAAATTTATCACCTTTATTGCTTCCTAAAGCGATATGGTATGTTTTGGGTTTTAACATAGGGCGGCAAATTAATAAAAAGTAAATGGTCTGCTGTCACTTCGAGTGATTTTTTGAGTGTGCGAACAAAAATTGTATCGAGAAGCTACTTAACACATCTTGATAAATTGAACACAAAATCGTTCTCGATACAATGCTCCTATAGACGCATCACTCGAACTGACAAATCTGCAATTAAAAACCCCAATGTCACTTCGAGTGATTTTTTGAGTGTGCGAACAAAAATTGTATCGAGAAGCTGCTTAATACATCTTGATAAATTGAACACAAAATCGTTCTCGATAAAATGCTCCTAAGGTCGCATCACTCGAACTGACAAACCTATAATTAAAAACCCCAATGTCACTTCGAGTGGTTTTTGTGAGTGCGCGAACAAAAATTGTATCGAGAAGCTACTTAACACATC
>NZ_FOMI01000006.1:47009-241554 GCF_900112595.1 Algibacter pectinivorans | reverse complement strand
ACTGTAATCTTTTTGTGTGCGCTTTTTGTAATTTGAATCGAATGGTTTCATAAATAAATAATGTTAAGTGTAACACTATTTCAGGACGAGACAATAGTATATAATAAAAAAAGCTTCCTAAATTAGGAAGCTTTTTTTATTGCTTTAAAAATAAATGTTTACTTAAAAAAGTTTACAATATTATCTAGTTGTGCCTTATCTAAGTCGGCTTGTTTCATGGTCTCCATTAAAGTTATCATTTTTTCCGGATTCATATCGTCGCCTAAAACTCTAACAATACCAAAGCCCATATCGGTATGGCTACCAAAAATAATAAACTCGTCGGTTTCCTCATCATCACCAATATATTTAACCGCTATTTTGTTGCCTTTATCGCTAAACTCCATAAGGTCGTTATACTTACTTTGGCTTAAAATAGCTTTTACTTTGGCTACTTCGGCATTAAATGTTTCTAGGTCCGTACTATCAGATTTATAACCTAAAAAATTTAATTTGTTTACAGAGTTATATGCCTCTTCTTCCACTTCGGTAAAATTAGATTTATCAATCTCTATCATAGATAAAGGAAAATCTTGCGAAATAAAGTTTTTAGTCTCCTGGTGGTCTACAAAATAGCGTTGCAAACTCGCATCATTACCACAGCTAGTAAAACTAACTGCGGTAATAATTGCGATGGCTAAAAGTTTAATTGTTCGTTTCATGATTGATTAATTGATGGTTTATTTATTTTTTTCAAGATGTTGCCCACCGGGAATATTCATTTTATCGGTAAGCTTCGAGATTTGATTAAGATCAATATCTCCTGTAAGCGATACTACTACCGTTTCAATTTTACGTTCTTTACCATTAATTTCAATTTTCTCTTCCATTTTACTATCAATGCCGTTTACAAAAATTAATAGCTCTTTTACGTGATCGGCATCTTTACCTTCCTTTACGTAAAACTTAACCTCGCTACCGTCGTCTTTAACTTCCATTAACTCTTCTAAGCCACCAGAGCGCGATGACACCCATTTAGAAATATCGGCTGCAATAGATTTATTATCGGTAACAATAGTTTTAAAGCTAGTTATACTTTGCACCATATCCATATAGGCTCTAGCCTCGGGATCATCAATACTAATGCCCATTTTAGCAATCATTTGAAACATTTTAGGCTTTATCGAAACATAAGTAACATCGGAGTTATCATTATATTTTTCAAAAATATCTTTCTGTGCCATACCTGTTAAGGGTACTAACATCAGAGCCATTACGAATACTATTAATTTATTTCTCATTGTTCTTGTTTTTAATTTATTTACTATCATTCTTCTTTAATACGTTTTAAAAATTATACGAGTTGTGTTTTCAACCTCGTTAAGATATCCTAGTGTTGAAGTTCCTTTACCCACTTCATTAAGATAGCTAACCGTTGCTGCGCCTTTGTTAAATTTAGACGAAATCATTTCCATAGATTTCGAAAATTCATTAAAAGCTAATTCGGGATCATCGTAGGTACCTAAATCGTCCTGACCTAATGTACTACCAAAATAAAACCCTAGCATAAGCACTGCTACTGCTGCGACAGAAATCCATTTGTAATTAAATTTACGTGTTGTTTTTAATGGAACGTCTTTAGTAAATTGCTCTTGCTTGTTTACCAAAAAATATGCGAACATAGGCTTGTACACTTCTAAATGTGGCGCTACAGTTTCTTGCGAAAAATAGTTTTTTAACTGCTGCTCTTCTTTAAGCGATGTCTCACCGTTTTCGTACTTTTCTAGTAATTTTTCTATATTATTTAACACCATAACTGTGTGTATTTGTTAATTTTTCTCTTATTGTTTTTCTTGCTCTAGATAAGGCTACACGTACCGCTGTATTATTCATATCCAGCATTTTTGCAATCTCATCCAAATCATAATCCTCAATGTCTCGTAATTGGATTATCATTTTTTGTTGTTCTGGTAAATCGGCTATAATTTTTCCTACCCAATTCACACTATCATTTAATTCTACTTGCTTTTGTAAAGGCGTATTTTTCTCTTCATAATTACTATGCACCAGTTTTAAATTTTGTGCTTGTTTCGATTTTAACTTATCAAAACAGTAATTCTTGGTCATCGTCATAGAAAAAGCCTCAACATTTTTATACTCGGCAATTTTTACCTTATTATTCCACAATTTCAATAACACCTCTTGTGTGGCATCCTCGGCCTCTTCTGTGGATATTAACAAGCGTTTCGCTAATCGAAATACTTTATCCTTAAAAGGCATTACAATATTTAAAAACTCCTTTTGAGTCATTTTGGTTTGGTTTAAATAAAACAGCTTGGTTACGGCTATTTCTATTACGACGACACAGTATTTAATTTGTTACACAGCAATTAAAAATTATTTTAAAATTTGGGCGCCTGCCTGCCGGCAGGCTGGTAACCCTTTGGGTCGGGCTTTCACAAGTCGCTCTCAAAGAGGAGCTCCAACAATTGCTCAATCCCTGCCTCCGGCAGGCAGGCCTTACGCGGGCATACCGGCCAAAATAAAGCTAAAATTATAGTTACTTAACCCAGCAATTACTTTCATCTTATATTTAAATTAGCAAAGTAAAATTTAAGTTTACCAATAATCAAATTAAAATTCCTGTGATTTAATACAATAATGTAAGTAAATTTAAGGTTTTATCGACTACATATATAAAACTGCAAAACTATGAATAAGTTAAAAGGCCTATTATTAATATGCACTGCTGTAATTTTAACCAGTTGTTTTCAAGATAACGATGATGTGGCTGCCTCTGCAAATGATATAAATGACTTTGTGTATAGCGGCATGAATATTTTTTATTTATATAAAGACAACATCCCTAATTTAGCCGACGATAGATTTTCAAATGCCTCAGAATACACCGAATACCTTAACACATTTAACTCACCATTCAATTTATTTGAAAGTCTTTTATACCAAACCGAAACAGTAGATAGATTTAGTTGGATTGTAGACGATTACCTTGCTCTAGAGCAGCAATTTCAAGGCAACACCTTAACCAATGGTATGGAATTCGCTTTATTTGCAGCACCAAATAGTACAACCGAAGGTTTTGGAGTTATACGCTTAGTACTGCCTAATAGTCCTGCAGATAATGCGGGTTTAAAGCGTGGTGATATATTTTATGCCATAGATGGCCAAAGACTTACTAACAATAATTTAAGAACATTACTTGGTCAAGATTCCTATACACTTAATCTAGGGTTTTATAACGATAAAGGTACCATAGAAACCACAGACGACAGTATTGACCCATTAAATGAAGATATACCTGTTGGAAAAGTACAATACACCGAAGATCCTATTTACGACACTAAAATTATAAATGTAGGTGGCGAAAATGTGGGTTACCTAATGTACAATGGCTTTACAGCAGGTTCAGAAAACGAATTAAACGAAGTTTTTGGCACCTTTAAAGCAAGTAATGTGCAACATTTGGTAGTCGATTTACGCTATAACCCTGGTGGTTCCGTAAGTACAACGGCCTATTTAGCGAGTATGATTACCGGTCAATACACTGGCGAAGTTTTCGAAAAACTGATATACAATAGTACTTTACAAAACAATAATACCGATTTTAATTTTGCTAGTAAGTTAGACGATGGTACTACAATAAACAGTTTAGGTTTAAACAAAGTATACGTATTAGCCACAGGTAGTTCTGCCTCGGCAAGCGAGGGGTTAATAAATGGTTTAGAACCTTATTTAGAGAATGTGGTTAAAATAGGCAGTAATACGGTTGGTAAAACACAGGCCTCAAGAACACTGTACGACTCTCCAAATTTTGGCAGACAAGGTGCAAACCCAAGTCACACCTACGCTATGCAACCTTTAATAGCCAATGGCGTTAATAAAAACAATGAAACCGTTCCGGGTGATGGTTTACCGCCTTCAATAGGTTTTGAGTACGACGAAAACCCACTTAATTATGGCGTTTTAGGCGATGTAAATGAACCCATGTTGGCACTTGCATTGGCAGATATAGAAGACGCAATGGCTAAATTTCAATCCATAAAATCGAAATCAGCACAATCCTTTAAGTTATTAATGGACAGTAATGCATTAAATCCACTTGAAGGTGGCATGATTATCGAGTAAACCTATTACATTGAAAACACTAAAAACCTACTTCAACTGGAGCTCTGGTAAAGATTCTGCTTTAGCGCTGCATTACCTATTACAAGACGAACGTTTTACCGTAAACGAGTTAATTACCACCGTAAACAGCCATTACAATCGGGTTTCTATGCACGGTTTAAGAAAGGAGTTACTTACTGCCCAAACCAAAGCTATTGGCATTCCTGCAAGTTTAATTGAATTACCAGAAATGCCAAGTATGGCCGTTTACGAACAAGAAATGCTTAAAATTACTTCAAGACTAAAAAAAGAAGGCTATACGCATACCGCTTTTGGCGATATATTTCTAGAAGACTTAAGAACTTATAGAGAACAGCAATTGGAGAAACAAGGCATAAAATCTGTATTTCCACTTTGGAAAAAGAACACTAAAACACTATTAAACGACTTTTTAGATTTAGGTTTTAAAACCATTGTCGTTTGTGCCAATTCAAAATATTTTAATGAAGATTTTGTTGGAACCGTAATAGATAAAAATTTTATAGAAAACCTTCCCGAAGGTGTAGACCCTTGCGGCGAAAACGGCGAGTTTCATACCTTTTGTTTTGATGGGCCTATTTTTAAAAACCCCATTACATTCACCATAGGCGAAAAAGTATACCGAGAATATAAGGCACCAAAAACTAATGATGACTCGGTATGCGCCGCAGATAATTATGGTGTTTGGTACTGCGATTTAATACCTTAAATGGAATAAAGTTTTATTTAGAACCTTGGTTTTTATTTCTATTATTTATACGCCTTTCAACATCTTTAAAATAGCGCTTTTCTTTATATTTTCTTATAATAAAGACAGTTACAGCAATTAAGCCTAGAAGCATCATGCCGCCTTGGCCTGTTAAGTATTCAATTAGTTTCATTACTTGTAATTATGGGTATTGTAAGTCGAGGTTAAAGATAAAACTTTCATAATAAAGTTTATTTTTTAGAATTAAATAGTTGTCCTTCAATTATTTTACAATACTTGTTTTAAGTTGTAGGTATTGCAAGGTTTTAAAAACCTTGTAGATATAGAGTACAAAAAACAGTAAACCTACAAGGTCTTGGAGACCTCGCTGGTTGGTAAAACACTTTTCTAAATTTCAAAACTAGTAATTTTGTTAAGTTTTTATTATCTTACAAATAAATGACAACATAAAAAAGACTGCCCAAAATAGGCAGCCTTCTTTTCAAAATAACATAAAATAGGTATAGTTATTTCTTTATTAATCTTTGGGTATACACACCCGTTTTATTCGATAATTTCACTAGATAAACACCCGGCATTAACTGGTTTATGTCGACCAGAACTGCCGTATTACTAACAATTTGCTTGTGCACCAAACGTCCGGAAACCGAGTATATAGATACGGTTCCCGATTGGGGTACAGAAAAATGACTTGAAGCCGGATTAGGATATAGTTCTAGTACATTTTTATTAGTAGTTTCCACGCTTAAGGTTGCCGCTTTAAGAACCCCAACAGCATCCAAATCGAAACCCGACGACCCAAACGGCGTTGCATAAGGATCATTTACTATGTTTCCGTAGCTATCGTAAGTTGCATAAGTAGGATCTATAGTGCCAATTACATCAATAATTTTAATATGAGTAATTGCGTTTTTATTTAACAAAGCATGATCTTGAATATCATCCAAATTGAAAGGTGTGCCATAACTCGCTCTATATTTTCCAGCCAAATTATTAATATAAGTAGGGTCTACGCTACCAAAACCTCCAACCTGCGTATCGGTTTGCGTTTGGCTATGCGAAGGAAATCTAAAATAGTTTACACCATCTGAGCTTACCTCAACAAAAGCCAATTCTAAAAACGTATCGCTAAAGCTATTTTCAAAAACAGCAAAATCAAAACCAGAGGTATTGCTAATGGCATTCTGGAAGGTTAAAATTGCCGAACCACCATCGCCAAGACTTACAATTTGCCCATTAGATCTACCCTGGGCATTTTCTGGCACTCCAACAGTTGCCATATCTCCAGTAGGATTTGTAATATTTTGAGGTCCGCGAACTACGGTAACTCTTGTTGCCCAAGCTATAAAGTTTTCAGAATCGCGATGAATTGCTGTGGAGCCTTCTGCTCCTGCTTTTGGGGCGTAAGATTGTGCGATTACAGATAAATTGAACAGTAAAAAAAGCACTAAATTGAGGGAATTTTGCTTCATAATTTTTAAAATTTGGTGTAAAAAAAACAGTCACAAGGTGTAACTGTTCTTTATATATTATTATTTTTTGCTTATTATTAAATGAACTAATTACTTTGTTTCACACCCATATAGTATTCGTATTATATTTCCTTGAACATTATAAATCTGGGCTTTAAAAACTTAAAATAACAAGTCCTTTTTCTTAATTAAAATAAACGCCTCCTGGAATAATATTTAAGGTTGTTGTATTTATTAAAGCACTTGTTGTTAAATTATAAACCACTAAATCGCCATTACTAGAAAAATCTTTAGCATCTACACCATAAACCATATCGTTATCTACAGACATATCGTAAAAATTAAGACCAGATAAAATAGCTTCTGCTGTTATGCTTGTTGCTGTAGCATCTTGTTTATAAACAGAACCTCCGGCGTAGAAGTAAAAGTCACCATTATAAAAATTTAAATGTGAAGGTGATGAAATAGTGTCATCAAAACTTAAAGTTTGTTCAACTTCATTGGAAGTGGTATTAATTTCTACAAGATTTTCAGAAGTTAGCACCCATAAATCATTATTAGCATCTAACTGAAAAGAATTTGGAGCACTGCCTACAGTAATAGTTGTCTCTATAACATCAGAATCCGTATTTACTACATCGACTAGGTTGCCATAGCCAAAAACACCTGTTGCTACAAAAACTTTATTATCTACAGCTATAACTTCTTCTGGCAAATAATTTGTTGCAATAGTTTTAGAAATCGTATTTGTGGTTAAATCGATAACTAATAATGCATCATCAGTTTCATCACTAAAGTCTCCCCAAGCTGTAACATATCCTTTTCCATTAGAAATAGCCATATACCTTGGGTTAATAACTGTTGTATTAATAGTGGCAACAGACTCGAATGTGTAACGGTTTACAACTTCAATTTTATTAGAAACATTTAAAACAATATAAGCTAAATCATCACTAAAAGTTATGCTTTGTGCCGTATCTCCTAAAGGTGAGCCATTTACATTACTAAAAACATTGTTTTCGACTGTTAAAAAATCATCTGACACAAAAGATACAGAGGCATTTCCTTGCCCAAAATTACCTTCGTGAGAAATTATTAATCCATTTTCATAATCGCCTTTTGGCGCCACTGGATTGTCATCGCTATCTTCACTACAAGAGGTAATAAAAATACTTGTTAATAAGGCTAATACTAGTAATTTGTTGATTTTCATTTTTAAAATTTAATTGTTGTTTGTATTTGAAAGTTTCTATTTGGCATGGGCCTTAAGGCCACATTTTCGTAATAGGTATTGTATAGATTGTTAAGTTTAAAATCTATGGTATAATTCACTTTTTTATTCTGATTAAACACATAACTTACCCCCATGTTACCAAAATCATAACTAGATAATGAGTTTCCTATAATAGAAACTTCGCCATTAAAAAGATGTTGATAAAACATTGAAAAACGTTTATAACCATAAGCCAAATTTAAATTACCTTTATGAAAAGGCACATAAATAAGCTGCTTATTAGTTTCTAAATCTTCTGAAACAGTATACGAGTAATGACCCGAAAAATGAAGTTGATGCTTATTAATGGTGTAATGCGATTTCACCTCTATTTCTGCACCATAGCTTGCAACCTCACCAATGTTTACTGGCGACCATATACCTGTATTATTCGGCACCCACTGAATCATGTCTTTGGTATTAATATAATAGCCATTTAACTTTACATTTAAATGAGGGTAACTAAAATTTTGCCCTAAATCTATTTGGTAAGACGATTCTGGAACCAAATCTAAATTACCTCCTGGTTGCCAATACAAATCGTTAAATGTAGGAATACGGTAGTTTTTAGAACCGTTTATTTGAATCTGATAATGTTCAAATAAATCAAAACTAGCATCAACAGAAAATACAAATGGTCTCTCACCTCCCGTTATAAAATCTTGTCTAAGGTTAATGCCATAACGAATTACGTTACTGAGTTTGTGATTAAGTAACGCTGTTGTAGAAAATGCGTTTCTTACCGGTGCCTTAAAACTATCTCCTTTTCCTTTGGTATTCGAATATTCTAATATGGTTTTAAACTGTAGTTTATCGCTAAAACTCACATTAAAATTCTGATTAACCAAAAGGGTATTTACACTACCTAAACTAAAATTAGCTTTGTCTTTGTTTTCAAAATATTTAAACAATTCGTGTAAATGCACTGCTTTTACTTTCGAGCTAAATTTTCCGGAAGTTCTAGCCCACTCTAACATGGTTCTAAAATTCTCGTCTTCGTATTTACTTCTAGAAGGACCAACCAGCGTTCCGGAAAAGTTTCGATTTCCAAAATAACTTTGATGGTATAGCTTTATAATATCTTTATTAGAGACATAAAATCCTAAATTGGCGTTTAAATTGAGATTATTAAACGCACCATTTTCATTTATTTGGTCTGTACCTAAGTATTTGTAATCGTTATTGGAATCTACATAAGTTACAGCAACATTACCGGTATATAATTTAGTACCAAAAGCCGAATTAAAGCCTAAGTTTTTAGAATTAAAACTCCCGTATCCTGTTCTTAAAACCGTTTTAAAATGCTCTGTAAAACTTAAATTATTATTTAAATGAATACTCCCTCCAATAGAACCACTTCCATATTGCACGCTTCCGCCACCGCTTCTTATAGCTATGGAATTATAGTTGGATGTATTAATGGTATTAAAATCTGTTTGACCGTTAAGTTGCGAGTTTATATTAATGCCATTCCAAACTACCGCGGTTTGGGATGCATTGGTACCTCTAAATGAGGGCGACGATACCATACCAAAACCGTTTTCTTTAAAATACAGGTTAGAATTAAAAGCCAGTAAACCTGTTAAAGACGTCCTATTATTATTGATAATAGAATCTGAAAGAATTTCTATTTTTATCCCATTGGCGTAATCTATTAACTTGGTATCGCTAATTACAACTTCGTCTAACTTTTGCACAGCATCAACCTGAGCTTTTGCTAAAGTAGAAAAGCCAATTACAAATGGTAGTAAAATGTATATATGTTTCATAAATCTTTAAAACTCTTTACCCGAGAGTTATTTTAGATGATGAAAATGGCAGGTCTCCTGACTTATTTAATGTTGCTTTTCCTTCCCAGCGAAACGCCAGTGGTTGTAGTGCACAACACCCTCTTAACGAGGTACTAAAACATGTTTAGCATAAACTTACAGTTGCGGGAACAGTTCTGGAATTAATTATAAAATTGCACCAGATTCCCTTTTAATTGGCTAAGTCGGTCGGAACTTGTTTCGGGATTTCTTTAAAATCATCGAAACTTATTCTTGGCGACTAAGTCAAACCAAATTCATTGCAAAAGTAAACGATTTAAAACTAGTAAACAGACAAAAATCTACTTTTTCTTATTCATTTTATAGAGTAGATAAATAAAGCCTGCAAGAAAATGAACTATAATAACTACAGCTACTATATATATTGTTAAATTTGACCCGTTTCGCATAGGTTTAAAATTTTTAACAAAATTAATTATCAAATAAAACATAGGGCATTACTAATGTTACATGAGTGTATGAAATCTAAACTATTTTTATTATTACTACTTGCTATTTGCTTCAATTGTAAAAATGAACCAAAGCAACACATTGAAGCATTTGAAACAAGCCAAGAATTACTTGTAAAATATGCTGAAGGCTTTTCTATTAAAATTCACAAAAACTATAAAGTTTTAACCATTAAAAAACCGTGGCCTAATGCCGATAAGACATTTAAATATGTTTTAATAAGTAAAGAAAATGCTGCCAAAACTAGCTTTATGACGGGTGAATATGATGGTATAATTATTAATCCTATTCAGAAAATAGTGGTTACATCTACTACGCATATTCCGGCATTAGAGCTTTTAGATGTTGAACAAACGTTAATAGGGTTTCCTGGAACGGATTATATTTCATCTGAAAAAATAAGAGCACAAATAAACAACGGAAACATAAGAGAATTAGGCAAAAATGAAGGTTTAAACACCGAAATCCTTTTAGAATTAAGCCCAGATTTAATTGTCGGTTTTGGAATAGATGGCAATAACCGCTCCTTAGAAACTATAAAAAAAGCAGGAATACCAGTTATTTTTAATGGCGATTGGGTAGAACGCTCACCCCTAGCTAAAGCCGAATGGATAAAGTTTTTTGGTGCCCTTTACAATAAAGAACAACAAGCCGATTCTATATTTAAGAGCATAGAAAAAGATTATTTAGAAGCCAAACAACTGGCAAAAAACGTAAAAGATAGGCCAACAGTTTTAAGCGGTGCCATGCATAGCGATATTTGGTACTTACCAAATGGCACAAGTACCGAAGCTCAACTTTTTAAAGACGCTAATGTTAACTATTTGTGGCAACATACCAATGGCGTAGGTAGTTTAAAATTGAATTTTGAATCGGTTTTTGTGAAAGCTAAAAGTGCCGATATTTGGCTAAGTCCTTCAAATTATTCTAGCCTAGAAGCTTTAGAAAACGGAAATAACAACCATACCTTATTCGATGCTTTTAAATCTAAAAATATTTATAGTTTTACAAACACAACAGGCACTTCTGGAGGTGTGTTGTATTACGAATTAGGCATGACACGACCAGACCTAGTTTTAAAGGACCTAATTAAAATTTGCCACCCAGAATTATTAGCACATTACAAACCCTTCTTTTTTAAACGTTTAGACTAGTTGATAGATAAAAAAACATATAAATTACCCTCTATTATATTAACAGCTATTTTAGTGGTTTGCTTTTTCTTGAATATAAGTTTGGGCTCTGTATCCATTCCTTTTAAAGCGATTTTTAATAGTTTAATTGGCAACTCTACAGAACACGAAACCTGGCAACATATTATTCAAAATTACAGATTACCAAAGGCTTTTACGGCAATAATTGTAGGTTCTGGCTTGGGCATTTCTGGGCTTTTAATGCAAACTTTATTTAGAAATCCTCTAGCAGGTCCTTTTGTTTTAGGTATTAGTTCTGGTGCCAGTTTGGGCGTAGCATTAGTAATATTAGGCTCCAGTGTTTTTGGAGGTGTATTTGGGGCTTTATTTGTATCCAAATGGGGTATTGTAATTGCAGCTAGTTTAGGCAGTTTTCTGGTGCTATTGGCTGTTTTAATGGTTTCCTTAAAAGTTAGAGATACTATGGCTATTTTAATAATAGGCCTCATGTTTGCAAGTATCACCGCAGCTATAGTTAGCGTACTCTCCTATTTTGGATCTGCCGAACAATTACAGCAATACGTGTTTTGGGGTTTTGGAAGCCTGGGTAATTTATCATGGACAGATCTTAGCATTCTTTTTATAATTTATAGCATTGGTTTAATATTGGCCATACTATCCATAAAAACCTTAAACACCTTACTTTTAGGCGAAAACTACGCTAAAAGCTTAGGTTTAAATATTAAAAAAAGCCGATTAATCATTATTATAGCCACTAGCCTTTTAGCAGGAACCATAACCGCATTTACAGGACCAATTGCCTTTATAGGGTTAGCCATTCCGCATCTTACAAGACAAGTATTTAATACATCGAACCATAAAATTCTATTACCCGCTGTGTTTTTATTTGGTGCTATTGTTATGCTAATTTGCGATAGTATTGCACAATTACCGTATAGCGATTTAACTTTACCTATCAATGCCATTACAGCTTTAATTGGGGCTCCTGTAATAATTTGGTTATTGGTAAGTAAACGAAAAATGGTGTTTTGAGGTGTGTGACGGGAGATTGATGACAGGAGACGGAAGACGGAAGACCGAAGACAGGAGACGGGTTACCGAAAGAAAGAATAGAGAATAGAGAATAGAGAATAGAGAAAATTCATGAATTTGTGACAGAAAAAAACCAACATATCATTTTAAAAACCAGCAATTTATCGATAGGTTATATTTCCAAAAAGAAGCACACGTGTATTGCTTCAAATATAAATATCGAATTAAAAAGAGGGGAACTTGTTGGATTAATTGGTGCAAATGGTATTGGAAAATCGACATTATTACGAACCTTAACACAAGTTCAAAATCCCTTAGAAGGCACTATTGAAATTAACGATAAAAAGGTAAATGATCATGCGCCTTTAGAATTAGCCAAAGTGCTGAGTTTGGTACTCACCGAACAAATTACATCCAAAAACCTATCTGTTTTTGAGTTGGTCGCTTTAGGCAGACAACCATATACCAACTGGATAGGTACAATATCAAAACAAGATACCGAAGCTATAAATAACGCTCTCGAACTAACCAATATTACAGAATTAAAACATAAAAAGTGTTTTGAGCTTAGCGATGGCCAATTACAAAAAGTTATGATTGCACGTGCTTTAGCTCAAGATACAGACTTAATTATTCTAGATGAACCTACTACGCATCTAGATATGTATCATAAAGCATACATTTTAAAATTACTTCAAAAATTAGCAAAAGACACAAATAAAACGATTCTATTCTCATCACACGAAATAGATTTGGCTATTCAGTTATGTGATAATTTAATTGTAATGACTGAAAATGACGTGGTTTCAAATACACCTTGTAACTTAATTTCTAAAGGAACTTTTAATCATTTATTCCCTAAAGATTTAATAGCCTTCGATGAAAAAACAGGAAGTTTTAGGGTGAAAAAATAAGAATGCTGAAAAACTCGTTTTAAAACCTAAATCTTCTTTACTCACTACTAGAAGTTCGACCTAAAAAAATTATCTTTGATTTAATCATAATTTTCTAAATGAACGACAGTCTTATTCTCATTATCGCAATACTAATTTCCGCAGGAATAGGTGGTTATTTAGGTATGCTTTTTACAAAACTTAAAAGTAAAAGCGAACAAAGCACGCTTGAAGAACGCAATACAAATCTGCAATTACAAATTGATGATTTAAAAGCACACCATCAAACCGAAAACGAAAAACAAAACCAACAATTTTCAAATCAAATTGAAGAACTGCGTCAAGTTATATCTAAAACAGAATTGGAGCGCGAAGAAATTAGACGCGAAAAGGATTTTTTAAACACGGAATTGGCTAGGAAAAATTCAGAATTTGAAAATCTTCAAGAATTAAACTTAAAACGTGATAAAGAATTAGAGTTACGCCAAGAACAACTTCGTAAAGATTTTGAACTATTAGCGACCAAGATATTGGATGAAAAGTCTGAAAAATTCACGCTTCAGAATAAAGAAAACATTAAAAATATTTTAAATCCGCTTCAAGAAAAGATTAAAACTTTTGAAGAAAAGGTAGATTTAACCCAAAAGGAAAGTATTAGTATGCATTCGGCGTTAAAAGAGCAGTTATTAGGCTTAAAAGATTTAAATCAGCAAATGACAAAAGAAGCAACAAACCTTACAAGAGCTTTAAAAGGCGATAGTAAAATGCAAGGAAATTGGGGCGAACTGGTTTTAGAGCGCGTGCTAGAAAAATCTGGTTTAGAGAAAGATAGAGAATATTTTGTACAACAAAATTTTACTCGCGAAGATGGTACACGTGTATTACCAGATGTGGTTTTAAATCTTCCGGACGGTAAAAAAATGATTATTGA
Organism: Algibacter pectinivorans; assembly: GCF_900112595.1. Taxonomy (GTDB): domain Bacteria; phylum Bacteroidota; class Bacteroidia; order Flavobacteriales; family Flavobacteriaceae; genus Algibacter_B; species Algibacter_B pectinivorans. The sequence continues at coordinate 227,668 of NZ_FOMI01000006.1, read as the reverse complement.
TAGTAAAGTATCCTTAACCGATTACGAACGTTTGGTAAATGCAGATGATGATGATAAACCGATGCATTTAAAGGCGCATGTAAATTCTATTAGAAGGCATGTAGATCAACTTTCGGAAAAAAATTACCAAGATTTATACGATATAGAATCGCCAGATTTTGTGTTGTTATTTATACCAATAGAACCTGCATTTGCAGTAGTTGTAAATGAAGATAATTCTATTTACAACAAAGCCTTTGAAAAGAATATTGTTATTGTAACACCTTCTACCCTGTTGGCTACCTTGCGAACTATTGATAGCATGTGGAATAACGAAAAGCAACAACGTAATGCCATTGAAATAGCTAAACAAGCAGGAAATTTATATGATAAGTTTGAAGGCTTAATGAAAGATTTAATAGGTGTTGGCAAAAAAATTGATGCATCGAAGGTCGATTATAATTCTGCCATGAACAAGTTGTTTGAAGGCCGAGGAAACTTAATTACCAGTGTTGAAAAACTTAAGAAAATGGGTGCAAAAGCTAAAAAAGCACTTCCTGAAGCTATAATTAAACGTGCACAAGACGACGACGATATTTAAACTTAATTTATGAAATTTCTATTTAAAACATTTATAGTCTTCCTTTTAATAATAGCTGGTTATTTCAGCTTTATATACTTTGTGCATTATAGTGAAGGTGTGCGTGCTGGCAAACTTGTTAAATTTAGCAATAAGGGTATGCTTTTTAAAACCTGGGAAGGTGAAATAAGCCAAGGCGTATCGGAATCTCAAATATTTATTTTTTCGGTGGAAGACAACCAAAAACAAGTTATTGAAGATCTTACCAAGTTTCAAGGTAAATTTGTAAAACTCCATTATTTTGAACGTTACAAAACTTTATTTTGGCTAGGAGACACCCAATATTTTATAACTAAAGTAGAAGAAGAAAAAAACTAAAACCAACATACAATATGTTTAAACACGCTAAAGACTCTCAAGTATCGATTACAGAACTTATGTTACCTGCGCACTCCAATTTTAGTGGTAAAATTCATGGTGGGCATATTTTAAATTTAATGGATCAAATTGCATTTGCATGCGCCTCAAAACACTCTAGACATTATTGTGTTACAGCATCGGTAAACAAGGTTGATTTTTTAAATCCTATTGAGGTTGGCGAATTAGTAACCCTTAAAGCATCTGTAAATTATACAGGTAGAACCTCGATGGTTATTGGACTTCGTGTGGAATCTCAAAACATTCAAACCGGGGAAATTAAGCATTGTAACTCGTCTTATTTTACCATGGTTGCTAAGGATGAAAATGGCAAAAACGTTAAAGTACCTGGTTTAATTTTAGATAGCAAACAAAGTATTAGACGCTTTGCTAGAAGTATTGCTAGGCAAGAACAGACTAGAACGAGATCTACTAGATTTAATTCGTCTGAGTTTAAAATGGAAGAGCATTTGGACTTAATTAAAACACAAAACGCCACTATAGAGCTTTTTGAGTCTTAGTTATTGTATTCCATAGTTTTTAAAAGCAAACATTAACCCTTAGTGTTTATATAAACTTTAGCGAATAGTTGCGTTAGGGATTGAAGCGGCGTCCTTTTTTTTACAATCTAACTTTATTTCTTGGTTTTATACTATGCCTTAAGCGCTAGCACATGGCTTAAATTTAGTACTTACTTAAAAAAAAGACCTGCCTATCGGCAGGCAGGTATAGCGGAAAGCCCAACCGCTTGCCCTGAGCGCAGACGAAGGGTGTGGTAACACCCAAAACAAAAAAAATCCCGTATAACACGGGATTTTTTATTTTACTATATATTTAATTTATTTACTTAAATACATTTTTCGTCTAGAGTATAAATCGTAAAATGCATCGTCCTTTAAGCTATCTATAAATAAGATGCTTTCTCCGGTACTCTTCATTTCTGGTCCTAAACGCTTATCTACATTTGGAAACTTGTTAAAAGAGAATACTGGCTGCTTAATGGCATAACCTTCTAGTTGTGGGTTAAAATTAAAGTCTGTTACTTTTTTCTCCCCTAACATGATTTTTGTTGCGTAATTTACATAAGGCTCTTTATACGCTTTGGCTATAAACGGTACTGTTCTAGAGGCTCTTGGGTTCGCTTCAATAATATAAACAGTATCGTCTTTTACAGCAAACTGTATGTTTATTAAACCTACCGTATTAAGCGCTAATGCTATTTTTTTAGTATGATCCTTTATTTGCTGCATTACAAACTCACCTAAGTTAAATGGTGGTAATGTAGAGTTACTATCTCCTGAATGAATACCACATGGCTCTATATGCTCCATGATACCAATAATATAAACGTTTTCACCATCGCAAATAGCATCGGCTTCTGCTTCTATGGCTCCGTCTAAATAATGATCTAGTAATAATTGATTCCCTGGCATTCTGCTAAGTAAATCGACTACATGTTGTTCTAACTCTTCTTTGTTAATAACAATTTTCATGCCTTGACCTCCTAATACGTATGATGGTCTTACTAGTATTGGAAAATCCAACACATCTGCAATTGCTGCAGCTTCATCGGCAGTAGTAGCGATATCAAACTTTGGATAAGGAATATTATTTTCTTTTAACAGATTAGAGAATAAACCTCTATCCTCGGCCAAATCCAATGATTCAAAACTTGTACCTATAATTTTAACACCATATTTTGTAAGCTTTTCGGCTAATTTTAATGCGGTTTGCCCTCCTAACTGTACAATAACACCTTCTGGTTTTTCGTGCTTAATAATATCGTAGATATGCTCCCAGAATACAGGCTCGAAATATAGTTTATCGGCCGTATCAAAATCTGTAGATACCGTTTCTGGGTTACAGTTTATCATAATGGTTTCGTAGCCACACTCTTGTGCTGCATAAACCCCATGAACACAACAATAATCGAACTCAATTCCTTGTCCAATTCTATTAGGTCCAGACCCTAAAACAATAATTTTTTTCTTATCGGATACGATACTTTCATTATCGGAGTAGCGTTTTCCATTTACTTCCATATCACTCTCGAAAGTAGAGTAATAATAAGGTGTTTTAGCTTCAAACTCTGCCGCACAAGTATCTACTAATTTATATACTCTGTTTATGCCTAATTCTTCACGTTTGCTATACACTTGACTTTCTAAACAACGCAGCATATGCGCTATTTGTCTGTCGCCATAACCTTTTTGTTTTGCTTCTAATAACAATTCTTTATCAATAGTATCGATATTAAAAGTAGATATTTCTTTTTCTAAGAAATAAAGCTCTTCGTATTGCTTTAAGAACCACATATCGATTTTAGTAATTTCGAAAATACGGCTTAAAGGAATTCCCATTTTAATGGCATCGTAAATTATAAAAACACGATCCCATGATGCAAATTTCAATTTATCTAAAATCTCTTCGTAATTGGTGTTTTCTTTACCATCGGCACCTAAACCGTTACGTTTAATTTCTAAAGACTGCGTTGCTTTATGCAAGGCCTCTTGAAAAGAACGGCCAATACCCATTACTTCTCCTACGGCTTTCATTTGTAGTCCTAAAGTTCTATCAGAACCTTCAAACTTATCAAAATTCCAACGTGGTATTTTTACAATTACATAATCTAAAGTAGGCTCAAATAAGGCCGATGTAGATTTTGTAATTTGGTTATTTAACTCATCTAAATGATAACCTAAGGCTAATTTTGCAGCAATTTTAGCAATTGGATATCCAGTTGCTTTACTTGCCAATGCCGAAGAACGCGATACACGTGGGTTAATCTCGATAGCAATAATTTCCTCTCTTTCATCTGGACTTACCGCAAATTGCACATTACAACCACCTGCAAAATCACCAATACTACGAATCATATGTATAGCCATATCACGCATTTTTTGGTAGGTTTTATCGCTTAATGTCATTGCTGGTGCTACTGTAATAGAATCTCCTGTATGAATTCCCATTGGATCCATATTCTCGATAGAACAGATAATAACCACATTACCGTTAGCGTCTCTTAAAAGTTCTAGCTCGTATTCTTTCCAGCCTAGTAATGCTTTATCTATCATAACTTCATGAATTGGAGAAATCTCCAAACCACGACGTAATAATTTATCGAAATCTTTTTCATCATGAACAATAGCAGCACCTGCACCACCTAAAGTAAAGGAAGAACGAATACATAAAGGAAAACCAAATTCTTGAGCTATTTCTTTTCCTTTAAGAAATGATGTAGCGGTAGCTTGGGGCGCCATTCCTACGCCGATTCTGCCCATTAATTCTCTAAACTGTTCTCTATCTTCCGTAATGTTAATAGCATCGATATTAACACCAATCATTTCTACATTAAAATCTTCCCAAATTCCTTTTTCATCAGCTTCAATACATAAATTTAATGCTGTTTGTCCTCCCATAGTAGGTAATACAGCATCAATTTGAGGATGTTCTTTTAAAATTTGAATTATCGATTTAGTATTTAAAGGCAGCAAGTATACATGATCGGCCATAGAAGGATCGGTCATGATTGTAGCAGGGTTAGAATTGATTAAAATGGTTTCAATTCCATCTTCTCGAAGTGAACGTAAAGCTTGAGTTCCAGAATAATCAAATTCACATGCTTGACCTATTATAATAGGACCTGAGCCAATAATTAGTATCGATTTTAGTTTAGGATTTTTCGGCATTTTTACTCGTTATTATGTTGTAATTTAATGTGTTGCAAAAATAGTAATCAGTAGATATAAAAAAAGGCATTACCGTTAAGTAATACCTTTTAATTATCAACAATTGTTAATCATTATTTTTTATGTCTAGTTTCTGTTGAAACAGATAATTTCTTTCTTCCCTTAGCTCTTCTACGTGCTAATACCTTTCTACCGTTAGCAGAAGCCATTCTTTCTCTGAAACCATGTTTGTTTCTTCTTTTTCTTTTTGATGGCTGAAACGTTCTTTTTGGCATAACTTATTTTTTTAAATCTGTATAGTAATTTATGAATGAATGGCTGTGTTAAAACCGAGGGCAAATATACAAAGCCTTTATTACTTTGCAAATCATTTTTAAAAAAATTTTATAAATATTTTAAAGAATGTAAAAACACAGGCTAGACCTTTATTTATTTGGGGTAACCCCATATATTGTCAATTAACTTTATGTATATTTTAATAAAATTTTAGTTTCTTTGCACTCTTAAAACACCAAAGCTGTTTATTTTAATAATTAAAAACCGCTTTTTTTTATAACACCTATAAAATTATGTACAATAAAATTATAAAACTAATCATTGCAGCAGGAATTATTGCTTTTGCTATCTATCAATTTACGGAAGGTGAAATTGGAAATGGTATAGCACTTATATTTTTATCTCTAATTTTTATCTTTCTATATTTTAAAAATGAGTTTATTTTACTTGCGTTTTTAAAACTAAGAAAACAAGATTTTGAAGGTGCTAAAAATTGGTTAAACAAAATAAAAAATCCTGAAGCTGCATTAGTAACTAAGCAGCAAGGGTACTATAATTATCTACATGGTATTATGGTTTCGCAAGATAATATGAATGAAGCCGAAAAATATTTTAAAAAGGCGCTATCATTAGGATTGTCTATGGATCATGATATTGCCATGGCTAAATTAAATTTAGCAGGTATTGCGTTTTCTAAACGAAGAAAACAAGAGGCTCAAAAACTACTTACTGAAGCTCAAAAGTTAGATAAACAAGGCATGCTTACCGAGCAGATTAAAATGATGAAACAAAACATGAAGCAAGCCGTTGGCCCTACGCAACATTACGGTGGTGGTGCTTCGGTTAGAGCTCAAAAAAGAAGAGGTAGATAGTTTTAAGTATTTAATTTGTTTTTAATATTTGGGTTCAATTTTATTAATTCTATAAGAAATTCCTTTTTGTTCTTTGGAGATATAATTATTGAATCGTTTGCTCCAAATTTCACTAATATTCTATCAGTTAAAGACGCAGCGGGGGACGATAAAATTGAGTTAGTTTTTGTAATGGATTTTATCTCATTTACTTTAATTTCCTTTTTATATATAAATCCACATTCAATTTTTAAAGTATCATTTTCTATGGTATAACGTGTAGAATAGAAGACGAATAACAGAAACAAAAAGGTTATTACATGAATCGAATTGACGATTAGTATGAGTTTTAAAGTTGAATTACTATCGGTTATATTAAAATAACTTATTATTCCAAAAAGAATAAAAATGGCTAATAAAAATCCGTAACTAATTTTTGATCTATAAATTTTCATATTTAAAAACTCATTAAATTAAGGGCGACCATAGCCTGCAATACGATTCTTTTACTTTTTCGAATTTAGAGCGTTCTAACCATTGGGTTGGATCTACTTTTTCGCATACCTCAAGATCCTCCAAAAAATGCTGTTTTAATAGTTTACTCGTATCAATGTCGTATATAAAGGCATTAACTTCAAAATTAATATTAAAACTTCTGTAGTCCATATTGGAGGTTCCTACGGTTGAAAAAATATCGTCTACTACCAGTGTTTTTGCATGAATAAAGCCTTTAGTATAGCGATATACTTCAATATCGGCATCGAATAAACGCTCTAAATACGAATTGGTGGCATGTTTAACCACCCACGAATCGGATTTTTTAGGTATTATTAATTTTATGTCTACACCACTTTTTGAGGCTACTTGTAATGCTGTAATGATTTGATCGTTGGGCACAAAGTAAGGCGTTGTTATATACACATAATCTTCGGCAGTCGTTATAGCCGTAAAAATGGCTTCCATAATATTGGCCCAATCTGTATCTGGACCACTAGCTGCAATTTGAACCGCAACATTATTTTTACAAGTTACCTCCGGAAAATAAGACTTATCTATTTTAAGATTTGTGTTCGATACAAAATGCCATGTTGTAAAAAAATTAATTTGTAGCGATTTTACTGCTTCGCCTACAAGTTTTAAATGAGTGTCTCTCCAGTAGTTATCGTTATACTCGTTAACATATTCATCGGCTACATTAATACCTCCAACATAAGCTGTTTTGCCATCAATAACTGCTATTTTTCGATGGTTTCTATAATTCATCTTTCCTGTGAATTTAGAAAACAGTACTGGCATAAATGGAAAATGTTCCACCCCACTCGTATTTAGTTGTCGCTTCATTTTATTTGAAAGCTTGCTTCCTACATCATCATACGTTAACCTTACCTGAACGCCTTCTGAAGCTTTTTTACAAATAATATCTAAAAGCTGTGTACCTATTGTACCATCTTCAACAATATAGTATTCTAAATGAATATGATGTTTTGCCTGCTTTAAATCCTCGAGTAAATCTTTAAATTTTTCATCGCCATTTTTAAAAAGTTTTAACTCGTTGAATAGCGTTAAAGGCGAATTCTTATTATTGTAAAGTAGCTTTACTAATTTAACCTTATTATCAAGATAGTCATCAACTTTTCTAATAGACTTGACATCTAACTCTAACTCCTCGTGAATCGTTTTTACGGTAGATTGATTAAGAACTTGCTTTCTGTTAAAAATTTTATTTTTTCGGAATTCTTGCCCAAAAAGGTAATAAATTAGAATACCAAGAAATGGAAAAAACACTAAAACAATAATATAAGATAGTGTTTTAGTGGGATTTAAGTTTTTAAGAATTACCGTTATAACTGCCGTAATAGCAACTATATAATTGATAATTAAAAGAATGGTCCACAAATCACTATTTAGAAAGCTAGACATAACATTTTAGTTATAATAGCCTTCCTGAGGAATTTCTAGATAGTATTGTTTTCTTGATTTATTATTAAGATGCGGCTCACGTAACCACGGGTTATGCAGTTTTAAAACTTTATAATTAATACCAAAACGCTGTGCAAACTTGGTAAAATCTGTTACCGCAGTATCCACTTCTACCTTATAAGTTGGTACGTTAGTGTATAAATCTTTTTCTCTAAAGTTAAACCCGTAATTTTTAGGGTTAGATAAAATCTCTTTTAAAGCCACAATTCTGAATAAATAACGTCCTGTTTCTTCGCCTAAAAGTAAATCGTAATATTTTGTAACACCTTGCTCTCTTAAACGTCTAGACACACCAGCATTTCCTGCGTTGTAAGCAGCAGCAGCAAGCGTCCAAGAACCTAATTGCTCCTTAGCTTTAATAAGGTATTTACAAGCCACTTCGGTAGATTTTTCTAAATTATAGCGCTCATCGACATTTTTATTAACTTCTAAGCCATTTTCTCTACCTGTTGCTGGCATAATTTGCCAAACACCCCTTGCTCCTGCCGGAGATACTGCATTAGTTAAACCACTTTCTATAACGGCCAAATATTTAAAATCGTCTGGCACACCATATTTAGCTAAAATAGGCTCTATTATAGGAAAGTATTTTTTAGCACGCTTAAACATAAGTAATCCGTTAGATTGCCAATAGGTATTAACTAGCAACTCTCTATCCATACGTTCTAAAATATCTGGATTTTCTAGCGGCACAGGTTCTCCTGCAAAATTTAAATTATCTGGTATTTGTAACGCATAAACATTATAATCGTTTATTAATTTAGTTTCAAAATTCTCGTCTGTTGGTGCGTCTTGCAACGCAAAAATAAATAAGCCACATAAACTTAATAGTCCCACAAACGCCAATGCTTTCTGTATAATCTTCATTTTAATAAGTTTTTTTATAAAATTACAAAAATAGTTTAGCTACCTGTTATTAGTTTAGGTAAATTTTCGTTAAACCATTTATATTTATTTATGATTGCAATATGAGTGCCGTTTTTAATTACAATGCAATTTTTAATGTTTTTTATTGGAAAGACCGAATCCTTATCGCCATGAATATGAATAATGTCTGGACGACAAGTTTCTTGATTCCAACATACCATTTCCTTAATCGCCCAACTTAAATAATTATTGTCGTTAACCGATAAATATTTCTTATAAAGTTCAATTCTTTTGCTAATCGTTTCGCCAAAAGCGTATTTCTCAAATACATCTATTTTACTTGCCAATTGCGTAGGCACTAAAGCGTAGGCCTTTGTTGCTTTTGCAATAAGCATCCTTTTTGGTAACTCATGCATGGACTTAACACTAGATACAATAATGAGTTTTTTAACCGAAATAAATTTACTCATTTCTTGAACCATAACACCACCAAAGGACACCCCTAACAACACCACATTTTCATGTTTTATGTTAGTACATAAACGACGCGCATAGTTGGTTATAGACTCATTATTAATTGGAATTAGCCATTCTAGTAAGTGAATTTTAAATTGATTTTCGGGCAATTTAATATATTCAAATATTTTGGGGCTTGCTGCCATTCCTGGCATAAGGTAAACGTGTATTAACTCTTGAGACATAAGGCATTAAGCGTTAATTAACTTTATTCTGTCAATTATTTTTCGTACTTTTGCACAAAGTTATTGAAATAGTACTCACTATTTCAACTTTCCTAAGAATTAAAACAAAATTAACATGGTTGAAGCTGCAGAATTAATTGACAACGATTTTCTACGTCAATTTGAAATTAAAGTAGACAATGATTTAGCAATAATTGAATACTCTTTACAAGAAAGGAAAATATTTTTAACCAAACTAATTATCCCAGAAAACATTAAAGATGAAGATTTTAAAAAGGAATTTTTATCGCTAGTTTTTGAGGAAATAGGATCGCGCAACTTAAGTGTTATGCCTACTTGCCCCGAAATCGCAAAATTTGTAAGAAGCAATAGAAAATACAAACGCATGCTTCCTGTAGGTGTAAGAATTTAAGTTTAAAAGAAAACACAAAACAAAAAAAAGCTAAAGTTTTACTTTAGCTTTTTTTTATTCTTTTCCGTAATATTTGGAATAATCATTAGAAATTTTACTCAATACCACGTCCTCACCGGTATCTAAAACCAATTCATTATCCACATTAAATTGGTAAGTATCTTTACTTGTTCCATTAACCTCAATAGTATCGTTTTCTATTTTCCATGAAAATGGCGATGCCGAAGATGTTATTTCTCCAGTACCAAACTCAACTTTATTAATTTCGAAACCGGTATTTTTCTTTCCAAAAACTAACTGTAACGTATTAGTTTGACCATCAAGTACCTTCACCTGTTCCCAAATACCACGCAAATTATTTTCTGCTCCATTTGTATCCTTAGTACAAGATGTAACAACAAGTAATAATAGTACAATTACTACAGATTTTAAGGCACGTTTCATTAAGAGTTTTTTAGAATAAACCAAATGTAATATCATGACAAAATCTTCGACAATTAAATCGATAAAAAGCAACAAAGAAAGATGAACAGGGTAAAAACTCGATAAATTACTAGTTAATTGGCCTTTAATAAAGCCTCAACAAACTTTAATCGTACTAGGCCATCATCATCTATTTCGGTTAACTCTACTTGATGCAATGTATTTACTAATTCTGGATTCCATGGGATTTTTACCTTTACATAGTTTTCGGTAAACCCATGAATATATCCTGCTTTATTTTCACTTTCAAATAATACTGTACGCGCAGACCCTATTTGACTCTCGTAAAAGGCACGACGCTTTTTAACCGATAAACCACGTAGCATTTTACTACGTTTACTTCTAACATTATTTGGCACGACATTATCCATAGTAGCCGCCTCGGTATTATCGCGTTCCGAATAGGTAAAAACATGCAAATACGAAATATCTAAATCTGTTAAAAAATTATAGGTTTCTAAAAAATGCTCGTCTGTTTCTCCCGGAAAACCAACAATAACATCTACTCCAATACATGCATGAGGCATAACCTCTTTTATTTTAGCAACTCGATCTACATATAACTCGCGCATGTAACGGCGTTTCATTTTTTTTAGAATGTCGTTACTTCCAGATTGCAACGGAATATGAAAATGAGGTACAAAGGCTCTAGATTTCGAAACTAAATCTATAGTATCGTTTTTAAGTAAATTAGGCTCTATTGAAGAAATACGTAAACGCTCAATCCCTTCTACCTTATCTAACTCCGTTACTAAATCTAAAAAAGTATGCTCGTGTTTTTTATTACCAAACTCACCTTTACCATAATCGCCAATATTAACACCTGTTAAAACAATTTCTTTTATGTTTTTAGCCGATATTTCTCTAGCATTTTCTAAAACATTTGCCATAGTATCACTACGTGAAATACCGCGTGCCAAAGGAATGGTACAGTAGGTGCATTTATAATCGCAACCATCTTGAACCTTTAAAAATGCTCGTGTTCTGTCTCCTATAGAGTAACTACCTACGTAAAAATCGGCGTCTTCAATTTCGCAAGAATGTACTTCTCCAAAATCGTTTTTAGAGAGGTCGTTAATATAATCGGTAATCTTAAATTTTTCAGTCGCTCCAAGTACTAAATCCACTCCATTAACATCGGCTAATTCTTGTGGTTTTAGTTGCGCATAACAGCCTACGGCTGCCACAAAAGCATCTGGATTAGCTTTTTGAGCTTGCTTAACAATCGTTTTAAAGCGCTTATCGGCATTTTCTGTTACAGAGCATGTGTTTATAACATAAATATCTGCTTTTTCAGCAAAATCGACCCTATCAAAGCCTTCATCGTTAAAATTTCTAGCAATGGTAGAGGTTTCTGAAAAATTTAGTTTGCAACCTAAGGTATAAAATGCGACTTTTTTATTCATTATAATTTGTTAATCCGAACTTGTTTCAAGGTGATTTAAAATTTATCTTTACCCTTAAAAGATTGCAAATTTACAATTTATAACTTACATGAAAAAAACTATTAAAACACAAATAATCAACTTCTTATCAGTTAGTTGTACCCTGTTTTTTCTTTTTTCATGCCAAAATGATGCGTCTAAAAAAAATGATCATCTCGTATTTCGTTATAATGAGTATGCTAATATTAACACTTTAGACCCGGCATTTTCGAGAACACTTCAAGATAATTCGGTATGCAATCAATTATATAATGGCTTACTACAGCTGGATAACAAACTAAATCTTTCACCATCAGTTGCTAAAAGTTGGCATGTATCTGATGATGGTTTAACCTATACTTTTAATTTACGAAATGATGTTTATTTCCATAAACACGAATTATTTGGTAAAGACTCTACTAGAACTGTTGTTGCTAAAGATTTCACCTATAGTTTAAACCGCTTAAGAGACGAAAAAATTGCAGCTCCTGGTAGTTGGGTTTTAAACAAGGTTGATGACTTTAAAGCTATTAACGATACTATTTTCCAAATTAACTTAAAACAACCTTTCCCAGCTTTTATAGGGCTTTTAGCCATGAAGTATTGCTCCGTTTTGCCTGAAGAAATTGTAGAACATTACGGTGCTGATTTTCGTGCAAACCCTATAGGAACAGGACCTTTTAAATTTAAACGTTGGGAAGAAAACATAAAACTTATTTTTAGAAAGAATGAAAATTATTTTGAAACAGACAGCGTAGGTAATAAACTTCCATATTTAGAAGCTGTGGCACTTACCTTTTTACCCGATAAGCAAAGTGAATTTTTACAATTTGCTCAAGGTAATATTGATTATTTATCTGGTTTAGATGCGTCTTATAAAGATGAATTATTAACGGCCGATGGCAAACTAAGAGCCAAATACAACCAAAGCGTTGATATGATTCGAGGCCCGTATTTAAACTCTGAATATCTTGGATTTTACTTAGATTCTAAATCGCCAGAAATTCAGTCGGAACTTATTAGAAAAGCCATTAATTATGGTTTTGACAGAAAAAAAATGGTGCTGTATTTACGTAATGGTATTGGTAACCCTGCTAACGGTGGCTTTATTCCTAAGGGTTTACCAGGACATGATACGTCTATAGGTTTTAGCTATAAACCGCAACTAGCAAAGCAACTCGTTGAACAATTTAAAGCAGAAAGTGGCATTAGCAATCCGGAAATCACCTTAAATACCACAAGTAATTATTTAAGTTTTTGCGAATTTATACAACGTGAACTTGAAAAAACAGGCTTACAAATTAATGTGGATGTGTTACCCGAAGCAACCTTAAGGTCTGCCCGATCTAACGGAAAAGTAGATATGTTTAGAAGTTCTTGGGTTGCCGATTACTTAGATGCCGAAAACTACTTATCCATTTTTTACAGTAAAAACTTTGCTCCTGGTGGCTCTAATTACTTTCATTATAAAAACGACATGTTTGATAGCCTTTACAATAAAGCCTTTACCATAACCGATATTGAAAAACGAAAACATTTGTATACCAAAATGGATTCTTTAGCTATGGATAAGGCGCTAATGGTACCGTTATTTTACGATGAAGTTGTTCGTTTTACAAGAAAAAATGTAAAAGGTTTAGGTATTAACCCAATAAACATGTTGGATTTAAGGTATGTTAGTAAAAATTAAATATCCTCTATATTTTTACCAATATCATCAATTTCATTTTTAACAACTACTACCGATTTTTTCCATTTACTTTCTAAATACACATAAAAGCCCCATAATGCCAATAATGCCGCTGGTACGCCTATAAAATTGGCTCCAAAATTATTATCCCAGTCAATTCCCCAATCAAACACGTATATATCCAACAAGGCTATAAGCATTCCAAAAACAAAACTGGACACATAGTATAAAACCACACCTAAAATAGCATAAAGCCATTTGTTTTGGTTGTATTCTTCCGATAAGTCGTAAAATCGTTTTCCTATAAAGTAGATTAATAAAATGCCTAACATAATTATGTTTTAAGTTTTAAAGTGGGCAAGATAACTAATTGTATTGAAAACAAAATGCCGCGTCTGTACAGACGCGGCATTTTAAAATATTATTATAAAACCTTTAAATTAGCTTACTAATTGCTTTGTAGAAGGTTTAAACTTAGTTAAAACAATACCATCAACAGCAGCTTCATACTCGGCCATAGTTGGTGTTCTACCTAAAATTGTAGATAGTACTACCACAGGTGTAGATGATAATAAAGATTCACCTTTTTTCTCGCCAGTATCTTTTACAACACGACCTTGGAATAAACGTGTAGATGTTGCCATTACCGTATCTCCTGGTTCTGCTTTTTCTTGGTTACCCATACAAAGGTTACAACCAGGACGCTCTAAATACAACATGTTTTCGTACTTGGTACGCGCTAAACCTTTTGGTGCGCTATCGTCAAACTCAAATCCTGAGTACTTCACTAAAACATCCCAATCGCCTTCAGCTTTAAGCTCATCAACAATATTATATGTTGGAGGTGCTACTACTAAAGGTGCTTTAAATTCAACTTTACCGTGTTGTGCTTCAATGTTTTTAAGCATTTGAGCCAATATTTTCATATCGCCTTTATGTACCATACATGATCCAACAAAACCTAAATCGACTTGTTTAGTACCACCGTAGTATGACAACGGACGAATAGTATCGTGTGTATAACGTTTAGATACATCATCATTATTTACATCTGGATCGGCAATCATTGGTTCAGCAATTTCATCTAAATCAATAACCACATCGGCATAATAATTAGCATCGGCATCTGGTTTTAAAGCTGGCTTAATACCTGTCTTTAATTCCTGTATTCTCGCATTTGCTTTATCTACTAAACCTTTTAGAACTTGCTTTTCGTTATCCATACCCTTATCAATCATGATTTGGATACGACCTTTAGAAATTTCTAACGATTCAATTAATGTGTCTTCCTCTGAGATACAAATTGAAGCCTTAGCTTTCATTTCTGCTGTCCAGTCTGTAAATGTAAAGGCTTGATCGGAAGTAAGCGTTCCAATATGAACCTCAATGATTCTACCTTGGAATACATTTTCGCCACCAAACTGCTTTAACATTTGTTGTTGTGTAGCATGTACCACATCACGGAAATCCATAAAGCTTCTCATTTCACCTTTAAAAGTAACTTTTACAGATTCTGGAATTGGCATAGTAGCCTCACCTGTAGCTAATGCTAAAGCAACAGTTCCTGAATCGGCTCCAAAAGCAACCCCTTTAGACATACGTGTGTGAGAATCTCCACCAATAATAATATCCCAATCATCAACAGTAATATCATTTAATACTTTATGAATTACATCGGTCATGGCATGATAGTTCCCTTTAGGATCACGTGCTGTAATTAAACCAAAATCGTTCATAAAACTCATTAATCTTGGAATGTTAGCCTTAGATCTATCATCCCAAACAGAAGCTGTATGACAACCCGATTGGTAACCAGCATCAACAATAGGAGAAATGATAGTCGCTGCCATCATCTCTAATTCTTGAGATGTCATTAAACCTGTAGTATCTTGAGATCCTACAATGTTTACTTCAACACGTACATTAGAACCAGCATGTAATGTTTTACCTGGTGTATTTCCAACAGCGTTTTTATTAAATATTTTTTCAACGGCAGTTAAACCTTGTCCTTCAACAGATACTTCTTTTGAAGGTGCATATACTTGAGGAATATCTATTCCTAATATTTTACAAGCTAACGTTTGTAATTTTTTACCAAAAACCACAGCGTAAGATCCTCCTGCTTTAATAAACTCCATTTTTGGTGGTGTTAAAGCAGCAGAAATATCTTTTAACTCTTTATCTCCGTTATATAATTTTTTTGTTTTTGTATTTATCGTTAATACGGTACCGGTAGCTACAGAATATACTTCTTTTAAAACTGGCTCTCCATCGGCATCAACAATAGTATTTCCATCGGCATCTTTTTGCTGTACCCAGTTTTTTAAATCGATACCAATACCACCAGTTACTCCAACAGTTGTTAAGAAAATTGGTGCAATACCGTTTGTACCTGCAATTACTGGAGCATAGTTTATAAATGGCACATAAGGGCTAAAAGGAACACCTGTCCATAATGCTACGTTGTTTACACCAGACATTCTAGAAGATCCAACGCCCATGGTACCTTTTTCGGCAATTAACATAACACGTTTATCTGGATGCTGCTCTTTTAAAGCTAACAACTCATTTTGCATGTCTTTGTTATGCTCAAACATACATTGCCCATGTAATTCACGATCTGATCTTGAATGTGCATCGGCACCTGGAGATAATAAATCGGTAGAAATATCACCAACACCAGCGATATAAGTTACTACTTTAATCTCTTCTTCAACTTCTGGTAACTTAGTAAAGAATTCTGCTTGCGAGTAACTTTCAAGTAATTCTTTTGCAATAGGGTTTCCTGCTTTAAAAGCATTTTCTAAAAGCTCCATATCGGCTTCGTATAAAAACACTTGTGTTTTTAATACTTTAGCCGCCTCGGCAGCAATAGCAGCATCATCACCTAAAGCTAAAGTTAATAATACTTCAATTGACGGACCACCTTTCATGTGAGACAATTGCTCGAATGCAAATGCAGGTGTAATTTCTTTTACTACAACCTCTCCTAAAATAATTTCTTTTAAAAACTTAGCTTTTACACCAGCAGCACTCGTAGTTCCAGGCAATACGTTATAAATAAAAAAGTTAAGAGAATCCTCTCTATACTCATTATTTACATCTTTAATTTGTGCAATAATTTCACTTAATAATTCTGCCCCATCAATAGGTTGAGGATGTAGCCCTTGGCCTTTACGCTCTTCGATCTGCTGTAGATAGTCTTTATACGTGTTCATAAAAGAATAGTTTTCAATGTTAAAATGACAATAATTCTTACGTTAATTGCCATTAAATATTATTTCTGAGTTGTTTTTTTTAGTCCTTGCAAACTTAAAGAATTTAAAGCAAAGTTTTAAAAAGAAACTATGGAATACAACAAGTAATTATAGTTATTTATTATAGTAGTATTATTTATTTAATTGATTGCCTATTTATTATTATTTCTCTAAATAAACTAACAATTTTTCAAGCTAATCGTAAAAAAACCGCTTAATATATCTTGAATCTCTTAAATTAGTTATTGGATTTTCAAAAAACTTATATAATATGTAAGCCAGTAAAAATGAAAATAGCCAATAAGCGAGTAAAATTATTAATTTTACTGCACTTGATTGCAAGTTAATATCTACAAAATGCTGAATTGTAAGCAATACAATAGAATAATTAACCAAGTATAATCCATAAGACCATATACTAATGGAAGTGATTTGTGAGTTAAAAAACCTTTTAGGCTTCCACTCCAAAAAAAATGGAAACACTAATAGTAAACTTACGGACAATAGTGGTAGATAGAACATATTAAAAAAGAGTGTTGCATGTTCTGGCTGTACGCCAAAACTAAAAATTAAAACATGTATACCTAGAAAAAGAACGAGACCTAAACCGAAAAGTAAATTTTTATACTTTACAATTAACGTATTAAAATTATAAATTAAAAAAGCAACCAAAAAACCATAATAGATGCTATCGATTCTGTAAATAACAACCTTGCGAATATGCTGACTCCAATCGTGCATAGACTCAATACTGTTATTAACATGAAAATTAAACCTAAAACAAGTAACCCCAAATATTACAGAAAAAACGGTTATTAAAAACAGCGTATTATAACTCGTTTTCTTGAAGCAATATACTAAGCCAAACATTATTAATGGCCCAATTATATAGGCATACTCTTCAATGGATAAGCTCCATGCTTCGGTAAAAAACTCGGGATGCGGACTACTGAAATTTTGAAGAAACCCAAAATAGGCGCCTATACCATCCATAACTTCTCCCTTTAAAACCCACAAAAGTAGAATATTGATAAGCAAGATTAAAAAATAATTTGGTAAGGTTCTAAACCAACGTCTTACCCAGAAATAACCAAAATTTTTAAATGTAGTTTCGCCCTTTTGTAATTGTTTTAAAAGGATAGTCCCTATTAAAAAACCACTTAAAACAAAAAACAAATCGACACCAACGGTACCAAAAAATTGAATGACAGTTATTAAAATATGGTGTTGATTAGGAAAAAGTAATATGGTGGAATGAGAAAACAACACCAATAAAATGGCAATTGCTCTAAGCACATCTAATCCGAAGATTCTATTTTTTAGGTTTGTATACATCGAAATTTATTCAATGTAAAGCTATTAAAATAAACTTTTAATAATTTGTTCTTCTGAAACACCTTCGGCCTCGGCCTTATAATTTTTAATAATTCTATGACGTAAGATACTTTGAGAAACGGCTTGTATATTTTCGATATCTGGTGAAAACTTACCATGTATAGCGGCATGTGTTTTAGCTGCTAAAACTAAGTTTTGAGAGGCTCTTGGTCCGGCTCCCCAATCGACATAGTTTTTTATAAGTTCTGGTGCTGCATCGCTATTTGGTCTTGTTTTACCAACCATTGAAACGGCATACTCAATAACATTATCGGCCACAGGAATACGACGAATTAAACTTTGAAATTCAACAATTTCTTTGGCCGTAAACAAGGCGTTTACTTTTACCTTAACATCGGAAGTGGTTGCTTTTACAACCTGTACTTCTTCTTGGTATGTTGGGTAATCTAAATTAATAGCGAACATAAAACGGTCCAACTGCGCTTCTGGTAACGGGTAGGTTCCTTCTTGCTCTATTGGGTTTTGCGTTGCTAATACAAAATATGGTAAATCTAAATTGTAACGATGACCAGCCACTGTAACCGAGCGTTCTTGCATTGCTTCTAATAAAGCTGCTTGAGTTTTAGGTGGTGTTCTATTAATTTCGTCGGCCAAAATAATATTTGCAAAAATAGGCCCTTTTATAAATTTAAAATGGCGGTCTTCGTCTAAAATTTCACTACCTAAAATATCACTAGGCATTAAATCTGGAGTAAACTGAATACGTTTAAAATCTAATCCTAAAGCCTGCGCAATAGTATTAACCATTAATGTTTTTGCTAAACCCGGAACACCAATTAGTAGTGAATGTCCGCCAGAAAAAATTGAAATAAGTATTTGCGAAACCACTTCGTCCTGTCCAATAATAACTTTGGAAATTTCACTTTTTAAAGCTTTAAACTTTTTTACAAATCCTTCAATAGCAGCAACGTCCGACATACTTTTTTATTTTTTTAACCAGTTACCAGAAAACTCACAAGACCTATGCTCATTACTTATTTTAATATAAGTATCAAGAATTTTTTCTTCTTGCCATTTTTCAATAGTTCTAATTTTCTTTTCCTCTAGAGCTAAATCTTTAATTTTTAAATAATCGCGAGCATAATCTGCGGTGTGCTCATCAATTCTATCGGTAACCATTAAAAGTTTAAACTTCTGCCCTCCTGTTCTATCTTCTTCTCTTAAAACTAAACTAACTTCGTTGTCTTTTAAGTTTTGAATTTGCGCATATAATTCTGGATCCATTCTAGTTAACTCAAAATTATAATCTTGTGTTGTTGGGTTAATTAATTGGCCTCCATCGCCTTTAGTTTCTTTTTCGTCGCTAATTTCTCTTGCTGCATCGGCAAAGGAAATATCACCAGCTACAATACGTTCTCTAACTTTTTCTAAACGTTCCTTAGCTTCGTTAATAGCTTCGCTAGACACTTTAGGTGTAAGTAAAATGTGAGCCACATCGTACTCTTGCCCTCTAATTTTTTCTAAAGTTATTATGTGATACCCAAAATCTGTTTTAAACGGCTCTGACACTTCTCCTTCTTGCAAAGCAAAAGCTACTTGTCTAAACTCTTTTACCATTCTTGGTTGCTTTTTGTTAAGAGTATATTTTCCACCTTTACTAGCCGACCCTGGATCTTGAGAATATAATACCGCCTTAGAACGGAAACTTGCACCACGCTCAATAATATCTGCTTTAAATTGTTTTAAGCGGTTAATAACACGTTCTTTCTCTTCTTCTGATACTTTAGGCTCTGCAACAATTTGCGCTACTTTAAGCTCTGTACCAAAGGTTGGTCTTTGATCTTCTGGAATTTTATTGAAAAAATCTCTTACTTCTTCTGGTGTAATTTCAACTTCTTCAACAATACGTGCTTGCATTCTTTGGGCTAGAAGGTTTGATTTATTAATTTCAAACATTTCATCTCTAAAGGTTTTCTCGTCGTCTTTTTTATAAAATTCTAAAAGACGCTCCATTGAGCCATTAGTTTGTTGCAAAAACTGTTGAATTTGGTAATCTACATTTTTTCTTACTTCGGCATCAGAGACAGGAATACTATCTTGAATGGCATGATGTGCGTAAAGTTTTCGCTCTAACATTAAACCAAATAGTTCGCAATCTTCTATCCCATCAATAGATCCTCCACTTGCTTTTATTTGATCTTTCTCTTTTTGAATATCAGATTCTAAAACTATAAAATCTCCTACCACAGCTGCTACACCATCAACTTTTCTAGCATTGGATGTATCAACAGAATCTACTTTTTTAGTGGCTACCTCTTTTACTTCATCTTCAATAATTTCTTGTGCATGTATAGCATTTGATACTATTAAGGCTACGCATAAAGAAAACACGTATTTAAGGTTAATTATATATTTCAAATTGTTTGTTTTTAATCGCATCTTTGGTGATATCTTTTTCTAATTCCCTTATAAACTCAAGCTTACGCTTATTAATAACTATTTGGTCGATAGTTGGCTTAACATATTCCAATGGTGCCGTATCATTTCTAACCAAAACATCATTAATTTGCATCAAATATACTCCTAATGAATCTTTGAGTTGTACAAAATTAGATTTTTTTAACAGTTCATTTCTATTTTCAGAATTTACAGCTGGAATTTTTTTAATAACTTGACTTAATTTAATCCAAATCGAGTCGTTAAGCGAGTAAGATTTAAACTGTATGGAAATAGAATCTAGAGCCTTTTTATCCTCGTTATTATAGCGTTTTAGTTTCTTTTTAATATTGTCAAAATCTATGATATTTTCGTTTACGTGAATGTAACGAAATTTAATAAGTTCTTCGTTTAACTTAAACACCTCTTTGTTATTATTGTAGTACACCTCGGCCTCTTCAAACGACACGTTTCTATCTACACCGCGCTCTACTAAAGCTTGAATATAAGCCTTACTGTATAAATCGTTTTTGTATTGTTGCACAAGTTTATCGAATGCAACCTGTTTATCTTCTCCTAAATTTAGCTTTGCACCATCAACAAGTAATTGTTGGGTTGCCCAACGCTTTATAAAGTTTTGCACTAATAAGGTGCTATCTGCTTTAGAGGTATCGTTGGAAACCAAATCTTGAATATCTTCCAAATAAAGATAGTTTTCATTTACACGCGCTATTGGGCTGCCATCATCGGACGTTCTTAAATATTGGCATGAACAAACCGATACTAAAACTAATAGAATATATATTTTTTTAAGCACGCTTATTTTTTAAGTTTAGTTTTTACCGCTTGTAAAACCTCTTGATTAACATTAATTTTATACTTAGCCTTTAAGCCTTTTAACCAATTTTCTTCTTTATAATTTTGATAATCGCTAGTTACAGCGCCTTTAGCTTCTTCAAAGGTTTTTTGCGCTTTAGGATATATTTCTTTAACCTTAACCACTACAAAAGCATCGTTATGCTTATAAATTTTAGAAACGCCAACTTTAAAACTAAATTTTTCAGGAAGTGTTTGGTGGCCAGCATCCATAACATCTGAAGTAAAAATAACATCGACATTATCATTACTGTTTACCAAGGATTTAATGCGATCTAGAGGCCTATTATCTTGAAGCAGTTTCGATACTTTTTTTAATGTTTTTTGTTTTGGTGATGTAGCTACAACCGCATCTATTCGCTCAGGCTGTAGATAATCAGTCCTATGACTATCGTAATAATTTTTAATACCCGTAGTATCGGTTTTAGAGGCATTCCAAATGGTTGTTTCCATTAAATCGAATAACAATAACCCATCTCTATATTCGGCAACAATATGAGCATAATCTTCATTATCTTCTTCCAAATGGGCTTCTTGATAATCGATTAAGTTTTCATTTAAAAAAGCTTCGTATTTATTTAACACTAACTTTTTAAAAGCGATTTTAGCCGAAGTGTTACGCTGTGTATTAGTTAAATACACACCAAAATCGTTATATGTAAATGTTTTATCTCCAATAGTAACTAAAGGTTGTTTACCTGCAAAATCTGATGGAAGTTTCCATGTTTTCTTAAAATAATCATCATTTAAAATAGAAATGAAATAGTTTAAATTTGGTGGCGTGTCGCTAATTGAATACTTAGCTCTTAGTTTATCGGTAAGTGCTTTATCAATAAGCTTAGATCTGCTATCGCGTTTTACCTTTTCTATTAATTCTGGTTTAATTTTTTCAAGACTTGGCACTGGCGTAATGTCGTGCAGTTTTACTATATGCCAACCAAAATCTGTTTTAAAAGGTTTTGAGACATCGCCTATATTTTTTAAACCAAAAGCCACATCTTCAAATTCCTTGGCTCGTAATTGTCCGCTTGAAAAAGCTTTAAGCATACCGCCTTTTGATGCCGAATTCTTATCGTCTGAAAACTGTTTTGCCAAAGCATCAAAGGCTTCACCTTGATTTAGTTTTTTATAGATATCTTGAATTCGAACTTCTGGATTTTCTGCTATAGAATCATTTTTATTTTCTACAACCATAATATGAGCAACAGTGCGCTCTCCTCTAGACTGTCGTTTATCTAAAACATTAACTATATGATAGCCAAAACGAGTTCTAAAAGGTTGAGAGATATCGCCAACATTGGTGTTAAATGCGGCATTTTCAAACTTGTATACCATTTTAAAACCACCAAAATAACCAAGTTTCTCACCATATACGGTTTGTCCGTTATGCACTTCTGCCCTTACTTTTTCAAATCCTTCTTTTAAGGCACGCGCTCTTAACTTTGTTATTTTATTAAAAGCAACCAGCGAATCTTGAGGCGAAGCATTTTCATTAAGCTTCACTAAAATATGATTGGCATTTACTTCATTTAACGTTCTATCGTAAGCTTCTTCCACCAAAGCATCCGTAACTTTGGCATCTGTTATATAGTTTTTAGCCAATTGTTTTTTATAGCTAGATAACTCTCTTAAGTAAGATGGCTTTTTATCTAACTCTAACCTTTTTGCTTCTTTTAGCTTTAACTTA
Source organism: Algibacter pectinivorans (assembly GCF_900112595.1). Lineage (GTDB taxonomy): Bacteria > Bacteroidota > Bacteroidia > Flavobacteriales > Flavobacteriaceae > Algibacter_B > Algibacter_B pectinivorans. The sequence goes on along the minus strand of NZ_FOMI01000006.1, from coordinate 204,728 downwards.
TAGTTTGTAAAAAGTGTTAAATAAGCATCAACATCTTTTTGAGATTCGTCTTGAACTAAATCTAAATTCTTATTATATACCCTTAAAAACTCATCTGCATAAACAGGTTCGCCATCAACAGTAAAAAGCACCTTACCCTCTAAATTTTGTCCCTTTGCGTTTAATGCCGCTAAGGTTAAAAACAGAGCAAATAAATATCTTAATGTCATTAGATTAAATTTTATAATATTCATCGATTGGGTTGCATTACGCTGTGATTAATTATAGTATTACAGCCTATTGGTCTAGACTTCTAATATATGGCTTGACATTTTTCAGCGCTTACAAAAATAATAATATAAAGCTATAATACAAGTTGTTTTGCTAACGATTAAAAAAACTAATTAGTATAACTAATAAACTTTAAAACAAGAGATTATATTTGTTTCTATTAGCTTTATATTTGAACCTAAAAAAAGCAACTTATACACATGCGTAAACTAAAACTAATTTGGGATTTTCGCGGACCAGATGCCAGTAAAATAGCAGAACACCACGAAATTCATTTAAAAGAGTATATTCAATTAGAAAATTTAAATATACCCCTTACCGGAGTTGAGGCTTTAAGTGAGCTTCATAGCATTGCTTTTTTGGTTGTAAATGAAGACCAAATGAAACCTATCCGAGATGCGTTAAAACCACATCGCGGTCAAGTTTATAATGCAGATAATTAGAATTACCGTTTTGGGTATTGCTTTCTAATATTCCAAATTAACTCCTCCAATCCATTTAATTTTAGTTCGTACACCTGTTCTAGCATAGTCCCTAATTTCCCTTTTGGAAACCCTTTACTATGGTACCACACCACATAATATTCTGGTAAGTCTATTAAGTAACGGTCTTTATATTTACCAAACGGCATTTTGGTATGCGCCAAGTCTATTAAAAATTGTTTATCTGGCAGCATAGGTTTAGTTTGTTAATTTAAATATAATTGGGTTTAATTTATTGCGTATTTGGAATACTTCTCTAGTTCGGTAACCATAAATGCATTCCATGTAGCTTGCGCTTCTTTATTTCTAGAAAAATCGGTTTCGCTATCGTACTTTTTTTGCATCACAGCTAGTTCTGCATTAATCGTTTTATAAAGTGCTTTAAGTTCCTGTTTAATAGAATTGGAAATATTAAGCTTACTAATTCTATATTTAAACTTTCGTGCAAATAACTCTGTTATATTAAAATGAGTTTGCTCGTGACCTAAAATATGAGTGGTAGCACGATCTTTTTTATACCATGATTTTTCGGGATAAAAATGAGCAAACACCTCGGTAGTAAAACCAACCACCTCATCCTTGTTTGTTTTAGTAACCGAATATCTAAATGTTATTCCAGAAGCAGTATTAGCAACTGCCTCCTCGTCCATTTTAGGCGCGCCCTTAAAATCGTTCCAAGAGAGCTTGTTTGCATCACTCCAAACCACGAATGGCTCGTTATCTTGAACACAAAAAAGACATATAAAAATTAGTAAAATTTTGCTCACAAAAATAAAACGTATAGCCTTAAGTATTATTATTTAACCTCAACAATAGTTAAATCGTCGTACTTTACTAGATAAACCGAATCGTTATAATACCCACCAAAAAGCTTCTTTTTATAAGCAAACTTGTTTTCTACATATTCCGTTAATGGTGCATTAATTACCGAAGCATATAAATCGGTAGAAGAAACTAAACGCAGCACCACATCCATAGTTAAATCGAATCCTTTTACGGCTCTTTTATTTGGCGTTATATTATATTGTTTCTCGTATGCCTTAACAAACGAATTATTGTCATTTTCGCTATATTCCTTTGATGCCGATGCAAAATGAAATTGTAAATTAGACAAATGCGAGTTATTAATTTGATCGCCTTCAAAAGCCGAATTAATATTAGTAGTTAACAAAATAATCTCTGTTGCTTTAGCATCTACTTGTTCTGGATTAACTTTATTATTTAACGACGCTAACACACTGGTTACATTGGATGCATAACCTTCGTTTTGTGTTTCTAAAAACACCATATTTTTACCAGGTTTAAGCGCTCCCTCAATATCTGCTTTTGTTACAAAAAATTCATCTTTACCCTCTTTATTCTTTCTAGAATATACAATTTTAGCCTTATTAAACTCCTGTTTTAAACTATTAGCAATGCTAATATTTTTGCTATCGGTTATAATAACAATATTACTTGCTTTGGAGTCAGACTTTACATAATTAACCACCTTATCTTTTAACAAGTCGTTAGATGGTCTAGATTGAAACACATTGTCGTGCAATTTTAAATTTGTTCCAATAGGCGAAATTACTGGAACGTTATAAGGTTTTAACTCCAAGGCCACTTTATTAAAACTAGCTGGTGTTAATGGCCCAATAACGGCATCGACATTTTCAAAATTATTTTCTCTTAATATTCTAGACACTTCGCTAACCTCGTAACGTGTATCGTAAACATCTACTTTTAAATTAACGCCTAAGGTTTTTAAAGAATCTAAAGCCATTAAAACGCCCGAATGAAAATCTAAAGACACATCTAAGTAAGGGTCTCTTTTTAAACTCGATTTCATATCGCTTACCGAGTCAAAATCAACACGATGCATTCTAAAAGGTAACATAACAGCAATATGCTTAGTATCGTAATTAGATACGCTAGTAGTTAAATCGCTAGCCTCTCCTTCTTGCATTGTTGTAACCGCTGCATCAGTGTTTGCTGTAACAGCATTGGTATTAGTAGTATACGGTATTTTTAAAATCATACCAGATTTTAAACCTGTTTCTTTTAACCCAGGGTTTAAAGCTTCAATTTCAGCTTGTTCCAAGCCTAATTTTAGCTTTAATCGATAAAAGCCCTCTTTAGGTAATACCTTATAATAACTGTACTTCTCGTCGTATTGCTTTTGTTCTTTAGCTTCAAGATTTGGCACATTAATGGTAGCTCCTTCATTTAAAACCGCTGGCATATTTGGGTTTAAAGCCTCCAATTCATCCACAGTAATTCCAAATTTATAAGCAATACGCCATTTCCCTTCTTTTGGCTTTACGGTATACGTTTTTGTTGTAGCAACTTCCTCAACCGTTTCTGTTATTTTAAACTGTGGAATTTGAAGTTTATCACCTTTCTTTAAAGGGTTTGCATACAAGAACTTGTTATGCTTTTTAATATCATCTTCAGATATTTTATACTTTTTAGCCAAACTATAAAGCGTTTCTTTTCGCTTTGTTTTATGCTCTGTAAAACCAACTAACTGCTTATCTACAGTTACTTTTGGTCTATTAGCCTTTGATATAGGAATTATTAAAACCGTATTAGGTTTTAATGCCTTTTTAGCATCTGGGTTTAACTTATAAATATCAGAAGGCGTTACAAAATATCGCTTTGCAATCCCTTCAACCGTTTCTCCGTTTTTAACCTGGTGCGTACTAAAATTTTGTGCCTGTACCGTTGTAAAACCAAATGCTAAAACCAAAAAAAGTACTAATAAAAATCTATTCATGTTATTGTAATCTGCTAATAAATATAAAAACCCCGACTATAAAAATATATACGCGCTTACCCCATTTTAGGACTAAAGCAAAACTATTTTTCTTAACACTAGCACATAACATGCCAAAAATTATTTGGGCCTTACCCAAAAGGGGCGGGCTAAAAGCCTGTCTTGAGCACAGTCGAAAGGCTACAAGTCCTCGCTCCTCCTTCGTCGGGCTGTGGGCTATCCGCTGCAATCCCTAACGCAAAACGGTTTTCAGTTGGCAGTCTTCAGTTCTCAGTCTTCAGGTTTAGTTCTAACGCTTGCGTAAACTGGGTACTAAATTACTCCCATTCAATAGTTGCTGGTGGCTTACTACTAATATCGTAAACTACTCTATTAACGCCTTTAACCTTATTTATTATATCGTTGGATGTTTTTTGCAAAAACTCGTAAGGTAAGTTTACCCAATCGGCAGTCATACCATCCGTACTTTCAACAGCTCTTAAAGCGACACATTTTTCGTAAGTACGCTCATCGCCCATTACACCTACACTGTTTACTGGTAATAACATTGCTCCTGCTTGCCAAACCTTATCGTATAAGCCCCATTCTTTAAGGCCGTTTATAAAAATAGCATCAACTTCTTGAAGCATACGTACTTTTTCGGCGGTAATATCTCCTAAAATACGAATTCCTAAACCAGGACCCGGAAAGGGATGACGACCCAATAATTCTGGATCAATACCTAAAGTAGCGCCAACACGTCTTACTTCATCTTTAAAGATAGCACGTAAAGGTTCTACAATTTTAAGTTTCATAAAATCCGGTAAACCACCTACGTTATGATGACTCTTTATAGTTGCCGATGGTCCTCCAGTTGCCGAAACACTTTCAATAACATCTGGATAAATAGTTCCTTGGGCCAACCATTTAACATCTTCTAATTTATGAGCCTCGTCATCAAATACTTCAATAAAAGCATTACCAATGGCTTTACGTTTTTTCTCTGGATCTTCAATTCCGGCTAAGGCATCTAAAAATCGTTTAGAAGCATCGACACCTTTTACATTAAGGCCCATACCTTCGTATTGTTTTAAAACACTTTCAAACTCATTTTTACGAAGTAAACCATTGTTTACAAAAATGCAATATAAGTTTTTACCAATAGCTTTATTTAAAAGTACCGCTGCTACTGTAGAATCTACACCTCCAGAAAGTCCTAAAACCACTTTATCGCCTCCTACTTTATCTTTAATAGCTGCTACAGTCTCTTCAACAAAAGAATCTGGTGTCCAATCTTGATTAATACCAGCAATAGTTACTAAAAAGTTTTCAAGTAACTGTTTCCCATCGGTAGAGTGATATACTTCTGGGTGAAACTGTATAGCAAAAGTAGTTTCACCTTGAATTTTATAAGCCGCATTTTCCACATCGCTAGTACTAGCCAATAACACACCGCCTTTTGGTAAAGCCTTAATAGTATCGCTATGGCTCATCCAAACCTGAGATCCTTCAGATATATTAGATAAAAAAGGTTCTCCTTTTTGAACAAAGGATAGGTTTGCACGCCCATACTCTCTGGTGTTTGATGGTGCTACTTCACCTCCCGAAAAATGCGCCAAATATTGCGCACCATAACATACGGCAAGCATTGGTTTTTTCCCTCTTATTTCCGACAGGTCCGGATGCAATGCATCTTCACCGCGTACAGAGTTTGGGCTACCAGAAAGAATTACAGCTTTGTAATCTTCTATGTTGGTTGGAATTTTGTTAAATGGATGTATTTCGGAGTAGATGTTGAGTTCTCTAACTCGACGCGCAATAAGCTGTGTGTATTGCGATCCGAAGTCTAATATTAATACCTTGTCATGTTGCATGCGCAAAAATAGTAATGATTTTATAATTACAAATACCTATTCAATTTTTTTTTACCCCTACTTTTCAACAGTTTATTATAACATATTTATTGCTACGCCATAGAATCTAAAATCGCTTTAATATCGTCTTCTGTAGTATCCGGGTTTATAAAACAGAAACGCGAAACGGTTTCAAAAGTATCGCTATTTTTCCACTTAGTTGGTGTAACTAAGGCAAAACCAGATTTATGATTTTCGTAGGTCCAATGTGTATAATCTTCAGGCTTCCATCCTATCCTTCTATATAACACACAAGACAAACTAGGCGCTCTTACCAATTCTACATTGGGGTTTTCTTCAATTAACCTGCCTGCTATTTGTGCCAATTCTATACCACGTTCTACAGCTTCTTTATACCTATCCGTACCATGTGTGGCTAGCGAAAACCATAAAGGTAATCCTCTAACACGACGGGTTAATTGTATTTGATAATCGGTTGGATTAAACCCATGCGCGCCTTCATCTTTAAAAATATCTAGATAAGACCCCTGTTGCGAGTGGGCGTTTTTAGCTAATTCTGGATCCTTATAAATAATAGCACCACAATCGTAAGGCGAAAACATCCATTTATGCGGATCTATGGTTATACTATCGGCTCGCTCAATACCATTAAACAAATACCTTACAGAATCGGCAGCCAAAGCACCACCGCCATAAGCAGCATCAACATGAAACCAAATGTTTTCGTTTTCGCATATTTTGGCAATGCCTTCTAAATCGTCAATAATACCAGCATTAGTTGTGCCTCCTGTTCCTACTACGGCAAATAACCGCGTGCGTTGCTGCTCGGTTAAACCCTCTATTGTTTTTTGTAAATCTGAGCCATACATAACATCTTCAGTATCTACTAAAAGAATATCTACATCGGCTACCTTAGCCATAGCTTTTATAGAAGAATGCGCCCCTATTGACGTTATTATTAAACCTTTTTCTCTTTTAAATGCGTCTTGCTCTCGCCAATGTTCGCGAGCAGTAACAATTGCCGATAAATTAGCTGCTGTTCCGCCGCTTGTAAACACTCCAAAAGCTCCTTCTGGCATGCCTGTTAAAGACACAATCCATTTCATGGCTTCATTTTCGCAAAAAATACCGCCAGCGCCCTCCATCCAATACGCACCATGAATGCTGGATGCCGAAGTTACCAAATCGAACATAATAGCTGCACGTGTTGGAGCTGCAGGCACAAATGCTAGATTGCGCGGATGATCTACCGGCACATTAGCTTTCATTAAATGCTTTCGCCACTTTTTAAACGCAACTTCTCCTCCAATACCTTCTTTAGTAATCGTTTCGCCCACCAACGCCTTTAACTCTTCTGCCTTTTTGGGCTTGCCTATTTTAGGATTAGTAGAAGAAATCCTATCAATGGTGTACTTCATGACATCCATAGTCATTTCTACTAATTCAATATCTATTTTATGCATGCTTTTAAAAGTTTAATATTAAAAACTCGCCTTTTAAAGGCTCTAAGTTTTCAATTAGATTAGGAATTAGTTGGTCGCCATACTCTAAATAAAATTCCGAAAAATTGGCGTTTCGTTCTTGCAAACTTTCGTTAGGAAATAATTCGTTTTTTATGGCTGTCATGCGTGCTACCTCATCAGACAGTTTTCTTTTTTGTGCTTTCAACAAGCGCTTTTCTAGGTTATCAAGACCTTTTAACTGTTTCAACTCTTGTGCTTTTACAGCGCCTAAAAAAGATTTATCGGTTTGTTCTGCTAATTCATATAGCGCCTTAAACTGATCTTCTAAATGTATTTTTTGAGGTGAAAAATCGATATCGATATTCGAAATATCTCTTACTTTTTTATTAATTAAAGAGGCGCGTTTTAAAAATAAATTTTCGGTCGTAATATTTAACTTCTCAAGCTTTTCTACTTGCTTTTCTGTTCTTATTAGTACCGAGTTTCTTAAAAGCAACATCGGGAAAGGCACCTTAACGGCATCAAAATAATCTTTTAACTGCATCCAATAGGCTAATTCTCCGCCACCACCAATGTAGCATAAGTTTGGTAAAATTACTTCTTGGTATAAAGGACGCATTATAACATTAGGCGAAAATTTTTCTGGATGCTCCAAAAGCTCGTTTTGTATGGCATTTTTACTAAACATAATTGTGGTGTTTAGTACTTTGTATACATCATCTTCAAAAACAATACGCTCTCTTATACCCTTTTCTAAATAAAATAAATTTATTTCTCTTGGGTTTACTTGTATTTTATAAGCGTCTGATATTGCTGCTAACCTATTATTTGTTTCCGTAACTTTATTAAAAGACGTTTGGTTAAACAATTCGGTTTCAACATACGGTATAAATAACTTTTTTAATGCGGCATCATTAGCATCTACTATTACTAACCCGTAATCTTTAAACAATTCATTTGCCAAAAATCGCGTTGCATCAGCAAGATTATCATGCTTTAAATAAGCATTTTCAAATAAGGCTTTTATATATTGTGCATTTGTGGTTTGCCCTAAATCTTTCGAAAATATATTAAAAATAGCATCTAAACCTTCGGTTGAAAGTTCTCCAACTGCACCACTAGCGGCTTTGTTCCATTGAAATTTCTTCCCTTTAAAATTGAAATAATTAATTTCATCAAAGTCATGATCTTCGGTCGCCATCCAATAAATAGGAACAAAATCTTGATTTGGATATGCCGCCTTAAGCGTTTTAGCCAAATTTATAGTGGAAACAATCTTGTAGAGAAAATAAAGTGGCCCAGTAAATAAATTAAGTTGATGCCCTGTTGTTATAGTAAAAGTACTAGTGGCCTTTAAAAGCTCTAAATGGCTATTAGTTTCAGCTGAAGTATCTAAACTTTTATATTGATTTTTTAAAACAGAAACGAGCGTTTTTCTGTTTTCCATTGGAAAAGACGCCGCTTTATCTTGTATTTGAGCTTTAAAATTTTCAAGTTTAGGAAAACGATTGTAAAAAGATTCTAATTCTGCTTTTTCATCTAAATAATCGCATATTAACGACGAAAAGTATCCTGTTTTATTAAATGCTATATAATCTTGTGTCATGCTTTACATTAAAATCATGTAAATATACGGCTATTCTATTTTTAGAAATCTAAAAAATAAGTTAAGAGTTTCTACATAATTAAAACAAGGTAATATTAGGGTAACATACTCCAACAAATTAGCAACTCTACTTAATACTACTTTAACCTAGATAACTTTATTATAACCCTAAATTAATAAAAGGACAAGGCTAGCTTAACACCATTACAACCTTGTAATAATAGTTTTGGCTACATATAATTAACCAAATAAAACAATCGAAGTTATGAAGAATTTTTTAAGACTACTATTAGCATTTTTAGTAGTTTTTTCAACAAGTACAACACTTTTAAGTTGCGAACCAGAAGACGGTAAAAACGGTATTGATGGTATAGACGGACAAGATGGAGCCGACGGGGAAGATGGTGTAGATGGTGAAGATTTTACACCAGCAATTACTATGTTTGAAAACAAATCTACCTTAGCACCTTTAGTATCCATAGGTTCAGATTTTAGCACCGTAAATGCATTTTCTTTAATTAGCTCTACCGATGTACTTTCTAACGGTTTTAGATTAATAGGTGCACAAGATGGCGCTGGATTTCTTAAAGATGGAAATGAATATATATATGTAGTTAATGCTGAAGATGATTATAGTGTTTCTCGTATCCGTTTTGATGAAAACTTAAACCCAATTAAAGGAGACTGGTTATTAAATGCTGGTGTTGCAGATTTTGCAAGGCAATGTTCTGGTACCATGTGGGAAAAAGAGATACATGGTGGAGATAAAGACATCTTTTTATCGGCTTCTGAAAGCATTGCTTATGATGTTAAAGGTATTGACCCTTGGATTGAAACACCTACTCCTACTGCCGATTTTGGATTAGATGCTTTAGGTGAGTTTTCATGGGAAAACGCTGTGCCATTACCAAAAAACACCTATGCTGGTAAAACAGTTATTATTGGTGGAGATGACGATTCTAGCGGGTCTGAAGGTCAAGTTACTATGTATGTATCTGAAAATGGTGATGCCGATTTAGAAAACGGAAAAATTTACGTTTTAAGATTCAAGCAAGTTTCTGATGGTGCAGGTGGTGCAGTTGCTGTAGACGCAGATAAAGTTTATAACGAAGGTAGCCTTGATTTCCAAAAAACTTACGACGTTGAATTTGTTGAAATCGTTAATGGTGCAGCCATGACAAAAAACGAAATGGAAGATGCTTGTACTGCTGTTTACGCCTCACAGTTTATGCGTGTTGAAGATGTAGATTACCAAAAAGGTAGCGATGCCAATGCATTAAATGTGTTTTTTGCAGTAACAGGAAGAGGCCCAGGAAGAGGAACTTACAACGATTGGGGCACTGTTTATAAATTGGAATTAGATGCTAACAACCCATTAGAAGGAAAACTAACTCAAATTGTAAGTGGAAATACAGATACGAACAACATGGACGGAAACCTTGATGCCCTACAAAGTCCAGACAACATCTGTGTAACAGAAAACTTTGTTTATATTCAAGAAGACCCTAACTCTTTTAGTAGAGGTCATGGTGCTCAAATTTATCAAACAGATTTATCTGGTAACGGAGCAAAAGTACTTTTAGAATTGGTAGTTGAGAACAATCTTGACCCTTCAGGAAGTTCTGGTTTTTCAGGAGAATTTGGTGCTTTAGTAGACATCTCAGACAAAGTAGGTGTGCCAGATACGTTTTTATTAAACTTACAACCACACTACTGGGAAAGCGACGAGTTTGTCACTTCTGCTTTACCTCATAACCAAGGTGGCCAAATTGTATTATTACAAGGCTTACCTAGATAACATTACATTTTTTTTAATAATAAAAGAATCTCCATTTAGTAATGGAGATTCTTTGTATTTATAATTTTATTCAAAACATGACTTCCACCATTAAACTTTTAAGTATTCTAACGCTAATAACCATTCTTCATTCTTGCAACAAAGCAAAAGAAGAAACTGTTCCGCTACCTAATTGGTCGGCAGCACAAAATTATTACCTAGAGCAAATCAATACATCAATTGCATATCTTGACAGCTTAAAAGCCGAAGGCATACACGGACAAAAATCGAAACACTATTTTACATTAGCAAGAGCCGCTTTTAAAAAAGCAGAACCCTACGCGTCTTACCTAAACCCAGAAGTTGGCCATAGAGCGAACGGACCTGCACTTCCGCTATATAAAGAGGATAATGGCAAAATACTTAATCCTGTTGGTTTTCAAAAAATAGAGGAAAGTGTTTATGATAAAGAAACATCGGCCGATGAATTTAATGCAGAAGTATATGTTACCACAGGAATGCTACATGTGCTAAAAAAAGGAATTGCCAAACGCGAATTAAATGCACAACGCTTTTTTATTGCCACACACCAGCAATTATTTAGGATAGTGAGTTTAGGTATTTCTGGTTTCGACACTCCTGTAAGCCATTTAGGAATAAACGAGAGTAAAATTTCATTAGAGGCATTACATACTGTTTATAAATACACCATACAACCCATTATAAAAGCGAAAGACGCTAATTTAGATGCTCAATTTCAAGACCATATAACTAAAGCAATAACTTACATTGAAAATAATACCGATTTTAACACCTTTGATAGGTTTACCTTTACCAGAAATTTTATGAATCCTATAACTAGAAATTGGGTTGAAATTCGTAAAACAAGTAACATTTGGGAACCAATTACTACAATGCCTTTTAATTTTGATGCACCTACTTTTTTTGAGGATAACACATTTAACCTTAACTATTTTACCCCAACAACCAACCGAAACCCAACCGAAAAACAAATTGTTTTAGGTAAAAAACTTTTTTTAGATCCTAAACTATCTGCAAATGGTAATATGGCTTGTGTAACTTGCCACATACCTAGTAAAGGCTATGCCGATGGTATGGCGTTAAATCTAGATAACCAAGGTAAACCCTTGCAACGCAACACCCCTACTTTAATAAATGCAGCATTTCAAAAAAGTTTCTTTTGGGACGGTAGAGCTAATAGCTTATTGGATCAAATTTCAATGGTTTTTAAAAACAATAAAGAGTTTAATACCAATGTTCATGAATTTTCAGATGCTATTCTTAAAGACTCTACATATAATAAGTTATTTGAAGATGCCTACGGCTCAATTCCTAAAAGCAATAAAACGGTTATTAAAGCTATATCATCATACATATCCACCTTAAACGGTTTAAACTCTAAATTCGACCAAAACATTAGAGGAGAGAAAAACACCTATACAGAAGAAGAAAAACAAGGTTACAATTTATTTATGGGAAAAGCATTGTGTGCTACTTGCCACTTTATGCCTTTAACAAATGGTACTGTACCTCCTTTTTTCACTGAAACAGAACGCGAGGTTATTGGTGTTCCAGAAACTAATAAAAACCAAAAGCTTGATAACGATTTAGGCTTTTATTGGAGGTTTAAAGAAGATATTCATTTAGGCATGTTTAAAACACCAACCATACGTAACATAGCCCTTACTGCACCTTATATGCATAATGGCGTTTTTAATACTTTAGAAGAAGTTATGGAGTTTTACAACCAAGGCGGCGGTGGCGGATTAGGATTTGATCTTGCACACCAAACTTTGCCTTTTGATAATTTAGACCTATCTGAACAGGAAGTAACATCTATTATTGCATTTATGAAAACATTAACCGACAACAATATAGAAAGCACCTACAACTAAAACAAATCGATTGATTTTTAGATAATTACAGATATATTTTGTATTTTAATGGATGAATTAAACACAAAATATAGCCATGAAAAACAGAACATATTATACGATTGTCTATATAACTGTTCTATTATGCTTTAGCAGCACAGACATTATAGCTCAAAATTCGGATACCTTTGAAGAATTAAAAGGAAAAATAGTTGATGCCGATAGCAACACACCATTAACTTTCACCGACATTGTTATAACCAACTCCTACATAAGCACGGTTACTAATAATGACGGTGAATTTCTTTTAAAAATACCAACTACACTTTTAAAAGAGACCGTCTCAATTTCTCATTTGGGTTATGAAAAAAGAGAATTAAAGGTTAGCGAAATTAAGCTTAATGCTAAAATTAAATTAACTCCTGCCCTTACCGCATTAAACACCATTAATATTACCACAAGGACTAAAAATGCGCGAGATGTAATCATAGAAACCCTTAAAAAGAAAAGCAGTCTATACAATAACAAAAACACTGTTATGACTGCCTTTTACAGGGAAACCATAAAAAAACGCAGAAAAAACGCATCCCTATCTGAAGCGGTTGTTAAAATTCATAAGCAACCTTACAACAATATTAAGAACGACCATATTGAGTTAATAAAAGCTAGAAAAAACACCGATTATTCCAAACTAGACACTTTAGCCTTAAAACTACAAGGTGGTCCGTTTAGTAACCTATACACCGATATTATTAAATATCCGGAATTCATTTTTACATCCAATGATATACCTATGTATGCCTTTAGCTTTGATAATACTACAGTTATAAATGGCAGAGACATTTTTGTTATAAATTTTAGGCAAAACGAAAATATTAGCACGCCATTATACTATGGTAAATTATATATCGACGCAGAAACCCTAGCGTTAACCAATGCGGTTTACAGTCTAAATATTTCAAACAGAGCGTTGTCTAGTAATATGTTTGTTAGAAAAAAACCAAAAAAGGTTGATGTTTACCCAACGCAAGCCACATATCGAGTAAATTACAGAACAACAAACGGTAAATGGCATTATGCTTACAGTAATATAGCTTTAACATTTAAGGTAAATTGGAAAGGCAAACTATTTAACAGTGTGTATACTTTAAATAGCGAAATGGCTGTAACAGATTGGGAAATTCATAATACCAAACTAGCAAAGACTCGAACTACACTAATTCGCCCCACCACAATTTTAAGCGATAAAACCTCAGGTTTCTCAGATCCTGAATTTTGGGGTTCATACAACATTATAGAACCAGAAAAATCAATTGAATCGGCTATTAGAAAAATACAAAAACAGCTAAAACGAACGTAATAAGTGGAATTTAGCGAAGTTTAAACACTTTTATTTAGAACAAAGTAGTTTGTCCTTCGCCATCCTTATCGTCATCCTCATTAGAGTTGGATTTATCTACCGTACTGTCTTGATCTTGATTATTTGCGTTTGATTTAGACACGTCTTGTTCATCTACAACTTCTAAATCATCTGCATGAACCGCTTCATTGGCCTCGTAAGGTAACGGATCTAAAAGATTTATTTGATTTACTTTTTCTTTGGTTAATTGATTACCTTGAGCTGTAAGTCCTTTAATATCAATAAATTCTTCAAGATTAATTTCAAGATTGTCTTTACGATCCTTTCCGCGCTCCTTGGCAAATACAATTTCTGCCATAGGTTTCCAATCTGTCGATACAATTTCTAGTTGCGAGTTTGGATGCTCCGATATAAACGATTCCTCTTTTCCTTCTTGTTCTATTAAAAAACGCTTAACATAATATAGTTCCTTTTCGCCATTGTAATACACTGCCGATATAGGTTTTTTAGGCTCCCATTTTTCCATAACAATCATATCGTCATCAAAATGCATGGTAACTTCAGGTGTAACCGTTTTTACTATTCCAGATTGGTTTATAATTAATAATTTATCCTCCCCTCGAAACTCGCCTATAAGCTCGCCTCTACCATCAACATTTAATCGTTGTACAGTATCATCAAACCAAATTTTTCTTGGTTTTAATGTTGAAACGCCTTTTTCTTTTAACTCAACACGTTTAATAGGATATTTAGTAACTAAATTTCCTTTTGATGCACGCCCCTTTATAAGAATATCTGAAAAATCTAAATCCCATTTTAACTTCTTAATGCTTCCTGCCTGCCTTAAATTAATAGAAACAACTTCGGCTTCGCCATTTGGGTTTGCAGAAAAATATAAACAAACAGAGCCTTTATTTCCGTTAGTTAAATCGTATTCCCTATCGCGTGTTACGCTTGTTACAGCAAAACGTTTGATGTAAGACGGTCCTTTAGATCCATCTTTATAAATCATGTTATAAATGGTACGTTTATCTTTCTTTTTAAAGACGGCAACATGTATAATATCCTTACCTATAAATGTTTTTGAATCGACTTTGGTTACCATCATTTTACCGGCTTTGGTAAATACAATAATATCATCTATATCACTACAATCGCCAACATATTCGTCGCGTCTTAAGGACGTACCAACAAATCCTTCTTCTCTATTTACGTATAGTTTTGTATTTCTTATAATAACTTTGGTGGCATCAACATCATCAAAAATTCTTATTTCTGTTTTACGCTCACGACCTTCGCCATACTCTTTTTTAAGTCGCGTAAAGTAAGCAATAGCATAATCTATTAAATGCTCTAAATGATGCTTAACCTCAGCTATTTGCTCTTCTAGAGCATCAATTTTTTGTTGCGCCTTATCGATATCAAATTTAGAAATACGTTTAATTCGTATTTCGGTTAAACGCGTAATATCATCAGTGGTTATTGCCCGCTTTAGGTGTTTTATATGTGGCTTCAGTCCTTTATCGATAGCCGAAATAACGCCATCCCAAGTTTCTTCTTCCTCAATATCACGATAAATTCTATTTTCAATAAAAATACGCTCTAAAGATGCAAAGTGCCATTGCTCTTCAAATTCACCTAACTTTATTTCCAGCTCTTGTTTTAAAAGCTGTACCGTATTATCTGTAGAGCGACGAAGCATTTCGCTAACCCCAATAAACAATGGTTTATTATCTTCAATAACACAGCCTAATGGTGAAATAGACGACTCGCAACTTGTAAATGCGTAAAGTGCATCAATGGTTTTATCTGGCGATAACCCAGAAGGCAAGTGCACTAAAATCTCAACTTCGGCAGCTGTATTATCTTCAATTTTTTTAACTTTTATTTTTCCTTTTTCGTTGGCTTTTAGAATAGAATCTATAAGCGAACTTGTTGTGGTTCCAAAAGGCAACTCGGTAATAACCAAAGTATTTTTATCTAATTGCGAAATTTTAGATCGTACGCGTACTTTACCGCCTCTTAAACCATCGTTATAATTAGAAAAATCGGCTATTCCTGCCGTTGGAAAATCTGGCAATAAAGTAAAACGCTTCCCTTGTAAATGCTTAACCGAAGCATCAATAAGTTCTATAAAGTTGTGCGGTAATATTTTTGTTGAAAGTCCTACGGCAATACCTTCGCCCCCTTGAGCTAAAAGTAAAGGAAACATAACCGGTAAATTTACAGGCTCTTTACGACGCCCATCGTAACTGGCTTGCCACTCGGTTATTTTAGGATTAAAAACCACATCTAAGCCAAACTTAGAGATTCTAGCTTCTATATAACGAGAGGCTGCAGCGCGGTCTCCTGTTAAGATGTTACCCCAGTTTCCTTGGGTATCTATTAATAAATCTTTCTGACCAATTTGTACCATGGCATCTGCAATACTAGCATCTCCATGCGGGTGATATTGCATGGTATGACCAACAATGTTTGCTACTTTATTGTAGCGACCATCGTCAAGATCTTTCATGGAATGCATAATACGGCGTTGCACGGGCTTAAACCCATCTTCAATTGCTGGTACAGCACGTTCTAATATAACATACGAGGCATAATCTAAAAACCAATCTTTATACATACCAGTAACTCTGGTAATGGTTTCTTGAGGCTCATTTTGATTGTTAGTTAAATCGTCGTTTCGGTCTTCTGTCATACTACTTATTCCTGCACAGGCAGAAATTTTTTTAATTTATTTTAATTTCCTATTTCTTCAATATTATCAATAATTCCTATGTATTAAAACTCCTTCTTTATTTTTAATCCAGAGATTCCTGCTTTAGCAGCACTTTTAATCTTCTATTATATCGAGTTCCACCTTTAAATTATCAATAATAAATTCTTGTCGCGTTGGTGTATTTTTACCCATATAAAAGGCTAGCAAATCTTCAATAGACATATTATCATCTAGCATTATAGGATCTAAACGAATATCTTCACCTATAAAATGCTTAAACTCATCTGGCGATATTTCACCTAAACCTTTAAATCGGGTTATTTCTGGTTTTGGCTTTAATTTTTCTATAGCGTTACGTCTTTCCTCTTCGGAATAGCAATAAATAGTTTCCTTTTTATTTCTTACCCTAAATAATGGAGTTTGCAAAATGTACAAATGACCTTCTTTAATAACCTCTGGAAAAAACTGAAGGAAAAACGTTATTAATAGTAACCGAATATGCATACCATCCACATCGGCATCGGTTGCGATAACCACATTGTTATATCTTAAATCTTCTAAAGACTCTTCAATATTTAAAGCGGCTTGTAAAAGATTAAATTCTTCGTTTTCGTAAACTATTTTTTTGGTTAAACCATAACAGTTTAATGGCTTTCCTTTTAAACTAAAAACTGCTTGTGTATTTACATCACGAGATTTTGTTATACTACCAGATGCCGAATCTCCCTCGGTAATAAATAAGGTTGTTTCTAAATTTCTTGGGTTTTTAGTATCGCCAAAATGCACACGGCAATCGCGCAATTTTTTGTTATGTAAACTCGCTTTTTTAGCTCTATCTTTTGCCAACTTTCTTATACCAGACAACTCTTTACGCTCGCGTTCTGCTTGAAGAATTTTACGCTGAAGTTTCTCGGCAGTTTCTTGATTTTTATGTAAGTAGTTGTCTAACTTGGTTTTTAAAAAATCGTTTATATAGGTTCTTACGGTTGGTAAATCGCCTCCCATATCTGTAGACCCTAGCTTGGTTTTTGTCTGACTTTCAAAAACAGGTTCCATAACTTTTATAGCTATAGCACTTACAACAGATTTACGAATATCTGAAGCATCATAAGTCTTACCGTAAAACTCACGAATGGTTTTTACCAAGGCTTCTCTAAATGCTGTAAGGTGCGTACCTCCTTGTGTTGTATTTTGCCCGTTAACAAAACTATTATACTCTTCGCTATATTGGGTTTTACTGTGTGTTAATGCCACCTCAATATCATCGCCTCGTAAATGAATAATTGGGTAGAGTAAATCGGTATCTGCTATTTTTTCGGCTAGTAAATCTTTTAAACCATTTTCGCTAAAATACTTTTCTCCATTAAAAACGATGGTTAAACCAGGATTTAAATACACGTAGTTTTTAAGCATTTTTACAACATACTCACTACGAAACTTATATTTTTTAAAAATGATTTCGTCTGGAATAAAAGAGACTTTAGTTCCTTTTCTCCTGCTTGTTTCTTCTAAAAGCTCTTTACTTATTAAATTTCCTTGTTCAAAATCTGCCGAAGCACTTTTACCATCACGAGAAGATTCTACTCTAAAATAAGACGACAAGGCATTTACAGCTTTTGTACCTACCCCATTTAAACCTACCGATTTTTTAAAGGCTTTAGAATCGTATTTACCACCAGTATTCATTTTAGACACAACGTCTACTACTTTACCTAAAGGAATACCACGACCATAATCCCTAACAATAACTTTACTTCCTTGTATTGAAATTTCTATGGTTTTACCAGCGCCCATTACAAACTCATCAATAGAGTTATCCAAAACTTCTTTAAGCAAAATATAAATACCATCGTCTGGAGACGAACCATCTCCAAGTTTACCAATATACATACCAGGACGCATACGGATATGCTCTTTCCAGTCTAATGATCGAATATTGTCTTCGGTATATTTGGTTTCTTCTGCCATACTCTTAATTAGAAAAATTGGTGAGGTGTGCTAATATAGCACAACCATTTAAAAAATAAAACAGGAAGGCTACAAATTAATTAACAATAAATAATTATTGAAACAATAACCCTATTTTAAGTATTTGATGTTTTATTTAAGGACACTAATAAAATACCAATTATAACTACCAAAGCTCCAAATAACTGAATCCATGTTAGCATTTCGTTTAAAAATATACCTGCTAAAATTATGGTTGAAATAGGCCCTACTCCTGCCACAATTGCAAAGTTTGATGAACTAATCATTTTTATAGATGCAGATACTAAAAAAGACGGAATTACCGTTGCAAATACGGCTATACACGCCCCTAAAACATAAACTTGCCACGAAAGATCTAAAAGGTTTGACTTGCTAATAAAACCATAATGAATAAAAACGCAGACACATGAAACTAGCATAGCATAAGCCGTAAACTTAACCACCCCAAATTTAGGAATTAACCAACCACTACCAACCAAATATGAAGCATACGTAATGGCGCTTAACAGTATATAAAAGCCGCCTAAAATAACGTCTGGTCCGGTAATGGAGACTTCGCTTGAAAAAGCAATAACTACTCCAAGGTAGGTTAACCCTATAGCAAAACCTTGAATTTTTGAAATAGGTTGTTTTAAAAACCATTTATTCAATAATAATACTATTGTGGGATACAAAAATAAAATAATACGCTCCAAACTAGCCTTTATGTAGGTAAGCCCTACAAAATCGAAATAACTCGCTAAATAATACCCAACAAACCCAAAAAACACCAACCACAAATAATCTTTTTTATTGGGCTTAACGTTTCCATTTTGCTTGTTATACCAAAAGGCAATTACCAGGTAAAAAGGAAAGGAAAATAGCATACGTAGAAGCAATATGCTAATGGAATCGACCTTGTAAGTATAGGCCATTTTTACCATAACAGCCTTAGAGGAGAACAGTACAATACCTAAAACCCCAAGACCTAATCCGTACCAAAATTGTTTTGATGTTTGCATACCACTAAAGTAAGTTGGCACATTTTAACAACGTAAGGACTAAACCTAGAATTACGATGCCCAACCAGTTAAATTGGGAAATAGAAAATATTTTATCTTTTTAAACAGAAAAAGACTAACATCCCAACATGTTCATTTTTATGCAGTTACTGCCATTTCTGCTTTAGAACAAAGAATTTCGTTTCTTGTTTTTAACAGCCTTGTCATATATCCTTTTACATAAATCCAGTCTATAAACTTACCTAAAACACCAAAAGGCAGTTTGTAATAAAACTTATCTATCATAATAGTTTTATTCTCCTCCTCTTCAAAAATATGTTCGTGTCGGTAGGTCTTAAAACTTCCGGAAACGAGTTCGTCCACAAATAAATTGGGCGATTCAAACTCTACAATTTTTAACGTAAGATGCTGTACATAACCAAAATGGCTAGTTTCCCAAATAACAATATCATCTAGATCCACTAATCCAGAGGTTTTTCCGGATATAGCAATTTCCTTAGGCTGTTTTAAAGATTTTTGGTAAAAGTCGACATCTCTAGCCAGATTAAAACAGGTTTTTATATCTGCATTAATTGGCGTTTCAACTTTAATTAACGTCATAGGCTCATTAATATAGGTTAACGGATAGCTTGGGGCTTCCGTTTATATAGACCCAAAACCTTTTACAAGGTCACATAACATCTTTTTTTGATTATTATACATTGAATAAGAAATGCATAATATCGCCATCCTTAACTATGTAATTTTTACCTTCAACACGCATTTTACCAGCCTCTTTTACTTTAGATTCGCTACCATAAGCCACATAATCCTCATAGGCAATAACCTCGGCGCGAATAAATCCTTTTTCAAAATCGGTATGGATAACACCTGCCGCCTGCGGACCAGTTGCGCCAACAGCTACTGTCCACGCTCTTACTTCCTTTACACCAGCAGTAAAATACGTTTGTTGATTTAATAATTTATATGCAGAACGAATTAATTTTGCAGCTCCAGGCTCATCTAATCCTATATCTTGAAGAAACATTTGGCGTTCTTCATAATCATCCAACTCATTAATATCTGCTTCGGTGCCTACGGCTAAAACTAAAACTTCTGCACTTTCATTTTTAACCGCCTCTTTTACCTGCTCTACATACGCATTTCCAGAAACCGCTGCACCTTCATCTACATTACAAACATACATTACAGGCTTATCTGTAATAAACTGAGAAGGTTTAACGTAATCTTCATAATCTTCTTCAGAAAATTCTAAAGCTCTTACCGATATTCCAGCTTCAAGATTCTCCTTAATTTTCAATAAAACCGCTTCTTCTTTTTGCGCTTCTTTATTTCCTGTTTTTGCGGCACGCTTTACTTTATCTAGCTTTTTTTCAGCAGTTTCTAAATCTTTAAGCTGCAACTCCATATCGATGGTTTCCTTATCCCTAATTGGGTTTACATTACCATCTACATGTACAATATTATCATTATCAAAACAACGTAAAACATGAAGTATAGCATCAGTTTCGCGAATATTTGCTAAAAACTGATTACCTAAACCTTCACCTTTACTTGCGCCTTTAACCAATCCTGCAATATCTACAATCTCTACTGTTGCTGGTATTACGCGCTCCGGATTAACCAAAGACTCTAACTTTTCTAAACGCGGATCTGGTACATTAACCACACCAATGTTTGGCTCGATGGTACAAAATGGAAAATTTGCACTTTGCGCCTTAGCATTCGACAAACAATTAAATAGAGTTGACTTCCCTACGTTTGGTAATCCTACAATACCTGCTTTCATCTAAAATATATTTTTTATTTTCGAAATACCGAAAACCCTTTTATAACTTATTTTTTTTAACTGAATTGCCTACAACAATAGACAACTAATTTTGCGAATGCAAATATATAGTTAATTCGCAGTAATTTACAATTTTATCTAACCGAATAACACTGAATATTATTAAGTCATTTTTAATATTTATTGAATAATTCACAAGAAATAAGGATAAACCATAAATATAAATTAAGGTTTTAATTATCTTAGCCACGGCTAACTTAAAATTATTAAATATGAAAACAATTTATTTTTATTTATTTCTACTTTGTACATCGTTAACATTTGCGCAGCAACAAGTAAGCGGTACAGTTAAAGATGCTTCGGGCGTTCCACTACCCGGAGTAAACATTACAGAAACAGGAACAACCAATGGTACAACATCAGATTTTGATGGAAACTATAAAATAACCCTTAAATCGTCTAACACTTTAACGTTTAGCTATGTTGGCTACAATACCAATGTAGTTATAGCACCGCAATTGGTGATGGCTGGGAAGAAGCCACAGGCGAAACCCTTTATAACGTTGAAGGGAAAAACAGATTAGATGGTGAAGACAGAAGCTGGGATGGAACCACGGTAAAAATTGATGCTAATTACGGTGTTGCTTTGAATGATGCTGGTGGATATATAAATTTTACCACCGAGTTTTTATCCAGACAAAATACATTAAGACCAGGTTTTTCTTGGAGAAAAGGTTACGGTAGTGCAGGTGTTGACGGTTTTAACTTTATGATAAACTCATCGTTACCAATTAATGATAAAACCGAAATTTATGCCTTTGGTGGCAGAAACTACAGAGATACTGATGCTTATGCGTTTTCTCGTGATAGTTTTGATGATGGCGATAATAGAGCTGTACCAAGTTTATACCCTAATGGCTTTACTCCTAGAATTACATCCAACATTACCGATGTTTCTGTATCGGTTGGTGTAAGACACGAAATGGAAAATGGTTGGAACTTAGATTTTAATAACACGTTCGGTAAAAACAACTTCCACTACTACATAAAAGATAGTAACAATGCTTCTATGCAAGATTCGTCGCCTACAGATTTTGATGCTGGTGGACATTTTCTATCTCAAAACACAACAGGTATAGATTTTAATAAATATTTAGATGATGTAGCCTCAGGATTAAGCTTAGCTTTCGGTTTTGAATACAGAACAGAGAATTTTGGTATTTTTTCTGGCGAAGAAGCATCTTATGGACTATATGATGATAATGGCGTAATCATTACAAATCCTGCGGTACAAAACGTAGCTACCGATAGTAATGGAGACGAATTACCTGGAGGCTCTCAAGGTTTCCCGGGGTACAGTCCAGATAACGCCGTAGATAGAAGTCGTACTAACTACGGAATTTATTTCGACACAGAGCTTAATGTAAGTGAAGCTTTTATGGTTGCAGGAGCAGTTCGATTTGAAAACTACAGCGATTTTGGAAACACATTCAACGGAAAATTAGCAACCCGATTAAAACTGAACGATTATTTTTCCCTTAGAGGTTCTATCTCTACTGGATTTAGAGCACCTTCGCTAGCACAACTATATTATAATTTAAAATTCACCAATATTGTTGCGGGCACCTCGGTTCCTTCACTTTTATCTGCAAATAATAGTACCGTTACCAAAGCCTTTGGTATTGGACAATTAAGCGAAGAAAAAGCTTTTAATACAAGTATTGGATTTACGTTTAAAAAAGGTGGTTTTTCGGCAACTGTTGATGCTTATTCAATTAATGTGGACGATCGTATTATTTTAACCGATAACTTTACAGACCAAGCTATTTTAGGTCCTTTAAATGTAGATGCCGCACAATTTTTTGCAAATGGTGTAGACACCAAAACGAATGGGCTTGACATTGTTTTAGGTTACGATTTTAATGTAGGAGATAACGGAAAGATTAAAACAGCATTAATAGGTAATTTTAACGACTTAAAAATTAAAAGCATCAATAATGGCGATTTAAATGAGTTTACCTTTTTTGGCCCGTTTTCTCAAGCCTATCTTAAGGCTGCCGCTCCAGATTATAAATTTGGGTTAAACCTAGGATACTCTTGTAACAAGTTTAATGTTACTACAACTTTAACGCAATTTAGCGAAGTAACGCTTCAGGATTTCCAATGGGTAGATTCGCCTGCAACAACACAAGCAGAAGCCGATGCACTTTTCCCGGTAGCCACAGATATTTATGAAGCTGCTTTGGTAGTAGATCTTAGCTTAGGCTATGAAGTTTCAGATAAAGTTAAATTTAGCTTAGGTGCAAACAACCTATTTAACACTTACCCAACACCGCAATTTGACGGATGGACAGACCAAGGTGGTCTTGCCGATTCTGTTCAAATGGGTTCCGATGGTACTTATGTTTTTGCTAGATTAAACTTTAGCTTATAAATTTTATTAGATTTAAAAAACAAAAAACCGGGCTATTAGCTCGGTTTTTTTTGTTTATCAAATTCCTAATTTTTAGTAATTCTCTCTCAAAATATCGCCTCATTTTAAGCTTAACGTTAAGTTAACAAGTGAATTTAGTAGCATAATCTATTAAACATTTAATTTTACTCAAAAATGTATTAAAACAACTCTCTTATGAAGAAAAATTACTTATTTATATTATGTCTTTCTATTTCGACGTATATAAATGCTCAACTTACCCCACCGGCCAATCAACAAAGCTACTATTCAAATATAGACTTTAATAAAACTGGCATGGATCTATTTGATGACTTAGCTGTTGAAACCGCTGCAAAACACACTAATTACCTTAGCTACACTCCTGGTATTTGGGAAGCAAGTAAAATTACCGACGAAGACCCTTTAAACAGCCTAAACGTATTATTAATATACGGCTATAGCGATTCAGACGGAAATTATATAACCGACAGAAGTCGTAGTAAAAATAGTAATGGCGGTAGCGCAGGTAGCGATTGGAACAGAGAACACACATTTCCAAACTCGCTAGGTTCCCCTAGTTTAAATAGTAATGGAACCAATGTTCCGCCTTATGCCGATGCTCATAATTTAAGACCTTCAGACGTTACCATGAACAGCAACAGAGGTAATTTAAAATTTATGGATGGCTCTGGTAATGCACAAAACATCTCTGGAAACTGGTATCCTGGTGACGAGTGGAAAGGTGATGTTGCAAGAATAATTATGTACATGTATTTAAGATACGGCACACAATGCAAACCCTCTTACGTTGGTGTAGGAACTCCAAACAGTATTGATGCCGACATGATTAATTTATTTTTAGAATGGAATGAGGAAGATCCTGTTTCTGCTTTTGAAGACAATAGAAACACCTACCATGCTAACACATCCAACACGTATGCCCAAGGCAACAGAAACCCATTTATAGACAACCCATATTTGGCCACTGTTATTTGGGGAGGAAACCCTGCTGAAAACCGTTGGGGAGACACTCCAGATCCGGATACCGAAGCACCTACAACACCTACCAACCTAATGGCTTCAAACACGTCATCAACTACTACCGATTTGTCTTGGACAGCCTCAACCGATAATATTGGAGTCGTAGCTTATAATATTTATGTTGATGGCGCCTATTATGTATCAACAAACTCATCTGCTACTAGCATTACTGTTACAGATTTATCACCAGAAACCAGCTATACTTTTGCTGTTCTTGCCGTTGATGCCGCAAACAATACATCTAACCTAAGTGCATCAATAAATGAAACAACTTTAGAAGCTTCAGGTGGAGGCGACACTTGCGTAAGTGAAACGTTTGAGCTTATGCCATCGAATTCTTCTAGCTATTCCGATAGATCTTGGACTGGCGATAACGGGGAAACATGGAGCGCTACACGAGCTAGAACAGACCAAACTTTAAACGGTGGTAGAGCTTTAGTTTTTGATGGTAGGTCGTCTTCTGCCGGATCATTAACCTCTCCACTAGTTGCAGGAGGCATAGGAAGCTTAACAGCAACAACTAAAAGAGCCTTTAGCGGCGGAACTGGAAATTTAGAAGTTCAAGTAAACGGAGTAAAAGTGGGCGACTTACCGTATGGCGATGACACCCAAACTACAACTATCGACAATATTAATATTGAAGGAAATGTAACTGTGGTAATTGCCGAAACAACTTCTGGCGGAGATCGTGTCACTATAGACGACCTTTCATGGACTTGTTACAGTACTTTAAATGTATCAGATAATTTTATAAAACAAATAAAAACTTTTCCAAACCCTATTTCCAGCAATGTTTTCAATATTGAAACCAAGGAGGTTTTAAATTTTAAAATTTTAGATCTTTTAGGAAAAACACTAAAAACGGGGCAAGTAAGTCCAAGCAATAAAGTAATAGATGTTTCTATTTTAAATAAAGGAGTGTATCTTTTAAAACTCGAAGCAAACAATCAAAGCATTACTAAAAAAATAATAAAACTTTAAATCATATTTTATTTTAGAAAAGGCGACTCTATGCGAGTCGTCTTTTTTTTTGTTTAATAAAGCGTGGATAACTCTTCATATTGTAATTACTTTTTTTGTAAATATTCTATTTAAAAGACCTAAATTTGCGCTTTCTTTAAACACATACAAATCAATATATAATGATTCATTTCTTTGGAAACATAACCAGTAAAGTATTTGCTGTTCAAACAACAAAAGAATTATCAACAGAAACCATTTCTAAATTGGAATGGTTATTTGGCAACCAGCCAAAAATAGAACAAGCATCCTTAGATGCTTTTTTTGTTGGTCCTCGTGCTGCCATGATAACACCTTGGAGTACTAATGCGGTTGAGATCACCCAAAACATGGGAATATCTGATATTATTAGAATTGAAGAGTTTCAAGCTGCGGATAAAGATTTTTCTGATTTTGACCCAATGATTTCTGAGAAATTTAATGGATTAAACCAAGAATCATTTACCATAGATATTAAACCGGAGCCTATTCTTGATATTGTAGATATTGCAGCATATAACCAACAAGAAGGTTTATCGCTTAGCGATGAAGAAGTAGACTATTTAAATGGTGTTGCAAAGAAAATTGGTAGGCCATTAACAGACTCTGAGGTGTTTGGTTTTTCACAGGTGAATTCTGAGCATTGTCGTCATAAAATTTTTAACGGAACGTTTGTTATTGATGGTGAAGAAAAGCCTGTATCGCTTTTTAAAATGATACGACAAACCTCTGAAGCTCACCCAAATGATATTGTATCGGCGTATAAAGATAATGTGGCTTTTGTAAAAGGCCCTAAAGTGGAGCAATTTGCACCTAAGCGTGCCGATGTTCCAGATTACTATACTACAAAACCCTTCGATTCTGTTATTTCACTTAAAGCAGAAACGCATAACTTCCCTACAACGGTTGAACCTTTTAATGGTGCTGCAACTGGTGCTGGCGGAGAAATTAGAGATAGACTTGCTGGTGGTAAAGGTTCTTTACCTTTGGCAGGAACAGCGGTTTACATGACATCGTATTCTAGACTTGAAGAAAACAGACCTTGGGAACAAAAGTTTGAAGCCAGAAAATGGTTATACCAAACCCCAATGGATATTTTAATAAAAGCATCAAACGGTGCTTCAGATTTTGGAAACAAATTTGGACAACCCCTAATTACAGGTTCTGTTTTAACTTTCGAGCATAACGAAAATGCCTCTTCAAGTGATGCTCCTGCAAGACGCTTAGGTTTCGATAAAGTGATTATGCAAGCCGGAGGAATTGGTTACGGTAAAGCAGAACAAGCCTTAAAAGACACGCCTAAAGAAGGCGATAAAATCGTAATTCTTGGTGGCGAAAATTATAGAATTGGAATGGGTGGTGCAGCCGTATCATCGGCAGATACTGGTGCTTTTGCATCTGGTATCGAGCTAAACGCGGTACAACGTTCTAACCCAGAAATGCAAAAACGAGCTGGTAATGCCGTTCGTGGTATGGTAGAAAGCGATGAAAACTTTATTGTTTCTATTCACGATCATGGTGCTGGTGGACATTTAAATTGCCTATCGGAATTAGTTGAAGATACCGGCGGAAAAATAGATTTAGATGCTTTACCTGTTGGCGACCCTACCCTATCGGATAAGGAAATTATAGGTAACGAGTCACAAGAACGTATGGGCTTGGTGATTTCAGAAAAACATATAGAAACTTTAAACAAAATAGCAGAGCGTGAGCGCTCGCCAATGTATACCGTTGGTGATGTTACAGGCGATAACCGTTTTACCTTTCAATCTAAAACCAAAGGCAACAAACCTATGGATTTAGCCATGGAAGACATGTTTGGAAGTTCTCCTAAAACCATTATGACCGATAAAACGGTTTCTAGACATTATAAAAACCCACGATATAAAACTAAAAATTTACAAATCTATCTAGAGCAGGTATTACAGCTCGAAGCTGTTGCCTGTAAAGATTGGTTAACAAACAAAGTAGACCGTTGTGTTGGTGGTAAAGTAGCAAAACAACAATGCGTTGGGCCATTACAAATTCCTTTAAATAACGTTGGGGTTATGGCTCTAGATTTTAAAGGTAAAGAAGGTGTTGCAACCTCTATTGGCCACTCGCCTATTTCAGGATTAATTAATCCGGTTGCAGGCAGCAGAAACTCGATTACCGAAGCTTTAACAAACATAGTTTGGGCGCCATTAAAGGATGGTTTAAAATCGGTTTCATTATCAGCTAACTGGATGTGGCCTTGTAAAAACGAAGGTGAAGATGCTCGTTTATACGAAGCTGTTAAAGCAGTTTCAGAGTTTTCTATAGATTTAGGAATTAATGTCCCAACAGGTAAAGATTCGCTTTCTATGAAGCAAAAATACCCTGATGGCGATGTAATTTCTCCTGGTACCGTTATTATTTCGGCTGGTGCTAACTGTAATGATATTACCAAAGTTGTCGAGCCTGTTTTTAAACAAAACGGCGGAAATGTATATTATATAAATATTTCTCAAGATAATTTTAAATTAGGTGGTAGTTCATTTAACCAAGTCCTAAATACTATTGGTAACGATGCGCCAAATGTAAAAGATGCCGCTTATGTTAAAACGGTATTTAACACCTTACAATCGTTAATTGTTAGCGATAAAATTGCTGCAGGACATGATGTAGCTTCTGGTGGATTAATTACAACGTTATTAGAACTTTGTTTTGCAGATGTTAATTTAGGAGCAGATTTAGACCTTACTAAATTAAATGAAGAAGATTCTATAAAAGTATTATTTGCTGAAAACTCCGGACTTGTTTTACAAGCTGATGCTTCAGTTGAAAGTATACTTACAGAAAACAACATTGAGTTTTTCAACCTAGGACATGTAAATAACTCTGGCACGTTAACCATTAAAAATAACGACGATAATTTCAGTTTCGATATCACTCATAACAGAGATGTTTGGTACAAAACGTCTTTCTTATTAGACCAGAAACAAACCGCAAACGGTTTAGCTCAAGATCGTTTTGATAATTATAAAAAACAACCGCTTGAATATACATTCCCTAAACAATTTACAGGAAAACTACCTGTTTTAAAAGGCAAGCGACCAAAAGCAGCTATTCTTCGTGAAAAAGGGTCTAACTCAGAGCGCGAAATGGCAAATGCTATGTATTTAGCAGGTTTTGATGTTAAAGATGTACACATGACCGATTTAATTTCTGGACGCGAAACCCTAGAGGATATTCAGTTTTTAGGTGCCGTTGGTGGGTTTTCTAACTCAGATGTTTTAGGTTCTGCAAAAGGATGGGCAGGCGCTATTAAATATAACGAAAAAGCTAATAAGGCTATTAAAAACTTCTTTAAAAGAGAAGACACCTTATCGGTAGGGATTTGTAATGGTTGCCAGCTATTTATGGAGTTAGAAGAAATTAATCCAGAACACGAGGTTCATGGAAAAATGGTTCATAACGATTCTAATAAACACGAAAGTTCGTTTACTTCAGTTAAAATACAAGAGAATAATTCTGTAATGCTATCAACGCTTGCAGGAACTACTTTAGGCGTTTGGATTTCGCATGGCGAAGGAAAATTTAACTTACCCTATACTGAAGACCAATACAATATTGTTGCTAAATATGGTTATGAAGGCTATCCTAATAACCCGAATGGCTCAGATTTTAACACGGCAATGCTTTCTGATAAAACTGGCAGACATTTAGTAACCATGCCACATATTGAGCGCTCAACATTCCAATGGAACTGGGCCAATTATCCAGAAGGCAGAAAAGACGAGGTAACTCCTTGGCTAGAAGCTTTTGTTAATGCGCGTCTTTGGATTGAAAATAAATAAGTACGGTATTGTCATAATATAGCGACACAGAATTGATAAAAAAAAGGTAGTGATTTTAAAATCACTACCTTTTTTTGTTTTAGTATTTTCTATTGATGGTATTTTAATATCTCTACAACTAGAATCAAGCAAACAATTAAATACAACAAAAGCGTTAGGTTTTATAAAAAAGCACGACCAATAAAACATAGAATCTTTAATAGTCGCTACTTCCCAAAAGGAAAAACATTAAACTTAATAATGTTTTAAATATTAGATAGTTGTCTCACTTTTAAGAGCATGTATTTTAGAATAAAACATGGCTTAAAGCCACTTAAAAATAAGGTTGCAATAAAACCAGTATTTATAATAATGTTAACTTTAAAAATATTAATTTTTTATAAATTAGCAGAAAATTAAACGTAATCTTCAAAAAGACCCTCTTTTTTTTATATTATTTGAAATTCTCAATTTATTTCATACTTTGCAATCCTCCAAACTTAACAAGTAAAAATGACAGAAATAACTAGACTTTTTGATTTTCCATATTACCAATTGGAAAACAACCCTAATGATGCTGCTTTGGTAACAAAGTATAATGGTGAATGGGTTAAAACGTCAACCCAAGAATATATTGATAAGGCAAATGCCATGAGCAGAGCGTTATTAAAACTTGGTATTAAAAAAAATGATAAAATTGCTATAATTTCCACAACCAATAGAACAGAGTGGAATATTATTGACATAGCGTCATTACAAATAGGTGCTCAAAACATTCCTATTTATCCTACTATTTGCGCAGAAGATTACGAATATGTCTTAAACCATAGCGAATCTATATACTGCTTTGTTTCCGATACCGAAGTGTTAGAAAAAGTAAACAAAGTTAAAGGCTATACATTATTAAAAGAGGTATACTCTTTCGATCAAATTGAAGGCTGTAAGCATTACACCGAATTATTAGAGTTAGGTAAAGACACCTCAAACCAAAATGAAGTTGAAGCTAGGAAAGACGACGTAAAATCGACAGATTTAGCCACCATAATTTATACTTCGGGTACAACAGGAAAACCAAAAGGCGTAATGCTTTCGCATTGGAATCTAACTAGTAATGCTTTATCAAGTAGCCCAAGAGTGCCTTTTAAAAACGGTAAAAGCAATAAAGTTTTAAGCTTTTTACCTATTTGTCATGTATTTGAGCGCGTCTTAATTTATGTATATCAATACACAGGTACGTCTATATATTACGCCGAAGCCATCGATAAAATTGGAGATAATGCTAAAGAGATTAAACCTAATATGATGAGCGTTGTACCAAGACTACTAGAAAAAGTGTACGACAAAATAATGGCTAAAGCCGAAGAATTAACCGGTATTAAAAAAGCATTATTTTATTGGGCTGTAGGTTTAGGTGAAATTTGGGAGCCTTATGGTAAAAACGGTGCTTGGTACGAATTTAAATTAAAAATTGCTAATAAATTAATTTTTAGCAAATGGAGAGAAGCTCTTGGAGGAGAACTACACACTATGGTTTCTGGTAGTGCTGCATTGCAACCGCGATTAACCAGAATATTTTCGGCTGCCGGTATGCAAGTCATGGAAGGTTACGGTCTTACCGAAACTTCTCCTGTAGTTTCAGTAGGTCGCTACGAAGACAACATGTTTAAAGTAGGCTGCGTGGGCATGCCTATTGATGGTGTAGAAGTAAAAATTGCTGAAGATGGCGAAATTTTAATTAAAGGACCAAATGTTATGATGGGTTACTACAAAGACCCAGAAAAAACAGCCAGTGTAATGACGGGAGATTATTTCCATACAGGCGATAAAGGAGAAGTTGACGCCGATGGTTTTGTTAAAATAACAGGGCGTAAAAAAGAAATGTTCAAAACATCTGGTGGTAAATACATTATTCCAACCCTATTAGAAAACGACTTAAAACAATCGCGTTTTATAGAACAAATAATGGTTATCGGCGAAGGCGAAAAAATGCCAGCCGCATTAATTCAACCAAATTTCGATTTTATAAAAGATTGGATCGATCATAAACATCTGTCTATCGAAAAAACAAATAGCGCCATTGCTAATTCTAAAATTGTGCAAGATAGAATTCAAGAAGAAGTTAATAACTGTAACCAAAAATTTGGTAAATGGGAGCAAATTAAACGCTTTGAGCTAACACCAGATGTTTGGTCTATTGATGATGGACACCTTACCCCTACCATGAAAATGAAACGAGATGTAATAAAATCCATGTATACTACATTAGTAGAAAAGATTTACAGACCGTAACCCATTTAAAAATAGGTTTTAATTATTGGTACTAAATTAAATTAGTATTTTTTATTAATTTTATTATGCATGCATAATAAAATTTTATATATTTGAACTTACCATTTAAATATATGAAAGACAAAACCATAGATTACATCCTAAGAACCACATGGTTATCGGTTCAAAAAATGTATAATGAAGAAGCTTTAAAGTTTGAAAGCACTATGGCAACAGGCTTTACTTTATTAAGTATTGATCCTGAAAAAGGCACACCTTCAACCGCATTAGGTCCTAAAATGGGAATGGAAGCAACTAGTTTATCTAGAACCTTAAAAACCATGGAAAAAAAAGGCTTAATTACCAGAAAACCTAATCCTAAAGATGGTCGTGGTGTTATTATTTCTCTTACCGAATTTGGTATTGAAAAAAGAGAATCTTCAAAAGAAAAAGTGTTAATATTTAACGAGGCTATAAAAAGCAATGTTTCGCCAGAAAAGCTAAAACATTTTTATGAAGTAGCCGAAGTTATTAATGACATGGTTTGTAATAAAAAAATATACAATCAATCTGATAGTTAAAAATACAATGAGCAAACGACGAATTAAAAAAATAGCCATTATTGGCTCTGGAATTATGGGAAGTGGCATTGCATGTCATTTCGCTAATATTGGTGTAGAAGTCCTTTTATTAGATATAGTTCCAAGAGAACTTAACGACAAAGAAAAAGCTAAAGGCTTAACTTTAGAAGATAAGGTAGTTAGAAATAGATTGGTTAATGATGCGCTTACTGCATCGTTAAAATCTAAACCATCTCCAATTTATCATCAAGATTTCGCTAGTAGAATTACTACCGGTAATTTAGAAGACGACATTGCTAAAGTGGGCGATGTAGATTGGATTATGGAAGTTGTAGTCGAAAGACTAGACATCAAAAAAATGGTGTTCGAAAACTTAGAAAAATATCGTAAACCAGGAACCTTAATTACGTCTAACACCTCTGGTATTCCTATAAAATTTATGAGCGAAGGTCGTAGTGAAGACTTCCAGAAACATTTCTGCGGTACTCACTTCTTTAACCCAGCGCGTTACTTAAAATTATTCGAAATCATTCCTGGACCAAAAACAGATGCTTCTGTATTAGAGTTTTTGAATGGTTATGGCGAGCAATTTCTTGGAAAAACATCGGTAGTTGCCAAAGATACACCTGCATTTATTGGTAACAGAATTGGTATTTTCAGCATTCAGAGTTTATTCCATGCGGTAAAGGATTTAGATTTAACCATCGAAGAAGTCGATAAATTATCGGGACCAGTAATTGGTCGTCCAAAATCGGCAACCTTCCGTACGGTAGATGTTGTTGGATTAGATACTTTAGTTCACGTAGCAAATGGTATTGCAGAAAACTGCCCTAACGACGAACGTTTAGAGCTGTTTAAATTACCAGATTTCATCAAAACAATGATGGAAAACAAATGGTTAGGAAGTAAAACAGGTCAAGGTTTTTACAAAAAACAAGTATCTGCTGACGGGAAAAAAGAAATTTTATCACTTGACTTAAACACACTAGAATATCGTTCTGCTAAACGTGCAAAATTTGCAACTTTAGAACTTACGAAAACGATTGATAAGGTTGTTGACCGATTTAAAGTATTAGTAAAAGGAAAAGATAAAGCTGGTGAATTCTACAGAAAAAGCTTTGCAGCCTTATTTGCTTATGTTTCAAATAGAATTCCTGAAATAACAAACGATTTATATAAAATTGATGATGCTATGAAAGCGGGGTTTGGATGGGAACATGGTCCTTTCCAAATTTGGGATGCCATAGGCGTTGAAAAAGGAATTGAAATTATGAAAGCTGAAGGTTTAGAGCCTGCTGCTTGGGTAAACGAAATGTTAGCTTCTGGAAATTCTTCTTTTTACACCGTAAAAGAAGGCGCGAGTTATGCTTACGATATTCCTAAGAAATCACAAGAAAAAATTCCAGGACAAGACAGTTTCATTATTTTAGATAACATTAGAAAATCTAACGAAGTATTTAAGAATTCCGGTGTTGTTATTGAAGATTTAGGAGATGGCATCTTAAACTGCGAGTTCCAATCTAAAATGAATACTATTGGTGGCGATGTTCTTGCAGGGTTAAATAAGGCTATTGATTTAGCCGAAAAAGATTTTGCTGGTTTAGTAGTTGGTAATCAAGCTGCAAACTTCTCTGTTGGTGCCAATATTGGAATGATTTTCATGATGGCTGCAGAGCAAGAGTACGACGAGCTTAATATGGCTATTAAATATTTCCAAGATACCATGATGCGTATGCGTTATTCTTCAATCCCAACTATTTCTGCACCTCACGGTATGGCTTTAGGTGGTGGTTGTGAATTATCATTACACGCCGATAAAGTAGTTGCGGCAGCAGAAACTTACATGGGACTTGTAGAGTTTGGTGTTGGTGTGATCCCTGGTGGTGGAGGTTCTAAAGAAATGGCCTTAAGAGCATCAGATACATTTAGAAAAGGAGACGTGCAATTAAACACACTTCAAGAGTACTTTTTAACTATTGGTATGGCTAAAGT
Organism: Algibacter pectinivorans; assembly: GCF_900112595.1. Classification (GTDB taxonomy): domain Bacteria; phylum Bacteroidota; class Bacteroidia; order Flavobacteriales; family Flavobacteriaceae; genus Algibacter_B; species Algibacter_B pectinivorans. Next base: position 170,654 of record NZ_FOMI01000006.1, on the reverse strand, counting down.
ATCAACTTCGGCTTACGAGGCTTTTGATATGGGCGTATTACAAAAAGGAAAAGATGTTGTGGTTGTTAATAAAGACCGACAAATTGCAGTTGCAAAGCAACATGCTATGTTAATGGCTAATACTGGTTATACACAACCTGTAAAACGTAAAGATGTAAAAGTACTTGGTAAACAAGCTTTAGGTATGTTTTTAGTAGGAACAGATTCTATGAAAGACTCCAACTACATTTCTGAACACGACATGAAAATTGCTAATAAACTAGCCTACGTTATGGCTGGTGGAGATTTATCTGAACCAACCTTAGTTAGCGAGCAATATTTATTGGATTTAGAGCGTGAAGCCTTCCTAAGTTTATGTACAGAGCGTAAAACTTTAGAACGTATTCAGCATATGTTAACCAAAGGTAAACCACTTAGAAATTAAAAAAGCACTTGGTATAAAGTATTAAGTACAAAGACGAGTTAACCGTTAATTCTTAGTGCATTACACCAAAAACTTTAATACCTAAATAAAGATGCACAGATTTGAAGAGTTAAAAATATGGCAAAAAGCAATGGATATCACCGAGCACTGCTACAGAGCTACCGATAATTTTCCTAAAGAAGAAAAATACGGTTTAACATCTCAATTAAGACGAAGTGCAGTTTCTATTCCTTCAAATATTTCAGAAGGAGCTGGAAGAAATACTAATGGAGAGTTTAAACAATTCCTAGGAATTGCAAATGGTTCTTCATTTGAATTATTAACACAATTATATTTATCTAAAAGATTGAATTTAATAACAGAAGAAAAAGTAAGACCTATTATAGATGAAGTTTTAGAAGTAACAAAAATGAATTATTCACTTCAAAGAACGTTTAGCAAGTCTTAATACTTAATTCTAAAAATCTTAATACTACTATGAGCAAACAAGCTTACATCGTAAAAGCATATAGAACAGCAGTTGGTAAAGCACCAAAAGGCGTGTTCCGTTTTAAAAGAACAGATGAATTGGCAGCAGAAACCATCAAATATATGATGAAAGAATTGCCAGGTTTAGACCCAAAGCGTATCGACGATGTTATTGTTGGTAACGCTATGCCAGAAGGCGCACAAGGATTAAATATGGCGCGTTTAATCTCACTCATGGGATTAGAAGTTATTGATGTTCCTGGTGTTACCGTAAACCGCTTTTGTTCTTCAGGAGTTGAAACTATTGGTATGGCTACAGCAAAAATTCAAGCTGGAATGGCCGATTGTATTATAGCCGGTGGTGCAGAAAGCATGAGTAGCGTGCCTATGACAGGTTTTAAACCAGAACTGAATTATGATGCGATTGTAAAAGCAGGTCATGAAGATTATTATTGGGGCATGGGTAATACAGCCGAAGCTGTTGCAAAACAGTTTAATGTATCTCGTGAAGACCAAGATGAATTTGCATTTAATTCGCACATGAAAGCATTAAGAGCACAAGCTGAAAATCGTTTTCAAGATCAAATAGTACCTATTGAAATAGAGCAAACTTACATTGATGCAAACGGAAAGAAAGCAACAAAAACGTATACCGTAACTAAAGATGAAGGACCTCGTGCAGGAACCAGTAAAGAAGCCTTAGCAAAACTAAGAGCTGTATTTGCTGCTGGCGGAAGTGTAACAGCGGGTAATTCATCGCAAATGAGTGATGGCGCTGCCTTTGTAATGGTTATGAGTGAAGACATGGTTAAAGAACTAGGTTTAGAGCCAATTGCAAGAATGGTAAACTATGCTGCTGCAGGTGTTGAGCCTCGTATTATGGGTATCGGACCAGTAAAGGCTATTCCTAAAGCATTAAAACAAGCAGGATTAAAACAAGACGATTTAGCTCTTATTGAATTGAATGAAGCTTTTGCATCTCAGTCCTTAGCAGTAATTAGAGAGTTAAACCTTAACCCAGATATTATTAACGTAAATGGCGGTGCTATTGCGTTGGGGCATCCACTAGGATGTACTGGAGCTAAATTATCAGTACAGCTTTTTGACGAAATGCGTAAGCAAGACATGAAAGGTAAATATGGAGCAGTTACCATGTGTGTAGGAACAGGTCAAGGGGCTTGTGGAATATTCGAGTTTCTTAATTAACTAAGAAAAAAGAGCATAGAGTAAAGAAAAGAGACTGATGTGTGCTAAGCAAAGACATAACTATAAGAATTTAAAAATTTGGCAACTCGGATTGGAGATAACCAATGATATTTCAGACTTATTATTAAACTTTCCAAAACACGAAAGATACGATTTAAGTTCTCAAATCAGTAGGTGTTCTGTTTCAATGCCCAGTAATATAGCTGAAGGTTCATCTAGAACAGATAAATCTTTTAGTCATTTTCTAGATATAGCACTAGGCTCTTCTTTCGAATTAGGAACTCAATTATTAGTAGCACAACATAGACAATATTTAAATAACGAAACATTAAAAACACTTGAAGATAAAATAGAAGAATTCCAAAGAATGACGATGGGATTCCAAAATGGACTACGGTAGTCTATTTTCTATTTTCTTTCTTCTAAAAACTAATAAAAAATATGGAAGCAAATGAAAAAGACATCTTAAGAGGTGGTCAATTCTTAGTAAAAGAAACAAATTGTGAAGATGTGTTTACGCCTGAAGACTTTTCAGAAGAACAAACAATGATGAAGGAGTCCGTAATGGAATTTAATGATCGTGAAATTATTCCTCATAAAGCACGTTTCGAAGCTAAAGATTATGCTTTAACAGAAGACGTTATGCGTAAAGCTGGAGATATGGGCTTTTTAAGTGTTGCTGTTCCTGAAGCTTATGGTGGTATGGGAATGGGCTTTGTTTCTACCGTATTAACGTGCGATTATATTTCGTCTGGTACAGGTTCTTTTAGTACTGCTTTTGGTGCGCATACAGGAATTGGTACCATGCCAATTACCTTATACGGAACAGAGGAACAAAAACAAAAATATGTACCAAAATTAGCATCTGGCGAGTGGTTTGGAGCTTACTGTTTAACAGAGCCTGGAGCTGGATCTGATGCAAACTCTGGTAAAACAACTGCCGAACTTTCTGCAGATGGAAAATCATATAAAATTAACGGTCAAAAAATGTGGATCTCAAATGCAGGTTTCTGTAGTTTGATGATTGTTTTTGCCCGTATTGAAGACGATAAAAACATTACTGGGTTTATTGTAGAATATGATAGCGCAAACCCAAATGGCATTGTCTTAGGCGAAGAAGAGCATAAATTAGGTATTCGTGCATCTTCTACACGTCAAGTATTTTTTAACGATACAGTTGTACCTGCAGAAAATATGTTAGCAGGTCGTGGTGAAGGTTTTAAAATTGCAATGAACGCCCTTAACGTTGGTCGTATTAAATTAGCTGCTGCTTGTTTAGATTCGCAAAGACGCATCTTATCAACTGCTGTAAATTATGCTAATGAGCGCAAACAATTTAAAACACCAATAGCCAATTTTGGTGCCATTAAAACTAAACTCGCTGAAATGGCTGCTAGTGCCTATGCAGGTGAATCTGCAACGTATAGAGCTGCTAAAAACATTGAAGATAGAATTGCTCTTCGCGAAGCTGCTGGAAACTCGCATCAAGAAGCAGAGCTTAAAGGTGTAGAGGAATATGCTATTGAGTGTTCTATTTTAAAAGTTGCGGTATCTGAAGATGTACAAAACGCTGCAGATGAAGGCATCCAGATTTTTGGTGGTATGGGATTCTCTGAAGAAACTCCAATGGAATCTGCTTGGAGAGATGCTCGTATTGCTCGTATTTACGAAGGAACCAACGAAATTAATAGAATGTTAGCCGTTGGTATGTTAGTTAAAAAGGCTATGAAAGGACATGTTGATTTATTAGGTCCTGCGCAAGCCGTTCAAGAAGAACTAATGGGCATACCATCTTTTGATACTCCGGATTATTCTGAATTATTTTCGGAAGAAAAAGAAATGATTAAGAAGCTTAAAAAGACGTTCTTAATGGTTGCTGGAGGAGCGGTTCAAAAGTTTGGTCCAAAACTAGAAGATCACCAACAGTTATTAATTGCAGCTGCCGATATTTTAATAGAAATCTATATGGCAGAATCTGCAATTTTAAGAACAGAGAAAAACGTTAAACGTACTAGCGAAGCAGAGCAATCTGCCCAAATCGCTATGGCTAAATTATATTTATATCATGCCGTAGATATCGTTGAAGAAAAAGGAAAAGAAAGTATTATTTCTTTTGCTGAAGGCGACGAGCAACGTATGATGTTAATGGGTCTTAAACGTTTTACTAAATACGCAAACTACCCAGATATTGTAGATTTACGTATCGAGATAGCAGAAAAAGTTAAAGCAGAAAACAAATACTGTTTCTAACCATAGTATACCATAGAGTGACTAACTCAATTTTTAAAAAGCGCTTCGAAATTTATTTCGAGGCGTTTTTTTATTAATTTAGTTGAAAATCAAAAAAAATGAAATCAATTTTTATTGTGTGTTTATGCTTCTTCTCCTCTGCTATTCTTGCACAAGCAGATAAAATCCTAGAACCCAAACTAGAAAATATTGCGTGGATTGCAGGACATTGGAAAGGCGAAGCTTTTGGCGGTATTACCGAAGAAATATGGAGCGAACCATCGGGTGGTTCTATGATGGCTACCTTTAAGTTAATTAACGATGGTAGTGTTTCATTCTATGAAATTGAAATAATCAGAGAAATTGAAAACTCGTTAATACTTCAGCTAAAACATTTTAGTAATGATTTAAAAGGTTGGGAAACTAAAGATGAAACCATCGATTTTCCATTACAAAAAATCACCGCTTCTAAAGTTGTATTTGATGGCATGACTTTTGAAAAAGTAAACACTAACGAAATGAATGTTTATGTAGACATTCACCAAAAAGATGGATCTTTTGAAACGGTAAAATTCAATTATACCAAATAGAAAAATTAACAAACACTTAATAACCTTTTTATTTAAATTGCCAAAAACTAAAAATTGATGAAAAACACCTACTATATACTAATTATCTTTTTACTTTCACCTTTATTATATTTAAATGCTCAAGGATTACTTTCAGAAAACACAAATTTCACAAAACAAGATAGCTTAAGAGGCTCCATTACTCCAGAGCGCGAATGGTGGGATTTAACCTATTATCATCTAGACATAAAAGTAGACCCAGAAAACAAATTCATTTCTGGAAAAAACACCATTTCCTATAAAGTTTTAAAAAGCGATTCCATAATGCAAATTGATTTGCAATCGCCAATGAAGTTTTTAAAAGCGGTTCAAAACGGTAAAGAATTAAAAGTACGCCATGAAGGTAATGCGCATTTTATTTCATTAGTTATCAATCAAAACATCAATGACATTAACTCGGTCGAGGTCTATTATGAAGGTCATCCAAGGGAAGCTGTAAATGCACCATGGGATGGCGGGATTTCTTGGAAAAAAGATAAAAACGGTAAGGATTTTATTGCCTCGTCATGCCAAGGACTAGGCGCAAGTGTTTGGTGGCCTTGTAAAGACCACATGTATGATGAAGTAGAAGGCATGAAAATAAGTGTAAACGTACCTAGCCATTTAACCAATGTATCGAATGGAAGGCTAATACTAGTAGAACGTATTGGCGACACTAAAACATTCCATTGGGAAGTAAAAAGTCCAATAAATAACTACGGCGTAAATATTAATATTGGCGATTACGCTAATTTTTCTGAAGTTTATGATGGCCAAGGCGGAAATTTAGACCTTGATTATTATGTGCTTAGCTACAACCTAGAAAAAGCTAAAGAACAATTTAAACAAGTACCTATGATGCTTAAAGCATTCGAGCATTGGTTTGGTCAATACCCATTTTACAGAGATAGTTTTAAGCTTGTTGAAGCACCGTATTTAGGTATGGAGCACCAAAGTTCGGTTACCTATGGTAATGGCTACCAAAACGGCTATTTGGGTAACGATTTGTCGAGAACAGGTTGGGGTTTAAAGTTCGACTTTATAATTATACATGAATCCGGGCATGAGTGGTTTGCCAATAATATTACCAATAAAGACATAGCCGATATGTGGATACATGAAAGCTTTACCGCATATTCCGAAAGCTTGTATTTAGATTATCATTTTGGAAAAGAGGCCGGAGCAGAATATGTTATTGGCACCCGAGCTAATATTCAAAATGACAGCCCTTTGATTGGGCAGTATAATGTTAATAATGAAGGCTCTGGCGACATGTATTACAAAGGAGCAAATATGCTGCATACGCTAAGACAACTTATAAAAGATGACGAAGTTTGGAGAAAAATTTTGCGTAAAATGAATGTGAAATTTTATCATCAAACGGTAACAACACAACAGATAGAAAACTTTTTATCTTATGAAACAACTATAGATTTATCTGCTTTTTTTAATCAATATTTAAGAACCACAAAAATTCCGGTTTTAGAATATTCAATAAATAAGAAAGTTTTAAAATACCGATGGACTAATTGCGTTGAAGGTTTCGAAATGCCTATTCAAGTTAAAATTAATGATGAAGACCAATGGATTTCACCTAAAGCTGAATGGAATACTTTAACTTTAGATTCTAAAATAGATAATGTAGAAGTGGATATTGATTTTTATGTTGAAAGCAAAAAGATATAATCCTTTTGGAAACACCAGAACTCTATTTTAAAACTGATACCGAATGGCGCACATGGCTTCATAAAAACCATGATTGCTCTAATGGTGTTTACCTCATCTTTTATAAGGTTGAAAATATAGAGCCTTCAATGCGCTGGGAAGAAGCTGTAAAAGTGGCTTTGTGTTTTGGTTGGATAGATTCTACTGTTAAAAGTTTAGGTAATGGAAAGCGCAGGCAATACTTTTGTAAACGGAACCCTAAAAGCGTTTGGAGCGCATTAAATAAAACATACATAAAAGAGCTTACCAGTAATGGTTTAATGCATGAAGCTGGCCTTGAAATTATAAAAATTGGAAAGCAAAATGGGAGTTGGACGGCTTTAGATGCTGTTGAAAAAGGCATTATTCCGCAGATTTTAAAAGATGCTTTTAATGAAAATCCTAGTGCTTATAAGAACTTTAAAAACTTTGCCCCTTCTTACAGAAAAAGTTATTTGTATTGGTTAAATCAAGCCAAACGCGAAGCGACTAAAAAAAAGCGCATCACTCAAATAATCGAGTTATGCGCTAATAATATTAAAAGTCGAGATACACGATAATATTTTACAAATTTAAAAATACATCAATCATAGGTTTTGAAATTTTAGGATTAGCCCCTTCACTCTGTGCTACCAAAGCCCCAACTGCACAAGCATAATCTATGGCTTCTTGAGGATTAATTTTATTAAGTAATTGGCTAACTAATGTACCCAAAAAAGAATCGCCCGCCCCAACGGTATCCACTACTTTAATGCGATAACCACTATTATAGTAAAGTAAACCATCATATAACAAAACGGCACCATGTGCGCCTTTAGTAACACAAAGCCGTTTAGTGTTTGTTGTTTTTGCAATGTAATGTATGTTTTGCTCTAAGGAATTAGATTTTGAACCTAAAAACCCACTCACTTCATATAACTCATCATCGTTAAGCTTAATAAAATTGGCCTTTTCCATTAAAAAAACCAAAGTCTCTTTGGTATAGTGAGGTGGTCTTAAATTAAGATCGAAAATTTTATAGTTGGCATATTCTAGAAGCTCAAATAAGGTCTGTTTTGAAGTATCATCTCGTGTTATTAAACTTCCAAACACCAAGGCATCGGAAGTTTTTACCGTTTCAATTAAGCTATCTTTCAATTCTATTTTATCCCAAGAACTTGGATATTCAATGATGTAGGATGCAGAACCTTTTTCATCTAGAACAACTTTAACCTCTCCCGTTTTATAATCATCCAGGACTTGTATACCATCCGTATTAATGCCATTTTCCTTTAAATATCTTAGTAATTCTTTACCAAGATTATCATTACCAATGGCACTAATCATGGCAACGTCGTTATTAAATGATTTTGCCCTAAGTGCCACATTTAATGGTGCGCCTCCTATTTTCTTATGAGTAGGAAAAACATCCCAAAGAATTTCTCCAAAACAAACTATTTTAGACATGTATTGGTGGTATTAATAAATATTAGATTCCATAGTTCGCTGATTAATAGAGCTTCTAAACACCTCTAACATACGTTTGGCAATACCGGTCCAACCAAAATTACGACGTGCAAAACGTGCACCTTCAACCGATAATTCATTTCTTAATTTAGGATATAAAAGCGGCATAGCCATCATAGCACCAAATTCTTTTGGGCGATGCGGGTCTGCAAATAGTCCTTGGTTTCCAAAATCTATTAAGTCGCATAAACCTCCATGAACCGTTATTATACTTGGCGTTCCACAGGCCATAGCTTCAATAGCAACCATTCCAAAAGGCTCGTATCTAGAAGGCATAACAAAAATATTAGCCGACCTATAAACGTTTGCTAAATCTTCGTCGGCAATGTAGTTTTTCCATGATATTTTATCGGCAATACCTAACTCTTCGGCCAACTTTTTGAGTTTTTCAATACCTTGATTATCTTGATCGGATTGATCGCCACCAATAGCTGCTACTAAACGCGCCTCGGGACATAACTCGAACACCGTTGGTAAGGCATGAAACAATAAATCGTAACCTTTATTATGCGCCATTCTACCTAATGCCAAAATATCTGTAGGTTGAATATCGTACTTGGCTCGTATTCTATCGTTTTCTTTAGATGGTACTGGAAAAAAGCGGTTTTCGTCAATTCCAGGAGGAATCATACCACAATTTTTTGGCAGAACATCGTATTGTTTAGTCAATAAATCGACTTGAGGAAGCGTTGTAGCAATAACATAATTACACATTTGATACACAAAGTATTCCTTTCTAATACGCTCTTTAAAACGGTACGTTTTCTCCATTTCCTTTTCTTCCATATCGCTACCCATACTATGTTGTTTCCACCAACCCAATGAGTGTGGCGTATGTACATGGGAAATACCCAACTCTTCGGCTATTTTTTGGCCTGCCCAACCTGCATCCCAGTAATGCGAATACACAACATCGTACTTTTTACGTTCCTTTTTAATGGCTGCTAAGGCATTGGTGACAAACTTTTTAAGGTGGTCGTGCATATCTTCTTTCCGAATAAACTTTTTACCGCCAAAAGGAATTCGCCATACGCTGTAATTTTCGTCTACATGATCGTATTCTGGCTGATCTTCAAATTGTCGAGTCATTAAATCGACTCTTTTTCCTAGTCTGCTAAAACGCTCAGCAAGTTCTAAAACATATACTACTTGTCCGCCTGTATCTGGTTTTCCTAATTCTGCATGTGCTCCAACATACCCGTGTAAAGAGATCATCAATATCGATTTCATAGTGTTTTGTTTTAGTTGTTATATTAATTATTATATTATTTTTAAATCATGACAAGCAGAAATGTATTGCGCTGCAGACCATGCTTGGTAAGCTTTCCCCATGGGTTTTCCGGTGGTTCCATGTGCCCACTCTGTAAACTCCCACTCTACATTTATACCTTCTTTATTTATTAAAGCGAGTTTATGTAATTCGGCTATGGCTATATCTCTAAACCCTAACTTGTTTACAAACTTTACCCAAAAACCACCCACAAAAGGCCAAATACCACCATTATGGTAATGGTTTGGTAGGTTTAATAAATTAACGGTGTAATATGGTCTCCAATCGGGATCGCCGGGGCTTACCACAGGATATACATTGGCTACAGGAAAAGGATCGTTAACCCCAACACCCCACATAAATTTAAAGGTTTGATGTGCTTTTTCGGCATCGATAGTACCATGTAAAAAGGCTAATATATTTCCTAAGGTATCGCAGCGCCAACTAAAATCGAAAGGGGTTGTTTGCGCGATTAAATATGAGGTATCTCCTAATGTAAATTGCTTTTCGGCAAAAGAAACCGATTGAAATAATTGCTGTTGTGTAGACGGCCAGAAGTTTTGTAATATTTCCTTTTTAATAACCTGCGACCATCTTATATGCTCTCCAGCTTCTTCATGATCGCCTAACATTTCCATCATACGACCAAAACAAACATTAGCACGGTACCATAAAATTTCATCGTAAAGAATATTATAACTTCTACCAAATAAATCGGTCCAGTCGCCTGCTTCAGGAATTTCTAGTAAAGCATCATTATTACTATCGTGCGCTCCTAACCAACGCATCGTTTCTTTAATATCGGATATATGTGTTCTTAAAAATTCAATATCTTTAGTTTCGTTTACATATTCGTAAAAAGCAATAACCACCCAAATACCACTATCAATAGAGCAGATACCGCCAACCCCAGAATAATCTGGGATATTATCTTTAATACGCACATTTGAAGGTATTTGACCGTTTCGTGAAATATGCTCAAACAAAGTTAAAAGTGTTTGTCTTGCACATTTGTGAATGTCTTCGTGTTTATGGATTAAAGGTAAGGCTCCAATTACCGTTATGGCACCATCTCTTGCCCAAACGCTATAATAATTCTCGTCTGTACCATGAGCCACATTATCTTTTATAGAACAAGCCGAAAAACCTAAAGGTGTAATATTCTTTTTTAAGGCTAAAACAGCTTTTTCGTAACCTTCGCGAATTAAAGCTACTTTCTCATCGGCATCCTCGGCGGCTAAACTTTCTGATTCTTGTTTTATAAAGAAATCGTCTTTATGGTCGATATTAATATCTTTAATTGCCGCATTAGGTAAAATACCATAATAAACCAAACCTTCAATAATACCATCACTCTTTTCTTTTTCGGTGTGATAAACCTGTCTGTGTTTTGTGTATTGATATAACTCTTCATGCGCATTTGCCACTACAATACCTTTAACGTCTGGTAAATCGAACATAGCAGAATCGTTACCACTATCGCCTGCTACTAAAACAGACTCTGGTTTTATATCTAACTTTTTAGTTAACCATTGTAGGGCGTTGCCTTTGTTAGCAAATTTTGGAAGTATATCTAAATACTTATCTCCAGAATACACGACATTAATACTCATGTTCGCATTTTCGAAATCTTTTTCTACGCTAGTAATAAGTTCTGGACTAGCATTATGAAAGAAATAACTTCTTTTATAAGCATGCTGAAACTTTGTAGGCTGATCGCTAATAGGATGATCTATCTTTTGAATTAGATCTTCAACAGCTTTTAAATCCCAACCATCATCAAGTATATTATTAAATTCTTTAACAATGCGTTTGTCCTTATAATTATAAATGTGAGTACCAACACCCGAAATAATATAATCTGGCTCTGGAAGGGTGCCTTTGCTAATTAAATTAAGTACATCGTCAATTAAACGCCCTGTGTTATAAGTTAAAACCACATCTTTAGGTTTATACTTTTTCCAGGCTTTTCGAAAATTACTTTTATGGGTATGAAAGTCTATTAATGTATTATCAATATCGAAAGAAAGGAAGTTAATTTCTGGCTTATTTTTGTCTTTAATTTTGCTCATATAATAAATCTAAAAATTTCACTTTTTTAATGCTTTTTACTTCATTTTGGTAGAAATTACTAGATTTTTGATACAAAACCAAGAAAAACAGGCTAATTTTAGACAATATTCTACTTGTGATAATTAGCAAGCCGTACTTTAAGAAATATGAAAAATAGAACAAACCATTTTACACATTTGATAATGTCATTAAAATTAAAATGCTGTAAAAGAAAATAAATTCCTATTACAGCATTTTTAAAATTTAGCACATGTTTTAAGCCATTAAATATCGCTTATAAAACTGCCATAAGGATCTTTAAATTGAATACCTTCGGTAAACCTATGCTTACTTAATAGTTTGTACTCAACCAATGCCCAAAGCACAAATTCTTTAATAAAGCAAGCCTCTTCTTTTGTTGTGTTTGGCTGAAACTCTGCAATAAGGTCTTGTAAAGGTGAAATACCGTTTAGTAATGCCTCATATTCCTTGTCTCTTAAATCGTCTAGTAACTCGAAGCCTTCTTTTAAATTAAAGAACCAAGATACAATATCATCATACGGGCCTTCTTCGTCTTGCTTTTGCAGTTTCCCTATTTTAGGAAAAAGATTAGAAAATAAAGTTTTTACAGCCTCACCAATTAAATTATAAGCTACGGCAGCTGCTCCCTCCTGCTCGCCTTCATAAACCAACTCTACTTTTCCCGTTATGGCTGGAATTATGCCTACAAAATCTGACAGCCTTAATGTTGTCCTATCATCTCCATTTATTAAGGCACGTCTTTCTGCTGTACTCAATAAGTTTTCTAAAGCGGTTATACTTAATCGTGCACTTACTCCACTTTTGGCATCGATAAACTCGCTCTCTCTAGCTTCGAACACAATTTGCTCAAGTAAATCTCTTGCTAAATCTGGAACTATAACGGTTTTATTTTGACCTTCAACTATTTTTGCTTCTTGTCGCGTAATGCGTCTTGCAGTTTCAATATCTGCTGGATAATGCGTTAAAATTTGCGACCCAATTCTATCTTTTAAAGGCGTTACAATACTTCCTCTGTTAGTATAATCTTCGGGGTTTGCCGTAAACAAAAATTGCATATCTAAAGGTAACCTCAACTTAAAGCCTCTAATTTGAATATCGCCTTCTTGTAAAATATTAAAAAGTGCCACTTGAATTCTGGCTTGTAAATCTGGCAACTCGTTAATTACAAATATGCATCGATTTGCTCTAGGAATCATCCCGTAATGAATAACACGATCGTCGGCATAACTTAGTTTTAAATTGGCCGCTTTAATAGGATCGACATCTCCAATAATATCGGCTACAGTTACATCTGGAGTAGCCAATTTTTCGGCAAAACGCTCGCTACGGTGTAACCATGTTATTGGGGTGTTATCGCCTTTGTCCTTAATTAACTCAACGGCATATCGCGAAATGGGGTTTAAAGGATCGTCATTTATCTCGGAACCAGCTACAACCGGAATATATTCATCTAATAAATTTAGCATTAAACGAGCCAAACGTGTTTTTGCCTGACCTCTTAAACCCAACAGGTTAATATTGTGCCTAGATAAAATAGCACGTTCCAGTTCTGGAATTACGGTATTTTCGTAGCCATGGACACCTTCAAACGTAGTTTCTTTATTCTTTATTTTAGTAATTAGATTATCTCTTAATTCATCTTTTATAGATTTTGATTGATAACCCGATGCTTTTAATTCGCCAAGTGTTGACAGCCTCTCCGTACCCCTCTCCGAAGGAGCGGGAACTGTTGCCTGCTTACTCTTATCTGTAATTTTCATATATGCTAATTTTTTATTGTTTTAGTATTCCTCCCCCTTTGGAGAGGTTAGGTGGGGCGTTACCCCTTAATTCTTTTTTTCCTATTGGTTTCGTAATCTTCAAAAATCATTTCTCCCAATCCTTTAAGCCCTGTATAAAATGCTTTCCCTTGGTTGGCATAGGTAAACTCCCGTACAAACTGCATTAAATAACTATCTTGAGCTATCATAAATGTTGTAATTGGAATGTGTAGTTTTCTGGCTTGTTGAGCCATCATATAACACTTGTTTACGATATGAGAATCTAAACCATTGCTGTTTTTATAATATTGGCCATCTGGTAAACGTAAACAACTAGGTTTACCATCGGTTATCATAAAGATTTGTTTGTTTGTATTTCGTTTTCTGCGTAATAAGTCCATTGCTAATTGCAAACCAGCTACGGTATTAGTATGATAAGGCCCAACCTTTAAATAAGGTAAATCCTTTATTTCAATTTGCCACGCATCGTTACCGAAAACTAAAATTTCTAAGGTGTCTTTAGGGTATCTTGTGGTTATTAATTCGGCCAAAGCCATAGCTACTTTTTTAGCCGGTGTAATTCTATCTTCGCCATATAGAATCATACTATGGCTAATATCAATCATTAAAACGGTACTCATTTGAGCCTTGTGAAGCGTTTCTTCAACTACCAAATCGTCTTCAGATAATGTAAAATCGCCAATACCTTGATTAATTTGGGCATTTTTTAAGCTTTCGGTCATAGAAACCTTATCTAAAGCATCGCCAAATTGATAATTTCTAAAATCGCCAGTATGCTCATCTCCAACACCTTGTCCTTTACTTTTATGGTTACCTTGTCCGCTACGTTTAATTTTCCCGAAAATATGGTCTAAAGCTTGCTGCCTGATGGCGCGTTCTGTTTTGGCAGTTATAGCTAAAGCACCATTTCCGTCAGGATCAATTTCTTCACGCAAATAGCCTTTTAGTTTTAAATCTTCAATAAAATCGTCTATAGTGTACTCTGGTGTAGTAAGCTTGTACTCTTTATCCAATTCGCGAAGCCAATCGATAGCCTCGTCAAAATCGCCAGATGTATGGGTAATTAACTCTTTGAAAATTTCAAAAAGTTTATCGAATGGCGATTGGAAAGGTGCTTCATATTTTTTAAATACAAAACCTTTTCTGTAATTTATATTGTTTTTCATAGCTCTATAAAAATACTATATTTTTACAGGACATTAAAAACTAAATTTAGTTTTATACTTAATTTAACAAGAATTAGTCTTGCCTATTATTCTACCCGACTTAAACCATTAAGGTCTTCGATCTTAATAAATTTACCAACGGTAGTAATTAAACCCTCTTTTTTAAATTGAGAAAGTACACGAATTGCAGATTCTGTGGCTGTACCAACAATACTTGCATAATCTTCGCGCGATAAAAGCACACTTAATGTCCCGTCTGGGTTTACGCCAAAATTATTATGTATATAAATTAAAGTTTCTGCTAAACGTTGCTTAACCGACTTTTGAGCCATGTTTACTATAATATCGTCGGCTTCCTTTAAATCGTGAGCCATATCTTGTAACACATCAAACGAAAATTTAGGGTTCTTTTGAAGGTCTGCAATGATTTCACTTTTGGGTATAAAACAAACTTCCATATCGTTTAAGGCAACGGCTTGCAAATTTGAGCTCTCGTTGCTAATTAAAGAACGTTGCCCTAATAATTGTCCTTTAACAACCATTTTTACAATTTGATCTTTACCATTTTCGCTAAGTTTAGATAGTTTACAAACACCATCCTTAACGCAATATACACCATTTAAGGTATCGCCTTCTTCAAAAATAACTTCGCCTTTTTTTATAGTTTTAGAGGTTTTACATGAAGAAATACGCATTAACTCATCTTTGGTTAACGATTTTAAAGAATTAAACTGCTTAATAATACATTGCTCGCACTTACCCATACCACTTTTTATTATAATAGTTGTGTAAAAATAAATAAATCATGACTAATATCATATTTTATTTTTTTCTTAATAGCAACCTTTGCCATAGGTATAAATGAGCAAATATTATGGAGCATAAAACATGTTACCATTGTGGATTAGATTCTACAACTACTGAGATTATATATGATAATAAATCGTTTTGTTGTAACGGCTGTAAAACGGTGTACGAGATATTCTCGGTAAACGATTTAACGTGTTACTACGATTTACAGAATGCTCCAGGTGCTACGCCCAAAGAAATTGAGGGCAAATACAATTTTCTAGACAATGCCAAAATTGTTGAAAATTTATTAGAATTTAACGACGAGAACACTCAAATAGTTACACTATACATTCCGCATATTCATTGTAGCTCTTGTATTTGGGTACTCGAAAATTTAAACAAACTACATCCCTCCATCAGCTCATCTATTGTAAATTTTGGAAAGAAAACAGTACGTGTAAACTACCATACCAACAATTTTAGCATTAAGGATTTAGTAAAACTTTTAAGCAGTATTGGCTACGAGCCTTTTATTAGTTTGGACGACTATAGTGTTGGTAAGAAAAATGTAGACCGATCGCTTATTTATAAACTTGGCGTTGCTGGATTTGCTTTTGGTAATATTATGTTTTTGTCGTTTCCGGAGTATTTTGAATCTACAGAATATTGGTTGGAACAATATAAGCCATTATTTAGGTGGCTCATGTTTTCATTTTCGCTTCCTGTTGTTTTTTATTGTGCTCAAGATTATTTTATTTCGGCTTACAAAGGTTTAAAATCTAAAATTTTAAATATTGATGTTCCCATAGCCTTAGGTGTTACGGTTTTATTTTTAAGAAGTACTGCCGAAATAGTTTTAGATATAGGTACCGGTTTTTTTGATAGTTTAGCTGGCCTTGTTTTCTTTTTATTACTGGGTAAATTTTTTCAACAGAAAACCTATAACTTTTTGTCTTTTGAAAGGGATTACAAATCGTATTTCCCTATTGGAATTACTAAAATTTCTTCTGATAACTCGGAGACATCCATTCAGGTTTATGATATTAAAAAAGGCGACCGACTTTTAATTAGAAATGAGGAGCTAATACCTGTAGATTGTATTTTAATTAAAGGGAAAGCAAAAATTGATTATAGTTTTGTTACTGGCGAATCTGAAACGGTATCCAAACAATCTGGCGACAAGCTTTTTGCAGGAGGAAAACAACTAAACGGTAGCATTGAGGTAGACGTTTTAAAAACTGTAGAGCAAAGTTATTTAACCCAATTATGGAGTAATGATGTTTTTAACAAAAACAAAGAAGACAGTTTTACAAACCTAACCAACGCTATTAGTAAAAAGTTTACCATTGCCATATTATCTATTGCATTTCTTGCCACAGGATATTGGCTATTTACCGACTCTACAAAAGCACTAAATGTATTTACAGCGGTACTTATTATTGCCTGTCCTTGTGCCATTGCTTTGGCAGCACCGTTTACTTTTGGCAATATGCTACGTATTTTTGGTAAGCAAAAGTTTTATGCTAAAAACGCTTCGGTAATTGAACAATTAGCAGCTATAGATACCATTATTTTTGATAAAACAGGAACCATTACGGCTAATAAGCAAACTACAATTGAGTATGATGGTTTTGAACTTTCTGGTACCGAAGAATCCTTATTAAAAAGTACTTTACGGAACTCGAACCATCCATTAAGCCGGTCGTTGTATGCCATTTTAGAAGAAAACAACATTGTACCTGTTGATGATTATGAGGAACATATTGGCCAAGGCATTTCTGCAAAACATGAGCAAAACTCTATAAAAATAGGATCTGCACCTTATGTGGGTCACGCTCTTGAAACGGCTACTTTAAACACCGCTGTACATATTAGCACGAACAACCAATACAAAGGGAAATTTACGTTTTATAACAAATACAGAAAAGGCCTATCGAAGTTATTTAAAATTTTAAAAAAGGATTACGACTTGGTTATTTTATCGGGCGATAATGCTGGCGAAAGAGAGAATTTAACCAAGCTTTTACCAGCCAAAACAAAACTACTTTTTAACCAAAAGCCTGATGATAAATTAGAATACATAAAACACCACCAAAATTCTGGTTCCAAGGTATTAATGATTGGCGACGGATTGAATGATGCAGGCGCTTTGGCACAAAGTAATGTTGGCATTGCCATTTCGGAGAATGTTAATGTGTTTTCGCCGGCATGTGATGCAATTTTAGACGCCACTAAGTTTAATAAATTATATGATTTTATTAAGGCTTCTAAATCGGCTATAAAAATTATAAAATGGAGTTTTCTGTTTTCATTTATCTATAACCTTATTGGATTATATTTTGCTGTAACGGGGCAATTAGCACCTGTTATTGCTGCTATTTTAATGCCGTTGAGTTCTATTAGTATTGTGGTATTTACAACGATTTGCACCAATATAGTTGCCCCACCTAGCCTCCCCATAGGGGAGGAACACGCAAAGTCTGAAAACGATTTACATGAGTGAGAACGTATCAATTTCCTCCCCTATGGGGCTAAGTGCGGCTTTTTGCGTTAGGGATTGAAGAGGAAAGCCCACAGCCCGACGCAGGAGGTGCGAGGACTTGTAACGGAAAGCCCGACCTCTTTTTTGAGGTAACGCCCAAATAAAATGATGAAACATGATAAATATCATCTTTTAAAAAACAGTATAAAAGTACTTTTGAACCATAACTTCTAATAGGTATGAGTGTTATATATATTTTACTTGCGGTAAGCATTGTAGTGGCCATATGTTTTTTTATAGCCTTTGTAATTGCTGTTAAAAAAGGACAGTTTGACGATAGTTACACGCCCTCTGTACGCATGTTATTTGAAGACGAATTAATTAAAAACAAAACAGAAAAAACAGTACTAACCAAAAAAGATTAATTGTAAATATTATGGAAATGCAACAATTTCATTACGATAATAAAATCGTTAAAAACTTCATTTACGCTACCATGCTTTGGGGCGTTGTGGGTATGCTTGTAGGATTGCTATTGGCGTTTATGTTTCTTTTCCCAAACTTAACAGATGGTATTTCGTGGTTAAGTTTTGGTAGATTAAGACCGCTACACACCAATGCTGTTATTTTTGCCTTTGTTGGTAACGCTATTTTTGCAGGTGTGTATTACTCCACACAGCGTTTACTAAAGGCCAGAATGTTTAGCGACCTTTTAAGTAAATTAAACTTTTGGGGCTGGCAACTTATTATTGTAGGAGCCGCTATTACACTTCCTTTAGGATATACAAGCTCTAAAGAATATGCCGAACTAGAATGGCCTTTTGATATTGCTATTGCTTTAGTTTGGGTAATTTTTGGATGGAACTTAATAGGTACCATGCTTAAAAGAAGACAGCGCCATTTATATGTGGCCATTTGGTTTTACATTGCTACGTTTGTAACTGTTGCTGTGCTCCACATCTTTAATAGTTTAGAGCTTCCTGTTAGCGCCATGAAAAGTTACTCGGTTTACGCAGGGGTTCAAGATGCTTTAGTACAATGGTGGTACGGACACAATGCGGTAGCCTTCTTTTTAACGACGCCGTTTTTAGGACTTATGTATTACTTTGTTCCTAAGGCTGCTAACAGACCTGTATATTCTTATAGATTATCTATTGTGCATTTCTGGTCGTTAATATTTATTTATATCTGGGCAGGACCACATCACTTATTATACACAGCTTTACCTGAATGGGCACAAAATTTAGGTGTTGCCTTTTCTGTAATGCTATTAATGCCATCGTGGGGTGGTATGATAAACGGATTATTAACCCTACGTGGTGCTTGGGATAAAGTACGTACAGATCCCGTTTTAAAATTTATGGTTGTAGCGATTACCGGTTACGGTATGGCTACTTTTGAGGGGCCAATGCTATCGCTTAAAAATGTAAACGCTATTGCGCACTTTACCGATTGGATTATTGCACACGTACACGTTGGTGCCTTAGCTTGGAATGGGTTTTTAACCTTTGGTATGATTTACTATTTAGTACCAAAATTATTTAAAACCAAACTACACTCTTTAGCGCTTGCTAACTTACACTTTTGGATAGGTACGTTAGGTATTATTATGTATGCTTTACCTATGTATGTTGCCGGATTTACACAAGCTAGTATGTGGAAACAATTTAATCCAGATGGTACTTTAACGTATGGTAACTTTTTAGAAACCGTAACCGAAATTATGCCAATGTATTGGATGCGTGCTATTGGAGGTACTTTATACTTAACCGGTATGCTAATATTAGTATTTAACGTTATTGCTACCATTAAAAAAGGAAGCAAAGTTGAAGACGAACTAGCTGAAGCTGCAGCATTGGAACGTGTTTCTAGAAAACGTACTGCAAATGAAGGCTGGCACACATGGATTGAGCGGAAGCCAATACAATTAACCATAGGCGCTACTATAGCTATTTTAATTGGTGGTCTTGTACAAATTGTACCAACTATTGTTGTAAAATCTAATATACCAACTATAGCCAGTGTAAAACCATATTCTCCTTTAGAGTTAGAAGGTCGAGACATCTATATTCGTGAAGGTTGTGTGGGTTGTCATTCGCAAATGATACGTCCGTTTAGAAGTGAAGTAGAACGTTACGGCGATTACTCTAAAGCAGGCGAGTTTGTTTACGACCATCCATTCCTTTGGGGTAGTAAACGTACCGGACCAGATTTACACAGAATTGGTGGTAAATACTCAGATAACTGGCACTTTAACCACATGTACGATCCGCAGAGTACCTCATCGGGTTCTATAATGCCGCGTTACCCTTGGTTAATTACAGGTTCTAGTAGTGAATTAGATAAATCGATGACCGAGAAAAAAATGGAAGCTATGGTAACTCTTGGTGTGCCTTATACAGACCAAGACATAGCCAACGCCCAACAAAGTATGTTAGAGCAAGGTGCTAAAATTGAAGAGAACCTTCATGCCGATCCTGATTTTACAAAAACGTATGAAGCGGACAAGCAATACGCTTTAGACAACGGTGAACCATTTGTAGAAATGAAAAACCGAGAAATTGTAGCTCTTATAGCGTATTTACAACGCTTAGGAACAGATATTAAATTGGAAACAGCACAAAATTAACTTACTAAAACATTAAAAGTCATGTTGAAATTTGTAAAAAACCATATGGAGAGTATTGCAGGAATCGAGATTTACCCAGTGATTTCATTAATTATCTTTTTCACCTTTTTTGTAGTGCTATTTTGGTGGGTTATAACCGCTAAAAAAGATTATATAGACAAGGTAAGTAACATGCCATTAGACAACCAAAACGACGATATATTATGAGACAATTAGTTCCATCCTGGATTCGTGTTCCAGTAGCATTCTTTATTATTTTTGGAGCCGTAGAATTCTTTATAGATTCTGGCGAGAAGCCAGCATTTGTTGAGTATCCAGCAGTATTACTATTTCTACTTTTAGTATTATTAATATTAATTGCTATCGAGGCTATTATTGGTGCTCTAGAAAATGTGATGCTTCATAAATTAGATGAAGCTGGTAAAGCTCGTTTTTTAGCAGAAAAAGAAAGCACCATTAAATTCACATGGTTAAAAGAGACCTACCAAAAACTATTAGGACAAAAGCCAATAGAAGAAGAAACGGAAATTATCCTAGATCATAATTACGACGGTATTAAAGAGCTAGATAATAACTTACCACCATGGTGGGTGTATTCTTTTTACATTTCTATAATTTTTGCTGCCGTTTATTTATTAAGATTCCACGTTTTTAATGGCTATACACAAATAGACGAACTAGAAACAGAATTAGCCGATGCTAGAATTGCTTTAGAAGCGTATAAAAAAACAGCTAAAGATTTAGTAGATTTTAATACAGTAACCGTATTAACCGATGCTGCCGATGTAAAAGCTGGACAAGCTATTTTCCAGAGTAACTGTGTAGCCTGCCACATGGCAGATGGTGGTGGTGGTATTGGACCAAACCTTACCGATGACCATTGGATATTAGGCGGTGGTATTAAAAATGTTTTTAAAACCATATCTGAAGGTGGACGTTCTGGTAAAGGTATGATTGCTTGGAAAGCACAATTAAAACCTGCACAAATGGCGCAAGTTGCCAGTTATGTATTGACATTGCAAGGCACAACACCAGCAAACCCAAAACCTGCCGAAGGCGATATTTGGGTAGATGAAAATGCTCCTGAAAGCGCAGTACCTACAGAGGCTATCGAAACTAAAACTAACGATGTTATTTCTGTAGAGTAAGCCTAGTAACTAATATATAGCAAAATCACAAACAAATAAAACATGGAAACTCCAGAAAACGAAACGTTTAGAGACTCTATTGGTACTGTTACCAAAGATGGTAAACGCGCTTGGGTATTTCCTAAAAAACCAAGTGGTAAATTTTACGAGTATAGAAAATACGTAAGTTATATTTTACTAGCATTTTTACTACTTGCACCATTTATAAAGGTAAATGGAAATCAGTTTTTAATGTTTAATGTTTTGGAACGCCGTTTTAATATTTTCGGGTTTCCTTTTTGGCCACAAGATTTTCATTTGTTTGTAATATCTATGTTAATTGGTGTTATTTTTATAGCCCTTTTTACGGTAGCTTTCGGACGTATATTTTGCGGGTGGATTTGTCCGCAAACCATTTTTATGGAAATGGTTTTTAGACGCATTGAATACTGGATTGAAGGCGACAGAAACAAACAACGTAAGCTAGACAAGCAAAAATGGGATGCCGAAAAAATTAGAAAAAAAGGACTAAAAACCTTAATATTTGTTTTAATCTCCTTTATCATTGCTAATGTTTTTCTGGCTTATTTAATAAGTAGCGACAAGCTAATACAATACATTTCCGAAGGTCCGTTTAATAATATAAGCACCTTAATATCCTTACTTATTTTTACTGCGGTATTCTACTTTGTGTTTGCTTGGTTTAGAGAACAGGTTTGTATTATAGCTTGCCCTTACGGAAGATTACAAGGTGCACTTTTAGATACAAAATCCATAGTTGTAGCATACGACCATAAACGTGGTGAAGCCGAAAATGGCAGAAAAAAGTTCAGAAAAAACGAAGATAGAGCAGCATTAGGTTATGGCGATTGTATAGATTGTATGCAATGTGTACACGTTTGCCCTACGGGTATAGATATTAGAAACGGTACACAACTAGAATGTGTAAACTGTACAGCTTGTATTGATGAGTGCGACCACATTATGGAAAGCATTAATTTACCAAAAGGTTTAATTCGTTATGCTAGCGAAGAAAACATTGAAAAGAAAGCACCTTTTAAACTAACACCAAGAATGAAAGGCTACACAGCAGTTCTTGCTATTTTAATTGGTTTATTGGTTGGCATGCTATTTTTACGAAACGATGTAGAGGCTAATGTTTTAAGGCTTCCTGGGCAATTATATGAGCATAAAGAAAATAACATTATAAGCAATGTATTTACTTATAAATTAGTAAATAAAACATCTAAAGATATTGAGAATGTAAGTTTTAAACTCATGTCTCATAAAGGCGAATTAAAATTAGTTTCAACAGGTAACGATTTTATTGTACCAAGTCAAGGTATAGCAGAAGGTACCTTGTTTATAGAAATTAATAATTCGGCATTATCTGGCGACAGAAATAAAATAAAAATTGGCGTGTACAAAGGCGATAAGTTAATTGAAACCACAACGGCTAACTTTTTAGGCCCACGGAGTTTTAAATAGCTAAAGGTTAACCAAAAAACAAATAACCAGCAACAAAGTACAAGTAACTAAAAAAGAAAATCATGAAAATTAATTGGGGCACCGGAATTGTTATTGCTATTGTAGCTTTTATCTCGTTTATTATGTATTTTGTAATTACCATGAGTGTTAATAGCAAGTACGACCACGATTTGGTTAGCGAAGATTATTATGCCGAAGAGTTGCAATACCAAAACGATATAAATAAACTAGAAAGCGCTAGCGAATTACACCAAAATGTAACCTACAAAAAAACAAACCAAGGCTTAGTTATCCAGTTTCCCGATTCATTAAATTACAAAAACATTACAGGTAAATTGTTCCTATATAGACCATCTAACAAACAACTAGACTTCGAGGCTGCTATCTCTTTGTCTAATTCAAATTTGCTCATACCTGACAATCGTTTGGTAGATGGTCGTTGGAACATTAAAATAGATTGGCAATATAACGGAAAATCTTATTTATTTAAAGAATCTATAAATTATTAGTATGCTACTCTCGGCGTTTATATTAGGGCTATTAGGAAGTTTTCACTGCGTAGGCATGTGCGGCCCCATAGCTTTTATGTTGCCCGTAGATCGTACTAACCAGTTAAAAAAAGTATCGCAAATTGCCATTTACCATGTTGGCAGATTACTAGCTTACAGCCTAATAGGTTTAATTTTCGGGCTAATTGGCAAAGGGCTTTTTATATTTGGTTTCCAACAACAACTCTCTATCATTATAGGGGTTTTAATGATTTTAGTAGTTATTATACCCCAAAAAACATTTAACAAATACAACTTTTCTAAACCTATTTACAAACTAATATCCAAAGTAAAATCTGCCTTAGGTACTGCTTTAAAGAAAAAAACAATGGACACCTTTTTAACCATAGGTTTTTTAAATGGCTTTCTGCCTTGTGGATTAGTTTACATGGCGGTATTTGCAGCCATTGCTGGTGGTAATGCTTTAAACGGTAGTTTATACATGAGTATTTTTGGCCTTGGTACCGTACCTTTAATGACTACTGCAATTTACTTTAGCCATTTTTTAAAAGGCAAAGCACGACAACGCATACAAAACATTATACCCGTTTTTGTGGTAATAATAGGTGCACTATTTATAATTCGCGGCTTGGGTTTAGGCATACCTTACCTCTCTCCCGCTCCGGTTTACAATATGGTTACTAACGGCATCGATTGTCATTAATATTTATTTTTTTGGGGTTACCCGCGTACCTCGGGTCGGGCTTTACGCTACAAGTCCTCGCTTCGTACCTCGCTGTGGGCTTTCCGCTGCAATCCCTAACCCACTTATTTGCCCAAGCAAGTTTTCAACACATACATTTTACGTAATTGCTGGGGCTTCCCACAGTTTTAAAACCTCTAAATTGCCTCCATACTATAGCATTTTTCAATCCCATATAAAGAAAAACAATAGTTTTATTTTCAAAACTAATAGTAACACTATTATATTTGCAATTAAATTTATTAATTATGGATTCAACACTATCAAATCTAAAAATTTATGTCCCACAAAAGATTTATGTAAAAGACCCTGAATCCTCAGATTTAGGCAAAAGAATTATAGAGCATAGTATCCTATTAATAAACGACATTGGCTTTAATAACTTTACATTTAAAAAACTAGGGGTTTTAATAGGATCCAATGAAAGTTCAATTTATAGATACTTTGAGAATAAACACAATCTCCTGCTTTATTTGTCGTCTTGGTATTGGGCGTGGATAGAATACCAATTAGTACTAGAAACACACAGCTTAAAACAAAAAGATAAATTAGAAAAGGCTCTAGAAATAGTTACTAGAAGTATAAAAGAAGACTCAAATTTTTCTCATATCAACGAAATTATTTTAAATAAAATTATGGTTAACGAAAATTCGAAATCATTTTTAACTAAAGAAGTAGATCAAGAAAATAAAGAGGGCTATTTTATTATTTACAAACGCATTGTACACCGTTTACGTGACATGATAATTTACATAAAACCAGACTATAAATTCGCCTCTAGTTTAGCTAGCACAATTTTAGAAGGTAGTTTACATCAACACTACCTAAAAGAACATTTTAAAACTATTACAGACTGTAATACAGAAATAACTCCTACAAACTTTATGAAAAACTTAGTATTAAACACCCTCAAATCCTAAATATGGAACATAAAAAAATGACACCGTGGCTACGTTTAATAGGTATGCTGCAACTAGAAAAAAGAGATATTTTACAGATATTTTATTACGCTATTTTTGCGGGCGTAGTAGCTTTATCATTACCTTTAGGTATTCAAGCAATTATAAATTTATTACAGGGTGCACAAATTTCTACTTCTTGGATAGTTTTGGTAATTATAGTAACCTTAGGTGTAGTCTTTTCCGGGGCCCTGCAACTAATGCAATTAAGAATCATAGAAACTATACAACAACGTATTTTTACTAGATCTTCATTTGAGTTTGCCTATCTCTTTCCTAAAATAAAAATGTCCGAATTAAGAAATTATTATCCTCCGGAATTAGCAAATCGATTTTTCGATACCCTAACAATTCAAAAAGGATTATCTAAAATATTAATAGACGTTCCTACTGCTGTTTTACAAATTATATTTGCCTTAATTCTATTATCGTTTTACCACCCATTTTTTATAGTATTTGGCCTGCTATTACTTGTACTAATTTTTGTTGTTTTTAAATTTACAGCTAAAAAAGGTTTACAAACAAGCCTTTATGAATCCAAAACCAAATACAAGGTAGCCCATTGGATTCAAGAAATAGCACGATCTGTTATAAGTTTTAAATTATCGGGGAGCACAAATTTAGGTATAAATAAAAACGACGATTTAGTAAATAATTATTTAAAAGCCAGGGAAAGTCACTTTAGAGTATTAATGCTTCAATTTATACAAATGATAAGCTTTAAAGTAATTGTAACCGCCAGCTTACTACTTATTGGTGGTGCTTTAGTTTTAAATCAAGAAATGAATATTGGGCAATTTGTAGCCGCAGAAATTATTATTTTATTAGTAATTGCCTCTGTAGAAAAACTTATTATAGGCTTAGAGGCTTTTTACGACACCCTAACTTCGCTAGAAAAAATTGGACAAATAGTTGATAAAGATATAGAAAGTCAAGAAGGCGAAACCCCACAATTTAGCAAAGGGTTAAAAATTGAATTGGATAATGTTGCTTTTGAGGTAGACAATAGAGATGTTCATATTTTAAGAGACATTTCTTTAAAAATAACCTCCAAAAGTAGAATTTTAGTAAAAGGAGAAAGTGGCTCGGGCAAATCTACATTATTACGTCTTATAGCAGGAGTTATAGAGGCTACAGGAGGCCATGTTTATGTTAATGATATGTCTATAAAAAGCTTACACTTAAACTTCTATAGATCTCAATTAGGCTTGTCTTTATCAGACGAAACTCCATTTGAGGGCACTATTAGAGAGAATTTAACTTTTTCTAACAAAAATATTTCAGATGAAAAAATATATGAAATTCTTAATATCGTTGGTTTAAAATCCTTTATAAAAACACAACCCGAAGGTTTAAACACCGTATTATATCCAGACGGCAGACAAATATCCTATTCTATTTCAAAAAAAATAGTTTTAGCACGAGCAATTTTAAAAAACCCAAAAATACTTATACTAGAAGATGCTCTAGATCGCTTTAACAGAAAAGAAACCAAAGCTATTGTAGATTATTTATCGCATCCAAATAGACCATGGGGGCTTATAGTAGTTAGTTTTAGTTCTGTATGGACAGATAAATGCAATGAAGTTATCACCTTAAAAAAAGGTCAAATAAAATCTAAAACCGATTAAGTTATGCTCAATATATCTAATAACCAGTTTCGTAAAAAAATTGACCTTGCTAGCTATAAGTCTGGTAAAAAAGTTATGAACATTAAGTACTATAAATACTTTAATCGTTTTTTATTAGCCGCTGCAATTATTTTATTAATCGTACTATTTTTACCTTGGACCCAAAACATTACAGGCCAAGGTACAGTTACTACTTTAAAACCAAACCAACGGCCACAACACATTCAATCACAAATACCAGGACGTATTGAACAATGGTATGTGCAAGAAGGCGACGAAGTAAAAAAAGGCGATACTATCTTAAGGATATCCGAAATAAAAAGTGACTATTTTGATGATAGGTTAATAGAAAGAACAAACGACCAAATTCAAGCTAAATCATCTTCGGTTACTGCTTATGGAGGAAAAGTCGATGCCTTAAATAGGCAAATATCTGCACTACAAAACGAACAAACATTAAAGCTAGAACAAACGCGTAACAAACTGTTACAATCGCGATTAAAAGTAAAAAGCGATAGTATAGATTTAGAAGCTGCCAAAACCAATTTAAAAATTGCAGAAACACAGTTTAATCGTATTAAAACCTTACAAAATGAAGGTTTAAAAGCTATAAGAGATGTTGAAGAAAAGCGATTAAAACTTCAGGAAACTCAAGCTAAATACATATCGCAAGAAAACAAATATTTAGCCAGTAAAAACGAAGTTATAAACGCACAACTAGAGCTATCTAGAACCAACGCTGTGTTTACCGATAAAATATCAAAAGCACAAAGCGATATGTATACTGCGCAATCTAGCGGGTTCGATACAGAAGCCCAAGTTAAAAAACTTGAAAACGCATATAGCAATTACAAAAAACGAAACAGTCTTTTATATGTAACGGCCCCACAAGACGGATTTATAAACAAAGTTTTAACAGGTGGAATTGGTGTTACTTTTAAAGAAGGAGAGCAACTCGTTGGCATTATGCCATCAAATTACGACTTAGCTGTAGAAACCTTTGTACGGCCAATCGATTTACCATTACTACACCTTGGCGAAAAAGTACGCGTACAATTTGATGGTTGGCCAGCTATAGTATTTAGTGGCTGGCCAAACGTGTCTTATGGGACTTACGGTGCCAAAGTTATTGCCATAGAACGTTTTATAAGCAATAACGGTAAATATCGTGTTTTACTTGCTCCAGACCATTCCGAGTATAAGTGGCCCGAAGCTATACGTGTTGGCTCTGGCGCAAAAACCATTGCCCTGCTTGAAGATGTTCCAATCTGGTTCGAGTTATGGCGCCAAATTAACAGCTTCCCTCCTAACTATTACCAACCAAAAGACAGTAAAACAGCGTTAAAAAAAGATAAATAATGAAAGCATTTATATATGGTATTCTTCTAGGTTTTAGCTGCGTAGTTTCTGCACAAGATAGCACATCGGTTATGGCACTATCAGAATATTTGGGTTATGTTAAATCGTTTCATCCTATCGTTAAGCAGGCCAACTTAACTATAAATGAAGGTGACGCTAAACTTATGAAAGCTAGAGGTGCTTTCG
Source organism: Algibacter pectinivorans (assembly GCF_900112595.1). Classification (GTDB taxonomy): domain Bacteria; phylum Bacteroidota; class Bacteroidia; order Flavobacteriales; family Flavobacteriaceae; genus Algibacter_B; species Algibacter_B pectinivorans. Next base: position 142,294 of record NZ_FOMI01000006.1, on the reverse strand, counting down.
ATCCTAAGTTTGAAGTAGATTATGCTAGAAAAAAGTTTAAAGGTACCGAGTATTACGATAAACTTAATGCATCGTTTAAAATACCAACTTGGTTTGGCATAGAATTAAAAGGAAACTTTGAAGAAAACACTGGTGACTTTTTAAACCCAGAATCTTACGTCCCGGACGATGGATTATACAGTGCAGGTGTTTCTATTCCTGTTGCTAAAGGGTTGCTTACAAACAGTCGTATGGCCATGTTAAGACAGTCCAAACTATACGTAAAACAAGCCCAAGCAGATAGGCTATTATTGGTTAACGACATTTTATATAACGCAACATTAAGCTATTTTAACTGGCTAAAGGCCTATAATGAAAAACGGGTTTATCAAGATTTTTTAGTTAATGCCGAAATACGATTTAAAGGGATTAAAAAAAGTTTTGAAGTTGGCGATAAACCCGCCATTGATACTCTAGAAGCTAGAATAGCGTTAAACAACCGCAAACTTAACTTAGAAAAATCTAGAATTAAATTTACAAAGGCCTCTCTAGAACTTTCTAATTATTTATGGCTTAATGATAATACACCTATTGAAATTAAAAACCAAATTATACCAGACATTAATACGGTTGCAACTATCGATTTAACCTTAAATACCTCAGGATTGGATGTAGAAAACTACGATATAAACAATCACCCAAAACTACAATCCTTAGATTATAAATTTCAAAGTTTAGAAATTGAAAAACGATTGAAATTAAACAACCTTTTACCACAAATAGATTTGCAATATAATTTCTTATCCGAAACTCCCGAAGTGGCACGATCCTTTAGTACATCGGCCTATAAAAGTGGTGTTAACATTAGTATTCCTTTGTTTTTAAGAAAAGAACGAAGCGACTTAAAATTGGCAAAAATAAAGCTACAAAACACGACTTTCGAGATTAAAAACACCCAAGTAAGCCTTAAAAATAAAATTGATGCTATACATCAAGAATTAGAATCTTACGTAATACAAAATGATTATACCAATACTATTGTAAATGATTATACAGTAATGCTAACGGCCGAAGAGCGTAAATTCTTTTTAGGAGAAAGCTCTTTATTTTTAGTTAACTCGCGAGAAGCTAAACTTATTGAAGCTAAACTTAAAGCCATAGACCTTGAAAATAGCTTTTTTAAAACTAAAGCTAATTTATTTAATATTTTAGCACTATCTAATACTCCGTTTAACTAAAGTAAATTCAATTTAACCACAAGCCTTTTATTTGTAAAATATATAGACAAAAAAAACAACACTATGTTAGTTTTAACAATTAAAACGAGCATAATTGGGTTAGCTATAGTAAAATTATCTTACTTAAAGCGATAAAAAGAATTTGCTTTTTAAAACTATATATAACTTTAAAAATACTTACTAGAAAGTATAATGCATAACGCCATCTATTTTTAAGGCAACACCCATAAACTTTAAGATAGTACGAATGGCTATATATTTATTTTAAATACCACATTTATGTTAAATCTTAAACGTCATTACTGGTAAAGTGGCATGGTTTGCTACATCTTCCCCAATGCTGCCTTGAAAAAAGTGCGCTAAACCTTTTCTGCCATGTGTTGGTACTAATATTAAATCGGCTCCAATTTTATTTGCGCAATTTAAAACACCATTTTCTATAGTATAATCAGACACGTAAAAGACATCTTCCATTTTATCTAGATTACTATCCGCTTTGGCAAAGAAATTAACAACTTTTTTCTCGATTTCTAAACTACTTTTAAACCTTTCGTTAGGTAAATTAACATGTATTAAATATACTTTAGCCCCTTGTTTGCCAAACATCTCTTTGGCTTTTAAATAGGAATTTATAGACTCCTCGCTAAAATCGCAAGCAAAGGCAACCACATTAAAATTGACATCCATCATATCGTTTTTAACCACTAAAACCGGTAGGTTCGAGTTGCGTACAACACGCTCTGTGTTGGAACCCACAAAATACTCGGTAAAGCCATTTGTGCCATGCGAGCCCATTACTACTAAATCGGCATCATATTTTTTAGCCACGTCGTTTACCTCGCTAAACACTTTAAAATGCTTTATTATAGGCGTTACTTTTACATCGTTTAGATAGTCTTTATTTAAAAAATCTTTGAATTTTTGCTCTGCCAATTGCAAAAAAAACATGGTTTTCTGGTTTTGAATACCATCGGTAGTCGATAACATAATATCAGACATTTCTAGCATATGAAGCGCCAATAATTCGGCATTATGTTTTTCAGCTAGTTTCGCTGCAGTTTTTAATGCGTATTCTGAATGTTCTGAGAAATCTATTGGTATAATTATTTTTTTCATGGTCTTTAAGTTTTAGGTTCTTGTTATAAAGCAAAAACAGTTGAAATTGAATATTTTAATACTTGATATTAAAATGACTTAATATTAAACAGTCATAGAAAACAGTTGCGTATCTGGCTCTTTACGTTGCAGAAGCACATCGAAAGCCATACATATATTTCTAACAAACGGTTGTCCTTTTTGGGTAACTTCTATTTTATTAGAATGTATATGTAGTAAGCCATCTTTTTCCATTTCCTTGAGTTTAATCAAAGTGTCTGGCAAGTCATTAAAATAAAGGTTTTCGTTTGTCCATGAGGTTTCAAATTGACACATTAAATTTAAAATATGTTTTCTAATTACAAGATCTTCGTCATTTAGTATATGCCCTCTATAAACCGGAATAATATTATCATTTAACAAGTTATAATAGCTTTCTACTCCTTTTACATTTTGAGAAAAACCATACCAACTATCACTTATCGAGGAGACACCCAACCCTATCATTGCTTGTGTTTTTGAGGCGGTATAGCCCATAAAATTACGATGCAAATCGCCATTAATCATAGATGCATGCAAGGCATCTGTAGTTAATGCAAAGTGGTCCATTCCTATTTCCTTATAACCAACTTCGGCCAATAATTTCTTTCCTAGTTCGTACTGCTTGCGTTTTAAATCGGCACTTGGTAAATCGGCATCATCAAAGCCTCGTTGTCCGTTTCCTTTAATCCAAGGCACATGTGCATAGCTGTAAAAAGCCAGTCGATCTGGAAGTAAAGCCTTCGTTTTTAAAATGGTTTCCTCAACATGTTGTAAGGTATGAAAAGGCAATCCAAAAATAATATCATGCCCCACAGAGGTGTATCCAATTTCTCTAGCCAACTCGGTGGCTTTCTTTACGTTTTCAAATGGCTGAATTCTATGAATCGCCTTTTGTACCGTTGGGTTATAATCTTGCACGCCATAACTTACACGTGTAAATCCAACATCGTAAAGCGCCTGCAAATGCTCCCGAGTGGTGTTATTTGGGTGTCCTTCAAAACTAAACTCATGTTGTGGTGCTAATTTTGAAGTATTTAAAATACCCTTAATAAGTCTTTTTAAGTTGTCTGGACTAAAAAATGTTGGTGTCCCACCTCCTAAATGCAACTCTTTTATAATAGGTTTTTCGTCAAATAATTCTAAATACAAATGCCATTCTTTTAAAACTGCATTTATATATGGAGACTCTACATTATGCTGCTTAGTAATGCGCTTATTGCAGCCGCAAAACGTACATAAACTTTCGCAAAACGGTAAGTGAATGTACAAACTTATACCTTCTTTAGAATTGCTTTCTTTAAAAGATTGAACTAATGACGATTTCCATTTTTTTAATGAAAATGTTTCGTGGTTCCAATAAGGAACTGTTGGATAACTCGTATAACGAGGACCCGCAATATTATACTTATTTATTAATGACTTTAACATACCTAACGTTTATAACACAAAAGTAAAGCAACAGCTCAAGTTATAATATGACATATATCATACTAAATCTTGCAATTGAATTATTATTGACTTAACTTTCCGCTAAATAAAAAATCAATAAAAATGAAAAAAATAAGCATACTATTAATAACCTTAGCCCTAAGTATAGTATCGTGTAAAAACGAAAAAAAAGAAACAAAAACGGAAGCTGAAACAACAGAGAAATACGTAGTTAAACCAGAAGGTACAACCGTAAAATGGACGGCCTACAAAACAACAGACAAACTTCCTGTTGGAGGAAAATTTAAATTGTTAGATTTCGAAAATAAATCTGGAGCTACCCCACAAGAAGCATTAAATAACTTAAGCTTTTCTATACCTGTTAGTAGCGTTTTTACAAACGATGCTACAAACACCCGCGATGGTAAAATTATAAATTCCTTTTTTGGTGCTATGTTAGATACCGAATTTTTAAAAGGAACCATAAAATATGTAAATAATGCTTATGTAGCTTCTATTACCATGAATGGAGAAACTAATAATTTACCATTAAATATTAAAATTACTGACGAAAGACGTGTAACCTTAACAGGAACCATGAATCTTAAAGACTGGAATGCATTAGATGCTTTAGCCTCTTTAAATAAAGTATGTTTTGATTTACATAAAGGAGCAGATGGTGTAAGTAAAACTTGGGAAGATGTAGCCATTGAAGTTGAAACTTACCTTCGCGAAAACTAAACCATATATAATATTAGTATTATTTTAATCACTAAAAAACTTATATGGAATTAGACCAGCTGGTAGAAAAACTTAAACAAAAAGACGAAAAAGCATTCGAGAAACTGTACAATATGTACAGCGATAGCATGCTTGGTGTTATTTACAATATTGTAAGAGACCATGATATTGCTCAAGAAGTTATGCAAGATGTTTTTATAAAAGCATGGCATAAAGCCGACAGCTATTCATCTAAAAAAGGCAGATTTTTTACCTGGATTTTAAATATTGCTAGAAACGCAGCTATAGATAAAACGCGCTCTAAAGCCTTTAAAAACGCAAAACAAAACCTCAACTCAGATTTTTTCGTAGATATAATTGAAGGCAATGAAAACCTGGATGATAAAACAGATGCCATAGGTATTAAAAAATTTGTGGGTAAACTAGCCGAAAAATGTAAAACGGTAATTGAACTACTTTACTTTAAAGGGTACACACAAAGTGAAGCATCTGAAGCTCTTGATATGCCAATTGGTACTATTAAGACAAGAAACAGAAATTGCATTCAGGAATTAAGAAACATGGTATTAAACTAAAATGGATATAAAAGCATACATAGAATCTGGAATCTTAGAACTATACGTAGCTGGAACCCTTTCTGAAAAAGAAAATGAGGAGGTTTATGCGCTTATGCAAAAACACCCCGAGGTTTTACAAGAAGTTTTAGAAATTGAGGCAGCTATTGTTAAATTAACCGCTTCAACATCGCAACGCGATAGCGACCATATTTTACAGCGTATTAAACAAACATTAGGTTTTGATGGTAATAAGGATACTAAAGTAGTCTCTATTGCAAAACCTAAATACAATTGGATTACTTATACAGGTTGGGCAGCGTCAATTGTTTTAGCAGCTGGATTATTATGGACAGTAAACCAAAATAAACAATTACAATCTGATGTTCAAATAGCAGAAACACAACAGTCTTTATTAGAAACTCAAATAGCTAACTCTAAAAACAGTTTAGAAGATGCTAATGTTTTAATTAGCGTGCTACGCGACGATAATATTACAAAAGTACCACTAGCAGGACAAGGTAATTTTGCTAGTACTTTTGCTAAGGTATATTGGGATAAAGACTCCGATCGTATATTTTTAGATGCTCAAGGTTTACCAGACCCACCAGAAGGGAAAGTTTACCAAGTTTGGTCTTTAACCTTAACACCGTTAACACCAACAAGTTTAGGAACTATTGATAGTTTTACAGCTGATGCCAATAAAATTTTCGAAATTAAAAATGCTAACGAAAGTGAAGCCTTTGGTATTACTCTAGAGCCTGCAGGCGGTAGCGAATCGCCTACTATGGACCAATTATATACTTTGGGTGTAGTAAGTGCTAGCTAACAAAATAAGCAAGCAATAATAAATAATTTTAAATATTAAAAATGCATTACCAATAAATATAGTAGTGCATTTTTTTTATGCGATAATAAAATTAACACCTCTTAGCAAAACATGAATAAACAATTATATATTTATACAAACCCTAAACTAAATATAACACCATAAAACCATGACCTTAATTAATTTTACTGCAGAAAGTGATAGTTCCAACTGGAAAACGGTGGACGATAATGTAATGGGTGGAAAATCTGAAGGCGCTTTTAAAATAAACGCTAATAGGAATGGCTTGTTTTACGGCGAAGTATCGTTAGAAAACAACGGTGGTTTCTCGATGGTTAAATACCCTTTAAAAACCTTAAAAACAGCAGATTACTCTAAATTCTGTATCTCTTTAAAGGGCGATGGCAAGACGTACCAGTTTAGAGTAAAGACTTTTAAGAGCGACAAACATGCTTACATTTATCCATTTAAAACCACAACTGGTTGGGAAACAATAGAAATCCCTTTTAAAGATATGTATGCTAACCTTAGAGGTAAAAAACTTGAGCTACCAAATTTTGAAGGTAACCAAATTGAAATGCTTGCTTTTTTAATAGGTAACAAAAAAGCTGAAGCCTTTAATTTAGAGATAGACAGCATCTCTTTAAAGTAAAACACGAACATGTGCAAGTATGCCCGCGCTAGGGATTGAACGGTATGTTTGAGCTCCCTGACTTTTTAGGAAGGAGCGAGTAGTAAAATAGTTATATTCATGAGTTCAATAATTTAAAATAGAAATCAACGAATAAAGCCCGACCCTTGTGGTAAGCGCCCAAATTACTGTTTAACTAAAACGAATGGCTTTTACTGGCGATATTTTTGTAATGAGGTACGACGGAACCAGTAGCATAAGTAAGCACAGCACTAACGTACCAACATTTAATGCTAGAATATAGCCTAAATTGATATATACTGGTGCTTCGGATACGTAATATACACTTGGATCTAAAGGAAAAAAGCTGAAATATTTTTGCGCAAACAAAATGCCTAAACCTAAAATATTACCCCAAAATAAACCTAATAAAATGAGGTAAGATGCATTGTAAAGGAAGAGTTTACGAATGCTCCAATTACTACTGCCTAAGGTTTTTAAAACGCCTATCATTCTGGTGCGCTCTAGTATTAACACAAGTAAGGCCGTTACCATGTTAAAACCAGCAATAAGCACCATAATACCTATAATGCCGTAGGTGTTTTTATCGAATATTTTAATCCACTCGAAAATAGAATAATAACGATCTGTAATGGTTTGCGAATCTAGTAAGGAGGAAATATTTTGATGTATTTCGGCGCCTTTTTCTTCTAGGGCATCGTAATTATCTATAAACACCTCAAAATTACCAATTTGATCGCTTCCCCATCTATTTATACGTTGTAAGTGGCGTATATCGCCAATAATATATTGAGCATCCAAATCCTGAAACCCAGAATTAAAAATTCCGGATATGGTGTATGTTATTATGTTTGGTAATTTTTCGAGATCGTCTTTTGCAAAAAACATTTGAAAGGTGTCACCAGCTTTAAAATGCATTCTATTGGCTAAGTATTGCGATATTAAAACATTTTCATTTCGTTTTTGCGTGTAATCTGGTAATTCGCCTTCTACTAGAAATTCTTTAAAATAACCCCAATTATAATCGGCACCAACGCCTTTTAAATACAATCCTTCAAAATCTGTTTCGGTTCGTATTACACCAAATTTTGTTGCTACACCTTGTACATGCTTAACGCCTTGTACTGCTTTAAAATCTGGATAAAAATCTTGGTTTATTGTAATAGGAATTACGCTTTCTTGCGAATTATTGGTATCGTAATTTGTAATGGTTACATGGCCATTAAATGCTATAACTTTATCGCGTATTTTTTGCTGTAACCCGATGCTTATGGCAACGGTAACCATCATTACAACCATACCAATAGCAATTGCAGCGATTCCAATTTTTATTATTGGCGCCGATATGCTACTTTTATACGCTTTACTACCAATAATGCGTTTTGCTATAAAGAACTCGTAATTCAAAAGATAAAAATGAGGTTTAGTGATTTCAAAAATACAGTTTTCCCAATAATTATTGGGCTAGTTTTAGTAATGATTTCTTGTGGAAGCAAATCCAAAGGCGATGTTTCAATATCTCAGGTTAAAATTAATAATCCAGAAGACGAATTCACTAAAGTAGAAAAAGACACGTCAATCGTTCTTGGGGTAAACCAAACCAACGTTTACCTGCCGTTTTTAAAAGGAAAGCGAGTTGGTATTGTGGCCAACCAAACCTCCGTGTTTTTTACTAATAGTGCAGCACAACCATTGGATGCCATAACATATACACACGTAGTAGATTCGCTTCTTGGCCTTCATGTGGATATTAAAAAAGTGTTTGCTCCAGAACATGGTTTTAGAGGAAAGGCTGATGCTGGCGAGGTTGTTAAAGATGGTATAGATACTAAAACTAATTTACCTATTGTATCGCTTTACGGAAAAAATAAAAAACCATCGGAGGCGCAACTTGAAAATTTGGATGTTGTTATTTTTGATATACAAGATGTTGGCGCTCGTTTTTACACTTACATTTCGTCCTTACATTACGTTATGGAAGCTTGCGCAGAAGCCGGAATTCCTGTAATTGTTTTTGATAGGCCTAACCCAAATGGTAATTATATTGATGGTCCTGTTTTAGAAATGGAGCACACTAGTTTTGTTGGCATGCACCCTATTCCTGTGGTTCATGGCATGACTATTGGCGAATATGCTACGATGATTAATGGGGAAAAATGGCTAACTAATAGCATGCAATGCGACTTAAAGGTTATTGCCATGAAACATTACAACCATAAACTAAAATATAGCTTACCAATAAAACCAAGTCCGAATTTACCAAACGACCAAGCCATTAACCTATACCCTAGTCTTTGCTTTTTTGAAGGCACCAATGTAAGCGCAGGCCGAGGTACAGAAACCCAATTTCAAATATTTGGAAGTCCGTTTTTAAATCCTGATGTATACAGTTTTCAATTTAAACCTCAACCCAACGAAGGTTCTAAGTACCCAAAACACCAAAACAAAACATGTTATGGTAAGGATTTAACTAAAGCTGAGACTATAAATACTTTAAAACTAAATTGGCTTATTAATGCCTACAAGAATACCAATAATAAAGCTGAGTTTTTTAATAGCTTTTTTACAAAATTGGCAGGCACAAAAACGTTACAGCAGCAAATTGAATCTGGAATGTCTGAAAAGGCAATTAAAGCCACTTGGAAAGAAGGATTACAACGTTTTAATAAAACAAGAAAAAACTATTTACTATACCCTTGAAAAACATACTAGCCTCCTTATTATTCTTTTTTACTTCTGTAGGATTTAATTCGGCAGAACACGGCACGTCATCAGACTACAGAATAAAAACCGCTAAAAAACGTGCTAAACAATTTATGCGCCAACAAGGCATTCCTGGAATGTCTATATCGGTATCTCAACATGGTAAACTTATTTGGTCTGAAGGTTTTGGATATGCCAAAAGAAAACCTAAAGTAAAAGTAGATCCTAATAAAACATTGTTTAGAATTGCCAGTATATCTAAATCTATTACAGCCCTAGCATTGGCACATTTAGTGGATAAAAACCAAATTGATTTAAATAAAAGTATTTACAGCTACTTGCCCAATTATCCTAAAAAAGCTTACGATTTTAATATTAAAGAATTAGGCGGACACCTTGCAGGCATTAGGCATTATAAAGGCAATGAGTTTCTATGGAATAAAAAAACATCCATTACCGAAGGGGTAAATATCTTTAAAAACGACTCGCTTTTATTTGAACCTTCAACCCAATTTTCATACAATACATTTGGCTATGTTTTGCTTAGTGAAATTATGCAAAAAGCAGCCCGAACCGATTTTAATGAGTTGGTAACACAAACGGTTTTTAGTCCTTTGGGTATGACTAATACTTTGGTGGAAGATTCTGAAATACCCCTACCCAATAAAACTGATTTTTACCGAAAAAAAAGGATGTTTTCTACTCCTGTTGCTAATGAGTACAAGGTTGCTGGCGGTGGTTTTTTATCTACGTCTGAAGATTTAATAAAATTTGGAGAAGAAATTATTTCGCCTAAAACAGTATCTGCTGCAGCTTTGCTAGAAATGACAACCTCTCAAAAACTAAAATCTGGTAAAATAACAGGCTATGGTATTGGTTTTTCATCGGCATATACCATAAAAAACACCCCAAAATATTATCATACAGGTGGTGGTGTTGGGGCTTCTACCGTTTTATTAATTTACCCTAAAGAAAACATTGTTATCTCTGTATTAACTAATAAAACTGGAGTAAAAATGGATGATTTCGCAAAAATACTCGAGGGTGTTTTTATTAATTAAATAAGAAAGTGCCTAATTACAATTAAGTAACTAGACACTTTCACCTAACAAAAAACCTTATATTAAACACATCATTAAGGTTTCTTTATGACAATTAAGTTTTTAAAACAATTATCATACACATAACTAACCAAACTAAATTTTATATATTTTTTATTTCGTTTTCCATAATTGGACCAAGCTCAAAAACGCTTTCTAAAAGTTCTTTTTTTATTGCATTAGCCTTTTCTAATTCTCTATTAGCCTTATAAATTTTTGCAACATGAAATAACACATCGGGTTCAGAGGTTTTACCAATTACATGTGCTTCTGCAACTTTAAGGGCTTGTTTTACTTCGCCATGATTATAAAGTGTCCATGCAAGCAAATCATAGGATTGTGGCGTTGGCCTGTTTTTTATTTCAACATAGGCAATTTCCAGGGCTTTCGCTGTTTCTTTTTCGTTTTCGGCATGTAATAAGACATTATACTTATTGTACATATCGCCATAAAACGAATTTTTTACCGCAGCTGCATATTGTTTTAATTGTTCTTCTTTTAACGCAGTATCACCATTAAATTCTGCTATTTCAGCTTTTAATAAATGATAATCTGGCGCATTATAAGTTTTGGTAATTTCGTTTAAAATACGAAGTGCTTCGTCTGCATTTTTTTCATACGAGTACACAATCCAAGCAATACCTTTTTTAGCATACGCATCGTTAGGATCTAACTCTAGTGCTTTTAAATAATGGTTGTAAGAAGCTTCAATACGTCCTGCATGTCCATAATAGTCGGCCAAATTGGTATACACCCACTGCTTTGTAGAGGCTAAATTTGCGCTTTCTGCTATGGCTTTAGCCTGTTCCATATATTTTATGGCTGCATCTAAATTACCACGATGGTCGGACCATTTTGATAGTCTTATTAAATAATCGAAATCATTATTTTTCTTAATGGCATCTAAGTATTTTTTGGCAGCATCATAATTACCTAATTCTAAATGCACATCGAAAAGCATTTTTTGAGTTCCCTTTAAACCTTCGCCATTACCTTCGGCCTTTATAAGTAAAAGCAAGGCTTCTTTAAAGCGGTGTTGTGCGATATAATTTCTAGATAAAGCTCTTAAATATCCTGCATTGTTATAATTGGTAGCTTTGTTAGCCTTAACTAAATATGTTTCGGCTTTAATTAAAGCTTCAATATTTCCGGTTTTATTAAAAATTTGAGATTGAGATGCTGCAGCTTTAGCCAAGTAGGGAAATTGATTTGGTTCTTTTTCTAGCTTTTTTTCCCAGAAATTAAAATCCTCTTTTACTAATTGCAGCACCTCGTTCTCTGATGCTTCTAAATACGCTACGTAATCGTTGGTATCTGTTATTTTTTTTGTGTTTTCATTACAACTTACCAAAAGCAGTAATAAAACAATAAAGGTTAATTGACTTGTCGTTTTCATGTTAATGTGTGTTTATGTTTGTGTTTTTTGTGTAGGTAAAAAATCTAGAACATGGTAATTACCATGTTCTAGAGGTAATATATCCTAGTGAGGAGATGCTAGGTAAGGAAATGAGGTCAAAAAGGTTTTATCATTCTCGCTAACATTGTCGTTAGATAAGCCAGGGTTTTCAGAGAAATCTTCACCTCCAAAAATTAATAATAACTCAACAGTAATAACATCGTCTGCTAAAGCACGTCCAGAAAGTGTATTTGCTGGTTCGCCATCAAAAAATGTAGTTGTTCCATCTAACGATACGTTTAAAACATCGGTAGCTAATAAACCCGTAAACGCTGCGGCATCTTGTCCAAGGGCATTCATTCCACCATCGGCATAAGCAGGACTTAAGTTTAATAAATTAGCTTCAAATTTACTTTGAAATGCTGCACTTTGATCTGCTGGCGTAGTCACGTTAAAAGCATCTTTATCTGCACTAGCATTAAACACTGTGTTTACAGCTGGTCTACCCATTTGGTCTTCTTGAGCGTAAGTTCCAGAGAAATCTAAAACTGGCTCCTCCATACTCATAGTATTATCATCGTCGTTCGAGCAGTTAAATGCTATTAACGATACAGTTAACGCTAAGGTTAATATTTTTATATTTTTCATAATTTGATATTTTAATAAGGTTATTTTGTTTTATTATTTTCTTTTAGACTCTACCCACGTGTTAATTTTTCCAGAACCACCAATCATAGATTTAGGTACCTCAACAACAATAGACATTACGTTAGTTCCAGCAAACGTATCGGATGCAGAACCTTCTGGTAAAAAAGCGGTTTCTTCTTCGCCATCGCCATCATCATCCCCAGGTGTTAAAATTTGAGTGAATCGTGCAAAATCCATAAAAAATGGATCGTCTCTAGGACCTGCAAAAAAGGACATTCCGCCATTACTAGCAGTTATGGCCGCACTTCCGTAGCTTGAAATTTCTACACTTCCACCAGCTGTAGAAGTCGTTTCAATAATACTATTTAAGCCAGTTTGAGAAGGAGCAACAGGACCAAAGAAATACATTTTACCATCTCTAGGAATGGCTTGAATAACTAAATCTTCAACATTATCTTGGTTGGTATCAATATTGAACTCAACCATTACATTTTCACTAAATGATGCAGCTGCTGTGTTTGCAGGACTTATTAATCCTTGGATGTTAGCTACAAAAACTAAATTATCTTCATTTTCAGCCTGAAAGGCATAAAAATCGGTAATATCACTATTTCCTCCAGATACTTCTGGCGCGTCAATATGATCGGCCGCAATTACAAAGCAACTAGCTACCGCTACTACTCCAATTCCTAATACTCGTTTTAAATTTTTCATGTTTTTGAGATTTTTTGTTATTATTAAATTCACTCTCTGCCATACCTACGAAAAAAAAGAAATAGCGGTTTTGTTAAAGTTTTGTTAAAGAAAAAACCGTGTAGATATTCAGTTAAAAGTTTACTTTTACAATCTATTTGAAAATTGAATTATGAACCCATCATCTGCAGGTTGGATTAAAAAGTTGATGAAAGAGATAGAAAGCAACAATCTCTTTTTAAAATTTGACGAAGCATCCTTTTATGAGTCTTTAAGGCTGTGCGGATTTATTTATGGTAGTAATCTAGAAATTGTTAGCCAGATTATTATTGATAAAAACCTAACAGAAGAAGAGCTTTGTAAAACCAATTTATGCCTGGCCTTATATTACATTCATGCCAATTCAAATACAGATAGGTCTTTTATAGACAGTGTTATAGGGTTTTACACGGATATAGATGAAATTAAAACCTCTTTTTTTAGCGATTTATTAAGTGGTAAAAAGTCTAGCGATCAGCTTGAAAAAATAATACACAGACGCATACAAATAGATGCCAATGTACTCACCAAAAACTTTAACTACTTTATTATTAATGCGCTGTTGTTTGTAGATGTATTAGCGTATAAAACCTATTTGGAGCAGCGCAAAATATCTAAAGCGTATTTAAAAGAAATGGAAGCATCGATAACTTCTATTTCTTTAAATGTTTTAAATTCTAAGGAAACAAAAAATAAGTACGACGATAGTTTAATTAAATTATTTGATGCTTCGTTACGCTATCAAGAAAACCCATATATAGATTACAACAAGGCGGTTAGCAACATTAACACAAACCTAGAAAAACATTACGTTTTAGACCTCGCATGTATGGCAACCTGGAGCGACCAAATGATTGATCTAGAAGAACAGCATTTTCTAGAAAAACTTGGTAACGACCTCAATCTAGACCTTTCTAAAATACACTACTCCATTAAGGCTGTTAACAAATTTTACATCATAAATAAGGATAATATTGCGCTTTTAAGCTCAAAAAACGTAGTACAAAGTTTTTATAATAACTCTAGTAAAATGGTTAAAAAACTAATTACTAGAAACAGTAAACGGCTATACCAAGAGCTAAAAGATAGCAAGGAGCTTATGGTTTTGCTTACCCAATCTACTATTAGAGATTTAAATAAAGAAGAGCAAAAAAAAGTACAAGAACAGCTTTTAGATATTTTTAAATCTATACCTAGTTTAGCCATATTTATGTTGCCAGGAGGCGCTTTATTACTGCCCTTAGTGGTTAAATTTATTCCTAAATTATTACCATCGGCCTTCGATGAAAATAGGATTGAAGACTAAAACACGGTAATTTTATTTTCCAAAACTACATCTACAAATCTTATTCTAGTCTAAAACGCACTCCTTAAAGCTCCTAGAAAATATAAAAAGATTTTAGCAATAAATATAAATCTCTGGTAACTAAAATAGTGCATGTATTATATTTTTTTAACTTTAAGACACACCTTTTTTTAAACAACAGACTCTCTAGTAACTATTAAAAAATATTGGTATCTAGTAAATAAGTAAACACAAGCTTTAATGAAACAACTAATTTATAAAAAAGAAAAACAGATTCGGAGCACTCCAATCAACACGTATTAATCTAAAAAACTTAAACGCTTCAATAAAAGTTATACCTATCTTTGCGCCACACAAATTATAAATGGCTTTTACATTACTTTCGTCTCCATTACAAGGGTTTACAGATTTTAGATTCCGTAATGCGTTTCATCATTATTTTGGAGGCATAGACACCTTTTATTCGCCTTACATAAGGCTTAACGGAAAGTTTAAAATTAAATCGTCCTATCAAAACGATTTATTACTAGAAAACAATACGACATTAGAGGTTATACCTCAAATTATAACTAACGATGCCGAAGAGTTTTTGTTTGTTGCCAAATATGTACAACGTTTAGGTTACAAAGAGTTAAATTGGAATTTGGGTTGCCCATACCCTATGGTTGCTAAATCTGGAATGGGTTCTGGGTTAATTTGTGATCCTGAAAAAATAAATACTATTTTAGAACGTGCCCATAAGGAAACGGATATTTTGGTATCGATGAAAATGCGAATGGGTTATGAGCATGCTGAAGAAATATTAGAGGTCTTCCCTATTTTAGATGAATACCCACTAAAAAACATTGCCATTCATGCTAGAATAGGCAAACAACTGTATAAAGGTCCTGTAGATCTTGATGCCTTTGAGCGATGTATTAGCAGCACGAAACACAAGCTGTATTATAACGGCGATATTACAAGTGTGGCCAGTTTTAAGGCTATGCAAGAGCGTTTTCCTAGCTTAGATCATTTTATGATTGGTCGTGGCTTAATTGCCGACCCTTTTTTACCACAAATGATAAAAAATGACACCACAGAATATCCTGAAAACCGCTGGGACATTTTTGAAGAATTCCACAATACCATTTACCAACAGTACGACGACTACCTTTCTGGACCAACACCTATAAAAATGAAAATGTTAGGCTTTTGGGAGTTCTTTTCGCAGTCGTGTTCCAACCCGCAAAAAACATACAAAGCAATAAAAAAAGCAACCAACCCGTTTAAGTACAAGCAGGCCGTTAAGCTTATTATAAATAACGAACAAAAGTTATCTAGGTAACGTTTTAAAGTAGGACGAAATCTTTAAAAGAAACGTTAAAAACCTTAATAAATAAGGCTATTGCTTATATATTTACCAAAAAATTCAATATGATGAAAAAACTATGTATGGTACTTGCTGTTATTTTATTTACAGCTTGTAGTTCTGACGATACCCCAAAAGACTACACAAGCGAAAATGAGCAAGAAATTCAAGCATATCTTGCCACTAATAATTTAACTGCACAGTCTAGTAGCACCGGTTTATATTATATAATTGATACCCCTGGAACAGGTGTCGCCCCTTTAACAACCGATAGAGTTAAAATAGCATACAAAGGCTATTTAACAGACGGTACTGTGTTTGATGAAAGCCCAGAAGAAGGTGTTTCATTTACGTTTTTAAACAGTTTAATACCTGGGTTTACCGAAGGTATAACTTATTTTAAAGAAGGCGGAAGTGGAACTCTTATTATCCCAGCACATTTAGCCTATGGTAGTAGCACTAACGGAAGTATTCCAGCAGGCTCTGTAATTATTTTCGATATCGAACTTATTTATGTGAATTATAAAACTGAAAATGAGGCAGAAATTCAAAATTATTTAATAGAAAACGAATTAACTGCGCAACAATCTGGCACCGGTTTATTTTTCACGATTGATGAACCTGGAGATGGACAACAACCAACTTTAACGGATAATGTAACATTTACGATTAAAGGCTATTTTACAGATGGAGAAGTGTTTTTTGAAAGCACAACAGCTACAGACGTACAGTTAAACTCAATACTTTCAGGACTAGCTGAAGGTATAACCTATTTTAATGAAGGCGGAAGCGGCACACTCTATATTCCAGCACATTTAACTTACGGAAATATAGGAGCCGCAGGAATTGAAGGAGGTTCTGTCCTTATTTATGACATCACTTTACTATCCGTTAATTAAAGTATATTTTTAATAATATTTAAAAGCCATCTTGTGAAAACAAGGTGGTTTTTTTATATAAACAGTTTAATAAAAAAACATAAAGCTTAAATTTAACTTATGGTAATATTTTCGATAGGCTTAAAATACTTGCAGACATTTACATGCCCTTGTTTTAGAGCGCTGTCAATTTGACATTGAAAAACAAGCATATATTTCGATGAATTATTTCGGCACATTTTTTGAAAAATAATAATCGTTAGTTATTGTTTAATTTTAAAATATATACCTATGAAAACATTGAATTTAATCCCTTTGTTTTGTTTGTTGTTTTTTAATTGTTCAGGACAAAACAAACAGCAAAGGGAGTCTCTAGCCTTAAAACCAGACGAAAATATTACGGTTAATAAAGAATATGATGAAAATGGTAATTTAACGCGCTACGATTCCATTTACTCCTACAGTTATTCTAGTAACGGAAAAGTAAACGATAGTTTAAAAATGGAATTTCAGAAGCATTTTAATAGTCATAGCTTTTTTAATGATTCGTTTTTTAATGATTTTTTTCGTCGTGATTCTGACTCGAAACAGTTGCATTCAGAAAACTTTTTTCATGATGGTTTCATGAATCATAACCAACAAATTGAAAACATGATGCGCCGCATGGATTCTATTCAGCAATTATTTTTTAATCAGCAATCCAGACCTATAATTCCTGCAGAACCAGAAAATAAAAAACCAAAAACCGAACACATAAACTTTAAACAAATTTAAAGTGTTTAAAAAAAAAACAAAAACCAGTGTAAATGCTGGTTTTTGTTTTTTTAATCTTAATTACCTGTAAGCTCCCAAAGTTCTACCATTTCTAGAGAACGCCAATTTTGCTGACGTTTCGTGTTTTTTGAAGCCAATTTTACCGATTTTTTATAGCAATTACTTAGTTGAAATCTACCTCCTTCGGCTAATTCTTTTTCAATAGGATGCTCGGTAGTTACTTCGGCTATTTGCGCTAGGTTTGAAAATAGTATTACCAATTTACCATTTGGCAACAAGCGCTTTTTGGCTTGTTCGAAAAACTCAGGAAACAAGGTGGCGTTATAATACATGGCTTCATCAATATTTTGTATCTCATTTGATGTTGGCAGCCAAGGCGGATTAAATACAATTAATTCGGTTTGCTTATCCCATTTACCAAATAGCGATGCGTATTCCAACTCTATTTTTCTGGAGAGTTTGGTGTCTTTTATAGATTCGGTTAAACCTACAATAGCATTAGGATTGGTATCGGTGGCAAAAACGTTTTGAAAACCATGTTTAAGTATTTGAAATGATAACACGCCACTACCTACTCCTACATCGATAGCCGATTTTTTAGGGCCTTTATAGCGTGTTAACCATTTATCGAATAGTATTAAATGATCAAAACGTGTTGGGAAATAAGCCCCGTAATACGGATGGATTTTATTCCGTAATACCGGAATTACCACACCTTTGCTATACCATTGCCAAGAACTATTTAGACCTTGTATTTGAACAAATGTTAATATAAAACTACTAGTTTCTGGATACAGCACTTTTAACCACCCAATAGCTGGTGCTTTTTTTACAGTTAATTGATGGTCTTTAACCTCTATTAATATAAGATTTGAAAGCTTATGATACGCAGATCTATATGCGCGTTGCTCCTTAAAAGTAGTATGTGGCCATGTGGTTTTTAAATGAACATCGAGTGCTTTAAGAAGCAGCAAACCATTGCTATAAAAGGCTGTAATTAATAAGGGTTTACCGGCTTCTAAGGTTTTTATGGCCTGCTTAACATCGGTACTGCTATTAAATACTTTTAAGGGTTGCTTAAAAATAAAAGGTGTTGGTTTGTTTATTGTAATATCTAACATGATAGTTTCTATTTAGTGCGTGAGGGATTGCAATGAAAATCCCACAGCCTGACTGGAAGGAAGTGCGAGGAATTGTAATGTAAAGCCCGACCCAAAGGGGCACGCCCAAAACTGGCATCCATTACTAGTTACTTTAAATCCTCGTTAATTTATGTTGTGTCATAATTGGAAATTGCCTGTATGGAAATGTGCAAACCTTTAATAAAATTAAATTGATTTAGTTTAAGCCCAAGACGTATTTTTAAAGCCATGATTTTTAGATTAACACGCCATGCGAAGTAATGATATAAGCAGTGCGAAAGATTACTATTAAATAGGTATTATCTAGCAATCAGGCATTAAGTTGGCCACTAGGGTTTGAAATATAAATTCTGACTCATGTGTTAAGTCTTTGCTTTTCGCGAGAGTATTGCGAAATCATGAATTAATATGAACAAACAAATAATTTTACACCAAAGATACCTTATAAAACACCATTACTCCTCTAATATTCAAGTAATAGTAAATTAAAAGCTTAACCTCTGTAAACGGCATAGTTTAATGCTATGGTTATGGATTTTAAAAAGATATAGTAAGTGGAGCCAATTTAACACTAGTATAAGACCAAACACTAATGTTAACAAGCGTTAAATAAAAACTAAAACCAACCCTATCGCTGTTATGTTTTTTATATTTGGGGTTCAGCTAATAATAAACCATGCAGAAACAATTACTTAGATTATTGGTATGCCTTTTGGCAGTATCATTTACTCAAGCCCAAAAGCCCAAAGCCCCATCATCATCAGAGATTTATGAATCCATACAAAAGCTAAACTTTTTAGGTTCTGTTTTATATGTAGCGGCACATCCAGACGACGAAAACACGCGTTTAATTGCATACATGTCTAACCAAGTAAAGGCAAGAACGGCTTACTTATCGTTAACACGTGGCGATGGCGGGCAAAACCTAATTGGTCCCGAAATAAGAGAACTTTTAGGCGTTATTAGAACTCAAGAATTATTGGCTGCAAGACGTGTAGATGGTGGCGAACAGCTGTTTACTAGAGCCAACGATTTTGGCTATTCTAAACACCCAGATGAAACTCTAGATATTTGGGATAAAGACCAAGTATTAAGCGATGTTGTTTTGGCCATACGCCAATTTAAACCCGATATTATAATTAATAGATTCGATGAAAAAAGAGCGGGTAAAACACACGGGCATCATACAACTTCGGCTATTTTAAGTATCGAGGCATTCGATTTAGCTAACAATGATAAGGCCTACACATCTCAATTAAACCAAACGGAAGTTTGGCAACCAAAGCGATTGTTTTATAATACTAGCGCGTGGCGTTATGGCAGTCAAGAAGCTTTTGATAAGGTTGACAAAAGCAACATGCTAACCTTCGATATTGGCACCTACTACCCTACAAAAGGTTTAAGTAATAATGAATTGGCAGATTTGGCTCGTAGCCAACATTTATGTCAAGGTTTTGGTCGTTTATCACAACGTGGCTCGGACATTGAGTACATCGACTTTTTAAAAGGAGAGCCTTTAAATGGCTCGAATAATATTTTTGAAGGTATTGATACCACTTGGAACCGCGTAAAAGGTGGAGGCGCTATAGGCGATATTTTAAATACTATTGAAGCTAACTTTAACTTTAAAAATCCAGCGGTACATATTCCTGGGTTAGTTGAAGCATACAAATTACTTCAAAACATAGATAACAAACACTGGAAAACTCAAAAAACTAAGGAGCTTAAGGCTATTATTGAAATGTGTGCTGGATTGTATTTAGAAGCATCGGCCGAAACAAATTGGGCAACCCAAAACGAAACCATAAAACTAAATATTGAAGTACTTAACAGAAGTGACTTACCCATAGTTTTAGAAAGCCTAAACAATGCTAGCGATTTAAATATGGCTAAAGGTATTACGCTTAAAAACAATGTAAAATATGATTTTAGCGAGGTTTTAAAAGTCGATAATAACACGGAACCTACCACGCCTTATTGGCTAAACCAAAAAGGATCTTTAGGTATGTATAAAGTGGATGATAAAACACTTGTTGGAAAACCAGAAACGCCACGAGTTTATAATATCGATTTTAATCTATTAATTAACAATACCCCAATAACCTTTACAAAACCTATTATACAACGCTTCGCAAAACCAGATAAAGGTGAATTGTATCGTCCGTTTGAAATTATCCCTGAAGTTTCGGCAAAAATTACAGAGAAGGTAATTATTTTGGATAATGACCAACAACGAGACATCACTGTAGTTGTAAAGGCTGGAAGAGATAATCTTGAAGGCGATGTTGAAGTTTGCTATCCTAACGGTTGGAGTATTTTACCAAAAAAGCAAAAGGTATCTATAGCGCATAAAGGCGAAGAACAATTACTTAGGTTTACAGTAATTCCGCCTAAAGAACAGAGTGAAGGCTTTATTGGTCCTATTGTTCAAATTGGGGATAAAAGTTATACCAAAGAACTTATTGATATAGATTACGAGCATATCCCTTTCCAAACGGTATTGCTGCCTAGCGAAAGTAAAATTGTGCGATTAGATATAAAAAAACAAGGCAATAATATTGCGTATATTCAAGGTGCGGGTGATGTAGTTCCTGAAAGTTTAGAGCAAATTGGTTATAACGTTAGGATTATATCGCCTGAGGATATTACTCCTGAAACATTAAGTAATTTTGATGCTGTTGTTGTTGGCATTAGAGCCTATAACACGGTTGAAGAATTAAATTTTAAACAACAATTGTTATTCGATTTTGTTGCCAATGGCGGCAACATGGTGGTACAATACAATACCAGCCATCGTGTAAAAGTAGACGCTATAGGACCGTATAATTTAACACTATCGCGCGATAGAGTAACCGACGAAAACGCCGAGGTTAAATTTTTAAATCCGGACCATGAGGTTTTAAATTTCCCTAATAAAATCACACCAAAGGATTTTGAAGGATGGACTCAAGAACGCGGTTTGTATTTTCCTGATAGTTGGGATAAAGCGTTTACGCCTATCCTATCCATGCACGATAAAGGAGAATCTGCAAAACATGGTAGTTTACTTGTGGCAAAACATGGTAAAGGCTATTACACGTATACAGGTTTAAGCTTTTTTAGAGAGTTTCCTGCGGGTGTTTCGGGTGCTTATCGCCTATTTGCAAACATACTTTCCTTAGGAAAAGAAGATATACCACAGCCAGTAAAACTGAATGATTAATCATGAACGAAGACGCACCTAAACAAAAATGGCATTCGCTTTACACCTTAGTTTTGGTGGCTAATGCCATATATTTTATAATATTTTACCTAATTACCAAATCCTTTTAAACGATGCAGACATTAAATTGGATTGACTGGTTGGTACTAGGCATAACCCTAATTGCCATTGTAAGTTATGGTACGTGGCAAACACGAGGCAGTAAAAATGTAAAAGATTATTTAAGAGGTGGAAACACATCCAAATGGTGGACTATTGGTCTATCGGTTATGGCTACACAAGCTAGTGCGATTACGTTTTTATCTACGCCAGGGCAAGCCTTTAATGATGGCATGGGGTTCGTTCAATTTTACTTTGGCTTACCTATTGCCATGATTGTTATTTGCATGGTGTTTATACCTTTGTATCACCGCCTAAAAGTATATACCGCCTACGAGTTTTTAGAAAACAGATTCGATTTAAAAACCAGAACTTTAGCGGCTATTTTATTTTTAATACAACGCGGGTTAGCTGCTGGTATTACCATTTTTGCGCCTGCCATAATATTATCTGTGGTACTAGGATGGGATTTATTAACGCTAAACATCGTTATAGGATGTTTGGTTATTATCTACACCGTTTCTGGTGGTACTAGAGCCGTAAACGTAACGCAAAAACACCAAATGGTAGTTATTTTTATTGGTATGCTTATCGCCTTTTTATTAATTGTAGATAAATTACCTGAAGATATCACATTTAGTAAAGCCTTAGATATTGCAGGTGCCAGCGGAAAAATGGAAGTGCTAGATTTCTCCTTTAATTTAAATAACCGCTACACATTTTGGAGTGGTATTATAGGCGGTACTTTTTTAATGCTTTCTTATTTTGGAACCGACCAAAGCCAAGTGCAACGTTACCTTTCGGGTAAATCGGTTAAAGAAATGCAGCTTGGTTTGGTTTTTAACGGCCTTTTAAAAATCCCTATGCAGTTCTTTATTCTGTTAGTTGGTGTTATGGTTTTTGTGTTTTATCAGTTTAATGAAGCGCCTGTAAACTTTAATCCTACCGCTACCGAGTTGGTGTTAAATTCTGAATATGCCGATGATTTTAAAGCATTGCAAGCAGAACAAAAACAAATATTTAGAGATAAACAGAAAATTATTGAAGCCTACACCGCTTCTGATAATCCTGAAACCGTAAAATATATTGCTGCCGCAAATGCTGCCAATGATGAATTGCGAAAAGACGCTCGAGATTTAATTGATAAAGTTTCCGATAGCCAAGATATTAAGGTAGAAAGTAACGATAAGGATTATGTATTTATACATTTTATTTTAAACAATTTACCGCGTGGTTTAATTGGTTTATTATTAGCCGTAATTTTAAGTGCTGCCATGTCTAGTACAGCAAGTGAGCTTAATGCTTTAGGAAGCACTACAACTATAGATTTATACATTAGAAATACCGGAGAAAAAACCGAAGAAGAAAAAGTAAAAGCATCGCGTTGGTTTACATTCCTTTGGGGTGTCATTGCCATTGGTGTTGCCTGTATTGCTAATCTTGCCGAAAATTTAATTCAGTTGGTAAATATTATTGGTTCCATATTTTACGGTAATGTATTGGGTATTTTCTTGTTGGCGTTTTTCTTTAAATTTGTTAAGGGAAATGCCGTTTTTATAGGCGCTTTAATTACTCAAGTATTAGTTATTGCCTTGTATTTACTAGATTTATACGAGTATATAAACCTGCCTTTTTTATGGCTAAACTTTATTGGCTGTATGATAGTCATGGCTATTGCCTGCATAATTCAATTTATAACACCAAAAACTAAAATAAATGCTTAAAACTATTAATTGGGGTATTATTGGCTTAGGAAGTATTGCCAATAAATTCGCAACAGATTTATTAACTATTGAAGGCGCTAAACTATATGCGGTAGCGTCTAGAAACCAAGATAAAGCAGATGCATTTGCTGCAAAATATAATGCGACTAAGGCTTTTGGTAGTTATGAAGCTATGGTTGAAGATAAAAATATTGATGCCATTTATATTGCAACACCACACGCTTTACATAAAGAAAACACGTTGTTATGCCTACAACACGGTATAGCGGTATTATGCGAAAAGCCTTTTGCTATGAATGCCGATGAAGTTTCCGAAATGATAGCTAAAGCTAAAGCGGAAAATGTGCTACTTATGGAAGCACTTTGGACGTACTTTTTACCGCATTACCAGTATGTTTTAAAAGCTTTAGAGGATAAAGTTTTTGGTAACTTAGTTAAACTTGAAGCCGATTTTGGTTTTCATAGAGACTTTGATGATTCTACAAGATTATTTAATAAGTCCTTAGGCGGTGGTAGTTTGTTAGATATTGGCATCTACCCTATTTTTGCTGCTTTATCGACTTTAGGAATTCCTAAAACTATAAACGCGCAGGCTACTTATTTTGAAAATGGAGCAGACTCATCGTGCACCATGCTTTTTGATTATGATGATACTAAAGCGCTGCTAAAAAGTACCTTACTTGAAAATGCTCCTACAGAAGCTATTTTTTATTGTGAAAATGGAACTATTAAAATAAATACCATGTTCCATATGCCAACTACGGTAACGTTAATTCCTAAAGGTGGCAAACCAGAAACTATAGATTTTAATTACAAAACAATTGGTTACAACTACGAAACCATACATTTTAATGAGTTACTTAGAGCAGGAAAAACAGAAAGTGATGTGATGACTTTTGCCTTTAGCGAGCAGCTTATTAAAACCTTAGATGCGGTTAGAACAAAAATAAACCTAGAGTATTAATTGTAAAAGAACTCTAGCTGATAGGTGCGCTAGGGATTGAGGCATTTGTTGAAGCTCTTTTTGTGTTGTTGCACCAATGCAACACAAAAAAGCGACTGCCGAAAGCCCGACCCTTGTGGTAGCGCCCAAATAATGAACAAAAAAAACGCAACCTTAATAGATTGCGTTTTTTTATTGCCATAAGTTCTGGTTTACATGGCACCCCAAGCTTTTAAAGACTCGGTGTTCATTTTTACATAAGCTGCGTTATCTGCTTTTTTAGCTAAATCTAACGACGCTTTAGCCGCTGCAATAGCCGTTTTTGTGCTTCCTGCCTTAGCGTGTATTAAGGCTTGTTTTCTTAGGTACCAAAAACGTGGGTTATCTTTTGTCATTTCGATGGCTTTGTCTATCCAAACTTTGGCTTTATTGATATCCTTGTCGTTTTCTAAGTAATAGGTTGCAGAAGCGTAATAATCTTCTAGACTAGGTCCATTCATGGCACCATCTATACTTGCTGTAACTTGCGCATCTGTAGGTACTGTAAAATCTAATCCTACCCATGTTTTTTCCCAAATAAACTCTAATCTAGCACCTGTGCTACTTAGGTTGTTTATATCTATTGTAAAGGATTCTACATTAAAAGGAATTTCGTGAGCCTCAACACTTGTTTTTGCTGCTACGTACTTACCATCTAAATCTTTTGGAGTTCCAGATGTTTCGCCGTCGTTATAAAAAATAACATCCCAAGCATCGGCATTTGGTATAGTAAAAATAGAATAAGAACCTGCTTTTAAGGTTTGGCCGTCTATAACAGCATCTGTACTAAACGTAATTTTTGTTCTCGCATTAGCTCCTGTTCTCCAAATTTTACCGTAAGGTACTAAATCGCCAAAAATAGTACGATCCTTAACACCTGGTCTTGAATACTCGATAGTAACATCTGTAACTCCTACTTTTTGTTCTAACTTAGAGAAAGGACTAGGTTGTGGCGTTGCAATTTGTGCGCTAACACCATAAAAGGTGGCACACGACATGAATAATAATAGTAATTTTTTCATTTTCTGAGTTCTTAATATTTGGTTTAATACTGCATAAAATTAAGGATAATTACATGGCTAACTGTTAACAAAAGCTTAAAATAAAAATCTTACAAGACAACCTTATAACCTCTTAAAAACTAACACAATAGATTTAAACTATACTGCTATTATAATTTTTGTTTAACTTTTAAGATTATTTGTTAAACATTTTGTATTTTTGATATAAATAATAGAAAACATGGCTAAGAAAAAAACAGTTTCGAAAAACGATATTATCACTTATTACATGGATTACGTGTTGGAACATGACGAGAATCCTAAAACAGTATTTGCTTTTTCCAAAATGAATAATTTTGAAGAAGCTAAATTTTACGAGCACTTTGCATCTTTTGAGGCTGTAGAGAAAGGTATTTTTGAAGCCTTTTTTACAAATACAATAGCCGCTTTAAATAAAAGTGAAGATTACAAAATTTTTGATGCCAGAAACAAGCTTTTAAGTTTCTATTACACTTTTTTCGAGAATTTAACGGCCAACAGAAGTTATGTTAAACATGTGTTGGACAAGTATAAAACTGACTTTAAAGGTTTAAAAATGCTTACGGGTTTAAAAGCACATTTTACGCAATTTATTAGCGAATTGGGCATACAAATGTTAGATATTAAACAGGAGCAAGTAGAAAAAATTCAAGACAGAGCACTAAAAGAATCGGCTTGGTTACAACTTATACTAACCATGAAGTTTTGGTTGGAAGACACATCGGCCGCTTTTGAAAAAACAGACATATATATTGAGAAATCTGTAAACACCACTTTTGATGTGATTGACGTTGCGCCTTTAAAAAGTGTAATAGACTTAGGTAAGTTTTTATTTAAAGAAAAATTTCAAATGAATTAATAGCCCATGAAAACTATAGACAATATACCAACATCGAAAATACAAAGGGCGACTAAACTAGTAGCTACAGGCGCCAAAGTAGGCGTAAATTATTTAAAATATTACGGCGATAAAATAGTTAACACCCCCGAAGATGCTAAAGCACGCCTAGATAAGAGTAATGCTACCGATATTTACGACGGCTTAAAGCAATTAAAAGGCAGTGCACTTAAAGTAGCGCAAATGTTAAGTATGGAGAAAAGCATTTTGCCACAGGCTTATGTGGAAAAATTCTCGCTAGCACAATTTTCGGTACCGCCATTATCGCCACCACTAGTAATAAAAACATTTAAAAAATATTTTGGAAAACATCCAAATGACTTATTTGATACTTTCAACGCAACTTCTGTAAACGCTGCAAGCATCGGTCAGGTGCACATTGCAACAAAGAATGGGAAAAAACTTGCTGTGAAAATCCAATATCCAGGAGTTGCGGAAAGTATTGCTTCAGATTTAGCTATGGTAAAACCAATAGCTATGAGCATGTTTAATATAAAAGGAAAAGACTCCGATAAATACTTTAAAGAAGTTGAAAACAAGTTAACAGAGGAAACCAATTATGTTTTAGAGATGCAACAAAGCAAAGAAATT
Organism: Algibacter pectinivorans; assembly: GCF_900112595.1. Taxonomy (GTDB): domain Bacteria; phylum Bacteroidota; class Bacteroidia; order Flavobacteriales; family Flavobacteriaceae; genus Algibacter_B; species Algibacter_B pectinivorans. Next base: position 115,173 of record NZ_FOMI01000006.1, on the reverse strand, counting down.
GCTAAAGATTGTGCGCATATTCCAAACCTTTTGTTTCCTAATTATTATGAGGCTTACTCCTCTGAACGTATTATAACTATGGATTATATGAAAGGTGAACATCTTTCGGAATTTAATGCCAGTAATACGAATCAAGAAAAATCAAATAAAATAGGTCAGGCACTGTGGGACTTTTACATGTTTCAAATACATAAGTTAAAAAAAGTACATGCAGATCCACATCCTGGAAACTTTTTAGTAAATAAAGAAGGTGAATTAATAGCGCTCGATTTTGGGTGTATGAAAACCATTCCTATGGAATTTTATACACCTTATTTCGAATTAGCCAAGGCAGAAAACATTAACAATAAAGACTATTTTGTTTCAAAATTATACGAACTAGAAATACTTAGAGAATACGATAGTAAAGAAGAAATAGCCTTTTTTACAGAAATGTTTCATGATATGTTAAGTCTATTTACCCAACCATTTCACCAAGATACCTTTGATTTTTCGGATGCTACTTTCTTTGGAAAAATTGCCGAATTAGGGGAACGCTACTCTAAAAGCACCGATTTAAAAAAGATGAATGGTAATCGTGGTTCCAAACATTTTATATACATAAACAGAACCTTTTTTGGACTTTATAACCTCATGTTCGATTTAAAAGCACAAAACATTAAAATAAATAATTATTTAAACTTATAATGACGTACTTTAACGAAACCCATATTAAAAACTTAGAGCATTTATATAAAATCAACTTAATAAATAGTTGTTCTGGATATAAATCTGCCAATCTTTTAGGAACAAAATCTAAAGAAGGCGACGAAAACTTAGCTGTTTTTAGTTCGGTTACTCATATTGGTTCGAGTCCAGCTATGTTAGGTTTTTTTTTAAGACCAACCACAGTAATTAGAAACACCTATGAAAACATAAAGGAAACAGGTTGTTTTACTATAAACCATATTTATAATAGCATAACTGAAGATGCGCACCATACATCTGCCAAATATGCTAAAGACATTTCGGAGTTTGATGTTACCGAATTAAACCCAGAGTACAAAGCCGATTTTTTTGCACCATTTGTAAAAAATTCGCCTATACAATTAGCCATGGAATATGTAGAAGAATATGGTATACAGGCTAATAACACTATATTAGTAATAGGAAAGATAGTTGGATTGTATGTGGATGACACTTTTCTAGAAGACGATGGTTTTATTAACCTTGCTAAAGCCGAAGTCGCTGCAATAAACGGATTAGACGCTTATGCCATTCCCAACACAAATAATCGCTATGGGTATCAACGACCAAAAGTACTGAATGCAAAAAGCTGATTACCACTAAATTTTTAACAGTGCTAACTTTTATACTAACACATGAATATTCTTGTAACTGGAGCCACAGGCTATATTGGCAAACGACTTATACCCTTTTTACTAAATGAAGGGCATAAAGTGGTATGTGTTGTTAGAGACCGACTTAGAGCCGATAAAAGTTATGCCAAAGACGAAAATATTTATGTTATTGAAGGTGATTTTTTAAAACCAGAAACTTTAGAAAACATCCCTATAAAAATTGATGTGGCGTACTATTTAATCCACTCCATGTCCAACTCGTCAAAAGATTTTGAATCGCTTGAAGCCCGTTGTGCCACAAACTTTAAAAACTACATTGAAACCACCGAGGTTAAACAAGTAATTTACTTAAGCGGTATAACTAACGAGAAAGAATTATCAAAACATTTGCAGTCTAGAAAAAATGTTGAAAGCCTATTAGAGTCTAAAACCTATGCGCTTACCATTTTTAAGGCGGGCATTATTGTTGGATCTGGAAGTTCATCGTTTGAAATTATAAGAGATTTGGTTGAAAAACTCCCTTTTATGATTGCGCCCAAATGGCTAAATACTAAAACACAACCTCTAGCGGTAAGAGATGTTCTAGCCTTTTTATCTAAAGCTGCAGGAAACGAAAAACTATTTAATAATAGTTACGATGTTTTTGGACCAGAAGTTATCACCTATAAAGAAATGTTACTGCAGTTTGCCGAGGTAAGAGAACTTAAGCGATACATACTTACCGTACCAGTAATGACACCAAAATTATCGTCGTATTGGCTTTATTTTGTAACATCAACATCGTACAAACTGGCCTCTTCGTTAGTGGATAGTATGGGTGTTCAAATTATAGGAAAACCAAGTAATATCAACAAAATGCTTGGGGTTACACCACTTACCTATAAGGAAGCAGTGGCTTTAGCTTTCGAAAAAATAGAACAAAACAGTATAGTTTCTAGCTGGAAAGACTCGATGGTAAGTAGTGGCAGATTAAGAAACCAATTACACAAATATGTAAACGTACCTAAATACGGCTGTTTTACCGATTATAAAGAACGACAAGTACAAGATGCTGAAAAAACCGTAAACAAAATTTGGGCTATTGGAGGAAAAACGGGTTGGTATTATGGTACCATTTTATGGCGATTACGTGGCTATATAGACAAATTATTTGGTGGCATTGGATTAAGACGAGGCCGTACAAGCCCAACAGAATTAGATGCTGGCGATGCTCTAGATTTTTGGCGCGTTATTTTTGCCGATAAAAAACAACAAAAACTACTGCTTTATGCCGAAATGCGTTTACCCGGTGAAGCATGGCTAGAATTTAAAATTGAAGAGGGCTTACTAAAACAAACTGCAACCTTTAGACCGCGCGGACTTTGGGGCAGGATCTACTGGTATAGTGTATTGCCTTTTCATGGATTTATCTTTAGTGGCATGATTAACAAACTCGTTAATGTTGAAGCGTAAAAAGGGCGATTTACCTCAAAAAATATGTATGGTATGCCAAAGGCCTTTTACTTGGCGTAAAAAATGGGAAAAGAATTGGAGTAACGTTAAATATTGTAGTGAAAAATGCAGACGCAACAAAACACAGGATTAGTATGGTTTAAAAACGACCTGCGTGTACATGATAATGTCGTTTTAAATAGCGCAATAGAAAATAACAAAGCTGTTATAGCCGTTTTTTGTTTTAACCCAGAACTTTTTAATACAGGTACATTTGGTTTTAAAAAAACCGAAAAATTCCGTGCTCAATTCCTACTTGAAAGTGTTTCTAATTTAAAGAAAAATCTTAAATCTTTAAACATTGAGCTTTTAGTATTTCACAACAAACCAGAACAAGTAATTCCAAAACTGGTTTCAGAATATAATATTAAAAACATTTACCTTCAAAAGGAATGGACCAGTGAGGAGAAGCATAGTATTAAAAAAGTAAAAGCTTTAATTCCTAATAAGGTGATATGGCGCGAGCTGTTTAATCAATTTTTATTTCATCCAGAAGATATCAATTTAAACCTTGAAAATATACCGCAAGTGTTTACAAATTTCAGAAAAAAAGTTGAAAAAGAAAGTCGTGTAAGACCTTCTACTTCTTATATACATGCTAAGGAAAATCAACAAATAAACAACGAAACTAAAATACCAAAACTTACCGACCTTGGTTTTAAAAATTTCGAAAAACACTGTAATAGCGCTTTTCCTTTTAAAGGTGGAGAAACTGCCGCTTTAAAGCGTTTAAACCATTACTTTTTCGAAACAAAAAAATTAGGCTTTTATAAAAAAACAAGAAACGGCTTAATAGGTACAGATTTTAGTTCAAAATTTTCGCCTTGGTTAGCAAATGGTAGCCTTTCTCCCAGAACAATTTATTGGGAAGTTAAAAAGTTTGAAACAGAACATTTTAAAAACGACTCTACATATTGGCTTATTTTCGAATTGATTTGGCGCGATTATTTTAAATATGTTTCACTAAAACATAACAGTAGTATTTTTAAAATTAGCGGCATTATTAACAAAAACTACCATTGGAATACGAATAAGACAAACATAAACCATTGGATAAATGGAACAACGGCATCTCCATTTGTTAATGCAAACATGATAGAGTTAAAAAAAACAGGATGGATGAGTAATAGAGGTAGGCAGAATGTGGCATCATATTTTTCAAAAGAACTCATGTTAGATTGGAGAATTGGTGCTGCATATTTTGAATCTATGCTACTAGATTACGATGTACACAGTAACTATGGCAATTGGATGTATGTATCGGGTGTGGGCAACGATCCGAGAGACCGAAAATTTAATGTACAACTCCAAGCCGAACGTTACGATGCCAACGGAAAATTTCAAAACCTTTGGTTACAAGAAACTCTTTTTTAAATGAAAATTCTAAGACTTATACTAGGCGATCAACTCAACATTAAACACTCGTGGTTTAAAGAACCTAACGATAACGTTGTGTATTGCTTATTTGAAATGCGCCAAGAAACAGATTATGTTACCCATCATATTCAAAAAGTTATTGGTTTTTTCGGGGCAATGCGTCAATTTTCAAAAGACCTAAAAGACAAAGGGCACCACGTTGTTTATTACAAAATAAACCAAGCGGAAAACACCCAAAGTTTAACCGATAACCTTTTAAAGGTCCTAGAAAAACATAGCATAGAAACCTTTGAATATCTAGAACCGGATGAATACCGCTTAGACCACCAATTAATAGAGTTCTGCAAAACTATCGATATACAATATAGCGTCTCCTCTACCGAACATTTTTATACCAATCGCCATGATTTAAAAACCTTTTTTGAGGGTAAAAAGCAATATCTCATGGAAAATTTTTATCGCGATATGCGTAAAAAACATGATATTTTAATGCATGCGGGACAACCCGAAGGCGGTAAATGGAACTACGATAAAAGTAATAGAAACAAATGGAAAGGCGATGTTGATATACCTACCTACAAGGTATTTAAAAATAATGTGGATGCCGTTTTACTTGACATTGAACAATCTAAAATAAAAACTATTGGAAAGTTTGATACCAAAACCTATTCCTACCCAATTACTAGAAAACAAGCTTTAGAGCAACTAAAGTATTTCTGCGAAGCACTTTTAATGCATTTTGGAGATTATCAAGATGCCATGCATACCGATGAAGTCTACCTTTTCCATTCACGATTATCTTTTGCCATGAATATAAAACTCATTTCGGCTAAAGATGTGGTAAAAACGGTACTCAATTACTACCGCAAACATGGTGAAGATATTAGTATTTCTCAGGTAGAAGGTTTTATAAGACAAGTTATTGGGTGGCGAGAATACATGCGTGGTATGTATTGGGCTTTAATGCCCGGTTTTAAAAATGAAAACCAACTAAATAACAAAAATAAGTTACCCGATTTCTTCTGGACAGGAAACACCAAAATGAATTGCCTAAAACAAGCCATTACAAACTCGCTAGATAATGGTTATGCCCACCACATACAGCGTTTAATGATTACTGGAAATTATGCACTGTTAACAGAAACACATCCCGACGAGGTAGACAAATGGTACTTAGGTATTTATGTGGATGCTGTGGAATGGGTTCAAATTACCAACACCAGAGGCATGAGCCAATTTGCCGATGGTGGTAAAATAGCAACAAAACCCTATGTATCTTCTGCGTCGTACATTAATAAAATGAGTAATTATTGTGATAATTGCCATTATAATAAAAGCAAAAAAACAGAAGACAACGCCTGCCCTTTTAATAGTTTATACTGGAATTTTCTAGATTCTAAAAGACCAGTGTTACAAAATAATTTTAGAATGAAAATGATGTACAGCGTTTTAGATAAAATGAAAACTCCAGACTTAGCCAAACTAAAAGAAAGAGCCCAACATATAATAGCCCATCAAGATGAATACTAAACCCGAATTACATGTTGTTTGGCTAAAACGCGATTTGCGTTTACAGGATAACGAAGCTATTTATAATGCCCTTGCTACAGGCAAACAGGTTTTAATTTTATATAGTTTTGAGCCTTTATTACTTAACGATCCGCACTACAGTGAACGCCACTGGAACTTTATAAAAGAATCGTTAGTAGATATTAACCACAACCTTAAGCCTTACAACTCCAAAGTATTTATTGCACAATCTAACATAATTGCTGTTTTTAATCAGTTACTTTCAAAATACCGTATCACTAAGGTTTTTTCGCATCAAGAAACAGGCATTTTAGTGACTTATGAGCGCGATAAGAATTTTGAACGTTTCTGCAAAAACAATCTTATTACTTGGGTGGAAAACATTAATAACGGCGTACAGCGAGGTCTAAAAAATCGAGACAATTGGATGGCGTTATGCAATTCGTATTTTGAAATTACGCCATTAAACTTCGCTCCTAATGCCAATCAATTATTAAGTATACCCGAAATTGAAGCCATTGAAGCTCATTTTAAAATCCCCGATTTAACCACACCAAGCAACGCCATATTCCAAAAAGGCGGACGCACCATGGGTTTAAAGTACCTAAACTCTTTTTTTAAAGAACGCTACCCGAATTATATGCAGCACATTTCGAAACCAGAATTATCGAGGTCCAGTTGTAGCCGTATATCGCCGTACATAGCTTGGGGAAATTTATCGATTAGAGAAGTATACGCTCAGGCCTATAATCTTAAAAAAACATCAAAACACAAAAAAGCTCTGGAAGCCTTTATGTCTCGTTTACGATGGCAATCTCATTTTATACAAAAATTTGAAATGGAACATACCATGGAAGAAGCTAGTATAAACAAAGGGTTTCATAAACTAAAAAAAAGTATATCACAAGACTATTTAAAAGCTTGGAAAACGGGTACAACAGGCTATCCCATAATTGATGCATGTATGCGCTGTTTAAACGAAACGGGGTATTTAAATTTTAGAATGCGAGCCTTAGTGGTTTCTTTTTTAACCCATAATTTGTGGCAACCTTGGCAGGAAGCTACTACCCACTTATCGCAGATGTTTCTTGATTTTGAACCAGGTATTCATTTTCCACAATTACAAATGCAAGCTGGAGAAACAGGCATTAATATGTTACGCATTTACAACCCCATTAAAAACAGTTTAGAACACGACCCGGAAGCCCGTTTTATAAAAAAATGGGTACCCGAACTAGAAAATCTTGAAATTCCATTTGCACACCAACCATACCTAATGACGCCTCTAGAGGAACAGTTTTTAAATTTTAAACTTGGTGTAGATTATCCGTACCCTATTGTTGAGCTAGATTCTACACGAAAAAAAGCATCAGACGTCCTTTGGAATCTTCGCAAAAACAAAAAAGTACTCAAAGAAAGCACCCGTATACTTAAAAAGCACACATTAAAAAGACCAAAATAATCACTTAAACACTTACATAACAACAGCTTAACAAGAAACCATAAATAATTCTTATAGTACCATATATACTTTTGTTTAATCTTTTTGTTAAAAAGATAAACATTTTGTATTTTTGAAAGTATAAGATTATAAAATGATACTTGATTCTACACATTTTAACAAAAAGCATAAAGAAATCTTGAATGATTTGGTTGGTGAACCATTTTCATTTTTGGAGTCTCTTAAAATGAAAGGTGTTGGCTCTAAACGTATGATAATTGAAGATGTAAGTCCTAATTTAAAGGCATACATGAACACCGTTTCCGATACTAATTATGCTAACCTAGAATTACGAAAAGCAGGTGTTTTAATATATATTAACAAAGGACTTAAAAATTTTACTTGGCCTATTCCATACTATCAATTGGTTATTTACAGAACTAACGGCTTAAGTATTCACGCAAAAGGTAAATTCATTCATTTTAAAAACAATAAAATGTTTAGAGAAAATAAACACTTCTTTGTAAAAATGCTAGATGAAAAAATAAAATACGACGAAAAATATAACTTTTTACAAGGATGAATTTAAACATTCAGGATATAGATAGAATAATTGAAATGGCCTGGGAAGACCGTACAACCTTCGAAGCCATAAAATTTCAATTTAACATAAATGAGCAAGAGGTTATAAAACTAATGCGCAAAGAAATGAAACCTAACAGTTTCAAACTTTGGCGAAAGCGCGTTCAAGGTCGGCATACCAAACATGAAAAATTAAGGGCATTCCAAAAAGGGCGTTTTAAATGCACCCGACAAAGACAAATTTCGAATAACAAGATTTCAAAACGTTAAACAGTGCTTTGTTTGACTTAAATATATCGAAACAGCACATAAAAAAGAAAATATGGAAACAGACAAGTTAACACCAACTAAAAACGGCAACACGTTAAATGGCTTTAGTTTAAACGACATTGGAGACGATCACCTATATACAGGGTTAGAAACACCCATGAAACCAGATGCTTTTAAACTTTCTGACGCCGATAAAAAAGAGCGTATTTCCATTCTTTTTGAAGAAATTATGGATGTTATGGGCTTAGATTTAACCGACGATTCTTTAAAAGGCACACCACAAAGAGTCGCAAAAATGTATATTGACGAAATTTTCTCTGGTCTAAATCCTGCCAACAAACCCAAAATAGCACTCTTTGACAATAAGTACCAATACAACCAAATGCTGGTTGAAAAGGATATCACATTTTATTCCAATTGCGAACATCATTTTGTACCTATAATAGGTAAAGCCCATGTGGCGTATATCTCATCAGGTAAAGTAATTGGATTGTCGAAATTAAACAGAATTGTGCAGTATTATGCTAAACGTCCGCAAGTACAAGAGCGTTTAACAAATCAAATTGCAAACGAATTAAAAACAATTCTAGACACTAACGATGTGGCTGTAATTATCTCAGCCAAACACCTATGTGTGTCGTCTAGAGGTATAAAAGATGATACATCATCTACCGTAACCGCATATTATGGCGGCACATTTAACACCCCCGAAAAAATAACAGAATTTCAAAACCATATAAACAGTTAAAACCATGGAATTAATTGAAAGAGCAATAGAGTTTGAAAACCGTAAAATGAGATCCTTATCCACCAGCGATCGTGTAAAACTTTCTAGAGAGGCGAAAGCCCTAATTTTAGATTTAAATGAAATTTATAAAATAAAGAAAGACGAAAAAATCATGGATATCATGAAGCGCTTAACCGTAATAAAAAGAAAAATAGAACGTCGACTAAAAGGTAAACTTTTATAAAAACATAAGATATTTGATAGAATTCGCAAATAAGTATTAAAATTTTTCTAATAATTCTATATAAAAATAGTTAATCTACCATAATTTACTATATTGGCAAAATTGGTAATCCAAAAAATTACCAATTAGAAAAGATTAAAGATTAAAACAGAATTATGGAGATTATTGATAAGGCTTTAGAATTTGAGCAACGTAAACACACTTTTAAAACTACAAGTGAGCGCATCGAATCGTCTAGAGAAGTAAAAAGCTTAATATTAGGATTAAACAACATTTATAAGGAAGAAAAAGATCCTGAAATAATGGACCTAATGAAGCGATTGACCGTTATAAAACAAAAAATTGAAAAAAGGCTAAAGGGCAGGCCATAGCAAATAAAATGCCCTGAAAACCATGAAAACAATAATTGTAGTTGGTGGAAGCAAGGGCATTGGAAAAGCTTTGATAGAAAAACTATTAACTTCTTGCCGTGTTATAAACTTAAGCAGAAGCATTCCCGAAATATCGCACAACAACCTAACTCACCATTCGTGCGATATTATTAATGATGAATTACCAAATATTGAACAGGCCGATGGCCTAGTATATTGCCCTGGTAGCATCAATTTAAAACCTATTTCCAGATTAAGTATTGATGATTTTAAAAACGATTTTGAAATTAATGTACTTGGTGCTGTAAACGTTATTCAAACTTACCTTCCTATTTTAAAGAATGGCAAGCAGCCTTCTATAGTCCTATTTAGTACCGTAGCAGCCAAATTAGGAATGCCTTATCACGCCAGTATAGCCGTGGCCAAATCGGGCGTAGAAGGTTTGGTAAAATCTTTAGGTGCAGAGTTAGCACCAACCATTCGTATTAACGCCATTGCACCAACAGTAACTAATACGGAACTAGCCTCTAAACTTTTACGAAACGACAAGATGATTGAAAATATCACAGAACGTCATCCTCTTAAAAAGTTTCTAGACCCAGAAGAAGTGGCAGAAATGGCTGTGTTTCTTTTGTCAGATAGTTGTGCTTCCATGTCGGGTCAAATCTTCGAAATGGATTGTGGTATAGTTAGTTTTAAAATATAAGTAATGCATTCTATTAAAGCATTTTTAGCAACATTACGAACAAAAGCTAAACCCACAAAAATGGGTGTTGATTCCATTTATGATATTAAAATTAATGCTATAAATACTAAACCTATAAATTTATTACAATTTAAGAACAAACATATTTTATTTGTAAATGTAGCTTCTAAATGTGGGTTTACACCGCAGTATAAAGATTTACAAACTTTATACAATAAATACCAAAACCAACTAGAAATAATAGGTTTACCCTGTAACCAATTTGGAAATCAAGAACCTAACAATCTTGAAGAAATAAAGTCCTTTTGCGAAACTAATTATGGGGTTTCATTTTTAATTACAGAAAAAATACATGTAAAAGGGAAACATAAACATCCTTTATACAGTTGGCTAACCAAAGCCATTAATAATGGCAAGAAAAACTCAACGGTTAAATGGAATTTTCAGAAATATTTAGTAGACCCTAAAGGGCAATTAATAGACTATTTTTTACCAACCGTTAACCCATTAAGCTCTAAAATTACTCAACATTTAAAACAATAAATTATGTTCGGATTATTCAAAAAAAAATCAAAAAAAGAGAAACTAGAAGACCAGTTTAAAAAATTAATGAAGGAGTGGCACACCTTATCTTCTATTAACAGAGCTGCTAGTGATGAAAAATACGCTAAAGCTCAGGAAATAGCTAAACAAATAAATATGCTTAAAAATGAAGCTGCTTAAATACTTTATTATATTCTTAGTTATTAATTTTGGTGCCTTAGCATTAGGAAGTTGGCTCATGGATAATGGACCACAAGCCGATTGGTATGCAAATTTAAATAAAGCACCATGGACACCTCCTGGTTGGGTTTTTGGTGCTGCGTGGACAACCATAATGCTTTGCTTTTCCGGCTACATGGCCTATTTGTATAAACAATTTCCTAATACAAATACCTTAGTGCTTTTCGCACTACAGCTTGTACTTAATATAATTTGGAACTATATATTTTTTGCACAGCATTTTGTACTAGTTGGATTAATAACAATTTTAGCACTAACCTTAGTTATAGCAAGTTTTACCATAATGTACATTAAAGATTTAGGTGCCAAAACAGTGCTAATAATCCCCTATTTAATTTGGATTTGTATTGCCACATCTCTCAATGGATATATATTATTAAATAATTAAGAAATGAAAATATACAGACTACATAAAAAACAAAACCTACCTATAAGTATTAATACAGCTTGGGAGTTTTTATCGGATCCAAAAAATTTAAAAACTATAACACCAGATTATATGGGATTTCATATCTTATCAGGAGCGGATAGACCCATGTTTGCTGGCCAAATAATACAATACATTGTTACACCTGTTTTAGGCATAAAAACAAAATGGGTAACCGAAATTACACATAGCGTAGACAAGCATTATTTTGTTGACGAGCAACGTTTTGGTCCCTATGCACTGTGGCACCATAAGCATTTTATAAAAGAAATTGATGGTGGTGTTGAAATGGAAGATATTATAGATTACAAAGTACCATTTGGTTTGCTGGGGCAATTAGTGCACCCCATTTTGGTTAAACCGAAGTTAGAAGAAATTTTTAGTTATAGAACAACAAAATTGGAAGAATTATTTGGAAAATACTAGGTAATCGAGAACTCTAAAATTTGAATAGCATATTAATTGTAACGGCATCGCAACACAAGTCTTTAAAACAAAATAACCCGTTGCAACAAAAAACATAAAATTTAAAACATTTAATGAGTAAAAAAGTAAATATTTTCTGGTTTAGGCGCGATTTAAGATTGGATGACAATGTGGGCTTTTTTGAAGCCCTAAAATCTAATAACCCTGTACTACCAATTTTTATTTTCGATTCCGAAATTCTGGATAAACTACCGGAAGATGATGCTAGAGTAACCTTTATACATAACACGTTGCAAGACATGCGCTCTACTTTGCAAGACGAGCATAACAGTAGTATAGCAATGTATCATGGTAAACCCATTGATATTTATAAAAATTTAGCTGAAGAATACCGTATTGAAACCGTGTTTACCAACCATGATTATGAACCTTACGCTAAAGAGCGTGACAAACATATTAAGGACTTTTTAGCCGAAAAAAACATTGCATTTAAAACTTTTAAGGATCAAGTTATTTTTGAAAAAGACGACATTGTAAAAAAAGATGGCGATCCTTACGTGGTGTACACCCCATACATGAAACTTTGGAAACAGACGTTCCACACAAAAGAATTAGAGATTTATTATACAAATTCGTACTTAGGGAATTTAATAGAACACTCCAGGTTGCCAAATTTAAGTTTAAGTGATATTGGTTTTAAAACATCCAAACAGAACATAGCACCATATACCGTAACGCCAACACTAATACAGGAGTACGACGATACGCGTAATTTTCCTGCCAAAGACAGCACCTCGAGACTTGGTCCGCATTTGCGTTTTGGAACAGTAAGCGTTAGGAAAATGGTAAAAAAAGCCATTGCAGAACAAAACGAAATATTTTGGCAAGAATTAATATGGCGAGAATTTTTTATGCAAATTCTTTGGCACTTTCCGCATACAAAAACAGATAGTTTTAAATCTAAATACGATCGTATTGAGTGGCGTAATAACGAAACCGAATTTAAAGCATGGTGCGAAGGAAAAACAGGCTACCCACTTGTTGATGCCGGTATGCGCCAACTTAACCAAACCGGTTTTATGCATAATAGAGTAAGAATGTTAGTAGGCAGTTTTCTTTGCAAACACTTACTTATAGATTGGCGCTGGGGCGAAGCTTATTTTGCCGAAAAACTTCACGATTACGAGATGGCTAGTAACATTGGGAATTGGCAATGGGTGGCCGGAAGCGGTGTTGATGCTGCTCCATATTTTAGGATTTTTAACCCAACTACCCAAATTCAAAAATTTGATAAAGACCTTAATTACATAAAACAATGGGTTCCAGATTTTCAAGAATTAACCTACCCAAAACCAATTGTGGAGCATAAATTTGCAAGAGAACGTTGTTTAGAAACCTATAAAGCTGCCTTAAATTAAGTTACCAATTTACCTTTAGTTTGTTATAAAAAATGCCGTACTTCGTTGTAGCGCTACTGCAACAAAAAACTAATAAAATAAAATGGGTTTTGAAATAAGGCTAATATGGAAGACACTTTTTTTTATACCAATCTTACAAATTATAAAGAACCTGTAACCCAATTACTTTCAAAACCAGAGCTTTTTAAACGGATTCCTAATAATTGGTCTATTGTTATTACCGATATAAAAGGCTCCACGGTGTCGGTTCAAAAAGGCCTATCGGAATTAGTAAACCTAATAGCCACCGGTAGTATTGTAGCCGCATTAAACATTGCAAAAAAACAATCCATAGATATTCCTTTTTTCTTTGGTGGCGATGGTGCAACACTATTAATCCCGCCTGTTTTACTGCATGACATTATGGAGGCTTTACTTTTGCACCAAGAAAATATTAAAAAAGAATTTGATATTTATTTAAGAGTTGGGCATGTTCCTGTATCGCACGTTTACAAAAACAATCAGGAATTAAAAATAACCAAGGCAAGCATTAACAAATTACTTACTATTCCTGTTGTATTAGGAAACGGTTTACATTTTGCCGAAAATCTTATAAAATCTAAAGATCCTGTAATTGATAATTTAAACAAACAAACAGACGTATTAGATTTAGATGGTATGGAATGTCGCTGGAATAAAATTCCGCCACCAGAAAACTCTAACGAAGTGGTGTCCTTATTAATTAGCGCAACAAACGAAACCGACCAAGCTCCTATTTTTAAAAGTATATTAGAAAAAACAGATGAAATTTATGGCCCTTTAAAAAACAGGAACCCCATTTCTGTACCAAAATTAAAACTGAATTTTAATTATAAAAAAATAAAGACCGAACTAAAGGCAAGCAATAAAAAGTTTGGAGTTAGAAACTTTTTAAAGGTTTGGCTTACTGGACTTATTGGCAACTTTTATTACTTACCCAATAAAACCGGTAGAACCTATTTAAAAGAGCTAACTCAACTATCGGATATTCTCGTTATAGATGGGCGAATAAACATGGTTATTTCTGGAACATCTAAACAAAGAAAATTGCTAACCACCTTTCTTGATGGTTTAGAAAAAAACAAGCACATTGTTTATGGCATTCATGTTAGTAACCGAAGCATTATGTCGTGTTATGTACAAAATAGAAATGCCAAACACATCCATTTTGTTGATGGTGGAAGTAGTGGCTATACTAGAGCTGCTAAGGTTTTAAAAAGAAAGTTAAGCTAAGTTTCTCGTTTTGTATTATAACCTAAAACCGCAAACAAACTCCCCTTTTAACCAAAGCAAAATCAAGAGCAAGCACCCGCGTTAGCGATTGAACGGCCTGTTTGAGCTCCCGACCTAAGGAGGAGCGAGTAGTGAAAGCGCGACCCTTGTGGTAACGCCCAAACTTATTTTGTAAAACTTTTTTACTTGGCCTTAAAATTGTTATGTCTATAGGCTTTTATAGCAGATTAATTATATTTATAGTAAACCAATACAATAATGGAGCATAATTTTATAGACGAGCAAACTTTTAAAAATAAAACCTTTACCGAAAATGAATTTGAAAAAGGCGATTACGAATTATGCACCTTTATAAACTGTGTTTTTTTAAATGCCAATTTATCGCACACACGATTTATAGAGTGCGAGTTTCATGATTGTAATTTAAGTTCGGCTAATATTTTCGATACTAGTTTTCAAGATGTGTATTTTAAAGGATGTAAGCTACTTGGTTTAGATTTTGAAAAATGTAGTGATTTTGCTTTTACTATTAAAGTGGAGCAATGCCAACTAAACCATGCCTCCTTTTTTAAAATGAATCTTAAAAAAACACTGTTTAAAGACTCTAAATTAGAGGGTGTCGATTTTACAAATTGTAATTTAAGTGATGCTGTTTTTGATGCCTGTAATTTAATAAACTCAACATTTTTTAACACCAACTTAGAAAACGCAAATTTTAAAACTGCTAATAATTTTAAAATAGACCCCGAAAACAACCGTTTAAAAGGTGCTAAATTTTCGTTGCTAAATATAGAAGGGCTTTTAACTAAATATCAAATAAAAATTGAATGAGGTTATGAAAAAAATTTATTCGGTTGAAGAGTACATCGAGGAACACAGTAATTTTAGTGCGGCATTACGCCTATTAAGAACACTTATATTAGCTACCCAGGTTGAAGAAGCCATAAAATGGAATGCCCCTATTTATATGGTTAATGGCAAAAATGTTTTAGGTTTAGGGGCTTTTAAAAACCATTTTTGTATTTGGTTTTTTAATGGTGTTTTTTTGAAGGATACCCATAACGTATTAATTAACGCCCAAGAGAACAAAACCAAAGCGTTAAGGCAAATGCGTTTTGAAACTATAGAGTCTATAGACAAAAATATAGTTTTGGCCTATGTAAAAGAAGCTATAGAAAACCAAAAGTTAGGAAAAGAAATAAAGCCCACTAGAACTACAAAAAAAGATATTACTATACCCTTAGAGCTTAAAGCAGAATTAAACGCTAATCCTACACTAAACCATGCTTTTAAAAACCTAACACCTAGTAAACAACGTGAGTATTGCGCGTATATAGATACTGCTAAACGAAAGGCTACTAAACAAACCCGATTAGAAAAAATAACACCCATGATTTTAAATAATAAGGGCTTGCACGATAAGTATAAAAATTGCTAATGCTATATTTAAATTTAAGTGTTGTAGCGCTATGCCACACTTAAATAAGATACTTTTTTGGTAGATTCTAAAATGCTTCTTTGTGTGGATAGTTTTAGGGCTCTAAACTCATTTATTTCGCACATTTTATAATTATTGGCCTTATGCTGGTATAAATACAGCTCAAAAACCGATAAGTATTCTAGCATTTTAAGTTTATTACTTAACTGCTCCTGCTCTAAAGCCAAATCGTGCATACGCTTGGCATCAAAGTTGTTAGCCGCTGTTTTAGTGTTTTTTAATAAACCAAGTACAACACTTGGTTGGATACTTGGTTTATTTTCTAAACTAGAGTTGCTTTTATAGCTAAGGCTAGTTATTTTTTGCTTTAAAAACTTAAGTAAATGCATTACCGTGGCGTTTTGCTTAAAAGCAAATAACAAAACATTAGTTATGCTTAAAATAAGTAGGCAGGTTAAAAGTACATCCATGATAAATAAATTATAAATTAATACTCAATTCATTTATAAGACAACCCATAAGTGTTTTACCCTACTAAAATTAAAAATAAACCGAAATAAAATATTGACATGGCATTAAATTACTTTCAGTTTTAAGCAAAAAAAAAGCCTCCTAAATAGGAAGCTTTCTTTATAAAAATATTATTTATTAAAAGTAAAACTACTTAACCGTTACAGGAGCATTAAGTTTAGAACTCATTTCCATAGAAATGGCAGATCTATCAAACTTTAATTTTCCGGCCATGGTTTCAATAACACAACTGTTATCTTTATCGTTTAACTCGGCAATTTTACCGTGTAAACCACTTTTAGTAATTACTTTATCGCCACGTTTTAATTCGGCTGCAAATTTCTTTTCTTTTTTAGCTCGTTTCATTTGCGGTGCAATCATAAAGAAATACACGACTACGAACATTAAAACAAATGGCAAAAATTGCCCAATTCCTTCTCCCATTATCTAGTTTATTTAGCTGGTACTGGTTTATTAGGGTCTGGTTTTACAAATGCTGTAATTTTTACAAGCTCAGAACCTTTTTCGGTATTAGCAGTAACTGTTATTGTTTTAGTTACTTTATTTTGGCCGCTACCATTAAATTTTACAGAAAACTTACCAGAATCTCCAGGTAATAAAGGTTCTCTGCTCCAATCTTGAGGTACAGTACATCCACAAGAACTTTTAATATCTGTAATAACTAGAGGTGCATCACCTTTATTAGTGTAGTTAAAAGTTGTTTCAACAGCTGTTTTAGCTTCAATTTCGCCAAAATCATGCTCAGTTTTATCAAAAACTAATACAGGAAATTTAGATGCAACAGCATCTCTTTCTGCTGCAACAGCAACATTAGCTTCGTCAATTTTTTGAGCAGCATTGTCTTTGCAAGATGTAAATGCAACTAAACACAAGGCACCAAGACCAAATATTATTCTTTTCATTATAGATTTGTTTTTAAAATTTAAGATGCGTAAAAATAGCAATTATTTAAAGGATTAAAAATTTTTGTATTCTTCTTAACAAATATTTTTAATTTCGGGTGGCATTACATAAGTCCACGACCAATTTTATTTAATTCACCAGAGGCTTCATATTCCTTTACCAACTTATCCAAAATACCATTAATAAAAATGCTACTTTTAGGTGTCGAGTATTCTTTAGATATTTCTAAGTACTCATTAATAGTTACTTTAACTGGTATAGACGGGAAGTTATTAAGCTCGCAAATAGCCATTTGTAATAACACAAAATCTACGGTTGCAATGCGGTCCGTGTCCCAGTTTTTTGTTTTCTGGTCTATTTCCTTGTTTATGGCTGTACTTTTTAAAAGGGTTTTCTTAAATAAATCAATAGCAAATTGCTTATCCTCAATATCCTTATATAATTTTGGTGTAAAATAATGCTCTGGCGATGTTTCTTTAACCTTTCTAAGTAACTTTAAAATAGTGGTATTAACCGTAGGAAGATCGTCCAACCAAGTTAGATTTTTATCCTCCATATAATCATAAAGTTTTTCGTTAGGGGCAACTATATCCTTAAAAACATCAACAATAAAGTTTTTATCTTCTTTAAAATCAGACACTCGTGTTTGCATATATGTTTTATACAAATCGCTAGCCAAAATATCTTTAAAAATAAGGTCTACATATTCGCCATCTAAATCCCAGTTGTTAATATTATGGGCTTTTAATTGGTCGGCCAATGGCAAGTTTTCTCTTAATAAATTAAGGACTCTATTATTAACAAACTTTCGGTTTGGGTCTTTATCTTCCTTGGTGGCAAGATGCTTATTTTGTTTCTTTTTTAAATCACTTTCAGCACGTTTTTGTACTTCAATTAACAACGATATTAATAACAAATACAAGTTGTACATATTATCAATACTAAAAAGTAAGAATTTTTGATCTTTAGTAAAATCGTCACTCTCACTTCCTTTAAAGGCATACATGGTTTGCATAACTTTTACACGTATATGTCTTCTATTTAGCATCATTACAAAGAACTTTTAATTAAAAAATACAAACTATTTTTTATTGTTTTTAGAGCCGCAAAAGTAATACTATATTTTAGTACAAAACAACAAAAATTAAAGTTATTTGGGCGTTACCCATAAAGGGTCGGGCTATCCTTTACAAGTCCTCGCACCTCCTGCGTCGGGCTGTGGGCTTTTCAATACTATCCCTAACGCGGGTTTACTAGTAAATAGTAGGCTTTAATTAGCCGTTTTTATCTTTTTTAAAGGTTATACACCTTAACAATTCAAACAGCACAAAAACCCATAAACTATTACTTATCAAAATATTATAGCGAAGTACTACTTTATTTAATAAAACACATGGTGCTGCAAGTTGGGCTTTGTTATTCAATTAAAATACGCAGCAATCTTTAATCTTTTTAAAAGATATTTAACACTTTCAAAACCTTATAAACCTCCTTATTCCCTATTAATAAGTTATATTTGCACTCCTATTCCTAATTAGGTAAATGAAAGAATTACAACACTTAAATAAATACTTTTATAAATACAGAACGCACCTTATAATTGGTTCTATTATAACCATTGTAGCACGTTTATTTTTACTGTACACACCACGTTACGTTAAAAAAATATTTATAGCCATAGAAAAATACTTCGATAAATCCATAGACGAAACCGTGTTTCGTTCAGATTTACTCGAAGCCATCCTCTACATTATAGGAGCCGCAATAATTGCTGCCCTCCTTACTTTTTTTATGAGGCAAACCATAATAAATGTATCGCGTTATATTGAGTACGACTTAAAAAATGAAATTTATGCGCATTACCAAAAGCTATCTTTAAACTTTTATAAAAGTAACCGTACTGGCGATTTAATGAACCGCATTACCGAAGATGTATCGCGTGTTAGAATGTACGCAGGTCCTGCTCTAATGTATAGTATAAACACATTAGCACTTTTTGTTATAGTTATAATTTATATGGTAAATGCATCGCCAAAATTAACCTTATACACCGTTGTACCACTACCTATACTATCTGTAATAATTTATAAGCTTAGTAAAGAAATCCATAAACGTAGCACAATTGTGCAGGAGTACTTATCCAAACTATCCACATTCACCCAAGAATCTTTTAGCGGTATATCGGTAATAAAAGCTTATGGTATTGAGCCGCAAACATCGGTAAACTTTAAAGAACTTGCCAAACAAAGTAAAGAGAAACAAATTAGTTTAGCCAAAGTACAAGCGTGGTTTTTCCCAACAATGATATTACTAATTGGTACCAGTAACTTACTTGTTATTTACATTGGCGGCATGCAATATATAAATGGCGAAATAGAGAGCATTGGTACCATAGCAGAGTTTATTATTTATGTAAATATGCTTACATGGCCCGTAGCTACTGTAGGTTGGGTAACCTCTATTGTGCAACAAGCAGAAGCTTCGCAAAAACGAATTAACGAGTTTTTAAAAATTGAGCCAGAAATTAAAAACACCATAACCCAACATACCGAAATTACGGGCGATATTGCTTTTAACAAAGTATCATTCACCTATGGCGATACAAATATACAAGCCTTAAAAGATATTAGCTTTAGTATAAAAGAAGGCCAAACATTAGCAATACTAGGAAAAACAGGCTCCGGAAAATCTACCATTCTAGATTTAATTGGGCGACTATACGACATCGATTCGGGCTCTATAACCATCAACAACACACCTATAAATCAACTTAACTTAAACGATTTGCGAGATAGCATAGGTTACGTACCGCAAGATGCCTTTCTGTTTTCCGATTCTATAAAAACAAATATTAAATTTGGTAAGCAAGATGCCACAGATAACGATGTTATTGAAGCCGCTAAAAATGCACAGGTACATAAAAACATAGTTAAATTTAATAAAGGTTACGACACCGTTTTAGGCGAACGTGGTATTACCCTTTCTGGCGGACAAAAGCAGCGTGTTTCTATTGCACGTGCTTTTATAAAATCGCCAAAAATATTGTTGTTAGACGATTGCTTATCTGCAGTAGATACAGAAACCGAAGAAAAGATATTAAAAAACCTCAGCAAGATCTCTAAAGGTAAAACAGCGGTTATTGTAAGTCATAGAGTTTCATCGGCTAAGAATGCCGATAAAATTATTGTTTTAGACCAGGGTAAAATAGTGCAAGAAGGCACCCACGATTCTTTAATAAATATTGAGGGTTACTATCAACATTTATACTTAAAACAACTTAGCGAAACAGGTAAAAACACACCTTAATTATTTAAAAAATAAGTACATAGCGCATCGCATAATTTAAGGGTAGTTTGTTAAAATTCACAAAAACAGATAATAAACTATGCTCCCCAATTATTAAATTAAACACAAAGAAATTTAACAAGTAAAAAAGAAAACTCATTATTTATTGGTTTATATCGATTTTTTTTAGATTTTTGATACTATAATTATAAAATAAATTATGAATAACGGTATGATGGAGAAAGAGGAAATTTTTTCAAAAGTATTACGCGCAGGACGACGAACTTACTTTTTTGATGTAAGAGCAACTAAAGCAGAGGATTACTACTTAACGATTACTGAAAGTAAAAAATTCACCAACGACGACGGATCGTTTCACTACAAAAAACATAAAATATATATTTATAAAGAAGACTTCGCAGAGTTTAAAGATATATTAGCAGAAATGACCGATTATATCATTAACGAAAAAGGAGACGAAGTAATTAGTGAACGTCACCAAAAAGATTTCAAAAAGGATTTTGAGGACGACGGCTCTAGAGTTACCGAAGCCGATATTAAAACAGAACACACCGGAAGTTTTACCGATATAGATTTTGATGACATATAATTATTAAAAAAAATAACAACTCTTTCTTATTTTTTTATAGCCCCCCATCCTCTTTTAATAAACCAAAGCATAAAATAGAAACAAGAAAACCAAGAAGATACTTTAAGGAACAATATTTCTTTAAATTTTAAATTAAAGTATTAATTAACTTTTTTTTTCTGAACCACAGTGATATCACTATTCATTTAAGCTATAAAAATTTGATATCCTTACATGACATCTAAAGGAGTTACAATAAAGAACTTATTTAAGTAGTTAATTATCATAAATTAAATACAAGCTTCTAACTTAGTACAGGCAAAATAGCTATGTTGTAAATATAAAAATTTTACGACACTAGATTTACAAAAACAAATCTATTATCGCATACACCTATAGCTACTATATTTAACTTTCAAGGTTATTAACAATCAATTTATATCCTTAATTTAAGTCCTGCTAAATTTAGCTTACCAGTGTACCGTTTTTAACCTTGACCTCCGGATTTAAAAGTACGACATCCTTATCTTTAACGGCGCCAAGAACTAAACATTCACTCATAAATTTTGCAATTTGCTTTTTAGGAAAATTAACCACCGCTATTATTTGCTTATGCAGTAAATCGGACTTTTTATAAAGTGTTGTTATTTGGGCAGAAGATTTTTTAATACCTAAATCTCCAAAATCAATGGTAAGTTGGTATGCTGGTTGTCTGGCCTCGGGAAAATCGTTAACTTCAATAATGGTTCCTACGCGTAAATCGATTTTAGTAAAGTCATCAAAAGTAATTGTGTTATCCATTTTTTAAAAATACAAATTTTAACGAACTTTGAGCAAATCTTTAATATGTCCGATACACCTTCAAATATGCTTCCCTTAAATACCGAAGCTCCAAATTTTTCTCTTTTCGATACCGTTTCTGGTTCTGTTTTAAGCTTAAGTGAGTTAAAAGGCGAAACTGGAACCGTTATTATGTTTATATGTAACCACTGCCCTTTTGTTATCCATGTAAATTATGAAATTGTTGCTATAGCAAACGCTTACGCGGAAAAAGGTATAACGTTTATAGCCATTTCTAGTAATGATGCTGTAAACTACCCACAAGATGCTCCAGATAAAATGACGATTCACGCTAAAAAAGAAAATTATCCGTTTCCTTATTTATACGATGAAACTCAACAAATTGCAAAAGCGTATGATGCGGCATGCACGCCAGATTTCTATGTGTTTAATGCTCAATTAAAATTAACATATAGAGGTCAGTTAGACGATTCTAGACCAGGAAATAACATTAAAGTTACAGGTAACCATTTACGCCATGCATTAGATTGTTTAATAAAAAACACAGAAAACACGCAAATACAAAAACCGAGTATTGGTTGTAATATTAAATGGAAGAGATAAAACCAATTTAAAACACAAATACTAGTTTTATTTGGTAAAAGCTATTCCAACTTTAATTGCCAAATTCCTATATATTGCCATTCGCCAAATTTAAAACCTACTTCCTCCAAATGCGCAACCTGTTTAAAACCAAACTTCTCATGTAGTTTTATACTAGCCGTATTGGGTATAGTTAAAACACCTAGTACGGTATGAAACTTAGCTTGTTTTAAAAGTTTTAACAATTCTGCATAAAGTGTTGTCCCTATTTTTTTACCATGAGCATTTGGTTTTACATAAACCGTAGACTCTACAACATAATGGTATGCCGGTTTAGGCCTAAACTTACTACCATAAGCATAACCTATAATGGTTTTATCTTCCTCAAAAACTATTATAGGATATTCTGCACTTATAGTTTCTAATTTATGGGTAAATACATCTAAAGACAAGGCTTCAAGATCGAATGTTGCCGTGGTATTTAATACATAATAGTTGTAAATATCTAGTAATTGTGGCGCATCATTTATATGAAAAGCTCTAACCATTTACAACCAACCTTTTCGTTTCATTACATTTTCAATATGTGCGTAATGATGGTTGCTATGCCACGCATAAGCACCAATATTATAACTTAATAAAACTTCCTTATTAGTTTCTGGATGAATAAAGCATGTATTTAAATCGGCTTCAGACAACGTTTTTAATAAATACACTAACTTAAAATGTATGGCTCTTAAATGCTGTAAGGACATGTCTATAGGAGCCATTTTAGAGTCTATAAGTTCTGCCCAACGCTCTTCAAAATAAGCTTTAATAACAGGTTTATCTTCTGTTAATGCCCATTTAAAACGCGTATAACTATGGTGATGACTGTCTGATAAATGATGAACAACTTGCCTAATAGTCCAACCTTCTGGTCTGTATTGGGTATCTAACTGTTGCTCCGATAATTGTTTTACAAGATTTTCTAAACGGTTTGGAAAATGTTCTAAAATAGAAATCCAACTCTCAATATGTTGTTTAGAAATGTTTGTTGGGCAATCAAACTGCCCTATTGGATATTTAAGCTTTTGCAATTCTTGTTCTGTCATAGAAACAAATATAATTAATTGCTAAGAAACTTCGGCAAGTCTTTTTTCAACAAAGTTTAGAGCTTCGTGAATGGAATTAAAATGCTTAATTCTTTTAGGAAAAAATAGTTTCTCAATCATGGTATTTAATATTCCAGATCTGTTTTGAGACACCACACAATAGGCTTTTAAATTATAGCTTTGTTTAAAAAACTTTAACCAGTCCATAGCCTGAACCGAGTACGAATTTATTCTATTGGAAATAAACACCAATTCGTCGCCTCTACTACCCGTAACAGAAACCACATCTTTAACAATTTTTTGGGCATGCTCATCCCAACCAAAATCAACATCTTCCTTTACCTCCGAAACCACACAATCTTTAAATATAAAGACATCTGCAAAAGAATAATTAAACTCTCTAAGCACTTCAGAATAAAATTCGGTTTCCTTTATACTAACCATCATGTTAATTATAATTTAGCATTAATTTAAGTTATTTTTTTGACAACAATAAAAATTAATGGCTTAAATAAAGAAAAAGCGCCTTGATAAAAGGCGCTTTTTCGATTAAATGTATTATTTCGTTGTTAAACTTTTAGCTTACGCCCATTAACTCAACATCAAAAATTAAAGTAGCATCTGGTGGAATAACGCCCCCAGCTCCTGCACTTCCATAAGCTAAATGGCTAGGAATTACCAAACGCGCTTTATCACCAACTTTTAATAATCCAATACCTTCATCCCATCCTGGAATTACTTGACCAACTCCTAATGGAAAATCTATTGGGGAGTTACGTTTGTAAGACGAATCAAAAACAGTTCCGTCAGATAATTGACCTTTATAATGCACAGAAACCGTTTGTCCTTTTTCTGCCTTTACACCATCTCCTTTTTGAAGAATTTGGTAACGTAAACCACTTTCAGTTTTATCAAAACCAGCAGCTAACTTGTTTAATTCTGCTTCGGCAGCGGCTTTAACGGCTGCTTCCCTTTTTTCTCTAGAGCCTTCAAAAGTTCTAAAAGCTTCAACAGGATTAAAAGCTTCGGCATCTGCTCCTACTCTTACAATTTCTAAACTATCAATTTTATCGCCTTGTGCAATAGCATCAACAACATCTTGTCCGGTAACAACTTTACCAAAAACTGTGTGCTTACCATCCAACCAAGCAGTTTCAACGTGCGTTATAAAAAACTGACTTCCGTTAGTACCTGGTCCTGCATTAGCCATAGACAATACTCCTGGTCCGTCGTGTTTTAAATCTGGATGAAACTCATCGTCAAATTTATAACCTGGATTTCCTGCTCCAGACCCTTGTGGACATCCACCTTGAATCATAAAATCTGGAATAACTCTATGAAACTTTAAACCATCATAATATGGTGTTCCTTGAGGTTTAACCGAGTTTTCTAAGTTTCCTTCTGCTAAAGCTACAAAATGACCAACTGTTCCTGGTGTTTTTGTATACTCTAAGTTTACAAGAATTTCTCCTTTTGTAGTATTAAATTTTGCGTATAATCCGTCTTGCATTGTTCTAAATTTTAAGATGTGCAAAGATAGGAAAGTTAGTTAAAAGTTCTTACCAAAGGAATATAAGTTTTAAAAATGCTTAACATATCGCTTTCGCGGAAAGCATAGCGTACCAAAAACAAACTTCTTTACACTTGCGTTGTATGTTTTTAAAATGGATTAAATGAATAATTACTATTGAAGCTTAAAGTAAATCTTGTAAAGCAGGTTCTAAATAATTGTACTTAAAAGTAAAGCCCTTATTCACTATACTTTTAGAACTTACCCGCTGACTTTCAAACAATAATATATGCATTTCTCCTAAAACCAACTTCATTATACCTTTAGGAATGTTAGGCATAAATAAAGGTCTAGATAATACATTGGCAGCCGTTTTTGTTAACTCGGTATTAGAAACCGGGTTTGGAGCAACACCATTATAAACACCAGATAACTTATGTTCTAAAACATATAAAAACAGGTTTGCTAAATCTTGAATATGAATCCATGACTGCCATTGCTTACCCGAACCAAATGCCGAACCTACGCCTAATTTTATAGGTTTAACCATTTCCTTAAGCGCACCACCTTTGTTTGAAAGTACTAATCCTATTCGGATTTTAGAAACGGGAATATTTAGCGCTTCAAAGCCATCGATAGCTTGTTCCCAAACCGACACGACTTGCCCTAAAAAGGATGTACTAATTTCGCTCGAAGATTGATCGTAATACTTTGTTAGCGAATCGGGATAAATACCAATAGCACTTGCCGAAACCACATGTTTAACAGTATGTTTTATGGATTTTAAGGTACTTATTAATAAAGTTATAGTCTCTGTTCTACTAGAAAGAATTACCTTTTTGTAGCTGGACGTCCACCGTTTAGAAATAGTTGCTCCTGCTAAGTTTATTATAGCATCGACACCATCAAAGCAACTTGAGTCGATCTCTTTTGTTTTAGGATTCCAATAGAACCCTTTATAATTTTCTTTTTGAACAATTTTAGATTTGCTAGTTGTTAAATAGTTGACCTTTATCTCCTTTTCGTGGCAAAGTTTAACTATTTCGCTACCAACCAAACCTGTAGCTCCTGTTATTAAAACACGCATTTTTCTTTTTTTATTAAAGTTACAAAATGCATAATCAATGTACTAATGTTTTATATAAGGTTTAACACATTTAAGGGAGGAAGACGGAAGACCGGAGACTACTTGCTTGCTCTTAACATTTCGCGTTTTCCTGGAGGTCCAGGAAGTCTTTCTACCTTAAACCCTACCGCTTGCATGGCTCTACGAACGCTACCTTTTGCCGAATACGTTACTAAAACACCCTTTGGCTTTAAGGCCTTAAACATGATTTCGAAAATAGCTTCTGTCCATAACTCAGGTTGAACACGAGCACCAAAGGCATCGAAATAAATGATATTATACTTCTCATCATCCTTTATTTCCGAAAAAAATTGCTGACGCTTGGTTAAGGTCAAGTCATCGTTTATTTTATGAGCTTCTTCCCAAGTGGTGCTATGAAGCTTTTTAAAAGGTATATCGCTATTTTCGGGTTGTAAGGTTTTGGTATAATTAAGCGCATCGATTTCCTGGGGAGAAACTGGGTAAGCTTCCACGCCCGTATAATTTATATGTATGCCTAGTTTTTGCGCTTCTATTAAGGTAATAAAAGCATTAAGCCCAGTACCAAAGCCAATTTCTAGAATGCCTATAGTTTTAGATTCTGAATCTGCTTCTTTACTGCAATATAATGTATTGTAATGCTGTAACCCATGTTTTATAAATACATGATTAGCCTCTTGGATAGCGCCATGTATAGAATGGTATTGCTCGTTCCATTCTGGAATTTGTATGGTGGTCGAGCCATCGCCTGTTATTATTATTTCGCGTTTCATGGGGTTATGTATTGATATTATAATTATATTTTTTAATACGCGCTTCTATTTTGATGTTTGCATGACCCAATGATAGCAAATAAATAGAACTGACAGGTTGAGCATAGGTTTTAGCAAAAGGTTGCGTTAGGGATTGTAATGAAAAGCCCGACCGCCTGTCCTGAGTATAAACGAAGGGTGTGGTAACCTGCCAACCGGCAGGCACGCGCCCAAAGTATTATTAGATTATTGCGCCACTAAAACGCCATCGGCCTCGAAGGAATATGTGCGTTTTGGAGTGGTTATTGCGGCAATGTCTTGAGGTGATTTTCCAGCGTCTTCAGCGTAATGCCTTTGTTCATCTACAGACACCTCGGTTACAAATGCCTTTCCGTTTATTATAACTTGCTTACCCTTAATGTCTTTAGGCACAAAAAAACCGTAGTCTTTAAATTTTACCATAACCTCGTTTTGGTCGTCTAGATTTAAACGCATCCAACAACCTTTGACTTGACAAACATCGTTAACCGTTGCTATAATTTTAGAGTTAATACTATCGCCACTTTTCATGGTTTTATAATGTACAGCCATAGAAGTTGCCGCAATAGCATCGTTAGGAATTATGGCTTCTCCGAATGATGCATAATCTACTTTTTCTTGTTTTGCAGTGTTTTTAACCTCTTCCTTAGTTTTATTATTGCAAGAAATTAACATGAAAACGCATATTATTACTAAAGAAATTGACCTCATAGCACAAATATTTCGATTTTATTGGATTTGTGTAAATATACCGCTTTTTTAAAAACGTTTTTCTTTAAATTTGTATTAACAAATAACTTGGAATATGAATTCTATAATCAACGACATTGAGATTATAAAGACGAAAACCTCGAAAATTAACGAGGTAGATTTTGACAACTTAAAGTTTGGAAGTGTTTTTTCTGACCATATGTTAGAATGCAATTTTAAAGACGGAAAATGGCAAGCGCCAAAAGTGCTGCCTTACCAACCTATTGTGTTGGATCCATCGGCTAAAATTTTTCATTATGGGCAGTCTATTTTTGAAGGCATGAAGGCTTATAAAGATGTAGATGAAAATGTCTGGTTATTTAGACCGTTAGATAATTTTAAGCGTTTGAATATTTCGGCTAAACGTTTGGCAATCCCAGAATTACCCGAAAACTATTTTATGGATGGTTTAAAGGCGCTTTTGGAGGTAGACCAAGAATGGATTCCTAAAAAAGATGGAAGCTCGCTATACATAAGACCATTTGTATTTGCTTCTGGTAATGGTTTTCATGCATCGCCTGCCGATGAGTATAAATTTATTATTTGTACGGCACCTTCTGGGGCTTATTTTGCTGGTGAAGTTCGTGTTTTAATTGAAGAAAAATACTCGCGCTCTGCAAATGGTGGTGTTGGTTTTGCTAAGGCTGGCGGTAACTATGCTGGTCAGTTTTACCCAACGCAATTGGCTATAGATAAAGGTTACCAACAGGTCATTTGGACCGATGATAATACACACGAGTATATTGAAGAGGCTGGTGCGATGAATATTTTTATTCGTATTAACGATACTTTAATTACAGGACCTACAAGCGATAGAATTCTTGATGGTATTACGCGTAAAAGTATTATTGAACTTGCTAAAAAGGAAGGTATAAACGTTGAAGTTAGAAAAATAACGGTTAGCGAAGTGGTTGAAGCTGCCAAAAACGGATCGTTAAAAGAAATGTTTGGAGCTGGTACTGCTGCTGTAATTTCGCCAATAGCCGGATTTGGTTATAAGGATGCAGATTACGAATTACCTAAGCTTGATGAAACTTACGCTAGTTTCTTAAAAAAACGTATTACAGATATACAAACTAATAAAGCCGAAGATATATTTGGATGGCGTTATAAAGTTTAATCTAAAATAACAACTTAAAGAAAAAGCCTCTAAAAATAATTTTAGAGGCTTTCTTTTTTCTAAATAACAGACTTTAAGAGCTCGATTACTTCGCTCTGTTAAGCCTAACCGATGCCGCTCCTATTAATGGTCTTACTCCGTTTAAACCATTATCTGTATAACTTGCTTTAAGCACCAATACATTATCGTCTTTTGAAGTGCTTGGTGTTATACTACCTTCTTGAGGTAATGATTTTTTATCGCCACTATTTTTTACCAACGACATAATATACGTTGCTATTTGTCTTGTTTCATCGCTAGAAATACTTGGATGCATAGGCATCATAACTTCGCCCCAAACGCCACCGCCACCATTCACAATTTTATTTTGTAAATACGGAATAATTTTTTTCTGGCGTTTATATTTTTGAGCAACGGCTAAGTAACTTGGCCCTATTGATGCCTCTTTTTCTTTGTGGCAGGCTTTACAATCCATGGCTTGAGTTAAGGCTTTACCTGTAATTTCGGCAGAAACTTCTTGATGTCCAAGTGCTACATTAGCTTCGTCCAAGCCCTCCAAATAATCAACCGATACAAAAATATTATCGGGATTAATATCTGTATTGCCATCGGGATCGGTTACTGTTACTTTATACTTTATAGGTTTCCCCGAAGTAAAGGTTGATGTGTTTCCATCCAACAAATCGATTTTAACCACTGGTGTTGAATTTCCTGCAAGTACAGATGATAAATTGGTATGCGTTATGCCGCCTTTATCGTCCTTAACATCTAAAGCAATGTTATACTCACCAATATTGTTATAAGTATAAGTTATTTCAGACTCGGTAGTTTCTTTGGTGTCTCCATTACCAAAATCCCACAAATAAGATATGGTATCGCCATCGCGATCTATAGCTTCGGCTTTAGCTGTAATGGTTAAGGGTACGGTTCCAGAATTTTTATTAAAGGTAACGTTTTCAATTACTGGCGGTCTGTTGCCCGCATTAAAGGAAATATAGCCTAAAGACGAGTTTAAGTTATGGCTGTACCATCCACTACCATACTCTAAAATATAAAGTCTTCCATCTAAACCAAGCTCCATATCCATGGCAGAATTAATTTCTACATTTGGAGCAAAAGGTTCCATTTTATTAAAAGTACCATCTTCAAAATTGGTTATAGCCATCATCCAGCCACGTACCCAATCGTATACAATAACTTTACCATCGTAATATTTTGGTAATCCGCCGCCGTTAGGAAACAAATCTGAATAATACGTTGGTCCCGCCATAGCATTTCGGCCTCCAGCACCTAATTGCGGAAAATGGCCAGACTTAGCATATGGATAATACACAAATGCAGGCATTGCTTCTGGTAATATTTTAAGTCCTGTATTGTTTCTTGAATCGTTTACGGGTTTACTAGGATTAAAGGTAATACCACTTTCTCCGGTTTCATAATCATAATCTACATACGGGATATTATCGGCTATAAACAAAGGCCAACCAAAATTACCCGCTTTTTGAGCTTGCCCAAACTCATCGTACCCTTTTGGTCCGCGATTTTTTAAATCGTCTTTTCTAGAATCTGGTCCTACTTCGCCCCAATATAAATAGCCTTTTTTAGGGTCTATGGAAATACGATATGGGTTACGATGTCCCATGGTATAAATTTCTGGTCTTGTTTTTTCTGTGCCTACAGCAAACAAATTGCCTTCTGGAATGCTGTAACTACCATCTTCATTCACTTTAATTCTTAAAATCTTACCTCTTAAATCGTTTGTATTTCCTGATGAACGTCTGGCATCATATTGCTCGTGCCCTGGTATATCGTTTAATGGTGCATAGCCACTACTTACGTATTCTACATTTTTCTCGTTAAAAGGTGTTGTGTTATCACCTGTTGAAAGGTATAGTAACCCGTTAGCATCAAATGCAATGGAACCTCCTGTATGGCAACAAATTTCTCTATCTGAATTCACGTCTAGAATAACTTGCTCTGATGCCATATCGAATACATCATCCTTAAATTTAAAACGAGATAAGCGGTTTACCCAAGTATCACCTGTTGGACTGTAATACACGTAAATCCAATTATTGGTTGCGTAATTAGGGTCTTTCTGCAACCCCAAAACGCCTTCTTCGGCATTTACTTTTGGGGTGTGTAATGTTCTATCGTACACATCTAAATTAGCAACATCCATTAATTCTTTAGTGGCTGCTTTATATAATCTAATTTTTCCTCTGCGTTCTGCAACAAGCACATCGTTATTTGGCAGTACTGTCATTTCTGTAGGCTCAAAAAAATCACCTTCTATTAATGTTACTTTCGAAAAACGATCGGCATCTGGAGGAATTTGAGTTGTAGCTTTGCCATAATCTAGATTTTCATTTTTCCCGATTGCATATTGTATACCTCCTAAAATATGTTTTAAAAAATCTGGCTCTTTAAAACTTTCGGCTGTATGACCACCTCCAGTGTAAAATGCACGTCCGCCATCATACTCATGATACCAAGCTATAGGATGATAATCGCCATTTTCACCACCTTTATAAGACGACTCATCGAGCGTTAATATTACATTAACATCTGGGTTCAAGTTTTTGTAGTTATACAATTCATCGGTTCTATGCCAAATGGTATCCTTTAAATGCTTGTTCGCTATAAAATTTTTATCTTTTACAATAAAATCGGCTTCTGGAGTACCTCGTGGATGACTTAAAAATTGAGCGCCTGCTAATTTTGTATACCAACCCCAATCGTATTCCGTATCGGTTGCGGCATGAATACCTACGTAGCCGCCACCCGCTTGAATGTATCGCTCGAAAGCTGCCTCTTGTTGGTTATTTAAAACATTTCCTGTAGTGCTTAAAAATATAATGGCACTATAATTTTTTAGATTATTGTCGGTAAATAAATCGGCGTTTTTTGTGGTATCTACCTCAAAACCATTTTCTAAACCCAGTTTTTTAATGGCTTCTATGCCTGTTGGTAGAGATTTGTGTTTGTAACCCGAAGTTTTAGAGAACACTAATACTTTTGCTAAATTATTCCTTATACTAGAACAACTACTAGAGCAAAGTCCCAATACAAATATTAAAATCACTACTTTTTTTTTCATTCAATACACATTAAATCTCAACACTTGTTTACATAAATAGATAGACTTTAAGTTTATTTTCCTAATATAGCCTTTATATTTGGCTTAAAATAATTTGGCCCTTTTAAAACCTTACCATCCTCTCGATATATAGGTTCTCCATTTTCGCCAAGTTTACTCATGTTACTACGTTGTATTTCTGCAAAAACCTCTTCAATTTTATGTTGCATACCATGTTCTATAATAGTGCCACATAAAATGTAAAGCATATCGCCTAAAGCATCGGCCACCTCAACCAAATCATTATTATTAGCGGCTTCAAAATACTCTTCGTTTTCTTCTTTCATTAAGTTAAAACGTAAGGTGTTTTTGTCTATCCCTAAATCGGCCTTTGGAGTTTCTCTATGCCCTATTTTAAAAGCGGTATGAAATGCTTTTACATCTTCAATTTTATTTTTCATAAATAATTTTAATTTTTCATTTCGGTGAAGTCGAAAATCTTGTGTTGTTTTCATTAAATTTGCATAAAAGTAACTATATGTTTAGTAAAGGTCAAATCATTTTCGGAATTATATTCTTCATAGCGTTCGCTATTATTATTGGCTACACGTACCGAAAGGACTTTAAACTTCACAAACGTTTTTATAGCGGTAGTATATGGATTTTAGTTGCTTTTATTGGTTTTATTTTAATGATTTCGGCTATTAAGTTTTTCTTTAAATAGAACTTTTCTCCCTGTTTTAAATACTATTCATCGATTATTTTATTGGTTGAAACACATTTTGTTCTAAATTAAAAATCTCCCTTAGATTATTTTTTAGCATAGGCGGTTTCGTACCTCTATTTTTTGTGTATGCTAAACTTAATAATCGTGATTATGAAACAACTTTTTCTCTCCAAACATTTTCAATTTTTTCGAAACATAAACTTAATATTAAATTCACCCTAATTACCTTAAATTCTTGAAGCTTACCAAAATAATTAAAGTAAAATATAAAACGATTTTATTATTGCTACGCTCTATCAAAAAAAAAAACACAAATACACTATTATTCAGTACATTAAAATAGTCTTAAACAAAATCCCTCATGTAGCGATTTTCTATTTTAATATTTATTGTATGTTTGAAAGCTATTATTAACCAAACCAATTAAAAATGAAAAAACTAAATTTAAATCTTTTAGTATTATTAATTTTAACAATTCCAAACCTCTTAAAAGCCCAAAGTTATGTTGGGCATTCTGTAGACAATTATTCCGGTGTGCACGGTTTAATTTCTAATCCATCTAATGTAGTAGATTCTCGCGTTAAAGCCGATGTAAACTTGTTTTCGGCAAGTGTTTTTGGCGGAAGTGATTACTTTGGCATAAACGTTAGCGATGTTATAAAATCGGACGGCGGTTTCGATTTTGAATCTGATGCTGAAAAGTTTCCATCTAACGCTAACAATTTCTTTTTAAATGCCGATATATTAGGGCCTTCGTTTATGTTTAACCTTACTCCAAAAAGCAGTATTGGTATGGTAAGCAGAGTTCGTGCCTTTTTTAATATTAATAATATTAGCGGCGAACTTTATGAAAACTTAGCCGATAATTTTGATACCAACGAAGATTTTATGTTTAATTCCGAGAACCTAACCGGAACCATACATGCTTGGGCCGAAGTAGGCTTAGTTTACGGCCGCGTACTTGTAGATAAAGAACAAAACTTTCTTAAAGGTGGTGTCACTTTAAAATACTTGCAAGGTGCAGGAGGCGTATTTATAAACAGCCCTAGTTTTACAGGTGATTACGACGCTACTAACGAAACCCTTAATACAACAGGATCTTTACAATATGGTATAAGTCAAGACTTTGATAACGACGATATTGAATTTAGCAATTTAACATCTGGTTTTGGAGCCGATATAGGTTTTACTTATGAGTTTAGACCAAGAACCGATTTAGATTCTTTAACAAAAAAACACAATAAATATAAATTGAAAATTGGGGCTTCAATAACCGATATAGGGTCTATTAATTACAAAGAAAGTGTTGTAACCACTTATGATTTAAATAAAACCGTAAATGCATCTGATTACGATGAGGATACCGAAGATTTTTTAGATGATAATTACACAAGCACCGAAGAAACAATTGCTCAAAAAATAAACCTACCTACGGCGTTTCACTTTTTAGCAGATTATAACATTAAAAACAAACTTTATGTAAGCTTACAAACCAATTTATCGTTAGTTAAGAAAAGTACAACAGGTAGTAACAACATTATTAATTCTGTAACCCTAGCGCCTCGTTTAGAAACCAAGTGGTTTAGCATCTATTCTCCAGTAAGCTTTAGGCAATATGGTGACTTTGCCTGGGGTGGTGGTCTTCGTGTAGGCCCGCTTATGGTTGGTTCTGGTTCTATACTATCTAATCTACTTTCGGACACTACAAAAACCACAGATGTTTATGTTGGTCTAAAAATTCCTATTTACCAATAAAATTAAAACCATGTAAATATTTAAAATCCCCTTTTATGGGGATTTTTTTATTTATAAAACTAACCTAATTAGAGGTAATTAAATCCTTTAAAATACTAGTAATTACAACTAAATAAAAAAAATGTGTTTTGTACACGCAACCTTTTAAACTTTCATGCATCTAATTAAAACAAAACCATACTAAAATGAATATTATATTAATTATTAGTGCTCTAATTGTTTTTAACGTCATCTTATTAGTTTTTAGTGTAAATAAAAAAACAGAACCTTAATTACTTGTTTTTTTGTGACTCCTTCTTTACGTTTTTGCTATGTATTTTAAAGATATATTCTTAAACGTAACATTTCTTTTTAGCTCTTATTTCTTTACTTTCTCAAGGTGTATTTCTTATATTTTTAGAGCTACCAGAATGGCTAAACCATCCATAAAATTAGCCAACCAGCTATTGTTCATGCAATTAATATTAGGCTAGTAGTAATCCATTATTAAAACCAGTAACACCTTGAAATTGCAACCTTATTAAGCACTTTAATAAGTGATTTTTCATAAAATTCTTTTAAGCACTAAAAATCATTATATTTGAGTCTTAAAATCTCTCAAATATTTAATATGAAGGCTGCTAAATACATTTTATTTTTACTTCTAATTGCTATTATTGGTTTAGCTATATATATTGCTGTACAACCTAATAACTTTGAGGTTTCTAGAACTAGAACAATAAATGCACCTAAAGCTGTAATTTATAATAATGTAGTAGATTTTAAAAATTGGGAAGTTTGGTCATCTTGGGCAGAAGCCGACCCAGAAATGACCATTACACTTGCCGAAACCACTAAAGGGGTTAATGGCTCATATTCATGGGAAGATAAAGATGGTATGGGCACCATAAAAACAGTACAAACTGTTGTAAATAATACCATAAAACAAGAAATGCAATTTGCAGATTTTCCTACATCGGATATTTCGTGGCTATTTAAATCGAATGACAATGGATCTACCGATGTAACTTGGACTATATCTGGCAAAGATTTACCATTTGGGTTTAAAGCCTTTGCTACTTTTACGGGTGGCATGGAAAAACAAATTGCACCGCATTACGAGCGTAGCTTAGAAAAACTAGATAGCATTGTCCAGGAAAGCATGAAGGTTTACACCATTAATATTGATGATATAACCGAGTATGGTGGTGGCTTTTACTTGTATAAAACCACATCGGCTACCAAAACAAACATAAGTCGAGTAATAGGTAAACAATTTGGCGAAATTATGAAGTATATGTCTCAAAACCATATTGTTGCCAATGGCATGCCGTTTACCATTTATAATGAAATGAATACCGAAAACGGTAGTGTTATAATGAGTAACGCTATACCTGTAAGAGACCGTGTTATTGTAAACGACACTAGCGAGGTGTTATGTGGCTACATACCTAAAACAACGGTTTTAAAAACAACCTTAAAAGGCAACTACACCAACTTACCAGAAGCTTGGACATCTACAATGGAGTATTTGGCTGCTAAAAACCTTGAACAGTCAGACTTAAAACCTTTTGAAATTTACACCAACGATCCTGGTAACTTTCCTAATCCGGCCGATTGGATTACAGAAATTTATATCCCAATAAAATAGCATATGAAAAACATTTTATTGGTTTTTTTAGGTGGTGGTTTTGGTAGCAGTTTACGTTATATTATTGGCAAATACCTTAACAACCCCGAAACGGGAATACCTTATGGTACTTTTGCTGCCAACATTTTAGGAAGCTTATTAATTGGCATTATTTTAGGTTTAGCTGCAAAAAACAACACCCTATCTCAAAGCCATACGCTATTACTAGCCACAGGGTTTTGCGGTGGCTTTACAACCTTTTCTACCTTTGCTTACGAAAACCATGTGTTTTTAAAATCTGGAGATTTTACAAGTTTTGCTTTATACACTATTGCCAGTTTTGTTATTGGTTTTTTGGCGGTATTTGCAGGGATGTATTTGGTTAAATAAGCACTTGACTTTGTAAAAAATATCAACTAACTTCGTTTAACGTCGGAAATAAGACATTAAAACGATTTCATATCCGTAAAAACGTTGTGTATTAGTGCTCAAAAACACTGAAAAACCAAAAATGAATAAATTAATAACAAAATTAAACTCTGTTTTACCTATTTCATTAGAAGAACAAAATTTAATTGAAAATAATATTAATTTAGAAACTATTAATAAAGGTGAAATTTACTCTAAACGAGGTGAAATTTGCCGAAAATTGGGTTTCGTATTAGATGGTGTGTTTAAAGTTGTAAGAACAAACTCTAACGACGATGAATTTATACAATATTTTACTACAGAAGGACATTTTGCTGTAGATATAGACAGTTTTACCAATAAAACACCATCAAAAGAATATATTAAGGCTTTAACAAGGTGTTCTGTACTAACAATAACAGACAACTCATTTAAATTATTTGAAGATAAAATTGTTAATTTTTCTAAAATAATAAGTTTAATTAAAGAACAAGCATTACTTGAAAAATATAACCTAAAAAGTGAAATGTTTGTAGATGACGCACTAACAAAATATAATAAGTTATTACAACGACACCCATCAATTATTCAACGTATTCCTCAAAATCAAATTGCGTCTTTTTTAGGTATCACTCAATACACGCTTAGTAGAATAAGAGCAAAAAGGTAATTTTTTGTCATAGAGCAAACTTTTTGTTTTTTTATTACTCTAGTTTTATTCCAAATTAATAAAGTTAGATAATGAACAAATTAAAAGATAAAACAGCAATAGTTACAGGTGCTTCAAAAGGTATTGGAGCTGAAATAGCAAAAGCGATAGCAAAAGAAGGGGCAAAAGTTATCGTTAATTATTTTTCAGACCATAACGGAGCAGAACCTGTTGTAAAAACAATTACAAAAAACGGAGGTACAGCAATAGCCATAAAAGCCAACATCACAAAATCGGAAGATGTAAAAAATCTATTTGAGCAATCCAATAAAGCATTTGGAAATCTTGATATACTAATAAATAATGCTGGGGTATATAATTTTGCCCCCATAGAGGTTGTTACCGAAAAAGAATTTTACCATCAATTTAGCAACAATGTTTTAAGTACAATAATTTGTATTCAAGAGGCTTTAAAAATTTTCAATAAAGATGGTGCCAGCATTATAAATATTAGCTCTATTGCAAGTGTTAAACCCACACCTATGTCTGTAGTTTATTCTGCTAGTAAAAGTGCTGTAGATTCTATTACTCAAACACTATCAAAAGAATTAGGAGCAAAAAACATTCGCGTAAATTCAATTTTACCTGGTCCAACTCAAACAGAAGGAAATCAAATTGCCGGAACAGAGATAGAAAATTTTGTAGTCGCAAACACAGCATTGGGGAGAATTGGACAACCTAAGGACATCTCAGAATTAGCTATCTTTTTAGCTTCTAATGATTCTTCTTGGATTACGGGGCAAAAAATAGGTGTTTCAGGAGGTTTTGAATAAAAAAATAAACAATGATAAAATCAACAGTAAAAGAAATAAAAGAACGTTTTGATAATGATGTCGAAAGATTTTCAAATCTAGATACTGGTCAAGTAGCTACAATTGATGCAAAAATATCTCTTGAACTTTTAACCGAAACTTCTAAAAGAATTATGCCTAATGCTAAAAACTTATTAGATATAGGTTGTGGAGCAGGGAATTATAGTTTAAAAATGTTAACTAAAATAGCTAACTTAAATTGTACTTTGGTTGATTTGAGTAAACCTATGTTAGATAAAGCAAAGGAAAGAGTCTCTGCCAAAACAAACAACAAAGTAGAAACTATCCAAGGAGATATTCGTGAAGTAGAGTTAAAAGAAAAAAGTTTTGACATTATATTAGCTGGAGCAGTATTGCACCATCTACGAGATGACAACGACTGGGAAACTACTTTTAATAAACTATATAATTTACTTAAACCAGGGGGATGTTTAATGATTTCAGACTTAATAACTCAAGAAACTAATACTGTTACTGAATATACTTGGGAACGCTATGGAGATTATCTAGAAAGTATAGACGGAAAGGAATACAGAAATAAAGTTCTAGATTATGTAGAAAAAGAAGATTCACCTAGGTCAATGACTTATCAGTTAGAATTAATGAAAAAGATAGGTTTTAAAAAAACAGAGATTTTACATAAGAATATGTGCTTTGGAGCATTCGGTGGAATCAAATAAAACCAACACACAACACGTATATAAAAAATTGCTGGTGTTTTGCTAAAACAAAGGTAGTTGCAATTTTGTTACTTCTGATTTTCCTGCGGAAAATCCTCGCACACAAAACCCCAGCTATTCTTATACGTAACCGTTAAACGAACCATCCAAAATTCACAGTATATTTAATCCTTATTAAACACCTTAACCCCTGCTTCTACCCTAGTTTTTAAATAATTTTTTCTTGGCACTATAGGGCAAGAATACTTATCGTTATAAGCACAGTAAGGGTTATAAGCTTTATTAAAATCGATTTGCATGGTGTTGCCTTCTGGTATTCTAGTATCTAAATAACGGCCGCCGCCATAACTTTCTAGCCCGTTAGTTTCATCTAAAAAAGGTAAAAACAAATAGTCTTCGAAGCCTTCTTTTACCATTAAATCTTTGCCCTGATAAATTTCTAGTTGGTATGCTTTTCCTTTTAACTGAAAGCTTAAAATGCCATAAACACGCTCTTTAGATACTCTACTTGTTGTGGTTTTCATGTTAAACCATTTACTGTCTGGCGTTCTTGTTAATGTAGCTGTTACTACATAGGAGGAATCGACCTTAAAAAAATCTAAGCCTTTAAAGTTTTTTCTATCCTTATCTTTTAAGGGTGATTTACTGGCATCTTTATACTCTGCATTTAATTCTTTTTGAAATTCGGTTTCGCCTTGTATTGGGCGTTTATCTTGAGCGCAACTTGTAAAAACTACAAACAAAGCTAGTAATGCCAACCATTGACCTTTACTTATAAATGGCTGAAATACCCGCGTTAGGGATTGCAGCAGAAAACCCACAGCCCCACGTAGGAGGCACAAGGACTTGTAGCGTAAAGCCCGCCCCTTGTGGCTAACCTGCCTGCCAGCAGGCAGGCGCCCAAATAATTTTAAGCTTTCTGTTGGGTTACTTCCTTTGGATTTAAGCATTAGTTTATGGGGTTAAATGATGGGTTAAGATTGGTGTTATAGGATTGTAATAAATCGGTTGAAAAGGCATTAAAGGTTTCGGGATCTGAAAATGACTTAATTTTTTCGGGATCGAAATTGCCCTGTAAATAATAGGCTGTAGTTTCGGTTGGAGTGCTATTAAAAATAATAGCTTGAGTGACTACAGCGCCTAATTCTACTACAGAAATAATTCGGGTATTATCGACTTCGTTTTGCCTAAAGATATCGATATAGCCGCTATTTGTTACGGCATTCATTTCATCGATTAACGTATTGCGTTTTAGCGCGTTTGTGTTTTGAAACTTTATGTATTTAAAATCTGAAATATTGCCAATGGCGTTTTTTACCTCGGGCGATATGTTACCTAAAACAGCCTTCATAAAATTAGGTACTTGAAAGGATGTTGCTCCCATATCGGCCTTATGATTATTATAAAAGCTTCGAAAACTACTTCCACAAGATACTAGCAGAATGCTTAATAAGAGAACTAAACGTATTCGTTTCATTTTTAAAAATTTACGATTATAAAATGCAAGTTAAAATTATTTTACCTAGATTTGAAGTATAAAAGACATTAAAATGCGTAATAACGTCACTATTTATACAAAGCAATGGACCTCTTGTTTAAAGGCAAGTGATTGGGCTAGTTATATATTGTACTTTATATATTGTACTGATGTTTATATAAAAAATTACAATATTAAAAAGTCCGACTGCGAAGTCGGACTTTTTATTTTTAGTGATTTAATAAATTTAAAAATTTGAACTTTAAATTGTCTTAGATTGAACTAATCTTAATACAGAACAATATCTTTTAAAAGTAAAAATTATGATACATGAAATGAGATTTCCGCCTTTGCTATGGAATGGGCTAAAAAAGGCAACCAAGGCGAGTATATGGCCTTTTATTCCATAGCGTTTTCTATGGCGCATATTTTTGGCCATAAAGCTAGTATGCAAATGGTTAACGATTGGGGATTTGATAACACGTGGTACATGGTAACAACCATTGGTGCTTTTTGTGTTATATTATTGCTAATTTTAAAAAGTCATTTAAATTTAAAAGTAAAATTATTAAAATGAAAGATGTTATAATTATAGGTGGTGGCCCAATTGGAATTGCTTGTGCCTTAGAGTGTAAAAAAAGAAATTGGAATTATGTTATTATTGAAAAAGGCGCACTTACCAACTCACTTTTTAATTATCCTAAAAACATGACGTTTTTCTCGACTTCTGAGAAATTGGAGATCGACGATATTCCGTTTATAAGTAATAACCCCAAGCCAAACCGAGATGAAGCTTTGGAGTATTACAGGCGCGTGGCGACCTCTAACCACGTAAATATTAACTTGTTTGAAACCGTTGAAACCCTAAAAAAGACAGAAACACATTTTACAGTACTAACCAACAAAGCCAGTTACACCACAAAGCAAATTATTTTGGCTACAGGCTTTTACGATATACCCAACCTATTAAATGTACCGGGTGAAGATTTACCAAAAGTAACACACTATTACAAAGAAGCGCACCCTTACGCTATGCAACATAGTGTGGTGGTTGGTGCCAGTAACTCATCGGTAGATGCAGCATTAGAAATTTATAGAAAAGGTGGTTATGTAACCATGATAGTTCGTGGCGATGCTATTGGGCAACGCGTAAAATATTGGGTGAGACCAGATATTATAAACCGTATTGAAGAAGGCAGTATAAAGGCGTATTTTAACTCTGAAATCACAGAAATTAAAGCCCATGAATTAACCTTTAAATCGCCGGAAGGTCTAAAAACAATTCCGAATGATTATGTAGTGGCGCTTACGGGCTACAAACCAAATTTCGAACTCTTAAATCAGTTAGGAGTTTCACTTAGCGATGATAATAAAAAACGACCGGAATACAATCCAGAAACCATGGAAAGCAATATTAAGGGCGTTTATTTAGCTGGTGTAATTTGTGGTGGTATGGAAACCCATAAATGGTTTATTGAAAATAGTCGTATTCACGCGAAACAAATAGCAGCGCATATTGAAAAGACATTAAGCCTTTAGTACTTAAACTAAAACAGATTATAATATTAACTTTAGATTTAGAAAAACAACAGTAGAATTCTATAACGCTTTAGGGCTTAGATTTTTTTAGCTGAAATAGAAAATTTAAATGCAACTATAAAGCATCGAAAAAATATGCCTAGGCGTTTTAACGAACCACTATTTTACAGGAATGACACCTTTCTGCTTAACCACTCGAGACAATACAATTTGGGTTTTCGATTCGCCGTAAGTAATAAGTTGATCTATAAAAGATTCTAAATGCTTTTGATTTTTTAAAACCACTTCCATAACAATGTTTTCATCTCCAGTAATACGGTAACAATTTATAACCTCATCGTAGGTTTTAACCTTTTCTAAAAAAGGCTTTAATTTTCCCATAAAGGCACGTAATGTTATAATGGCTTTAAATTGATAGCCCATTTCGTAAGGCGAAACTATAGCCTTATAATCTTCAATAATTCCAAGATCTTCCATTTTTTTTATGCGTTCGGAAACAGCAGGCGAACTTATACCAACTTGCCTACCAATTTCGGCGTTCGAGAGTCGCGCATTTAGCTGTAAACAACTAAGAATCTTACTGTTAATCGAATCTAATTTCATTTAAAGGAAAATTAACACAAATAAATTAAAATCTAAAGCAAATATACGTTTTTACTTTAAATTGTAAAGTTAAATGTCATTTCTTGTGAGTAATTTTGATACAATTGCTATTAGAAAAAGATTATGTTACATAATACCCCATCAAATCTATCGGATTTACCGGTTTATCAAAAAGCACTTGAGATTTTCGCACTATCTCAAAACATATCTACGTACCTCAATAACGACCTATCTAATTTAAAATCAGATGGTTCAGAAGACAATGATATTTATTTTTCTGGAGATATTGTGCAACAGTCCGTTTCATTAGTTCCTGAAATTTTGAATGCTGAAAGAGAGCGTTACTCGCATAGGAAGCATAGACATCTTGCTGCTCTTAAACGATTAACTAATAAACTATACAAAAACTCTTATAGATTAGAACGTTCTAACAGTAACGGTAAAGATTTTTTACCAATTTTAAGAAGCGAATTGAAAAAATTTAAAAAGCTACAAAGTAATTGGATACTCACTTTGTAATTATATTCTAGACTTAATTAATGACACATTTTGCAATCTGCTTTGTCTTTAATTTCGCCTACTAAAAAGCCATCATCATTAATTACAAAATCGCAGCAGTCTACAAAGCCTTGAGCTATTAGTTTTCTGCCACGTTGTATTTGAGACTTTACAGTAGGTAGTGGCAATTGCAGTTGCTCTGAAACCTCCTGTTGCTTAAGTCCTTTTACATCGCTTAAAAATAATGGATCTCTGTACTTTTTAGGTAAACTTTTAATAATACCACGTAAGCAATCGGCCTCGGAGTGTTCTAGTTTTTGTTCTTCAAAAATAAAATCTTCATCGGTGGTTTCGTAAACCAACTTTTTACTTTTAAAATAATCTAAAACCGTATGTCTGGCTATAGAAAATAACCAAGACTTCATTTTATTGTCGTCTTTTAACGTATTGAGCTTAGTATGTACTTTTATAAAGGTTTCCTGCACCAAATCATCAGCAATAGTAGTATCCTTTACTTTACTTAAAATAAAGTACTTAATATCGTTTGCATGTAAGGTCCAAATATCTTGAGTATTCATAACTAATTATTAAAAACAACGCTAATTGTAGTTTACAAGTTACTAAAATTAGCGTTGTTATTACTGGATTTAAGTCTTACTTAACAGTTGCAATTTGCACAAGTACAATTCTGGCAGGTACAATTTTTACAATGTCCTTTAGAGCAGCCTTCGCAGTTGCAAGTACAATCTTTATTTTTCATGATATCTAATTTATAGGTTCATATAATAGACGAGTTCATTCTAAAAAAGATGCAAAATAATTGAAGTTTTTTTTTAAAACTGAAGTATTGAGCTTATAGCTAGACATTAAAATGGATGAATTCAGACTTTATAATTAAGCTTTAAATTTTACTGAATTTTTGCCCACAACCCTCTATACAAAGATACCAAAGAATTAAATTTCCACTTGTTGGCAAATCAAAATATACTCTTGCTGATTTTGAATTACAAGTATTCGGAATTATTTCACCATCATTTTGTGCATCAGAATCTGTAATAAGATTATAGGTTCCGGTTTCTTCATCGCCTACTTCATTCGACATGTAACATAACACACCATTAATTGTTACTGTACCATCACTAAGAAATTCGATGACGCGCTTACTTGAAAGAGGCTGAAATTCTCCACTGCCATCTCCAGGATCTGCATATTGTTCTATAAGTTTCCATTTACCAACGAGTCCAGCTTCACCTTTTGACTTACTATCATCTGATGAGCAACTAGAAATTACAACGAGTAAAACGATACATAAATATTTTTTCATTCTAATTAAATTTAACCTTTACTTTACAG
The DNA here is from genome assembly GCF_900112595.1 of Algibacter pectinivorans. Classification (GTDB taxonomy): domain Bacteria; phylum Bacteroidota; class Bacteroidia; order Flavobacteriales; family Flavobacteriaceae; genus Algibacter_B; species Algibacter_B pectinivorans. The sequence continues at coordinate 71,041 of NZ_FOMI01000006.1, read as the reverse complement.
ATGAATACTTTTCAAAAAGGTTGCGTAAACTGTTTATTTAAATAGATAACGTGCTAAACTCGGGATAAGCGATTCAGACACTTTTTTCTAAGACAAAAAGTGGTTTCAAAAACCTTATATTTCATTTAAAGATCCCGAGACTATGCTCGGGATAAGCGATTTACACACTTTTTGCTAGGGCAAAAAGTGGTTCCAAAAAACTTATATTTCATTTAAAGATCCCGAGACTATGCTCGGGATAAGCGATTCACACACTTTTTGCTAGGGCAAAAAGTGGTTCTCTGCTTACATATTTCTGCGGTACTGCCCGCCTACTTCAAACAATGCTGATGTAATTTGCCCTAAAGAACACATCTTACAAACTTCCATTAAGGCTTCAAAAATATTATCGTTATTAATGGCTTTATGTTGCAAATCTTTCAATAAATCTTCAGAATTATTTACCTTATGAAGGTTGTTAAGGGTTTGTATTTGAAACTCTTTCTCTTCTTCGGTAGCTCTTATAACTTCCGCAGGTAAAACCGTTGGCGACCCTTTACTACTTAAAAAGGTATTTACACCTATAATTGGAAACTTGCCATTATGTTTTAAGGTTTCATAATACAAACTTTCTTCTTGAATTTTTGAGCGTTGATACATGGTTTCCATCGCCCCTAAAACCCCACCACGTTCGGTAATTCTATCGAACTCCAACAACACAGCTTCTTCAACTAAATCGGTTAATTCTTCAATAATAAACGAGCCCTGAATAGGATTTTCGTTTTTGGCTAAGCCTAATTCTTTATTAATTATAAGCTGAATAGCCATAGCGCGACGCACAGACTCTTCGGTTGGCGTAGTTATTGCCTCATCGTAGGCATTGGTGTGCAATGAATTACAGTTGTCGTAGATAGCATATAACGCCTGAAGTGTGGTACGAATATCGTTAAAATCAATTTCTTGAGCATGTAAACTTCTTCCTGAAGTTTGAATGTGATATTTAAGCATTTGCGCTCTAGCATTAGCCCCATATTTGTGCTTCATGGCTTTTGCCCAAATTTTTCTTGCTACACGCCCAATAACCGCATATTCTGGATCGATACCATTTGAGAAAAAGAAGGACAGATTAGGACCAAACTTATTAATATCCATGCCTCTGCTTAAATAATATTCTACGTAAGTAAAACCATTGGATAACGTTAATGCTAATTGAGTAATTGGGTTGGCTCCCGCTTCTGCTATGTGATACCCAGAAATAGACACGCTATAAAAATTACGCACATTATTTTCAATAAAATATTCTTGCACATCGCCCATTAAACGCAGCGCAAATTCTGTTGAAAAAATACAGGTGTTTTGTGCTTGGTCTTCCTTTAAAATATCGGCTTGCACGGTACCTCTAACTTGAGCAATGGTGTTCCTTTTTATTTCGGAATAAATAGTTTCTGGCAATACCTGGTCTCCGGTAACCCCTAAAAGCATTAATCCTAAACCATTATTCCCTTCTGGTAAATTACCATTGTATTTAGGTCGCTCTTTGCCTTTATAAATCTTAGCAATTTTAGCTTCAATTTCTTGCTCTAAGCCGTTTTCAATAATATATTTTTCGCATTGTTGATCTATGGCTGCATTCATAAAAAAGCCAAGCAACATTGGCGCAGGCCCATTAATGGTCATACTTACCGATGTCATCACATCGGCTAAATCGAACCCAGAATACAACTTTTTAGCATCGTCTAAACAACAAATTGATACACCGGCATTTCCTATTTTACCATAAATATCTGGACGGTAATCGGGGTCGTTACCGTATAGGGTAACACTATCAAAAGCAGTAGATAGTCGTTTGGCTGGCAAACCTGCACTTACATAATGAAAACGCTTATTTGTACGCTCTGGACCGCCTTCGCCAGCAAACATTCTAGCAGGATCTTCGCCCGTTCTTTTAAAGGGATACAACCCCGAGGTGTAAGGAAATTCTCCTGGAACATTTTCTTGTAAACACCATCTTAAAATATCGCCCCAAGCTTGGTATTTAGGCAACGCTACTTTTGGTATTTGTGTGTGCGATAAGGATTCGGTATGTGTTTCAATTTTTATTTCTTTATCTCTTACCTTAAATGTATAAATTGGATTTTTATATTTATTTACTTTCTCGTCCCAACCCGTTATAACCTCCCAGTTATAAGGATCTAAATCTAGCTTAACTCTATCAAATTCAGCAATAAGGAGTTTTACAAACACCTTATTATCTTCTTTAATTAGCTTTTGAATACCTTCACTATTTAAACCGTGTTTATCAAGTAGCGTTTGCTTTGTCTCAGTAACACTTATATTTAGTACAGATTCTAAGGTTTTATAAATACCGTATAATTTTTGAGCCACTGCTACTTGCGTATCTGTCTTTTTATCGTAAGCTCTATTACTTTCGGCTATTTCAGATAAATAACGCGTTCGTGATGGTGGAATAACAAAAATCTTTTCGCTCATTTCGTTTGAAATGGTAAATGTGGATTTTAAATCGGCATCTGCTTTTTCAACCAACTTATCCATTACCGCTTTGTAAAGCGTATTCATACCTGGGTCGTTAAATTGAGACGCTATGGTTCCAAAAACAGGTAAATTATCTTGATGCACATCCCAAAGATTATTGTTGCGCATGTATTGTTTTTTAACATCGCGTAAGGCATCAAGTGCGCCTCTTTTATCAAATTTATTTATGGCCACCAAATCGGCAAAATCAAGCATGTCAATTTTTTCTAATTGTGTAGCGGCACCAAATTCTGGTGTCATTACATATAAAGACACATCAGAGTGTTCAATAATTTCTGTATCACTCTGTCCAATTCCAGAAGTTTCAAGAATAATTAAATCATATCCGGCAGCTTTTAAAACTTCAACAGCTTCATTAACATGTTTAGATAGTGCTAAATTAGATTGACGTGTAGCCAAACTTCGCATGTACACTCTATTATTGTTAATGGAGTTCATTCTAATTCTATCGCCCAATAATGCACCTCCTGTTTTTCTTTTAGAAGGATCGACCGAGATAATACCCACGGTTTTATTAGGGAAATCTATTAAAAAACGTCTTACCAACTCATCTACCAAACTCGATTTACCAGCACCACCTGTTCCTGTAATTCCTAATACAGGTGAAGCCCCTCCTAACCTCCCCTTCAGGGAGGAATTCTCACTCTTATTTGTATAAAGCACTTTAAATGCTTCTTTATTATTTTCGGCCAAAGAAATTAACCTTGCAATCGTTCTAACGTCCTTATTTCTTAAATTCTCAAAGACCTTTTCAGTACCTAAATCCATCAACCATGAGGCATCCTGGTTACAAACAATTCCATCAGGTACTGGCTTTCCTCCTTTGGTGGGAATGAGGGAGGCTTTTACCAAATCGTTAATCATGCCTTGTAATCCCATTTCACGACCATCGTCTGGCGAATAAATTCGTGAAATACCATATTCCATTAATGCTTTAATTTCCGAAGGTAAAATAACACCACCGCCGCCGCCAAAAATCTTAATATGCTCTGCTCCTTTTTCTTTTAGCAGATCGAACATATATTTAAAGTACTCATTGTGCCCACCTTGATAGGAAGTAAGGCAAATGGCATTTACATCTTCTTGAATAGCGGTATTTACAACCTCTTCAACACTTCTATCATGACCTAAATGAATCACCTCAACTCCTGTAGCCTGAATAATACGTCGCATAATGTTTATTGAAGCATCATGACCATCAAAAAGAGATGCGGCGGTAACAATTCTAACTTTATGTTTGGGCTTATATATAGTTTGTTGGTTCATTCGTAAAGATTATAGAATAATAGTCTTGCAATTTACGAAATATTCAAAAAATCCAATCGTTTACAATAAATAATATAAATTTTAATTCTCTGCTATAGCTTGTATATTTTTTAAACTAAATTTATTGCCAATAAAAACTATTTATGAATAAGATTACCATATTAATACATTGTAAGGACAGACCTAATATTATTGCTTCGGTTACCAATTTTATAGCTAAAGAAGGCGGTAATATTGTATATATAGATCAACATGTTGATAGAGAGCAAAATATATTTTTCATGCGTTTGGAAAGTGAGTTTGCTTCTGAATCTTTTTCTACTAATGATTTTAAAGGCGTTTTTAAAAGTGAGTTAGCCGATACTTTTGAAATGAAATGGAGAATTTACTCTTCTGAAAAGAAACCAAAAATGGCCTTGTTTATTTCTAAATACGATCATTGTTTATATGATTTATTAGGGCGTTATAATTCTGGAGAACTTAATTTAGAGATCCCTTTTATAATAAGTAATCATTTAGATTTAAAACCAATTGCCGATAATTTTAAAATTCCTTTTTACCATATTCCGGTAACTAAGGCTACTAAAGCTGAAGCCGAAGACCAACAGTTAGAACTTTTAGAGGCTCATAATATTGACTTTATTGTATTAGCGAGATACATGCAAATTGTTTCAGGAAAACTTATAAATAAGTATCCAAACAAAATTATTAATATTCATCATTCGTTCTTACCAGCCTTTGTAGGGGCTAAGCCTTACCATTCCGCCTACAAGCGAGGTGTAAAAATTATTGGAGCTACAAGTCATTATGTTACAGAAGAATTGGATGCAGGTCCTATTATAGAACAAGATGTAACACGAGTAACTCATGCTCATGCCATTTCCGATTTAATTTCTAAGGGTCGCGATTTAGAAAAAATAGTATTAGCAAACGCTGTAAAGCTACATGCAGACCGCAAAGTCATGGTTTTTAATAATAAGACTGTAATTTTTTCTTAAAATTTTGTTAAAGAAAATTCGTATTTTTTGGTTAACCAAAAATTTATTCACTAATTTTGTGACTTATTAATTTATTATGTGTCTTACAGATGTGGATTAATTAACCCATTAACTAAATTTTAATTTTTATGAAAACAAATTTATTTTTATGCCTAACTTTTTTATTAGGCTTAGGTATTGCTCAAGCTCAAAACTTACCAACAAGCCCAGAACCGGGAAAATGTTATGTAAAGTGTATTACTAAGGACGAATTCAAAGATGTTCAAGAAACTATTGAAGTTTACCCATCTTACACAACTTTAGAAATTGTACCTGCTACATACAAAACTGTAGAAGATCGTGTTCTTATTAAAGAAGCTTCGAAAAAATTAGTATACGTTCCTGCAGTATACGAAACAGTAGAAGTTCCTTACACTAAAAAAGAAGGAAGAAGTGATTTAAGCATCATTCCTGCTACTTTTGGAACTAACTCAAGAACTTTTGAAACTTACCCTGCAACTTCAGGATGGGAGTACAAAGAAACTGCTTGTGATTCTCCAAACAAAGAAGATTGTATGGTAGCTTGTTTTGTTGGTTACCCAGCTCAATACAGAGATGTATCTTTCACTACTTTAGCTAAAGATGCTACAGTAACAAACACGCCAGTAAGTGAAGTACCTGGTACTTATACTAAGCAAGTTGTTAAAACTCCAGCTCGTATGGAAGAAGTTGAAATTCCAGCACAATATGCTACAATTAAGCGTCAAGTATTAGCAACTTCTGCTACTACAAGATCTAACACTATTCCTGCTAAAACTCAAACTGTAACAAGAACTGTATTAGCTAAAAAAGGTGGAATTACTACTTGGGAAGAAGTTGATTGTGGATTATTTGAAGCTAACGCTTTACCAATCTTTTACGAAACAGGAAGCGCTCGTATTACTCAAGCATCTCAAAAAATCATTGACGATAACTTATTAGCTTTATTAAACAGCAAGCCAGTAAATGTTGAGATTATGTCTCATACAGATTCTAGAGGTAACGATGATTTCAACATGTCTTTATCACAACAACGTGCTAATTCTGTTGTAAACTACTTAGTATCTAAAGGTATCTCAAGAAGCCGTTTAACTGCAAGAGGATTTGGTGAAACTAGATTAGTAAACCGTTGTTCTAATGGAGTTGACTGTTCTGCTGATCAACACCAAAGAAACAGAAGAACTGAATTTAGAGTTATCAATAACTAATTCAAGTTTTTCTATAGGATATCCAATAAAGATATTTTTAAAATATATAAAGCCTGTGAAATTATTTCACAGGCTTTTCTTTATAAATATACTTATATAGAATACTATTGCATTTTAACAAAGTAAATTAAAAAATACCTATAATCTCAGGTCATTATTTGGAGTAAAACAATAATTTCACTGCTTAAAAAAATGAAAACAAAATACCTAGACGTTAAAATATAGCGATATAAAAATTCATTTTATTAGTTTAATACTCTATAGAAAAACTATTACCATTTTAATTCGATGCAAACTATTTTAGTTATAAATTCAACTATCTAGGTCTTTTTATTTACCGTAAATACACTTCTAAAAGAGAATTATTAAAAAAACAAAGATTGTTATTAAAAACTTTAGCTACCTTTTATAAAACTAACCTATTTATAACTAGGAAATAATTGTCCTGTTTAACATTTATATTCCAAATTATCCAATCCATTTATATAAACTCTAAAATTATAATTTTAAAATTTCATTGGCTTGTAAGTAAACAATAACAAGAAAGACAAAAACCTAATGAAGAAATTATTTTTATTATTTACCATTTCCATTATTTCGGGCTGTAGTAGGCCAAATGACCTATTAGATATAAATGCTACAAGAAATCCTCCCAAACTCATTACTCCAAATAATTTTGCAGACCCTAATTTAAATCAAGAAGCCAAAGAGTTATACAATAAACTATTGGTACTAACTCAAAGAGGAATTATGTTTGGGCAACAGCAACCTTTTGGTACAGGAAACAATTTCCCTGTATCCAATAAATTGGAAGAAGATTTCTTTGAAGTCGCAGGTAATCATCCTGCTATTGCAGGTTTCGACCTAGAATTAATAAGTTTACAGCCAGACACCAGATTTTCCGGACCTTCTTTACTAGACGACTTTATTAACCAATTTGTTACTAAAGTAGTTGAAGCTCATGAAAATGGAAGCATCATTACCATAAGCTGGCACTTTGTAAACCCAAATGATTTTAATTTTGATGGAACTAGTAATTTAAATAATGTTGTGTCTAAAATGTTAGAAAATGGAGAATACAGAGAACTTTTTATAGACCGTCTTGAACGCGTTTCTAGACTGTTAAATAGTCTAGTAGATTCTAATGGAAGCCCCATACCTGTTTTATTTAGACCTTGGCACGAAATGAATGGTAACTTCTTTTTTTGGGGAGAAGGTTTTCGAACAACAGCAGAATACAAAGAATTATGGAAAGACACTATTAAAATTCTATCTGAAGATTTTAATGTACATAACCTACTTTATGTTTATGCTCCAAATATTGTTACTAGTACATCAGAGTACTTAAGAAATTACCCAGGTGATCAGTACGTTGATATGCTAGGCATTGATGTTTATGATTTTAGAAACGGAAATTTTTTATCGAGTATCCGTAGAAACTTAAAAATTGTCGAGAACATAGCTACCGACAAAAATATGCTTTTTGCCCTTACAGAAACAGGCTTAAGGAATGTAGTAGAGCATGATTGGTGGACACAAAGTTTATACAAAGCTATACGTAGTAGCAGTATTACCTATACTATGGTGTGGAGAAATGATATGACTACGTTTTTTCATGTTCCTTTTATTGGACACCCGTCTCAAGATAATTTTAACACATTTATAAACAACGAAACAATATTATTAAGTAACGATATTTTATAAAAGTCTAGTTAAGATAAATACACATGATAAAGCAAGATCTTTAACAACGATTAGTTAAAATGAGCCATGTTTTTTTATAATAAAGTAAGTTTTATTTTAAAATTTCTTCCTCATGCTGTTATTAAAATTAAATGAGTAATTTAACTATTAAAAGAAACCTCTTTTAGCTATTACATACTTAGGATATTTAATGTTTTTCTTAGCAACATCAATACCATAACTATCCCACATTCCGGAAACCATTAAATCGAAATATTTGTAGTGTATATCCCAATCATGCACAAGTTTTACATCAATATTCTCGTATTGTAAAACGATAGGCGTATCTAACAGATTAATAAGTTTGTACTTTACTTCTTCTAAACTTACACCATCAGCCTTAATTTCGGAATCTCCAATTAAAAACTTAGGAGTATCTGGTCCCCAATCAATTTCATTATCTCCCCAAAAACGAGGGTCTTTAATATCGAACACAATAACCTCGCCTTCTAATTCGGCGTCCGTTTTCTTTAGTTTCAATTTCTTTAAAAGCATTTTAGTTTGCTCAAAATAAGCACGAGAATCCAGTTTAAATCGAATTTCGTAAGATTTATTTAATTCGTCTGGAATTTCAATTTGATTTCTATGGCTATTTAAAGTATAAGCAAGTATCCCTTTTAGGTCCCCTTTAAGCTCTAAATAAGATTTATGTTTACTGGTACGTAATTCACTATTATCTTCAACAAAATTTAAATTGGTAATAATAAGTTCGTCTTCCTGAATTTCCTCTTCTACAACAACAAATTTCTCATACTCATGCAGCTTAATCATCTCGGACACCGGAATTGTTTTTTTGTTCTTATTTAAAAAACCACCAATTTGATAGCCTTTTAAATCGGCCGGATGCCCTTTCCAAAGTTCGTCGCCGTAAGCATTATAAAGAATTCCATAAGGCAAACTACGTACATTATTTTTTTTAAACGTTTCACCTTCATAATCTATAGCTACTGCTAAATTCATTTTATGCTTTTTCATAAAACGATCTACAATATCTGGACTTTCCTTAGTTAAGGATACCACATAAAAATTATTTGGGTACTGCTCTTGTAGGGATTCTAGATATTTAGACACATGAATACATGGTCCGCACCATGTAGCCCAAAAATCTACAAAATATAAAGCATTAGCATCTTGTTTAGCTAATGAAGAAGGCTGTATTTGTTCCGAAATATTTATTTGCCCAAAACAAAGAGTGGTACATAATAAAAATAAAAAACTAAGCGCGATTTTATTAAATTTCATTTTTAGAGGTGACTTAATGCTATAGTACTATAAACATTGCAAATATTATGCTAAAATAGTATATTATAAATATATTTTAAAAACTAAAATATATATTTGCCCAAATATAAAACCCAAAACCATGATACGTAAAATTTTAGCTGTTATTTTAGTACTTAATTTCACTGCTTGTGCAGAATTACAACAAGTTGTTAACCAATTACCACAAAGCGGAACAATTGGTAATACCGAAATAGCCTCTGGTTTAAGACAAGCATTAGATTTAGGTATAGATAAACAAGTTACCAAACTTACACAAACAGACGGTTTCTTTAAAAACGACCTAGTTAAAATTTTATTGCCAGAAGAATTAGCCAAAGTAGATAAAGCATTACGTGATATAGGACTAAGTAATTTAGCCGATGAAGGTTTAAAAGTATTAAATAGAGCTGCTGAAGATGCCGTAAAAGAATCGACTCCAATCTTTGTTGATGCTGTAAAAAGCATAACGTTTGATGATGCAAAAAATATTTTATTAGGCGATAATGATGCCGCTACGCAATTTTTAACATCAAAAACTCAAGAGGCGCTTTATACTAAATTCAACCCGGTAATTAAAAACTCTTTTAGCAAAGTTGGTGCCGACAAGATTTGGTCTAATTTAATTAACAAATACAATAGCATTCCATTTACAAACAACGTAAATCCAGATTTAACGGATTATGTAACTGGAGAAGCTTTAAAAGGTGTTTTTACTATGATTGCTGTTGAAGAAAATGATATTAGAACAAAAGTATCGTCTAGAACTACAGATTTATTGAAGACCGTATTTGCTTTACAAGACTAAATTTTAAAAAAAATAATTGATTAAAAAACGAGTACATTGTATTCGTTTTTTTTGTTTTATTTTAAAGTTTTTTTAACGTACCAATAACATCTAAAAGCTTCATTTACACGTACTTTATATAAAAGAACATTAGATATGAACACACAATTTTGTAGAGTTGGTAAAATAAAGCCAAACTTAAGTAAAGCAATAAACTTAAAAGACATAGAAAGACGAATAGCAAATTTTGTAGATGATACTACTAAAGTGCAATATTCTGAAGACTTAAACGGAGCGATTTAAAATAAGTAAACGCTTTTGTAAGTCTAGAACCATACCAAGAAAACATTTCGCCATCAACTAAAACAATTTTGGCGTTAGGATAATTTTCTTGCAACTCCTCTTTATGCGTTTCTTTAAACGGAAAAGGTTCAGATGAAAGTAAAACAAGGTCTACGTTTTCATTTGTTGCAGGGTCTAAAATATCAATTTCTGGGTATCGCATTTTTGATGCGAACACATTTTCAAAATGATTAAGATTAAGTAAATAATCTATAAACGTATTATTTGCTGCAACCATCCACGGTTTTTTCCAAATAAAATAAACCGCTTTTAAAACGGGTTTATTTTGCATAAATACGTTGAAACTTTCCATTTCACTTTCAATGTTATTGGATATTGAAAGTGCTTCTTGCATTTTATTAAATATGACACCGTACTGCTTAATGAGTGCTAAGCTATCTTCAACATTAAAAATATCGGATACATGAACGGTACAAATTAATTGGCAAGCTTCTACAATAGCCTTAGTATTTTCTTCTTTATTACAAAGAATAAGATCTGGCTTAAGTGTCTTAATTTTTTCTATTTGAATTTGCTTAGTGCCACCAACCACAGCAACTTTAGTTTTAATATGATGCGGATGCACACAAAATTTTGTAACGCCCACTAAATAGGGTTCAAGACCCAAATCGCAAAGTAATTCTGTTTGACTTGGCACTAAAGATATAATGCGCTTAGGCGTGTCTTTAAAATAAATAGTTCTGTTGATTTGATCTACAAGTTCCATAGATGGAGTCCTGAGGACTCAGGAATGATAAAGATTAAAATTAATTACTTAAAATAATTTCGGTTTTTTTATCGCAAAGCCACTGGAATTAATATAGAAATAGGCTTACTATCCTAAAATCAAAGCCATTTCTTTTTGCAGTGCTTCAGCTTTACGGGCTGCCATTTGAGCAAAATCATCTTGGTTTGAAGCATAAATAATACCTCTCGATGAGTTAATTAGCAAGCCTACGTTATCATTCATTCCGTATTTACATACGTCTTGCAAATTTCCGCCTTGAGCGCCAACACCAGGAACTAAAAGAAAACTATCTGGAATAATATTTCTAATATCGGCTAAGTATTCTGCCTTTGTAGCGCCTACTACATACATTAAATTCTGTGCGTTTTTCCATGATTTTGAGGTTTCTAAAACATGTTTGTACACCTCTTTACCATCAATTTCTTTAGTTTGAAAATCGAATGCACCCGCATTGGATGTTAAGGCCAACATAATGGTATGCTTATCGCTGAAAGCTAAAAACGGTTCTACCGAATCTTTACCCATATACGGTGCCACTGTAACAGAATCGAACGCTAAATCCTCAAAAAAAGCTTTAGCATACATGGTGCTTGTATTGCCAATATCACCTCGTTTGGCATCAGCAATTGTAAATATTTCTGGGTACTTTTCGTTAATATAATTAATTGTTTTCTCTAAAGCTTGCCACCCTTTTATGCCATAAGCCTCGTAAAAAGCGGTATTAGGTTTATAGGCTACACACAAATGATGTGTTGCATCAATAATAGCTTTATTGAAAGCAAAAATAGGATCTGCTTCCTTTAAAAGATATTGCGGTATTTTATTTAAATCTACATCTAACCCAATACATAGAAAGGATTTCTTCTGTTTTATTTGCTCGACTAGTTGGTTTGTTGTCACTTTAAAAAGTATTTGGCTTCCCCGTGTGTAAACAGGCTTCTTATATATTAAGATTTATACCGCAATGCATTCCCGTTTAAGCAGGAACCACAAGCTATATCACATCTGTATTAGCTTTTAACTTCTCGGTATTTTCGGCTAATTGTAATTCGTCTATAATTTTTTGGATATCGCCATTAACAATGTTCGATAAATCGTAAAGCGTTAAACCAATTCTATGATCTGTAACACGACCTTGTGGGTAATTGTATGTTCTAATTTTTGCACTTCTATCGCCACTTGTAACCATGGTTCCACGAAGGGCTGCATCTTCTTCCATTTTTTTGGCTAGCTCCAAATCGTATAAACGCGAGCGTAAAACTTTAAAGGCTTTTTCTTTATTTTTATGCTGCGATTTTTGATCTTGACATTGCGCTACTAAGCCCGTTGGTACGTGTGTTAAACGCACAGCCGAATAGGTCGTATTTACAGATTGCCCACCAGGACCAGAAGAACAGAAAAAATCGATTCTTACATCTTTTGGGTTTATTTCTACATCAAACTCTTCGGCTTCGGGGAAAACCATTACCGTTGCGGCACTAGTATGCACACGACCTTGAGTTTCTGTTTGAGGCACACGTTGTACACGGTGCACACCAGCTTCAAACTTTAAGGTCCCATAAACATCTTCGCCCGAAACTTCAAACTGAATTTCTTTAAATCCGCCATTTGTACCTTCACTAAAATCGACAGTATCTACACGCCAACCTCTACCTTCGCAGTACTTGGTATACATTCTAAACAAATCGCCTGCAAAAATACTGGCTTCATCTCCACCTGTTCCTGCACGTAATTCTACAACCGCATTTTTAGAATCCTCTGGATCTTTAGGGATTAAAAGTACTTTTATTTCTTCTTCCAGAGCAGGAATACCCGCTTTAGCTTCTTCATATTGCATTTTGGCCATATCCACCATTTCTGCATCACTACCATCGGCAATAATTTCTTCGGCCTCGGCCAAATTATTGGTAAGCTCTATATATTCTTCACGTTTATCCATTAGGATACGTAAGTCTTTGTACTCTCTATTTAGCGCTACATAACGTTTTTGGTCGGTAATAATATCGGGTTGAATTATTAAATCGCTAACCTCATCAAAACGCTGTTTTACTATTTGTAATTTCTCTAACATCTGCCTTTTTTAATTGGATATCAAAAATACGATAATTTATGAATTTATCATGATTAAAAATTTCTTTACCACTTTGAAAAATATATTTAGTATCACAAACGTTATTTGCGGTATGCTACACCAATTTAAAGCCATATTAATATATTACAAAGCGTTGGCCACATGGTCTTTTTTGGCTACTATAATCCTTACCGCAGTAATACCTAAAATTATACCTGCACTTTTAACTAAACTCTTTTTAATGCTAATTTATTACTGGATTATTAATGATATAAATATGCGAAAAAGAATAGGATTCTATAAAATGGTTGGTGTTTCTAATTTAAAATTAGTGATGCATCTTTATTTAATAGACTGTATTTTAACCTGTAGTTTTTTACTAGTAATTAAATGCTATATTTAATTTACACAACCATTAAATTGACTTAATTTATAGCTTAAAACACCTATAAAGGCTCTAAAAATCTACAGCAAAACCAACACCTAAAAATTGTTTCCATTGCACTTTTGCACCAGCCTCGTCAAACTCACCTTCAATTTCTGTTGGTACTTGAGTTTTAACATCGTCATCATATCTAATATGCGAACCTAACGTTGCTCTTACAAAAGAATTTACTTTAAAATCGAAATCTATTCGCCAGTCTAAATCTACGTTTCCAAAATTATTAATATAATCAGAGTATAAACTTACTTGGTTTTTTACATTAATATTTTCTATAATTTCCATCTCATAGCTATTGGTAACTAAAACACCAACTTCTTTTCTAACCTTATCTCCTGGAACAATAACATTACCTTCGGCATCGAGAATTGCTGGTTTAACACCAAAAGACCCTGCGTTTGCTAAATCTTCATCCAAAACAAATGTAGCTTTTAAAGTAATTGGCGAAAAGTAAAACGATAATTTATCGATATTTTTACCGTACTCCATGCCCCCACCAAAAAACAAATATCCTGGAGCTAGCAATCTAGAAATAGGATCTTTTTTGTTAGGATAATTAAAACCATTGGTTAGCTGAGTTCTAAAATTAAGACGTGCAGAGTAAAACCAGTTTGAAATACCATCGTTAGGGTTATACCCTAAATTAGAATTCACCTCAAATAAATCATCGGTTTTTCTAGTTTCTCTTGCCTCTTGCTTATTTATACCGTAACGAATGTTAACGTTATTTTTCCAGTTGAAGAATTTATCTGAATAGTTTAATGACGACATCAAACCTAACAATCCCGAAATGGATGTACTACCACCAGAATTCCAATTTGTAAATGAGACTTGATTAATATCCACTGTACCTTTATTTTCTTGTTTCCATTGTGGGCCTACATATTTAACCTTTTTTTCTTTTATAAAAAGAGAATCTGGTTGTGCATTTGAAAACTGAAAACAGAGCGTAATTAAAATAACTAATAAATACTTCATTGTTGTTGGGTTAGCATTAAATTTATTTTAACATCAAAAACTATTCCGTAATTGACTAAAATCGAATAATTTTAATACTTAAACTCCCCAAACTCCGATTTTATTGTAAGCTGTTTATTTTTTGAAGCTTCTACCCTACCAATTATTTGAGCATTTACGTTAAATGATTTTGAAATTTCGATAATACTATTGGCTACTTCTGGCGAAACATATAACTCCATACGGTGTCCGCAATTAAACACCTGGTACATTTCTTTCCAATCGGTTTTAGATTGTTCTTGTATTAATTTGAATAATGGCGGAATTGGAAACATGTTATCCTTTACAATATGAAACTCATCAACAAAGTGAAGAATTTTAGTTTGCGCTCCTCCCGAGCAATGCACCATACCATGTATGATATCGCTATTATACTCTGATAATATTCTCTTTATAATTGGGGCATAGGTTCTTGTTGGCGATAATACTAGTTTACCAGCATCAATAGGTGCGTTTTCAACTGTATCGGTTAATTTAACACCTCCAGAATACACCAAATCTTCAGGCACCGAAGCATCAAAACTTTCCGGGTATTTTTCGGCTAAATATTTACTAAACACATCGTGGCGGGCAGAAGTTAATCCGTTACTTCCCATACCACCATTATATGCTTTTTCGTAAGAGGCTTGACCA
This sequence comes from Algibacter pectinivorans, assembly GCF_900112595.1. Classification (GTDB taxonomy): domain Bacteria; phylum Bacteroidota; class Bacteroidia; order Flavobacteriales; family Flavobacteriaceae; genus Algibacter_B; species Algibacter_B pectinivorans. Next base: position 55,976 of record NZ_FOMI01000006.1, on the reverse strand, counting down.
AAACTTTCTAAACCAACAATAACATCGCCAGCTTTAATATTGGCATTATCAATAACATCGGTACGTTTCATTCTTGCAGTTACTGTAGAATCTACAATAATAGTTCGCACTAAATCGCCAACATCGGCAGTTTCGCCTCCTGTAGAATGAATGGTTACACCAAAGGATTTTAAATCGGCAAGCAGCTCTTCTGTTCCATTTATAATAGCCGAAAGCACTTCGCCAGGAATTAAATTTTTATTTCTTCCAATGGTGGACGATAGCATAATGTTATCTGTTGCGCCTACACAAAGTAAATCGTCAATATTCATAATTAATGCATCTTGAGCAATACCTTTCCAAACCGACACATCGCCAGTTTCTTTCCAGTACATATAGGCTAAAGACGATTTTGTACCAGCACCATCGGCATGCATGATTAAGCAATAATCATCATCGTTGGTTAAATAATCTGGAACTATTTTACAGAATGCCTTAGGAAATAATCCTTTATCTATATTTTTAATAGCATTGTGAACATCTTCTTTTGATGCCGAAACACCACGTTGTGCGTATCGTTTTGAAACTTCTTGACTCATAATGTTGTATTGTGTTGCAAAAGTAAAGTAATATTTTAAAAATAACAGGCATTAATTGAAATATGAAACAGGTTTTATTAACGGGTTTTAAACCATTAAGAAAACACTTTATTTACAAGAAATAAAACATGAACAAAAGACCGAGAATAGAATTAAAATTAACAAAAACTACTAAACATACCCGCGTTAGTGATTGAAACGGCATCCTTTTTTTAAACTAACAAACATGGCCTTTATTTATGGCTTTAATTTAAAAGATAGGCACGTACTTTGTGCTGGCTACACCATTAAAAAAAGATATAGTGAAAAGCCAGACCCTTTTCGGGCAACCTGCCTTCCGGCAGGCAGGCGTCCAACTTTTCGATACATCTCCAAGTAACAACAAACTACCTTGTAAAAAGCATTTCGCGGTACTTGGTTAGTGGCCAAATCTCGTCATCTACTAACAATTCTAGTTTGTCGCAATGGTAACGAATATCATCGAACAAAGGCTTTACTTTATGGCAATACGCATCTGCTTTCTTTTCTATATCTTTTAAGGCATTGGCTGCTTTTCGGGCGTCAATCATTTTATTTACATTAACATTTATCCCCTCTATATGGCTCGATATATCTTCTATAAGGTTTATTTGCTCCTTAGAGACACTGTTGTATTTTTCTTCGAAAATCTCCTTTAAACCACGAACGTTTTCAACTAGAATATTTTGATATTTTACCGCTGTTGGCACAATGTGGTTTCGTGCAATATCGCCCAAAACGCGACTTTCTATTTGTATGTGCATAATGTAGGCCTCAACCTCAATTTCGTAGCGGGCTTCGGTTTCTATTTTACTCATTACCTGCATTTCTTCAAATAAGGCAATGGATGCTTTGGACACTCTTGCTTTTAAGGCTTCTGGCGTGTTTCGGTTATTACTTAATCCGCGTTTTTTAGCTTCCTTTTCCCACTCGGCACCATAACCGTTACCTTCAAACAAAATAGGGCGACACGATTTTATATATTCTCTTAATACATTAAACACAGCTTCGTCCTTTTTTAAATCTTTTTTATCGATAAGGGCATCTACCTCTATCTTAAAATCTTTAAGCTGTTTGGCTACTATGGTATTTAAAACCGTCATAGGATTACCACAATTAGCCAACGAACCTACAGCTCTAAATTCGAATTTATTACCCGTAAATGCGAAAGGCGATGTACGATTTCTGTCGGTATTATCCAATAAAACATCGGGTATCTTACCTACTACATTTAGTTTAAGTTCGGTTTTCTCTTTAGGCGATAGTTTTCCTTTGGTAACGCCTTCTAGCTCTTCTAAAACCTTAGTTAGCTGCTCGCCAATAAAAACTGAAATAATAGCTGGTGGCGCCTCGTTTGCCCCAAGTCTGTGATCGTTACTAGCCGATGCTATGGCTGCTCTTAACAAGGCCTCGTGTGTATGTACCGCTTTTATAGTGTTAATAAAAAAGGCTAAAAATTGCAGGTTACTCATTGGGGTCTTTCCTGGTGCTAATAAATTTACACCGGTATCGGTAGATAAGGACCAGTTATTATGTTTCCCTGAACCATTTACACCTGCAAAAGGTTTTTCGTGTAATAATACTTTAAAATTATGGCGAGCGGCTATACGCCCCATAATATCCATTAACAAGGAATTATGATCGACAGCCAAATTAGCTTCCTCATAAATAGGCGCCAACTCAAACTGATTTGGTGCCACCTCGTTATGCCTCGTTTTTACAGGAATTCCTAAAAGCATACACTCGGTTTCTAGCTCGCGCATAAAATTTAGTGCGCGTGTAGGTATGGACCCAAAATAATGGTCGTCTAACTGCTGCCCTTTTGCTGCCGAATGCCCGAGCATTGTACGACCTGTTAATGCTATATCTGGTCTACTGGCAGCCATTAATTTATCAATTAAAAAATACTCCTGCTCCCAACCTAAAGATGAGCTTACTTTTTTAACGTTTTTATCAAAATATTTACAAACCGCAGTAGCTGCATTGTCAACTGCATTTAAGGCCCTTAGCAACGGTGTTTTATAATCCAAAGCTTCACCAGTATAAGCCACAAAAATAGTTGGTATACAAAGTGTTGTACCATAAATAAATGCTGGCGAGGTTGGATCCCATGCCGTATAACCTCTAGCCTCGAACGTATTTCTAATACCACCATTAGGAAAACTAGATGCATCTGGTTCTTGTTGCACCAATTGCGAACCTCCAAATTTCTCTACCGCAATGCCATCGCCGATTGTTTCAAAAAAGGCATCGTGCTTTTCTGCCGTTGTTCCCGTTAAGGGCTGAAACCAGTGTGTATAATGCGTAACACCTTTTGTTAAGGCCCAATCTTTCATGGACGAGGCTACTTGATCTGCAATATTTCTGTCAATTTTTTTACCATACCTAATGGCATTCATAACGCCTTTAAATGCGTCCTTTGTTAAATAATGGCGCATAGCGTTTTCATTAAACACATTTTTCCCAAATAAATCCGATCGACGCTCTTTTTCTTCAACCAAAACAGGTTTAATTTTAAGCGACTCTTTTATAGCATGAAATCTTAATGTAGACATTAGTATAGTAATTTAAAATGTTAGACAAAAATAAACAGGTTGTGGGTAAAAACCTTACCTCTAAAAATAACTTTTAAGCTTTTTTCAGTATTTTAATTAAAAAATTATCTTTTTTTAAAATAAAGCTGAATTTAATAGGGTATAAATAAAAATAAGTCATCAATTTATTAAAATACCCCCTATAAATATGAAGTAAAAATATAAAAATATATATTTGTGATATTAATATCAATATCTCATATTATAAAATATTCATTATGGCAAAAATTAAATTAGAATATCTTTGGTTGGATGGTTACTTCCCAACACAGAATTTAAGAAGTAAAACCAAGGTTGAAGAGCATGAAAACTTTCAAGGAACTTTAGAAGAAATAGGAAACTGGTCTTTTGATGGTTCGTCAACAAGACAAGCTGAAGGAGGTTCTTCTGATTGTTTATTAGTTCCTGTAGCTATTTACCCAGATCCAGACAGAATCAACGGTTACTTAGTTATGACTGAAGTTATGAATGCAGATGGTACGCCTCACGTTTCTAATGGAAGAGCTACTATTGATGATGATGATAATGATTTCTGGTTTGGTTTTGAGCAAGAGTATTTTATCATGGATACTAAAACGCAATTACCTTTAGGATTCCCAATTGGAGGATATCCTGCACCACAAGGTATGTACTACTGTTCTGTTGGTGGTAAAAACACACACGGAAGAGATTTGGTTGAAGAGCACGCAGATTTATGTATCGAAGCTGGCTTAAACTTTGAAGGTATTAACCAAGAGGTTGCTTCTGGACAATGGGAATTCCAATTATTTGCAAAAGGCGCTAAAAAAGCGGGAGACGAAATTTGGATTGCTAGATATTTACTAGATCGTTTAACTGAAAAATACGGATACTATATTGAGTACCACCCAAAACCATTAGGTAAAGATATGGATTGGAATGGTTCTGGTATGCACGCAAACTTCTCAAACGAAGTTTTAAGAACTTGTGGTTCTAAAGAAACTTACGAAGCTATTTGTGAAGCTTTCCGTCCTGTAGTAAAAGAACATATTGCTGTTTACGGTGAGTTTAACGACCAACGTTTAACAGGATTACACGAAACTGCAGCTATTACAGATTTCTCTTATGGAGTTTCAGATAGAGGTGCTTCAATTCGTATTCCAATTATTACAGTTGAGAAAGGTTGGAAAGGTTGGTTAGAAGATAGAAGACCAGCATCTAACGGAGATCCTTACAAAATTGCAGGAAGAATTATTAAAACTGTTAAATCTGCTAAAATATAATTATTTTAGATTCAGTTTTGTTCATACAAAAAACGCCAACATTTATTTGTTGGCGTTTTTTTTGTTTTCATTTAAAAATATATCGAATGTAACACCTAATATATTAAAATTTTGGCGTCTGCCTGCCGGAAGGCACATTACCACTAGGTTCGGACTTTTACTACTCGCTCCTTCCTAAAAAGTCAGGGAGCTCAAACATGCCATTCAATCCCTAACGCGGCCTTGTTTAATAACTTGAGGGTACTGGATTAAAAGTTTTGTAATTTTGGAAGAGCCTAGTTTAATGCCATTAAAATCTGAAATTATATCAACGCTCTATAAACCTTATATATAAAACAACATAATTAATTACAACGATAAATCGTAAACAACCACAACCGGATTAAAAAGATGTAAATTGAAATTGATTTTTTAATTCTAGAGCTTGCCTTGTGTAAACACCAAAAACATAAATACACCATAACAAATTACTAAAAAGAATCCTTTTAGTCTACTTATCTGCAAACGTTTAGGTAAAAATATAAGCGGTATTAATACTGCCGAAAAACCAAGCATCCAAAAAATATCGCTCGATAATATTTGTGGTTCTGTAACCGGAATAGGTTTTACCATAGCCGTTAAACCAAGTACAGATGCAATATTAAATATATTAGACCCAATTAAATTCCCCAACGAAATAGCTTTCTCTTGCTTTGCCGCCGCAATAACCGATGCCGCTAACTCTGGCACACTTGTACCTATAGCTATTAAAGACACACCTATTACAGCTTCGCTAACACCAACAGACGTAGCAATATCTTTTGCCCCAAATACAAGCCATTCACTGCCAAAATAAAGCGCTGATGCTCCTATTAATAGCCATAAACCTATTTTAAAGTTTGAAACTGTAGATAAAGCATCATCAACTTCTTCTACAACCACATCTTTTTTGGCACTCTTAATAAGGTAAACCAAAAAGACAATAAGTCCTGCAAATAAAATACCACCTTCTATGGCAGATAACACATTATCGTTCTTTAAAAAATAATACAACAGTATTGAAAACACCATCATTACAGGCCAATTAAGCTTGTAAAACGACTTATCTACTGCAATAGCTCCAACCATAGCCGTAATTCCTAAAACTAAACCAATGTTAGCTATATTGGACCCTACAACATTATTTATTGCAATAGCGGGCGATCCAGAAAGCGCTGCCTGTAAGCTTACTAATAATTCGGGAGCAGAAGTGGCAAACGAAACCACCGTCATACCAATTACCATTTTCGAGATGTTAAATTTAAATGATAAGGCCACTGAAGCTCTTACCAAAAACTCGCCTCCTACCACTAACAAAACAAAACCAAGGATAACCCAAAGAATACTCATAAACAATATTTTTTTACGAAGATAATATAAGAAATTACGATTTTCGATTTTTGAATTGCGATTTTTAAGTTAACAATGAAAACTTAAATTATAGTTAAATAACTATTAATTTAGTTTTACAACTATAAAAATAGTTATATATTTGTCTCATACTGATAATTAACACGTTGCTACCATGGAAAAACTAACAAACAAAGAAGAGGAAATCATGCATATTTTATGGCGACTCGAAAAGGCCTTTGTTAAAGACGTGCTAGCTGAAATTAAGGAAGACAAACCACATTATAATACCCTGTCTACAATAATTAGAAATCTAGAAGACAAAGGGTATGTTTCATATCTCGCCTATGGCAAAACACACCAATACTACCCTATTGTATCTAAAGAAGAATACAGAAAAAAGTTCATGAATACTGCTATTAACAATTATTTTAATAACTCCTATAAAAACATGGTCTCGTTTTTTGCCAAGGAAGAAAAAATAAGCGTAGCCGAACTTAAGGAAATTATTGAACTCATTGAAAAAAACAATTAGCCATGGAATATCTAATAAAAGCCAGCGCCATTTCCCTAATTTTTTATCTGTGCTACAAACTCTTTTTACAACGCGATACCTTTTTTTGAATCTAATAGATGGTTTTTACTAATTGGTTTGCTTACATCATTTATACTTCCACTTTTAGCTATTCCTGTTTTTACAGAAAACACCCCCATACACCTACCTAATTTTATTAACCAACAAACCATTAATACAGCCATAGCATCAAATACATTTAACATGACATCAATTGTGATGCCCATCTATTTTTTTGGTGTCCTCTTTGTCCTCTTTTTCTTTAGCAGGTTTTTAATGCAATTAGCATCATTATTTTCAATTATTAAAAAACAAAAGTTCTAGAACAGGCCCCTTCACATTTGTAGAAACCACTCATAACATATCACCATTCTCCTTTTTTAATTATATAGTTTTAAATCCTAATAGTTTTAATAAAACGGAGTTACAACAAATAATTACGCATGAAAAAATCCACGCCAATCAAAAACACACCTTAGATGTGTTAATTGGGCAACTAGCATGCATTGCGCTTTGGTTTAACCCCGTAATTTGGTTTTACAATAAAGATCTCAAACAAAACTTAGAGTTTATAGCCGATTTTAAAACCCAAAACACATTTGATCCTAAAAGCTATCAAAGCACCTTACTTAAAACAACACTTGCACATCATCAAATGCAGTTTAGCAATAATTTTTATAATTCATTAATTAAAAAACGAATCGTTATGTTACACAAATCAAAATCAAAAAAAGTCAATTTATTAAAGCACACCTTGGTACTTCCTTTATTAGCACTATTTTTAATAGCTTGCTCCTCCAAAGAGGCCACAAAACCGGAAACTCAGGAGTATCAAACAAGTATTAGAAAAACAGCTAGTAATGCAAATGATACTGCTAGTAATAGTGATCCCCTAGTGTATTTAGATGGTAAAGAAGTACCTAATAACACCATAAAATCCATAAATCCGGAAACTATTGAAGCGGTAAATGTTTTAAAAAATGAAAAAGCTTTTGAAAAGTACGGCGATAAAGGAAAACACGGCGTTATAGAAATAACGACCAAGAAGTAAATAAAACCAAATTGAAACACAACTTTAAGGCACCCAAAAATGAGTGTCTTTTTTTTAGTGATGTAAGTTGAAAAAAGACGAAAACCAAAAAACTACATAAATTTATAATCAAATGCCTCTACATATTTAAAATTTAGCGCAAAAACCTTGTATATTTATTACAAATTATAACTATATACCATGTTACACATATCATTATAAAACAAATATGAAGGGCGTCACTTAAATATTAAAACCAAAACCATCATTTAACTTACAAATTAGCATTTAAATTCATTGTTTTTACTAAAATGCTTTGGTTAACATAAGGCAAAACCTATATCTTCAAAAAACATTGAAATAAATAACCCTATTTACTAACTTTTAAAACGCTAAAACATGATTACACTTGCCAAACTATTAATTGATATAATTATCTATATTGTTTCAATTATTTAAACCAATACAACGTAAAACTTAGTCTAGAATAAGTTTTACTATTTTTGTATTTTAAATGATAAAAAAGTGAAGAAGCAAGTATTTCAAATTTTAGCCAAGCTTAATAAAATTATCCTACCAAGCTATTCTAAAAATAAATTAGATATAACAAAAGCAACAAAATTCCAACTAGCTATTATTGGCTGGAGAGCCTATATAACCAAAAATGCATTAGGTTAATAGTTAAAAACTGCATTTTGGCTTAATTTTTGCTTTTTTCTAAAATCATGCAGTACTTTTACATCAAATTAATAATTATCCCACAAATCTAAACCCTCCCTATGGTTAAGTATTTATACCTATCGCTACTACTATTTGTTAGCTTCACTATACAGATTTTCGGTCAAGAAGAAGCTAGTATTTCAACAAAATTCGCCCAAGATGGCAAACTTTATCAGTCAGAAACTAACGGTTCTGAGATTATAGCCGAATTTAGTGAAAACCAAAAATGTACAGTAACTGCTTTTTTAGGCAACTTTACCTATAAAGTAAAGTATAAAGATTTTGTTGGTTTTGTAAAAGACCAATACCTATTTGTTAACGAACAAATGATGGATTTATACTTTGATCATGAAGAAAAACAACGTGAAAAAGCCATTCAGGAACGAAAGCAGAGACAAGAAAAATCGCAAGCTTTTATAAGAGAAGCTCAAGAGAAATTAGAACAAATTGAACAAAGACGTTTGGATTCCATTGCCAAAATTGAAGAAATTAAGCAAAGAAAAATCCAGGAAAATAAACGAAACGACTCTATAGCTAAAGCAGCTCAAGAAGCAAAAAGGCAACATGAGCTTTTAAAGCAACAAGAAGCAAAGGCGAGAGCTGACGAAGAAGCTAAGAGACAACTATTAGAAATTCAAAGACAAAAAGAAGTAGCTGCAAAAGAAGCACTTGAAGCTAAAAGACAACTAGAACTTCAAAAACAAAAAGAAGCTGAAGAAAAAGCTGCACTTGAAGCTAAAAGACAACTAGAACTTCAAAAGCAAAAAGAAGCGGAAGAAAAAGCAGCACTTGAAGCTAAACGAAAACTAGAACTTCAAAAACAAAAAGAAGCCGAAGAAAAAGC
>NZ_FOMI01000006.1:0-46819 GCF_900112595.1 Algibacter pectinivorans | reverse complement strand
CTAGAACTTCAAAAGCAAAAAGAAGCCGAAGAAAAAGCAGCACTGGAAGCTAAACGAAAGCTAGAACTTCAAAAGCAAAAAGAAGCTGAAGAAAAAGCGGCACTTGAAGCTAAACGAAAACTAGAATTTCAAAAGCAAAAAGAAGCTGAAGAAAAAGCGGCACTTGAAGCTAAACGAAAACTAGAATTTCAAAAGCAAAAAGAAGCCGAAGATAAAGCGACGACAAAACTTGAATCTAAAAAGGTGCTAGAGATTAAAAAACGTAGAGAATCTGCTATAAAAGCAGAACGTGCAGTGATAAGTCAACAAATTAAACAAGCAAACATAAACGACTCTATTGCGAAAGCAAGAAAAAAAGAAGCTCAAAAACTAATTGAATTAAAGAAACAAAATGATTCTATTGCAAAAATAATAGAAAAGGAAAGAAAAGAACTTGAAGCTTTAAGAAGAACTACTGCTTTAGCTCAAAATGCCTTGAATGCTCAACCAGAAGAAGAAATGAATGCAGAAGCCATGGCTTTAGCCGAAAGAATGAAATATAGAAATGAGTGTCATTATCAAATTAATGATTATGATAGATTCTATAACATAACCACCAAAAGAACTGAGGAATATAGTATATCGAATAAATTAACAGCCGAATTATACCAACAAGGTGTTAAATCAAATGTGTTTTTTAATTTATCCGAAGACTTAGGTTGCGCGTCTTACCTACCAAATCAGCGTTCTAGTTTAAAAATAACCTTAGAAAATAATCGTACAGTAACGTTCTATCATTCTTGGGATATAGAATGTGGTGATGTATTCCATTTTAAAGCCATTTTAACTAACGATCAAAAAAGCGTTCTAAAAAGTTCGCCAATTAAATCTATTGTTTTAAGAGGTACGAAAGGCACAAAAGACATTAATTTTATAGAGTATAAAGAATTTTTTATGGATAAATTAAAGTGTATCGATTAAGTTTTTATTTCTAGTCTGGTATTTGCCTGTAAAACTTAACACAATAAAAATCAAGCCGTTTAAAACAATTAACGTTTTAAACGGCTATTTTTTTTCTATCAATTAGGCTAACTTCAAAATCAATATTTATAAAAAAACACTAATCGTAAAATTAATTTTTGTTTACTTGTAACAATTTTAAGTTTTAAACTACTTATAAAGTAACTAAACCACACCATTGAATAAAGAGCTAGAACATAGTTTTGTAGAGTTGTTAGAAAAGCATCAAAATATTGTGCACAAAGTTTGCCGTTTGTACACTAATAATTACGACGCACATAACGATTTATTTCAAGAAATAACCATACAACTTTGGCGCGCATACCCAAAATTTAGGGGCGATGCAAAATTTAGTACCTGGATGTATCGCGTAGGGTTAAACACAGCAATAACGCTCTACCGGAAATCTAAACGTACCATTAATACACAAGATTACGCAGGTGTAGAATTTAAAATTAAGGCAGAAGATTATGATGATACCGAAGAACAACAGTTAAAAACCCTATATAAAGCAGTACATCAACTAAACGATATTGAAAAAGCCTTGGTCTTTCTGTATTTAGAAGACAAAGACTATAAAGAAATTAGTGAAACACTTGGTATAAGTTCCGTAAATGCACGAGTAAAAATGAATAGAATTAAAACGAAACTTAAAGCCATATTAAATCCGTAACATTATGGATGAATTAGATTTATTAAAAAAAGACTGGAATAAGGGGAACAACAATTACCCTAAGCTTTCCTATAATGATATATACAAGATGATTTTAAAGAAATCGTCCTCCATTGTAAAATGGATATTTATAATCAGTCTGCTAGAATTCGGGTTTTGGTTATCCATTTCATTTGCATTTAAAGGAAGTGTATATGCTAATAAAATAGACGAATTAAACATAAACCATATATTAATTCCAATAACTGTAATAAGTTATGCGGTATTAATCTATTTTTTCTATTTATTTTATAAAAACTACAAAAACATCTCGACTACCGATAGCTCCAAAACCCTAATGGAGAATATCTTAAAAACTAGAAGAACCGTAAAACAGTACGTTATTTTCAACCTGGCATCGCTTTTTATTGGCGCTTTTATTGGGGTTTTTTATAACTTTAATCATAATCCCGAATTTTCAAGCCAGTTAGAATTAGCCTCGGCAAACGGCGAAGTATTTAAATTTTACGCAGTTATTTTTATGGTAACCTTAGTTGTAATAGGCATTGTAATTGGAGTATTACTATTATTTTATTGGCTTATTTATGGTATTCTTTTAAAGCGTTTAAACCACAATTACAAAGAGTTAAAAAAGTTAGAATCTTAAAGTATTTGGGATGCTACTTGCCGGCAGGTTACCACACCCTTCGACTTCACTCAGGACAGGCGTTCGGGCTTGGAGCCAGTCTTGAGCAAGGTCGAAAGACTACAAATACTCGTACCTCCTTCATCGTGCTGTGGGCCTTCCACTACAATCCATAACGCGGGTAAATCTCCTTTTATCTAGAATATACGTATAGCTTCAGTAGTTCCGCTACACTTGAAATTTCACAAGTCAAACTCGGTAACCTCAATAACCTCACCAGCATCCATAGTATTTATATGAATACCTCCTACTCTAACTCGAACTAATCGCAACGTAGGAAAACCAACCACCGAAGTCATTTTTCTAACCTGCCTAAATTTACCTTCGTTTAAAGTTATAGACACCCAACTGGTTGGTCCATGTCTGTCATCTCGTATCTTTTTAGCACGTTTAGGTAACACAGGAATAGATTCTAGTTTAAAAGCTTTACACGGCTTTGTGCTATACATCTCACCTTCTACCCGAATATCTACACCTGTTTGTAATTGGGCAATAGCAGCCTCGGTAATATCGCCATCAACCTGAGCGTAATATTCCTTATCAACCTTCTGGCTGTTAATATGCGCACTCATTTTACCATTGGTTGTGAGTAGCAACAAACCTTCCGAAGCTTCGTCCAACCTACCAATCGCCATAATTCCTTCCGGAAAATCATGTAAACGTCCTAAAAATTTTTTCGATTGCTGTTTGGAGTCGTTACTCGCAAACTGACTTAAATACCCAAAGGGCTTAAAGATTATAAAATGCCTATGCTCAGTTTTATACGCTTCCATTCAAAATACTATGCACAAGCGCTTTAGTTGGTGTTTGTCCGTTCATTTTCGCTCTAACAGCATCAAAAGTAACTTTAAAATCGCAACCCGATTTATAAGCGCTACAGCCATAAGCTGTTTTCCCTTTAATAACGGTTCCTGTTTTACATTTAGGGCAAGCTAACTCATTTGGTTTAGCTTTCACCTTAGCCTGTTTAGGTTCTAACTTTAGCTTATAATTTTCATCAAAACGCACTAAACCTTCAACCGCACCTGCATCTGTTTTAAAACCTTTTAAATTAACCGTAGATCCTTTTGTAAGTAACCTTAAAAACTGTTTTTCAGATATTTTTTTATCTAAAAAGTTAAAAGGCATTACAAAATTACAGCCCGATTTATAAGCAGTACAACCATAGGCTGTTTTACCTTTAATAATTTTACCTTGCTTACATTTTGGGCAACTTTCAGCCGTAATGCCCGCACTCTTTTTGGCTTCAACCTTGGCCTCTCGCTTTTTAACTGTTGTAGCGTAAGATATGTTGGCGCGTTTTGTTTCGCTGCGTACTTCATAAACCAAAGCATCAACCATACGCTTCATATTTTTTATAAAAGCGCCAGCACTATATTCGCCCTTTTCAATATCTTTTAATTGTTTCTCCCAAGAGCCTGTTAATTCTGCCGATTTTAACAAATCATTTTTAATAGTATCAATCAACTGAATACCTGTTATAGTAGGCAACACCTGCTTTTTATTACGCTTTATATATTTTCTTCTAAAAAGTGTTTCAATAATATTAGCACGTGTAGATGGTCTACCAATACCGTTTTCCTTCATTAAATCGCGTAACTCCTCATCGTCCACCTGTTTACCAGCAGTTTCCATAGCTCGTAATAAAGAGGCCTCGGTAAATTGGTTTGGCGGCTTGGTTTCCTTTTCTAAAAAGGAGGGCTCGTGTGGCCCTTTTTCACCTTTTTCAAACGTTGGTAAAATGCCCGATTCCTTTTGTTTTTTATCGGGATCTTCAAAAACAATACGCCAGCCTTTTTCTATAATTTCTTTTCCTGTAGTTTTAAAAACCACTTTAGCCGCATGTCCTAAAACTGTTGTGTTGGACACGATACAATCATCATAAAACACGGCAATAAAACGTTTTACAATAATATCGTAAACTTGTTGTTGGTTGTATTGCAAGTTCGTTTGCATACCCGTTGGAATAATAGCATGGTGATCGGTTACTTTTTTATCATTAAAAATACGAGATGATTTCTTTATTTTTTTTCCCAATAATGGTTGGGTCAACTTTGAGTAATTAGTTAACTTTTGAAGAATTCCAGACACCTTCGGGTACACGTCACTTGGTAAAAACGTGGTATCTACTCTTGGGTAAGTAACCACCTTACGCTCGTACAAAGCTTGTACAATCTTTAAAGTTTCATCGGCCGAAAAGCCAAATTTGGTATTACAATACACTTGCAATCCTGTTAAATCGAATAATTTTGGTGCGTATTCTTTTCCTTTCTTTTTGCTAATCGATTTAATTTCAAAATCGCTTTCTTTTACCTTACTTGCTAAAGCTTCGCCATCTTCTTTTTTAAGAAAACGTCCGTCTTCATAGCTAAACAAAGTTTCTCTATACAGGGTTTGCAACTCCCAATAAGGTTGCGGTTTAAAATTTTCAATTTCCTTAAACCGGTTAACAACCATGGCTAAAGTAGGTGTTTGCACACGACCAACCGATAGCACTTGCTTGTACCCGCCATGTTTTACAGTGTATAACCTAGTGGCGTTAATACCCAAAAGCCAATCGCCAATAGATCTGGAAAAGCCTGCATAGTATAAATTATCGTAATCTTCAGAAGGTTTTAAATTATCAAAACCTTCTTTTATAGCTTCGGTAGTTAAGGATGAAATCCAAAGACGTTTTACTTCGCCTTTATAATTAGCCTCACTCATTACCCAACGCTGAATAAGCTCTCCTTCTTGTCCCGCATCCCCGCAATTTATTACAAGTTCTGCCTTGTCAAATAAACTTTTTACAATATTAAATTGCTTTTTTATCCCAGAATTTGAAGACACTTTAACTTCAAACTTTTCAGGAAGCATGGGTAAATTATTTAAATCCCAACTTTTCCAATAGGGTTTATAATCTACGGGTTCTTTTAAGGTACATAAATGTCCAAAAGTGTAAGTAACCGCATAGCCATTACCTTCATAATAGCCATCGCGCTTGGTATTTGCTCCTAATACAGTAGCAATTTCGCGGGCAACACTTGGTTTTTCGGCTATACAGACTTTCACGTATATTTTTTTTAATGAAAGGTGCAAAATATAACTTTTAGCGCCGATTTTAAAGGAGAATTGTTAGGAGTTATTAACCAAAATAAAACCTAAACCTTTTCAATAACACTTAAGGCTAATCTAATTTTAAAATAATCTAAGTCTTCATTAAAGTATTCAAAATAAGGTCTTAAAGCTTTAGGGTTATCTAATTTTTCTTTAGCCTTTTTAACGGCTTCAACTTCGCTTTTAGAAACAAAATCGAAAATATTTATAGCCTTACCAGAACTATACAATTTAGCAATATGCGAGTAAACGGTTGTTGTAGCAAGTTTCCGCTCTGTAGAAATCTCTTCAATGGAACGTCCTAATTTATATAAATCGTAAGTTACCAATGTGGTATCTCGCTTTTTAGGCTTCTTTATTTTAGACCCCAAAAAGCGGGTGATTTCTGCTATAAACTCATCACCATAGACCTCTAATTTTCGTTGCCCTACTCCACTAATATTTAAAAAATCGGCATCGCTTAACGGACGTTCGCGCTCTATTTCTTTTAATGTGGCATCACTAAACACCAAATAAGCAGGTATATCTTCTTCTTGTGCAATTTTATAACGCAATAATCGTAAACGCTCAAACAAGCTATCATCGCTCTTTTTCTGTCTTAACTTAGGCTTAGCCTGTTTTGTTCTAGTTTTCTTGCCTTTTTTGGCCGTTGCTATAAGTTCTGGAATTTCAACAGGTTTTGTTAAGGCCACTTTGGCTCCATCAAATAACACATTTTTTGAAAACTGGGTTAACTGCAAGGCATTGTTTTTATGGAAGGCAATTTCACAAAATCCCTGATTTATAAGCTGAATAATTAGATGTTGCCAATGTTTCCATGAAATCTCCTTACCAATACCAAAGGTCCTAATGTTTTGATACCCTTTTTCTATAACAGCTGCATTTTGTGACCCTCGAAGCACATCGATAATCATACCCATAGCTTCTTTTTCTTTTAACCTATAGATTGCCGAAAGTATTTTTTGAGCAATTATAGTCCCATCAAAAAACTGTGGCGGGTTATTACAAACATCGCAATTGCCACAATTTTCGGCTAATAATTCGCCAAAGTAACTTAAAAGAATTTTACGCCGGCATGTTGTAGCTTCGGCAAACTGTTTCATGCGGTCTAGCTTAGCGATCTGAACCTCTTCGTTGGCAGCGCCACTAGCAAAATTTCGCAATTGAATAACATCGGCATAGCTATGAAATAATAAGGCATGAGCCTTTAAACCATCTCGCCCACCACGACCTATTTCTTGATAGTAGCCTTCTATGTTTTTAGGCATATTATAATGCACTACCCAACGCACATTCGATTTATCAATACCCATGCCGAAAGCTACGGTTGCGCAGACAATTTGAGTTTTATCGTAAACAAAAGACTCTTGTATTTTACTTCGCTTTTCAAAATTTAAACCCGCATGATAAGCTTCGGCAGGAATGCCATTGGTTTTTAATTTTTTAGATAATTGCTCGGTTGTTTTACGACTTAAACAATATATAATTCCAGATTGATTAGGCCTACTTTTTATAAACTTGACAATTTGCGCAATTCTATCGTTAGCTACTCGTACTTCTAGAGCTATATTTTGCCTGTCGAAAGATGATATATATTGCTGTGCATGTTCAATACGTAGTTGTTTTTTAATATCATCGCGGGTTGCCTTATCGGCAGTAGCTGTTAATGCTATAAATGGTGTATTAGGAAGTGTAGATTTTAAAAAACCTAACTGCTGATATGATGGTCTAAAATCATGCCCCCATGAGGATATACAGTGCGCCTCATCGATAGCCACACACTTACATACGTTTCATTTAAAATATTTTGAAGACCTGCAAGACTTTCTGGAGCGACATAAAGTAATTTTAAACTCCCCGTAATAACACGTTCTATAATTTGGGCTTGTTCTTCTGAAGATTGACTACTATTAAAATAAGATGCAGCAATTCCATTGGCTAGTAAACCATCTACTTGATCTTTCATTAAAGCAATTAAAGGAGATATAACAATAGTTACCCCTTTAAACATAAGTGCCGGAAGCTGAAAACAAATGGATTTACCACCTCCTGTTGGCATAATAACCAAACAGTCTTTTTTATTTAAAACCGACTCAACAATTTGTTGCTGATTTAACCTAAAACTATCGTAACCAAAATAGGTTTTTAGAGTATCGAATAAGGGTGTATTAATTGTAGCTTTAGGCATGTAGGCATCCAGAAATAAAAAACATTAACAATTTAATGTTTTACCACTCTCTTTTTTTATTTAGTTCGTCTAGCGCTTCCAATTCTTTTTTTGAAATCACCTTTAAAAATGAAGGATGTTGCTCTATAGCGTATTCTATTTTTTTTACAATATCATCAAAAGATTCATTCTCATAGTCAATTTCTAGAGGCTTCTTAATTTCAAAAGATTGTAGGATGTTTTTCTTTTTAATTCGCAACCCTTTTTTATCAAAAGACCTTCTAAAACCATCAATAACTATAGGAACTACAATAGGTTGGTATTTTTTAATAATATGAGCAGTACCTTTTCTTACTGGCTTAAACGGTGTGGTTGTACCTTGCGGAAACGTGATAACCCAACCATCATCAAGCGCTTTTCCTATATTAGAAATATCGCTCATTTTTACCTGGCGTTTTACGTCTTTACCTTCAGATCGCCATGTGCGCTCAATACTTATAGACCCCATATAAGCCAATATTTTAGGCAATAACCCTGCTTTCATGGTTTCTTTAGCAGCAACGTAATAAATATTTAATTTAGGATTCCAGATATAACCCAAATTTTTAATGGAGTCTGTACGACCGCTTAAACTTGCGTTAAATACATGAAACATAGATACAACATCGGCAAAATACGTTTGATGGTTTGAAATAAACAAAACATTAGAATCTGGTAAATCTTTAATAATTTCAGACCCTTCGATTTGCAACTCATTAAATCCTCTAAAACGCCTGTGTGTTAAAGCGCCAAAGATTCGAATAAGCCATTTCTTTAAAAACAATATATGTCCGAATGGATTTTTTTTAAATAATCCCATAAATCTTGCTTCAGGTTTTGTTAGTAAGTTACTTAAATTAAATAATATTCTGTGTGCAAATGTAATAAAACTAGAATACTAGAAAAGTTGTTTTAGCAAGTCTTTAATTTCACTAAGCATCATGGCGGTTGCGCCCCAAACTATATAATCGTTTAATTTAAAAGCAGGCACCTCTACTTCAACACTATAAGAGGTCTTTACTTTTTTTAACACTAATGCGCGCTCATCTAAAAAATGTTCTAAATCCACCTCTATTACAGCCTCAACTTCGTCGTCTTGCTTAACAAATTGCGGTGTGTTTGTGGTAATTCCAATAAAAGGATGCACATAAAAATTACTTGGTGGAATATATACCTGAGATATTTTCTTTACAATTTTAACAGTTTCAGTGGGTACACCAACCTCCTCGAGCGCTTCCCTTAAAGCTGTATCTTGCAATGTTGCATCTTCCTTTTCTAATTTACCTCCAGGAAATGCTATTTGAGCCGAATGCACACCTTTGTAGGTGTTTCTTAATATTAAAACGAATTTAGTATTTTCGAATTTATCAGGATAAAATAAAGCCAATACCCCCGCTTGTTTAGCCTTTTTAATTGCTTTTCCTTGTTCTTTTAAAACCTCCTGCCTAAACTCCGGCACCATTTTAAAGTGAGAAGCTTCGGCTGGTAGCGGTATATTTTTTATTTTTGAAACTGATTTTAAAAATTCTTCAAACCTCATAGTCTATGCGCGCCGTATTATTTTTCTGTTTTTTTGCTTTTTTTCTGAATTGTGAAGATAAACAAACTAAAAAGAAAAATACACCTAAAACCGAGGTTGAAAAACCAATTAAGAAAACCGTTGAAAAAGATACAAACCAAGAACCAGAGCGCGAATTTCCTAAGTTAAATTCTAGAAGTGCTATGGAGTTCTTTTTGGAGTACGATAAACACCATAAAGAAAATAAAGTACGGCTAACAACAGGTTTTGGAGAGATTGATATCCTGTTATACAACGAAACCAAGTTTCATAGGTCTAATTTTATTTGGCTAACAAAACAAGGCTATTTTAACGACACGCAGTTTTATAGAGTTATAGATAATTTTATGATTCAAGGCGGAAATAGCGACGATGTTAAAACGGCTAGAAAGCGTGGCTATATTGGAAAATACTTGCTACCACCAGACACTAAACGTGGTTTTAAACACGACCGTGGTGTTATTTCTATGCCTAGTAGCGATATTAGAAACCCACATAAACTAGCCTCGCCTTACGAGTTTTTTATTGTATGCCAAAAAGGGGGCGCTCACTTTTTAGACGGCGATTACACTATTTTTGGACACGTTACCCGTGGTATGAATGTGGTTGATAAAATTGCAGCCGTTGAAACCGACGATGGCGATTGGCCAGCACAAAACATTTATATTAAAAAAGTGGAAATTATTGATTGAGGGAAGGGTGAAGACCGAAGACGGGAGATGATAGTTTGAAGTGTGAGGTTGAAAGATTGGAGATACCTAACATTTGTTATTTAATTTTGCTAAAAGCACTACTAAACAATCACACTTTATCGGAATAAATTCTAGGCAATGCTATTTTAAATTTAACGGCCAGCAGCCTTGTTACGATAACTACAATTCCGGCAATAACAAAAACATAATTGTATTGTATTGGAAATTCGCGCAACGCAAAATACGTAACACCTCCCAAAATACAGGCTGTGGCATAAATTTCCTTTCTAAAAATTACAGGTATTTCATTACAAAGTATATCGCGAATTACACCTCCAAAACTAGCTGTCATGGTCCCTAAAGCAATACAAATTATAGGGTGCAACTCTGAGTTAAGACCTTTTTCTATACCCACAACAGTGTATAAACCTATACCAATAGTATCAAACAAAAACAGAGAGGTTCTTAAATAATTAATTTTACTTCTTAACAGAATGGCAAACACCGAAGCCCCTAAAATAACATAAGTATATGTAATGTCTTTCATCCAACCAACAGGCGTGTTTCCAATGAGCAAATCGCGTAATGTACCACCTCCTACTGCCGTAACAAAGGCAATAATAAGAATACCAAATAAGTCCATACGCTTATTAATAGCTATTAACACGCCCGAAATAGCAAAAGCTATAGTTCCTAAAATATCTATGGTATAAAACATTTATTTGTATGAGATGTAAAATTTTATTTCTACTTAAAAATATTAATTATAGTTACTGTTTGCGTTAGGGATTGAGGCATTTGTTGAAGCTCTTTTTGTGTTGTTGCACATATGCAACACAAAAAAGCGACTGACGAAAGCCCGACCCGTGTGGTAACGCCCTAAAAATGAATTTAGTATTCTTATTATTAGATCCGGAGACTATGCTCGGGATGCGTGATTCGGACACTTTAAAAAAAAGTAGTTCACTAACTACATGCTCTGAGTATAAAAACTATAATCCTTTAAAATAACATCGATAAACTCAACGTCGTTGCTCTGGATTACAGTTTTTATACCTACTACTTCTATAATTTTTTGACGTAATTTAATTAGCGTTTGATAATCGCGAGCAACTCGGGCTACCTGAAAGGTTTCTTTTATTATTCGGGCGTCGTTATCGGACAATTTAATTACGTTGGGGTACGTAGGCTTGTAATTATCTTTTAAATTTTCGAGAATAGTATGACTAATATTTACATTGTTTTTTAATGCTATTACTGCTGTTCCGGCAGCCATATCGCCTATACGTTGCCCCTTTTTATTAAAAAGCATAACGAAAAAACCGAGTCCGAAAATATAAACATCTACAATTCTAAAAAACCAGCGTACTACGTAATCTGAAAATGAGGCTTGATACCCATCTATTTTTACGACTCTTATTTTTAATATGCGCTTGCCAATGGTCTGGCCTTGCAAAACAGACTCTAACACCAAAGTATAGAGCATTACAGGGAAACTAAGCACGGTATTTATGGCTATTTGCGACCATTGATCCATATTATCGAAGGCTCCAAAAGTCCAATTTAAAACCAACATATAGCCAATTTTAATAGCCGTATCTATTACAAAAGCTAATAAACGCTCGCCAGCTCCTGCGGCATTGAACGTTATTTTTACATTTTGAGTCGTGTTAATTTGTAACTCTGACATTTTATATTTTAATTTATCAAATATATGAGAGAAGTTGCATTTATCAAGCAAAATAAGGAAAAATGGTTGAGTTTCGAAAAAGCAATCGTTAATAATGATTTTGACAATCCCGATGAATTGGCTTCGCAATACATTCATGTTATTAACGATTTGGCTTACGCACAAACCTACTACCCTAAAAGTAAGGTTATTGCGTATTTAAATCAGCTATCGGCAAACGCTTATCAGAAAATTTACAAAACAAAAAGTACAGATACCAATAGAATTATTGAGTTTTGGAAAACCGAGGTGCCTTTAATTTGCTACCAATACCGAAAATTTATTTACATCGCTTTTATTATTTTTTCTGTATTTACCTTTATTGGAGCTATTTCGGCTGCCAACGATGGGGAATTTGTACGTTCCGTTTTGGGTGATAACTATGTAAATATGTCGTTAGAAAATATTGAAGCCGGCGATCCTGTAGCGGTATATAAAAGTGGGAGCAATTGGGGCAGTTTTATTGGCATAACCATAAACAATTTAAGAGTTGGCATTATCGCCTTTGTTTTAGGCGTATTTTTAGGCATTGGTACCCTTTATATTATGTTTAAAAACTGCATTATGTTAGGCTCCTTCCAATATTTCTTTTACGATAAAGGTGTGCTTTGGGAAAGTGTTCGAGGTATATGGATACATGGCGCCATGGAAATTTTTGCAATTGTAATTGAGTGTGCTGCAGGTTTAATTTTGGGTGCAAGTATTTTATTTCCGGCAACACATTCTAGATACACTTCTTTTAAACTGGGAGCCAAAACTGGTATTAAAATTTTAATTAGCACCTTTCCTTTTACTTTTGCTGCTGGTTTTTTAGAGGGATTTATTACCCGCTACTCTAACATTATGCCGCATTGGTTATCGGTTGCTATTATTTTAATTACGCTTAGTATTATTAGTTATTACTATTTAATTTATCCGTTTAAAATACAAAAACAAATTACTACAACCCCCAATTTAAGTCTTTCGCATATTTGAAAACAAAGCACCTACATATCTTTCTTTTTTTATGTCTTGTAGCCTGTGTGTTTAAACCTTTGTATGCACTACCAATACAAACACCACAACAAATAAGAACTTTTGATGAAGACTTTAAATCCCGTTACACTCGTAGTAAATATAATTACGAAGGGGATGAAATAGTCTCGAAAACACCAACAGGCTCTGGCAAATATGAAGATTATAAAAACGGCGAAGTAAAAAGAGAAGAACAAAATAACACAAATACTTTTAGCTTAAATCTGGGGCCGCTTTCTTGGTTGTTTTACTTAGCCATTGCGCTTGCTGTAATATTTTTAGTTTACATTTTACTTAACGAAGGTGGAACTGGTTTATTTACATCAAACCGAAATAAAGCCATTAATACCTACAGCGAAATAACGGCCGAAAATATTGAAAACGCCGATATTAACACCTTAATTAAACATGCTGAAAACGAAAAGGATTACCGTTTAGCTATTCGGTATTATTACCTATTAGTTTTAAAAACACTAAGCCTAAAAAACCACATAAAATTTGAAGACGATAAAACTAACAACGAATATTTAAACGAGGTAAGCAACCAACCTTTTAGCAAAGATTTTGAGTACACCTCGTATTTGTACAATTACATTTGGTATGGCGAATTCCCGCTAAACCTAGACAAATACAATAAGGCTAAAGGAAATTTTTCTAACTTTTTAAAACAGGTAAATTAATGAAAAAGACATTGCCTGTTATACTTATTATCGTGGTGCTAATTATTACAGCATCGGTTGTTATTGGTGTAAAACGTACCAAAGTGGTGGATTGGGAAGAGTCTTTCGATGAAAAAAGCAACAAACCCTACGGTGTTAGCGTACTTTACAAAGAGCTTCCTAAACTATTTAAAGATTACAAAGTAAGAACAGTTTACCACCAGCCATCGAGTTACTTAAGTGCCAATTCTGAAGATGGCTATGGCGAACATGTAGCCCAAGGAAACTATATTATTATTGGAAATTCTGATTATTTAGAAGACGACTCTATTGATGAGTTACTAAGTTTTGTTGATGCCGGTAACACCCTGTTTCTTTCGGATTATTACTTCCCTCAAAAACTTCACGACACCCTAGAGGTTAGTGTTAAATACATTGACAACGAAAAAGATAGCATTTCATTTTTATCCTTAAAACACTTAAACATACCGGCGATAACGCTCGATAGAAATGTAAGCGATCAATATTTTTCCGATTTCGATTCTATAAATCACTCCGTGTTAGGATTTTCTAAAATAGATTACAAGCACCCTAACTTTTTACAGGTGCCCTTTGGGGATGGCACTATTTATTTGCATTTAGAGCCTAAAATATTTACCAATTATCATCTTTTAAAAGAAGACCGCTACCAATATATTGAAGGTGCACTATCCTATTTACCAGATAATAACGTCTATTTCGATTCCTACACCAAAATACAAACAGGTTACGATGGCGATGTTGAGCAGGAATCGAATCTGGGTTGGTTTTTAGAGCAATTATCCTTTAGATGGGCGTGGTTTACGGCTATCGTATTTGGTATATTGTTTATGATTTTTAACGCAAAACGGAGACAGCGTATTATTAAAATAGTTAAACCGTTGCAAAACACGACGGTAGCCTTTGTTAAAACGGTATCCAATTTATACTTTGACACTAAAGACCACAAAAATTTAATCGATAAAAAAATAACGTACTTTTTAGAAAAAATTCGTCGCGATTTAAATTTAAACACCGATGTTTTAGACGAGCAATTCACCGAAAAACTAGCTACTAAAACCGGAAAAAAATTAGACGACATTAAAAAGCTGGTAAACTATATTAATTTAATGCGATCTAAAAATGAGTTTTTTGAAGAAAATTTAATAAAGCTCAACAGACATATTGAAGCATTTTACACCAAATAATTATGGACGAGAATAACGAACAATTAGAACCACAAAATACACCAATTCAGCCAGAAGATGCATTATCATCCATTGATAGTAGTGCGTTGAACACTAACGAAGATTTAACATTTAAAAACCGCTTAGATTTATCGGAGCTTCAAGAAAGTGTTGAAAAAATAAAGCTAGAGGTGGGTAAAATTATAGTTGGCCAAAAAGATATGGTAGATATGCTTATTGCATCGTTACTAGCCAAAGGACACGCACTTATAGAAGGTGTTCCTGGTGTTGCAAAAACGGTAACAGCCAAATTATTAGCAAAGTCTTTAAGCGTTGGGTTTAGCAGAATACAATTTACGCCAGATTTAATGCCAAGTGATATTTTAGGAACTTCGGTTTTTAACCTTAAAGATTCGGAATTCGAATTTAAAAAAGGTCCTATTTTCTCTAACATGATTCTTATTGACGAAATTAATAGAGCACCTGCAAAAACTCAAGCCGCCTTATTTGAGGTTATGGAAGAGCAGCAAATTACTATTGATGGTAATAAATTTAATTTAGATTCGCCTTTTATGGTTTTAGCAACACAAAACCCAGTAGAACAGGAAGGTACTTATAGATTACCCGAAGCTCAACTAGATCGTTTTTTATTTAAAATAGATGTTGACTATCCTAATTTAGAAGAGGAAATTGAAATTTTATCGCGCGAGCACGCCTTAAGAGATGATGTTAAAACCGATAAAATAGAATCTTTTTTAACGGCTAATCAAATAACAGAATATCAAAATTTAGTATCTCAAGTTTTGGTTGAAACGCATTTACTAAAATACATTGCACAACTCATTGTAGCCACACGAAGCAATCAGTTTTTGTATTTAGGTGCTTCCCCTAGAGCATCTATAGCCATTTTAAAATCGAGCAAAGCATTTGCAGCCATGAGCGGCAGAGACTTTGTTACACCAGAGGATATTAAACGTGCCGCCATTCCTGTTTTACATCACAGAGTTATTGTAACGCCAGAGCGCGAAATGGAAGGCGTTTCTAGCAAACAAATTATTAAGCAAATTATTGAAACGGTTGAGATACCGCGTTAATAGTGTTCAGTGGCAATCGCAGTTTTCAGTCTTACTAAAACGTAACAACTAACAACTTTGAAACTTTTCAAACCCTTCTACATACAACCGCGTTTTTTCTATACTGGCATTGCCATTGTGGTTTTGTTTGCCTTAAGTTATTTTATTCCTGTGTTGTTTAATGTTGCGCAACTATCTATTTTAGTTTTAATCCTACTTTTTATCGTAGATTTTCTAATTGTTTTCATGGGTAAACATAAAATTGATGCTACAAGAAATCTACCTGATAAATTTTCAAATGGCGATAAAAACCAAATTCATATTGATATTACTAACAATTACCCGTTTACCATTTATCTTGAAGTTATAGATGAAGTGCCCGAGCAATTTCAAATAAGAGATTTTAAAATTAAAGAATCTGTAACTTCTCGTAAAACAAGAAGCATTCAGTATCATTTAAAACCAACCGAACGCGGCGAATATTATTTTGGCGATTTAAATGTTTATGCATCATCTGTTTTAAATTTAGTGGCTAAACGCTTCACTTTTAATGGCGGTACCATGGTACCAACCTACCCAAGCTTTAAGCAGTTAAAAAAGTTCGAGCTTTTAAACATCAATAAAAACGCGTTAGAATATGGCTTAAAAAAAGTACGCCGTTTGGGGCATTCTATGGAGTTCGAGCAAATTAAAGATTACGTTTTAGGCGACGATTTACGCACCATTAACTGGAAAGCTACGGCCAAGAAAAACCAGCTAATGGTAAATCAGTTTCAAGACGAAAAATCGCAACCCGTTTATTCCATTATCGACAAAGGCCGTATTATGAAAATGCCTTTTAACGGCTTAAGTCTTCTAGATTATGCCATTAATGCGACCTTAGTAATGAGCAATGTGGTTTTAAAAAAGCATGATAAGGCCGGTATGTTGTCGTTCTCTAAACGTATTGAAAATGTTGTAGTTGCCGAGAGGCGTAGTTCGCAAATGCAACTCATACTAGAAGCGCTTTACAACGTAAAAACCGATTTTTTTGAAAGCGATTTTAGCCGCTTGTACGCGAGTATAAAACGCCATATTACCCAACGCAGTCTTATTTTAATGTACACCAATTTTGAAACTTTAGATGGTTTAGAGCGTCAACTACCCTACTTAAAAGCCATTTCAAAAAATCATTTATTAGTGGTTGTGTTTTTTAAAAACACCGAACTTAATAACCTAATAAACAACAAAGCCGAAACTATCGAGCAAGTTTACGATAAGGTTATTGCCGAAAAATTTGCCTTCGAAAAACGCCTTATTGTAACCGAGTTAAAAAAATATGGCATTTATTCCATTTTAACCACTCCAGAAAATTTAACCATAGACACCATTAATAAATATTTAGAAATTAAGGCTCGTGGTTTATTATAAAATATTTAATGCTATTTTTGAGGCTTCAAAACAATATTTTATTAAACCTTAGTTTATGCCATATCAAGAAACCTTTATTGAATTCTGGGAACAAGTAAAAGAAAGTTACCAAGAAGGTCGTTTTGCCAAATTAACCTTGGCTAAAACCATTGGCAAACCTAACTTAAAAAACATATTTGTTAGACCATTGTCTTCCGGTAAAGACCTAAAAGTTTTAGTAAAATTACGTTACCAATCTAGAGATACAGAGGATGAGGAAAGCGAACTTACATTAGATGAAGCTTTCACGTTTTTAAAACCCTACCTTAAAACCCATTTTTGGTCTGTGCTTTTATTTACAACAACTAAAGATGTGACTTTAAAAATCAATAAAAAAGGCATAGGAAAAATTACCGAAAACGCACCTACATTTCAAAATGTTATAATTGCAGAAAGCGGTTTTTAATAAATTTTAAAAAACTGTTAATTAATAATACAAATTATTGCCATTTTTTATAAAAAAGCGACCTTAAAATAAGATCGCTTTAATAGCTAGTAATCAAAGTTGTAAATTGTAAAAACCAACTATATAGTTAGACGGTTTCATTTAACCAAGCTTTCATCATCCAAACAGTTTTTTCTTGCTCGGTAATAAAATCACTCATCATAGAGTTTGTTCCTTCGTCGTTCGCTTCTCCTGCTTTATCTAAAATAGCTCTTTCAATACTTAAAAGTTCTGTTAGCGATTCTACTATTAATCGCACGGCTTTTTCATCTTCCGAAATATTTTTTCCTACCGGAACTCTTGCCTTGGCCGAATAATCTTCGAAAGTATGTAAAGGCGTTTCTCCTAAAGTTAATATACGTTCGGCAATTTCATCTACTTTCATATTTGCATCGGTGTACAACTCCTCAAATTTAACGTGTAAATCAAAAAATCGTTTTCCTTTTATATTCCAGTGAATCCCTCTTAAATTCTGATAATAAATTTGGAAGTTAGCCAATAAGCTATTTAAATCTTCAGCTAGAGCCTTTGTCTTGCCACTATCTAAACCAATACTATTTAATGTTGTCATAATCTTTGTTATTTTCTTACAACAAATTTAATTTATAATTAACAGCTATTTCAATAAGTTTTATTGATACTTTTTATATTTTTATAGCCTAAATTGATACCAATGACTATTACCCAATTGTACTATGTTTTGGCTGTTGCCGAAAATCAAAACTTTACTAAAGCTGCCGAAAAATGCTTTGTTACACAACCTACGTTAAGTATGCAAATTCAAAAGCTTGAAGACCAACTGGATGTTTTAATTTTCGACCGAAGCAAAAAACCTATAGAGCTCACAGATGTTGGAAAAAAAATAGTAACGCAAGCTAGAAATATTGTTAATGAATCTTACCGAATTCAAGATATTGTAGATCAGCAAAAAGGGTTTATAGGTGGTGAATTTAAAATAGGTATTATACCTACGGTTATGCCTACACTTCTGCCCATGTTTTTAAGAAACTTTATTAAAAAGCACCCTAAAGTAAAGCTTAAAATTGAAGAATTAACAACCGAAGAAATTATGGCGCGAATTAAAGATGGCCATTTAGATGCTGCGATTGCCGCAACACCTTTGGAAGACGAAAATATAAAAGAACGCGTACTATATTTTGAACCTTTTGTAAATTATATACCTAAAAACCATCGTCTACATAAAAATAAAACTATAGATATTGCAGACTTAGATGTAGATGATATGTTATTGTTAGAAGATGGCCACTGTTTTAGAGATGGCGTAATAAACCTATGTAAAGTATTTAAAAGCCAAACCGAAGAAACTTTTCAATTAGAAAGTGGAAGTATAGAGACCTTAATACGTCTCTCTAACGAAGGACTAGGCATGACGCTGCTTCCCTATTTACATACCTTAGAAATTAGCGAAAAAGAAAAAGAAAATCTACGTTACTTTAATGAGCCAACACCAGCACGAGAAGTCAGCTTAATTTACCACAAAAGCGGCTTAAAAATGCAAATTATTGAAGCCTTACAAGATGTTATTTCGGGAGTGGTACGTGGCGCGATTGCTTTTCAGAATGTAAAAATTATTAGCCCCTTGCCTAAGTAAAATATTCTAATTACCATTTCTTATAAAGCAAAAAAAAGATTCACAATAACACTAATTAATTGCGAATCTTTTTTTGCTATAGGCTTACTTGTTTTTTATTATACAACTAATACATTATAATGCAAAGTTTACATAAATTGAAAAGCGGTTTTTAGATTTCACATTACCGCCAAATAAATTTTGACTTAAAGGTAATGTGTAATTAGTTCCAAAAATAAATTTCTCGATAGCAACCTCAGAACCTATTGTACCGCTTAATATCTTTCCATCGGTATCGGCCAAGGTTTCGTTGTATTGCGTAATTTTATCATAAACATCTCCCGAAAAACCTATAAATGGCATAATATTATAATTTTTTTTTGAAAATGCAGTGAAAAAATTTGTCGAATAGCTAAACTGATTTCCAAATTGATAATCGTTTTTATTTTCACCTTTTAAGTAATATGTCATTAACGTATTAACGCCAAACTTATTACTTCCATAATTATATCCAATAGCAAAAACACCATCAACACTGCCTGTACCAACCTGAAAACCAGGATTAACATTATCTGCCAATGCTTCTTCAAACTTACCGGTTGGCAGTTTTACACCAACGCCAAATTGTAATGAGTGTCCAGATGCCATACGTTCTGTACTAAAAGTTAAAGAGTCACTTTCTTTTTTATAAAATTGCAATTTATACCACCCCATTATACTACTATCTCCTAAGCCATTTAAATTCTCTTTATACCCATTTTCATATGCTCTGTTTAAATCTTGATAAGGTACATTTAAACTTAAATAAAAAACATCGTTAATAGGTAATTGCGCCCATAATTGATACGTATTAAAAGTTTCTTTAGTTGTTGGGGAATTAGAAAAAATACCGTCTTTAGACTCAAAACTTTGATAGATATAACGAATACCAACAAAATTAGAATTACTAAGCGTGCCAAAACCAAAGCTTCCAGAACTTGTAGAACACCCACACAAATCGCACGTTACTCCAAAAGGCTCAAAAACATGCTTATAGGTATCAAACGGCGGGTCTATTTCGGTAGCCTTAATAGCATGAATATTCATTATAAAAGCAATTACAAATAGGCTTATTTTGTTAAAATTCTGAGAATCTTTCATCTGTTAAAAATTCGTTATCTGTTAAAGTATAAAGAAATGCAATTATGCTTTCTTTTTCGTAGGTGGAGAGTGTAATTCCTAAAGTACCATCTTCTCTTTTAAATAGTTCATCTACATTACCATTATCGGTCATACCTGAATCGTAAAAATTTAAAACAGCTTCTAGACTAGAAAAACGACCATCATGCATGTATGGTAATGATAGCGCTACGTTGCGCAAACTTGGCACCTTAAATTTGTATAAATCCTTGGGGTTTTCAAAAATATTATAACGCCCTTTATCATTTAGTTTTGGATTTATTGACAAACCATTGTTACGATAACTATGATCTGTAAACAAATCGGTAGCATGACAAGTTGCACATTTATTTTTAAAATTATTTAAACCATTTAATTCAATTTCGGTTAGTTCGCCTCCGTCTTCGTTACGTACGTATTTATCATATTTTGAATTAGAGGAAACCATCATAACCATAAATTGCGAAAGCGCCTTTAATAAATTTTCGCTATTTATTTCGCCATCTTCAAAGGCTTTTGGAAACTGCTTTCTATAATACGTATCGGCATTAAGCTTATTTAATACGTTACCTAAGGTTTCCCCCATTTCAACCTCGCTCGTTAAAGGAATAATTGGTTGAAAATCCAAATGTGTTGCCGCACCATCCCACATAAACTCAGATTGATAGGCTAAATTTTGCATGGGTTGTGCATTACGCGTACCAATACCTCCGTTAACGCCATGGCTTACCGTATGCTCATGATGGGTAAAAGCGAAGGCTTGCTCATGACAAAACGCACAAGGAATAGCATCGTTTGCCGATAATTTACCATCGTAAAACAACTTTTTACCTAGTTCGAAACCAGCTTGTGTTACTGGATTAGCATCTAAATTATAAACTATTTCCGGGAAATTATCTGGTTGCTCTACATTTAGGTAAACAGGTACATAATCATTGGTATAAGATGATTTAGAACAGGACATTACATAAAGAGCTACTAGTATTATAAAAACTAATTTTTTCATTTTAATAAACGTTAAACCAAAGACCTAATAACTGGTGCTTTGGTATTAAAAAAGACATTTATTTATTTGTAAAAACAAATAAGTTTCCTCGATATTAGTTATCGAGGAAACTAGCCTGTAATAAATTAGTCGTTATGTACGTGGTGTACAGAAAATATACCACTCATGTTTGTTGCTATAACTCCGGTTGTAATTTCATCGGTATGTACTTGGGCATAACCAGCATCGAAACTCACAGAGGTTAAGCCATCGAAAACCTGAGCTATATCTGCTTTAATATGTACAGAGGGCTCTTTAGCTTCTCTTACCAACACCTCGTTTGGAAAAGCTAAAGTAGTTTCTTTGTAGTTGTCTACAGAAGTACCAACGCTACCCATATGTATATTTAATGCGGCATTAGTTTTGGTTGGCGATGAATAAGTTCCATCTAGTCGCATAAATCTATATCCAGTTGCCCAAGACCACATCATGCCTTCATCTTGTGCGGTGGTTAAAAAATCGCCTTGACCATCTGCTCCTGAGGCATAGCGCTCTTGATCTACTCCAATTCCAAAGGTAACATGTGTATAATTTGCTGCATCTATATTGTTTAAAGTAATATATATTTCGCCTGCAGCATTTCCATTTGCTTCACTTACAATAAAAATATTTTCCTCTTCTGGGTATGTGTAAGTGTTACCTTGGTTATCTGTTAACCTTACATTAGATATTAAGTATTTTAAAGTTTCTAGTTGATATGTTTCACCTTTAAAATTGGTATATGTTGTACCAAAAATAAAGTCTTGATTGCCTATTCCGTTATCGAATTTAAGTATTAAACTACCTGTTTGTCCTGTTAAATCCTCCATCGTATCATGGTCGTCTGATGAACAAGAAGCAATAAATATAGATAATAAAAGTCCTAATGTATATTTTAAAATTTTCATTAATTATGGTATAAAGTTATAACAGCCCAATCGTCTTTAATTTAATGACGGCTGCTAAATTGTTAAAATATTGATTTTTAATAATAATGTTTAAGGCTGGCTAGCCTGTTTTAAGAAATCAATTTACACCATAGGTGGGCGAAAATGGTTATGCTCGTAGAGATAGGCATAACTGTTATTACATAATGAATTTACTTTTTTATTTAAAGAGATTTTGACTTCCTTATATTTGAAGTTTTCGTATTCTTGAAAGTATAAACCAAACAAATATTCGTTTAACAAGACTAAAGTTTTATTATCTTCTTGCGAGTTTGTATCCGTTTGTAATTGTTGAGATAAATGACATTTACCATTACAAGCAAGTTCCACTTTTTCTTTATTTACACAGAACATTTCGGTAATATATTCCACATTTATTTCGTAATATGCTAAATAACCAAGGTTATATATTGGCTTTATAACAAAAGCTATAAGTAATATAAAAACTAAAGTCCTTTTCAAAATAACTATTATAGTTAGTACAAATGTAAAAAGATTAAATTATTTAATAATAAAAATTAGGCTTAATGTAAAACTTTAACACTTTTCTACCTTAAATCTTATAGTTTTAATCACTTACAATAAGATTCTGTTTTTTGGTTTAAAATCCATTTACATAATTTTGATGCACCAATGCAACTTATCCAAAAAAAAAGCGACCGTTTGGTCGCTTTATAAATTAATGGTCTAATAAAACCATACATTGATTTAATTCTGGGTTTTGCAATACCAGAGAATGAATATAAATTTTAAGCTCTTCAATCTCATAAGGCAACAATCTATTTAATGCCTTTTGTACTTCTTTGCAAAACAACGACGCATCAAAACTAACTTTATTAAGTATCGTTTTGGTGTAATCTAGCATTGCTCTTGCCATGATCTTTACTGGGTTTTTAGGTTAAAATGATAGGTAAATTTGTTTTATAGGCTATATTTTTTTGATGTCTAAATTTACTAAAAAAATAATCAAATTCTATAATTTTAAGTAATATTAACATAAATACCATGCAAACTTTACATTAAGTTCTAAAACACAATAAACGCTTAAACTAAAACATTAGTCTAGATAAGTGATTAGCTTTATTATAAAAATCCTGCATAGCGAACTATACAGGATTGGTTTAATGAGGAAAAAGCTATTAATCAAATTCAATTAAACCCTATTACCGCTTAATTCAATTTGCTTTCTACTCAATTATTATTTTCTGACTGTACACTTTATTCTCATTTTTCACCTTTATAAAATAGAATCCACTAGTGTTATTTTTTAGGTCGATAACAGTATTGTTACGGTCAATTGTTCCAGAAGATACCTTTTGGCCAATGTTGTTATAAATTTCGAAATCGAATTTTGAGTTTGGGTTGTTCAACTTCACATTTACAAACCCTTGTTTTACAGGATTTGGATGAAACCTGGGGGCTTCAGAAGCTAACATAGTGTTTTCATTAACTTCTAAAGTAGTAAAGTCTATAGTTGTTTCCCATGAACCTCTACCATAAGTAGCAGCTCTTAACTTTGCGCTTGTAGGCGATGTGTAAAACACCTCTAAATCTTGAACTGCGTTTCTAGGTAAGTTGGTGGCTTCTTCTGTCCACGCCGTTTGAGAATCATCAATATAATACACTCCAATATCGGCTCCTATAAACACCCCATTTTGGGTACTATTTTTAAGATGTACAATAGTATTTATAGGTAAGTTTGGCAGTGTACTAGAGTAAACATCTGTCCATGAGGTTCCGCCATTATTTGTTTTAAATACTTTACTAGACGCGTTATATCCAGAAAACACAACCCATACCTCGTTAGGGTTAGCATTGGATATAGCTAAGTTTTTTAGTGATGCCGCCCCAACAGGTAAAGTACCTGTTACATCTGTCCAGTTCACTCCAGCATCTGTAGATTTTGAAAGTTTATTTTCTGTAATGGCATACATAACTTTATTATTGCTTGGTGCAATTTCAAAACGTAAAATATTTTTACCAGCAGCAGGCGTGCCTAAGGCCGTCCAATTTGGAGCCGAATCGCCATTTGGTTTAGTTAGCATATCGGTACTTTTATATAATGCTGGTCTTCCGCCTAAATAAACCCAATCTGCTTCAACTGGATCTTGATGAATGGGGCTAAACCACTCGCCATTTGTTGATGGAAAATACGATACCACACCATAACTTGTGCGGTAAAACTGCCCATTTGTTGTAGATGAAATAATGATATTATCATCCGTACGATCTATAAAACCATCTTCACCATCACCACCACTTAAAACAGACCACATACCTGCGCTAGTTGCCATAATAGAGCCTATATCTTGTAAACCTGCAAAATATTTATTTGGGTCTGTAGCAGAAAGTGCAATATTTGTTTGCTGACCAACTGCTATGTTATTGGTAATATCTTCCCATGCCGATTGTCCGTTTGAAATCCCTTTTGATATTCCTCCATCGCAAGTTGTATATAAAGTAGTATCATCGTGCGGAGAATACGCAATATATTGAATATCTGCATGGATATATGGTTTCGTTTCAGTTGATGGGTATTGAGACCCAGGGTAACCATCTTTTACACCCAACCAATACGTTATTCTTTCCCAACTGGTGCCACCATTTGTAGATTGCCACTGGTTTATACCACCTATGGTTACTAAGTTGGCATCCAATGGAGATACTGCAATTGCCAAATCATGGTCTGCTTGTCCGCCATTCCAACCTGGAGTTGGTGCTGAAGGTGGATTATCACTAGCATGTAAAATATTAGGAGTTGTAGCTGTTGTGTGGTACACCAATGAAAAATTAGATCCACTATCGGTCGATTTATAAACACCCCTTAAGCCACGTTCTAGGTTTCCTGCAATGGCGTAAACCACATTTACGTTTGCAGCCGATACAGCCATTTCAATTCGACTTACATCGGTTGTTGGAATACCCGAAGCAATACTCCAGGTTACACCATTATCGGTCGATTTATAAATATAACCTTCGGAATCGTTATAAACGCTAGCCGCATAAACGGTATTGGAATTTCCAACGGCTGCTCCTGGTTTAAATTCAATATCATAAAACGCTTCTACATTAGTGGTTAATGTATGGGTTGCCCACCCATCGGTAGTTCTATATACACCACCATCGGTTGCTACCATCATGGTATTTGGTGTATTGGGGTCCATAACAATTTTTGTAATTCTGTAATTATCGGCCGCAGTCCAAGTTAAGCCTGTAGGATTCCATGTAGCACCACCATCTGTGGTTTTTAGTACACCTATACTTCTTCTATCTCCACCTCTATCTCCTGTTGCTAAATACATGGTAGATGTGTTTGTTGGGTGTATTACCAACCCAGAACAACCTATAACACTTAAAAAATCGGTATTCGTTGTCCAGTTATTACCGCCATCTGTAGTTTTCCATAAGCCACCATCTGGAGCGCCAACATAAAACGTGGAGGCATCTATAGGGTCGAAGGTTATAAATGATAATCTACCAGAACCTGTATCGTAGCCCGACGCTACCGAATTACCATTTAAAGTAGACCAGCTTGAAGCATTAGACTTCGCACTTGTTTTGTTTAAAGCTTTATTTTTTTGCGACCATTCTATGTAATTAGCATAGTTGGATGAAAGTAATGACAAATCCCCCGATGGATACACCTTATCGGCTACCTTTTTCTCCCAACGTTTAAAAATATTATAACCTTGTCCTTTTGCTGGCGTTTTGTTTTCCCAGTATTTGTTAAATTTTGCTTGAACATTGTAAAAAGTTTCCTTTTTACTCGTTCCTTTTTTACTCCAGCTTTTATCGTTTTGCCCAAAAGATAAAACAGAGAAAAACACCGTAAATAAAATTGCGTAGATTTTTTTCATTTTTTATTTAATTAAATTTAAGATAGATTATTGTGCTATTTCTGCATCAACTAAACTAGGTTTAGAGTAGCGGTTTTTACAACACAACAAATATCAAAAACCTTATAAAACAAGTGCTATAAAACACTACACACCCACTACACACATTAAGTTTAAAGGTGAAAAATTAAATGTGGCTAATAAAAAGCTTAGGTTATATGTTTTTAAATTCGTTTTGAAGAAAATCTACCAAAGTGTATTCGGTTTCCTGAAGATTCATTTTTTTAGAAATACGATAACGCTTACCTTCAACGGCACGCGTAGTGGATTTTAAAAACACAGCGATCTCTTTACTTTTAAAACCTACAAATAAATAATAGCATATTATAATTTCGGAATCTACTAATTGAGGATAATTCTTTTTAATTTTTGTAAAAAACTCAATATTAAGTTCATTTACCAATTTTAAATGATCCTCGTTTTTATCCAAAAGAAGTGGCGCATTAACATGTAAGTTTTTAAATAACTCCTTGACTTTATATTGCTGGTTTTGACCTCCATCAATAGAAGAAATAGTCTTAATTTCCTTTTTTACATCGCTTATATATTCTTCCAAACCATGAACTTTTAATTTAAGCTTTTCATGATTGGATTTTAAATAACTAAACTCGTCCTTATTTTTTGCATAACTATCCTCCATTTTTAAGGCGCGTTTATGTTTAATAATATAAAAAAACAATACGACTAGCACAACAATGATTAAAACTATAATCCATAGTTTATTAATGTTTTTCCACTTGCGCTCTTTACCTAATTCAGTTTCAGCTTGCATTAATGAATCGCCAATAAGCAAGCTGGCATTCATCGTTTTTTTCAACACCTCATTTTCTAAAATTCTTAAAGAATCTACATAGCTATTTTTAGCCTTAAAGTCTCCTTTATAATCGTAATAATCAATATATAGGTTATAATAATTTCTTTTATCATTATCGTTCATTCCATCTCTAACCTCATCAGATTTAGACAAGTAAAACAATGTTGAATCGATAGCCTTTTTACTAAAATGAAATTCACCTAAGCTGCCATATGCTGTTGCTAAATGCCGTTTATGCAAATTAGGTTGAATAGTAGGATTATCTTTTAAGGCCTTTAAGCTTTTAAAGTGTTTATGTGCAGCATTTAAATTATTTAAATCTAGATAATTGGTAGTTAATAAAAATAAAGCATACATATGGTAGTAAGCATCATCTTTAATACTTTTATAACGTTCTAAATTATTTAATAATATCGCATTACTTTGGGTATATTTTTTTTCTCCTAGAGCTTCTAGCGCTTTCATTTGGGTAACTTCAACAATCCCAGGCTCGTTATTGGCAAGTTTATAAAACTTTTCGGCTTTTGCTAGATACTTATATGCACTAGTATCTTTTTTTACGATATAAGAGTTATAAAAAAGCTCTAATGAAGCCCAACCTGCCACATCATAATTTTTTTCAAGCTCTGCATATTTTAATGCCAAAATGCTATTTTGATACCGTTTTACGGTTTCGTTATTTTTATCGTTAATTAAAACTTTTAGCTCGTAATAACAGGCAAGATGCCCTTTAATGTTTTGGTTTAGGGGTAGCGCAATTGAATCTAAAAATAAAGCTGCTTTATTAGGGTTTTTATCGATTATATTATTTGCCGAATCAATATATTTTAAATTTGGACCCTCATGATTATTTTGAGAAATACCAGGAATACCAAATAAATAAACGGATAAAAATAATAGGTTAAATAGGAATTTTAAACGCAAGGTCTTAGGGTTAAGGTATAAATATAATACATGCTAAAATATAAAAAGACTGCATCAAATGGTGCAGCCTTTAACAAAAATCTTATTTTTTATAAGTTTAAAATCTATTATCGCCATCAAGCAAATCACCAAGACCTCCAAGCACACTTCCTTCGCCTTTACTCTTTCCTCCTGCTCTAGGTGCCGATGCCAACACACGACCCGCCAACCTACTAAACGGTAAGGATTGAATATATACGGTACCAGGACCTTGAAGTTTAGCAAAAAACAAACCTTCGCCTCCAAAAACGGTGTTTTTAATACCTCCAATAAACTCGATATCGTAATCTACCGTTTGATCGAAACCTACAATGCAGCCAGTATCTACACGTAATATTTCGCCTGCTTTAAGTTCTTTCATAGCCATGGTACCACCAGCATGAACAAATGCCATACCATCGCCTTCTAATTTTTGCATAATAAAGCCTTCGCCTCCAAAAAGTCCTCGTCCTAGTTTTTTAGAAAACTCAATACCTACGCTTACCCCCTTAGCAGCACATAAAAAGGCATCTTTTTGACAAATAAATTTGCCGCCAAAACGCGATAAATCTATTGGGATTATTTTTCCTGGATATGGTGATGCAAAGGATACATTACGTTTACCGACTAAATCGTTATAAAAAGCTGTCATAAACAAACTTTCTCCTGTTAAAATTCGTTTTCCGGCACCTAATATTTTACCTAAAAACCCTGTATCGTTTTGCGAACCATCGCCAAAAATGGTTTCCATTTTAATACCATCGTCCATCATCATAAAACTTCCAGCTTCGGCTACAACGCCTTCTTGTGGGTCCAGTTCAATTTCTACGTATTGCATTTCTTCGCCGTAGATGCGATAGTCTATTTCGTGTGAAGTCATTTTGTTAGGTTTTTTTGTTGATTCGCTTATATGTTGATTTGTTTTGGGTTTTGTTACAATTTTTATTTACTATTTATTGTTTAGTTGTAAATCAACTTTACGACTTTACGGCAAACGACTTAACTCTTTAATTTTACACTCCACTCAAAACCAAAGGTTGATACCACTACACCTTCTTCGTTAACACCAACAGATTCCATCCAAAGGGTTTGTCCTTCGCCAGTTTCTATCGCTTTTTTTAATACGTCGTCTACAGCCTTACCATCTGTACAAGTAAATGTTATTTTACCTAATGCTTTTTTAGTAAATGTGGCTTTATTGGATGTTACTAACATAGAAATGCGTTTACCAGAGTCTTGAATTTTACTTATCATTATTGCACCAGTAGAAAACTCAGCTGCCATACCTTGTACAGCCCAAAACATAGACTTAAATGGGTTTTGGTTTATCCATTTAAATTTAACACCTACTATACATTTTTCGGTATCTATATGTCTTGTTCTTACGCCACAAAGGTATGCCGATGGCAGCTTGAACATGGTGTAAGTATTTAATTTCTTTGGTGTTAATGCCATTATTTTAGTTTTAAATTTTTACGAAGTTATGAAAATAAATGGCATCTATAAATGTTAATGTTATGTTAATTTTTAGTACTATGCGTAACAAAGTACCTTCTTTTAGATATATATTTGCATAAGAAACTATTATATGTTTTAAATCAATCGAAAAAAATCATGTTAGACAATCATCAAAAAAACATAGCCACTATTATTCATTTATCTACGTTTAGTAGGTTCTTTATTCCGTTTGGGAATTTTATTGGCCCTATTCTTTTATGGAGTGTGAATAAGGACAAATCGGAATTTATAGATAGAAACGGGAAAGCGGTTATTAATTTTCAGTTAAGCGTGTTTTTGTACGCTATTATTTTAGGCACCTTAACCATTCCGTTTTTTGTTTTTAAAATTTTTAGTGGTATCGATTTTATAGATTTTAGTGCCTTTGAGAGTTTCCGTATTACTATTGGTAAGCCTTCGCCTCTACTATACATTGGTGGCGCTTTAGGTGCTCTAGCAGTAATTGGTTTTATTATTGAATTGGCCTTAATAATTGTAGCTAGCTTAAAGGCTAGAGATGGCGAGGTGTATAAATACCCGTTTACTATTAATTTTTTAAAATAACACACCCCTTAACCCCCTCTTTTTAGAGGGGAAACTGAAACCTTAAAAAGAAAACCATGAATACAACAGAGCAGCCAAAACTACGGACTAACCCGCGTTAGGGATTGCAGTGGAAAGCCCACAGCCCGACGCAGGAGGTGCGAGGACTTGTAACGGAAAGCCCGACCCCCTGTCCTGAGCGTAGTCGAAGGGTGTGGTAACCTGCCTGCCGGCAGGCAGGCGCCCAAAAGCTCGATACAATTTCGATAAAAATCGAAACTACTCGAAGTGACAAAATAAAATTTCATCAATACACAATCAATCAAATCAATCAAAAAATGAACAGTTTCACAACATTAAAACGCCTTAGAACATGAAGATAGAAAACACAAAAGCACAAATGCGTAAAGGGGTTTTGGAATTCTGCATACTATCGGTCTTAAAAGACGACGATGCTTATGTAGCAGAAATTTTAAGCACCTTAAAAGATGCCAAGTTGCTGGTGGTTGAAGGGACCATTTACCCTTTGCTTACCCGACTTAAAAACGCAGGACTTTTAAATTACAGATGGGAAGAATCGACCTCTGGACCACCAAGAAAGTATTACGGTTTAACCGAAACCGGAAAATTATTTTTAAAGGAACTAGATACCACTTGGAGTGAATTACACAACGCAGTAACTATAGTAACAAGCCAAAAAACACCAAAGAAATGAATAAAACAGTCAACATAAATTTAGCAGGTATATTTTTTCATATAGATGAAGATGCGTACTTAAAATTGCAACGCTATCTGGAGGCTATAAAACGTTCGTTTACGGACACGCAAGGGCGGTCTGAAATTATAGCCGATATTGAAGCGCGTATTGCCGAACTTTTTAATGAGCGTGTGCAAAACGACAAGCAAGTTATTAGAATTACCGAGGTAGATGAAGTGATTTCGGTAATGGGACAACCTGAAGATTACTTGGTGGACGACGAGATTTTTGAGGATGAGCCACAGGCCAGTTACAGAACAAAATCTGCCACTTCTAGAAAGCTTTTTAGAGATACAGACAACTCTTATGTGGGTGGCGTATCGTCTGGGTTATCGCACTATTTTGGTGTTGATGCTATATGGATTAGATTAGCATGGATCCTTTTAATTTTTGGTGCAGGTACCGGTATTTTACTTTATATTTTACTTTGGATTTTAGTCCCAGAAGCTAAAACTACTGCCGAGAAAATAATGATGACGGGCGAGCCTGTTAACATTAGTAACATTGAAAAAAAAATTAAAGACGGCTTTGAAACCGTAACTGAAACCGTTGGTGATGTGGCCAAAAACGTATCCGACTCGGTATCGAACGCGGCTAAGAATATAGATGTTAAGAAAACAGGGAATTCTATAAAATCGTCTTCTAGATCTTTTTTTGAAACCATAGGCGACATTATTATGTTTTTCTTTAAGGTGTTCTCAAAATTTATTGGCGTGTTGCTAATTATAACTAGTGCTGCCACCTTAATTGCACTTATTGTAGCCTTATTTTCTGTTGGTATTGCCGATGTAATTCATATACCTGGCCTAGACCTTGTAGAAATTGCTAATACCGGTGAAACCCCAATTTGGTTAGTGTCTTTATGTGCCTTTTTTGCCGTTGGAATTCCTTTCTTTTTCTTATTCTATTTAGGACTAAAGATTTTAATAAACAACTTGAAATCCATTGGTAACCTTGCTAAATTTTCGTTACTTGGTTTATGGATTATCTCGATTATAGCACTTATTATTTTTGGTGTAAGACAAGCTAGCGAACATGCCTACGAGGAGAGCTACACCGAAAAAACCGAGCTTCCAATTACCGCAAAAGATACACTTACCATAAAAATGGTGAACAACGATAATTTTAATTCGGATTATGGGCGTCATGATAATTTTAAACTAGCCTATAACGACAATGGTGATAAGGTACTATATTCTGCCGATATTGATATTATTGTAAAATCGACTACAGACTCGTTGGCTAGAGTAGCTATTAGAAAAAAAGCCGATGGTAGAGATTATGATAGCGCTATTGAGCGTGCAAAAAACATTAATTATAATTTCGATTTTAAAAACAACACTTTGTTGCTGGACTCGTACTTAACCACACATCCAGATAATAAATTTAGCGACCAAGAGGTTGATGTTGTGCTTTATTTACCAGAAAGCGCAGTAACATATTTTAATAATAGCGCCAAAGGGCATTTGGATTACCGCACGTATGATGGCAATATAATTTCCAGAGATGATACCAATCATTACATGAAAATTATGTTTGAAGATGCTGAATGTTTAGACTGCCCAGAGGAAAATATTAAAATTAAAGTGAATACACCTAGTGTTAAAATAAATGACGATGGTATTGAAATTCATTCCAACGAAGGCCATTTAAAAATAGATAAAAATGGTATTAAGGCCGAATCTGAGGACGTAAACCTAAACATAAATGCCGAAGGTGTAGAAATAGACGCAGAAGATTAAATATTAAAACAAAAATCCCGATATCATGTTGGGATGAGTTTACCTAACAGTTCATCAATAAAAATCGACAATTCAGATATTTAAGTTTCTAATTAAAGCTATTTAGAAAGATATTTGTACAACAGTTAATCATCAATCAAAAAACGAACCGTCATGACCACATTAATCAAATTCATTGTTGCCACCGTATTAAGTTTAACCCTTTTTTCGTGTAATTTCGATATGAATTACAACACTGGTGTTCGCGGAAACGGAGATATTATATCTCAAGACCGCAGAATTACCGAATCGTTTACCGCCATTAAGGCTACCGAAGGTTTAGATGTTTATGTAACGCAAAACGATATTGAAAGTATAAGCATTGAAGCCGATTCTAACTTACACGACATTATTTTAACCGAGGTTGAAAATGGTGTTTTAAAAATTCATACCCAAGAAAACATAGGTAGAGCCAAAGCCAAAAAAGTACATATAAGCTTTAAAAATATATCGAGCATTACAGCTACTAGTGGTAGCGATGTGTATTCCACAAATACCATACATGTTGAGCGCTTAGATTTAAAAACAACTAGCGGAAGTGATATGACGCTTGATGTAAATACATCGGTTTTAAATTGCAAATCCACCAGCGGCAGTGATTTAAGACTCTCTGGAAAAACGGTTAAATTACTTGCTGAAGCTACCAGCGGAAGCGATATTAAAGCAGCCGATTTAATGGCAGAATCTAGCGAAGTAAAAGCAACTAGTGGCGCAGATATTACCGTAAACACATCAAAAGAATTAACAGCTAGAGCTACAAGTGGTGGCGATATAAACTACTATGGCAACCCAAAAACAGTCAATAAAAGTGATAGTTCGGCAGGCAGTGTAAAACAAAAATAACCAATCAAACCAACCATTGTTTAAACCATCTTGGTCTTTTTTAAAGGATTGAGATGGTTTTTGTTTTATATTTGATAGTGACTTATTTTACCTGTTATTGTCTAATAAGTATAGAGCGCAACAAAAAAACAATTAATTCGTTTAAAAATGAAAAACATTCTTTCCATATTTTTTTTAAGCTTACTATCTATTACCCTTTGTAAAGCGCAAAGTACAGAGAAAGTTAAGGGCAATAGAATTGTAACAATACAACAAACCAATATTGAAGCGTTCCATACTATTATTTTAGATGAAGACTTTGAAGTTGAAATTATTTATGATGCTAACCCATTTGTTGAAATTGAAACAGATGAAAACCTGCATGACTATATTGATTTTAAAGTTATTGATAGTGTACTTACCTTTAATAAAAAAGCACGAATAACATCAAAAAAGAGGCTAAACATTAAAGTCACTTATAATGACGTTTTAAAACACATTGAAACGACTGATGATGCCGAAATACTATCGCTAGCTACAATGGATATTGAAAATGGATCTTTAAAAACAAGAGGTTCATCAAAAGTAGGATTAACTATAGAATCGAATGTTTTTTCGATTGATATGGATGACAAATCTAAAGTGAAGTTAAATTTAAC
This sequence comes from Algibacter pectinivorans, assembly GCF_900112595.1. GTDB lineage: Bacteria > Bacteroidota > Bacteroidia > Flavobacteriales > Flavobacteriaceae > Algibacter_B > Algibacter_B pectinivorans. The sequence continues at coordinate 12,905 of NZ_FOMI01000006.1, read as the reverse complement.
TAGCGAAAACTGTTTACTTTCTATGAGCGGCAACAGCAAGATTGATGCCTTAATTAACACCTCGGTTTTTACAACAAATTTATATCAACGTGCCACAGCAAACATTGAGGGTTCTAGTAAAACAGTTAAAGCAGAACTAGATAATAATACTGCGTTTAACGGAAAAAACTTTACAATAAACACTTGCGAAGTCATTTGTAATATAAGTAGCGATGTACACCTAGAAGTTCTAGACGATATTACTATTGAGGCCTCTGGAGCGAGTTCTATTTATTTATATCAGAATCCTAAAATTATTATTAACAAGCTTGCTGATACATCAAAACTTCAAAAGAAGGTTAAATAAAAGCCATTTATTCTAGAATAAAACAGGCAAAGTATAATTTGCTGCTGCAAGCCCAAAACAAATTCAAAACGCCATTAAAGCTACCATGTCTACTCATCTAAGAAATGCTTCGCACGCCTTGTTACCGCGTCTTAATAATTATTTTCTGGAAAAATAGCTTATAGTCGAAACAAATAATTAGCTACCCTAACTTAAATTAAAAATTAGATAGCTAATACCATTTTGTCGGGATGACAGGATTTGAACCTGCGACCACACGGCCCCCAGCCGTGTACGCTAACCGGACTGCGCCACATCCCGTTTAAAACAATACCAAAGAACGTATTTTTTAAAATAATTACAAAACAAAAAAAGCCGAAGCAAATGCTCCGGCTTAAAATTTTTGCAAACTACTAATAGTTAGTTATAACTAGATGTAGATACCTCGAATGTAGAATCTTTAGCAGCTAAATAACGTTCTGCATCTAAAGCTGCCATACAACCTGTACCGGCTGCTGTAATTGCCTGTCTATACACATGGTCTGCCGCATCACCAGATACAAAAACGCCTTCAACATTTGTTTTAGATGTTCCTGGAGTATTTATAATATATCCCGTTTCATCTAACTCTAAATAGCCTTTAAAAATATCTGTGTTTGGTTTATGGCCAATAGCTACAAAAAACCCTGTAGCTTCAATATCGTGTTTTTCGTTAGTTTTATTATTAACCACACGAACACCTGTTACTACTTGTCCATCACCTAAAACCTCATCGGTTTCAGTGTTAAATAAGATTTCTATATTTTCGGTGTTTTTAACACGAGTCGCCATAATTTTTGAAGCTCTAAACTCATCTCTACGAACTAACATAGTTACCTTTTTACAAAGTTTAGATAAGTAATGGGCTTCTTCACAAGCCGAATCGCCCGCTCCAACAATAACAACTTCTTGGTTTCGGTAAAAGAAGCCATCACATACAGCACATGCTGAAACGCCTCCTCCTAATTTTAAATATTTCTGCTCAGAATCTAATCCTAAATATTTTGCAGATGCTCCGGTTGAAATAATAACCGTATCACAATGAATTTCTTTCTCTTCATTAACCCACACCTTATGCACATCAACAGAAAAATCTACTTTTGTTACCCAGCCATCACGAATATCTGCTTCAAAACGTTGTGCTTGCGCTTGTAATTGCATCATCATTTCCGGACCCGTAACACCTTCTGGATATCCAGGAAAGTTTTCAACCTCATTAGTAGTTGTTAATTGCCCTCCTGGTTGTGTACCTTGGTATAAAACAGGGTTCATATTGGCTCTTGCTGCATAAATTGCGGCTGTATAACCCGCTGGTCCAGAACCTATAATTAAACATTTAACTTTTTCTATTGTATCAGACATAATTCCTATTAATTTTAGTAGTACAAAAGTAGAATTTTTGATTGAAACCTTACAGTTAAGTTATCAACAGTTTCTATAACAACATAACTCTTCATTATTAAAAAATCAACATGCTTCTTATTTTTAATATTCTTTTGTTACCTCTAAAAACAAACAAAATTTAATAGTTTAGCGCTACCTATTAGACCTTTAAACCACATAGTAAGCCTCTATAAAACAAGTTAAACTAAAAAACAGCTTTAAAGTTCAAATAAACCTGGTAAATACATGGATATTGCCGGAATGTAAGTTATAAGTAATAATACTATTACCATGATAAGCAAAAATGGCAATAAAGGCTTAACTACCTGCGTAACGGATACATTAGCAACACCACTACCCACAAAGAGTATCGTTCCCACAGGAGGCGTACATAAACCAATACATAAATTTAATACCAATACAATACCAAAGTGAACAGGATCCATACCTAAAGCCACTACCACAGGTAAGAAAATAGGTGTAAATATTAATACCGCTGGCGTCATATCCATAAAGGTTCCAATAATTAATAATACAATATTTATTACTAAAAATATAACTATTTTATTACTGAATTGCTCCAATAAAAAGCCACTTATAAGCTCAGGAATACCTTCGAAAGAAAACAACCAAGACATCGCCATAGATGTACATATTAAAAACATTACTACAGCTGTTGTTTTAGCACTGGTTAATAATATATCTGGAAAATCCTTTGTACTAACGTCTCCATAAACAAGTGCTAATACTGCAGCATACAACACCGCAATTGCAGACGCTTCGGTTGCTGTAAAAACTCCAGCTACAATACCACCAACAACAATAACCAATAATAAAAGACTAAAAAATGCCTTTCTAAAATAGGTCCATATTAAAGATATAGGTGCACGACTACCCTTAGAAAATTTTCTAGTTATAGCTACAAAAGCTATGTACGCCATAATGGCAAGCCCTAGTAAAATACCTGGTAAATAACCAGCAATAAATAAGGCAGCTACCGAGGCGGTTCCGCCACTAGCCAATGCATATACAATTAAAATATTACTAGGTGGAATTAGCAAACCTGTTGTTGCCGAAGTGATATTAACCGAGGCACTAAATTCTCTTGGATATCCTTCGTCTTCCATTCTATCAGTCATAATACTACCTATGGCAGATGTTGCTGCAATAGCCGAACCCGAAATAGCTCCAAACAACATGGAAGCTAATACATTTACATAAGCTAAACCTCCTGGTAAACTTGCCACTAAAGATTTAGCAAAATTGATAAGGCGATTAGCAATACCACCACGTTTCATAATTTCGCCTGCCAATACAAAAAACGGTATGGCTAATAGTGCGAAACTATCAATACCGGTGGTCATTCGTTGTGCAATAGTGGTTAATCCTGGTAATTTATCAATATTAAGTAGTAAACTTAATGTGGTTGAAATACCAATGCTATAAGCTACCGGTACTTTTAACATTAATAACGTAAAAAAACTTGCAAATAAAACGATAATACTTATTACTTCTACACTCATGTCTATTCGGTTATTTTGTTAGCATTAATTTTTGAAATGTGATACACTGAAAACCACATAATAAGTAAACCACTCATAGGTAAAATAGCATAAATATAACCTAATGGAATCCTTAAAGTTCCTGATAACTGACCTAAATGCAATGTAGTATACACTAAATTAAACCCACCTATTACCATAACTACTAAGGCAAATAGAAAGATACATACTTCTATAAAATACAATGCTTTTTTCCGACCACTTACGGAAAACTTTTGATACAGAAAATCCATTGATAAATGCTGTCTTTTAGCATTAAGGTAGGCTGCTCCTAAAATAGACAACCAAATTAATGAGAATCTTGCGAGCTCCTCTGTAAAGGCAAATGATGTATTTAGAACATATCTAGAAAATACTTGTCCTAAAACATCTAAAACTAACAACCCAAAAATAGCAACTAGGATAATCTCCATGACTCTACATACTTTATTAAAAAGAACATCTACGGCTTTCATAATTACTGATTTTTAATTTTGTTAATTAAATTGTCCATGTTTGGGTGTTCCTTTTGAAAAGCTTCTAAAACAGGTTTAGACTTTTCTTGAAATAAGGATTTCTCCGGAATAATAATTTCTACCCCAGCAGCCTTAGCAACAGCCATAGATTCTTCAACAGATTCACTCCAAAATTTCTTTTGAGCTTGACTCGATATATTGGCCGCTTCTTGTACCCAAACTTTTTCTTCTTCGGTTAAACTTTCCCAATATTTTGTACCAATTAATAATACATCTGGAACCGATGAGTGCTGGTCTAGAGTATAATACTTACTTACCTCATAATGATTTGACGACACAAACGAAGGCGGATTGTTTTCTGCACCATCAACCACACCCTGTTGGATAGCCGTATATAGTTCGCCATAAGCCATAGGCGTTGGCGAACCACCTAAAGAGTTTACCATATTAATAGCCATTTGGTTATTCATGACTCTAATTTTAAGACCTTTTAAATCATCGGGAGTACGTATGGGTTTATTTGAGGTATAAAAGCTTCTGCTTCCTGCATCATAATAACACAAGCCGCGTAACCAAAATTTACTTCCTTTTTCTAAAATAGATTTCCCTACCTCACCTTCTAAAACATCAAATTGGTGTTGCTTATCTCTAAATAAATAAGGAATTCCTAGAATATGATATTCGGGTACAAAATTAGATAAGGTCGCTGCACTCACTTTAGTAACGGCTACGCTTCCAATTTGCAATAACTCGAGCGTTTCTCGTTCGGAACCTAATTGGCCATCTGGAAAAATCTTGATATCCATTTTTCCTCCGGACTTTTCGGCTAGAGCTCTTTTAAACTCTAAGATTCCTTTATGAACTGGGTGCGATTGCGGTAAGGTATGTGCTAGATACATAACTTTTACATCGCTATTCCTCTTACAGCTTGTAAAAAGAAACACCAGTAATAGGCAATAAAACATTCTATTCATCATAATTGTGGTGGTGTTTTTTCAAGTTTAATTTAGTTTAGTTCAGTATTTAAAATTTAAAGTAGTTTACTGCATTATTATAACAAATATCTTGAACCATTTTTCCTAGAAATTCTATGTCGTTTGGCACCAAGCCATTGTTAACATCTTCGGCAAGAAGATTACATAAAATTCGTCTAAAATAATCGTGTCTAGGAAAGGATAAGAAACTTCTACTATCGGTTAACATACCTACAAAACGACTTAATAAGCCCATGTTTGACAAGGTATTAAGCTGTTTTTCCATACCGTCCTTTTGGTCTAAAAACCACCAACCAGAGCCCCATTGCATTTTCCCTGGCGCATCCGAATTTTGAAAGTTCCCCATCATGGTAGCAAACACTTCGTTTTGCGATGGGTTTAAATTATAGGTAATGGTTTTTGCTAATTGATTGGTTGCATTTAGTGTATCGAATAATTTAGACATAAACTCGGCCATTGGAAAATCGCCAATAGAATCTACACCAGCATCTAGTCCAACTTGATCTAGAAGTAATGAATTATTATTTCGAATAGGTCCTAAATGATATTGTTGTATCCAATCGTATTCGTGGTATTTTTTACCTAAGTAAATAAACAAAAACGAACGATATTTATTAACCTCGTTATCGCTTAGGTTACTTCCATTTAATTTTTTAGTAAATATCTTGGAAACTTCGGCTTCATTATAATCTACCATAGTAAGCGCTTCACCTACACCAAAATCGGATAAGCGACACCCATGATTATTAAAAAATTCTATTCGCGTATCTAAAACGCTTAAGAAATCATTTAATGTAGTTATTTTTAAATTGGCACTAGCTTCTAGATTTTGTAAATAGCTTAAAAAGTTATCTTTATTTATAAAAAACAAAGCATCTGCTCTAAAGGTTGGCAATACTTTGGTTGAAATATTATCGTTTTCTGCTATTTGCTTATGATAAGTTAAATTGTCCGTTGGGTCGTCTGTTGTACAAACCACTTCAACCTTCATATCTTCTAATAATTGGGCTGGGGTTTTATTTTCTAGAATGGCATTTGCTTTTTCGTAAATACCATTGGCTGTTTTAGGACTTAAAAGCTCATTAATACCAAAATAGGCCTTTAACTCTAAATGCGTCCAATGAAACAACGGATTCCTTAACGTATAAGGCACTGTTTCTGCCCATTTTAAAAACTTTTCTTTTTCCGAAGTACTAGCACCCGTTATATACTTTTCCTCAATACCATTTGCTCGCATACCACGCCATTTATAATGGTCGCCTTGCAACCAAGCTTTGGTAATGTTGTTTACCGGTAACTCTTCAGCTATATCTTTTGGAGATAGATGATTATGATAATCAATTATTGGTAAATCTTTGGCATAATCATGGTATAGAACTTGAGCAACTTCGGACTGTAATAAAAAATTTTCTGTAATAAAAGGTTTTAAACTCATAACAAATTTCTAGTGTACGGATACTTCTAAAGGGTTATTAATTTTTAAGGTAAAATCTTTAATGTAATTTTCCCAAGATTCTTTTGTAGTAAACTCATTGGCTTCTTTCCATCCAAAACCTGAATAGAAAACAGCTTTTTCTTGGTTTACTTTTATTTGAGCGTATAAATTACTTTGATCTTTTAAACTTGTAACAAAATACTCCGAAGACATCATATTTCCATGAGGCACCACTACCGCAGTACCAAGCTCTGAATCGCCATGAGGCTCCCAATAGGATATCCATCCTTCGTTTACATTTTCTGTTGGCACACCGTCATTTTCATGTAAGGTTAAACCTGAATAAATAGAATTTGTACCACCAACCTCTATTTCGTATTTAGTTAAATTACTACCGTAATCTAAAGAAATGTGTTTCTTTTCAGAAATCATATTTCCGTTAGCATCCCAGTCGGCATAATCTAAAATAAAACTTGTTCTAATTGGTCCTGTTGTAATAGTTTTCCAATTAGTAAAATTTTTAGAAACATAATACGTTGAATCGCTTTTTACCGCTGTTCCTCCAATACCGCGACTTACACCAACATGAAAATTATCTAAACCTTCTGGCGACGGTAAATGATAAGCACCCGGTGCTTTATCGTTTTTAGCATACCACTTATTAATAATGGGATATTCTACTTTTTTTAACCAGCCATCAATACCACTGGATAGTGTTCCTCCTTTGGTGCCGTTCTCAACCATTTTTTGAGCAACTGGACCATAAGTTCTAAAGGCTACTTTATTGTTTTCCCAAGCATAATCATCTGTTCTTTCTGGAACAAATCGAGAATAACAAAACTCGGTTACTTCTTGAGCCGTGGTACCTTTAGCCGAAACTAAATTAAATTGTTTTTCTGATTTAGCTTCTATTTTTGGTTGAAATAAAAGCACATCGGCCTTACCATCTTGATCTTCATCTACAAATTGAGAGACTAAAATAGCTTTAGTTGTTACATCTTGAACCGCTAAGTTATCGAAGCTTTCGCCTTCTTTTAACGTTAAATCTGATTTTTTAATCTCTACCGTTTCATTTGAACGGGACACTTCCAATACATTTTTAACAGTTACCGTATGTCCTGATGCTTCTTCCTTACAGCCTTGAGTTAAAAAAGCCCCAGTTAATAAAGCACAAAATAGTATGTTTTTCATTTGTTTAGTTTTTAATGTTTTACGAGTAAAAGGTAAAGCGCATAACCCAGCTTTTAACTTAATTAAAGGCATGAATTAGGCGCAGTATTTACTAATCTTCGTTTGATGGTTTACCTATTGTTGCCAATATACCGCCATCTACGTATAAAATATGTCCGTTAACAAAATCGCTTGCTTTAGCCGACAAAAATATGGCTGCACCAGCTAAATCGTTAGGATCTCCCCACTTAGCTGCAGGAGTTCTGTTTACTATAAAATCGTTAAAAGGATGACCTTCAACACGAATTGGTGCTGTTTGCGATGTTGCAAAATATCCTGGACCTATACCATTAACCTGGATATTATGTTTTGCCCATTCTGTTGCCATATTTTGGGTTAACATTTTTAGTCCGCCTTTTGCTGCTGCATAAGCCCCAACACTATTTCTACCCAATTCGCTCATCATAGAGCAAATATTAATAACCTTACCTTCTTTTCTAGCAATCATACCTTTTACAACATGCTTAGAAACTATAAACGGACTTACCAAATCGATATCAATAACTTGTTTAAAATCGGCCACTTCCATTTCTATTAATGGTGTACGCTTTATAATACCGGCATTGTTAATTAAGATATCAATTTGACCTACTTCTGCTTCAATTTTTGCAACTGCTGCAATAACCTCGTCTTCATTAGCTACATTAAATTTATAACCAACAGCGTTTATACCTTCTTTTTTATATTCCGCAACAGCGTTATCGATTTTTTCTTGCGAAGAATTACCATTAACGATTACCGTTGCACCTGCTAAACCTAAACCTCTGGCCATAGCCATTCCCAAACCATGGGTACTTCCGGTTACTAAAGCATTTTTTCCTTTTATATCAAATAACGATGTACTCATAGCTTATCTTAATTCGGTTATTTTAGCAACATCCATATCACCATAATCTAAATTCTCTCCTGCCATTCCCCAAATAAAGGTGTAATTTGAAGTTCCTGAACCCGAATGGATAGACCATGGTGGAGAAATTACTGCTTGGTGATTTTGCATCCAGATATGACGCGTTTCTTGAGGCTCGCCCATAAAATGGCAAACAGCCTGATCTTGAGGAATATCTAAATAATAGTAAATTTCCATTCTACGATCGTGTACGTGTGCTGGCATGGTGTTCCAAACACTTCCTGTTTTTAACTCGGTCATTCCCATTTGAAGCTGACAAGTTTCTACTATACCACCAATAATTTGTTGATTTACTGTACGGTGATTAGCTGTTTCTAACGATCCTAATTCTATTTTATTAGCATCTGCTTTACTTACCTTTTTTGTTGGTAAGCTAGTATGTGCTGGCGCTGAGTTTAAATAAAACTTTGCTGGATTATTTTTGTCATTACTTTTAAAGATCACATCTTTTTTTCCGCTACCAATGTATAACGCATCTTTTAAAGTTAATTGAAATTCTTCTCCATCAACTTCAACCGTACCATCGCCACCTACATTAATAACACCTATTTCTCTTCTTTCTAAAAAGTAAGAAGATTTTAAAGGATCTATAGTCTCTAAAGCTATTGGACCTGCAACAGGCACCGCAGAACCTGCCATATATCTATCATAATGTGTGTAAACCAAAACTAATTGATCTTCCTGCATTAAGTTTTCAATTAAAAACTCTTCTCTTAGCTCCTGTGTGTCGTATTTTTTTACTGCTTTTGGACTGGACGCGTAGCGCGTTTCGTAACTTGTTTTCATGATAAGTTGTTGTTTGTTTATTATATAGTTTGCTTTATCCCATATTCTAAACCACGTAGTTCTGCTAATCCTCTTAGCCTACCTATCCCGGAATAACCTGGGTTTGTTTTTTTATTTAAATCATCAAGCATTTGATGACCGTGATCTGGCCTTACAGGAATAGCAATATCTGCATAACCTGACGCTTTGCGTCTTTTTTCTTCTTCTAAAATAGCTTTAACAACGCTATACATATCTACATCGCCATCTAAATGATTTGCCTCGTAAAAATTACCAGCGTCATCGCGCTTAGTGCTTCTTAAGTGCAGGAAATGTGCTCTATCTGCAAAGCGTTTAAAAATTTGAACAAGATTATTATCTTCTCTTACACCTAAAGAGCCTGTACAGAATGTAATACCATTGGCACGGTCTGGAACATTTTCAAATAAATGCGCATAATCGGCCTCTGTACTTACTACTCGTGGCAATCCTAAAATAGGATATGGTGGATCGTCTGGATGAATACACATTAAGACTTGATTTTGAGACGCCACAGGAATAATTTCTTTTAAGAAAGACACCAAATTATTACGCAACGCCGTAGCATCGATATTTTTATAGGTATCTAAAATAGTTTGAAATTGCTCTAACGTATAACCCTCTTCGGCTCCTGGCAAGCCTGCTATAATATTATTTACAAGTTGTTTTTGATCCGCTTCTGAAAGCTTATCAATATAAACCTTTGCTGCCTTTTGTTGCGCTTTAGTATAGCTTTGTTCTGCTCCTGGACGTTTTAGTAAAAAAAGTTCGAAGGCGGCAAAAGCTATAACATCAAAACGTAATGCTTTAGAGCCATCTTCAACTTGAAAACTTAAATCGGTTCGTGTCCAATCTAAAACCGGCATAAAATTATAACACACAATAGTAATACCGCATTGTGCTAAATTTGCTATACTTTGTTTATAGGTTTCAATATATTTTTGAAAATTACCAGAACGTGTTTTAATGTTTTCGTGTACCGGAATACTTTCAACAACACTCCATGTTAATCCAACACCTTCAATTGTGTTTTTTCTTTTTTGAATTTCATCAATTGTCCAAACCTCGCCGTTGGGAATATGATGTAATGCAGAAACAACACCTGTTGCACCTGACTGTTTTATATCTGATAAGGATACGGGATCATTTGGTCCGTACCATCTCCATGTCTGTTCCATAAAAAAAAATTAAAAATATTAAACGCCGCTATAAGCACTAAATCCGCCATCAATTGGCACTACAACTCCCGTTACAAAGGCCGACCCTTCGCCACATAACCATAATGTCGTTCCTACTAGGTCTTCAGGCTCGCCAAACTTACCCATAGGCGTTTGGTCTATAATTTGATTTCCGCGCGGTGTTAAACTACCATCGCTTTCGGTTAATAAGCTTCTGTTTTGGTCGGTTAAGAAAAACCCAGGGGCCAATGCATTTACACGAATACCCACTTTACTAAAATGTACAGCTAACCATTGTGTAAAATTAGAAACCGCCGCTTTTGCACCACTGTATGCCGGTATTTTTGTTAATGGCGTAAAGGCATTCATAGACGAGATATTTAAAATACTACATCCTTTTTTGCCTACCATATCTTTAGCAAAAATTTGCGTTGGTAATAGTGTACCAATAAAATTTAAATTAAATACGAATTGAATTCCGGAAGGATCTAAATCAAAAAAAGTTTTAAAACCTTCGGTAGTATCCTCAAGATCTTTAGCTAATAAGTGCGGGTTACTTGTTGTACCCAAAGGATGGTTACCTCCTGCTCCATTAACTAAAATATCGCAAGCCCCCAATTTATTATTAACTTCTGTTTTAGCCAACTCTAAAGACTCCTTTTCTAAAACATTAGCAGCAACTCCAATAGCAGTTCCGCCAGCGTTATTAATTTCGTTAGCAACTTCATCTGCTGCTTCTTTTCTTAAATCTAAAACTGCAATTTTGTGTCCTTCTTTAGCTAAAGCTTTGGCCAAAGTACTACATAAAACACCTCCTGCACCTGTTAAAACTACTACTTTACTCATTATTTTCTTGTATTTATTAAAGCTTTACAACGTAAAAACCTAATTGTTTTCGTGTACGCACACACAAATATAACAAAAAAATAGTGTGCGCACACAAAATATTAAATTTTATACCTAAATTGCTTAAAATTACAAAACGTTATTATTCAATTTTGTAATTGAAAAAGTAGAGCCATTAATATTTTTTATATGATTACAATTAAAGATATCGCCAAAGAAGCCCAAGTATCTGAAGGGACGGTAGACAGAGTGTTACACAATCGAGGTGGAGTATCTAAAAAAACAGAAGCTAGAATTAAAAAAATATTAAAGCATCATAACTTTACCGTAAATCCCATTGCAAGTGCACTAGCAATGAAAAACAAATATGTTATTGCTACTTTAATTCCTGAACATAATGATTTAGATTTATTTTGGAAGTCTCCTCATTTAGGTATTTTAAAAGGCGCAGAAGATGTAAAAAGTTTTGGTGTTCAAGTCACTAATTTTGGCTACAATCAATACGACCCAAACTCGTATTTAAACACTTTTAATGCCTTACTTGAAACTAACCCAACTGCTGTAATAATGGTTCCTAATTTTTCGACAGAAACCAAAAAGATTGTAAATCAATTAGAATCCCTTAACATCCCGTATCTTTTTGTTAACATAGATATTGACGGTTTTAACAATATTGCGTTTGTGGGACAAGACTCCTATAAAGCTGGCTATATTGCCGGTAAACTTATGCATTTAAGCTTACCCAAACCCGATGCATTTTTAATTATACAGGCCAGACATAATATTACAAAAAACAACGCAGTATCTAATAGAATTAAGGGCTTTAATGATTTTTTTATTAAAAACAATTTAAACTCCACAACTCAAACTTTAAAAATTGAGAACTTAGATAGCTCTAACGAAACCAGAGAAAAAATTAACTCATATTTAAAAAGACACCCCGAAATCAAAGGTGTTTTTGTTCCTTCGAGTAGAATTTATATTGTGGTAGATTGTATGGAACAAGACTATTTAAACCAATTAGAATGTATTGGCTTTGATAATACACCGCAAAACATAGCATGCTTACAACATGATAAGGTATCCTTTTTAATATCTCAAAAACCTTTTGATCAAGGTTATGAAGCTATACGACTTTTAACGGAGTACTTGCTTAAAAATGAAATTTTGAACCCTAAACATTATGTTCCTATTGATATACTAATTAAGGAAAACGTAAAGTACAACGAACGACATGAGTTTAATATCGTTGATAAATAGTATAAAGTCTTATAACACCGAACTAGACTCAATTAGTACCGATAAACAATCTTTTTTTATCTGATTAGATAAAAAAAAAGGCCTCTTCAAAAATTAGTTTTTGAAGAGGCTTAAAATTTATATACTAATTTGTACGATTAAATATACTGATTAATAATATTCTCGAACAACTCTTGTTTACCACTTTGTAGTTTTAACTCGCCATTTTCCTGAGCTAGTTTGTACAAGTCTTGTAAACCTAATTTTCCGTTTTCGAAATCTTTTCCTTTTCCTGAATCGAATGAGCTGTAGCGTTCTGTTCTTAATGTATCGTAAGGAGAATTTGTTATAATTTTATCGGCAATTAATAAAGCTCTAGCAAAAGTATCTGCTCCACCAATGTGTGCGTAGAAAACATCCTCCATATCGGTTGAGTTTCTTCTAATTTTAGCATCAAAATTAACACCTCCACCTTGTAAACCTCCGGCTTTTAGAAATACTAACATA
>NZ_FOMI01000005.1 GCF_900112595.1 Algibacter pectinivorans | reverse complement strand
AGCACCACTATTAATAAAAATAGATACAATTAAATTATCAAGACTATGCCTGACCCGTTGGTCCAAAATTTAATGGCATTGGTGGTTGCTCATAATCCTTAATTTCACCATGGGCGTTCTCGAATCTTGTAACGTTTTCGCCTAAAGCCTTTAATAAACGTTTGGCATGCTGTGGCGTTAAAATAATTCTAGATTTAACCTTATTTTTAGGAACACCAGGCATAATATTTACAAAATCAACAACAAACTCTGAAACCGAATGGTTTATAATAGCCAAGTTAGAGTATGTACCCTCGGCTACCTTTTCGTCTAGTTCAATATTAATTTGTCCCTGTTTGGGTTTATCATTTTCGTTTGCCATAATAATTTACTTTAAATATTAAAAGCCTTCATATATAGTACATATGAAGGCTTTTGTTTTATAGATTCCTGCCTCCGCAGGAATAATAATTTTAATTATAATTCAATTCTTGTTTTACTTGCATCATTTCGTCAAACTCTTCCTTAGAGCCAACAATAATATCAGAGTAACTTCTCATACCTGTACCTGCAGGAATTCTATGTCCTACAATTACATTTTCTTTCAATCCTTCTAAAGAATCAACTTTACCAGCAACAGCGGCTTCGTTAAGTACTTTAGTTGTTTCTTGGAAAGAAGCAGCAGAGATGAATGACTTTGTTTGAAGTGAGGCTCTAGTAATACCTTGCAGTATTGGTGTAGCCGTTGCAGGTTGTGCATCTCTTGCTACTACTAAAGCTTTATCTTCTCTACGTAAAATAGAATTCTCATCTCTTAACTCACGAGGCGAAATAATTTGTCCCGCTTTAAGGTTGGATGAATCTCCTGCATCTTCAATAACTTTCATTCCAAAAATATCATCGTTTTCTTTGATGAAATCTGCCTTATGAGCTAATTGATCTTCTAAGAAAATAGTATCGCCAGAATCAATAATTCTAACTTTACGCATCATTTGTCTTACAACAACCTCGAAGTGCTTATCATTAATTTTCACACCTTGTAAACGATATACTTCTTGTACTTCATTTACTAAGTATTGTTGAACAGCTGAAGGCCCTTTAATATTCAAGATATCGTTAGGCGTAATAGAACCATCAGATAATGGCATACCAGCTTTTACGAAATCATTTTCTTGTACAAGAATCTGACTTGATAACTTCACTAAGTATTTCTTAACATCACCTAATTTAGACTCTACTATAATCTCACGGTTACCTCTTTTAATTTTACCAAAAGAAACCACACCATCAATGGCACTAACAACTGCTGGGTTAGATGGGTTACGTGCTTCAAATAACTCAGTTACACGAGGAAGACCACCGGTAATATCACCTGCTTTAGAAGATTTACGAGGTATTTTAACTAATATTTTACCAACACTAATTTTATCGCCATCGTCAATCATTAAATGAGCTCCTACTGGTAAGTTGTAAGAACGCATGGTTTCTCCTTTAGAATCTTCAATATGAAGCGTTGGAATAAGCTTTTTATTTCTAGATTCGGAAATTACTTTTTCTTGGAAACCTGTTTGTTCATCAATTTCAACTTGGTATGTAATACCTTGCTCAACGTTTTCATATCTTACTTTACCAGCAAATTCTGAAACGATTACACCATTATATGGATCCCAAGTACACACCACATCACCTTTACTTAATTTATCACCATTCTCTATTTGAATAGTAGAACCGTAAGGAATATTATTAGTACTTAAAACAATACCTGTTTTCTTATCAATAAGTTTAAGCTCAGATGTTCTAGAAATAACAATATCTGCATCATTTCCTTCGCTATCTTGACCTTTAACTGTTTTTAAATCTTCAATTTCAGCAATACCATCAAACTTAACTGCTAAGCTGTTTTCTTCTGAAATGTTACCTGCAATACCACCCACGTGGAATGTACGTAGTGTTAATTGTGTACCAGGTTCTCCAATTGATTGTGCTGCAACTACACCAACAGCTTCACCACGTTGTACCATTTTACCTGTAGCTAAGTTACGTCCGTAACATTTAGCACAAATACCCTGTAACGCTTCACAAGTTAAGGCTGAACGCACCTCTAAACTATCAATAGGAGATGCTTCAATTGCTTTAGCAACATCATCTTCAATTAACTGTCCGGCTGAAACTAATAACTCATCAGTAAGCGGGTTTACAACATCATTTAATGACACACGACCAACTATTCTTTCTTGTAATTTCTCAACTACTTCATCATTCTTTTTCAATGCTTCAACTTCAACACCTCTTAAAGTACCACAATCTTCAGTATTGACAATAACATCTTGAGATACATCCACTAAACGACGTGTTAAGTAACCCGCATCGGCAGTTTTAAGAGCCGTATCCGCAAGACCTTTACGTGCACCGTGAGTAGAGATAAAGTATTCTAAAATTGAAAGTCCTTCTTTAAAGTTAGAAAGAATTGGATTCTCAATAATAGATCCACCTCCTGCTGTAGATTTTTTAGGCTTAGCCATTAATCCACGCATACCTGTTAACTGACGAATCTGTTCTTTAGATCCACGTGCTCCAGAGTCAAGCATCATAAACACCGAGTTAAACCCTTGTTGATCTTCTCTAATACGTTTCATTGACAATTCAGTCAATTCTGCATTGGTAGATGTCCAGATATCAATAACTTGATTATAACGCTCGTTATTTGTAATAAGCCCCATGTTGTAGTTTCCAGTAATACCGTCAACTAAACCATTAGCTTTATCAATCATACTTTGCTTTTCTGGTGGGATAATAATATCACCTAAACTAAATGATAATCCACCTTGAAATGCAAATTTGAATCCTAATGTTCTAATACTATCTAAGAAATCAGCACATTCAGGAACAGATGTTGCCTTAAGAATATCACCAATAATATCTCTTAAAGATTTTTTGGTTAATACTTGGTTGATGAATCCTGCTGCTTGTGGCACGTGTTGGTTAAATAACACACGACCAACAGTAGTTTCAACAATCATTCTGTCTAACTTACCATCTTCATTAATATCAATAGTTCTTACTTTAATACCAGCATTTAAATCCACCTTTCCTTCATTAAAAGCAATCTCAACTTCTTCTGGAGAATAGAAGGTTAAACCTTCACCTTTTACTTTTACTTCTGCAGTAGAAGTACGTAACTTAGTCATGTAGTATAAACCAAGTACCATATCCTGAGAAGGTACAGTTACTGGCGCACCATTTGCTGGATTTAAAATATTATGAGAGGCCAACATTAACATTTGACACTCTAATATTGCTTCTGGTCCTAGTGGTAAGTGAACTGCCATCTGGTCACCATCAAAATCGGCATTAAATGCCGCACATGCTAATGGGTGTAATTGAATTGCTTTTCCTTCAATTAATTTTGGTTGAAAAGCTTGTATACCCAAACGGTGTAAAGTAGGCGCACGGTTTAGTAATACCGGATGTCCTTTAAGAACATTTTCCAAGATATCCCAAACCACTGGTTCTCTTTTATCTATAATTTTCTTTGCAGATTTTACAGTTTTTACAATACCTCTTTCAATTAGTTTTCTAATTACGAAAGGTTTGTATAACTCGGCTGCCATATTTTTAGGCAATCCACATTCAAATAATCTTAATTCTGGACCAACAACAATTACAGAACGTGCAGAATAATCAACACGCTTACCAAGTAAGTTTTGACGGAAACGCCCTTGCTTACCTTTAAGTGAATCTGAAAGTGATTTTAACGGTCTGTTAGAATCTGTTTTTACAGCTGAAGATTTACGAGTGTTATCAAATAATGAATCTACCGATTCTTGTAACATACGTTTTTCGTTACGTAAAATTACTTCTGGCGCTTTTATCTCAACTAATCTTTTAAGACGGTTGTTACGGATAATTACACGACGGTATAAATCATTTAAATCTGAAGTTGCAAAACGACCACCATCTAACGGCACTAACGGACGTAATTCTGGTGGAATAATTGGCACAACCTTCATAATCATCCATTCTGGACGATTTTCACGATTAGCGTTAGATTCTTTTAAAGATTCTACTACTTGTAAACGTTTTAAAGCCTCTGTTTTACGTTGTTTAGACGTTTCTGTATTTGCTTTGTGACGTAACTCATATGATAATGATTCTAAATCAATTCTTGCTAATAAGTCTATTAAACACTCAGCACCCATTTTAGCTAAAAACTTATTTGGGTCTTCATCATCTAAATACTGATTATCTTGAGGAAGTGATTCTAATACATTTAGGTATTCTTCTTCAGTAAGGAAATCCATTTTTTGTAATGGTTCACCTTCTTCATTTTTAGCATTACCTGGTTGAATTACTACATAACGTTCGTAGTAAATAATCATATCTAATTTCTTAGATGGTAATCCTAATAAATAACCTATTTTATTTGGTAAAGAACGGAAGTACCAGATATGAGCTACAGGCACCACTAAGTTAATGTGTCCTACTCTATCACGACGTACTTTCTTTTCTGTTACTTCTACACCACAACGGTCACATACAATACCCTTGTAACGAATTCTTTTATATTTACCACAAGCACACTCATAATCCTTTACAGGACCAAAAATACGCTCACAGAACAAACCATCACGTTCAGGTTTGTGAGTTCGATAATTGATAGTTTCTGGTTTTAAAACTTCACCTCTAGACTCTGCTAAAATAGACTCTGGTGATGCTAAACCAATTGAGATTTTGTTGAATCTCTTAACTGTATTTTTATCTTGTTTTCTTGCCATAATAAATGGTTGAAATGAATTTAATTAATTAACTACTCCTCTAATCTGATGTCTAAACCTAAACCTTTCAATTCGTGCATAAGTACGTTGAATGATTCTGGTAAACCTGGATCTGGCATTGGTTCGCCTTTTACGATTGCTTCGTAAGTTTTAGCTCTACCAATTACATCATCAGATTTTACAGTTAAGATCTCGCGTAAAGTACTTGATGCTCCATAAGCCTCAAGTGCCCAAACTTCCATCTCACCAAAACGCTGACCACCAAATTGTGCTTTACCACCTAATGGTTGTTGTGTAATTAATGAGTAAGGTCCTATAGAACGTGCGTGCATTTTATCGTCTACCATGTGTCCTAATTTCAACATGTAAATCACACCAACAGTAGCTGGCTGATCGAAACGCTCTCCTGTTCCACCATCATATAAATAAGTATGACCGTATCTTGGTATTCCAGCTTCATCAGTTAAAGCATTAATTTGATCGATATTAGCACCATCAAAAATAGGTGTTGCATACTTACGATCTAATTTTTGACCTGCCCAACCAAGAACAGTTTCATAAATCTGACCAATGTTCATACGAGACGGTACACCTAATGGGTTAAGTACAATATCAACTGGAGTTCCATCTTCTAAGAAAGGCATATCTTCTTGACGAACAATACGAGCAACAATACCTTTGTTACCGTGACGTCCTGCCATTTTATCACCTACTTTTAACTTACGTTTCTTAGCAATGTATACTTTAGCTAACTTGATAATTCCAGCTGGTAACTCATCACCTACAGAGATTGTAAATTTCTCACGACGTAATGCCCCTTGTAAATCGTTCTCTTTAATTTTGTAGTTATGAACTAAATCTGCAACTAGCTTGTTAGTATGCTCATCTGTTGTCCACTTACCTGACACTAAATGCGCATAATCATCAACAGCATTTAACATTTTAAGTGTAAACTTTTTACCTTTTGGTAATACCTCTTCACCTAAATCGTTATAAATACCTTGAGCTGTTTTACCATTTACAATAGCAAATAGTTTTTCAACTAAAACATCTTTTAACTCGTCGAATTTTCTATCGTACTGCGCCTCTAAAGCTAAGATATCATCTTTATCTTGTGCTCTTTTACGCTTATCTTTTACCGCTCTTGCGAATAATTTCTTTTCAATTACAACACCATGTAATGAAGGTGAAGCTTTTAAAGATGCATCTTTAACATCTCCTGCTTTATCTCCAAAAATAGCACGTAATAATTTCTCTTCAGGAGTTGGGTCAGATTCTCCTTTTGGAGTAATCTTACCAATAAGGATATCTCCAGGTTTAACTTCGGCACCAACTCTAATCATTCCATATTCATCAAGGTCTTTTGTAGCCTCTTCAGAAACGTTAGGAATATCATTTGTTAATTCTTCGTTACCTAATTTAGTATCTCTTACATCAAGAGAATACTCATCGATATGAATCGATGTAAAGATATCTTCACGAACTACTTTTTCAGAAATTACAATCGCATCCTCAAAGTTATACCCTTTCCAAGGCATAAAGGCTACTTTCATATTTCTACCTAAAGCAAGTTCTCCTTTTTGTGTTGCATAACCTTCACATAAAACTTGTCCTTTAGTTACTTTATCTCCTTTAACAACGATTGGTTTAAGGTTAATAGAAGTTCCTTGATTTGTTTTACGGAATTTTACTAATTGATATGTTTTAACATCCGAATCGAAGCTTACTTTAGCTTCATCTTCAGTACGATCATATCTAATTTGAATTTCTTTTGCATCAACATAAAGTACTTCACCATTTCCTTCAGCATTAATTAATACTCTAGAATCTGATGCTACTTGACGCTCTAACCCTGTACCAACTATAGGAGCATCTACTCTTAATAATGGAACTGCTTGACGCATCATGTTAGATCCCATTAAGGCTCTATTCGCATCATCATGTTCTAAGAAAGGAATTAACGAAGCCGATATAGACGAAATTTGGTTTGGTGCAACATCTGTATAATGTAACTCATTAGGGTCAATTACAGGGAAGTCACCTTCCATTCTAGCAATTACCTTATCATGTAAAATTTTACCGTTATCATCAACATTTACTGTTGCTTGAGCGATTAATTTATCTTCTTCCTCTTCTGCACTTAAATAAATTGGTTCGTTTTTAATATCTACAACACCTTCCGTTACCTTTCTATAAGGTGTTTCAATGAATCCCATAGAATTCACTTTAGCATAAACTGAAAGTGACGATATTAAACCAATATTTGGTCCCTCTGGTGTTTCAATAGGACATAAACGACCGTAGTGTGTATAGTGAACATCACGAACCTCAAATCCTGCTCTCTCTCTAGATAAACCTCCTGGTCCCAGAGCTGATAAACGACGCTTATGCGTAATTTCAGCTAAAGGATTGGTTTGATCCATAAATTGAGATAACTGGTTTGTACCAAAGAAAGAATTAATAACAGACGATAGCGTCTTAGCATTAATTAAATCGATTGGTGTAAATACCTCGTTATCACGAACGTTCATACGCTCACGAATAGTACGAGCCATACGAGCTAAACCAACACCAAATTGAGAAGATAATTGCTCACCTACAGTACGAACACGACGGTTAGATAAGTGATCAATATCATCAATCTCTGCTTTAGAATTGATAAGCTCGATTAAATATTTTATAATAGTTATGATATCTTCTTTGGTAAGCACTTGCTTATCCATTCCGATATCTAAACCTAATTTTTTGTTCATTCTGTAACGACCTACCTCTCCTAAAGAGTAACGTTGGTCTGAGAAGAATAATTTATCTATAATTCCACGTGCTGTTTCCTCATCTGGCGGCTCAGCATTACGTAATTGTCTATAGATATGCTCAACAGCCTCTTTTTCAGAGTTTGTTGGATCCTTTTGAAGCGTATTATGAATAATAGCATAATCTCCCTGCTCATTAGACTCTTTATGTAAAAGAATCGTTTTAACTTCTGCTTCAAGAATTTCTTCTATATTTTCTTTATCAAGAACCGTATCACGATCAAGCACAATTTCGTTACGCTCGATAGATACAACTTCTCCTGTATCTTCATCAACAAAATCCTCATGCCACGTATTTAATACACGGGCAGCTAATTTTCTTCCTAAGTATTTCTTTAATCCAGATTTTGAAACTTTAGCTTCTTCTGCTAAATCGAAAATCTCTAATATATCTTTATCACGCTCAAATCCAATGGCACGGAAAAGCGTAGTAACAGGTAATTTTTTCTTTCTATCAATGTAAGCATACATCACCTGATTGATGTCTGTAGCAAACTCAATCCAAGATCCTTTGAATGGAATAACTCTTGCTGAATATAATTTTGTTCCATTAGCATGGAAAGACTGACCAAAAAATACGCCTGGTGAACGGTGTAATTGAGATACTACTACACGCTCTGCACCATTAATACAAAACGTACCAGATGGTGTCATGTAAGGTATAGTTCCTAAGTACACATCTTGAACAATAGTTTCGAAATCTTCATGTTCAGGATCGGTACAATATAACTTTAACCTTGCTTTAAGCGGCACGCTATAAGTAAGTCCTCTTTCAATACACTCTTCAATAGCATATCTTGGTGGATCTACGAAGTAATCTAAAAATTCTAAAACGAATTGATTACGTGAATCAGTAATTGGAAAGTTTTCCATGAAGGTATTATAAAGACCTTCATCACCTCTTTCTTCAGATTTTGTCTCTAATTGGAAAAAATCCTGGAAGGATTTTATCTGAATATCCAAGAAGTCTGGATAATCTGTCTTATTTACAATAGACGAGAAATTTAATCTTTCAGCTTGTGTTGATAACATCAATGGACGGAATTTTGATTAAAAAATAGTGATAGTGCTTTTAAACACTAATTAAACATTAAATTATGTATCCATAGTTTAATGCGATTTTGCAATTTATTTTGCTATATCATTATATACGCAAAATGGTCTAGGTGTTATCCCGCTAAAAGCGGGATATACCTAAACCTTTGTATTATTGAGTAGTAAAGCTTACTTAAGCTCAACCTCTGCTCCAGCCTCTTCTAAAGATGCTTTTAATGCTTCAGCTTCATCTTTAGTAACACCTTCTTTGATTGCACTTGGTGCATCATCCACTAAACCTTTAGCTTCTTTTAATCCTAAACCAGTTAATTCTTTAACTAATTTTACTACAGCTAGTTTAGAACCACCTGCCGCTTTTAAGATTACATCAAATTCAGTTTGCTCTTCTGCAGCGTCTCCACCAGCAGCTCCACCACCAGCAGCAACAGCAACAGCTGCAGCAGCAGGCTCGATACCATACTCATCTTTTAATATAGTTGCTAACTCATTTACTTCTTTTACGGTAAGGTTAACTAATTGTTCTGCGAAATCTTTTAAATCTGCCATTTTTCTATCGTTTTAATAATTTTGTAATAATAATATAATTGTAATAAAGTGCGTACTGTTTAATACTATTCTGATCTCTCAGAAAGTGTTTTAATAAGTCCAGCTATAGTTCCTCCACCTGATTTAAGTGCAGAAATAACGTTTTTAGCAGGCGATTGTAATAATCCAACAATCTCTCCTATTAACTCTTCTTTAGACTTGATATCTACTAACATGTCTAATTGATCGTCGCCAATATAAACTGCTTCCTCAATAAAGGCACCTTTTAATAAAGGCTTCTCTGATTTTTTACGGAAGGTTTTAATTAACTTAGCTGGTGCATTACCTGTTTCAGAATACATCACAGATGTATTTCCTTTTAATACTGATGCAAGGTCTCCAAAATCTCTATCTGAAGCTTCCATTGCTTTTTCAAGTAATGTATTCTTAACAACTGCCATTTGCACGTTTGCTTTAAAAGCAGCACGACGCAAGTTAGAAGTAGTTCCTGCATTTAATCCTGAAATATCTGTTAAATAGATATTTGCATTATTAGCTAATTCTGCAGTTAAGTCCTCAATTACTTGTGATTTTTCTTCTCTAGTCATAATTTGAAAGTTTTAACTTAATTAACCAATTTTAGGATCAATAGCTAAACTAGGGCTCATTGTAGAAGACATATAAATGCTTTTTACATAAACACCTTTAGCGGTTGTCGGTTTTAGTTTTATTAATGTTGTTAATAATTCATTTGCGTTACCAGCAATTTTATCTGCACTAAATGATGCTTTACCTATAGCAGCATGTACAATACCAGTTTTATCTACTTTAAAGTCGATTTTACCAGCTTTTACTTCGCTAACTGCTTTAGCAACATCCATAGTTACTGTTCCTGTTTTAGGGTTAGGCATTAAACCACGAGGACCTAATACACGCCCTAAAGGACCTAATTTACCCATAACACTTGGCATAGTAACGATAACGTCTACATCTGTCCAACCACCTTTAATCTTATCAAGGTACTCATCTAAACCAACGTAATCTGCTCCAGCTTCTTTAGCTTCCGCTTCTTTATCTGGTGTTACTAATGCTAATACTTTCATGTCTTTACCAGTTCCGTGAGGTAGTGAAACCACGCCTCTTACCATTTGGTTAGCTTTACGTGGATCTACTCCTAAACGTACTGCTAAATCAACTGATGCGTCGAACTTAGTATTGGTAATTTCTTTAATTAAAGCAGAAGCTTCGTTTAAAGAATATACTTTACCTTTTTCAATTTTTGCTAAAGCCTCTTTTTGCTTTTTTGTTAATCTTGCCATTTTTTAATGCTTTAATAGATTAAGAAGGGAATTGCCCTGTTACGGTTATACCCATCGATCTTGCTGTACCAGCAACCATTTTCATAGCAGACTCGATTGTAAATGCATTTAAATCTACCATTTTGTCTTCTGCGATGGTTTTAACCTGATCCCAAGATACTTTAGCTACTTTTTTTCGGTTTGGCTCTCCAGAACCCTTCTTCACCTTTGCAATTTCTAATAATTGAACTGCTGCTGGTGGAGTTTTAATTACAAAGTCAAATGATTTGTCTTTGTAAACAGATATAACAACTGGTAATACTTTACCAGCTTTATCTTGAGTTCTGGCATTGAATTGCTTACAGAACTCCATGATGTTAACACCTGCAGCTCCTAAAGCGGGTCCAACCGGTGGCGATGGATTCGCAGCACCTCCCCGAACTTGTAACTTAACTACTTTACCTAATTCTTTTGCCATTTTTAATAATTTAATTTTTTGATGTTATCTTTCTTTTGGAAGCGAAAGACTCATCTATCGTAATGTAACACTATTATACTTTTTCAACTTGCATATAACTTAACTCTAATGGTGTTTTTCTTCCGAAAATCTTAACCATAACTTCAAGTTTACGCTTTTCTTCGTTAATTTTCTCAATAGTACCATCAAACCCGTTGAAAGGACCATCAATAACTTTAACTGTTTCACCTTTAGTAAACGGAATTGCAACGTTAGCCGTTTCCTCTACCGAAAGTTCGTCAACCTTACCTAACATTCTGTTAACTTCAGATTGTCTTAACGGCACAGGATCACCACCTTTTGTTTCTCCTAAAAAACCAATTACATTAGTAACCGATCTAATAATATGAGGCACCTCACCAGTTAGATTAGCTTGAACCATAATATATCCAGGAAAAAAAGTTTTCTCTTTTTGAATCTTTTTTCCGTTACGGATTTGGATTACCTTCTCTGTTGGTACAAGTACTTGATCAACATAATCTTCTAACCCTAAACGAGCAATTTCATTCTCGATATAAGTTTTGATCTTATTTTCTTGACCACTTACAGCACGAACAACGTACCATTTTTTTTCACTTACTTCAGACATAAATTCTCTTTTTAACTAATCGATTGAAAGTAAGCTGTTATAACTTTACTAAAAACTGTATCTACACCCCAAATAGCAAGTGAAAATATAATAGAGAATACAGCTACCAAGATTGTTAAACTCTGTGCTTCCGCCCAAGTAGGCCAAGACACATTATTTTTTAACTCTCCGAATGATTCTTTAATATAGTTTACTAATCCAGCCATGATGTTATTTTATTTTTAATCTAAATTGAAATGCTACTCAATTTTTTGCACGGGCGGAGAGACTCGAACTCCCGACACCTGGTTTTGGAGACCAGTGCTCTACCAACTGAGCTACGCCCGTAAATACAAGTCAAGGTATTCCAAATAAACGGAATACCTTAACTTATAATATTTATTTAAACTTGTATTAGTCTAATATTTCAGTTACCTGACCTGCACCAACAGTTCTACCACCTTCACGTATAGCGAAACGTAGACCGATGTTCATTGCAATTGGTTGAATTAACTCAACAGTAATAGTTAAGTTATCTCCAGGCATAACCATTTCAACACCATCAGGAAGCGCAATGTTTCCAGTTACGTCAGTTGTACGTACGTAGAACTGTGGACGGTAGTTGTTATGGAATGGAGTGTGACGTCCACCTTCTTCTTTTTTAAGGATATAAACCTCAGCTTTAAATTTAGCGTGTGGCGTTACAGAACCTGGTTTAGTAATTACCATACCTCTAGAGATTTGAGACTTCTCAATACCTCTTAATAAGATACCAGCGTTATCACCAGCTTCACCTCTATCTAATATTTGACGGAACATTTCAATTCCTGTAATAGTAGAAGTTAATTTCTCAGCTCCCATACCAATAATTTCTACAGGATCTCCAGTGTTAGCAACACCAGTTTCAATACGACCAGTTGCAACAGTACCACGACCAGTAATAGAGAATACATCCTCGATAGGCATTAAGAAAGGCTTATCCATATCACGTGTAGGCTCTTCGATCCAATCATCACAAGCTTGCATTAATTCTAATACAGTATCAACCCATTTTTGCTCACCGTTAAGTGCACCTAAAGCAGAACCTGATACTACAGGACCATTATCACCATCGTACTCATAGAAAGATAATAAATCTCTAACTTCCATGTCTACTAATTCTAATAGCTCTTCATCATCAACCATATCAACTTTGTTTAAGAAAACAACGATACGAGGAATACCTACTTGACGACCTAATAAGATGTGCTCACGAGTTTGTGGCATAGGACCATCAGTTGCAGCAACTACTAAAATAGCACCATCCATCTGAGCAGCACCAGTTACCATGTTCTTTACGTAATCGGCGTGACCTGGACAGTCAACGTGTGCGTAATGACGATTTGCTGTTTGATATTCTACGTGTGAAGTATTAATTGTAATACCTCTTTCTTTTTCTTCTGGTGCGTTATCAATTTGATCAAATGATCTCGCTTCCGAATAACCTGCATCAGCTAATACTTTAGTAATAGCAGCAGTTAAAGTTGTTTTACCGTGATCTACGTGTCCAATTGTACCAATATTTAAGTGTGGTTTTGAACGATCGAAAGTTGCCTTTGCCATGTTTTTAAATAATTTTAATCTTAGTTATATAATAATATTAGTGTAATCTTTTTTTACTACTCTTAATAGAGCCAATGACGAGAATTGAACTCGTGACCTCTTCCTTACCAAGGAAACGCTCTACCCCTGAGCTACACCGGCGTAAAGTTTTTATTTCCTATTCTTCCAAAACAATAATAAATATTGCCAATTATGAAAGAAGAGATTCCTGCCTTCGCAGGAAGTTTAGAGCGAGAGACCGGGTTCGAACCGGCGACATTCAGCTTGGAAGGCTGACGCTCTACCAACTGAGCTACTCTCGCAATTTTAGATAAACTAACGCTTATCAAATTTCAATATTTCAAGAAAAATAACAAAAAAAAGTTGTGGGGAGAGCAGGATTCGAACCTGCGAAGACGTAGTCAGCAGATTTACAGTCTGCCCTCGTTGGCCGCTTGAGTATCTCCCCAATTAACTTTATTTCAATATTTTAAGAACTTGAGCCGATGGAGGGACTCGAACCCACGACCTGCTGATTACAAATCAGCTGCTCTAGCCAGCTGAGCTACATCGGCTTTTAATGATTTTTATTACTAAAAAACCACATAAAAAAAGCCCGCTATTTCTAACGGACTGCAAATGTATAGATTTTTTACATTATTCAAAACATTTTTTAATAAATTTTATTATAAATGTGCTCTTAATTTTTCTTTTCGCTTTTTTAACTGTCTTTCTAGAGATGCAATAGCCATATCTGCGCCCTCTTCGAAGGTTTTACATTGTTTCTTTACAACAAAGCTATCACCAGGAACACTTACTTTTGCTTCAAATATTTTGTTTTCTTTATCACTAGTGTTTTCTAATTTTAAAAAAACTTCCGATTTGATAACTTTATCATAGAATAAATCTAATTTATCCATTCGCTGTTGAATAAAGTTTATCAACTTTTGATCTGCATTGAAATTTACGGATTGGGTGTTTACTTTCATACTCGTTTTTTTGGGTTAGACAATTACTTAATACTCCTATTTTTTACTTCTGGGATGGGCATTAATATGCGCTTTTTTCAATTCGGCAATACTATTATGAGTATACACTTGCGTGGAAGCTAAACTGGAATGTCCTAGAAGTTCTTTAACAGCATTTAAATCGGCACCTTGATTTAACAAATGAGTAGCGAAGGAGTGCCTTAATATATGGGGACTCTTCTTTACTTTTGAAGATGCCAAACTAAAATACTGATTTATTATTCTGTAAACAAGTGTTTCGTATATTTTAACGCCTTTTTTTGTTAAAAAAAGCTGTTGGCCGTCTTTAATGCTATATAGACTTTTTCGAAAACTTAAATAGGTTTTTGCAGTTTCTACTACAGACTTTAATAACGGTACAATTCGTTCTTTATTTCTTTTACCTAATACTTTTAACGTATTATTAGCTAAATCTAAACTGCTTAGTTTTAGCTCAACCAACTCTATCCTTCTTATACCTGTAGAATAAAACAATTCGATAATGAATTTATTCCTTACACTCTCAAAATCGTTTGCCAAGTTTAAATAGTCTAGCACCGATTCTATTTCTGTTTCTGAAAATGGTACTTGTATTTTTTTACTTGTTTTTAATGCTTTGTGTTTTGATAGTGGGTTTAATTCTATATCGCTCGTTTTTAACAGAAACTTATAATAGGTGTTTAATGCAGATACTTTTCGGTTTATGGTGCGGTTGGATATTCCTTTTTCGACTAATGTTACAATCCAATTTCGTATTTGTGGGTAGTTAACTTGATTTATAGAATTTGAATCGTATTCATTTATTATGAATTCTAAAAACTCATTTAAATCGTTTTGATAAGCGTTTACCGTTAACTTTGAATAGTTTTTTTCTAGCAGTAAATAATCTGTAAATGGACTGAAGGGCATATTAACTTGTGTTGTGCTATGAAGATACAATACTTTTGTTTAATCTGAATTTTTAGGAATTATTTTTTTTAATCCAAATTTTATGAATCGTTTTTTGGGTGTCTATAATGTGTACAAAACTTTTGCTGATATTATTGTATTTGACCAAAGTAAAACTGCCACATTACCATTCAATGCGTACGTTATAGTAAAACCTTTTGTATTAAGAAATAACATTAAACAAAAAATCCCACTAAAAAGTGGGATTGTTATGGTTTTAAAAACGTGGGTTACACATTTTCTGCGTCTCTTAAGCCTTGAATGTATTGCGCTTTTTGTAATTGCGCTCTACGTGCAACAGAGGGTTTAGTGAACTGCTTACGTTCTTGCAACTGATTTTTAACCGTTGTTCTAACAAACTTACGTTTGTAACGTTTTAGCGCTCTTTCTATATTTTCTCCTTCTTTTACTTGAATTTTTAACATAGTGTCTTAACCTCCTCTCTTTTAGAATTTTCAGGCTGCAAATATAAAAAGTAATTTAGAATTTGCAATTGTTTGTATTGGTATTTTTTAAGGGATTTTAATTTAGGATTATAACTAGTAAATCTTTTATATAAACGCTCCTAACATAATTTATAAACTGTAATGCTTTTACAAAGGATAAATAAGTGCGTTAGGGATTGAAACGGCATCCTTTTTAAAATAAAGAAGCAATGTGTTTAATTTAAAGTAAAAAACAAATGGATAGCTACGACGATCTTAATTCGTTAATTCCTTTTAAAAAGATATAGTGGAAAGCCCGACCCTTGGGTAACGCCCAACTACTAGATACCATTTAGATAAACAATTATGTTGCTGGCTTATACTCTTTTTTGTCTATTATAATTTTAGCCAAAATTTCGCGCAGTATCTCGGAGGTTCCACCACCTATTGGTCCTAGCCTACTATCGCGTAGGAGTCTTGCCATTGGATATTCTTCCATGTAACCATATCCTCCTAAAAATTGTAGACATTGGTAAATAACCTCGTCGGCCATTTTGGTTGATTTTAATTTAGACATGGTGGCCTCTTTTACTACGTACTCACCTTTATTTAGCCTAGCGGCTATGGTATAGTTAAATATTTTATTTACCTCTAAATCTGAATATAAATCTGCGATGCTGTGACGTAAGGCTTGAAATTTATCGATAGTTCTGCCAAATGCTTCGCGTTCGCTCATGTATTTTAACGCATAATCTAGCGCAAATTCTGCTCTTGCATGGGCATTTATCCCCATTATTAAACGCTCTAGTGCAAAGTGCTGCATAATATATGAAAACCCTTTATCCGCTTCGCCCATAAGATTTTGGACTGGTACTTTTACATTATCGAAAGCTATTTCGCCGGTGTCTGATGCGCGCCAACCTAGTTTATCTAGTTTTGTAGCAGATACTCCTGCCATGTCGCGATCTAACAAAAATATACTTATGCCTTTATTACCTAGTTCTGGCGAAGTTTTAGCTGCTACTATTAAATAATCGCTTAAAACACCGTTGGTAATAAATGTTTTTGAGCCATTTATTACATAATGATCGCCTTGCTTTACTGCTGTTGTGCGCATTCCTGCTACATCGCTTCCTCCAAAGGGCTCGGTTATACATAGGCAGCCTATTTTATCGCCAGCAATACTTGGCGCTAAATACTTTTGTTTTATGGCTTCATCGCCTTCGGCATTTAAATGCGTCATGGCTAAATAAACATGTGCCCAAATTGCTGCAGCAAAACCGCCGGAGTTTATTTTTTGAAGTTCTTCGAGTAGAATAACAGTGTAGAATAAATCTAGATTCATGCCACCGTAAACCTCTGGATAATTAATTCCAAAAAAGCCCATATCGCCAAATTTCTTCCAAATAAATCTGTCGATTATACCAGTTTGCTCCCATTTTTCGATATGCGGAACCACTTCTTTTTGTAAAAAATCTTGAAGGCTTTTTCTAAAAAGATTGTGTTCTTCGGTGAAGTACATGCTATTCATTTATTTTTCTTTTTCGAACTGCAAATATAATTCAATTATCTTGATTTTATTTATTGGGAAGTCTTTTACTTTTTTTAATTGATTAATAGAATTGAAACCTTCCATTAATATACGCTGCTCAATAATATTGTGGGCTACATCGTAATCGATATGCGGAATAGTAACTAAATCATCTACGGTAGAAATATTTATATTGATTCTATTTACTGCCTTTGGGGTTTTTACTGTAAACTGATTTGTAATGTTTTCGACGACTTCTGGCGTTAACCCGTAAACATCGTGCAGCTGAATATCGGCAATAAAACCGCCAACAGATTTATTTCGATATTTAATAATACGGTCTGATAGCACCTTGCCTACTCCATTTACCTTTTGAAGTTGTTGTGCCGTTGCTGTGTTTAAATCTTGTTTTTGAGCGTAGGTTTTTGGTTTGTTATTATACTTCTTTTCACTATTCCAACTTGATGATCTAACAGGGTGTAACACCCATTCTGGGAACTTAAAAAAAGGAGCCATTGCATTTAACAATGAATCTGAAACTTTTGTTACCTCTTGAAACTGCTTGGTAGAATTGATCCATTTGTTTTGTTTTCTAAACGCTAACAGCCTATCTATTTCTTGGTTACTCATGCCTAAAGATGCCCCTTTAAAATCTGTTATATAATTAGGATTGTAAGGGTATATTTTGGGTTTTCGGGATTCTATCTCTACTTGTTTTAGCGAATCTATTTCTTTGGTGAAATTTGCTAATTCCGCTTGATTGACTTCAATATCGCTTGATTGAAAACTAATAAAAAAATAAACACATTGGCATAACACTATTAGAATAAGCAATAAAAAAATCCCATTTCGTTGTTTTTTAGAAAACGTAAAATGGGATTTCATATATTTTAATTTTAATGTTTATCTACGAATCTATCGCTTCCTTTTTAAGGTTGATAGCATCTAAGTAGCGTTTTAATTGTTTTTTAACCACTGGGAATAATAAGAACAATCCGACCATATTAGGGAAAATCATAGCGAATATCATAGCATCAGAGAATGACCAAATAGAGTTCATACTTGCTGCTGCACCAATTACTACAAAGGTTAAAAATAAAATTTTATAAACTAAATCTGCTACTTTACCTCTACCAAATAAGAATTTCCAAGATTGTAATCCGTAATACGACCAAGAAATCATCGTTGATACTGCAAATAGCACTACTGCAATAGTTAAAAACACATTAGAGTAAGGTATGTACTGTGCAAAAGCTTGAGATGTTATTCCTGCACCTTCATAAGGTAAGCCGTCTATAAAAACAGCTCCAGAGCCATCGCCTCCGTATTCGAAGAAACCACCTAGATTGAAAATAACAATAACTAGAGCCGTCATGGTACAAATTACAACTGTATCGATAAAAGGCTCTAATAAAGCTACTAAACCTTCGGAAGCAGAATACTTAGTTCTTACTGCAGAATGCGCAATGGAAGCCGAACCTGCACCAGCCTCGTTAGAAAAGGCAGCACGTTGAAAGCCTACTAATAAAACACCTATTAAAGAACCAACTCCAAACGCTGTTGGATTAAACGCTTCTTTAAAAATAAGCCCCATAGCATCGTCAATTAAAGTAAAATTACTTAAAATGATGTATATACAGGCTAGGATATACATAATAGCCATAAATGGTACTACTTTTTCTGTTACCTGAGCGATACGCTTAATACCACCTATAATTATAACACCAACTAAAATAGCCAATACAAGACCTACAATAGCTCCTGCAGCGGTACTTTGCCAGTTAAACAATTCTTTAATTACAATGGTTGCTTGATTAGATTGAGCAGCATTACCACCACCAAAAGAACCACCAATACAGAATATTGCAAAAATACCTGCTGCTATTTTTCCTATCGTTTTAAACCCCTTGGCTTTAAGTCCTTTACTTATATAATACATTGGGCCTCCGTAAACAGTGCCGTCCTCTCCAACATCTCTGTATTGCACCCCTAAGGTACACTCTACAAATTTTGTTGACATACCTAGTAATCCACAAACAATCATCCAAAAGGTAGCTCCAGGTCCACCAAGCGCAATAGCCAAGGCTACACCGGCAATATTACCATTACCCACAGTACCAGAAACGGCTGTTGCTAAGGCCTGGAAATGCGATACTTCACCTTCTGAACTTTCATCACGAATGGTATCTACAATATCGCCATCTACTGCCAAATCGTCTTGAACACTTATTAAATGCTCTTCGATATCAACATTCGATAAATCTTGACCTTGTGCTATTCCGCCTTCGCCATAAAGTTCTTTAGCGCCATGCTTTTCTATATCTTCATACTTTCCTCTTACAGTATTAATGGCTGTCCAGAAGTATCTAATATTAGGAAAACCAAAAAATATTGTAAAAAATAAAGCACTACCTACTAAAAGAACGAGAACAAAAGGGATAGTATATACATCATCTTGATATACAGGAAAGAAAATAACGTCAGTAAAAAATTGCGCTACTGGAGCAAAAGCTTGGTCTATTTTTTCATCCAGACCTAATTCTTCTTCTTGAGCAAAAGTTAAAATTGGAATAATAAATGTAAATATTGAAAGAAGATATTTCCTCATAAGGTTGTTGTTAATTAATTTTCATTGAAAGATTCTTACTAAAGTTAAGCAAGATGCTAAAAAAAAATGATTTTTTAAAACAAAGGCTGTTAAAAAAGCAAATATACTAATCGATATCGTACTCAGTATTAAGCGCTTCAATTTGTTCTGGTCGTCCTAAAACAATAACTTTAGAGTTTTTAGCCAACTCTATACCTGCCTCAGGATTAACTACATATTCACCATTCTCATCTTTATACCCAATAACGGTGCAGCCTGTTTTTCTTCTAAGATCTAGATCTTTTATTGTTTTAGGCTTAGTAGAATCATAAAACTTCTCTACAGCAATTTCCTCTATATTAATACCTGACTTTCCTACAATAGATAGGTTATCTATAAATTCCATTAAGCCAGGAACTACTACTAAAGACGCCATATGGTCGCCACCTATTTTATCTGGTAATATAACGTTATTGGCTCCAGCAAATTTTAGCTTTTCGTAAGATGATTCGTTTGATGCTCGACTTATAATGTTAATGTCACTATTTAACTGTCTTGCCGAAAGCACAACAAATAAATTATCTGCGTCGTTTGGAAGTGCAGATATAAAACACGAAGCTCTGTTAACACCTGCTGTAATAAGTACTTCATCTTCATTAGCATTTCCAATTACGTATGGTACGCTGTCTAGCTGCAAGCGCTCTTCTAGCTCTTTATTTTTCTCAACAACAACGAACTCTTTATTATAAGCCTTAAGTTTTACCGCTGCTTGCTTTCCGTTCCTACCGTAACCACATATAACAATGTGGTTATTAAAAGCATCTATTTTTTTTTGCATTTTTTTGTGTTTTAATTCTTCCACGTCGTTTTTACTTAAAATATATTCTGTAATTACAGACAAGGCATAACCCACTATAACAACACTAGCCAAAATTAAGAATATTGTAAAAATCTTTGATTGATTATCCAAAGGAACCACCTCGCCAAACCCTACGGTTGTCATAGTAATAACGGTCATGTAAAGCGCATCAACTAGCGAATAGCCCGAGATCATGACGTAACCAAAAACACCAATAAGCATAATAACAACCAGTAGAAAAACGGCTGTATAAATTTTTGTTCTAAAAAACTTAATTAGTGGATTCATAAATCAAACACCGATGAACGTTTAGTATAGATTAAATCCTTAATACGCATCCAAAAGGCTAAAAACATATATAAGGCAAAACCAAACCCTACGGTTACAAAGGTTATATACATAAATGATGTTCTTACCACTTTTGCGCGAATACCAAAACGGTCGGCAATACGTTGGCAAACGTAATAGCCATGTTTCTGAAAAAACAATAATGGTTTATATATACTGTTCATGCTGCAATTTAATACTAACTTTTTTAGTTTAAAAGTTTATACCGGTAATTGTTCTAGTTTTAGCGTTAAAATCGGGATCTTAAGTTTTATGGGGCCATTTTAGTAATTCGCTTAAAAATGAAGGGGTCGTTTTTTTTATATTCCTAAAAACAACATTTCAATTTAGGTATTAATAAGTGCATTTCCAATGGCACATTGTAAACATTTATGCTTATCGCAATACGCCGTTTTTAATTGAATTAAGGCTTGAGAATCTATAGAAGTTTTAGACACTTTTTTTAAACTATTAAACGCATTTACTATGCTATTTTTTTCTGAAGCCAATAGCGATGCTATTTCTAAAATTTCGGCATCTATTTCCTGCCCTTTTTGTTTAGCGTAACTAAATTTAATAGGTAGAATGGTATTTATAAGCAATAAGTCTATAAAGGACTTTGAAAGCATTTTGGTTGATGCTTTAGATTCCTTTTGAAAGGTATAATGGGTTTTCCAAAACTCTGAGGTAGATACTTTAAAAAGATTGTAAAAGTCCTCTAATGTGTTTCCTTCGATAAGTTTCGAAAACAAATTTTGATGTGTTGCATACAAATTAGCCAATTGTGATAGTCTTATAGTGGGAAAGTTAGGTGGGCGTAATCTAAAAAACTGTATAGGTAACACATTAGAATTACTTAGTTTAAATTTCACTTTTAAAAACTGATACTCTTTTTCTAGCGCAGAGTAGTATGCGTTTTCAACATCTTGGTTTAACAATCCTGCTTGTCCAAATAACAAAGCTTCTAATGCCTGAAGGTTAGATTGTGTTTTTCTAACAATCGAGAAATCTATGGATTGGGCTAAACTAAAAAAGGAATCACCATTAACTTTCAACCCAAAATTTTTAGTTAGCATTTTAAATAGTACGGCCTCCCAATCGTTATTTGATGCCTGCAGAAGCGATTCTATGGTTTCAGATTTTCGTTCTAAACGCTCAAAATACAAACGTTCCAACCAATTGGTTAATACAAAAGCATCAGTAGCTGCAAAACTTCCCTCGCAATTTATCCATTTATTTTCTTTAGCAAAAAGCCTTTGGTAATTAGTTAATAAAGCTTCGTCTACAACATTTTTTAAAACGAGTGTTGGAATTGGTGTGCTGTTTTTGCGGAATACTTCGGTATCATCTTCCCAAACCACATGCAGAATAACATTATCGTAAGCCGGATCTTGTTCATGATTATGTAAAAACCAATCTGATGCGTTTATGTGAATCTCCACATTACCAGCCCAGAGTTGCTCTCCTATTTTAAGTTTAGCATTAAAAAAATCTGAGCCCGAATTATAATTATGCTGCCCTACCGAAGTTACTACAACAGGCTCTCCTGCCGTAGTTTTTAGATTATTAATTTGAAATTTTTTATATTTCCAAATGTAGTGTAGGAAGTCTTCTCGCATACTTAAAGATAAAATACCGATTTAAATATACCAAATTCAAATTGGTTATTTATAATTTAGCATAATTAAAAGTTGATACGCCATGGAACAATTAACGCTTACTACACCTGCTCTTTTATTTTCGGCAATTTCCTTAATTATGTTAGCCTATACCAATAGGTTTATTGCCTACACCGCAGCTATAAGAGATTTGTATGATAAGTATCAAAAAAATCATGATAAGCGTTTTTACAAACAAATTAGGAATATTAAACACAGACTATACCTTACTCGATATATGCAAATTTTAGGTATTACCAGTTTACTGTTTTGCGTATTAACTATGTTTTTAATTTACATACAACAAAACACCATTGCTGTTTGGATATTTGGCTTAGCGTTATTATTACTTATAGCTTCGCTTTCCCTTTTAATTGTAGAAATTCAAATTTCGGCAAAAGCCTGGGAAGAACATATTAGTGATATTGAGAACGACTAATTAAATCTTGCTATTCTACTTCCTCTGACTTTTGATATTTTAAAAAGGGTTGTTTTAATAAATGGGGAATACTTCCATTTTGTTTTTCGTTTGGAAACACATCTACACCATAAATAATCTTATCGGTATCTAACTCTTTATAGGTACCAAAGAGTCTATCCCAAACCGAAAAAATATTACCGTAGTTAGAATCTGTATAAGGCATTTTATAATGATGATGCACTTTATGCATATCTGGAGAAACAATAACGTAACTAAGTAATTTATCTACTTTTTTGGGCAATTGAATATTAGCATGATTAAACTGTGTTGCCACTACCGATAGCGATTGGTATAACAACACCAAACCAATTGGTGTACCCACTAAAAAAATTCCGGCTAGTGTAAAAACATACCGAATAACACTCTCTAGAGGATGGTGCCTATTGGCTGTTGTTGTATCTACATTATGGTCTGAATGATGCACCAAATGGACCATCCAAAGGGGTTTTACTTTGTGCTCGATTAAATGGGGTAAGTAGGCACCAATGCAATCTATTAAAAACACTCCAAGAATACCATATAACCAAACAGGCATTTCTGGCAACCAATTTAGAATACCAAAATTATTAGCCATAACCCAGTCTGACGATTTTAAAAACAAAAAAGCTAAAGGTAAATTAACAAGAATGGTAGTTAAGGTGAAAAATATATTAGGAACAGCATGTTTCCATTTTTTATATTTAAATCCTATTAAAGGAATAATACCTTCTAAAATCCAAAAAAGAGTTAAACCTCCAATAATAATTAATGCTCTGTGGTGGGTTGGAATGGTTTCGAAATAGTTTAAAATAGTTTCCAAGTGTTTAGTTTTTTTTCTAAATATACTTAAAAAAAACCTCAACTTTTATCATATCTGTTTCACTTAACTTTTTTAACCATAGGTTTTCGTTACTAGAGTCCTCTGCCTTTTTACTTGAAATATAATTTAACCTGTAGTAGAAACTTCTATTTATATTTGCAATATCCTCCTCTTTAAATTTAGATAAAAGTTTTTTTGCTTTATTAAATTTATTCAAAATTAAACGTTCTTTCACCTTATAAAGCGCTATTTGTTGTAAAAAGTCTTTTTTATTATTTAAATTACTTTTCTTTAAAAGCTTCTTGGAAATATCAAAGTACTGGTTAGAGAGTAACAATACATCTCTTCTTATATCTTCATCTAAAAAAAGCGAAAAATCATTATATTTCAATCCCAGCCTAAAGGAAGATGAAAAACTTTTCTTCTTGTAAAAACTAGTTAAAAAAGGAGCTAGGTAGGACATATCTAACCTGTATTTATTTAGCATGGTTATAACTTCACTTTTTGTCTTATAACTCATTTGTTTATAAATGACTTCACCATTCCCATCCATAATAAAAATAAACGGTATGCCTTTTACTTCATATTTTAGAGCAAGTTCCTTATTTAGGTCTATATTAATTTTAACAGGGACGAAATTTTTCATTAATAATTTTACCTCATCCCTATCCCAAGATTCAGAATCCATATCTCTACACGGCCCGCACCAAGACGCCCAAAAATCGACTAACATTAATTTATTTGTAGCTAATGCTAGCTTTTGACCATCTTCAAAAGAGCTTATCCAGTTATCTGCTTTAATTGTTTGAGTAAAAATTAGAACAATGAATACTACGACTGTTTTTTTCATTAAATACATTTTAAAACACCAACTTAAAAGTAGGAAAGATAGTATAATTTTATAATATAGAAAGCAACTATTTAAAAAACAACAACTATAAAACTTAAAGTCAAACAGTTAAACAAAGCTTCAAAACATCGTAATAAAGTAAGCCTATTTATTGAAGTTAAATTTTAATACGCTTTTTCATTTCTTCTACTATATTAAAAGCGGCAGGACAAATGGCCACATTCTTTAAAGTAAGGTTAGATATTTGCTGAAACTTTTTTCTATCGGTGTGTGGAAATTCTCGGCATGCCTTAGGGCGCACATCGTAAATAGAACAGTAATTATCGGCGCCTAAAAAGGTACAAGGCACCGTATGCAAAACATAATCATTATCCTCATCGACACGCAAAAACTGACTAATAAATTGCTGCGTTTTCATTTTAAAATGCTTAGCAATTCTATCTACATCTTTATCTGTAAAAAGTGGACCGGTAGTTTTACAACAGTTTGCACAGGCTAAACAATCGGTACGTGTAAATTCGTCGTCATGCAAATCTTGCATGATATAGTCTAAATTTTTAGGCGCCTTCTTTTTTAACTTGGTAAAGAATTTTTTATTCTCGTTATGTTTATCTTTGGCCAGCTTTGGAAGATTATTAATAATGTCTTGCATGGCGCAAAAATAGTGTTTTTTATAATTATTTCGCTTTCGCGGAAATGAAATGAGATTAGCCTTATTTAAAGAAATTAATAAAAGATTCCCTCCTTCGAGGGAATGACAAAATAGCGATATTGATGAAAGACCTTTTCGGGTGTGCATTATTAGATTACCAAAACGGAAATTATACTAAGGATATTATAACTTCCACCAACATTTCGGATGAAGATGTGCTGCCGCTTCCCTATTTATTTAGAGCCTTTAAAGACATGCCTGCATTAGAGCAAAAAGCTTTAAAACTCTGTAAAGGTTCTGTTTTAGATGTAGGTTGTGGTTCTGGAATTCATAGTTTGTATTTACAGAAAAAAGGTTTTGAGGTTAAAGCTATCGATGTATCGAAAGGTGCTATTGAAGTGACTAAACAACGTGGTGTTTTACATGCCGAAGTTTTACCGCTTTTAAACGAACAGAACACGTTTGATACCATTTTACTTTTAATGAATGGCACCGGAATTTTTCAAGAATTAACTCAGGTATCCAAATACTTAGCGCATTTAAAAAGTCTATTAAATACTAACGGACAAATTTTAATTGACTCTTCGGATATTAAATACATGTACGAAGACGAAGATGGTGGCTATTGGATGGATATGAATTCGAGCTACTACGGCGAATTGGATTATTTTTTGAGTTATAGGGGCGAAGAAGAAGCCCCTATGAAATGGCTGTATTTAGATTTTGAAACCTTAAAACTGGCTTGCGACACTCTAGATCTTAAATGCGAATTGGTATTAGAAGGCGAGCATTTTGATTATTTGGCTAAAATTACGGCTTAGTTAACATCTTTTACAAAGTAATGCGCTGTTGTGCCTTTACCATAAACAAAGGTATTTTTATTTAGCTTATATATTTGTTCTGTGATGGTACCGAAAGGATAAACCATTTCTATAAAAAATACACCTTCTATTAGCTTTATGTTTACTGCAGCTTGATCGTTTTTAACTAATCGTCCTATTTCTGTGTGTTCTGCTTTTGGTGGTAAGTTTAATTCTTCTAGAACCTCTACAAAACCCGCGTCTTGCTTAAACCAAAACCTATAGATTTTATTGCTATTAAGTGCTTTTAATTTCCATTGGCCGGCTAATGTACTTTTAACGCTATCTATACTTTGTCCGCATTCTAAATTTTGAGAGAATGTATTTATGGATAGAAACAACGCTATGAGGACTAAATTTTTAATAACCTGATGTTTTTAATAACACTACAAAACTAGTTAAATTTTAGCTACTGTTTTTACTATAAGATTGCTAGGGCTTAATGACCTTGGTGCAAGCCCGCGTTAAGGATTGCAGTGAAACATTTATGTTCATGATTTCATTAATTTGAATTAAAGCGCATGAATAAAAGCACACAGCCCGACGTAGTAGGTGCTAGGACTTGCAACGGAAAGCCTGACCTTTTGCGATCCTGCAAGGTTTTAAAAACCTTATAGGAATGAGCAACAGGTAACGCCCAAATAATATTATAACCTTATAGTGTTTCATGAGATTTCCGCCTTGGCGGGAATGACAAAAAAAGGACCTGTTTAAAAATCGAACTTATATGTTGCACCTGCTAAAAACTGAATGCTTTGTACCGGAAAATTTTGCCATTTTTGGTAGGCGTTATTTGCCATGTTATTGGCTTTTGCAAATACCGAAAGTTGCTCGTTTATATGATACCCTACGTGTGCGTTGGCATCGAAAAAACTATCTAAAGTTACGGTTAAAGGCGTGCTATTAGTTATTCCATCGTTTACTAAATATTGGTCCTTACGCTCGCCGATGTAATACAGATTGGCTCCTGCGAACCAATTTTCGTCTATTTGATAATCGATAAATAGGGAGCTTTTTATGTCCGGTAAATTCCAAGCTTCGTCCTGGTTATCGGTTGTATAAGAGAAGTATTCGGCTTTTAAACCTAATTTAAAATTACGGTTTACATCGACATTAATTTCGCCAGCTACACCAAAGGTATCGATATTATCGTAAACAACACCAAAGGAGTTACCATAGGTGTACTCTTGATTTGTTGCTGTGATATCGTTGTTTCTATACAAAGCCCTATTTCTATCGGACACATAACGGCCGCTTACATTATAGCTCATATTACTAGACAGTTTCCCTTTTAAGCCAATGTATGCATTGTACAACTGATCGGTTGGTGCGATTGCTAATGTTGGTGATACAAATGGATTTTGGTTTGCAAAACCGTAATACGAATTAATAATTAAATCGCCCTTTACACCTGCATAAGCAATTACAACATCGTTTACTACGCGATAAGTTGCGGATACATTTGGATAAAAGTAAAGGTTATTATCGCCAAAGGCTTTGTCGTTTAAATAGTTTAAAGACACCCCGATATTAACGGTTAAATCGTCTTGTTTTAATTGGTAAGTTGGTGTTAAACCTACTTGAAAATTACCATAGTCGATGGCGTTAGTGCCATCAAAATTTGTATCGAAAGCACCACCTAGGTAGTCTATTTTAAAATCGGTTGAAATTTCGATATCTCGTATGGGCACATCTACTTTTGCTTTGGCTGTAAATCTATTTTCGCCAGAGCCTTGGTTGTCTGAAAAGCGTCTAAAAAAGACACTTCCTGAGTTGATGTATGTATTCTCAAAGGTAACATCGCCTCCAAAATGCGCATTAAAAAATGAATGGCTGCCATCCAAATTATCCGATTTGGCTTGAGCGACATGCGATTCTGGTACACCATACCAATTGTATAATTGATGTTGGAAACCAGCCTCGGCTTTCCATGATAAATCTCTTAACTGACTTGAGTAATTGATGTTAATTTTTGAATCGGAAAAATTATTATCGAATTCCACATCCTCTATACCTGTGGCAGAGGAGTGATGACTTACATAACCGCCAATATTTTCGTTACGACTTAGTGCTTGATTTAAATACACCTCACCCAAAATAGTGGTATAACTCCCTACGCCCAAAGTAGCATAGTTGTCGTATAATTTTGTTGGTGCACGTTTTTCTACAACGGCCGCTTTACCTTTTGCCGGTGTAAATGTAGAGGCCACAGGGAACGAAAATATATTGTACTTAATATCCTTTTTTGTTTGGGTAGTTTCATCGTCTAGAGACGGCACTTCCTTTACCTTAAACGCATCTGAAATTGTTGGCACATAGGGTTTAACAACATCTATAACACCTGTATTTATGGTATCGTTTTGAGTTCTTTGAGCAAACCCAAAAGTGATACTTAAAAAAAGAACAACGGTTAATATATATTTAATTTGCTTGCGCATACGTATAGATTTTTTTTGTTTTACGATTGATGACATGCTTAGGTAGTTTAAGCATAACATGTTAACTTCTTATTAAAATTAATCTTCTGGTAAAATTGATGAATTTGTTTTTGCTTCTTCCTTCTTGATTTTGCTTAATTCGGTTTTTGCCTCTGAAACCACATCGTCGAATTCTGAGAAGTTTTGAATAACACTTTCTAGAATATAAGTGGCCTGAAACGCATCGTTTAAAGCATAGTAATTTTTAGCCATAAGCACTAAGCCTTTGGCGCTATAATATTTATACCCCGAATAATCTTTGGCTAATTTTTGTACCGTAGTATTTGATGCCTCGTGTTTACCTTCCTTAGTTTTAAAATAAGCATTGTAATACAAGGCTTCGGCAGCTGTTTCGCCTGTAGCAACACCTTCTACATTTGCATAGGCTGTTTTTGCTTTAGCTTCGTTACCCGTTTTAATTGCCGAACGTGCTATAATAATATGGGCGTCGCCTTTAATTTTATTATCGATAGTAGAACTTGCCAACACTTTTTCGGCGTAAGCCACAGCATTGTCGTAATTTTCTAATTGATAATTGGCCTTCATTAAATTAGATTGCGCGAAGACAATATTTTGCGGGTAGTTAGCTTCATTTTCCAAACGGCTTAAAATAGGAATGGCTTTATTCCAGCTTTTACTTTCTAGATAAAATTGCGATAAACGCGTTAAAGCTTGTTCTGTAAATTCGTTACGACTAGCATCGGCAACATATTTATAATGCGGTGCGGCGTTTTCTAACAAATCCTTTTTGTAATACAATTGCGCCACATAGAAATGCGATTGCAAAGCATGTAAACCATTAGGAAATTGATTTAAATACCCATTAAATTGTTTTATGGCTTTATCGGTATTGTTATCTAAATATTGTTTTTCGGCTGCTTCGTAGGTTGCGTTATCTAAATCGGCATCGGTAACCTCGACATAATCTAACTGTTTTACCCAATTAGCATAATCATCTACACGACCTAAATCGATATAAATTAAACGCGCTGTAGATACCGCTTGAACTGCTTCTGGCGTTCCTGGATAGTCTCCAGCTACTTTTTTAAACTTGGTTAAAGCATTTTCATTTTCGGCGCCATTATAATACACTAGACCTTGACGAAGCAATGCTTTTGGCACAAAAGAGCTCATTCTATACTCGCTTGCTAACTGATTATAAGCTGCCATACCTTTGGCTGTATTATTGTCTTTTATATAAGAATTCCCTAAATCGTAAAGCGCATCATCTCGTAATTTTGATTTTGGATAATCTGAAATAAATTGTTGTAAAGCCTTAATTTTAGCCGATGTTTGTCCCGCATACCCGATACTAATTGCTTTTTGAAATGCTGGATAATCTGAATCAATTTTATTTAATTTTATGGCATTATCGTAGGCAGAAATAGCACTTTGGTATTGGCTAGACACAAAATAACCATCGCCTAAACGTAAATAGGCATCATTCAATCTTAATTGATCTTCTCTTTTATTAGTGATGAAAGTATTGAAATACTCTGTAGACCTATCGTAATTTTTTAATTTGAAATAAGTGTAAGCCAGATTATAATCTAGATTTTCATACTCGGGAGTTTCTGATGCTTGGGCCTGTTGTTGAAATTGTTTGAATCCAATTAAAGCATCGTCGTAGTTTGTTAAATTATAATCGGCTTCGGCTTTCCAAAAAGTTGCTCTTGCCGTGTATTTTTGATCTTGAGATTCTTTTAAAGACGCATCAAAAAGTGCTTCTGCTTCTTGATAATCGCCTTCGTTATACAACTCTAAACCTCGATAAAAAGCTACTTTTTGATAGGCTACTTTATTTTCGAAACTTTTTTTACTTTCTAATAAGGCTAAAGCTTCGTTGTAATTTTTTGATGTAATGTACGAATCGATTAACAGCGTTTCTATTTCATCCCTATAACTACTATCTGGATATTTTTCTAAATAGCCTGCTAATACTTGTGGTGCCGATTGATAAGGATTACCAATTTCATAACTAATTTTAGCGTAATTTAACCAAGCATCTTCTTGAATTTTCAAATCGAAATTCATTTGCGATGCATTTCTAAAAGCGTTTAAAGCTTCCTGCTTTTTGTTTAGATTCACATAACTTTCGGCTAAATGATAATAGGCATTTTGAGCAATTGAATTGTTCCCTCCTACTATTTTATTGAACTCGGAAATAGCGTTTTCGTAATCCTTTTGTTTATAATAGGCATATCCTAATTGATAAAAATCGGTATTACTCCACTTGCCCTTTTTTCCTTTGTATTTGGTTAAATACGGAATAGCTTCAGCGTATTTTTCTAAATTAAAATAGCTTTCCCCTATAATTTTAGATAGCTCTGAAACTTCGTTAGCATCACTAGTTTCTAACCGGTCTTTAGCTAATTTAATAGCTTCGTCAAATTTCCCTAATTTAAAGTTTAAATCGGCTTGATAGTAAGATAGCTTTTCTTTGTATTGTTCTTGGTCGCTTACTTGCTCGAAATACTCGTTGGCTCTATCATAATCGTCGCCTTCATAAGCCATAAAACCTATATAATACTTAGCTTGAGAACCAAATTCTTGAGAGTTTTCAACTTTACTTAAATACTTTCTAGCATCTTTATATTGCTTAGTTGTAAAGGCTGTATACCCATTATTAAAGTAGAATTTTTCGCGTTCTTTACCGCTTAATGCTTGTTCATCAACCTTATTATACCATTTTCTAGCATACGAATATTTGGAGTTTTCGAAGTAATAATCGGCTACATCTACGTAGGCGGTATTCTTTTTTGTGCTTGTAGGATAGTCTTCTACAAAATTCTCGATTAATTGATCTGCATTTTGTTGGTTTAAACGTACAGCACAATTAGCAATATAATAGGCGCAATCGGATTTTAAAACATCTTCAGTAGTTGTTTTTTTAACCGTACTAAACAAGGATTGGGCAGCATTATATTGTTGATTATTGTAAAGCGATAAGGCTTTTTGATAATCGACTAAATTACTTGTATATGTTGCAGATTGCTGAGCTATTACTTGAAAACCAAAACTTATAGCTACTAGTAATGAAACGATACTTTTCTTAGTCATTTACGATTCGTTTTATAATTTAAAATCAAAGATAAATTAATAACGTAATAATCGTGCCATAATTATAATCAAGTTAACAAATGTTGAAAAAAATGAATG
Organism: Algibacter pectinivorans; assembly: GCF_900112595.1. GTDB lineage: Bacteria > Bacteroidota > Bacteroidia > Flavobacteriales > Flavobacteriaceae > Algibacter_B > Algibacter_B pectinivorans. The sequence goes on along the minus strand of NZ_FOMI01000005.1, from coordinate 250,815 downwards.
CGTGGAAATGATGGAAGATGGAAGTTAGAAGACCAGAGACGGGAGACGAAAGACGGGAGACGGGAGAATCGATAATTAAACCAATAACCCATTGCCCGTAGACTTTTTTTATTCTTTTTACGTTAAACTTTTACTTTCAAGTTTTAAATAATACATTTACATCAGTAACAAAATCTTTAATTACCTTATGTCAAATTCCATTTTACAATTAAAAAACGCATCTATTTTTCAAGGAGATAGCTTAGTGTTATCCGACGTAAATGTAGAAATAAACAAGGGTGATTTTGTTTATTTAATTGGAAAAACAGGAACGGGAAAGAGTAGTTTTATGAAAACACTTTACGGCGATTTACCTTTAACTGAAGGTGAAGGCCATATTGTAGATTTCAATTTAAAAAACTTAAAAGAAAAAGACATCCCGTATTTACGCCGTAAATTAGGTGTTGTTTTTCAAGATTTTAAATTACTTACGGATAGAACCATTAACGATAATTTACTTTTTGTATTAAAAGCGACAGGCTGGAAAGACAAAGACAAAATGAAAACCCGTGTAGAAGAGGTTTTAACCAAAGTTGATATGAAAACCAAAGGTTTTAAATTCCCGCATGAGCTTTCTGGAGGCGAGCAACAACGTGTTGCTATAGCTAGAGCTTTATTAAACGACCCAGAACTTATACTTGCCGACGAGCCTACCGGAAATTTAGACCCGCAAACTAGTGTAGAAGTAATGGAAGTACTCCAAGACATTAATAAAAATGGCAATACCATTTTAATGGCTACTCACGACTATGCTCTACTTTTAAAATATCCAAGCAAAACTTTAAAGTGTGATGAGAATCAGGTTTACGAGGTAGTGCAACGTAAAAATTAACTATGCTATCCATACTAATACCTGTTTATAATTATTCTATTTCTAGCTTAGTTGAGGACATCCATAAGCAAGCAACTAATGCTAAAATTAACTTTGAAATTATTTGTATTGAAGACGGATCAACAAAATTTGTTGATATAAACAAAGCCTTTGTAGACAGTCTAGATCACACCTCTATTATCTATTCTAATAAAAATAATGGTAGAACAAAATCTAGACAAATACTCTCGGAGCATTCAAACTTTAATTGGCTTTTATTTTTGGATGCCGATGTAATGCCAAAATCTGATAAATTTATTGTAAAGCATCTTGAAAATATTAACTCCAACTACGAAGCTATTTATGGTGGCTTTGCTTACAAAAATATAAAACCTCAAAAAAACAAAACCTTACGGTATAATTTTGGCAAAAATTTTGAAGAAGTTAATGCTAAAAAGCGCAACTTAAATCCTTACCAGATAGTTATTTCCGCGAATTTCCTTATTAAAAAGTCAATTTTTTCTAAAATAAATTCGCAAATAAAAATAAAAAGTTATGGTCTAGATGTTTTTTTTGGAGGGCTATTAAAAGAGTACAAGGTTAATGTGCTTCACATAAATAATGAAGTGTATCATTTTGGAATAGAAGATAACAAGGTGTATTTAAACAAAGTTAAAGAATTTATAAGTGTCTTATTAAAGCTTTATAATGACCGTATGTTTTTTGAGCATAGCAACAAGTTGCTTTCCGTATTTATTAACCTAAAAAAATATAAATTAAACTACTTTATAAGCCTTTTTTACCAGATGTTTAATAAAGTAATGGAGCGTAATTTGTTAGGCTCAAAGCCAAATATGTTTATATTACAACTATATAAGTTATCATATATCTGTTATAAAGATTTAGACTCATAACATTATGCTTAAAGAACTTTTTTTCTCTGTAGTTATCCCGCTTTATAATAAGGAAGATTATATTGAAAACACTCTAAATAGTGTACTAAATCAAAATTACAAAAACTTTGAAATCGTTATTATTAATGATGGCTCAACCGACAGGAGTATTGATGTTGTTAAGCGTTTTTTAGATTCCAGAATTAAAATTTTTAATCAAAAAAACAAAGGATTATCTAATGCCAGGAATTCTGGTATTAAACATGCTAAATATGAATATATTGCTTTTTTAGATGCAGACGATTTATGGTGTGAAGATTATTTAATGTGCATTTTTAATTTAATTAAACACCAACCAAGCTCTGAAGTATTAGCTACAGGAGTAAAAGTATTAAGACCAAAACAAAAGGCAAATTTATCAACTACTGCATTCAAGCCTAATCAAATACAAATTGTATCTAACTACTTTAGTTTAAAAAAAAATATTTTTGGCCCAAGTGCTTTAGTTATTAAAAAAAGTGTTTTTAAAAATATTGGAGCATTTAATGAGACTATAAAATACGGCGAGGAAGAAGATTTTTTTATAAGGTGTTTTTTAAAGTACAATATCACTTTTTATAAAGTAAAAAGAATTTATTATTTAAGAGGTTTTAATAATCAATTAACCTCACCAAATTCAAGCATAAAAAGAAATCCGCCAGATTACTCTAAATATTTAACGAATAAAAATCAAGCCACGTTAAAACCTTATATTGATTTTATTTATTTTAAACTCTTAATTCTTTACAAGATGGAAAGGAATGATAAACTTGTAAAATTCTATAAAGAAAAAATTGATGTTTCAAATTTATCATTTATTAGAAAAATTAAGTTTTATTTACCAATTCGGGTATTCTATTACTTAAAATCATTTTATCTTTCGCTTTTAAAAAGATAAACCCATTCTGCGATAACTTGAGATTCAGAAAACCGCTCCAAACCATTTTGAACGTTTTCTTTTATAGATTTATAAAAAGAATTATCAAGAATTAATTTATTTAAAGCTTTTGTTAGCTCTTCTTTATTTTGATCTAGAACCAATAGTCCATTAATATTATGCCTTATCATCTCATTAGGCCCGCTTTTACAATTAAAAGCTACAACAGGCACTCTTAAGCTTAAACTTTCAATAATTACCATTGGAAACCCCTCTACTTTACTCGTTAACACTAAACATTTAGCATCTTGTATCATTTTGTATGGGTTATCCATAAAAGGTATTAACTCTACATAATCACTCATCTTTAATTCTAAAATAAGTGATTCTAAATTCTTCTTTTCAGGTCCATCTCCTAAAATTATAAGTTTAATATTTTTATTAGGTAAATCTGATTTAGCATAACTAGAAATTAACACATCAAATTGTTTTATTTTAGTTAAACGCCCTACACCAATAATATATTTATTTTCATAAATAGCGTTAACTTCAGATGCTTTTCTTTTCAATTTCTCCACTAAAACATAGTTATATATCCTTGTACTATTTAGGTTTAATTCTTCAAGTAAACAAGATTGTATTGCGCTACAAACAGACACAAATTGAGCGTTTTTTACATGTGGCAAAATAGAAAGTTTTGGATATTTTAATAAACTAAAGTAGTAACTTAATTTATAATTATGTACACAATAAATAATTTTGCATTTCGAAAATATTAATCTAGAAAACACAAGTTCTTTTAAAAAATTCGAACGTACTCTATGATCAATAATAACATCAAACTTATTTTTACTAAAAAAGCTTTTAAACTTTAAAAAGGCATTGAACTTACTATTCGTTTCCTTATCCAAACCAAAATTATAGAGTTCACCTCTATACTCATAATCAATATTATTCCGCATAGAAACAATAGTAATTAAGTAGCCTTTATTAAATAAAGAAATGGATAGGTTTGCTACCATTTTTTCTGCTCCACCAGAACTTAAACTATCAGTAAGTAAACATATTCTTTTGCTCATTATTTATTATTATCTAAAAAATAATTATCAAAATCAATGTCATTTATAACGTTTCGCTTTCGAGGTTCAAATGAATTACTAAATATACTTCGATTTGCATCCATACTTTTATGCATAACACCAAAAACATGACCAATACTTTCATAAGTATGATCAGCCATAAAAGCTCTATTTGGCTGATAGTCGAAATCTTCAGGGAATTCAAAACTATCTGACGTCCATAACAAAAAAGGGATTTCAAACATACTTTTAGTTAATGCTTCTTCAGAACGTCCAAAGAAATCTGCATCATCATAGACATTCTCTCCATGATCAGATAAATAGAGCAAAGCACTTTTACTATTTTGTTTTTGAAGATCTTTAATAAATTTATAAACAATAAAGTCATTATACAAAATAGCATTATCATACTGATTGATAATCTTTTCTTTTTTAGATACATCTAAAATAGTATCAAAAGTATTATATGAATCAGGATAACGATTAATATAATCAAAATGTGTTCCTATTAACCTAATAAAAACAACTTTTTTACCCTTTTGATTTAAGATAAGTTTAAATTCTGGCAATAATATTTCATCATGTATAATTGTTTTAACCTCATTATCATGATTAAAAAATTTAAAATATGATGACAATGATGCAATTTGGCTAACTATATTATCATGGTACCCTATAGGCCTTTGATTAGACAACCAATATGTTTTGTAATTTGAAGAGTTAAATACTTCTATGAGGTTTGTTTCAATAGTGTTATTTTTTGTATAATTCAATGATGTTAATATTTTTGGAACAGCCTTAGTTGTCATTATATCTGAAGAAACAACATTATTATAAACTAAAAGACTATCTTTAATAGAGCTCAAATATGGTGTAGTCTCTCTATGGTATCCATATAGTTGCATATGCCTAGTTGTAGTTGACTCACCTATAACTACCACCAACACTTCATTATCTGATTTAATATTGATATCATCTTTTTTAATATCAGTATTAAACTTAACACTATTCTGTAAATCAAAATAACCGTAAGTACCTCTAACAATATTATGGTACGCATTACTTTCTATTAACCCCGTAAGCTTTAAAAAAACGATTATACTTAATACTCCTAAAACTCCAAGAATAGATTGATGTTTAATAAGTCTTTTAAATTTCTGTTTACGAATTACAAAAAACAAAATACAGCTAATACCTATAAACAGTACAATTGGCATACTTACATAAGCCGATGTAAACTCACTTAACTCTTGTTTATTAGACTCTAATAACAAGTACATATAAGACGATGAAAAATTGGCCGATACAGCCATATAAGATGTTGTCTCCAAAATGAGATATAGCATATATACAAAACACACTAAATCTACAAAAATCTGTTTTTTAAAAACTTTATTAAATAATAATAAAATAATTATTAAAAAAAATAGCCAATCCTCTTTAATATCTTTAAAATCAAACAAATTCCATTCAATAAAAAGCAGTAAGAATATATATTTAAATATTAACGGAAGACTTAAAACAAATATAGACTTAACATGTTTAAACATATTCTTTTAAATAATTTGAGTTATTAAAATAAATAAAAAGAGAGACCGAAATTAAATATAACAACGTGCTTAAAATATAAGAATAAAACACACCCATTAAATCAAAATACTCTATTAAGCACATACTAATTAAATAAAAGGATATATATAAAATGGCATCTGTTACAAAATAGAATGTCACCATTTTTTTAGCATGAAATTGATATGCTAAAGAAAAGGCTATTATTTTGATAAAATCGCCTATAAGTTGTAAATAAAAATACTGCTCAATAGACTCAAATTCTGCTGTTAAAATTATTTTAATCAAAAATACTCTAAAAACAAATATTACTAAAAACAAAACTATTATAAACGGAATTATATATTTAAAGTAAGTCTTCATAATACTTTTATACCCCAAAATAGTTTTATTTTCTGATAGCTTCGGTAATAAATAAAGCGTAAATAATGAAGAGAAAAACATCATATAAAAAACTGATATTTTATTCATGGCTTCCCATAACCCAGCAATAGATGTATTAAAATCTGCAATAATTTTATTTCTAATAAATAAATATGACAAGCTTATAAGTATGGAAGAATAAATTGCCATTACAATATAAGTAGATATTGACTTTAAAAAAACACTTGTAATATTTTTAATACTTCTAAATACACCACTTAATAACTCCCTTACATCACTAAAAAACAAACTGGTTATAAAACCTAACGCCGGAATAATTATGCTTGCATACAACGCCCCTTTTAAACTTAAATAATATACCAAAAGAAAGGTTAACAAGGCATTAAAAATATTCGTTAGTGTTATAATTGCAGTATATAGCTTGAACTTCTGCAAACCATTAAGAATATGCACAATTAAAAAGTTTAAGGACACTAACGGTAATAAGACTGCTAAACATCTAAAAACAAAGGCTAGAGACTCATCTTTTAAAACATAAACGCTTAAAGTTTTTGAAAACACTATTAATAATAAGCTAATTATAGAAGAAATACCAACACATAAAACTATAACTGAAGAAATAATAATTTTTAATTGACCTGTATTGTTTTTATTTTCAGCAATATATTTAATAATGCCGCTTTGAAACCCACTAGCTGTTATACCTAAAATACCTTGAAGAAGGTTTTTAAAATTGCCAACTATAGCGTAACCAGAAGGTCCTAAATAAACTGCACTTACTTTTGATACTACAAATGAAGTTAGTAGTTTACCAAAAACCACAATACTATTATATGAAAACACTTTTATAAAAGTGTTGTTTAATATTTTTTCAAACACCTATTTTATTATTTTTCCTGGTTTGCTAAACCGAAAAGTGAACTTCCAAAAATAAGAAGTATAATACCATAATACATAAGGTAACTCACAAAATGAGCAATTACCGCGCCTTCAACATTGTCGTATAAATCAATAAAATAGACACTTGTAGTATATAGTATAATAACAAGAAAAGCTTCGGTTAAAATATAATGCCAAAACATTTTTTTAGCTAAAAACTGATATGCAATAACAATGGATAAAATCTTAACAAAATCGCCCAAAAGTTGCCAGAAAAACAAATCTTCCACTGGGGCAAACTCATCGGAAAAAACAAGTAAAACAATAAAATGTCTTAGCACATAAATAAATAATAAACCAACAAGCATAATAGGAATTATAGTTTTATAAAAACTTAACACTTCTTTTTTAAAGGCTTTAAAACCCTTAATTTCGGTAAATCTAGGCAAAAGGTATAACACAATTAAAGAGCTAACAAACATTAAGTAATAATCGGATATTCTTGTCATAGCTTCCCAAAAACCAGCATCTTTATAACCTAAATTATCAATAATATAAGAGCGTATTGCAATAGTAACAAAAGGCATTAAAACTGCAGTAAACAAACCCATTAAAGAGTAAGGACTAAGCTTTTTTAACATATTAAAGCTAATAACACTTAACTTAATATGCCCAATTAAACTCTTTCTATTAATTATTCCAACTAACGTAATTAAAAATATAAGCGATTCTGCTATAACAACCGATATTAAGGCACCATCAATTTTATTCTGAAAAATTAATAGTAAAGCTATGGCGACGCTTAGCACCTGCCCAATAATGTTAATTATAATGAGTATTTTATATTTTGAAAACCCATTCATTATAGAAAAGGAAAACATATTAAGCGAATAAAACGGAATTACTATGGCAAATATTCGAATTACGTAAGCATAATCATTATAGGTAGGGAAAATCACATCGTTTATCCATTCTGCTTCAAAATAGCAAAAGAAAGAAGTTATTACTGTAGCAATAAAACCTATATAATAACTCGTGGAAAGTATTTTACTAAGGTTTACAGTGTCTTCTTTAAAAACCGATATATATTTAACTACACCCTTATAAAAACCTACCGTTGCTAAAGTTTGAAAAGCACTAACAAAATTTCGTAAATTCCCTATTAAAGCTAAACCTTCTGCACCTATAAAAATAGCTATAGCTTTAGATGTTAGTATACCACCTAGAATTCTTGTAAATACAGAAGCACTTTGCAACGAGGCAATTTTGATTAAAACCTTATCGTTTATATATTGTATTAATTTTCTCAATTAATCGTTAGTTACCTTTTACCCCCCTAGTGTGCCTTTATGTTTTACAAACAATTTAAATAAACCTACTATAGTTCGTACAAATAGGAATTAACCAAATATACAAAATCATTTAAGGTTTAAAAGTTTAATTTAAAAAACCTAGCTTTTATTACAAAAAACACGTTATACAACCTGTTTTATTTAAAACTACCGTATCCATATACGCCTATAAAGACCAATAATTAAACTATGGGAATTACCATACTAAAACAGCTATAAAACAAAAAAAGTAAACACCTAAGATGTTTACTTTTTTTATAATAGTAACAGGAGTAACAAATATGAGTATACTCCCGCAAAACGCTAAAACGTTTCTATATTTATATAGACTTGTTTCTTTTACGGTCTACTTCAGATAACCAAATTTTACGTAAACGTAAGTGGTTTGGTGTAACCTCTACATACTCATCCTTTTGAATGTATTCTAAGGCTTCTTCTAACGAGAATTTAATAGCTGGTACAATTTTAGCCTTATCATCTGCTCCAGAAGAACGTACGTTACTTAATTTTTTCGTTTTAGTAACGTTTACCGTCATGTCATCACCACGAGAGTTTTCTCCAATTACTTGACCTTCGTAAATATCTTCACCCGGATCAACAAAAAACTTACCTCTATCTTGTAATTTATCAATAGAATAAGGAATAGCCTGTCCTTTTTCCATAGACACTAACGATCCGTTTTGACGCTCTGGAATACCACCTTTTAGCGGTTGGTACTCTTTAAAACGGTGTGCCATAATAGCCTCACCAGCCGTAGCTGTTAGTAATTGGTTACGTAAACCAATAATACCTCTAGATGGTACAATAAATTCACAAACCATTCTTTCTCCTTTGGCCTCCATACTTAACATTTCACCTTTTCTAAGGGTAACCATTTCAATAGCTTTACCAGAAACAGTTTCAGGTAAATCAATAGTCATTTCCTCAACAGGCTCACATTTTACACCATCAATTTCTTTAATAATAACTTGAGGTTGTCCAATTTGTAATTCGTAACCTTCACGACGCATAGTTTCTATTAAAACCGATAAGTGTAATACACCACGACCAAAAACTAAAAATTTATCGGCACTATCTGTTTCATTTACACGTAGAGCTAAGTTTTTCTCAAGCTCTTTATTTAAACGGTCTTTAATATGGCGAGATGTTACAAACTTTCCGTCTTGTCCAAAGAAAGGCGAATCGTTTATGGTAAATAACATACTCATTGTAGGCTCGTCTATAGCAATTGTTTTTAAACCTTCTGGATTTTCAAAATCGGCAACAGTATCACCAATTTCAAAACCTTCCAATCCAACAATAGCACAAATATCTCCTGTTTGAACTTCATCGACCTTTAAACGTCCTAAACCTTCAAAAGTATGTAGTTCTTTAATTTTATTTTTAACAATAGATCCATCTCTTTTCACTAAAGATATATTCTGACCAACTTTTAACTCACCACGAGTTAAACGTCCAATAGCTATACGACCAGTAAAAGAAGAGAAATCTAAAGATGTAATTAACATTTGCGTAGTTCCTTCTTCAATTTTTGGTTCAGGAATATGCTCAATAACCATATCTAATAAAGGCTCAATATTCTCTGTTTCGTTTTGCCAATCGTCACTCATCCAGTTATTCTTAGCCGAACCGTAAACTGTTGGAAAATCCAACTGCCATTCCTCAGCACCTAACTCAAACATTAAATCGAAAACTTTTTCATGCACCTCATCTGGTGTACAGTTTTCTTTATCCACTTTGTTTACAACCACACATGGTTTTAAACCTAAATCGATCGCTTTTTGTAATACAAAACGTGTTTGTGGCATAGGCCCTTCAAAAGCATCAACCAATAACAACACACCATCTGCCATATTAAGTACACGCTCTACCTCTCCGCCAAAATCGGCGTGACCTGGTGTATCAATAATATTAATTTTTGTGTCTTTATAAATTACAGATACGTTTTTAGAGGTAATTGTAATACCTCTTTCACGCTCTAAGTCATTATTATCAAGAATTAAATCACCTGTGTTTTCGTTTTCACGAAACAATTGACAGTGATACATAATTTTATCAACCAACGTCGTTTTACCGTGGTCAACGTGTGCAATAATTGCAATGTTTTTAATAGTAGCCATATTATAGTGCCTTATTTTAAGCCTGCAAAGGTACGCTATATTTCATTTTAAATCTATTTAATTTAACATTTTACTAGCATAAAAAGTTAATTATATGTTATAATCATAATTTTAAAAAACTATTTTTCTAATTTTTCCGTTTATAATTAAACAGTCTCTCTAAAAAAAATAGAATAATGAAAAGCATATCCAATTATACAAAACTCGTTCCATACCTATATTTTATTGCCATTACAGCGTATTGGTTTACCATAGTAAATCGTACCGAAGGCTTAACAGCATACCCAATTTTATTATTTGCTATTCCATTTTTATGGCAAATATTAAAACCAAGTAAAAAATTAAATTTCACATTAGGCATCACATTTATGTGCATTTCGTCGTATTTAATTCTAGCTTTCGTATCAGATATGTTGCAAATCATAAGCCTTTCTTACCCAATAAAACAATTTATGGTTTACGGCGGTCTATTTATTTTTGCAAGTTTTGCTATGGCACTTTGGATCATAAAAAACAGTTTAGCAAAAAGCGTTTAAAACCAGGTTACTTACAGAAATCCAATAAGTTGGGCGTTACCCAAAGGGTCGGGCTTTCACTACTCGCTCCCTCCTATGGTCGGGGAGCTTAAACAGGCCGTTCAATCCCTAACGCGGGCGTATTTGCCAACAATTATCAAAACCCAAAACACTGGTGTTTTATTAAAACTCGTTTTTGTAACTTCGCAGCTTAAATTTTATAGCACATGCAACTAAGCGAGGTACCAAAAATAAAACATACAAATTCCAATAACTTCTTCCTTTTATGCGGTCCGTGTGCCATTGAGGGCGAAGATATGGCCATGCGTATAGCCGAAAAAGTAATGACCATTACCAATAAATTAGAAATTCCATATATTTTTAAAGGAAGTTTTAAAAAAGCAAACCGCAGCCGCATAGATAGTTTTACGGGAATTGGCGACGAAAAAGCCTTAAAAATTCTTAGAAAAGTATCCGAAACTTTCAATGTACCTACAGTAACCGATATACACGAAGTTTCAGATGCTGCAAAAGCAGCCCAATATGTCGATGTGCTGCAAATACCAGCATTTTTAGTACGCCAAACCGATCTTGTAGTTGCAGCAGCAAAAACAGGAAAAGTGGTCAACCTAAAAAAAGGACAATTCATGAGTCCAGAGGCCATGAAACACGCCGTACAAAAGGTTAAAGACGCTGGCAGCAACAAAGCTTGGATAACCGATAGAGGCACCATGTTTGGGTACCAAGACATGATTGTCGATTTTCGTGGTATTCCTACCATGCGAAAAATGGCACCAACCGTTTTAGATGTAACGCACTCACTACAACAACCAAATCAATCGGTTGGCGTAACTGGCGGGCGCCCAGACATGATAGAAACCATTGCCAGAGCTGGTATTGTAAACAACGTAGATGGTTTATTTATAGAAACCCACTTCGATCCTGCAAATGCAAAAAGCGATGGTGCCAATATGCTACATTTAGATAATTTAGAAAAATTATTAAGCAACCTAGTAGCCATCCGAAAAACGGTAAATTCTCTTTAATAGCATCCAAATTATGATCTCCCAGAACTTAAAAGCTTATTTAGGCTTAGCCCTTTTTTTGCTTTCATTTAAAATTGTAGCACAAGACACTCAACCCGTAAAATATACAGCCTCCAATAAAGGTAAATTTTTTGTTAGTTGGGGCGGAAACCGAGAATCCTTCTCCAGATCAGATATTCATTTTAAAGGTAAAGATTACAATTTTACTATAAAAGATGTTGCAGCAAAAGACAAACCTAAAGGTTGGCATATCGATTATTTAAACCCAACACGTATTACCATACCGCAAACCAATGCCAAAATAGGGTATTTTATATCAGATAAATACACCGTTTCCTTAGGCTTAGACCACATGAAATATGTCATGCACCGTAACCGAACCCAAACTGTAGATGGTTACATTAACTTACCTGCTAACGAAACCGGTTCGCAATTTAATGGTACATTCGATAATGAGGACGTTTTTATTTCATCCGATTTTTTAAAATTCGAGCATACCAATGGTCTTAACTATGTATATGCAGAATTTTCTAGATTCGATGATATTTCAAAATTATTCAACCTACAAAACACCGATAAATTTCAAATAAATATAACCGAAGGTTTAGCTAGTGGTATTCTATATCCTAAAACCAACACAACTCTTTTACAAAAAGACAGATACGACGAGTTTCACTTAGCAGGCTATGGCGTGTCATTACATGCCGGACTTAACTTCACGTTTTTTAAGCATTTCTTTATGCAACTCGATTTAAAAGGTGGTTATATTAACATGCCAGATATTCGAACAACTAGTAACACCGCCGAAAGTGCATCGCAACACTTTCTTTATTTACAACGTGTTATTGCTTTTGGAGGGGTTTTTAGGATATAAAACAATTAATCTAGGCGTATCAAAATTAACGTGTCTACATAATTTAGAATCGTTATTAACTACCCGTAAACCTTAACTAAAACCACAATTAATTTATTAAAAATAGTATTTTACGTGTCACTAAAACAAATACTATGGAAAATAATACACGAGGAGGAGACGCTCCAGTTAAATGCGAATTAGAAGCGAATAAAAATTATGCATGGTGCACATGTGGCCATAGCGAGAACCAACCGTTTTGCAATGGTGCTCATAAAACAGCAAAGGCAACAACACCATTAATTTTTTCGGTAGAAGAAGAGAAAACAGCCTTCCTTTGCACTTGTAAACTCACTAAAAACCCGCCGTATTGCGATGGTTCTCATAACTAAAAAGCATTATATCAAATAAAAAAAGCCTTAGATTAATGTTTTAAAACTAAGGCTTTTTCAATTAGCATGTGCTAATTATATGTACCCACACACTGGCACCCTAAAAGTGCCTTCAAAAATACTGGTTTCTATATTGTGCTTGCTTCTCTATTAAGTTTCATTTTTAATATCGCTATCACTACCATTGTTACTTGGAACCACTAAAAAAACATAAAGCTAATACACAGCCTATAGTAATTTATTCATTTAAAGTATTTATAAATTTAGCGACCACTGTATTATTTTGAAGGCTGCCTTTACAGTTTAAAGGCATTTATTTATTGTAAAACGACTTCCCCTTTTGCTTTTTTGCTTCTTCTAGAATGGCAATAAAAATCCCATCATCAATATCTTCTAAAGATGTATAGCGCAGCGATTTAACCACTTTACGGTTTTCGCTAACCAAATACGCATCAAATTTATCGAGGTATGCCGAATGCCAAAACCCAACATCGACAAATTGTTTTTTATGGCTCGCATTTAAATAACACATAGGTGTTTCTCCTATATAGTAACAAGGTATTCGCCATTTATATTTTAGTTCAACCTCAGGAATCGTGTGCTCAATTAGCACCTGAATATGCATTAAGATAGCACGATAAGGCTCCGGTTGATTTAAAATGTACTCTTCGGCAGGATTCATAGATAAGCTTTAGTATTTATAAAATTAACAAAAATTTATATAGCAACATTCAAAAATAATTGCTTACTTTGTGTTTCAAAGTACTTTTATATGGAATCAAAAGATTATCTAAAAGACATAAGCGAAATTAAAAACATGATGAATAAATCATCTCGTTTTATTTCTCTTAGTGGGTTATCGGGCATACTTGCAGGTATTTATGCTTTAATTGGAGCAGCCATTGCGTATTGGCTAGTAACTACATCGGTTAGAGGTTACTTAATTTTAGATGGCGCTATATTTAGAATATGTTTATTTATATTACTCATGGTAGCGTTTTTAAGTATCGTTACAGGAATTATATTAACAACCAAAAAAGCTAAAAAACACGGAGCCAAAATTTGGGACGCCACCTCAAAAAGGCTGGTATACAACTTTTTAATTCCTATGGTTGCTGGTGGGCTTTATATTATAATTATACTTAGCCAAGGCAAATATGGCCATACAGGTGGTTTAATGCTTATTTTTTATGGCTTAGCACTTGTAAACGCATCAAAATATAGTATTGGCGATATCCAATATTTAGGGCTTATTCAAATAGCTTTAGGCCTAATTGCTGCTCTGTTTCCGGGTTATGGCTTTTGGCTTTGGGTATTAGGCTTTGGAGTTATGCATATTGTTTATGGCACATGGATGCATTTTAAGTATGATGTTAATAAGTAGGCCGTTTACCGTCGCAGTATTCAGTAACTTTGAACTTTAAATTAATTAGATTCCCGCCTACGCAGGAAATAATATGAGTATAATAACCAACATAAATAAAGCATTCGATCATCGTATTAGATTAGGCATCATGTCTATTTTAATGGTAAACGAATATGCCGATTTTAAAATGCTAAAAGAACTTTTAGAAGCTACCGATGGTAATTTGGCTAGCCACACCAAAGCTCTAGAAAAAGCCGAATATATTAAAGTAGAAAAACAATTTATTGGCAGAAAACCAAACACCCGCTACTCTACCACAAATTTAGGCAGAGCAGAATTTAAAAAGCATATTAGCGCACTAGAAAAATTAATAAACAAACAATAACAATTTTTTTTATCATTTTACTTTGAATTTCAAAGTACTTTAAAACAAAATCAAATGGAAATACAAAACAACAATCTGCAGCAAAACAAATTTGGGCATTGGCTTAAAACTTCAATAACAGCAAGAATGCTCATGGTCGGGTTTCTCGTAATAATCTTATTAGTTCCATTATCATACATTAATAGCTTAATAAACGAAAGAGCCTTTAGGCAAAACGATGTGGTAAACGAAATAAATAAAAAATGGGGAAACGATGTTTTGGTTTACGGTCCCATTTTAAAACTCCCATATAAAACATACAGCGAAACAAAAACCTTTAATGAGAAAACTAAAACCTATTTTAAAGAAACACAAACGCATATTAAGTATGCTTATATATTTCCAGAACACCTAAACGCCACAGTAAATGTAAATTCAAAAACCTTAAAACGAGGTAACTTTGAGTCGGCTGTATTTACTACAACAATGGACTTTACAGGAAACTACATTCCTGTAGATTTAACTGCAAAAGGCATAAAGCATGAAGATATTGTTTGGAACGACGCTTCCATAATTATTAAAACCTCTAACTTAAAAGGCATAAAAAGCGAAGTACAAATAAAACTAGAAGACAAAGCATACAGTTTCGAAACTAATTTTAATCAAAACACTAACAGCCGTCTCGATGTATTAGAATCTGCGCTAGTTAAAAACGAAGATTTATTCCAAACAAAAAACACGCCTTTTAGCTTCTCTATGACCTTTAATGGTAGCCGCCAAATAGAGTTAATTCCCGTAGGAAAAACCACAATTATGCATATGAATTCAAATTGGGCAGACCCAAGTTTTATGGGTAACTACCTACCCAACGACGAAACAAAAAGCATTACAAAAGATGGCTTTAAAGCCGATTGGAAAATACTACATATAAACAGAGCCTTCTCGCAACAACACCTAAAAAGCATTCCTAAACTAAGTCAGTTTGCCTTCGGAACAAAATTTATGGTCATGGTAGACGAATACCAAAAAAGCGAACGCTCTGCCAAATACGGTTTCCTAGTTATTGGGCTTACCTTTTTAGTATTCTTCCTAATCCAAACGCTAAGTAAAATACACATTCACCCTTTCCAGTATTTAATGATTGGGCTGGCATTAACAATGTTTTACACGCTATTAGTATCCATATCGGAGCACAGTAATTTCCTAAAAGCCTATGTAATTGCCGGCACATCGGTAATTGTACTAATCACGTTATATTCAAAATCCATATTAAAAACCTTTAAGTTTCCACTATTTATTGGACTATCGTTAACAGGACTGTATGCCTTTATTTACGTTATTATTCAGTTGGAAAACTACGCCTTATTAGTTGGCAGCATTGGCTTATTCCTAATACTTGCCATTGTTATGTTTGTATCTCGAAAAATAGATTGGCACAACGGTTAATTGATATAAATTAGTATGTGGGCGTTACCCCGATCCCGATAGCTATCGAGAGGGGTCGCGCTTTATTCGTCATTTTCTATTTTAAATTAATGAACTCATGAATATAAATATTTCACTACTCGCTCCCTCCTACGTCGGGGAGCTCAAACAGACCGTTCAATCGCTAACGCAAAACCCAACAACATGAAAAACTTGATAACAACCAGTAAAACCATTGCAGTTTTAAGCTTTGCCATAGGCACTATTTTGTTTGCTTTACAACTCTACTTTTCAAATTCATA
Organism: Algibacter pectinivorans; assembly: GCF_900112595.1. Lineage (GTDB taxonomy): Bacteria > Bacteroidota > Bacteroidia > Flavobacteriales > Flavobacteriaceae > Algibacter_B > Algibacter_B pectinivorans. Next base: position 234,510 of record NZ_FOMI01000005.1, on the reverse strand, counting down.
CAAACTAATTTATCCTGGTATTATATTCATTTTTGTTGCTGTAATAATTAATACAACAGCTCTACTTGGCCTATTATTGGGACTAATTGATAATAAAAACAGAAGCGCGTTACTGCAAGCCACAGGACTAGTATTAACCAACATTCCAATAGCGTTTTTGTATTTCTATATTTTAATTGAAACCTTATGAAACTCAACAAAACATATTTACTACTAACTATACTCTTGTTTACAATAGAAACGCTTATAGCCATTTACCTAAAAACAGGTTTTATTAGGCATACCTTTGGCGATTTTTTATGCGTTATCTTACTTTACTGTTTTTTTAAAACCTTTATAAAAGGCCATCATTTTAAAATTGCAGTAATAGTTTTAGCTATAGCATTTACCGTGGAGTTTTTGCAACTCACCAATTTTCTCGAGTTATTTAATTTGCATAACAACCAACTAGCAAAACTCATTTTAGGCAGTACGTTTCAAATTTCAGATTTAGTGGCTTATTCTCTTGGTATTATAAGCGTAATAATTTTAGAATATAAAGTTTACAAACTATGGATTACATAAAACAGCTCTTTTTGTCCCGATTTAAAACATTTGCTTTAGTTAGCATTTCCATACTATTTAGCATTTTTCTACTCATGATTAGAATGAAGTTAACCTACTCTTTTTTCTACTTGTTTTTAGTATGGAATTTATTTTTAGCCGTTATACCATTTGCCATAACCACATATTTAGTAAGCCTTCCCAAGCTTAATAAATATGTGTTTATACTATGGTTTTGTATATGGCTGCTTTTTTTACCCAACGCGCCATACATAATAACCGATTTATTACATTTAAAAGTAAGTACCACCCATTTGCTATGGTTAGATATTTTGGTAATTATGGCCTTTGCATTAACCGGTATCATGCTTTTCTATTTGTCTATTAACGACATGAAAACCATGCTACTAAACCTAACAAGTAAAAAGAAGGCAAACTACATAAGCTCAACTACTATTTTCCTCTCAGGATTTGGTGTGTATTTAGGTCGGTTTTTGCGCTATAATTCTTGGGAAATTATAAGTAACCCAAAAGTTTTGTTTATTGATATTTTAAATATTGCTGTACAACCATTTGACCACCAAGAAGCCTGGTTATTTACTATACTTTTTGGTTTATTTTTAACTCTAGGGTACTGCATTTTTAACCAAACTATAAAGCAAGACACTATATAAGTTAATTATTTCTATTTTTTTTTTGAATTTTCCTAACAATAGAAGTTGCTGTATTTCTAGGTATAAAGCGAGGTAAAGCCGCAAGAAATTTATTAAAACCACCCGGAATAGCATAAGATTTTCCTTTAAGCATAGCCTGATATCCATAGAGAGCAACTTCTTTAGCACATGCCATATTAAAGGATATTTTATTTTCGGAGGTGTTTGCTGAAACTGTCTTTTGAAACGCCGTTTTAGTAGGCCCAGGGCATAAAGCCGTTACTGTAACACCTGTACCTTTTAGTTCGTTAGCAATAGCTTCAGAAAAGGATAACATATACCCTTTTGATGCATAATAAATAGACATTAAAGGCCCAGGCTGAAACGCTGCTAATGAAGCCATATTTAAAATTTTTCCTGAGCCGCGCTTAATCATACCATCTAACACCAATTTTGTTAAATGTGTTGTTGTTATTATATGTAAATGCAACATAGCAGATTCACGTTCCCAATCGGTTTCGCTAAAAGAACCATACACCCCAAATCCAGCATTGTTAATTAAAACATCAATAGACTCTTTACCAAGCGATAACATTATCTCTTGAGCTATATTAGGAATACTTAAGTCTTTAACTAAAGTAATAATCGGTACATTAAATTTACTTTCTATTTCAAATTTACAGCGCTCTAAACTACGAGCATCTATATCTACCAAGATTAATTTGTAATCATCTTTTGCTAATAAAAGTGTTAACTCGTAACCTAATCCAGAACCCGCCCCTGTTACTAATGCTGTTTTAATGCTAAAAATATTTTTTTATTTATTTATACATTGCAAAAATATTAGTTTCCATTTATATAATCTTGCAAATACGAGAATTTCTCCGTTAACTCCCCATTTTGGGTAATTTTGGCACGTTTAAGAATGCCATCGGCATCGTTATTAAAAAATGATGGAATAACGTGTTTTAAAAACATCTCGCCAAAACCTTCGCTGGCATCTTGCGGAAGTTCGCATGGTAAATTATCGACTGCCATTACGGTTATGGCGTTATTGTTTTTATAATCTATTTCGGTTTCGGTGTATGGATCGTAGCCATAAATAGGATCTGCAATGGTTGATGCTTTTAGTGTTGTTGCTACCGGCCCATCGACGTCGCAACTTATATCGGCTACTACTTTTATGTTAAAATCTGCCGATTTTACATCGCTTCTAGTATACAAATATGGTGCACCATCCCCGTAAAAATGTCCGGCTATGTAATACTGGGTTACTTTAGCAAATCGCATAAAATCTGAAACGTACTCTTGTGGATTATCGAAAAAATCTTGATTATTAATTACCTGTCCGTCTTTACGCTTGTTATAGTCTAACACATCGATTTTACAGTATACAGGCTCGTTAAAGGTGTTATTTAAATAGTCTTGCACAGAAACACTTTTAATATGCATGGCGTCTAGCATTTCTTGAGCGCCGTTTGCTACTTTTCCGCTTCCGGTTAATAGTATTTTTATGTTTGGTATTTGTAAATTATTGAGCTCGTTTATTAATGCGGCTTGATTTGGTAATGGGCCTGCTTTGGGTAAATTCCAGGTATTATATTTTAAACCCCAAGCTCTAAAACCATTATAAGCACCAACAATGCCTGCATAACGTCCAAAACCTATTAAACGAAATCCTTTATTGCTAACTATAGTTTCGTGGTCGTAGAGTTCTATATTTTTTTCTAATACAGCTTTTAATAGCTTGCGGTTATAGGGTTGCTTTTTTATAGTATGCGAGAAGAAAAAGTATTTTTTGTTTGGTATTAAGGCATCGATTGGAACTTCTTTTACGCCTAGCATAACTTGGCAATCTGACACATTAGTGCTTACCTCGAACCCGGCATTTTTATATTCTTGATCTGAAAACACACGAATATCTGAGCTTTCCACCTTAAAAGTAGCATTGGGATATTGGCTTTTAGCTTGTACTAATTTGGCTGGTGAAAACACCACACGACGATCTGGTGGATTTTTACGCTCTTTTATAATGGCAAATGTGATACTCATATATTGATTTTTTACTGACAGGGATTGCTTTGGTATAAATTTTGAACTAAATGTACTAGTTTTGAAGTGGTATACAAAGTTTTTTGATAACTTTGCTGCCCGCGTTAGGGATGGAGGCTTTGTTGAAGCTCTTTTTGTGTTGTTGCACCTATGCAACACAAAAAAGCGACTGCCGAGAGCCCGACCCTTTTGGGTAACGCCCACTTCTCGATACATCCCGAAATAAATTCGGGCCACTTGAAGTGACAACATTTACTTTTTCATTTAAATTGGGGTCGACTGGTTTTGACAGCGAGATTAATTGAACGGTAAGCACGTCGTGTAATGGCATTGAAACACGTTAAAGGCTAGACCAAATTTTAAACGGCGAGAATAACTACGCTTTAGCAGCATAATCTGAATTATAGTAAGATTAGCCTAGGTACACAAGGTGTACATGCTTTATGTCTCCGGAAAGCCTTGATTGACGGCGTTCCATTTTGAGGCATCGTAAATGTCAATATAGTTTAAGTAGTGCTTTGATGCTTTTACGAAACTAAAGAAGCTAAGTTATAAGTGGGTTGTCTTTAACCAGCTTATAATCGAAAACCCAAGAAAAGAATAAACGTGTAGAAAGCTCTTTGGTTACTTGTTTGGACGAGAGTTCGATTCTCTCCGACTCCACTTTTAAAAACCCCGAAAACGTTATGTTTTTGGGGTTTTTATTTTTAAACAACTATTTAAAAATTCATTTATACAATAAAATATAATGTAATATATAATCTATTTATATTTATAAAGGCATAAATGCCTATAAGAAAGAGCGCTATAGAAATTAAAAAAAAATAAATTCCTCACGTTTATTTTACTTGTAATAACCACTAATAAACTTGAAAACTTATTTTAAACTCTGGTAAAGCTAAAGCTTTTTAAAATAATGGACTGTTATATATTTTTTTTAAAAGATTCTATCGGGATGAAAAGGTTTTATATCTAATGATGTTTTTTTATCTGAAATAATTTCTGAAACCAATTTTCCTGTTGCTGGACCTAAGCTCCACCCCATCATAGCATGCCCAGTTGCCAAAGTTAAGTTTTTACACATTGAAGATTTACCTATATATGGCAAACCATCTGGTGAACATGGACGCAAACCACATTCTGCTTTTGATAATTCTTCTGAAGTCATATCGATAGTGCTGTAATACAATTTTGCTGCTTTAGCAATGGCATTTACTCGGTTTGTATTAATTTTATGGTTTATCCCTGCAATTTCCATAGTTCCTGCAAAACGCGTAAAACCATCCATAGGCGTAACAGCTACTTTTGCTTCACATAGAATAGCGGGAATTGTAATATTCGTTTTTCTATTCACATTAATTTGATAACCTTTACCTGCTTGAATTGGTATTTTTAATCCTATTTTTTTCGTTAATAAAGGACTCCAACTTCCTGCGGCTAAAACAGCCTCATCGCAAGTTAATGTTTGTTTATTTGTAATGATTTTTGATATACTTTTATTAGAAATCGTAATATCTACTACGGCTTCATTTGCAAAAAAGACCACGCCTTTAGATTTTAAATACCTTATCATTTCTGGCATAAAATGATTTGGTGTCATGTGCGCATCAGAATGATAATAAACAGCCCCTTTAATATTTAAATTTGCTTTAGGTTCTATTTCCTCAACATCCTTTAACGACAAATGTTCGACCTTCAATCCTTCTTCAATGCCGCGTTTACCTACTTCCCATTCTTCTTCTCCAACTTTATCGGTCTTATAACACATTAAAAGTCCTTTACGCTCGTAATGAAATTTAAAATCGTTTGATAGTTTTATATCTTCATACATCTGTCTACTAAAAAGGTTAATATGCATAATGGGGCTTATAGAATTTTCAACTTTAAAAGCTGTTGCTGATTTTTTAAACGCCCATACCCACTTTAAAAAATCTGGATTTAATCGTGGTTTTATATAAAGAGGGCTTGCTGGATTAAACATCCATTTAAGTCCTTTAGAAATCATACCTGGAGCAGCTAAAGATATGAAATGACTTGGTGTAATATAACCTGCATTAACATATGATGCTCCTGTTGAAAAATTAGATTTATCTATCACTGTAACTTGATGCCCCTCTTTTTGAAGATAATAAGCGCTACAAACACCTTGTATTCCTCCTCCAATAATAATTACATTTTTACTCATAAATAGCATTAAATTACTTGAAATCCATGAGCATAAGGATCGTTATCGTCAATAATTATAGTATTATATCCAAAAACTTTTGCCCATCCTTGAATACTAGGTATAACGGCTGGTTTTCCATTTATAGTTGTTTCTTCTTCAATACGACCTATAAATTTACTTCCTATAAAACTTTCATGAATAAAATTCTCTCTTATTTTAAGTTTCCCTTTAGCATAACGCTGTGCCATAACGGCAGATGTTCCTGTTCCACACGGGCTTCTATCTATAGCCTTATTACCATAAAACACAGCATTTCTAGCGGTTGATGACGGATCGATGGATTTTCCCGTCCAAAGCATATGCGACACATCTCTTATCGTTTTATTTTCTGGATGAATAAACATATTTGGGTATTTATTATTGATTCTTTCGCGAAGCACTTGAGAGTATTGAATAATTTTTCCAGCAGAAAAATCATGAATGCCCGAAAAGTTTTTTTGAGGATCTACAATGGCGTAATAATTTCCGCCATAAGACACATCAAAGGTTAGCGCTCCCAATTCTGGACAATTAACTGTTAACCCTTCTGCTGCCAAATAACTTTTTACATTAGTTAAACGTACCCAATCTACTTTTTTACCGGTTTGCTTATATTCAACATTTACTAAACCCGCAGGTGTTTCCATTTTAATTATACCTGGGGTTTTGGGCATAATTAAGTCCTCTTCAATGGCAATGGTTATAGTACCTATTGTACCATGCCCACACATGGGTAAACACCCCGAAGTTTCAATAAATAGGATTGAAAAATCATTTTCTGGATTGTGCGGCGGGTATAAAATACTTCCGCTCATCATATCATGGCCACGCGGTTCAAACATTAAACCTTTACGAATCCAATCGAACTCCTTCAAGAAATGTTGCCGTTTTTCGCTCATGGTGTTTCCTATTAAATTAGGACCACCTTCTTTAATAACCCTCACTGGGTTTCCGCAAGTATGCGCGTCAATACAAACAAAAGTATTTCTACTCATTTTATTTTAAAGCAATCTTATTACATTTAGTTTTTTAAAGCTACTGGTAACAACTCATTTGGGAACGATTGGTAACTTACAGGTCGCACCCACCGTTTAATAGAATTTGTGCCTACGGCAGTAAATCTAGAATCGGTTGATGCAGGATAAGGCCCGCCGTGTTGCATTGATGGACAAACCTCTACCCCTGTTGGCACACCATTAAAAATAATTCTACCTACTCTATTTTCTAAGGCATCAATAATATCATGAAGATTTGAATAGTCTTCTTTTTCGGCTAAAATAGTTCCTGTTAATTGACCTTCTAAACCGTTTATAATCTCTATTAATTCTGTTTCATTTTTAGCCCTAACCACTAACGAAAAAGGTCCAAAAACCTCTTGATGTAGTTTAGGGTTTGCTAAAAAATATTTTCCAGAAACACTTAGTATTTGAGAAGGCGCATAATTGTCTTCTAAAGGACCTGTAATTTTAGCGACGACTTCAGCTCCATTTTGAGAGGATATACTTTTGCTTTGTTTAACAAAACCCTCTTTAATATTTTGATGTAACATGCATTGCGCGTCAATAGCTACCGTTTTTTCAGCTAAATCTTTTATGAATTGCTGCGTTTTATTACTTTCTATAGTTAAAATTAAACCTGGGTTAGTACAAAACTGCCCAGCACCTAAAGTAATTGAACCTGCGTATGTACTCGCAATTTGTTCGGCTCTATTAGCTATGGCATTAGGTGTAATAATTACAGGGTTTATACTTCCCATTTCTGCAAAAACAGGGATAGGTTCGTCACGTTTTGCTGCAATATCAAATAAGGCTCTACCTCCAGAAATGCTTCCTGTAAAACCAACTGCTTTTACTTTTGGATGCTCAACTAAAGCTTTCCCTACAGTTTTACCACGCCCCATTAAATTAGAAAACACACCATTTGGCATACCTGTTTTTTCTATTGCTTTAACTATAGCCGAAGCAACTAACTCTGCCGTTCCAGAATGCATTTCGTGTACTTTTACAATAACAGGACAGCCAGAAGCTAATGCGCTAGCGGTATCGCCACCAGCGGTTGAAAATGCTAAAGGAAAGTTACTTGCGCCAAAAACAACAACAGGTCCTAAAGGAATTGAGGTACGCCGTAAATCGTCTTTAGGAAATGGTTCTCTATCTGGGTTTGCGGCATCAAAAGCATTTTCGCGCCAATCTTCATTAGACACTAAATTGGCAAAGGAACGTAGTTGAAAAATGGTTCGTCCACGTTCGCCTATGGCTCTGCCTTCCGGAAGTCCCGATTCTGAGGTATAGATGTCTATTAATTCTTGATCTAAGGCTAAAATTTGGTCTGCAATGGTGTTTAAAAATTCGGCTCTTTTTTGTCCTGAAACTTTTCTGTAGTCTTTAAACGCCGACCACGCTAATTTAACGGCTTCGTCAACCTCATCATCAGTTGCCTCGTAAAATGGTATTGGGTTTTCAATATTAAGCTTTGGATTACTTGTTTTATGCGTTATTTTTCCGCTAGCTTTTAGTGTATTTCCAATATAATTTTTTCCTGTTATCATTGTTTTACTGATGTTTTATATTTTAAAATTTTGAGTATTGGTTACTTGAATGTTGACTGTATGTAAACCGTACATTTTTAATTTTGGGTTAGGGATTGCAATGAAAAGCCCACAGCCCGACGTAGGAGGTGCGAGGACTTGTAATGTAAAGCCCGACCGCTTTTTTGCGGTAACCCCCAAAGTATTATTTACGCAAAAACTTCTAAATTTTTATACTCGGGTAATGTTGGCCTAACGGCTAACGCGTTTGTAATTACTTTTTCAATTCTGGCACGCTCTTCGCCTTTTAAAACTAATCTTGGTGCTCTAACAAACTCTGACCCTATTTTTGTATGAACTGATGCAAACTTGATGTATTGTACCAATTTTGTGTGAATGTCGAGCTCTAATAATGGCATAAACCAACGGTAAATTTCGATGGCTTCTTTAATGCGTCCTGCTTTTTGAAGCTCGTATATGGCCACTGTTTCGGCAGGAAAAGCGTCTACTAAGCCTGCCACCCAACCGTCTGCACCAATTAATAAACTCTCTAAAGCCAAGGTATCTACGCCACACATAATGGCTAATCTGTCTCCAAATCTGTTTTTTATTCTTGTAATGTTTGTGGTATCTCTAGTGGACTCTTTTACGGCTTGTATATTAGGACAAGATTCTAGCAACTCTGCAAACATATCTATCGTTACCATGATTTTATAATCTACAGGGTTGTTGTAAATCATGATTGGCAAAGTTGTACTATTTGCAACGTCTTTGAAATATTGTACAACTTCCTCATCACTGGCTTTATAACGCATTGGAGGTAAAATCATGAGTCCTTTAGCGCCGTCTTCTTCTGCTGTTTTTGCTAAATTTATGGCTGCTTTTGTGGTTTGTTCTGCAATATTCATTAATACAGGAACTTTACCATTTACAAAGGCTACGGTTTCTCTTGTTAAAATACGTCCTTCTTCTTCGCTTAATGTACTTGCTTCGCCTAATGTTCCGCCCAATACAATACCATGAACACCAGCATCTAACTGTGCTTGTATGTTTACTTTAAATAAATCTAAATCCAATTCATCATTGGCTGTAAATTGTGTTGTAACTGCTGGCATAACACCTTTCCATTGAATACTCATAATCTTATATTTTTTGTTATATAAAATTATCCATACAATTAATATATAAATGATGTTTTATTAATCAAAACACATACTATATTATCCTTTAAAAAATATTTAATTATATATTTGAGTATTATCTACACACTTAAACATTATTACACGTATTAAAAATGAAAGTTTTACCTTTTAAAATACCAAAGCCCGAGGAAGATGGATTAATTTTTCAAGTAGATAGTTCAACACTATTTTATGATAAACTACACCAGCACGAAGAAATCCAGATTAGTTTTATTTCGCAAGGCGGAGGCACTTTAGTTATTGGCGATTCTATAAATCGTTTTACTAAAAATGACATTTTAATAATAGGCAGCAATTTACCTCATGTGTTTAAAAGCGATAATAATGCAACAACTAAATCTCATATGCTTTCGCTATTTTTTACAAAAACATCTTTTGGAAATCTTTTTTTTGAACTTGAAGAATTAAAAGAAGTATCCCTTTTTTTTAAACGTGCTAAGTATGGTTTTAAAATAACATCGCAAATAAAACTGGTTAAAGAATTGTTTTTCGAACTAGAGAGTGCATCAAAATTTAATCGCTTTTTAATACTGCTTAAACTCTTAAAGATTGCTTCAAATTGCCAATATGAAAGTCTGACATCTTTTATATATGATAAAAAATACTCTGATAATGAAGGATACAGAATGCGAAATGTTTTTGAATTTACAATGAATAATTTTGAAAAAGAAATTACCTTAAATACCATTGCAGCGATTGCTAATATGAGCAAAAATGCATTTTGTAAATACTTTAAAAAGAGAACTAACAAAACATATATTCAGTTTTTAAACGAATTACGAATTGAGCATGCATGTAAGTTATTAGCGAAAAACAAAGATTTTTCAATTATTGAAATAGCAGAAGCTTCTGGTTTTAATAATATATCAAATTTTAATAGACAATTTAAATCTATAAAAAACACAAGTCCTTCTCGGTTTAAAAAGGAACAGTGATTCCATATAAAAATATAAACCCTACAGCATTTAAATGGCATATAAACAATACATCAAAAAATATACTTCGCTATTTTTTAACGCAAACGCCTTTTCAATAAATAAACAAATAACTAAAAAAATGCGAACGACACCAATAAACATAAGTATTATTATCCATATTTAAAGTATTTCGATCAATGTTTTAGCTTTAATTTTACTATAACTTTACAAGTCTAAATAAAATTTTAGTTATGAAAAAAAATATTGTTAAAATCTTAATTTTTGCTTGTTTTTCAGCTCTATTAACATTTACCTTTTTTAATAAAAATGCATTAAATAGTTATGATAATTATGAGGATGATTATCATCATGAAGAATACGGCGAAGATTATGAAGAAAGTGCAGAAGAAATTGCTTATGAAATGGCAATGGATGAACAATCTTTACCAAAACCATTCGATTTTTCTAATTTAAGTGGTGATGCATTAACTGAATATAATGCTTGGGTAACAAATGCTGAAAAATCAAACTTTTCGTTTAGCACCCCTAATGACTTTACGACTTACTTTGAAACTGCAAAGCAAAATATGACTGCAATTACTGACCAAGAGTATGCATATGCAAACAATACGCTTACAGGAAAATGGGATCAAAAGTATTTACACATGACCTCTACTACAAACCCTGGTTATAACGAAGGTGGTTTTAGAACCGATGGATCGCTTTATGACCCCGTTAATGAAGAGCTATATATCGTATCTTTTGCTGGACATATTTACAAAATTGATGAAAGTGCACCTATAAAATGGTCGTTAAGAAACCAAACGAAAAGTTTTGAAGGTGATAAATTTAATGGTGTAAACCTATCGGATGGTTCTTTTAGAATGTTAAACCAGAAAACCAATGGAGGCATGGAATTTTCTGATGACGAAGGAAGAACATGGATGGATGCAAATGGTGCATTTTTTGAAGGGTCGTCAAATTACAAAACTGTTGTTACTAAAAAAGATACTGGCAAACGCATTGTTGCACATGGCGCTAGAAGAAATGCTTCGGCTAGTAACGCTTGGTACGATTTTATTTATTTCTCTACCGATTATGGATTAAACTACACACAATCTTTACTAGACTTTCAAAGTGACGCTTTTGATGTTGAAATAATAAAACCTCACACGAGTAAAGCTGTTTATCTTTTTGCTAAACGAAACAGTGATTCTAAACTGTTTATATATAAAATGGGCGAAAATGACGATGACTTTATTTTATTACACGAACCTACAATAACAATAGATACTTTAGAATCTATACAAGGCACTACAGTTAGTGGCACAACGCATTTTTATATTAGTTATGGCAATACTAATATTTATTATTCTGATGATGAAGGCGCTACATGGACACGAAGTGTAACATCTAGTGATACAGGTAGAAACATTACTGAAGTTCACCCAACACAACCTAACATAGTATTTAAAGGTTTTGTAGAATTATGGATATCGACAGATTATGGTATAAATTGGACAAGAAATCAACACGTTTTAAGCAATAATGACATTTACGTATGGGATTTACAACACTTTAAAACTTTTGATAAAGACGATGGTGGTTTTTTCACTGTTTCAGGATATGATTTTGGAACCTACTATTCTACAACACCTGAAGACTGGAATTCTTGGGTTAGTGTAAGTAAAGGTAACCCAACTGCCATGTGTTACGATGCCGATACGAGTGAAAAACACAATAGAATTTATACCGCAAATCAAGATAGAGGATCGCAAAGTTATCTAGATAATGTAAATCATGATGTTACCCTACCCATACCTTCCATAAGAGAAGCCAATACCGATGTTTTAAGAGTAACCATTGGAAAAGATGGAGAATCGGCATGGTACTGGTACTATTATGGTGCTATAGGAAGAAGCTCTGTTACCAACGGTGGTAATTTTAGAACAGTAGTCTCTAAAAGAGACCTTTACCCTAACTGGGCTTCTACAAGCATGATACCTTCTCCAATACCTAGTGAAGACGCTGTTTATATTCCTTGGGGAACCCAATTACAAAAAATAACTTATGATGGCAGTAGTGTAGAACGAACTTTACACTCTTTTGTTTTCCCTGAAGCCGCACATAGTTTTGGATACTCAAGTGTAAACAAAAACAGATGGTATGCAGGATTACAATCTGGTAAATTCATGTATTCTACAGATGGTGGTAATTCTTTCTCAAATTCAACATTTAATGGCCCTTGGCCACAAGGCGATAGTTCACACAGAAAGCGTAGAGCAGTTATTGCTACAAGTCCTATTGACGAAGCAACTGTATATTATGCCGGAAAAGGAAACAACTTTTTAATTTCTGTAGATGGCGGAAAATCGTTTACAAATCATAATAGTGATTTAACTGTAGACAGAATAGTTGACATGGAAGCATCTCCTGATGGACAATTTATTTTTGCTGCTTGCGAATTTGATGGCGCTTGGGTTTTTTCTTTACAACAAAACAAATGGTTTAAAATGGACGGTGCAGATGTACCAAGTGCTATTGCGTTTACCGACGTACAGTTTATTGATTCTGAAAATGTAGTACGTTTTGCAACTTACGGTAGCGGTATTATAGACTTCACTTTAAATGAAGATTTCTCAACTATTTTTGTTGCAGCGGATAACTTTGAAATTCAAATTACCGATGAAACTTGTCAAGGCAAAAATGGACAATTAAAAATTAACACTAAATATAATCACAACTATAATGTAACTGTTGCTGGTGTAGAATACAGTTTTACAAATACGCTAAACATTCCTAACTTAGAGCCCGGAGCGCACAATGTTTGTATTGGCATTACTAACTCATCCTACTTGCACTGTGTAACTCTTAATATTGAAGCATCTAATTTGTTAACAGGTAAAACATCTAATGTAAAAGAAGACAAAATAGAAGTAAACATAGAATCTGGTACCGCGCCTTATATTGTTTCTGTGAATAACATTAAAGTATTAGAAACTAGTAATACTAACTTTAGTGTTCCTGTAAAGGAAGGGGATTTTGTGCAAGTAGAATCTAAAGCTACTTGCGAAGGTAAACTAACTAAAGTTGTTGGATCGTCATTTGAAGTAAAAGCATTTCCAAACCCAACAACGGATTCTATTGAATTAAACATCCCTAAATCAAAAGAAAATGTTACAATAGAATTGTATTCGCAAACCTCTGGATTAATATCCTCAAAACAATATAAAGTTGTTAATAGTAAAGTTAAAATGAATCTTGAAAATAATCCTTCAGGAATATATTTTATAAGATTAAATCTAGATGCGCCAAAAACAATTAAAATCATAAAAAAATAAAGATGAAAAAGTTATTATATATTTTAGTTTTTAGTACGCTCTCCATATCTTGTTCTTCTGGATCAAGTGATGATGCCGGTGATGGTGGTAATAAAGGTTCGGGAACAGACAGTACACCAACAGTACCTCAATTGGTATTTCCTAGTGAAGATCAATTATGTATTGACAATACCCTTAATTTTACTTGGAACGCTTCTACAAATGAAGACGGTAGCTCTGTTATTTACACGTTTGAAATTGCAACTGATAATCAATTTTCAAACATTGTAACCTCAGAAGTACAAACGTCTCTATCAAAAATCGTAACCTTAGACAAGGGCGTTGCTTACTATTGGAGAGTTAAAGCTAAGAGTACTAAAAAGATAGAAAGTGCTTATTCTCCATTTTCTCAATTCTATACTGAAGAAGTACCAAACACCAATAATTTGCCTTTTTCGCCTGCAAACACAACTCCTTTTGTTGGTCAAAACTTTAATAATGTTAGCACGATTAATCTAGAATGGACAGCATCTGATGTTGACGAGGATCCTTTAAAGTTTAATGTGTATTTTGGTAAAGATAAAAATGCATTAACTCTAGTTGCCGAAAATATTTCGAATACGTCCTTAGATGTAACGGCCGATACTGCAAATACAAAATACTATTGGAAAGTTATTTCTAAAGACGACAAAGGAGCTCAAACATCCAGTCCTACATGGGAATTTAAAGTAAACAACCTATAGGCTAACAACTATTGATACAAAAAACATCCTTATTAAAGCTTAATTACAACTTTAGTAAGGATGTTTTTAATTTATATATACATTAGGTTTTATATACCTATTTATTATTTTGTATTATAAAAGCAGGACTCCAAATATCCTTATACTCAGCCTCCTTATTTTCCATTAGCTGTTTATGAATATGATATGTAACATCCATCCAATACTGTTCTTCTTGCCACAAAGGGTCTATTAACTGTTTTTCCCATATATTATAAGCTGACCAAATAGAGTCAAATTGTTTAGGGTTATTTTGAGATAAATCTATAGTTTCTCCTAAATCTGCACTCAAATTATACATAGTAGTACCGTAATTTCTAAGGTTAATTATTTTATAATCCCCCATTCTTACGGCCGACTCATCTAGTTTTCTCCAAAAAAGCTGTTTATGAGGATCTCCTTGCGCCTCGCCTTGTAAATAAGGCATTAAGTTTACACCATCTAATTCAAGCTTTTCTGGAATAGCAATATTTGCAGCAGCTATTGATGTTGTAAATATATCCAAAGACGATATTAAACCATCAAACGAACTTCCAGAAGCAATCTTTTTAGGCCATGACATAACAAATGGCACACGATGTCCACCTTCAAATTTATTACCTTTCCATCCTTTTAATACCCCTGTTAAAGATTGATTATTATGAGCTCCACCATTATCACTCAAAAAATAGATCAAGGTATTATCTCTTTTTCCTAATACCTCCAGTTTATCTAATAATTTGCCAATATTTTCATCTAAATTCCAAGTCATTGCTGCTAATTTTTTTCTTGGATGATCTTTAAATTTTTCTAAATCATCTGCCTTAGCATGCATTGGTGTATGTACAGCATTATAAGACAAATACATAAAGAATGGGGTGTCTTTTGAAGCCTCTACATATTTCACTGATTGGTCTCCTAAAACATCTGTCATATAACCTTTAAAAACTACGCGTTTGCCATTAAGTTGCAACATCTTATCTTTTGAAGGATTTTCTAACGGAAAGTAAGAACGGCTTCCAGCAAGAAAACCATAAAACTCATCAAATCCGCGTTGGTTTGGATGATCTGACTCATCTGTACCTAAGTGCCATTTACCTAAAGCATAAGTATTATAGCCATTGCTTTTAAAAACATCGGCAATGGTAGCAACATCGCTACTTAAACCAATACCTCCAGTACCATTAGCCTCAAAACCAAAGCGCTGTTGGTATTTACCCGTAATTAAGCCTGCTCTAGACGGTGCGCAAACCGTAGCACTAACATGAGCGTCTGTAAATTTTACGCCGCTTTTTGCTAAAGCATCAATATGCGGCGTTTGCAAATCTTTACTTCCCATAAAACCAAAGTCAATATACCCCGCATCATCAACCAAAACAACAATAATATTGGGTTTTTCATTTTTTATATTATCACTTTGCACACGCTCTGGATTTGACTTGCAAGAGAAAATAAAAACAAAAGGTATTAACAATCTAAAATATCTGTTCATTCATAATGTTTTAAAGATTTTTATTTTAGCGTAAAGGCAAGATACTGTATGAATAGGATTGATTTTTTGCTTCTATTTGATATTGCTTCAAAGGCCTTGTCCACCAACTTGTATCGCCACCAATACCCATTTGTACGTTATCTATGTTTATATTTACTAAATCCCTTTTCACAATATCTATGGTATGACGCTGTTGTTTAGTTTCTCCTGCATCAAAATCCGAATTGTATTGATGATGTGCACTAAAACTTATTAATTCTGGACCTAAAACTTTTATACCTTTCCCATTTCTATTCGTAAATGTTACCCACCGCACATCTGTTTTATACCCGTTTTCTTGAGGTCTTATGTAGGGTACGTATAAATCTTCTACCGAAGCTTTATATGTACCAACAAATTGCGATGTGTTTCTGTCTTGATAGTTTTCTAATGGCCCGCGTCCATACCAACTGACTTGATCAAATTCATTGTTTATAATAAAATTTGTTCCAAAGCGAGGCATATTGGGTAAATCCTTTTTTACATTGGTTAATGTATTTGTAATGGTGAACTGACCAGATGCGTCAACTTTATAATTCATCTTAATTTTAGCCATATCATTAGGTAAATTATAAACAACCTCAAGACTAACGGAATTACTTTGGAAATTTGAAATTTGCGTATTTAAATCAATATCTAAAACGCGATCCGCATCTTTTAGTTGCATGGACACTAACATTTGATCTTGGGTTGCTTTTTTCCAAACCCCTAAATGCTTTGGCATGTTAAACCCATAGTCATTATCTGTTGTTGCTCTCCAAAAATTGGGAGATATCCCTTGAAGAATTACATTTCCATTACCATAATCTAGCTTCGATAATTTTCCAGATACTATATTAAAACTAAAGGTAAACGTTTTTGATTTAAAGACAACTTCATTCCCTTCAGTAGAAACAAGAAGTTTATCGCTAGTGGGCTTCATAAAACCAGAGACATAGTTACCCGTTATAAATTGTTCTTTAGCTACAGGAAACCCTTTAGACAGTAATGGCAACTCAACTTGAGTCAATGCTGAGAAATTAAGTGCATATTCTTTTTTACTAAAATCTAAATTTGGTAGTTTAAACTCTAAAACCTTAGCCTTTCCTGGCTCTAGATTAACAACTCCAAAACTACCTGAATCTATTATTTTTCCTTCTTCAAATAGTTCCCAACCAATTTTGAAATTATTTAAATTAGTAAAAAAATATTCGTTTGTAACTTTAACATGACCCGCTTTAAAATTAACATCAGAAAATTGAATGTTTTGATATACTTTTTTAAGCTCTTCTAAGCCTGGGTGCGGTGTTCGGTCTGGATTTACAATACCATTTAAACAAAAATTAGCATCATGTTGAAGATGCGCTGCTTTAAAATCACCACCATACCCCCAATATTTCTGTCCGTTTTCTGTTTTGGCTACAAGTCCTTGATCTACCCAATCCCAAATAAAGCCACCTTGAAGCACATCATATTTTCGAATAACATCCCAATAGTCTTTAAAGTTTCCTAAACTATTTCCCATAGCATGCGAGTACTCACATAGAATTAATGGCCGCTTAGGTTTGTTTTCAGCATACTTAATAAGTTGCGGAATACGGTCGTACATAGGTGCTTGAATATCTGTATTTACATAATGCGTAGCGCCTTCGTATTGGGTGGGTCTTGTAAGATCATTTTCTTTTAACCACTTGTATGTAGCATAAAAGTTATCGCCGTTTCCTGCTTCGTTACCTAAAGACCATGTCACTATTGACGGATGGTTTTTATCCCTTTCAAACATTCTAATCGTTCTATCTAAATGTGCTGATTTCCAATCTTTTCGATAAGCTGGATGCTCTTTTTTAAGTTCTGGTTTTTTATCTAACCCTTGGTTGGTTGTTCCCATACCATGGGTTTCAATATTAGCTTCATCTATAACATAAAAGCCATATATATCGCATAGAGAATAAAAGAATGGATTTTTTGGATAATGGCTACAACGTATGGCGTTAACGTTATTCTCCTTCATCAACCTTAAATCTTTAATGGTTAAATCTTCATTAATAACATGTCCTGTATTTTCATCGTGATCATGAAGATTAACGCCTTTTATTAAAACAGGTTTACCGTTAACTAAAAATTGGTTATTTTCTATTTTAATATTTCTAAAACCAACTTGTACAGAAGTTGCTTGTAATATTTTATTTTGAGAATTACTTAAAGTTAAAATTGCTTTATATAAATTTGGTGTTTCGGCAGTCCATGGTTTTACACCAGAAATTACACCCTCAAATAAAGTTTTTAATTTTGGCGTAACAACTTCAATTATTTTTGTGTCACTAAATACTTTATCATTATTAGCATCAAAAAGTTCTACATTTAATTTTCGCTTTTTGATTAAGTTTTTAGTGTTTTTAAGTTCAACATTTACACTAAACGCCCCGTCTTTATAGTCGTTTATTAAATCGCTTCCTACTTTAAAATCATTTATCGCAATAGGGTTATCTGCTCTTAAATACACATCGCGTTCTATACCGCTTAATCTCCAAAAATCTTGATCTTCGATATAACTTGCATCAGACCAACGTAACACCTGCACAGCAATTTGATTTTTACCTGCTCGAATATGTTCTGTAATATTAAACTCTGCTGGAGTTTTACTGCCCTCACTATACCCAACTTGTGTACCATTTACATATACATACATGGCACCACTAACACCAGCAAAATGCAAATAAATATCTTTACCACTCCAATTAGAAGGAATTTCAAAATCGCGTTTATAACTCCCAACATTATTTATATTATGCGGAATAAAAGGTGGGTTTTTAGGAAATACATAGACGATATTTGTGTAAATCGGTAGTCCAAAACCTTGCATCTCCCAATTAGAGGGCACACTAATAGTATCCCATCCTTTTAAACTAAAATTTTCTTTATAAAAATCAACAGGTCTTCCTTGCACACTATCAGCATAATAAAAATGCCAAGTACCATTTAAAAGCTTGTAGCTTGAAGATTCCGTCCAGCCTTTAGACGAATCTATTTCGTCAATACTTTCAAAATTATAAAAGGTAGCTCTAGCGGGCTCTCTATTTATTTGAAACACTTCAGGGTTTTCCCATTCCGGAGCCTCCCATTTTCCTGCAGTATAAATAGGACTTGAAACCATTTGATCTTTACAAGAAACAAACAATACTAAAACGGCAAATACTTTTAAATAGATATTCATTTTATATAATTTAACAGTAACATGTAATTACTATACTAAACACAATCTTATAAATTCTTATGTCATTTAAACAAAAAAGAACAGATATATTTTACATATCTGTTCTCTTGTAAAAAAAATTATTTTATTAACTAATAGATTTGTAATCTTAATTTTTAATTAATTTTTTAGAAGCTACACCTCCATTACTATCAGTCATCTTAACAAGATACATACCAGAAGCTAAGCTACTTATATCGTATTCATTTTTATTTATTCTTTTTAAACTTTTAATTTGTTTTCCTAATAAAGTATAAATTGAGACATTTTTAATTTCTACATTATTTCTTGATGTTACTTTAAATGAAGATTGAGCAGGGTTTGGGTATAAAGAAATACTCTTTTCTAATTCAAAACCTTTTGTACTTAATGGATTAGCGTCTAAAATTTTAAGTTCGTCAATATAAAGAAAAGTATCTGTATTGTTTAATATGCTCGGATTTGCATTACTAAAATTTTTAATATTAGGATGAAATACTAGATTAAAAAGCGTACCTAAACTGAATGTACCTGCATCTCTAGGAAACTCTACTGGGATAATTAATTCTTCCCATGCATCGGATCCAGAATGACTATTAACAGCTCTAATAACCCCAGGATTAGAACCATTACTAGTATCGCTATCCCCATTAAAACGACACGCTAAATCGGTATTTAATCTATAAACTAAAAGACTAAGATATTTTGTCTCAGTAGGACCTATTGTTATATCTGGGTCAACATTTATTCTAACCAGAGAAAACCAGTTATCATTTGTTCTTCCTATTTGCAAACAATTGCTCGTAGTATTAACAGTAGAAGTAGGTTGCGGATTCGCAACTACACTTGCCGTGGCTCCAAAAAGCGGTTCAACAGCTAAAGAACCTGCTTCAAAATCATTAACCATCGTTTGCCCAAAAATCAACCCGGAGCAACTTATTAAAAATAAAAAAGTAATTTTTTGTTTCATAATATAAAGTTTAGTTGTTAATATTTAGGTATAAAAATAGTCCATTAAACAAACGTTTAAATGGACTAAGATTACCAATACATAGACAAAAACACTTTTTACCTACTAATTCATTTTCCAAACTCGAATATAATCTACTTTAGCTTCTGTAGACGCTCCAATAGCTCTTGATGTAAAATCTGCTGTTCCTCCAAAACTAGCCCCAGTAGAAAGCCACAAGAATTCTTCAACTTTTGGAACCCATATACCTTGATAACGCGTCATGAATTGACCATCGTAATAGACTTCTAGTTTATCTTCGTTCCATAAAAGCCCATAAGTATGATAGCCTGAATGTATCCCTGGTGTTTCATATCGCCTTGTATTTGCTTTTTTTGAAGCACCATAACCATCTATATGTACTACACTTTTAGTAAAATTACCAACCCAAGCCGATTCGAATACATCTATTTCTGCACCGTCATTCCCTGTGCCATCAACATTTCCCATATTATCACCTTGAAGCCAAAGCGCTGTATGTGTTCCAAACATAGTTTCTGCAATATCAATTTTTGCTTCAATGTAGCCATACTTAAACTCAAATAAGTTATTAGAATATATAGAGCCGCAATGCAATGTATTATCACTGACTTTTAAGCTTTTTAACACCACATTCCCATCTTCATAACTTACATTTTCTGGTTTCCAAAACCATTGCGTAATTCCTATATTTGGTCTTCCCGCTCTACTTTTAACTGAATTATTTTTAGTCCATTTTGTAGGCTCAAATTTATCAAAGTTATCCTCGAACATTAATACCCAACCACTTGTGTTTACAGAATTTAATAAAGGCTTAGCAACTTCATCCGGGTTTTTATCGTCGTCATTAAATTTCTCGTCGTCTGACGAAGTACTATTATCTCCGCTACAAGCGAAAAACATAAAAGCCAATAAAAAAAAACTAAAAACAAGTGCTATACCATTAAAATAATTTTTCCTTTTATTCATAATTATAATTTTTAAGACTACCACAACACACTTAAAATAAACATCTTAAATCATGTTGTTTTGATAAGTATTATATTTATTTATATATATCCTTTGCTGAAAAGTCAGATTGTTTACCTTCTATTTTCAAGGCTTTCAAATCTTCAATTGTAATATCGTTTACAGGGGCAAAATCTTTACTTTCCATATACTCTAAAACACTACTTATCAACTGTCTTGCCACTGGCCTTTCTTTTAATTTTGATGATAAATCTATGGACGAAAACACCAATTGCCCTTTCCCTACTTTAGCTTCAAATAAACTGGTTAAATGGTGGTTGGTTACAAAATTATCTATAACACGCACTAAAGGTTTAACATTTATAGAATCTGTAATGATAGATTTTGAATTAATACATAAATCCCACCACTGCCAATTGGTATGAGAATCGGTCGGGAATTTATTAAATACAGGGTGCTTTTCATCTAACATCACGCCCATTGTAGCTGGCTGATTAGGAAAATGCACAGGACTCCAAAATACAGGAACGAAACGACCTGTGATTCCTTTTAAGGTTTTTGGATCTGGATTTAACAACACTTTTTTTCCTTCGCTTAAAGCTTTTATTGCCTGATTAATTGATGATGTTATTAAAACATGACTCGACGTTGTTGAAACTTCTTTTGGGTACACCCAAATATTCCAGCTATTTTTATATTTCGTATTATTTAAACTTACCGTAACTGTTAGCTTTTTCGCTGCTTTAGTTTCAACAGCATAATTAATAGTGCCCAAATTTGTGTTATTTCCAATAGACAAATTAATGTTATTAAAACTTCCTTTTTTAATTTCGTTACCAGATTCATCTGTAATTATCCAATCTATAGCCTGACTGTTTAACTGTTTGTAGAAATTTGCTATCTCTATAGAGGCTTCAAAAGTTTCTCCAAATTCATAAACAGCCTTTTTAAATCTAATTAATGGTACTAATTCACTATTAAATTGACTAAATTCTTCAGCCGAAATAACCCCTTTAGACTCCCAAAAAGCATTTAGCAAACCAACCAATGCTGTACCTTGCCCAGGAAAATCTTGTAATTGAAGCAATTGAAAACCATCAAAACTCGGCGTTTTTAACGCCCGCTCTATTTCTTCTTTGTATAATAATGCTGCTAACTTACCAGAGTTATATGTAAAGTCTGGAGCTAAATCTAAAAGTCCTTTTTTATCTAAATCATTTTTTACAGCAATAAAATTTAAAGGTTTTAAAACACCTGTATATTTTTCAATTTCACTCATATCTGGATACACAGAATACTGCCCAATTTCATGAGACACTAACGGCATGTTTATATGCTCACTACCTGAGGTATAATCAGCATCAAAATGTGGCGGTTTAGCATTAAAAATACCTTGTCCTCGAATCCAACCTTTATCTGTCCATTGCGCTATAAAAAACTCATCCTCTTGTTCGGGTCTCGTTCCTGTTGGTTGCTGAAAAGAAAATGCCGTTGTAGCATACAAATGTCTATCATCTTTAGGTTTTAAATTTGCTACTATATCATTTAACACACTAATATCACCTTGCAATTCATTACCTAAAGCCATAAATATAAATGATGGATGGTTACCGTAATCTTTCAATATTTTATCAGCTTCAGCTTTTAAAAACGCGGTAGTTTTAGCATCTTCACCTACTTTTAAACTCCAATGTGGTAGCTCTACTTGAACATAAAACCCTGCTTCATCGGCTGCCTCAAATGCTGCTTTTGGTGGACACCAAGAATGAAAACGTAAGTGGTTTAACCCGTAATCTTTGGCTTGTTTAATTAATTTGGCCCAATCTTCTTTTTCTGTTGGTGGATGCCCTGTTAAAGGAAAAATAACACACTCTAAATTTCCTCGTAAAAAAATACGCGTATCATTAAGCAATAAATCACCCTTGTTACTACTTACAAACTTGTACCCAAAACGTGCGCTAGCTTCTCCGGTCTTTGTTATTACGCTAACATCATAAAGGTTTGGATTAAACTCATCCCATAACTCCAACTTTTTTGGTTTATCAATTTCTATAGCATAGCTATTATTTGAAGTTTTTGAAGTTTTAACATTATCGTTAAAAACTTCAACACCATCAACAGACTTAACTACTAAGCTAACAACTCCTTTAATAGCCTCAGATTGATTAAAAACCACCTTTAATTTATCTAGTTGCTTGTTTGGATACACCTGTACATTCTCTGGTGCATTTTTTACAGATGCAACTAATGTAATATCACCCAGTATACCATTCCATTTAATTTGAGTATGGTTAGTATAAGCATGCGCCATGTCCTGATTTACAACATCTGGATACATACTTCCAGCAACATTTATTAGCGGAAATTTGTTTGAATTATCTATGCAAATGGTTAGTAAATGCTTTCCAGGGGTTAAATTTTTACTTAAATTGTAATTATGACGCCCTACCAAACTATTAGCACGACCTATAAGCTTACCATCTACATACACTGAAGATTCCCAGATAATACGCTCTAAACCTAACTCTATATTTTTGTCATTCCATGCTGTTGGTATTTCAATTTCCTTTTGATACCAAGCTTTACCAATATATTGATGCTTTCGTGTTAGGTTAGACATTACATAATTATTTAATGCTGGCTCTAACGTACTTGGTGTTCCAATTTCTGCACCATCCAAGGTATTTGGCAATGTAATAGGAGTACCTGAAAGCTTATTAGAAGCCCAGTTTTCTGTAACTCCAACATTTGTTGAATCCAACTGTACAGACCATATTCCAGAGATATCAATCATATTGACTTCTGGTTCTTTACAACTGCTTAAAAAAGAGAATACGATTAAAAAAACTAGTATACTATTATTATGTTTCATAAGAAAAATTTTAAAGGTTATTCTAAAATATCACATCAAATTAACTTTTTCGTTTCATGATTTTTACTAATTCACTTTCCATGACTTTAACAATGTCTGGGTGATATTTATAAACATTATTACTTTCGGAAGGGTCATCTTCTAAATTGAATAGTTGTACTTCTTCACTAAATCCAGGATCCACAAATTTTTGAACTATCCAATTAGGTACTGGTTTATTTTTAGGCTTTATATATTTCCAATTCCCCATTCTTAATCCATAAGTATAAGCTTCTTCTAGTAAAATCTCTCGCCCTTTTTGGGATTTCCCTAACCACGATTTTAAAAAATCTTGACTATCTGGCGCAGCTCCTTTTTCAACATCTTGACCTACTAAGCAAGCTAAAGATTTATATAAATCTACTTGAGATAACAACGCATCACTTACACCTGGCTTTACTTTTTTTGGCCAATGCACAATGGTTGGCATTCTTGTTCCTGCCTCATAAACCGAATATTTTGAACCTCTATAAATTCCAGCTGGTTTATGTTCTCCCACGAGTTCTCTTGCATAATCTAAATAGCCATCATCCAAAATAGGTCCGTTATCACTTGTAAAAATAATTAAAGTGTTTTCTAGAACATTTGCTTTCTTTAAGCTCTGGGTTACCTGACCAACACACCAATCCATTTGAGCAATAACATCGCCTCGTGGTCCCATGGTACTACTTTCCACAAATTTAATATTAGCTATTCTTGGTTGATGAATATCGTGTAATGAGAAATATAAAAAAAATGCATTGTCTTTATGGTCTTCTATAAAACCATTTGCTGTTTCTGAAAGTACAAACGGAATGTCTTCATCAATCCAAAGGGCATCTTTTCCACCTTTCATATACCCAATACGACTGATACCATTTATAACAGCACCTTGATGATAAGGGTCTGTATGTTGTTTTAGTAATTCTGGATGCTTAAAACCCCAAGGATACCCTTCAATTCTTGCACCATAACTTACCGTAATAGGATCATTTAAATCTAACCCCACTACTTTCTGATTTTCTAAAAATACACACGGTACTCTATCTCCAGTAGCGGGAATTAAAAAACTATAATCAAATCCAACTTCCTTTGGACCTAAGGGAATGCGTTTATTCCAGTTTATTTTTCCTTTTCCTAAACCTAAATGCCACTTACCAACTACGCCCGTAGTGTAACCTGCTTTTTGTAACATTTTTGGTAAGGTTTCCTTTGTGGTGTCTATAATTAAAGGCGCATCGCCTTCTAAAATGGCAGCATTATTTCTAAACGCGTAACTACCAGTTAACAATGAATAACGAGATGGTGTACATGTTGATGCACTACAATGGGCATCGGTAAAATTCAATCCATTTTCCGCAAGGGTATCAATATTTGGTGTTTTAACTCCAACAGCACCGTTTACTCCAATATCGCCAAATCCTAAGTCGTCAACGTAAATGATGACGATATTAGGTTTTTCTTTTTGTGAGTGTGCAAAATAATTGGCTGTTAATAGCAATATAAACAATGCACTTTTAAAATGGAATTTATAATTCATTTCTATAAAACTTAAGCATTTACCAATTCTGCATGAATATTTGCTGGGATATGACATAAATTAGTTTGTATTACTTTCGTAAATGCTTTAGTGGCCTCAGCACTTTTACCAAAACCTAATTGCCCTAGTCCTATTAAAAAGTTACAATGTATTTTGTTAATTACATTTAAGTCTTCTTCCCATATCAATAAATCTGGCAATGAAATTGCAAAATAATCCAACTTAACATTATCATTAATATGAGCTTTTCCGTAATTTAACAAATTATTAAACCTTATATTTGCTTCCTTTAATTTCCCTAATTTTTGTAAGGCCAAACCTTGATAGAAAATTTTATCTGGCTGTTGGTCATTATAAAAAATCGCAGGACTTGGATCACTTAAACCTTCTGACGCTAATTCAAAATAAGCCTTTGCTTTGTTAGAATTCCCTAAGCCTTCATAAGCGCAACCTAACCAGTAGTCAATATCATTTTCAACAGTACCGTGTAACTTCCCTTCTCCTAAATTATGAGGATAGGTTTTTGTTGCTTCTAACAGCTTAATTGCGTAATCAAAGTTTTTTAAGTTAATATTTTTCTTTGCAAGTTCGGTATAAGCTGTTAAATATTGAAAAGGCACTTTACCTTCACCACCTTCCCAAGGATGAAACTGACGATTTTCTATCAATTCCTTTGCTTTTTCGAATTCCCCTTTCAAATTATACAGTGAAATACGCTCTAAGTATAAGTCATCTCTAGAATTTGTTAATTCTATATATTGTTCTAATAGCGCTAAACGTTTATCAACTGAAATATTGATTTTCTTATACAGTTGGTCTAACTCCATTAATAATCTAGCATCTGTATTATCAAGCTGAAAAGCTTTTTCTAAATGCATTACTGCTAATTCTTTTTGGTTTGTTTTATTGTAATATAATAATGCCAAATTACGGTGTGTAATAGCGAAACCATCATCTAATTTAACAGAAGTTTCCCAACAGTCTTGAGCTTTTTTATATTGTCTGTTAGCGTACCAAAAGTTTCCTAAGTAGTAAAATGCTTTGGCATCAACAGGGTTTGCTTTACAAGCCGATTGTAACGCTAAAACTTCTTCTATTTTATTAGGAAAACAATAGGTATCTGGCATTTTCGATGCTTTTTTGTAAGCAGCTAATGCATTAGCATCATTTCCATTTTGAGTAAAATACCACCCCATAAAGTAGTGTACCATTGGATACACGCTATCATTAGCATTAGTATGCACTTTTAATAAGGCAATAGCTTCATCATACTGACCAGCCATAGCATAATCCAAAGAAAACTCTATGTAATTATGTGTATAATCTCTTAAAATACTTTTGAAAGCCTCTAAATCTGCTTGTTTTCTTGACAAAATGTAACGCTCGAATAAAACGCCAAAATTAAATTTATCAATAACTAAGGACTCTTCTATCAATTTGCTAGCAGCTTCAACACTACCCTGTTTTCTTAAAATAATAACTTTTAAATGTCTCGCTTTATGGTTATGCCAGTTTTTAATTAAAGCTCTATCTACCAAATCTAAAGCTTTCTCTAAATCACCTTTAGAACAGTCTATC
Source organism: Algibacter pectinivorans (assembly GCF_900112595.1). GTDB lineage: Bacteria > Bacteroidota > Bacteroidia > Flavobacteriales > Flavobacteriaceae > Algibacter_B > Algibacter_B pectinivorans. Next base: position 207,622 of record NZ_FOMI01000005.1, on the reverse strand, counting down.
TGAGCTAGATTAAAATAACCTGCATCTTGCCATTGTGCATTCCAGCACGATTTAAAGAAACTTGCATAAGCTTCATCCTTTTTCCCCAAATAATTAAGAGCTAATCCCTTGTTAAAATACGGTTCTCCATCATACGGGTTTGGGTTATGGCTTGTTAACGTTTCAATAGCAGTATCAAAATACCCGATAGCCTTTTCTAATTGCCCTTTACGCATGCACCAAAGTCCCATGGCGTTATTACAACGCACATCAGTTGGCACTCTTTTTAACGCTTCTTCATAATAATCTGTTGCATTAAAAGTGGCATGCCTATACTGCTCTAAATGTAATCCTCTTAAATACAACCCTTCAACGGTATCAATATCCTTTGGGTCTTTAGCAGCTTTTGCAGGCTCAGGAATTTCTTCAGATAAATCTTTGTCTGGCTCCCATGCTACTAATACTTTTCCTGCACTATCATTAACCGAAATTTGTAAATCGTTAAACTTAAAATGCTTAATATCTATAGCTTTTTCAAATCCTATTTCTGGCGAAAGATTTAAAACCTCGTCGTGTAACACTTTATTTTCTGCTTTTAATGTTACTATACAATTATCATAGGTAGACGTTACATAAACTTTTATTAACGCTTTACCATCCACCATTTCAAGATTTACTAAAGCTTCTTTAGTTGCATTTTTTACAACACCTACGTTATAATAAGGCATAAAATATTGCTTAAAGCTTTTTTCTTCATACGGATGCATCCAAGAGAAATCAGGTTGATTATCTGTGTAAACACCACACATCAATTCAATATATGGTCCATCTTTATCTGTTAAATTTCTATCCCATGCTTTCCCAAACTCGCCATTACCCCAAGTCCATTGTTTTTTCCCTGGAGATACATTGTGGTCTGCAACATGTAACAAGCCGCCTTTTGAATCATTTTCATAACCACCAACAAAATCATATTTAGATGTGATAGCCATATAACTTGTTGGTACCGGAATATTTTTATATCTAGATATATCTGTCCCAGGAGAATAATCTACTTTGTAATATTCGCCTTTTGCTATTGGAAATTCAGATACATCTCGTTTACCGTGGTCAAATACTGCATTTACATCTGGTGGAAAAACGGACTGATAATGGTCGTTTACCGCTACCGCAGGATTCGCCCACCATAAAAATGTTTGAGGATGTGGCGTCCTGTTATATAAATGTGCTTTAATTTCAATATAGGCTTTATCTGGATGTAATGTAAAACCTGCCATACCTTTAGTACGAAACATACGCTCTAATTCGCTTACCCAAACTGTTTTACTACCATCTTCATTATGTTCAATAAAAAAATCTGTTGGATCGTAAGTACTTGGTCTGTGATGTTGTGGCCAGTTAAATTCTATGCCTCCAGAAATCCACGGTCCTGTCAAACCTACAAGCGCAGGTTTAATTACATGATTATAATATACAAAATCACGCTTTCTAATTTTATCATACGCTCTTTGGATTCTTCCTCCTAAGGCGGGTAAAATCATTAACTTTATATAGTCGTTTTCAATAAAAATGGCATTCCATTCTTTATCGACTTTAGTGTCACTAATTTTTTCTATTACAGGATGCGGATAAACAGCACCACTACTAGCTTGATATACGCGCTTTTCCAAAAAAACAGGATATTTTTCAGGAGTTCCAACTTCATAAGTAGGAATAATTACTTTTTCTTCCCAGGCTTTTACAGTTCTCATATTCTAATAATTTATACTACACCAAAAAAATAGTGTATTAATATTTTAATAATTTCTTTAATTGATTTTTGTCTATGGTTATTTTAGGATTAAAGGCATCACTTGCTACATACCTTTTAAGGCTGTATAATAGCTGTTGCGCTTCTAATCTGTCTGCTATATCAGTATGCAGGTCTATACCAGAAAATAATATTTTCCCTTTACCAACTTTTGCTTCAAAAATTAGGGCTATTTTTCTATTTTTAAACCAGTCGTCAATAACTCTTACTATTGGGTTGAGTTTTGGTATTTCATCAAAAATGATAGCATTTGAATGGCTCATTGCATCCCACCATTGCCAATTGGAATGGTACTCTGTTGGGAAATTTGCTAACGCTGGATGTTCTGGATTACACAAAATACCAAGCGTATGTGGTTTTTGCTCTTTGGTCCATGATGTATTCCAGAAGATACTTGAAAAACCTATTCCTATATCGCCTCCAAATTCAGGTGCAATATCTCCTTTGGTAATATTTAATAGCACAGTTCCACCGTTATTTAGGTAAGCCATGGTTTTAGCATCTAATTTACTGGCGACTCTATAGTTTATCTCACTTTTAATAGATGCTTTTGCTTCAGGATACACCCAAATATCCCAACTGTTTTTAAAATCGTTAACCATAACGTTTAAAGTAAGTTTTTGAGCTTTATCTATTGATTTTAGTGGTTTCTTAATACTACCAAGGGCAATTCCATTACCAATAGTAATCGTTGTTTTATCTAAGCTACCTTCATCAAACACACTTCCATCAGGTTTTGTTAAGCTCCATCTAGGCGTAACATTTTGTAATCTATTTTCACCGAAATGCGCAATTTCAATAGTTGATAATAAAGTATCTGTATTTTTAAATGTGCGCTTTTTTAAACGTGCTAGGGGCACGGTTTTACCACTAAATGCTCTAAATTCTTCTGGAGAAACATATCCCTTTTCATCCCAAAACGCATCTAAAACACCTACTAAAGCTGTTCCTTGACCGGAAAAATCATGTAAATCTAACAACTGATAACCTGCCATTCCTTTCGTTCTTAAAGCTGCTTCAATATCTGCTTTATAACACAGCGTTTGTAATTTACCAGAGGCCAAAAGAAATTCGTTAGCCAATTTACCCATGCCATTATACTCTAGAGTTTCTTTAAAAATTTCGAAGTTTTTCGGTTTTAAAACACCTGTGTATTTGGACATTTCTTTGAAGTTGGGATATACACACCATTGTCCCATTTCATGGCTTACATAAGGCATTGGTGTTTTATCGATAAAAATATGCCAATCGAATTCAGTTTGAGGTGCTTTCGCATTGATGATACTTTTTAAGTTTTCATTCCAACCTTGTATTCTAGGTCCTCTATGGTTGTAATAATCCATATTACCCAAATACGGATAACCTGCGCCACTTGTATACAAACGCCTGTTATCTAATTCCTTAAAGTGATTTACGTACTTTATTAAGTATTCTTTGTGATGTTTACCACTAGGTTCATTACCATAAGTCATTAAAACGAAAGACGGATGGTTACCATAGGCATCAATAATAGCCTCACCTTCTTTATACAGCCATTTATCTACTGGATTACCGTCGCCTAAATTAGCTAACCACGCAGATGCTTCAGCTTGGATATACACACCCATTTCATCGGCAGCTTGAAATGCCGCTTCTGGAGGACACCAAGAATGAAAACGCATGTGATTTAAACCGTGTGCTTTAATAATTTTGAAAATTCGTTTCCAAGAATCTACATCCGTTGGCGGATACCCTGTTTTTGGAAAAATAGCACACTCTAAGGTTCCTCTTAAATATAAAGGACGCTCATTGATTGTGAAAACGGTGCCTTCGGCTTTAAAATCACGCATTCCAAAATCAATGCTTTTAGTATCAACTCCTGCATCAGATTGTAAAGAAATTTGCATTTCATAAAGATTTGGGTTGAATTCATCCCAAAGTTTTGGGTTATCGCCCATATTGTATTCTAAAACAACCTCTTTATTTTCTGTAATTTGAATATCTTTTTTCTGTGCCTCTACAACAGTACCGTCAACAGATTTTTCTTTTGCTTGAAAAATTAATTGAGCACTTTTTGCATTCGAAGAATTGTTTAACTGTGCGACAACTTTTACCGTTTTGTTTGAAACGTTAGGATATAATTTTATGGTTCCTAAAGCTAATTTTGGTGAAACTGAAAGTTTGATATCGCCTACAATACCATTCCAATTACTCTGTGTATTATCTGATATACTATGCGCATCTTTACCAACATCAATATCTTTTATTCTATTATCAACTCGAATAGAAATAGTATGTTCGCCAGGGTTTAAAACACCTGTTAAACTGTAATCATGCGAAGTAGCTAGGGTATTTTGCATACCTACTTTTTTATCATCTACCCAAACTGTAGATTCCCAATGCACACGTTCTAAATGCAGGTTTATATTTTGATTATTCCAATCCTCAGGAATTACTACTGTTTTTTGATACCAAGCAGCACCTTTGTAATCCTTTACAGGTTGTAACCAAAAAGGGATTTTTACGTTTCCCTTTTGACGATATTTTTTCATCTTTGGATCTTTATACCAAAGACTATCGTTCCACATATTACCTGTCCAATTCGTTTTAACTGTAATATCATTTCCTTTACCATTTTCTGTCATAGAACCTGGTAATTTTACAACATCACCCAAAGTAACGTTAAACCAATTGTTTTGAACCCCAACATCTAATGAATCTATTTTAAAGCTCCATTCACCAGCTAAATCTATTTCTTTTTGCCGATTTTCTGTACAGGCAACAAGTGCAAGTATTGACAAGCAAATAGTTAAGATATTTATGGTTCTATAAAACTTCATTGTATTTAAATTCTGTTTTTCTATTATAGTTTGAAATATTCAAAAATGGCATCGGCAACAAACTGATGTCCCTTTTGGTTGATATGGTTATTTTGTGACATATAGCCTCTTAATGGTTGAACGGCAGCCAATGCTTTAAACAAGGTATAATTATCCACTAGACCAACATTATATTTTTTTGCCAATGCTCTAATTTGCTCGCTATGTTGCGCTAATGGTGTTTCATCAGAAGCCAAATCTTCTATTAAATCTGGTGTTGGAGTTAAGAGAATTACTTTTGTACCATAGGCTAATGCTTCTTGTATCATTTGTTCCCATGCTACTTTTGCGCGTTCTAAACCTATGCTTCTATCATTCAAACCATAATCAATAAAGAGTACATCTGGTTTATGATTTAAAACTTCGTCTTTAAAACGCTTTGCTCCTTGTTCTGCTTGTTCTCCACCAATTGATGTTGTAATGGTATTTACTACGGAATAAGGATAAAAATCGTTCACTTTTTTTAGTGTTCTGTATGGATATGCATTTAGTCTATCTAACACACCTCCTGTAGTATAGCCAGTAGGCACAGAATGGCCATGGAATACTAAATTTACAGTATGATTTTTAGGCCATTTTAGTTTCAATTTGGTTTTGAGTGAATCAAGGTAAGTTGAGACTATCTCTGTATCTAATTCTACTACGCTTTTATGTTGTGCGCATGCAAAATTCAAAATAAACAGCATTACTAGCCCTAATATGATATGTTGTTTCAATATAAATTTCATGTGATGTTTGGCTTATTTATCCTTGGTTAATTCCATTTCAATTTCTTCTAAACTCTTCCCATTGGTTTCAGGTAATTTGCTTTTTATAAATATGAACCCTAAAAAACAGATGAAACTATACACCCAAAATGTTCCTGAAGCTCCTAAAGCATCATTTAAAATTGGGAATGTGAATGTGAGTATAAATGATGCTACCCATAAAGCAAATGTTGCTATAGACATAGCCAAACCTCGTATTTTATTTGGGAAAATTTCTGACAGAACCACCCAGGTAATTGGAGCAAGAGACATAGAATAAATGGCAATTGCTGTGATAACCAAAACAAGTACTGGCCAACCTGCGAAATCCATATAATACGCCCCACCTAAAATGAGGTATACCACACCTAAACCTATCGATCCAAGAAGCATTAACTTTCTACGCCCCCAACTATCTACAGTTCGCATTGCAACAAGCGTAAATATTAAATTCACACTACCAGTAATAACAATATTAAATAGCATATCGCCTACACTGTATCCTGCAGCAGTAAATATTTCTTCAGCATAATTAAAAATAATATTTATACCGCACCATTGTTGAAATATGGCTAATACAATACCGGTGATTAGAATAGGCTTAATTTTAGGACTTTTAAAATCAGAAAATCTAATTTTTGAAGTACCACTTTCTTGAAGTGTTTGCTGAATACTCGCTAATTCTTGTGCAGCATAAGCGTCTCCACCAATTTTTGCTAAAACATTTTTAGCAGCATCGGCATTATTAATTTTCACTAAAAACCTCGGGCTTTTAGGTATAATAAACATCAATACAAAAAATAGTATTGCCGGCACTAATTCTGCCCAAAACATCCAACGCCATCCTTTTTGCCCGTTCCAAGACCCTAAAATCATTTCTGGTGAAAAGTTTTCTGGAATTGCTTCAGCTATAAAAAAGTTAGCAATTTGTGCCGCTAAAATTCCTACTACCAAAGTAAGTTGATTAATAGCTACAAACTGCCCTCTATATTTTGCAGGTGCAATTTCTGCAATATACATGGGTGATAAGGTTGACGCTAAACCAATGCCCAAACCGCCAATAAGCCTGTAAATAATAAAGGGTGTAAATTGGCTCGCATACCCAGTCCCAAATGCTGAAATTGTAAATAAAGCAGCTGCAAAAATGAGTGGTAATTTTCTACCAAATCTATCAGCAACAAAGCCTGAAATAACGGCTCCAAATATACAACCAATTAATGCGCTACTCATTGCCCAACCTTGTAATGTTGGTTCTAAACTAATATCAAAAAATAATTCATAAAAAGGTTTTGCTCCCCCAATAACAACCCAATCATACCCAAACAAGAAACCTCCCATAGCAGAAACTAAGGCTAAAAAAAGTAAATATGCAAAATTGAATTTTGTGTTTTCCATAATAAAGTTTAGTTGTTTTATTGATAATTATTATAAGGTGGTTAATCTTTAGTGTTTAGACTACTATTGTACCAATCTTTGTTTGGTTTAAAATCTTTATCGAGAAAATCTTTACGTTGTTTCTCTAAACGCTCCAATAACTTTGTTCTTCTTTCTTCTTGCAAAACTTCCGCTTTTTTAGCATCGTACTTACTATAAACTTCAGGTATTCTAGCATTTACACTTGCTAAATAATTATCTAGCTCTACTCTTAAATTGCTAACAGTTTGCTTGTTAGTTTTTGAAATATCATTTTTCTCTCCAGGATCAGAAGACAAATCATATAATTCATCATGACCATCTTCCCAATAATGAATAAGTTTATACTGTTCTTTTCTAATCATACTTACGGGTTCGCCTCCTTGATTCCCATAATGTGGGTAGTGCCAAAACAATGGTCTTACATTTAGTGACTCTCCTTTTAAAAGGGGCAATAGACTCACACCGTCAATAACTTGTTTTGGATCTTTTTCAGCACCAACCAAATCCAATAATGTTGGATAAAAATCAATTCCTGAAACTGGGTAATTAACAGATTTTGGTGCGTTTTTTAGCATTGGTGCTTTTATAAGGTAAGGTTCTCGTATACCACCTTCCCATTGATATCCTTTACCCCCTCTTAATGGGAAATTGGTTGTTGAAAATGCATCCCCGCTGGCAACACCTCCGTTATCTGACGTGAAGACGATTATAGTATTATCTTCTATACCAAGCTTCTTTAATCTTTCTGTAACAATACCAACTGCCTCATCCATAGATTCTACCAATCCTGCATAAACAGGGTTATCTTGAACGGTACGTATTGGTAACCTTGCCTCCATTTCAAAACCTGATTCTGGAATGCCTTGGGCTTCAGCTTTTTTTCTATACTTATCCCATTTTTTCTCTGTAGTTTCTATAGGACCATGAACGGCATAAAATGATAGGTAAGCAAAAAAAGGTTGATCTTTATTTTCTGAGATAAAATTGGCTGTCTCTAAAGCTAATCTCTTAGTTAAGTTTTCACCTTCATATTTATAATCTAATTTAGGGTTTCTCCAAGGTGCATAATACCCCCCTTTAGGGCCACCAACTTCCCACCCTCCAATATTGATATCAAATCCATTGTTTTCTGGAGTGTAAGGTTCATCTCCTAAATGCCATTTACCAGCAAAAAATGTTTTATACCCATTTTGTTTTAGCGCTTCGGCAATAGTAATACTCTCATCTGGTATAGCATGCTCATATTCTGGAGGCATTACTTTAGTGTTGTAATAATCTCCCCACACTTCACCAGTTGCTGCACCTATCCAATCGGTAACACCATGCTGAGCAGTGTATTGTCCTGTAAGCAGGCTTGCTCTAGACGGACTGCATACTTGACATGCCGCATAGCCTTGCGTAAATTGAACTCCCTCATAAGCAATGGCATCAATATTAGGGGTTTCATAGTAATTACTACCTGAATAACCCAAATCGTGCGCTCCTAAGTCGTCGGCAAGTATAAAGACGATATTAGGCTTTTTATATCTAGTATCTACTATATTTTTATCTTTATTTTTACAGCCTTTTAATAAAACGCTTGCAAAACAAAGGCTCAAAACTAACTGAAACAAATTACTATATCTATTACTTAATTTCATTCTATATTTTTTTAAAATCAAAAGGATAGACTGCCAATTAGTGTGTTAACAGTACGACCACTAAAAATTATATTTCTACTTGTTATTTTCTCGAACTCTAATTTTTTCTCTGTTGATGTTTCGTATTTAGAATTTATCTTATAACCTGAAAAATCAACAGTTCGCTTTTTTTCTCCATAATTAATAGCTACAACCACTAGTTTTAAGGTTTCTGTATCTAGGTAAGCGGAAACCATTAGGTCTTTATATCTTTCGTTCAAGGTTTTATTATCACTTAACTCAATTTTAATCCGTTTCATTTTAGGCCTAATGAATCTAGAATAGTTACCAACCGCCCATAATAGTTTAGAATCATGAAAATTCCCGTCGAATTTCATATTATTCATATTATACATATCTCCATTATTTCCGGTGTCTAAATAAATTAAACCGTCTTTATAATTTGCATTACTTAAAGCCGTCCACCATTGCCAAGAACTGGCATTTGCCAAGGTTAGATCTGCATGAATAACCCGAGCAACATATAACGCTGTATCCATACCTAAGTCTCGTTTATGTCCCCCTCCAATGTCATCTGAATTTTCAAGAATGCAAAATTCACTCTGCCAATATTCAAGATTTTGATGTTCTTTTAACTTATTATTTAATTTTTGCCTAACAGCAATTAAGCTGTCCACTGGCCAAGTTGTAAAATAACTATGTCCTGAAATAGTGCTTTTTAAGTTTTTCAAATTTTTATTTTTATTAAAAAAATAATCGATTTGACTACCACGTTCTGGCTTACCATAATTTGAATACAACCACCTTAAATCAGCTGCTTCGGCTAAAACTATTTTACTTGATAGATTATTTTTTTCAATACCTTCATTTAGTAATTCTGTTAATTCTAAAATATTGTCGTTAGTTGCTGGCGTACCCTCTTGAGATTTTTTTTCCCAATCCCATTGCGGTTCATTTATAGGACTTAAATAATCAAAATTAATCCCTTCAGATTTAAAATGTTTTAAAAACTCTACCATGAATTGCGCATAATCGTCAAAATATTCTGGTTTTAGATTTATTTCTCCATCTTTATTACCGCCATTATACCCCTTTCCATTTTTAGTCCATTGCACAGGTGCAGAAATTGAAAATGCTACGAATTTTTCAACGCCGTAAGATTTTGCTTCTTTAAGAAACCATTGCTGTCCTTCTTGTTTGTCCCAATTATAATTACCTTTAATACTTACAAAAGATTCGGCACGCCTCCAATCATTTCTTATACCAGAACCTTCACCTTGATCTGCGGTTCCTGCTCCAATATTAAATCGCCAAATTGATAAGCCAATTCCTTTAGGGCTTCCATCTTTATCAATCTCTTTACTAAACAACCATTCTGCAATCTTTTCTCTTTTTACATTGGGCCAATTTTTACCAACAAATTGACATCTCCAAGCATCAGAGGCTCCAAATCCATCTATAGTTTGAAAGGTATAATTTTTATCAATATATACTTTTTGCAATTGCGCACTAACGCTTTGAGAGGTGATATAAAACAACACAAAAACTCCTAAAACATGTATTATATTAATTTTTGCTTTTTTCATTTTAAATCTTTAAAATCTACTATTTACTAAGATATATTAACAAAACTACACTTATAAGCTAACAAATAAATAGACATTAAAACAATAAACATAGACAATACTACTATTACTCTTTATCTCCTTTCAAGACAATTTTATAAATTTGGTATTTCCCTTCTTTATTTACATCTATAACAACTTTATTGTCTGAACTAAGTTGAGCTGATGCTGTTTCAATTATATAAGGTTCTGCCTTAGCAGTATCACTATAATCTACTGGTACATAACGCTCTACATTTTCAATAGAATTAACATTAAACCCCTCCACCATAATACCTGCTTTTTTATAAAGTTCTTTTCCTCCGGTAACAAATAACACCATGGTTTGGCTATCATTTAAAGCCGCAGCTAAATGAAATGTATTTGATGTTGTTTTTAATGCCTTTCCTTTATAAGACTCTGAGAGTTCTTTAAAGATTTGCCCAGTCGGAAACACCTTAGTGTAATTCCAGTTTGTTAAACCTAACCCTGGAATTGATGTATTTATAGGTGGCCAAAACGCACCTGCGTTTGCCCCTGCCCTTGCATAAATATGGATTATATCTGGAATAATGTTAGCCGCCTCCATATAAAGCGCTCTATCGTTATAATCTCTAGAAGGCATCCATTCAGACAAATAAGTAAAGTTTTTGTTTGGATTAAAATTATTAGCGCAGTCTATTATTCTCTGCTCTAAATCTGCAATATTATGAGTGCTTGTTGAATACCCTGTATAAGTATGCAAAGCAACACCATCAATAACATTATATGCCTTTGTGAATTTATTTTTCATGGTAGTAAATTCTTGTGGTTGAGTATAATCCCCGTTTATTAATAATTTAAATTCACGGCTAGGAAACTCATCATTAATATATTCCGCTAAATCCATAGCCACATTAACATACTTGTCTAATTTTTGCGCTCTGGAAACACCTCCCGCATGCTGCAACCACCATTCATTCCCAATTTCAACAATACCGTTTTCAATGCCTGAAACTGTAATTGCCGTTTGAGCAGTAGCTTTTAATTTAGCTAAAGCCGCATTCCATTGAGAAGACCCCATAACTGTATTCATAGCATCAACCGTAGGCAAAACAATACTGTAGTTAGTTATGTTGCTTTTTAACGAAGAAACTGAAGCTCCGGGGGTTGAGGGTGTATTATCCCATCCTGGAGTTGTATTACTGCTCCAGGCATAAAACTCAGACTCCCATCCCCCTGGATACCTAAACACTGTAGTACCAATGCTATTTACTGTGGAAGCAAAATTAGAGAACGTATTATCTGGTATTTGCCTCCAATCATTATTAACACCAAAAATTTCTGGATTTATATCTATACCATCAGTGGCATTGACCATAAGAGTTATATCGGTATTGATACTCACTTCCATATCATCATCTCCAATATCATCAAACTTAGGATCGTTAGGATCTGTAGGAGCATCAGAACTACAGGCTCCTAAAAAAAAACTAAATACAAGAATTAGTAAAGATTTGACCACTATTTTATTCTTTTTCATTTTTAAATTTTTTATATTATTTTGTATTTTTAACCAAAGATTAGTTGTCTTGGAAATTGACCTTCTAAACAAAACACACATAACTTATGTTTATGGCATTTTATAAATAATAATAACTAATTGAGCTCTCCCTTTAACGTTACAATAGATTTAGCAGGAATTGATATAGCATCATATGCCACGGAAGCTTTTTTTAAATTATTTATTGTTGACGTGGTATAGGTATTAAATGTATCTCCCACCAATTCAAAGTCTTTAGTGTAATTTTTAAAGGAAATAGCTTTATTATTATCTGTATTATTAATACATACTAAAACTAAATCGTTGCTAACTGTACTTCTATAGCCTGAAATCATAAAATTTTCTACTGAAGTATTATCGCTATATTCTGGATTTAAAACTTCAAAACGAACCATACCAGGTCTTACAAATCGGCTAAAATTACCAAGTGCCCAAAGAAGTTTATTTTCCTTGTAAGTGCCATCTGTATGAAATGAACCATTAGAGTTAGGTTGATACAAAACAAGGTTAAACCGAAAGGGATGATCACCATAAGTAGATTGATTTAATGCTGTCCAAAAACTCCACCCTGTTGCGTTGCCAAATACTAAATCAGTATGAATGATACGGCTTAACCACAAAGCATAATCAATTTCTTTTAAAACAGAAGGATCTTTTCCTTGTTGGTAGGCTGTACCAAGCAAACTATATTCTGTTTGCCAATAATCTAATCCATAACTTGATAATGTCGTTTTTAAAGATTTTCGTTGTCTTAAAGACTCACTCGTAGTTTCATTACTCCAATAACTATGTGCAGCTACATGTTTTGAGATATTGTCTAAATCTCCAATATAATTAGCACTTGAACTATTAAAAAACTCACTTACCTGGTTTGAAGTATTATTCGTACCTTCAAACAAATACTTTAGTTGAGCTGCCTCTGGAATCATTATTTTAGTGTTAATATTTTTTTTACTAAAAACACTATCAATGATTCTCGTAACAGCTGCAACTTCTGAGTTCGATGCCTTAGTTCCTGACTGTTGAGCACTTCCAACATCGGAATTCCATTCGTATTGTGTTTCATTAAACGGACACACTGTTTCAAAGTTATACCCCTGGTTTTCATAGTTTTTTAATACGTCGGCAAGAAAATTTGCATAATCATCATATTTATCTACCTTGCAATTAAAACTAGGGACTTCTTCTGTACTAAACACGTATCCATTTTTTGTCATGAAATAAGGAGGTGTCCCCGCCCAGGCCGTAAATTTTGTCACACCATATTCTCTCGCTTTAGATAGAAACCATTGCTCTCCTTTTTGCTTGCTCCAGTCGTAATTTCCATTAGCGTTTAGATAACATTCTGTTTCTCTAAACCAATTGGAAGCAAAAAAACCGCTATTAGATTGATCTGCAGCCCCATCACCGATTATGGTCCTCCATAAAGAGAGACCAATACCTTCGGGATTACCCTGGCTATCCATTTCACTACTAAAAAGCAATTTAGCAACTTGATTTTTAGAAGTTTCAGGCCATTTCCCAATCCACTGGTCCTGAAAACCACCTGAAGCTCCAAAATGATCTATTTCTTGAAATAAATTGTGTAAATTAAGGGTTACTCTTTCTTCCAGCACATCAAACTTGGGGTCATTGGGACCTGTAGTGCTGTTAGCACTACATCCAGCCAAGACTCCTACAGTTAGAAAACACAGAATATACCTATTCAATTTTAACATCGTTTCAATTCTAAATTTCATTTAAAGATTAATACCCTGGGTTTTGCTTTATATTACCTCTAGATAATTGAATTTCTTCCGGAGGAATAGGCCATAACATATGGATATTTGGATCAAACAAGGCTCCACTATCTTGTGACTCTTTAAGATTTGTAGTTTCAAACGGGTCTGTACTTTCTTCTGTATTATACTTAACAAAAGACCCGTTTGGACCTAGTATTAACGCTATTCTAGGTACACCATTTATTTTTTGTCTTCTAATATCATAAAGTCTTTGTTGTTCTAAAGCAAGCTCCAAGCGTCTTTCCTTCCAAATAGCATCCCTTAAAGCTGTACCGGATAAGGACATATTAGTATCTAACCCAACTCTATCTCTCACCAATTTCATAGAGTTTCGTGCAGAGGTTTCATCATCATTAAAATACGCCGCCTCTGCATGAATAAGAATAACATCGGCTAACCTTAAATGAATGTACTGTCCTGGTATTTGACCTCTTGCGTAAGGCTCTGGTCTATCTGCTAATGGTGTGTAATACTTTCTATTGGTACGTCCTGATTTATTCTCAGATGGTATCCCATCAAATTCGGACACCTCTGGATCTCCAAATACTGGCTCACCATGCTTAATAATAGTAGACCTTAACCTTATATTATCACCTTCACTCAAGAAAGCATTTTCTAAGTCACTTGTAGGTGAACCCCAACCCCAGCCACGGTCGCCACGGCTACCATTAGTAATAGGGAATTGACCTCCAACCTCAGAAAATGTTGGATTATTAATAAACTCAACTGCAAAAATTGATTCGACACCATGAGCAAAACCTACCTTATAAAGGTTTGCAAAATCTGGTTCCAAAGCATATTCACCGGAATCCATTACCGTTTTAGCCATGGTTTGCGCTTTATCCCATTTTTCTTGATACAAGTAAACTTTAGCCAATAAGGATTGAGCCGCCCCCTTAGTAGCCCTTCCTAAATCGGTTGGTGCATACTCGCTTTTTCTTGGCAAACTACCTATAGCTTCTTTTAAATCTGCTTCTACAAACGCATACACATCTTCAACTGAAGCTCTTGTTTTGTCATTAATTGAAGGGTCCAAAATTTCATTGTAAGAAGACACTATTGGTACACCTCCAAAATTCCTTACTAAGTCGAAATAGAAAAATGCCCTAATAAATTTGGCTTCGCCAAGATATTGTTCTTTTTTCTCCAAGTCAATTTCGACACCCGGAATACGATCTAAAGCGATATTAGCACGTGTAATTCCTATGTAATGACTTTCCCAAAAAGAATTAAAATAAGTTGAACCCGGAAACACGTTGTATTGTGCTATTCCAAAAATATCTGGCCTAGGTTGCTCCGTATTACCAGCCCAATTATCATCGGTTGCCATTTCGTTAATTTGTCGCTGAAAATTAACTTGCCACCAACTTTCTCCATTTATCTTTCTGTAGATACCATTGATAAAATTTTCTGCGTTTTGGGCATTTGAAAAGAAATCATCCAACGTTTGCTTGCCTTGAACCGGCTGATCTAAAAAATCTTCTTTATCACACCCCACAAAGACTAGTGCTGTAATAATCGTTAAAAATAATACAATCTTTTTCATAATTTTTATAAAGTTAAATTTAGTCCTAATAAATATGTTTTGGATACAGGGTTTCTTCCAAAATCCACTCCTAGACCATCAATAATACCACCTGATTGAACCTCAGGATCAAAACCACTATAGTCTGTAATTGTAATAAGGTTTTGCCCTGAAACATAAAATCTACACTTTTGAAAACCTTTAACATCAAAGTTATACCCTAACTGAATATTACGCAATCTCAAATAAGAACCATCCTCTATAAAAAGGTCTGATGGATTCTTATAATTTCCATTTCTATCTAATTCTGTTAGTCTTGGAAATTTTGCATCTGTATTTGTTGGCGTCCATACAACATCTGTAGTACCAGCAAGCACATTAAGATTTTGTGTACCTGCTCGAATATATTCTAGATTACCATTATACACGTCATTCCCGAAGGTGCCATACCATTGCATAGATAAATCTATCTTTTTATATTGCATATTTAGATTTAAACCTCCAAAAAAATCTGGAAATGGGTTTCCTAAAGTCACTAAGTCTTCGTCGTTTAATTGACCATCACCGTTTTGGTCCACAAAACGTAAATCCCCAACTTGTGCATTTGGCTGAACAACCTTTCCATTTTCAGAGGTATGTGAGTTTAGCTCCGTTTGGTTTTGAAAGATACCGTCTGTTTTGTACCCTTGAAACAATCCCACAACCTCTCCTAACTCAGTTATTTTTACAAATCTATTCCCTAAAGTAGGTCTTCTTTGTCCTAAAATCAACTCATTACCTGGTGCTAACTCCACAGCTTTACTTTCATTTGATGATACAGTTAAATTAAGTCCTAAAGTAAAATCATTCCATTTTTTGTTATAACCTAAAGCTATATCAATACCTTTTGATTCAACACTACCTACATTTTGAGCCACCGTTCCTGGAACACCTGTATAATTGGGTAATTCAACTTGATTTAATAAATCTTCAGAAGTTTTAATATAGTACTCCGCAGAAAGTGTCAATTCATTATTAAACACCCCTAAATCAAACCCAAAATTTTTATCTTTTACGGTTTCCCATTTTAAATTAGGGTTTCCGAATTGCCCTAAGAAGTTAGATACCACACGCTGCCCCCCTAAAACATAATCATCCGAACCAATAGTAAAATCTGCGCCGTCTCTATTTATGTTTTGATTACCTACTTCACCTATTCCTATTTTAAGTCGCAAATTATTTACGGTTTCACTTTTGAAAAAATCTTCCGAATCGACATCCCAAGCAAATGAGGCACTAGAAAATATTCCTATCCTGTTCTCTTTCGGAAAACGAGAAGACTGATCAACTCTTACTGACGCGTTAATTGTATACTTTCTATCATAGCTATAAATTGTTCTAAAAACACCCGAAAGTATATTTTGAGTACCCTGATTTCCTGACGCTCTTATAGTCTCGCCTTCTGCCGCGTCTAACTGCCATAAATTTTGGTCGGTATTACTAGGAAGCCCATCGGCATAACCACGTAAATAATTTGTGTTTTCTGAGTCAAACAGAATTCCACCTAATAAATTTAAGTAATGCTTTTTATTTATAGTTTTATCAAAAGCTATTGTATTATTAACAACGTAATCAAAATTTTGAGTTACATTTTTAGTATAGTTATTAATTTCGTTCTGACGATTAGGCCCAATAAAATATTCAGGATTAAAAACCTCCCATGTTAAAGACGTTACATTAAGACCTAGTTGAGAAGTAAAAGTTATGTCTGGTGTTATTTTAAAATTTAACTGGGTATTAGAAAACAAACCAAAGAATTTGTTTTCTGTAAACTGCCTTGCTAATTGCGCAACTGGATTGGGTACCAAATTTTCTGACAAACCAAAAATACTATATTCGTTGCGCCCTACTCGTTCGCTTTGAGAAACATAAACAGGTGTTAAAGGGTCTATCCTAAGTGTATTAAATAATAAATTAGGGGTGTTTTCATAGCTCTCAAACCTAGGGCTAATATCCTGTTTTAAAGTAACCCTATCCGATAGTTCAAAATCTATATTAAAACGCCCTGTAACTCTTTGATAATACCCTTTATTATAATTGGATTGTTGATCGAAAAAACTAACACTTGCGCCATATTTAATCTTTTCACTACCTCCTGACGCTCTTAAATTAGCATTAACAACTGGAGCAAAATCCTCAACAACCTCATTCCACCAATCCGTGCCTGCCCCATAGTCTTCAGGATTATAAAGTGGTGCAGTGCCATCATTTATTCTTCGAGTATTAATAACACTTATATACTCTTGTGCATCGGCTACTGCTATCCTATCCCAACCCTGAACACCGTAATTAAAATCAAAATTAACTACAGGTTTACCAGACTTACCTCTTTTTGTAGTAATTAGAATTACACCGTTTGAAGCTCTAGAACCATATATAGCAGAAGCTGCCGCATCCTTTAAAATATCCATACTACTTATATCTTGCGGGTTCACAGCATTTAAGGAAGTGCCACTTGGCTGCAATACACCATCTACAACTATTAAAGGACTCGAGTTACCTAAAATAGTAGTTACACCACGCACTAAAATTCTAGGCGATGCTCCTGGAGACCCACCAGAAGACAAAACCTGCACACCAGCTGCTTTTCCTTGTAGCGCTTCAGCAGCATTACTAGCTACTTGTTTAGATATTTCTTCACCATCTATAGAAGCTATTGATGTTGCAATTTTATCTTTTTCTACTGAGCCATAACCAATAACCACAACTTCATCTAACTTAGCATTGTCAGTTACCATTATTACTGGTATTTTACTTCTGCTATTTACACTAATTTCTTGTGTTTTATAACCTATATAACTAAATACTAATATCGCGTTGTTTCTAGTAGATATGGTATAGTTGCCATCAAAATCTGAGGCAACACCATTTACCGTGTTTTTTTCTATAACATTAACCCCTGGTATTGGTTGCCCTTGGCTATCTGTAATTGTCCCTTCAATAATATTTTGTGCTTCTGCCGTAAAACTAAAGCTAAGGACTCCTAATATAATTAAAATTATTTGTTTCATTTAATTAGTTGTTTGTTTGTTATTTTTTTTATTTACAAGAGTTCTTTATCTATTTTTCACTACGAGTCTGTTTAAATGAGTATCGAACACAAAAGTATAATCCTTGTTTAATGAACTGTCATCAAAAACATAGTTAGCTCCAGCATTAGGTATTGTTACTGACGGGTCATTGGCATCTACTCTCCAAAACGGACCCCAACCTTCTGGATTTGCATTTAATATAAAACCATTAGCACCATTATCATCAGGTTGATCTTGAGCAGTAACATCTATAGTCCACAAATACGGGTTATTGCTATCTGGAATAAAAGGCTTTCCAGACAAAAAGTGCCAACATCTTGTACTTCCATCTGAATTATCAACGCAGGTAGAGCTTGTTGCGTCTAGATAAACACCACGACCCAAAACATAAACTTGATCAAAAGCTGTATCGATCGGCACATAAGGTTCTACAACATAACTTTGATCTCTTAAATCCATAGTTATTTCATAATAACCAACACCAGGCACAACAATTGGACTTACTGAGGCATCATTACCTAAAATCAATTCACCCATAGCATTAGGATCCGCTCCAAAACTATAGGGCTCGAACGCGGTTTGTTGAGGAATAAATCTCACTTCTGAATTAGGAGTCGAAGAATAATATTTACCTGTAAAAACATAACCATCTTCTGTACTAGCTGTACTAGCAATCGTACTATAAGGAACACCAAACAAGTCATCATTTAAAGCAGCATTACTAGTTACATCTGTAATATACATAACCTCAAAAAGCAATTCGTCTAGCACATTTACTGATATTGTTTCTGTCCTTATATTCCCAGAGGCATCAGTTACAGTTATTGCAAATTCATAGTTACCTAAAGTACTTATATCTAAAGCTCTTATGTAATTATAAGTCTCACCTGAAATCGCCTTAGTTTCATTTAAAACACTACTTTCAATTTTAAATTCAGCAAGTTCTGCATCAGAAACAGTAATATCCAATACAATCTCATTACCGTCTCCTATTAAAACTGTTGATTGATTAGTAGGGCTAACAATTTGTATCGTTGGGTTAGTTACATCCTTATCTAAAGTTACCACAACATTTTTAGTTATTTGATTCCCTCCTACATTATATGCAGTTATAACAATAGTATGCACACTATTCATCTCTGCATCATCGGGAACTATAAAATCATAAGCCAACTCATAAACATCAGGTAAAGAGTCCTTAAAAATAGTTTTATCTAAAAACCAAGACTCATACTTAATATTAATCGATTTAATTCCTGCCGGATCGGAAATTCCTGCTTCAAAAGTAAGAGTTTCACCTGGTAAAGAAGAAATAGCATCCACAAACGATATAAACTCTGGGGTAGAATTTATTCCTTGAGAATCATCTTCATCATTACAACTCATTATAGTCATAACAATGCAGACTACAAACAGTAAACTTGTTTTCATTTTTTTCATTTTTTAGTTGTTTAGTTTTATTCAATTCATGGCAACAACAAAACATAGACATTTTTACAATTTACTCCTAAAAAAAAGACCTACTTAAACTTACAATAATTAACAATATCATAAAATTTTGCCGTTATTTACAATATAACACAATAATTTAGTGTTATTTTACAAATTTACAGCATTAAGCCCCTCCACCTATAGACAAAAAAAGCATATACATGGACAAAATTACTTTACACCTTTAAAAACAGCACATATAACAAAAGCATTTAAGCTTTTAACACCTTAAAAGCAATGCTATTTATATAAAAACCAAACAATCAGAAAAAAATGGATATAAATAATTTAAAAGAAGGTTTTCTAGGGCAAAAAATGGTTGCATTCCCAAAACCCATTTTAGAACAAATTAAAAACAATCCTATTTCAAAAAATTTTTATATTAGTGACCTAGGCTATTACCCTGTAGCAAATCACCATTTTCGATCAAGAAAAAAAGGATCTAAAGAATTTATTTTTATTTATTGCACAAAAGGTAAAGGAGAAATTATTATAAACAACAAAAAAACATTAATTACTCCAAACAGTTTTTTTATAATACCCAAAAAAACAAAACATGAATATAAAGCAGATGATACTAACCCATGGAGTATTTACTGGTTTCATTTTAACGGGCCTTTTGGTAAAGAAATTTACAATCGCTATTCAAAAACAGATAGCAATAATTATAAAAACATTTCCTTTTCAAAAAGCATTATAGACCAATTCAATAAAATCTTTGACCTATTTAACAATAATTACCTATTAAACCATATAGAATACGCAAACCTATTGAGTCTTAATTTTATAAGTTCATTTGTTTATTACGATTTTCAGTCTATTAGTAATACTCAGCAAAATAAAAACTTAGTAGATTCTGTTAAAGATTATTTACTTAATAATTTAGACAAAAACTTTACCCTAGATGAACTTGCTTCTAAATTCAATTATTCCAAGTCGTACCTACATTCCAAATTTAAATTAAACACAGGTTACCCCGTACTCGTTTTTTTTAAACTAAAAAAAGTACAAAAAGCATGCGAATATTTAAGTTACACAGATCTAAGCATTAAAGAAATTAGCTACCAAATAGGGTTTAACGACCCTCTATATTTCTCAAGAATATTCAAGAGTTTTATGGGAAAATCCCCCAGAAATTACAAGCAAAGTCAAAGAAAATAAATTTATTACAAAATAGAAAATACAAGTCTAAAACAATCCCACTACTTCCTAACAAAAATTTATTAAAAAAACACAGATAACAAAAACCTAAAATTACAACATTTAATTAAGTCTTTACACAAAACAGAATTATTAACTACATACCTCTACAACCACTTTTTTTTAAACTTAATCACGCATTAAACCCTAAAGCAACAAACC
Organism: Algibacter pectinivorans; assembly: GCF_900112595.1. Taxonomy (GTDB): domain Bacteria; phylum Bacteroidota; class Bacteroidia; order Flavobacteriales; family Flavobacteriaceae; genus Algibacter_B; species Algibacter_B pectinivorans. The sequence goes on along the minus strand of NZ_FOMI01000005.1, from coordinate 186,796 downwards.
TTTACTACTAGACAGTTCTACCAACGTAAACCTAAAAAATGAAAAAACATATCACATATTGTGTTTTTTAAACTACTTTTGTGTGAATAGGTTAATACCACTGCGAAAATGAAAGAACAAGTAAAAGAAGAGACTCCGGAAAATTTGAATGGCAAGCTTAATTCTGCTAATTCAAAAATTGACGCCATTAAAGAACTTATTTTTGGTGAAAATATTCAGGCTTACAATTCGGAATTTGAAGCTTTAAAAGCTGATATTATAGCTAAAAAAGAAGAACTTCAAAACTTAATAGGTACTGTAGAATCTGAAATTTTACAAAATATAGATACCTTAAGCACAGATATTAATATAAGAATTTCCGATTTAGAAAAATCTGTTGAAGATAAATTAGACAACCTCGATGAGAAAAAAGTGAACCGAAAATTACTAGGTGAACTTTTTATAAAATTAGGTGAGAAAATTAGTGACTAAATACTACTGCACTAATGAATCAAGATGAAAAACTAAGTATCATTAAAGATATTCTGCTTACAGACGAGCGGGAGTTTACCTCATCTATCGAAAAAAAAATTAAAAGTCTTGAAAAAACCATTAATGAAAAGGAAAAGCTATCTGGTAAGGTAGACCCTATCATTGATGATAAGCTAAACAACTTTATAAAGGAAATTCCTAAAACCTTAGGACCAACCATTACCAAAACTTTAAAGGAAGAAATTAAAAACTCGCAAGATGCTGTTGTAGAAGCCCTTTTCCCTATTATAGGAAAAATGATAAAGCGTTATATACAGCATGAAATGAAGTTACTATCCGATAAAATTAACACGCAGGTTAATAACACATTTTCTTTTAAAGGTATTTTTAGAAAAGCCAAGTCTAAGGCATCTGGTGTTAATGAATCCGATTTAATACTGCAAGAACTAAGCAATACTAAAATAGAACAAGTAATTATAATTGAAAAAGGTTCTGGTATTGTTTTAGCCGAATTTTCTAAAAACATAACCACAGACGAAGACATGGTTGCAGGTATGCTAACCGCTATTAAAAGTTTTGTTGAAGATGCCTTTAAAAAAGAAAGCCAGAACTTACAGCATATAGATTACGACCTTTACCACATTCATCTTCAAAATTTTTCTTCGTTTTATATTGCAGTAGTTATATCCGGAGCATACAACATTATATACCAAGACAAATTAGAGGATAAAATACTAGATTTTACAAGCAAACAAAAAGTGTCTGACATTTTAAATAATAAAACATTAATAAACCAAAAACTCGAAGATTTCTTTAACGATGATAGCATCTAAAAAAATAGTTTTAATTGGTCATTTTGGGGTTGGAAAAACATCTTTAATTAGACGTTTTGTTGAAAACACATTTTCCGAAGATTATAAAGTTACAATAGGAGTTCATATTTCTAAAAAAACTTTAGAATTATCTGAAGACCAATCTGTTTCCTTTATTATTTGGGATTTAGAAGGGCAAGATGACATAAAAAAAACCAGAGTATCGTACCTACTTGGTACACATGCTTTTATTTATGTTTTTGACCTATCACGACCTTCGACCTTTGAAAATTTAAAAAGCGAAATTAATTACTTACATGAAAACTACTCTAAAATTCCACTTAAAGTAGTTGGAAATAAAGTCGATTTAGTAAATAAAGAATATTTAACACAGTATAACGATGAATTTGATGATTTGGTCGATTTATTTGTTAGTGCTAAAAATGGTAGCAGAGTTGAATCTCTTTTTTCTAAATTAGCTAAAGAGTTAATTTAGAAGCTATGTTAGAAGCGTATAAAAAGAAATATCACCAAAACAATTTTCAATACATTCTAGTAGACAATTTTGGCGCTGTCCTAGAAACGGATAATAATCTTTTTACAGTACAGCCCAAATCGCTTTTACAAGACTGTCATCCATTTTTCGAAATATTAACTGATTTACTACAAGTTAATGATGAAACTTTTGAGTTTTCATGTATTAATCTCGAATTTAATAATAAAATTCTTATTGCCGATATTATTATAATATCTCAAAATAAAAACGAGAACCTTATTATTTTAGAAGATTTAACAAAGCACTACAACAACTACCAACTTACTGCACAAACTAGAAACGAATCCATTATAAACTCTCAAGTTTTAGAATTAAAAAACGAGTATTTATTAGAAAAGGAAACCTTTAAAAACAACTTTATAGCAAACTTTAGCCATCAACTAAGAAATCCTATAACGGCGTCTATTATTTTTAGCGATTTACTAATTAACAGTAATTTGAATGCCGATCAAAAAAATTATCTAGACATTATTCAATCTGCAAATAAAGACTTAAAAACTAGGATTGAAGATATTTTAGATATTTCCAAAATTGAATCTGGTAAATTAAGTTTAAACGATAAAGTTTTTGATTTTGGCAAACTACTAAATGATATTATTACAGGCTATAAAATTTTGGCTAATAATAAAGGATTAGAATTCAATTTCAATCTACAGGAAGGACTTCCAGAATACGTTAAAGCAGACCAGTATAGATTAAAACAAATTATCGCTAATTTACTTACAAATGCTATAAACAACACGCATACAGGAAGCATTACATTAAATGTGTCGCTAAATTATGTACGAGCTAAAAAAGCGAATATTCACTTTGAAATTATGGATACTGGCATTGGTATTGAAGCCTCAAAAATCGATACTATTTTTGAAAGATTCACCAAATTAGATGCTGCAGCTCGTAACGATAAGCGTATTGGTTTAGGCCTATCTATAGTAAAGTATTTAATTTCTGAAATGCAAGGTAATATTAAAGTAGAGAGCGAAATAAATAAAGGCTCTAAATTTACCTTTAACCTTAGTTTTAAGCTTTCAAACCACCGCGAAAGCATAAAAGAAGAACTCCTAAAATACCAGGTTCCTAAATTAAATAAAAAGTACCATATTTTACTTGTAGAAGATTCTGAATTAATACAACTTACTATTTTAAAAATACTAGCTGCAACTGGTCATTTTTATATTAATATTATTTCAAAAGGAGAAGAACTGGTATCCAACATTATAAACAAAGATGTCGATTTAATTTTATTAGCTAATACCATTCAAGATTTTTCTGCAATGGACCTAGCAGCTTCGGTACGTAACCTATCTAGAGAATATAAAAAAACACCAATTATTGTTTTGTCTACACAAGCCTTTAAGGAAGATATAAAACGTTTTAAACAGGCTAAAATAAATGACGTTGTTACAAAACCTTTTGACGAGACCATTTTATTAGAAAAAATTTATAAGCACATGAAGTAGTGTATTAAAACTACTCGCTTTTCCCTTTTACTAACTTGTTATAATCTTTAGGCGTATCCACATCAAACAATACATCTTCAGAACTCGTTTTTATGCTAATAACACGTTCTTTATGATTAACTAAAAATAGCTTAGCACCTTTATCCCCTTTTAAGTTTAATAGCGCATCATAATAAACGGCAGGAAAAAGAGCTGGTACGCCATGGCCATTTGCATAGTTAGATGCTACTATTTTTCCATTGTTATTTTTAAAACAGTTAATAATTTTATTAATATAGTCTGAATCTACGTGCGGTTGGTCGGCAAGTAAAAACAAAACACCTTCTGGTAATGGCTGTAATGTTTTTAAATGAGTAACCGCCACAGAAATACTAGAACTTAAACCAAGTTCCCATTTCTGGTTATCAATAACCGTTACACTGTGGTTTGTTAGAGTATGTTTTAAAACTTGAAAATTGGCTCCAAGAACACAACTTATATAATTAACATCAGAGACTTCTACCTGTTTAATAACATGTTGTAAAAGTGTAGTTCCTTTATAAGGAAGTAATTGTTTTACACTACCCATTCTAGTCGCTTTTCCTGCTGCCAATATAACCGCTGCAATACACATTACAACTGCGTGTGAATTTTACCTGTTATGGTTTTTAAACTAACGGGGTTTTTATTTCTTATGGTTGCTAAAATTTCAGATAAAATAGAAATTGAAATTTCCTCTGGAGTAATAGCACCAATATTTAATCCTGCCGGACTATGTATGCTATTTATAAATGTTTCTTTTAATTCTGGAATATAATCGAACAAATCATTTTCTAGCTGATTACGTCTTTTGGCCGATCCTAAAACACCAATATATGGTAATTTACAATCTTGTAGTCTTACCAAATAACTTAAATCTTGTGCAAAATTATGAGTCATTAAAACAACCGCACTATTAGAGTCTAATGTGCTTATATCAAAATTTTCTGGAGTGTTAGAGCTTACCGCCGTTGCTCCCGGAAAATCATTGAGAGTTTTAGGGTCTTTAATTGATGAAACCACATGTATCTGCCACCCTAATAACGAAGCTGCTTTACAAAGCTTAACAGCATCATGTTCGCCTCCTATAATAACCAACTTAAAACATGGTAGTAGTGTTTGCTTAAAAACGCTTAATGCAGGAACAACCATTGAAGCACGTTTAACCGCCGAAAACGTAAATGTTGCCCCTTTACTAAAAGCAAGTACCGAATAAAAGTCGCCCTCAACAGCATCTTTTTTCTCGTAAAAGGAAGATAGTGTCATAGATTCTCGCGCTTCTACTTTACTAGTAAACGTTGTATAAAATTCATCTGAAACTTTAAAAGTCTCTAAAAGAATATATAGAACACCTTCGCAACCTAAGCGGTAACGCCCATCGTAGGTCATCATTTTAGAAACTCCTGTTTTAAACACAGATTGTGCACTGCGTTGCACTTCCTTTTCTACACAACCACCACTAACTGCGCCAACCATGGCACCATTGCTAGACAATAACATTCTAACACCCGGACGCCTGTAGGACGAACCATCTAAAGCCACCACAGTAGCAAGAACATTTTTAATGCCTAGTAGCTCATTTTTTCTGGCTTCTTGGGCTATAAGTTTTAATTCGTGGGTCATTCAACTAAGATAGAAAAAGAAATTTAAAATTATCTAGCTATTTCTAGACAACAACGCTAAAACCATGTTAAAAAAAAGCTCCAATGTTTTTTAACATTGGAGCTTTTCTAGATGATAGAATTACTTAACTTACTTTTTGCTTTTCTTTCATCTTTTTTAACAACATTAATTCATGTTGAATCTCTTCTTTTCTTTTGTTAAATTTCCTTACGCGCTCATCAATTAACTCTTGATTTTTTATTCGAGCTTGTCGCCTAAGTTGCGCTTTTTCTAACTCTTTCTGTTGTTGTTTTTTCTGGTTCATTTTCTCTCTCGCTACAGATAGATAAGAAAAACCATAAATACTTAAAAACAGTAGCGCTATCAGGCCTAAAATGATATAACCGTTTTCCATGACGTGAATATAATTAATTGCTATTAATACTTAAAAGGTAAACTTTAAATAAAAATACGCAATTACGTAATAACGTAAAAATTAAAAAGATAAAGTACTTAAAAAGTAGTTAAACAAGCTAACCAAAACATAAATTAACGATTAAACCTAAGATCATTTTCAATCTATTAAAACGTTTGCTAGATCCTAAGTATTAAATTTAAAACCAAAAAAATTTAAAACCACCATTTTTTATTCAGCTAATTGCAACAGCAAAAAATCAATCTTAAGTAGACTATAAATTTTTAATATTTTTAAAACTTTTTTGGTGCAAGCCATAAACTATTAAAAAAAGTAACACCTTCTAACATTTTTATGCTAAAAAGGTTTTAAATATTAAGATGTTATTTTCATTCTTAGTTAGATTAAACACCACCACGCTAAAAACAAAATAAAACCAGACCGTTCACAACATTTATAACTCACTACAAATCCACAACATCGCCAGTCCATTCTAACATGCCGCCTTCAAGGTTATATGCATTTTCAAAACCTAACTGCTCCATGATTTGGCAAGCTTGACCGCTTCTGTTTCCAGAACGACAATACACGTAGTAATTTTTACTCTTATCAAGGCCTTCAATTTCATTAATAAATTCTTGACCCTTATAAATATCTATATGAATGGCATTTTCAATAATTCCATCGGCCACTTCGGCATCGGTTCTTACATCTAGCACAACTGCATTAGTATCGTTGGCTAACTGTTCTGCCCATTCTTCCTGTGTTAAATCTTCCATGTTTTATTTAAATATTGATGTTATACAAAATTAACATAACTAAATGTATAGACGAAAAAAAATCCGAAGTATTACACTTCGGATTGTAAACAGCCAATACTGTATGTTTTAAACTTTTATGGTGCATCCAATTGCTTTGGTTTCTTTTTGCTCCACTTCTTTTCCTACTAATAAGGCATCAACCGCATTTTCAACAAATTTTACTTTTACTGCCGATGCATCCGTATGGTTATCATCAATAGCACCAATATATTTTACAACATTACCCTTATTAGTTTTCTCAAGCACATAAATATGTGGTGTTTTGGTAGCGCCAAATTTTGGATATACATGTTGTCCTTCATCTATTAAATAAGGAAAAGTAAAACCTTTCTCCTCTGCTCTCTTTTTCATTTCTGGTAAAGCATCGCCTGGTTTTACATCTGTATTATTTGGCATAATGGCTATAACAGGATAACCTTTTGGTGCATATTTTTCATTTAAGGCTTGTATTCTATCTTCGTACATCACTGCAAACGGACAGGTGTTGCAAGTAAAAGTTACAATAAACCCCTTGGCCTCTTTATAATCTGATAAGGACACCATGTTACCATCAATATTTTTTAACGAAAAATCTTCGGCTATATCGCCAATACCATAACCGTTACTTACGGTTTTATTTAAAGTAAATGCACTAATAAAAAGCACAAGAATTGCTGCCGGAACTAATTTTATTAATTTTTTCATACTATATCTTATTTTAAAAATTGATTAACTTCTTGTTGTAACTCTTCGTAATTAAAAGATTGCTCATAAAACCTACTCGTGTCATTTTTGTAAATAACTGTGGCAGGAATGGAACCCGACCAACCTTTATCTACTTTAGGAATCCAACTATTCATGTCTGGATCTTCCAATACAATAACTTTCGATTTTAAAGCGTTTTCCTTAATAAAAGGCTTCAGTTTTTTATCATACATATGCGGAAAATCTAAACTCACCAAAATCACCTCAACATTCTTACTTTGGTATTCGCTATTTAATTTTTCAAAATAAGGTAACTCTTTTACACAAGGTGCACACCAGGTAGCCCAGAAATTAACAACGTAGGTTTTATCATCTTTTTTATTTAAAAATTGCTCAAAACCTGCAAAATCATAAATCTCAAGTTTAACATCATTAGTTTCACTGGTATTTACGGCAACTTCTTTGGTAGTTTCCTTAACCACTTCGGTTATCTTACTATTTTCTTTACAACTTGCCATTAAAAGAATAGCAACAAATAATGCTTTTAGTTTCATAACTATAAAATTAAATAATACTTCTTTGCATTTCTTATAGTTTAACAAACTTTTATGTAAAAAACGATTCAAAGTTTTGTGTAAAACTATTTTCATCTTTATATTTGGACCAATTAAAACAAAAAAATGAATTCAATTTTAAATAATACTTGGTGGTGGAGCTTTCGAAACTAATCTTCGTGAAGTAAAACCCTAGTATATTTAAAACTTAAAAATATTCAAAAGGCTTGTCATTCACGACAAGCCTTTTTTTATTTATAAATATTTTTGTTTTCGCCTAAGCGGAAATTTATAAAAACATAAAATGAAAAAATTTAGTCTTTATACACACCACAAACGCATTTTAACAGATACCATTACACCTGTAACGGTTTATTATAAAATACGCGATAAATACCCAAATAGTATTTTATTAGAAAGTGGCGATTATCACAGAAGCCATAAAAACTTCTCATACATTTGTTTTAATCCTATTGCTACAATTAAGGTAGAAAACGAAGTGATTTCAGAAACATTTCCAGACGGCAGCACCACAACTTTAAACATTACTAAAGATGTTAATGTGGCCGACGAAATACACAAATTCACTAAAAAATTCGATACCAAAACCGACGAGGATTTCAAGTTTATAAACAACGGTATTTTTGGTTACACCGCTTACGATGCTGTTCGGTATTTCGAAGATGTTCAAATTAGTAAAAAAGACGACTCGGTGATTATTCCAGACATGTACTATGCCGTTTACAAAAACATCATAGCCATAAACCACTTTAAAAACGAAGCTTACATATTTGCGCATTGTTATGAAGACACCGAAAACAATATCGATGCCATAGATAAACTTATAAACGTTCAAAATTTCGCGTCATATAATTTTAGTTCTAAAGACGATATTAAGTCTAACCTTACCGACAACGAATTTAGAAACCAAGTTGAAATAGCAAGAAAACATTGCCAACGCGGAGATGTGTTTCAATTGGTATTATCCAGACGTTTTTCTCAAGAATTTACGGGCGACGATTTTAATGTATACCGCGCTCTAAGAAGCATAAACCCATCGCCTTACCTATTCTATTTCGATTATGGCGATTTTAAAATTTTCGGCAGCTCGCCAGAAGCACAACTTATTGTCGACGATGGTTTAGCAGAAATACACCCCATTGCAGGAACCTTTAAACGTACTGGCGATGAGCACAAAGACGAAATTTTAGCCGAAAAACTAAAAAACGACGACAAAGAAAACGCAGAACACGTTATGCTAGTCGATTTAGCACGAAACGATTTAAGTCGCCACGGTAGCGGAGTAAAAGTAGTTACCTATCGCGAAGTTCAGTTTTTCTCTCACGTTATCCATTTGGTAAGTAAAGTAACAGGACAAAAACACAAGGAAACATCAACCATGCAAGTCGTGGCCGATACCTTTCCAGCAGGAACCCTAAGCGGCGCGCCAAAACACCGCGCCATGCAACTCATAGAAGATTACGAAAAAACCAGCCGAGGCTACTACGGTGGCGCCATTGGTTTTATGGATTTCGATGGCAATTTTAACCACGCCATAATGATTCGTACTTTTTTAAGTAAAGACTATAAATTAAACTGGCAAGCCGGCGCAGGATTGGTATCAAAATCCAATCAAGAAAACGAGCTGCAAGAAGTATATAATAAACTAGGAGCACTAAAAAAAGCTATTAAATTAGCCGAAAACATTTAAAGTATGGGCGTTACCACAAGGGTCGGGCTTTACGCTATACCTGCCGGCAGGCAGGCAGGCAGGCAGGTCTTTTTTTGCCATTTATGGCAGCAAAAAAAGGATGCCGCTGCAATCCCTAACGCAAGTTAGAAGTTAGAAGTTAGAAGTTAGAAGTTAGAAGTTAGAAAGATTAAAAATAAATTGAAAGTAAAAAATAAAAATAGCAGAAAGTCAACACCTGTATCAATTCGTAGAATTGAACATCAAGACGCAGAATAGATGAAGAAAAGCTCCGAAAACAGGAGAACGGAGTTCGACGCGGAGTTTTCAAATCGGTTTTCAGTTTTTACTGAAAAATTCCTCGGCTTGATCTTGATTTTTTGGTTCGTCCCGATAATTATCGGGATGAACAGAAATATAAAAAGATTAACTAAAAATAGATTCCTGCCTACGCAGGAATGATAAACAGATGAAAAAAGTATTAGTTATAGACAATTACGACAGTTTCACATACAATCTGGTACATTACCTAGAAGATTTAAACTGTAATGTAACCGTAGTAAGAAACGACAAATTAGCTTTAGAAGATGTGGAGGCTTTCAATAAAATTGTATTGTCGCCAGGTCCTGGAATTCCAGACGAAGCCGGTTTACTAAAACCAATTATCGAAAAATACGCCGCAACAAAAAGTATATTAGGTGTGTGTTTAGGTCAGCAAGCCATTGGCGAAGTTTTTGGAGGTTCACTTATAAATCTAGACGATGTGTATCATGGTGTAGCCACCAATGTTACCATTAGTGTAGACGACGAATATATTTTTAAAGGCTTAGATAAAAATATCGAAGTAGGTCGTTACCATTCATGGGTGGTAAGTCCAGAATTACCAGAAAGTTTAGAAGCCACCTCATTCGATGCAAACGGACAAGTCATGTCTTTAAGACATAAAGTCTATGATGTAAGAGGCGTGCAATACCACCCAGAATCTGTATTAACACCCGATGGAAAGAAAATTTTAAAAAACTGGGTTGAAAATTAGTCGCAGTATGCAGTGGCAGTAAACAGTGGCAGTAAACAGTGGCAGTAAACAGTGGCAGTAAACAGTGCTTACTCGATTGAAAAAAGTATAATTAAATAAAAGATTCCTGCCTTCGCAGGAATGAAAGAAAATGAAAGATATACTCAAAAGATTAATAAATTACGAAACTATCTCAAGCGAAGAAGCTAAACAAGTTATCGTTAACATATCCAACGATATGTATAACCCTAGCCAAATAACGTGTTTTCTATCGGTTTTCATGATGCGAAGTATTACTATACAAGAGTTAAAAGGTTTTAGAGACGCCCTACTAGAGCTATGTTTACCAATAAATCTGTCCGATTTTAATGCCATAGATATAGTAGGAACCGGTGGCGATGGCAAAAACACCTTTAACATCTCTACCCTATCATCTTTTATTACGGCAGGCGCAGGAGTTCATGTATCTAAACACGGCAATTATGGTGTGTCATCAACATCCGGATCATCCAATGTAATGGAACATTTAGGTGTAAAATTTTCTAATAACGAAGATTTCCTAAAGCGATGTTTAGACCAAGCAGGAATTTGCATATTACATGCACCACTGTTTCATCCAGCAATGAAAAACGTAGCACCAATACGAAGAGAATTAGGTGTAAAAACGTTTTTCAATATTTTAGGTCCTTTGGTTAATCCATCGTTTCCTAAAAACCACGTATTAGGTGTTTTTAACTTAGAGGTTTTAAGGCTATATAGTTTTTTATATCAAAACACAGGTAGCAACTATAATATTGTTTATGCATTAGATGGTTACGATGAAATTTCGTTAACAGGAAAAGCAAAAATTATTTCAAACCACACCGAAAAACTTTTCTCTCCAGAAGATTTAGGGGTTGCAAAAATAAAACAAGAAGCCATTTTTGGTGGCGATACCATAACAGATGCCGCAAACATATTTGTTGATATCATTAGCGGTAAAGGAACCGAAGCACAAAACAACGTCGTTTGCGCCAATGCAGGATTAGCTATTGCAACATCAAAACAAATTTCGCATCAAGCAGGTTTTGAAATTGCAAAAGACTCCCTGTTTTCTGGTAAAGCTAAAACCAGTTTAGATAAATTGATTGAGTTAAGTAAATAAAAAAGTTCGCAGTTGGCAGTAACCAGTTAGCAGTTTGCTCACTGAGGACTGAGGACTGAATACTGAATACTGAAGACTAGAACATGAATATACTAGATAAAATAACACTTGATAAACGCAAAGAAGTTGAGCTTCGAAAAAGCCTAATTCCAACCTCTCAATTAGAACAATCTGTTTTATTTGAAAGACAAACCGTATCCTTAGCAAACAACCTACGCCACAGTACATCTGGAATTATAGCAGAACATAAACGTCGTTCGCCATCAAAATCTGTAATTAACAACAGTTTAAATGTGCAAGACGTAGCAAAAGGGTATCAAGATGCAGGTGTTTGCGGTATGTCTGTTTTAACGGATGGCAAGTATTTTGGCGGTTCGTTAGACGATTTACTAACAGCAAGAGCAAGTTGTAACTTACCTTTACTAAGGAAGGAATTTATAATAGACGAGTATCAAATGCTTGAAGCTAAAGCTTACGGCGCAGATGTTATTCTACTTATCGCTGCAATTTTATCTAGAGATGAAATAAAACAATTCTCTGAGTTTGCTAAAAGTTTACATCTTGATGTACTTTTGGAAGTGCATAACGAAGAAGAGTTACATAAATCTATTATGCCAAGTTTAGACATGCTTGGTGTTAATAACAGAAACTTAAAAACCTTCGATGTTAGTTTAGACACCAGTAAAAGTTTAAGCGGCCTTATACCAAACGATTTTGTAAAAGTATCGGAAAGTGGTATAAGTAATATTGAAGCTATAAAGGAATTACAACCATATGGGTACCAAGGTTTTTTAATTGGAGAAAACTTTATGAAAACAGATAATCCTGGAACAAGTGCAACCGAATTTATAAAGGGCCTCCTCTAACTCCTCCAAAGGAGGAGAACTTTTACTCTTATGACTAAAAAGAAACAACATATCACGCAATCAATTCCCTCTCCTTTGGAGAGGGCTAGGGTGAGGCTGAAAGTTTGTGGCATGAAATATCAAGATAACATCAAAAACGTTGCAGCATTGCAACCGGATTATCTTGGATTTATATTTTATGAAAAATCTGCGCGAAACTTTGATTCTGAAAGCATTCCTGACATACACGAAGCCATCAAAAAAACAGGAGTTTTTGTTGATGCCTCATTGGAATTTGTAATAGATAAAATAAACAAGCACAACTTACAAGCTGTTCAATTACACGGCAACGAATCTCCTGAATATTGTGACGATTTAAAAAATCGTCATGCTAAATTTGTTTCAGTATCACATCCTTTAGAAATAATAAAAGTGTTTTCGGTAAAAGACGAATTCAATTTTAACAGACTAAAACCTTATGAAGCTGTATGCGATTTCTTTTTGTTTGATACAAAAGGAAAACACCCTGGAGGAAACGGTTATACCTTTGATTGGAATTTATTAAACCATTACCCATCAACAAAACCCTTCTTTTTAAGTGGTGGTATTGGCTTAGAAGAAATAGAAGATATTAAACAATTTACAAACAGCAAAGCATCAAAATACTGTTATGCTTTGGATGTAAACAGTAAGTTTGAAATTGAACCCGGATTAAAAAACATTGAAGCATTAAAAGCTTTTAAAAAGAACCTCAGCGAGGTATTAGATTATAAAAAAGAACATGTTATGAATTATAACGTAAACGAAAAAGGCTATTATGGCGAATTTGGAGGTGCATTTATACCAGAAATGCTATACCCAAATGTAGAAGAGTTGCGCCAAAACTATTTAAAAGTTATGGCAGAACCCGATTTTAAGGCAGAGTTCGATAAACTTTTAAAAGATTATGTAGGACGCCCAAGTCCGCTTTATTTTGCTAAACGTCTTTCGGAAAAATATAACACCAAAATATATTTAAAACGCGAAGACCTAAACCATACTGGTGCTCATAAAATTAATAATACTATTGGTCAAATTTTAATGGCCAAACGCTTAGGCAAACACCGTATTATTGCCGAAACTGGCGCTGGACAACATGGTGTTGCAACAGCTACTGTTTGTGCTTTAATGGGCTTAGAGTGTATTGTTTACATGGGCGAAATAGATATTGCTAGACAAGCACCCAATGTGGCTAGAATGAAAATGTTAGGTGCCAAAGTAGTACCAGCATTATCGGGAAGCCGCACGTTAAAAGATGCTACCAACGAAGCTATTCGCGATTGGATAAATAATCCTGTGGATACGCATTATATTATTGGTTCGGCTATTGGTCCGCACCCGTATCCTGATATGGTTACTAGATTTCAAGCGGTAATATCAGAAGAAATTAAATGGCAATTAAAAGAACAAACAGGTAATGAAAACCCAGATTATTTAGTGGCTTGTATTGGTGGAGGTAGCAATGCTGCAGGAACCTATTACCATTATTTACACGAACCAGAAGTTGGAATTATAGCCGTTGAAGCTGCAGGTTTAGGTGTAGATTCGGGTGAAAGTGCTGCAACATCGGTTTTAGGGAAAGAAGGTATTATTCATGGTTGTAAAACCTTGTTAATGCAAACGCAAGACGGACAAATTACAGAACCGTATTCTATTTCGGCAGGATTAGACTATCCTGGTGTTGGCCCAATGCATGCGCATTTAGCGAAAACAGGGCGTGCAGAATTTATGGCTATTACAGATGAAGATGCTATGAATGCTGGGTTAGAACTTTGTAAACTAGAAGGTATTATTCCGGCTATTGAAAGTTCGCATGCTTTAGCCATTTTTGAACAGAGACAATTTAAACCAAATGATGTTGTTGTGGTTAGTTTATCTGGTCGTGGTGATAAGGATTTAAACAACTATATTGAGTATTTTAAAATATAAATAGATGACGTTATTACCGCGTTAGGGATTGAACGGCATGTTTGAGCTCCCCGACTTTTTAGGAGGGAGCGAGTAGTGAAAGCCCGACCCTTGTGGTAACGCCCAAAATAAAAACGACAATGAACAGAATAAATAAAAAGCTAAACGAAGACAAAAAATTACTATCTATTTACTTTACAGCAGGATATCCAAATATTGACGATACCGTGACCATTATCGAGAATTTAGAAAAAAACGGTGTCGATATGATTGAAATTGGCCTACCGTTTAGCGACCCATTGGCCGATGGACCAACTATTCAAGCAAGTTCTACAGCTGCTTTAAAAAACGGCATGACCACCGAAGTGCTTTTTGAACAGCTAAAAGACATTAGAAAAACAGTAAATATTCCTTTAATTATTATGGGATACTTTAACCCAATGTTTCAATATGGGGTTGAAGCTTTTTGCAAAAAATGCCAAGAAATTGGTATTGATGGTTTAATTATTCCGGATTTACCTGTTGATGTTTACCATGAAGAATATCAAGCTATTTTTGAAAAATACGGCCTTATAAATGTATTTTTAATTACACCGCAAACTAGCGATGAGCGTATTCATTATATCGATTCTATTTCTAACGGATTTATTTATATGGTGAGTAGTGCGAGTACTACCGGAGCGCAATCTGGTTTTGGAACCGTGCAAACCGAATATTTTGAGCGTATTGGAAAAATGAACTTAAATAACCCGCAGGTTATTGGTTTTGGGATTAGTAATAACGAGACTTTTACACAAGCCACGCAATATGCCAAAGGGGCTATTATTGGTAGTGCTTTTGTAAAACATGTTACTAATAATGGGGTAAATAGCATTGATACATTTGTAAATTCAATTTTAAATTAAACCTATTTGAAACCACTTAAGGATCTTAGAATTGCCATACTACTTTGTTTTACTTTAGGACTAGCCCCTTTTTATCCAGAACCGCATGTTTGGGGAAAGTTAAAATGGGTTTTTGGAGGAGCACATGGTATGGAGATTAAAGATTGGTTTGATTTACTAATGCATGCATTTCCTTTTTTACTCTTAGTGAGGATAATTGCTTTAAAACTATTAAATACTGCATCCTAGAACTAAGGTTTTACTAGCATTAGAAATACGTAATAACACCTTATAGAGAAGAGTTGCTACATTAAATAACTTTGTTGAATCTATATTAAAATAAAAATGATACAACCGGAAAAAATAGTAATAATTGGTGCTGGATTTGCAGGCTTAAGGCTTGCTCAAGAATTAATTAACCACCCCAACTATGAAGTATGGCTAATTGATAAGCAAAACTACCACCAATTTCAACCTTTAATGTATCAGGTTGCGACTGCCAGACTGGAACCCGCAAGTATTTCTTTTCCTTTAAGAAAGGTGTTTCAAAAGGCAAAAAATGTACGAATTAGAATAACAAAGGTTTCTGAAATTAATTTTGAGGATAAATTTGTAAGCACACCTATAGGTAATTTTGATTACGATCATTTGGTATTATCCATAGGTTGCTCTACAAACTATTTTGGCAATAAGAGCATTAAAAAATTTGCCTACCCCATGAAAACTATTCCAGAAGCTATACAGCTTAGAAATAGGATTTTACAAACCTTTGAAGATGCTTTAAACACTACAGACCCCACCAAACTACAGGCCCTACTAAACTTTGTTGTTGTTGGTGGTGGCGCCACCGGAGTAGAATTAGCAGGGGCTTTGGCGGAAATGAAGAAAAACATTTTACCTAAAGATTACCCAGATAAAGATTTTTCTAAATTGGTTATTTACCTGCTAGAAGGAAGCCCGAATACGCTAAGTCCTATGAGTGAAGGTTCTCAAACCATGTCTCAAAAATACCTAGAAGAACTTGGTGTTGAAGTTAAAACCAACACTTTTGTTAGTGATTATGATGGACGAACGGTAACACTAAATTCTGGAGAACTAATTCCATCTAGAAATGTGATTTGGGCAGCTGGTGTAACAGGAAATATAATAAAAGGGTTTCCAGAAGCTTGCGTTACCCGTGGCAACAGGTTAATTGTTAACAGACATAGCGAAGTTGAAGGCTTAAACCAAGTTTATGCTTTGGGAGATATTGCATTTATGAGTACACCAAATTACGAGCATGGACATCCGCAAGTTGCCGGAGTAGCTTTGCAGCAAGCCGATGTTTTAGCCAAAAACTTATCCAACCGCATTACAGGTAAACCTCTAAAAGACTTTAAATATAAAGACAAAGGCTCTATGGCAACTATAGGAAAACGTAAGGCTGTTGTAGATTTACCAAAATTTAGTTTTCAAGGTAGGTTAGCTTGGTTTACATGGATGTTTATTCACTTAATGCTAATTTTAAGCATAAAAAACAAGCTCCTTATTTTCATGAACTGGATGATTAGTTATTTTAATAACGACAGTACTTTAAGAATTATAATGAAACCTGCAGCTACCAAAGTAAAGGTTAAAACCAAAACAGAATAATGCCTTTAAACATTGTTTTAATAGAACCAGAAATACCTAATAACACAGGAAACATTGGCCGTTTAGCATTAGCTTCTGGGTCGCACTTGCATTTAGTTAAGCCTTTTGGTTTTGAAATTACCGATGCGCGTTTAAAACGTGCAGGGTTAGATTATTGGCAACATATACAAATTACTTACTACGAAAATATTGATGAATTCTTTAACATCAATAAAGATAAAAACATGGCGTTTCTGTCTAGCCATGGCTCCAAAAATCATTGGGATATTCCTTTTGAAGATGATATATTTTTAATATTTGGAAAAGAGTCTGTTGGCTTACCTAAACCATTAATAGAAAAACATAAAGATCAGCTTTTTAAAATCCCACTCTATAGCGAGCATATTAGAAGCTTAAATTTAGCTAATGCGGTTAGCATTACTGTTTATGAGGGGTTGAAAAACATATAAAATAATAGCATTATCGTTTTTGCTTTAGCATATTTAAATACATATTTTCAACCTTAGTTCTAGCCCAAGGCATTCTACGTAAAAATTTTAAGCTAGATTTTACAGTAGGATTATCTGTAAAACATTTAATTTTCACAACAGTTCCCATATATTCCCATCCATAATGCGCTACCAAATCATTAATAATTTGTTCTAGCTTTATGCCATGAAGCGGATTATTTGGTTGTGATTCCATTACAAATTTTCGACTAATTTTTTAATTTTAACGGCCTTTTCAAAATGGTCTAATTTATGGGTTTTAATCCACCATGTTGCAGCTTCCATTAATAGTTCTGGGTTATCATTTTTATTCTTGAAAAAAGCATAGAAGGATACGCCAACACCGTCTCCTTTCGAGGCAATTTTTTTGTCGCAAACTTCTATGATTTTAGCTTTAAGAATCTTGTTCATGTATACTATTTACGTCTTGCACTATTGCCGCTTCTAGACTTATTACTTCTTCCTGAGTTTTTATTAGAACCACCAGAATTGCTATTTCTAGGTTTTCTATTTTGACGCCCTTGACCTTGTTTTATAGGTTGCGTTGATGCATTTGGGTCAGGTTCGAAACCTTCTACAATTTGCACTGGCAATTTCATATCAATAAGCTTTTCAATATCTCTTAAAAAACTAGTTTCATCGGCACTTACTAAGGATATAGCTTCACCTTTAGCTCCTGCTCTACCCGTTCTACCTATACGGTGCACATAATCTTCAGAAATATTAGGTAATTCAAAATTAATAACATGAGGTAATAATGGAATATCTAAACCACGTGCTGCAATATCTGTTGCCACTAAAACACGTACTCGTCCACTTTTAAAACCAGCCAAAGCTTTTGTTCTTGCGCCTTGACTTTTATTTCCATGAATAGCTGCTGCTGTTATTCCAGATTTAATCATCTTTTCACAAAGCTTATTCGCACCATGTTTTGTTCGGTTAAAAACCAAAACTTGTTTCCAATTTCCATCGGAAATTAACTTAATAATTAAGCCTGTTTTTAAGCCTTTGGCAACTCGATATACTTTTTGCGAAATCGCTTCAACGGTAGTATTTTCGGGAGTAGCTTCAACTTGCACAGGATGGTTTAAAATACCATGTGCTAATTTCTTAATATCTTTTGAAAACGTAGCCGAAAACATCAAATTCTGACGCTTTTCAGGCATAGATTTTATAACCTTTTCAATATCTCTTAAAAATCCCATGTCAAGCATTCTATCTGCTTCATCTAAAACAAATATTTCTACGCGTTTAAGCGATATAATACCTTGACTCTGTAAATCTAATAAACGTCCGGGAGTAGCAACTAAAACATCGACACCTTGACGAATAGTTGCTGCTTGTGGTTTTTGGTTTACGCCACCAAAAATTACAGCACTACGTAAGTTTAAAAACTCACTATATTCTCTAACATTAGCATAAACTTGTGCCGCCAACTCTCTTGTTGGTGTTAATATTAAAGCACGAATGGGTCTATATTTTTCTTTCGGATTTTCAGAAAGTATATGTAACAATGGTAATGTAAAACCAGCTGTTTTTCCGGTTCCTGTTTGTGCAGATGCTAATACATCGTGCCCTTCTAAAACTGGAGGAATTGCTTTTTGTTGAATTGGACTTGGGGTTGTGTATCCTTTTTTGCTAATTGCTTTTAGCAAGGCTTCGGATAAGCCTAAAGATTGAAATGACATATAGTGTTTTTATGAAGACCCTTTCTTGGGCATTTGAGATAACAAAACATAAATGCATTTTACCTCCTTCTTATTATTAAGCGACAAAGGTACAGCTAATTTTCTCGCTAGCTTTCAATTAAAGGCTCAAAAAAACTCACTATACTGCATCACTCGAAAATCGAAGGTATTAAACTCCGGATTTTTAGCCTTTAACTGTTTATAAAGTGGTAGTCTACTTATTGAAATATTTGCTGCTCCAGAACTTGAGGTTAACGAAACCGTTTTAATAATACGTTTACCATTAACAGCATCCTGTGTGTTATTCGGCATGACAAATTCATGAATTCGTGGCACTTCATTTTCAACTACATCTAACTTTAAATTATAAGTCTTTAAATGCCTTCGGAAAAAATATTCGGGCCCATTTTTACTATTTCCACCGGTAAACAATAATGTATTAATATTTGGATATTGTTTTAAATAACCCACAATATCCCGAAGTTTAATATTTGTCATACCTAAATCTGAAGCATCAACTTTTTCGCGTTCTGCACTAGCCACAATATCACAAACGCCAATTTTATGCTTTTTTAAAAATGTTTTTCGTTGTTCAATAGCTTCACTCGAACCATCGTATCGCAAACCTAAATTATGGATTTTATCGATAAATAGCCAAAGCGAGTTGTAATAACTTCCGTAGCAAAAATCGACATCCTTTTCTAAAAGATCTCCCGTTGAAAACCTTGGAGGTGGTAAGGTGCCAACTATCAATTTTGTTGTGTCTTTTTCGATAAATGGTTTGTAGGGGTGTTTATGAATGAACATCTATTTAACTTGTATTTCTGCTTTAAAATGGCTATATTCTATAATTGGTTAAAAATAATGAGATTTCCGCCGTCGCGGAAATGAAAAAACAATTACTTGATATGGGAAAAGGAGATAAAAAAACAAAACGAGGTAAAATAAACAGAGGTACTTTTGGGGCAAGACGACCACGAATTAAAAAGAAACAATCTATTGAAAACAAAATTAGCGTTGGTGCTAAAGCCGAAGCAAAATAACAACTACAGCTCTTTTAATAGCTTCTCAACCTCTAGTATGGTTGTTCTATAAAGTTTTTGGTTTTGTTTTGTCATGTGACTAGACTCGGTAGAAATAGCATTCAAAATCGCTTTAGCATCCTCTGTTTTTTGATTACTTATCAAAAATTTAGCTAATATTAGGCGCTCTTCATAAAAGGAATATCTAACATCAATAGTTCTTAAATTAGCTTCGGCAGCTTCCAATTTGCCTAATTGTTCTAAGGCTAATCCGTATAAAAACTGTGTTCTAGATTTTTTAAATTCGGAATGATTTTTAATGGTTTCAGCATAAAAAACAACCTGATTAAAATCCTGAATATTAAAATACGCTTCAATAAGTTGCTTGGTAACGTAAGAATTATTTTGAGATGTATCCTTTAAAGCTTCTTGGTATTGCGCAATTGCCTTATCAAAATCTTTAATTTCTAAATACGCATCGGCCAGATTTACACGGTTTTGGTACGAGTCCGAAAATTCTAATCGATTTTCTAAATCCGTAATCTTTTTTGAAGGATTAATTACATGAGCCAGATTTTCCGTTATTTTTTCGGCATCACGCTTATTATAAACTTGGGTTAGTAAATAGATTGCACATCCAATAGGTCCTAAAAACAGAATAATAAACCACCAATAAAAGGCATTTCTATTGGTATAGAGATGGTATAAACAATACGCCTGAAGTGCAATTATTAAGTAGTAATACATTAAATTTTTAAACTTATAAAATTGGATTGCTGTGACATAGTTTTACTAAAACTACCTTGTAAAAACTAAATCGTTAGCTTTAGATAGCTCATCGCTAAAACCGTAATCCATATAATTAAAGCCTTTTAAATCGTCTATAGTTTGTGCATTAGTATCTACAATATAACGCGCCATGGCACCACGAGCTTCCTTTGCAAAAAATGATATAACTTTATACTTACCATTTTTAAAATCTTTAAAATTAGCAGTTACAACTGGTACTTTTAATGTTTTGGTATCTATGGCTTTAAAATACTCGTTACTCGCTAAGTTTAAGAACAGCTCATCGTCTTCAAGCTCTTCATTTAAGGCTTTTGTAATGTCTTTTTTCCAAAACTCATAAAGATTCTTATTTTGCCCAACTTTTAATTTTGTTCCCATTTCTAATCTATAGGGTTGCATTAAATCGGTTGGTTTCAAAACACCATATAAACCCGAAAGTATGCGCACCGTACTTTGTAGGGTTTCTAATTTTTCTTCCGGAATGGTGTAGGCATCTAAACCTCGGTACACATCGCCGTTAAAAGCATACACTGCTGGTCGCGCATTTTCTGGAGTAAAAGGGGTTTCCCAATCTTGATTACGCTCGTAATTTAACTGTCCTAAAGCATCAGAAATACTCATAAGCTTAGACAAACTTTTAGCCGATTTGGTTTTAAGCAGTTTATTTAAACGTTCAGACTGCTTCAAAAATTCTGGCGTTGTATGTTTTGCCGTTGGTAACGGACTTTCAAAATTTAAAGACTTTGCTGGTGATAATACTAATTTCATAATTAATGCTATTTTTTTTTAGTTCTGCTAAAAGTAGAACTCTCAATTTTTCTTCATTTTCAAATTTACAACTACTAATTCATTTATATGTTTTGGTCTTAAAATTATTTATGATACGACTATAAATAGAATTGATGTTTTTATCTTTACTTAAAACTTAATCTAAAATATTATGGAAGTTATAAAAGGAAAAAAAGCAATTATTACAGGTGGTAGTCGAGGACTAGGAAAAGCAACAGCTATTGCTTTAGCTAAAGAAGGTGTTGATGTTGCTATTACAGGCCGAAATGAAAACACCTTAAAAGAAACAGTAACAGAGCTAAAAGCTTTAGGCGTTAATGCCTTTTACGCAGTTTTTGATGTAAGCAACTATCAAGATGTACAAAAAGGAATTAATAAACTTATAACTGACTTAGGCACTGTTGATATTTTAGTAAACAATGCTGGTATTGCTGCTTTTGGAACTTTTAACGACATGACAGTTGAAGATTGGACACAAATCATTCAAGTAAATGTTATGGGCATGTATTATGTTACCAAAGAAGTATTGCCGAATTTAATAGAAAAAAATGAAGGTGATATTTTAAATGTATCCTCAACAGCTGGTTTAACGGGAAATGCGCAAACATCGGCATATTCAGCTTCTAAATTTGCTGTAATTGGCATGTCTGAATCGCTAATGAAAGAAGTTCGTAAAAACAATATTCGTGTGTGTACTTTAACACCAAGTACCATTGCAACAGATATGGCCCTAGATTTAGGAATAACTGATGGCAACGAAGAAAAAGTTTTGCAACCCGAAGATTTTGCCGAATTAATTGTGGCTAGTTTAAAATTACCTAGAAGAGCCATGTTAAAAGGGGCTTCTTTATGGTCTACCAACCCTTAATATAAATTTATAGGCTAACACCAAAGTTAGCTTTTTATAAATTAATTAAGATTTAAATAAAGCGGTTTTATTACCCTTAAAAAATGCTAAAAACAAGCCACACATATAGAAGGCTTAAGGTGTCATTAATTCCTAGTAAAAAATAGATTAGTGCTCAAAAATGTTAATTATTAAAGAAAACTTATAAGCCTTATTCCCTTAACAGAAATAACATAACTATTATAAAGCTTGGTTTTTAGTATAATTACGCCATTTCTCGATACACTGTTGCATATCGTCTGGCACCGGAGTTTCAAAACGCATAAATTCTCCCGTGGTTGGATGCTCGAAACCTAAAGTTTTAGCATGCAGCGCTTGCCTTGGTAATACCTTAAAACAATTATCTACAAACTGCTTGTATTTAGTAAACGTGGTACCTTTTAGCACTTTTTCGCCACCATAACGCTCGTCGTTAAACAAGGTGTGTCCAATATGTTTCATGTGCACACGTATTTGATGCGTACGGCCAGTTTCTAGTTTACAGGACACCAAGGTTACATAACCCAAACGCTCTAAAACTTTGTAATGCGTAACGGCTGGTTTGCCTTTATCGGCCTCATCATCAAGAAACACGGTGTTTTGTAGTCTGTTTTTAGGGTGGCGTCCAATGTTGCCCTCAATAGTGCCTTCATCTTCGCTCATGTTTCCCCAAACAATAGCCACATATTCGCGCTCGCTAGTTTTATTAGCAAACTGTGCCGATAAATGTGCCATAGCTTTTTCGGTTTTGGCAACCACTAAAAGTCCGCTAGTATCTTTATCAATGCGGTGCACTAATCCCGGGCGTTCGCTAGAGTTGTTTGGTAAATTATCGAATCTGTAAATTAAAGCATTTATAAGCGTACCCGAATAATTACCATGCCCTGGATGCACAACAATACCGGCTTCTTTATTAACCACCAACAGGTCGTCGTCTTCGTAAACGACATCTATATCAATATCCTCACCTACCAATAAGTTCTCAAATGGTGGGTGCGATAACAATACTCTAATCTTATCTAGGGGTTTTACTTTGTAGTTTGCTTTAACAGCCACATCGTTAACAAAAATGCTTCCTTCTTTGGCAGCAGCTTGTATTTTATTTCGGGTAGCGTTTTCAACAAAATTCATTAAATATTTATCAATACGAAGGGGCGTTTGCCCTTTATCTACAGTAAATGCATGATGTTCGTAAAGATCATTTTCGTCTGGTAATTGCGGTGTATAGTCGTCCATAGTTACGGTCGGTTTCCATTACCAAGCACTAAATCTATAACCGAAGTTTTGGCTAATTTATCGCCAGCATTAAGTGTTTTTCCTTTGTGACTAAGCTTTAAAACCATGTCTTTTCCAATATTATCAACATAAGTTATTTTACCAATTTTAAACCCTAAGGCCTCTAAATTTGGTTTAACCTGTCTAAATGTTTTATCTATTAAGCCCTCTGGTATGTTCATTTTTCTGTAGCCAGATGGGTTAAGCGTTATATAAATTTTTCTATCCTTTTTCACTTGTGTTCCCACTTGCGGGTCTTGCTCTATTA
Source organism: Algibacter pectinivorans (assembly GCF_900112595.1). Classification (GTDB taxonomy): domain Bacteria; phylum Bacteroidota; class Bacteroidia; order Flavobacteriales; family Flavobacteriaceae; genus Algibacter_B; species Algibacter_B pectinivorans. The sequence continues at coordinate 163,041 of NZ_FOMI01000005.1, read as the reverse complement.
CCGAATACTTCGGGTAATCCGGGTTGTAATTTGCCGAATCCTGAATTTTCATCACCAAATTATTATCCTTCAATTCCATTTGTGCCACACTAATAGATTTACCTGTAAGCTGCGGCACAGTTTCAAAATCGCCATGATTGGTTGTAATATTTAACCACTTTAACATGATAAAACACAATACGACAACAGCTACTAAAGCAAGTAAAAGCTGCTTAAAAAAAGTTTTACTGGTTATAAATTTTATAAAGCTCATGAATAGAATTTTCGATTAGGCAAATATATAAAAACAGAACTGTTTTTTCTTTTGCAATATATATGATATTTTAGCTTAACTAATAGTAACTCAAAATAAGTACGTTTTATTATTAGTTTTTGGTTGTAAGTTCACAAAATTAGTTTTTTTAATGTTAAGCCGCTTCAATAGATTTCGATATTTTATCTGAATACTATCAATATTTTGAGCGTTACCGCACCCTTCAACTTCGATCAGGGCAGGCGGTTGGGCTTGAAGCCTGTTTTGAGCGAAATCGAAAGGCTGCAAGTCCTCGCACCTCCTACCGTCGGGCTGCGGGCTTTCCACTACAATCCCTAACGCGGGCGTAGTGCATAAGTTAAACATTAAAGCTAAAGTTTGTGTTAACAACAAAAAAACAAGAAAGACATAAAAAAAGAGACTCCCTGCTACAAGGGAATAACAAAATACTATATATGAAAAACATCGCCATAATTATGGGTGGGTATTCCAGCGAATACAAAATCTCTTTAACCAGCGGAAATGTAGTTTACGAAACGCTAGACAAATCAAAATACAAAGCCTATCGCATACATATTTTTAAAGATAAATGGGTTTACGTTAACGACGAAAACGAAGAATTCCCAATAGACAAAAACGATTTCTCCATTAATGTAGATGCCTTTAAAATTACCTTCGATTGTGTTTTTAATGCCATTCATGGCTCTCCTGGAGAAGATGGGTTTATGCAAGGCTATTTCAAACTATTAAACATACCACATACCAGTTGCGATATGTATCAAGCTGGTATAACTTTTAATAAGCGCGATTGTTTAAGCGTTTTAAAACCTTACGGTATAAAAACAGCCGAATCGTTTTATGTAAACCTTGGCGATACCATTAATCCAGATGCCATTGTTGCAAAAGTGGGACTCCCTTGTTTTGTAAAAGCCAATAAAGCTGGGAGCAGCTTTGGAGTATCAAAAGTACATAAAAAGGAAGATTTACAAAACGCCATAGATGTAGCCTTTAAAGAAGACAACGAAATTATTATTGAATCCTTTCTTGAAGGTACCGAGGTTTCGGTTGGTGTTATTACCTATAAAGGCGAAACCAAAGTATTGCCTATAACAGAAATTGTTTCGGAAAATGATTTTTTCGACTACGAAGCTAAATACCTTGGTAAATCTCAAGAAATTACACCAGCGCGATTAAAACCAGAGGAAGAAGAAAAAGTAACCCAAGAAGCTAAAAAAGTATACGAAGTTTTAAAAATGAAAGGCTTTAGCCGAAGCGAATTTATATTTAAAAACGGTGAACCGCACCTATTAGAAATGAATACCATTCCCGGGTTAACCAGAGAAAGTATTTTACCGCAACAAGCAGCCGCGGCAAACATATCGCTAGCCGATTTGTTTGATAGCGCCATAGAAGAAGCCCTTAAAAGCCATTCTTAAGCCCTTTGTAACAGGAGGAAAACAACACGAAAAACAATTAATTCAATATAACTAAAACTCATGATTTTTTACGGCACAAATTCCTCCAGATTAAAAGATGGTCAATTACCAAATGTTACTTGTCCTAATTGTCAAACTCAAACATCCATGACATATAGTGTGTTTGGCAAATACGCTTACATATATTGGATACCAATTTTCCCAATGGGTAAAGTAAACGTATTAGAGTGTAATTCGTGTAAACGTACGTATAAATTAAAAGAGCTTCCGGAGCAAATCCAGCGTAAGTTCGAAACCGAAAAACATACCGGTATTCCAATTTTACATTTTAGTGGTTTAGCTATTATTTTACTAATTATAGCCTATTTTACCTATTCGAGTTCTAAACATAAAGACGCCGAAGCAGATTACGTTAAAAACCCAGCTATTGGCGATGTTTATTCTGTTTTATCGGAATCTAAAGGACAGTATACAACCATGAAAGTAACAGGAGTAACTAACGATAGCGTTTATGTAATTTTTAACAATTATGAAATTGATAAACGCAGTGCTATCTATAAAATTGATAAGGCCGAAAATTACAGCGATTTAGTTGATGGCTACACAAAACAAGAAATAGTATCTTTATATACCGAAAAAACTATTTATAATATAGATAGAGATTAAAATATGCCCGCCTTTGCGGTAATAACTAGACTAAAAGCAATTTTATGAAACGAGCTTTATTTCCAGGGTCTTTTGATCCCTTAACCTTAGGACACGTAGATATTATTACACGCGGTGTTACACTTTTTGATGAAGTTATTGTAGCCATTGGTGTAAACGCCGATAAAAAATACATGTTCTCTTTAGATGATAGAAAACGCTTTATTGAGGAAACTTTTAAAGACGAACCTAAGGTTAAAGTTGTTACATACAAAGGTTTAACAGTAGATTTTTGTCACAAAATAGGTGCAGAATTTATTTTAAGAGGATTACGAAATCCTGCCGATTTTGAGTTCGAGAAAGCTATTGCTCACACAAACAGACATTTATCTACCATTGAAACCGTATTTCTTTTAACCGCGGCAAGAACTTCGTTTATAGCATCGTCCATTGTTCGAGACGTTATTAGAAACAACGGCGATTATACCAAGTTGGTTCCCGATAGTGTTCGTGTAAAGCCATAACCCGTTACATGAATGTCTTTTTAAAATTAAAATACTATTTATTAGTCGTTGTAATGGTTTTAACGTCTTGTAACAACAAGAAAACCGATACAACAAAAACCGATTTTTGTTCTAAACTCCAACGGAACGATAGCCTATCTCTGTCTAAAGCATTAGCAGAATTCACACCGATAATGCAAGACAAAACGGGTGTTTATGTGCTTGAAGATGGCAGCGGATCCATGGTAGCCAGAGCGTGGTTAACCGAATATGCCGAAAAAACTATCGATATTCAATACTTTATATTCTCGACAGATAATGTAGGTTTAATTGCTTGCGACTATTTAATTAAAGCTGCCGACAGAGGCGTTCAAGTCCGCATTCTAGTTGATGATATTATGATTGAAGCCGATGCTCAAGACATTTTAACCTTTAATTCTCACCCAAACATATCGGTTAAAATATATAACCCTGGTGTAAACTTAGGTAAAAACATTTTTCAGAAAACAGGAAAATTTGCAATAAATTTTAAGGCCGCTAACCAACGCATGCACAACAAAACTTTTATTGTTGATGATAAGGTGGTTATTACTGGAGGCAGAAATATAGCCGATGAGTATTTTGATTACGACCACGAATATAATTTTAGAGATAGAGATATCCTGTTGATAGGAAAAGAAACGAAAACAGTAAAAACATCTTTTGAAACCTTTTGGAATAGCGCATTAAGTATAGATGTTACAAATGTAATTAAGGACATTCCTGAAAACATACTTGAAGAAAACAGGTTTGACAATCTTCATGAATATGCTTGTAACCCAGAAAATTTTTGGCCACAAGTTAGAACACGTATTGAAAATTTACCAGAAACATTTAATACTATTAAAAACTCTGGCGATTTGGTTTGGCTAGACCAGGTTCGTTTTATTTCGGATTTACCAGGGAAAAACGATGGCAAAAACGGTTTAAGTGGTGGTGGTATTTCTACAACGGCACTTATAAATTTGGTTAAAAATGCCAAATCTTCGATAGATATTCAAACGCCGTATTTAATTACCTCGAAAACCTCCCGAGCGTTATTTAAAGCTGCCGTAAATCGTGGTGTAAACATTAGAATCCTTACCAACAGTTTATCTAGCACCGATAACGTGGAAGCGTTTAGTGGCTACCAATCCAGCAGAAAAGATTTGCTAAAAACTGGTGTTAGAATATTTGAATTTAAACCAGATGCCGAAGAACGTAAAAAAATCATGACTGGAGAACTGCAAGCTACATTAGAGTATGCGCCTATTTTTGGACTACATGCTAAATCGATGGTTATTGATGGCAAAACTACAGTTATTGGCACTTTTAATTTAGATCCAAGAAGTGCTAATTTAAATACGGAATGTATTGTAGTTGTAGAATCTAAAAAAATATCGGAAGGTGTTTTAAAAGGCATGAACATAGAGTTTAAACCTGAAAATTCATGGGAAACGACTTTAGATTTTAATCCGGATTCTGAGGTTAGTAATTATAAGCGCTTAAAAACTTGGACGCGAAAAGTGATTCCTAATTCCATATTATAAACCTCAAAATACGGTCTCAGTAATAGTTTTTAGTTTAAAATCGATTACGAAAAACATTACAAATATATTACTTACCTCTTATTAATCTTTTATTCTATTGCCTCTATTAAATTGAGGTGTACTTCGAATTAACAAAATAAGTAACATAAACATTAAAATTCATACTCCGAAAGCCCTTTTGGGAAGGCTTCTGGGTTTGCAGCTAAATGGTAGCGAGGATCGTCGACATCTTCGATAATTACCTCTCTAAATTTTGGACTTGCCTTGTAAAGCAAAATTTTACTGTCTTCGCTTAAATGCTTTAACTTAATGGTTTTGCCCGCGGCTTCGTATTTATTAACGATATTGAAAATGGCTTCGAGGGCAGAATGATCGCTAACTCGCGACTCTACAAAATCTATTTCGATATGATCTGGATCGTTTTTAATATCGAATTTTTCGTTAAAAGCCTGAATTGACCCAAAGAATAATGGACCCCATATTTCGTACGTTTTTGTTTTACCATCTTCTGACAGACGTTTTCTGGCTCTAATTTTTTTAGCATTTTCCCAAGAAAACACTAATGCTGAAATAATAACACCTACGAATACAGCAATGGCTAAATCGACAAATACGGTTACTAAAGATACTGTTACAAGTACAATAGCATCGGACATTGGTATTTTCTTTAAAATCCTGAAACTTGACCATGCAAAGGTTTCGATAACCATCATGAACATTACACCTATTAAGGCCGCAATAGGTACCATTTCGATTAATTTATCGGCAAAAAGAATAAAGGATAATAAGGTTACTGCCATCATGATTCCAGATAAACGACCACGACCACCAGCGTTAATGTTAATTACTGTTTGTCCAATCATACCACAACCACCGGTACCACCAAATAAACCAGAAACTATATTTCCTGCACCTTGTGCTACACATTCTTTATTTCCGTTACCTCTGGTATCGGTTATCTCGTCGACTAAATTCATAGTCATTAAAGTTTCAATTAATCCTACCGAAGCCGCTAAAAATGCAGGTAAAGCAATAAACTTTAAGGTATCTAAATTAAAAGGTAAGTTTTGCCATAGCTCGATGTTAGGTGTTGGAAACTCGCCTTTTAAACCGGTACCACCACCTTCAATAATATAAGACCCAACTGTTGAAACATCCATATTAAAACCAACAACAATTAGCGTGGTTACAATAATAGCTGTTAGTGCTGCCGGTAATTTTTTTGTAACTTTTGGTAGCCCCCACATAATCCCCATGGTTAAAAGCACCAAACCAATCATGGTATACAATTCTATTCCTTGCATATAGGTACTAACATATTCGTTAACACCTTCTGGAGATACTTGTAAGGATTTATGAGAAAACATTTTTACCTGTGCCATAAAAATAACAATAGATAAACCGTTAACAAACCCCATCATTACTGGATGAGGTATTAAACGAACAAAACGCCCCAGCTTAAAAACCCCTGCTAAAATTTGTATAATTCCCATTAAAATAACACAGGCCATAAGGTAGAAAAAGCCCATGTTTTCAATAGGCGTATCTAGTAACATACCTTTGGTATGTCCTTCGGCTATCATACTAACAAAAATAACTGCTACTGCTCCTGCTGCTCCAGAAATTAAACCGGGTCTGCCTCCAAAAATGGCAGTAATTAAGCCAATAATAAATGCTCCAGATAGAGCCATTAAAGGGTCTATTTGTGCTACAAAGGCAAATGCAACCACCTCTGGAATCATTGCCAAAGAGACAGTAATACCACTTAAAATATCATTTTTTGCGTTAGCAGAGCGCTTTCTAAAAAATTCGGTCATAATTCTTTTTTTGAAGCTGCAAATTTACGCTTAATATAATGGTAGGCAAGTGAGAAGACCTATAATTTACTTTTATAAAATTATATCGTTTTCGTTATATTTTAGGCCAATTTCTTTTTAAGCCAAATAAGTGCCTCTTCCCTATCTTGAAACAACCTAGTTGTTTCCTCAATAAAACCACTAACATTTAGCAAGGTTTGAGTAGACATAATACCTGCACTAGTTTGCGTTACTACAGCCACGTGCTCTATTTCTTTTAAAACACCAATTCTTTTTTGAGCACTAAAAGTATATGTATAAGAATACTTTTTATTTACCATTAGTCCACACGGAGCTTCTAATTTATTAACTATGAATTTATGAAATTCGGCCACAGAACAGTCATCCATAACGATACCTTCATCAACTATAACTTCTGCTAAATTATTTTGAAGAATTGTTATTGTACCAAATGATAACTTAAAAATGCCCATCGCATCAAAATATAATAGTACTAAATTAAAAACATGTCATTACTAAATAATATATAAGCACTAAGGTAATAAAATTTGCATTGCAACTATTAAATCAGCAAACTACTTAAGGTTAATGGCCATTACACGAGTAACTTTATATTTGCATACGAATTTTTTAGTGCTTCTTTAGTTAACTCTTCATTTAACCAAGCCACTTTTGTAATGCCTTCGTTTTGTTGAGCTTTTAATTTGCCATCGTAGGTTGTTTTCATTTCAAACCAATAGGTAACTTTTATTTTATAAGTACCGTTTCGCTTAAAAATATGGTATGTGGTATCTAATTGTTTAACAATCTCTAAGCCCTTAACACCTGTTTCCTCCTCTACTTCGCGTATTGATGTTTGCTCAATACTCTCCTTTTTTTCTGTTTTTCCTTTAGGTAAATCCCATTTATCATTTCTGTAGATAAAAAGAATATCGCCATTAGCGTTATAAACTTTACCGCCACCGGCCACCACATTAGGTAGTTTTTTTAAAAACTTTTTTAGGATTTTTTTAGGATTTTTATGAATAAGTCTCACCTCGCTCAACTCTGTTTTATTAAGCTTTTTTATAACTTTAGACATATTTACATTTTTAAGCAAATAATTTTTAAAGTTAGTTTCCTCTTCAGCTACGGTGGTTAAAATTATTGGTTTGTCGCCAACAAAAATTTTGTACATGGTTTGCAATATCTAATAATTTGGTATTGTAAAAATATAATTTTTAGTTACATATAAACCATTGTTGAAAAATTTATTTTATTAATATCCAACAAGTCAATTAAATTTAAATTTAATTGTAATTTTGTATTATGATTTTTGACAAAGACACAGCTAAAAAAACCGCGGAAGTTTTATTGCAAATCAATGCCATAAAACTGAGTCCACAAGAACCTTTTACATGGGCATCCGGATGGAAATCGCCAATTTATTGCGATAATCGCATTGTACTTTCTTTCCCTACCATTCGAAATTATATACGGGAAACAATAGGAAAGTATATTGAAAGAGAATATGGCAAACCCGATGTTATTGCTGGTGTTGCTACTGGTGCTATAGGCATAGGTATGCTAGTAGCAGAATATTTAGGTTTACCTTTTATATATGTTAGACCAGATGCTAAAGGTCATGGCAGAAAAAATCAAATTGAAGGTTTTGTAGAAAGCGGACAAAACGTAGTGGTTGTCGAAGATTTAATTAGCACAGGAAAAAGTAGTTTAAACGCTGTTAAAGCCTTAAAAGAAGCTAACATTAATGTAAAAGGGATGGTTGCTATTTTTACCTATGGCTTTGAAATAGCAGAAACAAACTTCAAAGAAGAAAACATTCGTTTAAACACCTTAAGTAATTACGAAAGTTTACTAGAAGAAGCTTTGGAAACCAATTATATTTCTGAAAAACAGCTTAAAACCTTATCTGAATGGAATACCAACCCAAGTGAATGGAACGCTATTTGATATGAAACTAATATTGTTAAGTTGTAAAATCGTTTAGATTAGTAACCAAGCAACTTTACCAATAACATCAATATATACTATGAATCTAGAATCCCCTAAAATAAGCGTTAAAAAATCTCCAGAAGATGTGTTTAACTTTCTATCCGATATAAAAAACTTTGAATCTTTAATGCCTGAAAACATAAGTAAGTTTGAGGTTTTAAGCGAAGATAAATTCTTATTTGCCTTAAAAGGAATGCCAGAAATCGTGCTAAAAAAGAAAGAAGTAATACCTCCTAATAAAATTGTTTTAGGTGCTGCTGGAGGAAAAATAGATTTTTCGCTAATAGCTAATATAGAACAAATAGATCCCGAAACTAGCGAGGTTAAACTAGATTTTAACGGCGATTTTAATCCTATGATGGCTATGATGATTAAAAGTCCTATTACAAAATTTATTGAAACATTGGTAACTAGTATCCCGAAATCTATTTAATATAAAAGGGTGATTTCTTTTAAATCGAAAGGTTTCAATATATCATCTTCTAATAACACTTGAAGATAGCCAGTATCAGAAACACTTTTAATAACACCTAAAAACATAAGACCTTCAGCATTTTTAAATGTTGAAGGTTTATTTTTTCTAAATAGTTGCGCTTCATACTCCTCTTTTATACTTTCATATTTTCCTGCTTCTAAAAGCAAAAAATATGCTTTAAGGTTACTAAGTATAACCTTAAGGATCTCGTCCATATCAAAATTTTTATTTGCAATGTTTTTTAATGACGAGGCTCTAGGTAAATTTTCGAAGCTTGTTTGATTCACATTTAACCCAATTCCTATAATTGAAGCATTAATTTTATTCTGTTTTATGACATTTTCTATTAAAACGCCACATATTTTCTTGTTTGCTGACAAAATGTCGTTAGGCCATTTCACACTTAATTTAGGAATTTCAAAGGATTTTAAAGTGTTTAAAAGTGCCAACGACGTTATCATACTAATATAAAATGGATGCTCTAAAGGCATACTCGATAAATCTTTAAATACACTAAACATAAGATTCTTACTAGCCTCAGAACTCCAAACAGAACCTCTTTGCCCCTTTCCTTCTGTTTGATTTTTTGCTGTAACTACAGTAAAATCACTAATAAATTCAGTGCTTCCTAAAGCCTTTAAATAGTTATTAGTTGAATCGATGGCATTAAGTTTGACTATACGCATATAAAGGTTATTAACAATACACTAAAATCTTATGAAAATTTTAAAGTATAAAGAACTAAAAAAATAATAACTTTGCACAAATTAATTATATTTAATGGCGAAAGAAAAAATAAGCGCAGACCAATTAATATCTGTAATAATCAGTGGGATTGAAGATGTTAAAGGAAAAGAAATTAATATTCTAGATTTAAGGGAAATTGAAAACACGGTTTGCGATTACTTTATTATTTGCGAGGGAACTTCAAATACGCAGGTAAACGCTATTGTAAATTCTATCCAAAAGAAAGTAAGTAAAACTCTTAAAGATAATCCTTGGCATACCGAAGGTGCAGATAATGCAGAATGGGTATTAATTGATTATGTAAATGTTGTAGTGCATGTATTTCAAAAACATATTAGAGAGTATTATGATATTGAAAGTCTATGGGGAGATGCAAAAACTACAGTTATAGAAACGAGTTACTAAAAAAAACAAATGGCAAACGAAAAGAAAAATTTAAAAGATAAAAAGCCAAAATTTAGTCCATACTGGATTTATGGTATACTAATAGCCCTTTTTCTAGGGTATCAATTATTTAGTGGCGCAAATTATCAAGACGCAAATAAAACCACGCCCTCAGACTTTTTTAAGTATTTAGAAGCTGGCGATGTATCGCGTATTGATATTATTAAAAATACCCGCGTAGCTAAGGTATACCTAACTAATGAAGCTTTAGAAAAAGAAATTCATAAAAACTCTAAACCTCAAACATTTATTCCTTCTGCTACAGTTTTACCTAATTACAGATTTGAATTTGGTGATCTTCAAAACTTTGAAAATCAGTTAAATGAAAAAACTACAAATCTAGCAAATAAACCTATAGTTACTTTTGATACCGAAACAAACGACTGGGGTAATTTTTTAATGGGTATACTACCATTTATACTATTAATTGGAGTTTGGATCTTTATTATGCGTCGAATGTCTGGTGGTGCTGGTGGAGGCACGGGAGGTCAGATTTTCAACATTGGAAAATCTAAAGCAAAACTTTTTGACCAAAACACAGAAGTTAAAACAAGCTTTAAAGATGTTGCTGGTTTAGAAGGCGCTAAGGAAGAGGTGCAAGAAATTGTAGACTTCCTTAAATTTCCAGAAAAATACACAACTCTTGGTGGTAAAATTCCAAAAGGCGCCCTACTTGTAGGACCTCCAGGAACAGGTAAAACCTTATTGGCTAAAGCTGTTGCAGGCGAAGCTAAAGTACCTTTCTTCTCTTTGTCTGGTTCAGATTTTGTAGAAATGTTTGTGGGTGTTGGTGCATCTCGTGTTAGAGATTTATTTAAGCAAGCTAAAGAAAAATCGCCGTCAATCATTTTTATTGATGAAATTGATGCTATTGGTCGTGCAAGAGGTAAAAATGCTATGTCTGGAAGTAACGACGAGCGCGAAAACACATTAAACCAATTATTAACCGAAATGGATGGTTTTGGTACTAATACCAATGTTATTGTAATTGCTGCTACCAACAGAGCCGATATTTTAGATAAAGCACTAATGCGTGCTGGTCGTTTTGACAGACAAATTTTTGTTGATTTACCAGATGTTCGCGAACGTGAAGAAATTTTTGAAGTGCATTTACGCCCTTTAAAAAAGGCAAAAAACTTAGATTTAGATTTCTTATCTAAACAAACGCCTGGTTTCTCTGGTGCAGATATAGCAAATGTTTGTAATGAGGCTGCCTTAATTGCCGCTAGAAACGGAAAGAAAGCTGTAGATAAACAAGATTTCTTAGACGCTGTAGATAGAATTATTGGAGGTTTAGAAAAGAAAAACAAAATAATAACGCCAAGCGAAAAACGCGCTGTGGCATTCCACGAAGCTGGACACGCCGTTACAAGTTGGATGTTAGAGCATGCCGCTCCGTTAGTTAAGGTAACTATTGTACCTCGTGGCCGTTCATTAGGAGCTGCATGGTATTTACCAGAAGAACGTTTAATAGTGCGCCCAGAGCAAATGCTAGACGAAATGTGTGCTGCTTTAGGTGGTCGTGCTGCCGAAAAAGTGATTTTCAATAAAATTTCAACTGGCGCATTAAGCGATTTAGAAAAAGTAACAAAACAAGCTAGAGCCATGGTTACCATTTATGGTCTTAGCGATAAGGTTGGAAATCTTACCTATTACGATTCTTCGGGACAAAATGAATACGGTTTTTCTAAACCATACAGCGAACAAACTGCAGAATTAATTGATAGAGAAATTTCAGATATCATTGAAAAGCAGTACCAACGCGCCATAGAGTTGCTAGAAGCAAATAAAGATAAGCTTACAGAACTTGCCGAAGTCCTACTAGAAAAAGAAGTTATTTTTAAAGACAATCTTGAAAAAATATTTGGAAAGCGACCTTTTGAAAAAGAAGTAGCTGTAAATACAATAGAAACAACTAAAGACGAAGAGGAATAACACTCAAAACATCTTGAATTGTTAAGCATTTGGTAAAAATCTTAAATTAATCGCAGGGTTAATTTAAGATTTTTTATATTTGATGAACCTCATCGAAATATAAGTTAATAGCAACACATTAAATGAGTCTTTTTAGAAAAATTTTTGGTTCTAAATCTACACGATCAGAGGAAGAATTAAAATCTGACAATAGAGGCAAATATATGCCCGAAATTAAACTACCAATAGACGAAAGGTTTACTATAAACTTTAAAGATAATGGCGGTAAGTTTCTGTATTGCGAAAACTTAAATGAAATTTACAAAACTTTAGAGTATATTATTGAAGAAAATGAGTGGCAAGAAGAACAAGTTCTTTTATTAGACGCCGAATTAACAGCTAAGTTTAAAAACTCTAATTTATTACCTACTAAAAAATTAAATGAGGCTACTTTTTTCTTAACAACCTGCGAAAACTTAATTGCTAATGATGGTTCGCTTTTAATTTCATCAAAACAAATTTTCGAAAAGAAACTTCCTGAATTACCTTTTAACTTTATTGTATTTGCTACAACAAGTCAAATTGTAGATAATATTGGAGAAGGTTTACGAGGTATAAAGTCTAAAAACAAGCAAAAAATCCCAACGAACATTACAACAATAAAGCATTTTAAATCTGGAGATAAAAAAGATTTTTTAAGCTATGGAAGTAGCGCAAAAAACCTATACCTACTACTTTTAGAAGACTTATAGAATGAAAGAAACACTGACACGATCAATTTCTGGAATAATCTATGTTTCATTGTTACTTATTTGTTTATGTTTCGAACAAGCTTTAATTGGTCTTTTCTTTGCGTTTGGCATCATTTGCTTAGGCGAATTTAAAAAGCTAATTAATTTAAAAAGCTATACCCCATATTTTATATTTGTTTTACTCTATGGTGTTTTCGCGTACTGGGAACCCGTTTTAAATACACACGAAGGATTAACCGAAGCGGTACAAATCCTTATGGTACTTTCAATATTTGTAAACCTGTTTTTAATAAAAGATTTATTTTCAACTCGTAGTATTCCTTTATTTGCTACTAAACGCTATTTACTTACCACATTTTATGTATCCAGTGCCTTTGTTTTTTTAATTTTAATAGCCAACCATTACGAAAATTACAACCCTAGTATTGTTTTAGGAACATTTATTCTTGTTTGGGTTAACGATTCCTTTGCATATCTAGTTGGTAAAAATTTTGGCAAACAAAAACTTTTTGAAGTTATATCTCCTAAAAAAACAGTTGAAGGGTTTCTTGGTGGATTATTTTTTTCGTGTGTAGCAAGTTATTTTATTGCTACCTTTACACACACATTAGGGACTACAAATTGGTTAATACTAAGTATTATTATTAGTGTATTTGGTACTTTAGGCGATTTAATAGAATCTAAATTTAAAAGACAAGCAAACGTTAAAGATAGTGGTGTAATAATGCCCGGTCATGGTGGATTATTAGATAGACTAGACAGTATATTTTTTGCAGCGCCATTTATATATTTATTTTTAAGAATTTTGAATTATGTTTCATAAAGAAGGTCATAAAATTATAGTTATTACCCTACTTATTGTTGTAGGCGGTTATTTGTTAACCGATAGTTTTATAGAAATTACGTGGCTAAAAACCATAATTATGCTTGCTTTATTGGTGTTTTTAATACTAATTCTTCAGTTTTTTAGAAACCCAAAAAGACACACACAACTTAACGATGGCCAAGTTATTTCGCCAGTAGATGGTAAAGTAGTTGTTATTGAAGAAGTTTTTGAAAAAGAATATTTTAAAGAAAAACGATTACAAGTTAGCGTATTTATGTCTCCAATAAATGTTCACGTTACGCGATACCCTATTGGAGGAAACGTCGTTTTTAGCAAATATCACCCTGGTAAATATTTAGTAGCGTGGCATCCTAAAGCTAGTGAAGAAAACGAGCGTACCACAGTAGTTGTTGAAAATAAAACATACGGTAAAGTGTTACACAGACAAATAGCAGGAGCTTTAGCTAAACGTATAGTAAATTACGCCAAGGTTGGTGACAATGCAGTTCAAGGTGGTGAATCTGGATTTATAAAATTTGGGTCGCGCGTAGATTTATATTTACCTTTAGACACTAAAATTAAGGTAGCGTTAAACCAAAAAGTTAAAGGAGGCGAAAGTATTATTGCAGAAATTAATGAGTAGTAATAATTTAGACATAGAATTTCAAGAAGCCGTAGCTCGAGTAAATGCACATAAAGAGCCCTTTCCTGCGGATACGCTTTTAAAGTTATACGCGTATTACAAAAAAGCGACTAACGACTATGGACGCCCAAAAAGCAAAAAAGAAATAATTAATGCGTTTAAAACAAACGCTTTATTTCAGGCCAAGGGTCTTGCTGAAGATGAAGCTAAACAAGCCTACATTGATTTAGTAACAAATTACTTTTTATATAGAGAATAGTAGTTTTTCTAGCTTCTTAAACTAGATTTTAAACGTAGTAAAACCCTACACTTTATTACAACTTGATTTTGAAAAACATTCTATTCATACTCCTCCCTATTTTATGCCTTCAAATATCGTGTAAAAACAAAATAAGCCTACCCGAAAAGCAATGGCAAAACCACAACTTATATGAGTTGAATCCAGAAGTAATGGAACAACAAAACTTTTCGGAAATAGAAATTGAAACCAAAATAAATACAAGTATCCAAACCCAAATAAACAACGGCGCTTTAGTAACTAATATGGAGGTTCCTTTTAATGAAAAGACATTACATTATCTAGGATACATACACCCTAACACCTTAAAGCTTTTTTCTAAAAACCAAATTACTAACCAAAAAGCTCCGGAATTAAACAAAAAGCTTCACGTTTTTAAGTATGATTACTTTTATATTTCAACTGAAACAAATGATACCGTTAGTCAACAAAATGTATACTACGCATTACGGGCCATTAACATTCTAAAATACAGATATCCCCAAGCCTATAACCGATTAATTAAAAATACTATGTTTGGTCCAAAGCCAATGCCAAGTGCTGGTTTTAATTACTTAAATACCAACCAAGCTATTTGGATAGGTTTTAACAAAAATCCTTCGGCCATTGCATCAAACAGATTGTATTTAATTTTAGATGGCTATGCAGACACCAATAAAACTATAGATTTATACAGAAATATTGCTATTGTAAATATTGATAGCGAAAACATTTTAGGGCATTTAAACTTAGGGAGCAAACCTATTTATGGTAATAGTACCGCCAATAAAAACAGAATAGAATATTTAAAAGAGGGGTTAGTTGAAAGTATTTTGCATGAAATGCTGCATAACTATATTGATTATGCTCACTCCGCCCTACCAGAATACAATGCGCTATATAAAATGCGTGGTAAAACTAGCTTTAATAATTTTGAAGAAATTATGGTCCTAAACACTTCGCTTTCTTACCTCTACAAAAAAGGAGGTTTTACTAATAAAATTAAGGATTATTACTACCCAAATACATTTGATGCCAACATATCTAATTTAAAATACAGCGGACTATTTGAAACTTATTTTAAAAACGTATTTAATAAGCAACCTTATAATTTAAGAGAAGATTTAAAACTAAATCTTTTAAATTAAAACAGCCATAGTGTTTAAAATACCATGGCTGTTTGCAATATATATAAAATTAAGTTTTTACGTATAAGCTTAAAACTAACCTAAGCTAGCTAAACTCGTTTTTAAAGTTTCTATTTTAGCTAAAGCATCGGCTTCTTTCTTTTTTTCGCTGGCTACGACTTGCTCTGGTGCTCCGGCTACAAAACGCTCGTTAGAAAGTTTCTTTTGTACCGATTTTAAGAATCCTTCAGTATAATTAAGCTCTTCGGTTAATTTCTTGATTTCTGCCTCAACATCAATAGCACCAACCATTGGAATAAAGTATTCGTTGGATTTTACCCTAAAGGTTAATGCACCTTCAATAGCTTCAGAAACAGTTTCGATACCTTCTAGATTTCCTAGTTTAGCTATAACACCATTAAATGTTGTATTCGATTTTTCATTATTTATTACTGAAAAAGAAATAGCATCTTTAAAAGCTATATTTTTTTGTTTACGAATGTTTCTGATGCCCGAAATAACTTCAGATGCAAATTCAAACTCGGTAATTAAGGCCTCGTTAATTGGTTTAGCTTCTGGCCATCTAGAAACAATTAAAGCTTCTTCTGGTGTACGTTCAGAAATATACTGCCAAATTTCTTCCGAAAGGAATGGCATAAACGGATGCAATACTTTCAAATTATTTTCGAAAGCTTCAATAACCGATGCATACGTTTTTGCATCAATTGGTTTTTGATAAGCTGGCTTAATAATTTCTAATAACCATGAAGAAAAATCGTCCATGATTAATTTATAAATAGACATTAAAGCATCGCTAAGTCTATATTTACTAAAATGATCTTCAATATCAACTAAAGCCTTTTGAAACTTAGCTTCATACCACTCCAACCCTACTTTTGCTGTTTCTGGTTGCTGTATAGCCTCATCAATTTCCCAACCTTGAATTAAACGGAAGGCATTCCAAATTTTATTCCCGAAACCTTTTCCTTGTTGGCAAAGTGCCTCATCGAACATTAAATCATTTCCTGCTGCAGAACTTAATAATAATCCAACACGAACACCATCGGCACCATATTCTTCTATAAGTTTTAAAGCATCAGGAGAATTCCCTAAAGATTTACTCATTTTACGGCGTTGCTTATCGCGAACTAAACCTGTTAAGTAAACATTTTGAAAAGGCTTTTCATCTTTATATTCATATCCAGCAATAATCATACGTGCCACCCAGAAAAACAAAATGTCTGGACCTGTTACCAAATCGTTGGTTGGATAATAATATTTAATTTCTTCGTTTTCAGGATTTCGAATACCATCAAAAACGCTCATTGGCCATAACCAAGATGAGAACCACGTATCGAGTGCATCACTGTCTTGTCGCAAATCTTTTTCGGTTAAGGCAAGATTTTTTGTTTTCACTCTTGCTAAATCTAACGCAATATGGATATTTTCGGCTACTACAAAATCTTCTTTTCCGTCGCCATAGAAATATGCAGGAATTTGTTGCCCCCACATTAACTGACGCGAAATGTTCCAGTCGCGAATATTTTCCATCCAATGGCGATAGGTATTCTCGAACTTTTTTGGGAACAATTTAATATCATGATCTTCTAAAACCGACTTAATGGCAGGTTTTACTAACTCTTCCATTTTTAAAAACCATTGGTCGCTTAAGCGTGGCTCAATAACAGCCTTAGTTCTTTCGGATGTTCCTACTTTATTTATATGTGTTTCCGTTTTAATTAAAACACCATTGTCTTCTAATTCTTTAGCTATTTCCTTTCTTACTACAAAACGATCTTTACCTTCATAATGCATCCCGAAGCTATTTAAAGAGGCATCTTCATTAAAAATATCTATAACTTCTAACTTATGCTTATCGCCAAGGTTCTTATCGTTTTCATCGTGTGCAGGTGTTACTTTTAAACACCCTGTACCAAACTCCACATCTACATATTCGTCTTCAATAATAGGAATAACACGATTACAAATAGGTACAATGGCTTTCTTTCCACGTAAGTGAGAAAAACGCTCGTCTTCTGGATTAATACATATTGCTGTATCTCCAAAAATCGTTTCAGGACGTGTAGTTGCAATGGTTAGCGTATCAGAACTTCCCTCAATTTTATATTCTAAATAGTAAAGGTTACCTTGACGCTCTTCATGTATTACTTCCTCGTCAGACAAGGTTGTTTTAGCCTCAGGATCCCAGTTTACCATACGGTAACCACGATAAATCATGCCTTTTTCGTATAAATCGACAAAAACCTTTATTACAGCTTCACTCATGTCGTCGTCCATGGTGAATTTTGTTCTGTCCCAATCGCAAGAACATCCTAATTTTTTAAGCTGTTCTAGAATAACACCGCCATACTCGTGGGTCCAATCCCAGGCGTGTTTTAAAAACTCATCGCGAGACAAATCATTTTTATCAATACCTTGCTCCTTTAACTTAGCAACTACTTTGGCCTCTGTGGCTATAGATGCATGATCTGTACCTGGAACCCAACATGCATTTTTACCTAATAATCGTGCACGACGTATAAGTACATCCTGTATGGTATTGTTAAGCATGTGCCCCATGTGCAGCACACCGGTAACGTTTGGTGGCGGTATTACTATAGTGTAAGGCTCTCTTTCATCTGGTGTTGAATGAAAATAATTGTGTTTCATCCAGTAGTCGTACCATTTACTTTCTACCTGATTTGCATCATATTTTGATGGGATTTGCATGCTTTGGAATAGTTTTTGAATATTGATGTGCAAAAGTACTCATATTTCTTTTTCTATAAAAACTATATGTGGTAATTGAAAAGTTGAAAATCAACTAATTTTAACACTTATTAAACATTGATATAAAAATGTTATATGTACTTTTAACCCTGTTAAATATGTTAACACTTACGCATTACGTCTATTATTTTTGCAGATAATAGTAAAAGTAAGTATGTTTGGCAAGGTTTTAGAACTAAAATTAACACAACGCCCAATTAATTATTAGGCTTTAAAAATTAAGAACACATAAAAAAAGATAAAATCATGAAACAATTAATTACAATTTTATTTATCGGATTAATAAGTTTTGGTTTAAATGCTCAAGCAAAAATTGAATTTAAAGCAGAAACCATTGATTATGGAACTATAGAGAAAGGTGCAGACGGAGTTCGTGTATTTGAATTTACAAATACAGGAGATGAGCCACTAATTATATCTAATGTAAAATCATCTTGTGGCTGTACAGTACCTTCTAAACCAGACGGTCCAATAATGCCAGGAAAAACAGGTGAAATAAAAGTTAAGTACGATACTAATAGAGTAAACCCTATTAGAAAAACCATTACTGTAATGTCTAACGCTGATACACCAACTGTAGCCTTAAAAATTAAAGGTTTAGTTGTAGACACAAGTAAAGCTAGTGTGCTTGAAAAAACAGAAAAAAGTATTGTAGAAAAATAAAACTTAAAACACTATTTAAAAAGCTTGAACCTAATAGGTTCAAGCTTTTTTTTTACTATAACTTTAACAATAAAATAAAAACATTTACTAATGGAAAGCTAAACTTAAAGCTATTCTTAAAAATAGCATATCAAAGTCAGTATCGTTTTATATTACTAAAAAAAAACTAGTGGTCTATTTAAAAAAAGAAGTTCTTAATCCTAAAACCTCACTTAAGATAACTGTTTAAGAGACTTTTAATTTAAAACAAGAATAGGTAAACTTGGTTTATATAATGGTAAAAACTACAAATTTAAATTTATTATTAATCATTAAACCAATTAATAGCATAATCAATTTACAAATCTTTAGCTTAGCACCATTATTTACCTACATTTTTTTGAATAAATTAATATTTTTTTTATAAAATTTGTACTCAAAAACAAAATAAATGCCAACAATATCTAAAAAGGGGCACGATATGCCTGCTTCACCAATTCGAAAGCTTGTTCCTTATGCAGAAGAAGCTATAAAAAATGGTAAAAGTATATACCATTTAAATATTGGACAGCCTGATATTAAAACACCAGAAGTTGCATTAAATGCAGTTAAAAAGAACGATATTGAAATTTTATCGTATTCAAGGTCCGAGGGTTCCGACACTTATAGAAAAAAATTAGCAAAATACTATAACGGTCATAATATTAACGTTACATACGAAGACATTATAGTTACCACAGGAGCAAGTGAAGCTTTACTTTTCCTATTTAGTAGCACAATGGATCCGGGAGATGAAGTTATTATTTCTGAACCATTTTACGCTAACTATATAGCTTTTTCTACGGCTTCTGGAGTTAAAGTAGTTCCTGCTGTGTGTGATATTAATGATAATTTTGCTTTACCATCTGTTAAGGCTTTTGAAAAATTAATTACCCCAAAAACAAAAGCCATTTTAATATGTAACCCTGGAAACCCTACTGGTTACTTATATTCCAAAGAAGAAATAGAACAACTTGCGGCGCTTGCTGTTAAACACGATTTATTTTTAGTTGCAGACGAAGTATATAGAGAGTTCGTTTATGATGGGCACAAACATCATTCTATAATGGAAGAAACGAATATTGATGAACATGCCGTGGTTATAGATTCGGTTTCAAAACGCTACAGTATGTGTGGTGCTCGTGTGGGCTGCTTAGTTACTAAAAACAAACTGGTTAGAGAAACGTTTCTTAAATTTGCTCAGGCTAGATTAAGCCCTCCAACTTATGCACAAATAGCTAGTGAAGCTGCTCTAGATACGCCACAAAGTTATTTTGATGAGGTTATTGCAGAATATGTAGGACGTAGAGATTTACTTATTAAAGAACTTAATACCATTAAAGGCATAAAAGTTGCCAAACCTAAAGGGGCCTTTTATTGCATTGTAGAACTACCTATTAAAAACGCCGATCATTTTGCAAAATGGCTTTTAGAAGAGTTCCATATAAATAATGAAACCGTAATGGTAGCTCCTGCCGATGGATTTTACTCTACACCAGGTATAGGAGCAAACCAAATTAGAATTGCTTACGTACTTGATAAAGAGAGCTTAATTAAAGCTGTTTATATTTTAAAGGAAGCTTTAAAAGTTTACAAAGACTAGTGCAAATACAAAATAACATATCATTAAAACCGTACAATACTTTTGGCATTGATGCTAAGGCAAAACACTTTGTATCGGTAAGTAATTTAGAAGATTTAAAAGAAGTTTTATCCTTAAACAATCACCTCAACAAACTTTTTTTAGGAGGAGGCAGCAACATGTTGTTAACTCAAGATTTTGATGGCCTTGTTATTCATATTAATTTAAAAGGTATCGCCATTATTTCTGAAAATGAAAATACAGTAACAGTGCAAGCCCATGCCGGAGAAAACTGGCATGAATTTGTACTTTGGTGTATTAATAATAATTTTGGTGGTATTGAAAATCTATCTTTAATTCCAGGTAATGTAGGTACTGCTCCCATTCAAAACATTGGAGCATATGGCGTAGAACTAAAAGATGTTTTTCAGTCTTGCGAAGCCTTAGAGCTAAGGACACAAACCTTAAAAACTTTTTCTAAATCAGAATGCAATTTTGGTTATAGAAATTCGGTATTTAAACAGGAAGCCAAAGGACAGTACGTTATTACTAATGTTAATTTTAAACTTTCTAAAAAAAAACACCACTTAAGTATTAACTATGGCGCAATTACAGCGCAACTAGAAGCCATGGAGGTTGGCAAACCTACCATACACGATGTATCAAAAGCGGTAATAAGTATTAGAGAGAGCAAATTACCAAACCCAAAGGAGATTGGTAATAGCGGTAGCTTTTTTAAAAACCCAGTAATCTCAACTGCCCATTTTAATACGTTGCTTGAAAATTTTAAAGACATACCAAGTTACCCTATTTCTGAAGAAGAAATTAAAGTTCCTGCAGGCTGGTTAATAGAAAAGGCAGGTTTTAAAGGCAAATCGTTTGGAAACTATGGTGTACATAAAAAACAAGCACTGGTCCTTGTTAATTATGGCGATGCAAAGGGTACAGATATATTAAATCTTTCTAAATTAATACAGAAAACCGTACTGCGAATTTTTGGAATTTCGATTGAAGCAGAAGTAAATATCATATAATACAAAAGAAATTTCTAACTTTGATAAATAATTAGCCACTAAAAGGACTTACAAAAACCAGCCGTCTTGATTTCACCAATAGAAAAGCAAATAGTTACTTTACTACAAAATAGCGACAAGAAAGCAATTAGTTTGCTTTACGAGAACTATGCTGATGCCTTATTGGGTGTAATAAAAAAAGTTATTGAGGATGAAGATACGGCGCAAGACGTGCTTCAAGAAACCTTTGTGAAAATTTGGCGCTACGCAAAAAAATACGATGCTAGTAAAGCAAAATTATTTACCTGGCTTTATAGAATTGCCTATAACTCTGCTATAGATAAAATTCGATCACAAAAGAATAAAACGAATAATGAAGTCCAAATGGAAACTTCAACCGTATATAAAGTAACATCCAACGAACTAAATCAGGATGTTTTGGATATAAAAAAACATTTAAGTAGCTTAGATACAAAATACCAAATAGTGATTAACGCGCTCTTTTTTGAGGGCATGACGCAGCAAGAAGCTAGCGACGAATTAGAAATCCCATTGGGAACCATAAAATCAAGATTAAAAATAGGGTTACGTGAATTAAAGAAAATTTACGACCCTCAATAACCAAAGTCATGAATGAGAAAATAAATACTTTTTTAAGTTCTGGCCTATTAGACAAATATCTATTAGGTGAAACCACTCCTGCAGAAGCAGAAATGGTGGAGTCTTTTATCGCAAGATACCCAGAAATCGAAAACAACTACAACATGATGCAGCATAACCTAGAAGTAGTTGCAAAAACGCATGCTGTAGAAGCACCTAAAGCCCTTCTAAATTCCATTCTAGATGAGCTAGACGATACACCTGTTGTTAAATTAAATAGTCCAAAAAAGCATAAAACATGGTTTAAGCTTAGTATTGCAGCAAGCGTTGCAGCATTAATTTTTGCAGGATCTGCAACTTACTTTTACGATCAAAATCAAAAATTACAAAACGACAGCGTAGTAGTAGATGCAGAAATTGAAGACTTAAGAAGCGACATTGCAAAAAACAATGAGATGTTGGATAAAGTAATGAGACAACTTTTAAAGCTTAACAACCCTGAAACTGAAAAATATATTATTAAAGGGAATGAACGTGCTAAAGACTTAAAAACTGTTGCTTATATCAACCCTAAAGAAAAAACATCGATGATAGATGTGGTTTCTTTACCAGAATTACCAGAAGAACAGTGCTACCAAATTTGGGCAGAGCTACAAGGTAAAATGGTAAGCCTAGGTATTTTAGATAAAGCAGATAGAAAATTAAGAAACATACCGTATATGGAGGATGCTCTTGCATTAAGTATAACCATTGAACCTAAAGACGGTAATGCCGTAGCATCAACAGAAAACTCTGTAGCACAAATTAGTTTACACTAAATTACAATTTATTGCAAATACTTAAGCCTCATTTTATATTTTAAAATGAGGCTTTTCTATTATACTTAAAATTTAAAAAATAGTTTTTGCTCCAACTATAGTTTAACAATTTTAATAGCTAGATATCATATTAATTTTACACAATGTTTCTTCTTAAAACTTTAAACAAAAATCTTATCTTTGTCCATAGATTTATACATAAACACTCTCAATGAAACTCTTATTAATAACCATTTTACTTTTAGGATTAGGAATAGCTGGAATAGCCATTAAAATTTGGGCTAAAAAAGACGGTAAATTTGCCGGAACATGCGCTAGCCAAAACCCTATGCTAAATAAAGAAGGTGAATCTTGTGGTTTTTGTGGAAAAACCCCAGACCAATTTGGCGATTGCAACGAACCTCAACATTCATAAGACTTTATGGGGGTTCTTGATTTTGTATTCTATGGTTTTACAACCGTAGTAATTATTCAAGTTATATTTTACCTTTTTATATTTGGGAGATTTGCATTCCTTAAACAAAATAAAAGCACAACTAAAAACTTAGCGGTTTCGGTAATAATATGTGCTAAAAACGAAGCCGAAAACTTAAAAAAAAATTTACCATCGGTCATAAATCAAAACTACAGTGATTTTGAAATAGTTTTAATTAATGATGCCTCCTCAGATAACACACTAGATGTAATCGAGCATTTTTCTAGCTTACATAGCAATATTAAAATAGTTAATGTAAAAAGCATTGAAGCCTTTTGGGGAAACAAAAAATATGCATTAACCTTAGGCATAAAGGCTGCAAAAAACGATTATCTACTATTTACCGATGCCGATTGCAAACCGATTTCAAAATATTGGATACAAGACATGACAGCTCATTTTAGCAGCAAAAAGTCGATTGTTTTAGGCTATGGCGCCTATAAAAAAATTAAAAACTCCCTATTAAACAAACTTATACGTTTCGAAACTTTTAGTACCGCTATAAACTATTTTTCGTTTGCAAAAATAGGATTACCTTATATGGGCGTTGGGCGTAACTTGGCATATACAAAAAAATCTTTTTTTGATGCTAATGGTTTTATAAACCATATTAAAATTAGATCTGGAGACGACGATTTATTTATTAATCAAATCGCTACATCACAAAATACAGCTATTAGTTTTAACAAAAATAGTTTTACAGAATCCATACCAAAAACAACCTTTAAAAATTGGTTTAAGCAAAAAAGACGGCATGTGTCTACCGCCAAACATTATAAAATGAAACACAAAGTGTTGCTTACACTTTTATACGTATCGGCTTTTTTATTTTGGCTATTTGCACTAACTTTATTAATACCATTATTTAATTGGCAAATTGTACTAGGTTTATTGCTTTTTAGAATTGTAACTCAATATATAATTTTAGGAGTGGCATCGAAAAAATTAGGAGAAACAGATTTATTACTAATACTTCCTTTTTTAGAAATCTTTTTAATTATTGCACAATTAAGTATATTTATAACTAATATAATATCAAAACCTAATCATTGGAAATAGAGGAAGCTATCTTGCGAGCTAAAAATAATGACCAAAAAGCATTTAATTACTTATTAGATACTTATTGGGATAACGTTTATGGTTTTCAATTAAAGCGAACAGAAAATGAAAATGATGCAGAGGATATTACCATCCAAACCTTCTCTAAAGCATTCGATAAGATTAATACCTTCGATGAAAACTACACCTTTAAAACATGGTTAATAACCATTTCGAAGAATATTCATATCGATTTATTACGAAAAGAAAAAAACTCTATTTCACAGATAATATCAAAAGATAACCGAGAGCTATTTCAGGTTTTAGATGAAACACCTTCCGCAGAAGACAAATTAATTACCGACCAAAATTTAGCCAAATTATTACGCGACATTAAAAAGTTGAAACCTCACTATCAAGAAATCATAAACTTACGGTATTTCCAAGAGTATAGTTATAAGGAAATTTCGACAGAACTTAACGAGCCCATGAGTAATGTAAAAGTTAAATTACTAAGGGCAAAAAAGCTTTTAGCCGAAATAATTAGAGGTAAATAATAAAGCCCGTATGCAACAGTACACTGCCTAAGTATAATTAAGCTTAAACTTAGGAATCCTTCAGCACCTTTTGGCATTTATATAAATTTAAACACCTAGGGTTAGCATGCCAAGATATGACCATTATTTAAAAGAATACTTTGTATCTTTGTTATCTACATTTTACAGATATGAATACCGAAACAAAATCGAATATATTACCAGAACGAATAGCCAAACCAAAATGGCTACGTGTAAAACTTCCAACAGGAAAAAAATACACCGAGTTAAGAGGTTTAGTTGATAAATATAGCTTAAATACCATTTGTACTTCGGGAAGTTGCCCAAATATGGGTGAGTGTTGGGGCGAAGGTACTGCCACGTTTATGATTTTAGGAAACGTTTGTACGCGCTCTTGCGGATTTTGCGGTGTAAAAACAGGACGACCAGAAACCGTTGATTGGGACGAGCCGGAAAAAGTAGCACGATCTATAAAAATCATGCAGATAAAACACGCTGTTTTAACAAGTGTTGATCGTGATGATTTAAAAGACATGGGAAGCATAATGTGGGCCGAAACTGTTAAATCGGTTAGACGAATGAACCCAAAAACAACACTTGAAACACTTATTCCAGATTTTCAAGGTATTGAAAAACATATTGATAGAATTATAGAGGTTGCTCCAGAAGTGGTATCTCATAACATTGAAACCGTACGCAGATTAACACGCGAGGTTAGAATACAAGCACAATACGATCGTAGCATGGGCGTGTTAAAGTATTTAAAACAACAAGGACAGCGCAGAACAAAATCTGGCATAATGCTTGGTTTAGGCGAAACGAGAGAAGAAGTAATTGAAACACTTCACGACCTTAAAGCTAATGATGTTGATGTGGTAACGATTGGCCAATATTTACAACCTAGTAAAAAGCATTTACCCGTAAAACAATTTATTAATCCAGACCAATTTAAAGAATACGAAGAAATTGGATTAGAATTAGGGTTCCGTCATGTTGAAAGTAGCGCATTAGTAAGGTCGTCTTACAAGGCACAAAAACACATAAATTAAAATATGATTAATGTTGCCATAAATGGTTTTGGCAGAATTGGTAGACGCGTTTTTAAACTACTACAAAACCATGAAACTATTCGGGTTGTTGCTATTAACGACTTAGCCGATGCTAAAACGCTAAGCCATTTACTTAAATATGATAGTGTACACGGCGTTTTTAATGCAGATATCTCGCATAATGAAAACAGTATTACGGTAAACCAAAACCATATTACGCTATTAAATGAGAACCACCCAAGTCGTATTAATTGGAAACCTTTTAATATCGATTTTGTAATAGAAGCAACCGGGAAATTTAAAACAACTACCGATTTGCAATGTCATATAACCAATGGCGCCAAACAAGTTGTTTTAAGTGTACCTCCTTTAGAAGATGACATAAAAACCATAGTGCTAGGTGTAAATGACTCCAGTATTGATGGGACAGAAACTATAATATCAAACGCATCGTGCACAACAAATAATGCGGCTCCAATGATTGATGTAATCAATAAATTGTGCGGTATAAATCAAGCGTATATTACAACGGTACACTCCTACACTACCGACCAAAGTTTACACGACCAACCCCATAGAGATTTAAGACGAGCTAGAGCTGCAAGTCAATCTATAGTACCTACAACAACAGGTGCTGCAAAAGCATTAACAAAAATTTTTCCGGCGTTATCAAATGTTATAGGTGGTTGTGGTATTAGAGTTCCAGTAATAAATGGTTCGTTAACAGATATTACATTTAATGTAAAAAAAACGGTAAGTATAGGAGATGTTAATACTGCCTTTAAATTGGCTGCAGACATAAACTATAAAGATATAATAGAATATACCGAAGACCCTATTGTTTCAATTGATATAGTTGGAAACCCACACTCTTGTATTTTTGATGCACAAATGACCTCAGTAATAGGAAATATGGTAAAAATTATAGGTTGGTACGACAATGAAACAGGATATTCCCAAAGAATCATCGACCTAATATGTAATTTATCGATGAAAAGACATGTTTTATCGATAAAATAATTATATTTGTCAGGATCATTATTTGAAAATGCTTAAACTAATTAAAATATTACTCCTATTTATCCTACTCATTAGTACTGCTGTTTATGCGCAGCAATCTCATGAAAAAGACCCGGAGTTAGTGCAAAACAATATTAATTATTGGATTGCACAATCTAAACTTGAGTTGGAAAACTTTAATTATTTTAAAGCAAAAAAAAATCTCGATAACGCATTAGAACTAGCAATTATAGCAGATAACAAAAAAAGCCTTGGTATTATACATGCGGTTAAAGGTAAAATCGAATTGGTTATAGAAGAAGAGGATAACGCTATAAAATCCCTTAATAAAGCTATCGAAATACAACGTATTATAAACGACAATGCCAACCTTGGAAACTCGTACAAAACCTTTGGTGATGTCTATTTAGCAAAAAAAGATTACTATTCTGCACTAGATTCTTATACCGCAGCAAAATCAAAATTTCAAGAAGAAGAATTAAATCAAGAATTAGCCGAAACACTATTAGCCGAGGGTAAAACATATTATCAGCTAAAAAATTACAAAAACGCTAGAGACATTATTGAACAAGCCTTAGCGATGGCTAAAAAGTATGACTACTACAACTTACAAAGTGAAGCCTTAATTAACCATGCTAAGGTATACAACAAACTTAGTAACAACGAGAAAGCATTACAAGCAGTTTTGGAAGGGCTTCAAATTGCAAAACTATACAAACAAACAAATGTTAGCAATCAAGGCTTACTTATTGCTAGCGACTTATATAATAAACTAGAACAATACAAACTATCTAGGGATTATTTAAAGGCACACTTAAACTTATCAGATTCAATAAGAGGTCTAACCAAAATTAAATCATCAAGAAACCAAAAAGCCGAATTTAGACTAAATGCCGAAATTGAAAAAAATAATGAAATCATACAAAAATTAGAAAAAGCTGAGGACGATAAAAACCTAAATGCTTTTATATCTATATTAAGTGTTGCTTTAATTACTATTTTGGCACTTTTAACATTATCACTTTACAAAAACAACAACATAAGACTCAAAACCAATAATATGCTTCATAAAAAAAATGGAGAACTTATTATCGCCAAAGAAAAAGCAGAATTAGCATCAAAAACCAAAGCCAATTTTTTATCAACAGTAACACACGAGCTTCGAACACCTTTGTATGCTGTTACCGGATTAAGTAATATGTTACTAGACGAAAACCCGAGGCCAGAACAAGTACAACATTTAAAATCGCTTAAATTCTCTGGAGACTACCTTTTAACGTTTATTAACGACATCCTTCAAATAAACAAAATAGAAGCCAACAAGGTTAATGTAGAACCAGAATCATTCAGCCTAAAAAAGAAAATAAAAAACATAATTTTAGCTCTTAACAATTCAGCCTTAGATAATAACATTAAAATTCATTTAGAATACGAAAAAGAACTACCTGAATTTTTTATTGCCGATCAGTTAAAAATTTCACAGATTTTGATAAACTTAGTAGGCAACTCTATTAAATTTACAAAAAACGGTGATATTTGGATTCGCGTTTATAAAATTGAAGA
Source organism: Algibacter pectinivorans (assembly GCF_900112595.1). Taxonomy (GTDB): domain Bacteria; phylum Bacteroidota; class Bacteroidia; order Flavobacteriales; family Flavobacteriaceae; genus Algibacter_B; species Algibacter_B pectinivorans. The sequence continues at coordinate 134,433 of NZ_FOMI01000005.1, read as the reverse complement.
AGAAGGCAAAATATACACCCTTCGTTTTGAGATAGAGGACAATGGTATTGGTATAAGTCAAGAAAAGCAAGATCACATGTTCGAAAGCTTTTCTCAAGGATCTATTCAAATTAACCGCAAGTACGGTGGTACTGGTCTAGGACTATCCATCGTTAAAGGCTTAATAGATATTCTAAAAGGTACAATTTACGTAAAAAGTGAATTAAATAAAGGAACAACATTTTACTTTGAAATTCCGCTTGAACAAACAAACATTATTGAGGCTGAAGAAACAAAAGTAGCATATTTTGATGGTAATACAGACGATATAGATTTATCTAAAGTTAAAATACTGGTTGTTGAAGACAATAAAATTAACCAAATGATTACCAAAAAGATTTTAACAAAAATGGAACTTAAATGCGATATTGTAGACAATGGTGAAGAAGCTGTTGAAAGAATTCGTAATAATGACTATAACATTATCCTTATGGATATTCACATGCCAGGTATAAGTGGTATGGAAGCTACCAAGCGTGTAAGAGAGTTTGATAAAGACCTTACCATTTTTGCTTTAACCGCGGTAACTATAGAAGATAAAATGCAAGAATTTGACGAAGCTGGCTTTACCGATATTATCCCTAAACCATTTAAGCAAGAAGAGTTCGAGAAAAAACTTTATAACGCCTTAACAAACAAAAATAAGGTACCAGAAACTAATGCGTAACAAACGTTTTAACTAAGGTATTTAACTTTGCGGCATTATCAACATGAACCGTAATAGGTAAATAGAACAATTTTTCTTTTAAACTATCGTATTGTTTTAACCGCATGTAATCTTTTTCGGTGGTTACAATAAGCTCCTTTTGCGCTAAATTCTCAATATCGTTTAATGTAAAATTGTAATGATCTTTAAAATTTAAATGCTCAAAATTTAAGTTTTTTTCATTCAAATAATTCACCAATGGTTTCGCATTTGCTATACCAGTAACCAAAGTAAAATGCCCTAAACTCTCTATTACTTCTGTTTTATTGGCCGCAATAACAAATTCAGCATAATCTATACTACTAAAAAAAACATCCTGATGCGTTTTGGGGTTTATACGCTTAATAATATTGCTTTTTTCGCTAGCACTTAAGCCCTTAGGGCATTTGGTAACCACAATAACATCTGCCCTAAGCATTCCTCTTCGTGGCTCTCTTAAATTACCTGTTGGTAAAACAATATCCTTAAAAAAAGGATTAGCATAAGTGGTTAATAAAATTTTAAATCCAGCACTAACCTTACGGTGTTGGTAAGCATCATCTAATAATATAACATCCGGCTTATCATTTTGTAGCATTTCAATACCATGTTGCCTATTCGCATCAACGGCTACTAAAACAGAACCCTTGTATTTGGTATAAAATTGAAAGGGCTCATCGCCAATGGTATCTGCTGTAGCCTCTTTATTTGCTAACTGAAAGCCTTCCGTTTTACGTTTATAACCACGACTTAATGTGGCTACTTTATAATCGTCCTTTAATAGCCTTATTAAATACTCAATCATAGGTGTTTTTCCTGTGCCACCCGCGCTTAAATTACCAACGCAAATAATGGGCAAATCATAGGACTTGGATTTTTTAATACCAAAATCGTACAATTTATTTCGCAACCAAGTCACCAAAAAATAAATGGGTACAATGGGAAATAATAGTTTTCTAATAATATTCATTACTGCGAAATTACATTTTAGGTTGGAAATATAATTATTAAATTAAACAACATGTAATAACACGCTAAAAATAATTAGTTAAGGTGAAAGTAATTATTTTATCTTTGAAATTAAACACCAATTAATATGATTATACAAGACGTTATAAATCATTTAGAAGCGTTAGCACCATTAGCTTACGCCGAAGATTTCGATAATGTTGGCCTTTTAGTAGGCAATAAAAACAACAAGGTAACAGGAATATTAGTTACTCTAGATACTCTTGAAGCTGTTGTAGATGAGGCTATTGAAACAAACTGCAACATGATTGTAAGCTTCCACCCTATTATATTTAAAGGCCTAAAAAAACTAACAGGTAACAATTACGTAGAGCGTATTGTTTTAAAGGCCATAAAACACGATATAGCAATTTTTAGCATTCATACCGCTCTAGATAATGCACAACAAGGTGTAAACGATATGATTTGTAACCAATTACAACTCACCAATAAACGCATTTTAATACCACAAAGCGCTACCATAAAAAAACTAACCACCTACGTGCCAAAAAATGAAGCCCAACAACTAAGAGACGCTCTATTTAATGCAGGAGCCGGTAACATAGGTAATTACTCCAATTGTAGTTTTAATATAGAAGGCCAAGGCACTTATAAAGCCAATGAGCATGCCAAACCTACACTGGGCAAAAAAGGAGAAACCCATACCGAGCCGGAAACAAAAGTTACGGTAACCTTTGCAAAACATTTGCAAAACAACATTTTAAACACGCTTTTTAAAACCCATTCTTACGAAGAAGTAGCCTATGAAATTACTACCATAGAAAACAAAAACCAGAATATTGGTATGGGAATGATTGGCGAATTTGCCGAATCCATGGACGAAAATCAGTTTTTAAACCATCTAAAAACAAAAATGAACACCAAATGCGTAAGGCATTCCGCATTATTAAATAAAAACATAAAACGCGTGGCGGTGTTAGGCGGCTCCGGAAGTTTTGCCATTAATGCTGCTAAAGGCGCTGGTGCCGATGCTTTTATAACGGCCGATTTAAAATATCACGATTTTTTTACAGCCGAAAACACCATACTTTTGGCAGATATTGGACATTACGAAAGCGAACAATACACAAAAAACCTTTTAGTAGCATATCTTACAAAAAAAATTACTAATTTTGCAATCATTTTATCAAAGATAAATACCAATCCTGTTAAGTATTTTTAAAGTATGGCTAAAAAGAAAGAAGTAACTGTTGAAGAGCGTTTAAGAGCTTTATACGATTTACAACTCATCGATTCACGAATTGATGAAATTAGAAATGTTCGTGGAGAACTTCCTTTAGAAGTTCGAGATTTAGAAGATGAAGTTGCTGGATTAAACATAAGATTAGAAAAACTTGTTGCCAATTTAGAAGTTGTAGATAACGATATTGTTAGCAAGAAAAACTCAATTGAAGAATCTAAAGCTTTAATAAAAAAATATAGCGAGCAACAAAAAAACGTTAGAAATAACAGAGAATTCAACTCTCTTACCAAAGAAGTAGAATTTCAAGAATTAGAAATTGAGTTAGCAGAAAAACACATTAAAGAATTTAAAGCTCAAATAGAGCAGAAAAAAGTTGTTATTTCTGAAACTAAAGACCGTTTAAAAGAGCGAGAAAACCACTTAAAACACAAAAAGAGTGAGTTAGATGCTATTTTAGCCGAAACCGAAAAAGAAGAACAAGCTTTAATTGGTAAGTCTGAAGAATACAAAAAGCAAATCGAAGAGCGCTTAGTTAAAGCATACACTAGAATTAGAACAAACGTAAAGAATGGATTAGCAGTTGTGCCAATCGAAAGAGGTGCCTCTGGAGGATCATTCTTCACCATTCCGCCACAAGTACAGGTAGAAATTGCTTCACGTAAAAAAGTAATTACAGACGAGCATAGTGGACGTATTTTAGTCGATGCAGAACTAGCCGAAGAGCAAAAAGCAAAAATGGAAAAATTGTTTTCTAAACTATAATCCATTATAATTACATATAATTAGGCCTTCAATTAATTTTGAAGGCTTTTTTTATACCCCATAATTTGGGCGCCTGCCGGCAGGCAGGCAGGTTACCCTAAAGGGTCGGGCTTTCCTCTACAAGTCCTCGCACCTCCTTCGTCGGGCTGTGGACTTTCCGTTGCAATCCCTAACGCGGGCTTGCTTGCCTGCAACACGCCTTAGTTTACGGCTGGCACACACCAACAAAAAACAATTTTAAAACAACATTAACACCAACCATTTAAGGTTTCATACATTTATACGTCTAAACAAAGAAAAATTTATGAAAAATATCATATCAATATTAGCCTTAACCTTATTTTTTAGTTGTCAAAATTCAGCACAAACATCAAAAAAACAAGACGCCGTTATAAATGCAGACCCCATTGAAGTCCCTATAAAAAACGGAAAAGCTAAAGCCTACTTTGCTAGCGGATGCTTTTGGTGCGTAGAAGCCATTTACGAAAGCGTAAAAGGCGTTGAGGAATCTATATCTGGATATTCCGGCGGACACACCAAAAACCCTACCTACGCCTCAAGCAACACAGGAAAAACAGGACATGCCGAAGCAGTAGAAATTATTTACGACCCTAACATAGTAAGTTTTGAAACTTTGGTAGATGTTTATTTTGCATCGCAAAACGTAACCCAAGTAAACGGACAAGGTAACGACCGCGGGTCCCAATACCGCTCTATACTTTTTTACCAAAACGAAGCGCAAAAGCAAATCATATTAAAGAAAAAAGAAGCATTAGCAAAAAAGTTAAATGTAACCATTGCGGCCGAAGTGTATCCTTTCCAAAAATTCTGGTTAGCCGAAGACTATCATCAAAATTACGAGAAATTACACCCAAACCACCCATATATTAAAAACGTATCGGTACCTCGGTTAAATCGATTTAAGTCCAAATTCCCTAAAAAATTTTTAAAAGAAGTAACTCATTAAAATTTAACTAAATTTTTTTTTGGCATCTTCGGGGTTTTAAAACGTGAATTGAAATCCTTAAAATAGATTATCTAAAATTTGAATTCTACAAATATTCAGCTACTTTCGTTTAACTATTGGAAACTTTAATGAGTTACCTAATCATAAAAATATATTGAAAGGAAAACTAATTTGGCTAGATAATATTAGAGTAATATCTACACTTGCCGTCGTCATGTTACACGTTGCCTCCCCTATTATCCCTAAATATGGAAATATCCCAGACAATATTTGGATGATAGGTAATATCTATAATGGCGCTGTTAGATTTTGCGTGCCGTTATTTTTTATGCTTAGTGGCGCATTATTACTTAGTAAAGATTACAACCTAAATTCTTTTTTAAAAAAGAGGTTTTGGCGAATAATTCCTCCTTTCATTTTCTGGAGTTTAGTTTACATAATCTATGATCATGTTTTAAATGGAAAAAAATCATATACTTTAATAGATTTCACAAAACTAGTTATAAGAAAAATTTTCAATGGAAGTCAACATCACTTGTGGTTTGTTTACACTTTACTTGGCCTATATTTATTTATACCAATTTTAAGAAAATGGGTGAAAAACTCAAGTAACAATGAAATTTTATATTTTTTAATAATTTGGTTGGTAACAATTATTTATAGTCTTCAAAATTATAAACTATACTTACCAAAAATTCCTTTAACAAATTTTGCAGGATATATTGGATATATTGTATTAGGTTATTACTTATCAAACTTTAAAATTAAAAACAAATACATCCCAATTTCAATGTTCTTAATAGGATTAATAATTACCATTGTCGGCACTTATGGTATAACTGTGTCAAAAAATGAATTTTCGGAATATTTTTATAAATATTTAGCTCCAAATGTAATACTTAGCTCTGCTGGTATGTTTTTAATGCTTAAAAACACTAGTATTAAAAATAAAAAAACAAAACAAATAATTTGTTTTTTCAGTGATCAAAGCTTCGGGATTTATTTACTTCATTTACTAATATTAACCATTTTAAATTTTATTGGTATTAATTGGTCTTTTATTAATCCAATTATAGCCATTCCAATAACAACAATAATTTGTTTTTTGCTCTCAAGCTTAACGATTCATTTACTCAGAAAAATCAAGTATGGAAAATACATTTCGGGTTAACTATTAAAAACCAAGTCATTAATCCATCCTTAAAGTTTCTTAAAAATATTATAAAATCAATTGAATCTAAAAAAAAGATTGAGTAAACATTCAAATTCTTGTACATACTAAATCATTCTAGCCTTCAAAATAAAAATTAAAGGATACAATTTATCTTTTGTTACAAACATACCAGAATCCGTCTTTGTTAAATTAGTCAACACATCATAAGGGCTTTCATAAAACTCCTTTAGATATTCTATTTGCAATCCAGCATCGGTTAAAGCATTAATCACTTCACTTAAACCATGGTTCCAACCATATTCCTTGCTTATCATTTTAGAGTTTTGGTTAGCGTAAGTGCCTTCATATTCTTCATAAATAACCTCGTCTTGCATATAACCATATCGCATTACGGGTTTATCGTGCAAATAATCAAACATCCACACTATCGGATGAAATTCAGCTATAAAAAAGGTGCCTCCTTTTTTTAAACGTTCAGCAATCATTTTGCCCCAAGGTTTTAAATCTGGCAACCATCCTATAACGCCATACGTGGTATAAACAATATCGAATTCTTCCTTTATAAATTCCGAAGTATCCAAAACATTACAACAAACAAATTCTGCGTCAAGCTTTAATTCATCATTTAATTGTTGTGCTAGTTTTATACCTTCATCACTCAAATCTACACCTGTGCACTTGGCTCACATCCTGCTCCAACTCAAAGTATCTTGCCCAAAATGACACTGTAAATGCAATAGCGATTTTCCTTTTACATCTCTTAAAGCTTCTAATTCAAAAGATATTAAAGAGGATTTTCCGTTTTTAAAGGTTTCCAAATCATACATATCACTTTTAGCATGAGTTTTTACTTTTTCATTCCAGGTGCTTTTATTCGTGTTAAAATAATTATCGTAGTTACTCATTTCCAAATGATATCTTTGTAAAAACTCTAAATTATGAAAAAATTATTAGTAGCCGTTTGCCTAATTGCATTTAGCCTTTCCTGTAAACAAAAGGAAGAAAAAGCTATAAAAGAAATAAGTATAGCTCAAAAAATAGCTAATGCACATGGGTTTGACAACTGGAATGCTGTTTCTGAAATTCAGTTTACCTTTTTTAATAAAAGAAGTTGGGTTTGGAAACCAAAAACTAACGCTGTTACGCTAATTACCGATAAAGACACCATTAACTATAACAGAACCGCTTTAGATAGTACATCTATAAAAGCCGATAGAGCCTTTATTAATGATAAATTTTGGCTGCTTATACCGTTTCAATTGGTTTGGGACCAAGGTACCACACTGTCTAAACCAACTACCGAAGAATCTCCAATACATAAAAAACAGCTTAATAAAATAACGGTTACCTATCCAGACACGGGCGGTTATACACCAGGTGATGCTTACGATATTTATTATGATAACGATTTTATAATTAAAGAATGGGCCTTTAGAAAAGGAAACGCTACTACAGCCGGATTAATAAATACGTTTGAGAGTTACCAAGATTTTAATGGTATAAAAATAGCCTTAGATCATAAAAAGGCCGATGGCGATTGGAATTTAACTTTAACAGACATAAAAATTAAAAAAGACTAATCTTTTTACACTTTTTTAGTAAGTAAAACATCTAAACAACGACTTAAGGCGTATATAAAGTATAACAGTTATTTTTCCGCTATATGCGTCTATATATATTAAAGCGCTTCAATCAATGGTTGAAGCGCTTTTCCTTTTTAAGTCTATTTAGTTTTGCTATTCTTTTCTAACATTATAATTCTTATTTTTGTTAGCAACCCAAAACCAAAACACTTTGTCCGATTACAAATTAGGTCTTAATTACGCTTTAGAACAGGACCAAAACGACGCTTTAAAAACATACCGAGAGCAGTTTCATATTCCTAAAGACAAACAAGGTAAGTCATGGATTTACATGACTGGAAACTCACTAGGATTGCAACCCAAGCAAACCGCAACTTACGTAAACCAAGAGTTGAAGGATTGGGCTAATTTAGGCGTTGAAGGACATTTTGAAGCTAAAAACCCATGGCTACCCTATCATGAGTTTTTAACCGAAAGTATGGCTAAAGTTGTAGGCGCAAAACCTATTGAAGTGATTGTTATGAATACGCTAACAGCCAACTTACACTTTATGATGGTGTCGTTTTATAAACCTACAAAAACGCGATATAAAATTCTTATTGAAAGTGATGCCTTTCCTTCTGATAAATATGCTGTAGAGTCGCAACTTCGCCATCATGGGTTCGATGATAAAGAAGGTGTTGTATTATGGAAACCAAGACAAGGTGAAGACCTACTAAACTATGAGGATTTAGAACAAATCCTTAAAGAACAAGGCGATGAAATTGCCCTTATAATGATTGGCGGTGTTAACTATTACACCGGTCAGTTTTTCGATTTAAAACGCATAACAAACCTAGGTCATAAACATGGTTGTAATGTAGGCTTTGATTGCGCCCACGGTGCAGGAAACGTGGCATTAAACCTCCATGATTCTGGGGCGGATTTTGCCGTTTGGTGTACTTATAAATATTTAAATTCTGGACCAGGAAGTCTAGGTGGCTGCTTTGTACATGAGCGTCATGCTCACAGAAAAGACTTAAACCGATTTACAGGATGGTGGAGCCATAATAAGCAAACACGTTTTAGAATGCGCGATGAGTTCGACCAAATGCCTGGTGCCGAAGGTTGGCAATTAAGTAACCCGCCCATTTTATCGATGGCAGCAATAAGAGCCTCGTTAGATATGTTTAATGAAGTTGGCTTTGAAAACCTCATTAAAAAATCTAAAAAATTAACAGGCTATTTCGAGTTTTTAATCAAGCAATTAGGCGAGGACACTATTAAAATTATTACGCCAACTAGCCCAAACGAACGCGGTTGCCAACTATCTATCCAAGTAAAAAACGCAGATAAAACGTTACATAATAAATTAACCGAAGCGGGTATAATTAGCGATTGGAGAGAACCCGATGTTATTAGGTGTGCTCCTGTTCCGCTTTATAATTCATTTGAAGATGTGTATAGATTGGTTGAACACCTCTCTCTAACCCTATCCAAAAGAGAGGGAACTGAGAAGGAATAAAACAAAAACGAAATGAATAAACAGACTAAAAAAGTTCTCTCCTTTGGAGAGGGTTTAGGAGAGGCTCAAAACGTATTAATTATAGGCGCCGGATTATGCGGTTCACTTCTAGCCTTACGCTTGGCACAAAGAGGTTTTAACGTAAACGTTTACGAAATGCGTCCAGATTTACGTAAAGTAGATATTTCTGCAGGACGCTCTATTAATTTAGCTTTTTCAGATCGCGGCAATAAAGCCATGAAATTAGTTGGTTTAGAAGATAAAGTAAAGGGACTATGCATCCCCATGAATGGCCGCATGATTCATGATACACATGGCAACACCTTCCAATCGAACTATAGCGGTAGGGAGTATGAATACATCAATTCCATTTCACGCGGCGATTTAAATGCTTTACTTTTAAATGAAGCCGAAAAACATGACAAGGTAAATATTCAATTTAATTGTAAATGTAAATCTGTTAATTTTGAAAATACAACAGCTCTTTTTAAAGATTATATTTCAAAAAAAGAATTTATTGAGGATGCCGATGTTATAATAGCCACAGATGGCGCAGGTTCTGCATTGCGTAAAAGTTATTATTTAGGAAAAAAATTCTTGTTTAGTTTCTCGCAAGCCTATTTAACCCATGGTTATAAGGAATTAAGTATTTTACCACAACCAAATGGCGATTTTAAAGCCTATAAAAACGCGCTTCATATATGGCCTCGTGGTAGCTTTATGCTTATTGCCCTACCCAATTTAGATGGCAGTTTTACCGTAACACTATTTTTAAGTTATGAAGAAGGCCAATACAATTTTAACAATTTAACTACCAAGGAACGTGTTCTAAAATTTTTCCAAAACGAATTTCCAGATGCCTTAGCTTTAATGCCAAACCTCTTGGACGACTTTTTTACTAACCCAACATCGCCTTTGGGTACTATAAAATGTTCGCCATGGCACTACAAAGGCAATACGTTATTAATGGGCGATGCTGCCCATGCCATTGTTCCGTTTTACGGTCAAGGCATGAATGCTTCCTTTGAAGATGTTGTGGAGCTAGACCAAGTACTAGATCAAGGTTTAAAAGATTGGGAAACCATTTTTAAAACTTATGAAAGCAACCGTAAAAAAGACACCGATGCCATTGCAGATTTAGCTATCGATAATTTTCATGAAATGAAAGGTCATGTTAATCAGGCCATTTTTCAAGAAAAGCGTAAATTGGAAATGGCTTTAGAAAAAGAATTTCCAAATGAATATGCTTCAAAATACTCTTTAGTAACTTTTAACGAACATATAGGTTACAGAGAAGCTATGTTAAAAGGACGCGCACAAGACAAAGCTATTTTAAATTTATTAACCGATGGCTTAATTACTAGCAATGACGATTTAAAGCTCGTTTTAAATCGAGTAAAGCAAGAAACCAAATCTATTTTAGATGACGATAGAATTGCAGGGTTAAATTAGAAACTTAATAAAAATATTAAAGTGTATACTCTATGGATTTAAAACTTAACAAAAAATACGCATTAGTTTGCGGAAGTACACGAGGCATAGGTAAAGCCACTGCAATAGCGTTGGCCAACGAAGGTGTTCATGTAACCCTTGTAGCTAGAAACAGAGAAAAACTAAAAGCCGTTTTAGAAGAATTACCAAACCATAGAAACCATAATTACATTGTTGCCGATTTTTTAAACCCACGAGAGTTACAAGAGCAACTAATTAAATGTATTGAGAAAGAACACGGGTTTCATATTGTAATAAACAATACAGGAGGCCCTAGAAGTGGCGAAATTTTAACAGCTAGCTTAGAAGCTTTTGAAAATGCATTTACCATGCATCTTAAATGCAATCATTTAATAGCTCAAGCCACCATTCCGTTTATGAAAGAAGAAGGTTTTGGTCGTATTATTAATGTGATTTCTACGTCGGTAAAAGAGCCCATTCCTGGTTTAGGTGTTAGCAATACTATTAGAGGTGCTGTTGGCAATTGGAGTAAAACTTTAGCTACCGAAGTAGCTGAATTTGGTATTACAGTAAACAACGTCCTTCCTGGTTTTACAGAAACCGAACGTTTAAACGAAATAATTAAAATTAAAGCGAACCTCGAAAACCGTTCTTTAGAAGATATGGCAGAAATAATGAAAAATTACACGCCTGCTAAACGTTTTGCTAAACCTGAAGAAACGGCTAGCGTTATTACCTTTTTAGCTAGTACGCCTGCTGCTTATATTAATGGTGTAAATGTGCCTGTTGATGGTGGACGAACCAAATCTTTGTAGCTCTCCCAAAAGGGGGGAGAAATTAGCGTAATCAATTTATCTTTTTTATCTTTAAACTAAAATTGAAATTGAAATTTTAACACTAACTCAAATCCCCGTTTTGAGTTTCTCCCCTTGCGGAGATTAATAGGGGCTTCCATTATGAGTAACCTAACATCGCCTATAAATTTTAAAGCTTGGATTGAAGAAAACAGACATCTTTTAAAACCACCAGTTGGAAATAAAGTGGTGTGGAAAGATGGCGATTTTATTGTTATGGTTGTTGGTGGACCTAACAATAGAAAGGATTATCATTATAATGAAACGCCAGAGTTTTTCTACCAAGTTGAAGGTGATATTGTATTAAAAATTATTGACAAAGGCACGCCTAAAGATGTGCATATTAAGGAAGGTGATATTTATTTGCTACCGCCTAAAGTGCCACATTCTCCGCAACGAGGTGCTAACACTGTGGGTTTAGTTATTGAATACAAACGGCCGGAAGGTATGCGTGATGCATTGCTTTGGTTTTGCGAAAATTGCGTAACCAAACTTTATGAAGAGGATTTTACCGTTGAAAATATTGAAACCGATATGCCTAAAATATTCGATAAATATTATGGCAATAAAGAAAAACGAAGCTGCCCTAATTGTGGTGAGGTTATGCAACCACCACAGAAGGTTAAAATTGATTAAAATTATAAACTATTAAAGATTCCTGACCTCTCAGGACCTATACATGAAACGTAAATTACGAATAAACGGTCATTCACATTTACTACCTTACCCGGAGCAAATTCCTGAATTTATGCGCGAAAAAGGTATTTTTTGGGTAGATAAGGATAGAAAATTTATGCTTCAAAAGGATTGGAAACGTCCTGTTACAGATTCTAGTTTTTTCTTAGATGAAAAGTTAGAATGGATGGAGCGTAACAAGCTAGATCATGCTGTAGTTTTAAATTTATCGCAACTTTATGGTAATGGCTTACGTGTTGAGGAAATGAAAAAAGCCTTGCGTTTTCAAAATGATTTTAATGCAAAAATGCAGCAAGAAAACCCAAGTAAATTTACTTGCGGTTTTGTGGTACACCCTGCGTTTATAAGAAGTGCATGTTGGGAAATTGAACGTTGTGTAGAACAGTTAGGACTTCAATTACTTTGTCTTCCCACGCATTACATGGATACTATTGGTACATGGCGTTGTATTTTTGATGAAGAGAATGAGCCTATTTTTGAATTGGCAGATAAATATAATTTGGCTGTTGAAATTCACCCTTATGATGGTGAAAAGTTTATTAAATTAGAGAATACCTCGTGGCGTTTTCACCTTATTTGGATGTTGGCACAATGTGGCGATGCCTATCATTTTTTTACCCTTAATGGCTACCAAGATAAATTCCCGAATATGCGTACTTGTTTTGCACATGGTGGACAGTTAGCACAAATTAACTTAGGCAGACGTATTCAAGGTTTTGATGGCAGACCCGATTTATTTGAAGGCAAACATCACCCAAGAAAAGCCGTAGGACATAAAAACATATTTTTCGACACACTTGTACACGACACAGGTGGATTAGAGTTGCTAATTAGAAATCATGGATCTAAACAAGTTATTATGGGGCTTGATGACCCTTACCCGTTAGGTGAAATGGAAAGCGATAAACAATCATCTTACCCAGGAAAAATATTAGATTTAGCTGTTGACAGAAACATTATTAATAAAACGGAGTACGATGATATTTGGGAAAACAACGTTATACAATGGCTGTGTGGCGATGATGAAAGCGCTAAAGAAAAATTGATTAAAAGAATTTTAAGTTAATGCATTTTATAACAGAAGAATTAGACAATTACGTTGTTGCCCATTCGGAAAACGAACCAGAATTACTACAACAGCTTACGCGAGAAACCTACCAGAAAATATTACAACCTAGAATGTTAAGTGGGCATTATCAAGGCAGGATTTTAAGCATTATTTCTAAACTTGTGAATCCTAAAAACATTTTAGAAATTGGAACATATACTGGATATTCGGCATTATGTTTAGCTGAAGGCATGCAACATAACGGAGAATTACATACTATTGATATTAATGAAGAACTAGTGGATTTTCAGCGAAAATATTTTGATAAATCTAATTACGGACCTCAAATTAAACAGCATTTAGGAAACGCTTTAGACATTATTCCTAAACTTGATGCTACTTTCGATTTGGTTTTTATTGATGCCGATAAGGTAAACTACTCCAATTATTTTAATGTTATAATAGATAAGCTAAATCCTGGCGGTATTATTTTATCGGATAACGTATTATGGAGCGGTAAAGTGCTTGACACCACCTTTAAAAAGGACGATGTATCTACACCAGAATTGATCAAGTATAATGCGCTTTTAAAAGACGATAAACGTGTAGAAACGGTTTTATTACCTATTAGAGATGGCTTGACTATTAGTAGAAAATTATAAACAAAAGTTGTGCGTAACATCTATTAAAACCAAAGTGCTAATTATGATGAAAATTTTATAACGCGAGTTCCATCATTATTACCTCTAGTCTTACTTATTTCAATTAATTTGTTAATGGTATTAAAGAACAAATCGTTATCAAATGGTTTGGTTATAATATCATCAAAACCTTTATCGAGTTTATTTAACATTAACTCATCTTTACTCGAAGCTGTTAATGCAATTATTGGAATTTGATTATTAAACTCTCTAATCTTTAAAGTAGCTTCGTTACCATCCATTAGCGGCATATTAATATCCATTAAAATTAAATCGTAAGTTTTATTTTTAAATGCTTTTAAAGCCTCTAACCCATTCTCAACAATGTCAAATTGAAAGTTTTCTTTTTTAAGTAAATTACTTGTAACAATTTGATTAATTTTATTATCCTCTGCTATTAAAATCCTTAAACTTTCAGGATTATAAGAGGTTAGTACATCCTCATCCTTAACACTTTTAATTTGCTCTATAGCATTGGTATCTATTTTAAAACTTACAATAAAGCTAAAGGTAGAACCTACACCCAACTCACTGTCAAGCTCAATAGTACTATTAAATAATTTTACAATTTTACTCGCTATAGAAAGCCCCAGTCCTGCCCCTTGGTAACCGGTATTAGAGTTCTCGTTTAGTTGAATAAAATTATCGAAAATAGAGCCTTGTTTCTCTTTAGATATTCCTGGTCCATCATCGACAACCTCAAAACATATTAAAACATTTTCACTATCTATTTCTTTTAAATTCGCTTTAATAGATATATTTCCATTTTGGGTAAACTTGATACTATTACCTATTAAATTAAATAAGACCTGCGACAATCTTAATTTATCGCAAAGGATAAACTCCGGAATACGCTCGTCTATAAAAATATGCATTTGGTTGTTAGACTCGCCTAAACTATAATCGAAAGAATCTGTTACATTTTGAATAAGCGATTTTAAATGCACCGTTGTGTTATTAATTTCCAACTTTTTAGATTCAATTTTACTAACCTGTAACACATCGTTTATTAGGTTTAATAGATAATCGCCCGAGTATTTAAGAGATTTTAAATATTTTACATTAGCCTTATCTAAATTACTATTTTCTAACATTATTGATGTTAAACCTACAACGCCATAAAGGGGTGTTCTTAATTCGTGAGATACATTAGAGATAAATTTAGATTTTAATTCCGACGATTTTAAAGCATCATTTTTAGCTACTTCTAATTCTGTATTTTGTTTCTTCAAAGCATCCGATAGTCTACGTTTGGCTATGTAGTAGTTATATAAAATGAGTAAAGTAGCTAACAAAAGAATTAAGGCAATGATAATTATAATGTTTATCTTTTTAACTTTATCGGCAATTTTTGACTGATATAACTTCTCACTATTTGCCAATTGAGCCTCATTTTTATAGGTAGCCAATAAAAATCTAGATTTATAAATAGCATTTTCTTTTAGCTTTTCTTGGTTTAGAAACTCGTCCTTAAATTCGTCATATTTTAACAAAGCCAAATAAGCTTGCTCTTTTAGACCCGTTGCCGAATAAGACAAGGATAAGCTTTTATAGATTTTACTTAAAAGTAGTGCCTCATCATCATCGTTAATAGACTGCTCATTATTTAGAAAAACAATAGCATTATTAAATTTTTCATTTGCGTTATTATAAAGTTCTTTTTTAAAAAAATAAAAGCCATATATATAATTCAGGGATGCCTTTTGGTAGTTATTTGAGAAAGAGTCTTTACTAATAATATCTTCGGCATGTAATAGATTTACTTGACCTTCCTCTAATAAGTCATTTTCTATATAAAACTCTGCTAAACCTACCCTTATCTTGACTAGTAAAGTTTCATATTGGCTAAGGTTATAGTTCTCATTAATCAAGTATTGGTTTTTAGAAATATGTTTTAATGCATTTTTAAACAAGCTTATGGTAGCTTGCGAGGAATTATCTTCTTTGGTTAAGGTTGCCAAGTTTAAATAAGCATTAGCAATTAAGTAGTTATCCTTAATTGCATTTGCGGCTTTTAGCATAATTGAGTAAGAATCTTTAGCATTATTTTTTTCATGCATTAAGCGATAAATATTACCAAGATTAAAATTTGATATCGCTATACCATAGTTATCATTTATAGAATCTGCTATTTTTTTTGCTACATTAAAACCATTAAACGCTTTAACTATTTTGTTGTTATTATAGGATTTTAAAGCCGAAGAATTAATACTATCAATTTGCTTTATAGCCTCTCTTTCGTTTTGACTAAACGCCAAAAAAGTAAGCAAACAAAAAAACAATAATAGGTTTTTTTTCATTTTGAAATACATTAACGATTTGGGATTTTCAAGATACCCCTAAATACAGGATATTGTTTAAAAACTCGTTTAAACAATATTAAAACACGATAAAACACATGTTTAAGATCGATAAAATACTAAAATTTACGTTTTATTGAACCTGTAAATTCTTCTAAATCATCTTTTACCTTATCCAATTCCTTTTTAACATCCTTGGTAATACTTGTATCGATGCCGTTTTTTTCGGCTGTTTTTGATATTTCATGTTTTATATCATTAGTGGCATCCTTAAGTGTTCGCATACCTTGGCCTAAGCCACGCGCTATTTCGGGCAATTTATCTGCCCCAAAAACCATAATAGCGATAAACAGGATAAATGCTATTTCCCCGCCGCTAATAAATAAGAATGTTACTTGTAATATCACGACACAAATATACTAAGTTGTTTTTATTATTCCATTTAAAATTAATGGAATAAAAAAGCCGATTAAAAAAAACCGGCTTTTACTAAATGTAATTTCTTTTAATTATTTACTTTACTTTTAAAAGTATCAAATTTATTTTCCTCTATTTTTTTAGGCCAAGAATTATTAGAGGTATCTACATCGGCCGTTTCTAGGTCTGGATCAATAGCTAAACCAGTAATGCGTTTATTTGTTTTAAATACCTTACTAACCTCCTTATCGTTATATCTCCAAATTTGAGCTGGATATGTTTTTCTTTCGGTTGTACCATCTTCATAGGTTACATCTAAAATAATAGGCATTACCAAACCTCCTGGTTTCTCAAAAACAACTTCGTAAAAATACTTAGGTGTTTCGGTTTTTAACCTTGTTTTTTCTGTTTCTGGTAAGCTAGCGATATAGTCTGTTAAAAATTTAAAATCCGATACGCTTTTTGCATCTTGAGGAATATCTCCATTTTCAGCTTCTGCATAATAGACTAAACGATTTTTAAAATCGTCTAAATTCATATTATACTTTTTGGCTGTTTCTACAGCTTCTTCTGTTGGTTTATCGGTTAAGTAAAATTGTTTAACCTCTTTAATTCCAATATCTGTGTAATCTGTAGTATAGAACCAACCTCTCCAAAACCAATCTAAATCCATTGCCGAGGCATCTTCCATGGTTCTAAAAAAGTCTGCTGGTGTTGGGTGCTTAAACATCCAACGTTGCGAATAGGTTCTAAACGCGTAATCGAACAATTCTGGTCCCATTATAGTTTGTCTTAGCATATATAAACCTGCTGCCGGTTTCGTATAAGCGTTAGGTCCAAATTGGTAAACATAATCGCCATGAGACATAATTGGAGACAGGTAACTTTGATCGCCTCCCATATAATCTACAATATCTTTAGGTAGGTTTCCTGTTATAAAATTAGGATCGTAATCTAACTCTGCAAGGGTTTCAACAAAGGAGTTTAAGCCTTCGTCCATCCATGTCCATTGGCGCTCATCGCTATTTACAATCATAGGAAAAAAGTTGTGCCCTACCTCATGCGTAATAACACCAATCATACCTCTTTTTAATCTTTCAGAATAGCTTCCGTCTGGATCTGGTCTTCCGTAGTTAAAACAAATCATAGGGTATTCCATTCCTTGTCTTTCTGAGTGTACTGAAACCGCTTTACTATAAGGATAATCGAAAGTTAGTTTAGAATACTCCTCTAGAGTATTAGCAACTACACGTGTAGAATGCTCCTCCCATAACGGATTTCCTTCTTTTGGATAAAGCGAAATAGCCATTACAGTTTTACCGTTAATATTAACTGCCATAGCATCCCAGATATATTTTCTTGAAGAAGCAAAAGCATAATCTCTAACTTTTTCTGCTTTAAAATGCCATGTTTTTTCTTTTGTAGATCTTGATTTTCCTGCTTCAACAGATTCTGCTTCAGTAACAATAAACACAGGATCTTTAAATGATTGTTCTGCTAATTTTAAACGTTTTTGATGCTCTTTAGATAATACATCTTTAGGGTTTTGTAATTCTCCTGTTGCTTCTAAAATATGATCGGCAGGTACTGTAATTTTTACATCATAGTTTCCAAACTCTAAAGCAAACTCACTACGCCCCCAGAATTGCATATTTTGCCAACCTTCAACATTATCATAAACACATAATCTTGGGAAAAATTGAGCAATCGTGTAATTATTGTTTCCATCGGGAAAAGTCTCTAAACCAGAACGACCGCCATCAACATTAATATCATTTATATTATAGTGCCATTTAATACCAAATTTAAATATAGCTCCTGGTGCCAAAGGTTTTGGTAAATTAATACGCATCATGGTTCTGTTTATAGAATGCGATAAAGGTGAACCATCGTCGTTTTTAACATAATCAATATTAAAACCACCATCAAAACGTTCTTTTAAGTTATTTTTAGTAAACATTGTTGGACCATTAAATGGCGCATTAAAACTTTCAGGATTAGCATCTGGTGTTTTAGAGTCTTTAGCACGCATATTTTGGTCTAACTGTATCCATAAATACTCCAAATGGTCTTTGGAGTTGTTGTGATATGTTATTTTTTCGTCTCCAAAAATTTGATTTGTATTTTCATCTAAACGGATGTTCATTACGTAATCTACTTGTTGTTGCGTGTAAGCATGACCTGGAGCACCCGAAGCTGTTCTTGTTTCGTTTGGTGTTGCCAATAGGTCTTTCATTTGTCTAAACTTGTTTTGGTCTGTGTGTCCTTGTGGCTTTTCTTGGTTTTGCTGTTGAGCAAAAACTCCCGAAAAAAGAAATAGAAAAGTTAAGAATAGATAAGTGTGCTTTCTCATATTATTTTTTTGTTTTATTAGAAAAAAATGCGTGTTTTGCGATTTTCATTAGAAGATTATCACAAAATGTCGTCGAAAGTACTAAATTATACAATCAATTTACTTTGTTTTAGTTAAATTTTAACAAAGCATTAGTATTATTAGAAGTCAAAATAAAACTTTTATTTCTAGAATTAATTTTAGTTTTTACAATATTTTGTTGATCCTCTTGATAATCTAATAAAATGGAATTGGTAATTGAAAACACATCAATATACTTTACATGTTCCACTTCAAGATAACACCTTACAATATCGCCATCATAGGCCTTTCCTATAAAACTAAATAAAACAGGGGTATTATTAATTTTTAATTTTAACTTAGATTGCAGATAGATATTCATTAAAGAATCGATCTCCTTAGACTCATTTTTTCCTGCTAAAACAATTTTTTCATCATAATTTGAACGTAACACACTTTCAAAATCATCAATAAAAATTCTAGAAACTATTTGAAGTGATTCCTTTTCCTCTACGTAATTAACTTGCGTAACACTTATATAATATTTATGCATTGCAGTAAACGCAAAAAGCGGAAACATAAAAAAAATGATTAAAAATCTAAAAATCTTCATGGGCAAATTTTATGGACTACTAAATTACTTTATTGAAAATCAAAAAGCATTCCGAAGTTAATTAATTTTTATTGTCTTCTAAATTAGCTAGGTATTGCTTGTATTTCATTCTTAAAAAAATTAAAGCCTTAAAGTCTGTTTGACTTTTACAATGCTTAACAAAATTAGGGTCGTCTGCACAAAAATAGAAAAAATCGGTTTGTAAGCTTTCATCCAAAGGGTTCGATGCAAAAAAATCGCCAGCCAATCTACCTTTTATAGTTTGCATTAAAGATTCTTTTTCTTCTATTTTAACTCTATTTTTTAGCATTTTAGTTCTGCCTGTAATAGCATTTATTATAGGCGCAATGGAAACCGAACCTCCAGCTCCACCTAAAGAACCTCCTGCTTTTGGACTAAAGTTAGAGGCTTCGCTTAAACGGCGCTCGCTTTGTGTAGCTGGTTTTCCTGTATACCCCGGAATACCAACATCGTAAAAATCTATTGGTGCATTGGCGTCCATATTTCTAATATCAGATAACAAATCACCAGTTAATATTTTTCCTACAACAACCTCGTCTAGTTCGTTAATATGCTCATTTAAAGTGACAAAAACAGCCTCGTTATCTATAATGGTTTGCGTTACAACAACCTCTTTTAGTTTATATTGAATGGAAGAGAATATTAAAGTATCGCTTAATTTTGCTGGAATTTTAAAGTGACCATCTTTATCTGTTATGGTAAAAGATTGAGCCGTATTATTAATAACATGAATGTTTTCTATATCGCCATTACTTTCTATCCTACCCAATAACTCTATGGTTTGAGAAAATGCCTCTTGAAACCCAAATACGCCAACAACTAACAAGAGCGTTTTAATTTTTAACATGCTGAGTTTTTAAAAATTGTTCTTTTTGCTTTACTAAAAACTCTATGAGTAGAATTCTATTTTCGTCTTTAAAAAGGTCTGGTTTGATACCATTATTTTCTATAAATGCAACATAGGCATTAAGTTTAACTTCAGGGATTTCAAAAAGTTCTTTAAGGTCGTTTAAAGAATACACACTAAGTATATCCTTTGGTTTTTGGTAGTTATCGCCAACAAACACCTCTTTGGTAAGCTTTAAATCTATTTTAGATTTTGTTAAAAATTTTAAAATTTTTAACAAATCGGGCTGGTATTTTCTTGCCCCCGGATCTATTACAGATGTTAAATGATCTTGAATTACGGTATTATCGAATGCCTTATCTCCATTATACTCAAAATCGACTTCCATATTTCCCATATCGAGAATCATAGGTTTTACGGTTTTAACTTGAGCAATATCTGCACCCATATTTCCTGATAACCCGGACGATAGTGTTACGGCATCCAACTGATTAACTTGCTCTACTAGCTGTATTTTTAGTGCTTTTGATGCTATTATATCTTCATCTATATTAACCTTTACCGTTTGAAATTGTAATGCCGAAATTTCTATTACATCATTTAAACCTACATGTAACTTAAAACGTCCTTCAGCATCTGTTATCGTGCCTTTGTTAGACGATTTATTAAAAACCGTTACCGCCTCAATATCGTTATTTTTTGATAGCAAGACGCCACTAACCTCTACCCTATTAATAGTTTGACTATAACCAGGAAGTGCCAATAAATTAATAAATAGAAAAAGTAATGATCTACTCAAATTGAATTAATTAGAGTATAAAGAACGCCTATCAATTCTTAAATAAAATACAAATAGCTTTTAATGTTTTGTTAAAAACTAAACGATGCATCTAGTTTTTAGAATCTAAAAAAGCTACACTCTTCTTATTTAGTAGCTCAAGAAAATCCATTTCCTTACCGTAATTAAGTAACGAATAATCAAAGTTATCAGCCTCCACGTATTGTATAAACTCCTCAACACGATGTTCTGGAATATTAAAATTATCAATTAAAAATTCCGACCCAAAATAATACTTAACAGCCTCAATTGGCACATCGGGTACACCAGCCTTCTCCTTATCTTTAACTCCGCTTCTAAATAAAGGTAATAACAATTGGTCTACAACATTAACAATGTTTAAGCCATTAACCATAGGTAAGTGCTGCCTGTCTACAGTAATATTTTCAACTTCGGTTTTATAATCTTTTTCAAAACTATACGCTTTACTGTTTTTAACACCAAAATACAAAGCATCTAATTGTGGCTTAAACGGCGTTGTATCTTCTAAATCTTTATTTAAATTACCCGAAAGCCCGTCTTTAATAACAATAACTTCATCCAGTTTATTAATCTCTTCAATTAAAAAGAGTTTCATTTTTCTAGATTTCATTATAGCCTCATTAACCCTAAAACTAATATTTTGGTACTGCAATGCACTAACTTCAATATTATCATTTAACGTTACTTTTAAAACAAACTCTCCTTTATCATCTGTAATGGTCCCCACATTTGCCGACGCGTTAAAAATAGTAATACCAGATACATCACTGCCCTCAACAATAAGCTTTCCGGATACTTCTATTCTATTTGTATTTTGCGCCACTACGTTTAGGGCACTTAAAAAAGTTAAAAAGAGAATAAATTTTTTCATATTTTTTTACTTTGAAAATACTACTTTTAATTCAATTTTTAAAACAAATTAAACGAAATCTTTACCAAAACTAATTATTGATTAGTTTTACACAAAACACCAATTAGGCCATGCGAAATATAATTATAGCAAGCACATCTACCATTTACGGTAGCGGATATTTAGAATATATTATCCAACCCCTAAACGTCCTTTTTAAAAACGCAAAAACCATATTATTTATACCCTATGCACGACCTGGAGGCATATCGCACGATGCTTATACAACTATTGCAAAACAAGCATTTACCAAGCTAAATAAACAAGTAATAGGCATCCATGAATTTAAAAACCCTATCGAGGCCGTAACCAACGCCCAAGCTATTTTTGTTGGCGGCGGCAACACCTTTGTACTTGCAAACCAGCTCCACAAAAACCATTTGTTAACCCAACTTAAACAGGTTGTACAAAACGGCACACCCTATTTAGGCACTAGTGCTGGCAGTAATATTTGTGGACTAAGCATAAAAACCACCAACGATATGCCCATTGTATATCCGCCAAATTTTAAGGCCCTAGGCTTAGTACCATTTAATATAAACCCACATTATTTGGACCCCGATCCAAACAGTAAACACAAAGGCGAAACGCGCGAAACCCGCATAAAAGAATTCCACCACTACAACACGCAACCCGTAATTGGACTAAGAGAGGGCAGCTGGTTAGAAGTAAAAAACGATTCCATTATATTAAAAGGCGACCTAACAGCACGAATTTTCGAATACAACAAAACACCCTACGAAGTAACCCCAGAAACAGAGCTTAAACAATTAAAATAATTTGGGCGTGCCCCAAGGGTCGGGCTTGAAGCCTGTCTTGAGCAAAGTCGAAAGGCTGCAAGTCCTGGCACTTCCTTCGTCAGGCTGTGGGCTTTAAACTACTATCCCTCACGCGGGCAAAACTGCCAAATCCAATGCATAAAAAAAAGCTTCATCGTTATGATGAAGCTTTTTGAGCGAGAGACCAGGTTCGAACTGGCGACATTCAGCTTGGAAGGCTGACGCTCTACCAACTGAGCTACTCTCGCCTTTTTTAATTCCGAGTGCAAATATATAAACAGTTTCCGCTTCTGCAAGAAAATTTAAAGCTTTTTTATAAAATGATACCCTAAAATTTTAAAACCCTCATTAAAATAAAATTTATGCGACTGATAATTAGAAACATAAGTATTTAACTCCATAGCTTCAAAACCTTTACCAGACACATAATTATAAATCCATTCAAAAAACTGCTTCCCTAATCCCTGCCCTCTATAAGCATCATCAATAAAAACATGATCTGGCTCTACACTTCTGCCAGAGTAATGCCTGGTGCAATACCACAATCCGCAAACTCCAACAAGTTTATCGCCATCATAAATTACTGCGCATTCATAGTTTTGCCCAATCATTTCGTTAAAACGCTGTTCTAAAACAGCTTCGGACACCTTGTAGTCATTCAACTTATAAACCAAAGGGATTATTAAATTAATATTTTCTTTTTCTAAAATTTTAAACTCAAAAGCCATATACTACATTTATTTTAAGGTAATAGTTTTCAAAAATAGTTTTAAATTTGATAAGCTAACACAAAAACTTAATACACCATCAATACTAACCTAAACATAAAGCAAATAAGCGCCCAAGAAACGCATGCTGTTCGTCATCCCGTTTTAAGAACAGGAAAACCTATTGAGTCTTGCATTCTCCCTGGCGATAATTTAAAAACCACACTCCACTTCGGGCTTTTTAATAAGAATACTATAATTGGAGTTTGTTCTTTTTTAAAAAATTCAAACCCTAATATCCCTTCTTCAAATCAATATCAATTGCGTGGCATGGCTATTTTAAAAGCCTACCAAGGACAAGGTTTGGGTAAAATTATATTAAGCCATAGCGAAAAGTTTCTTGCTAATAATAGCGTAAAAACCATTTGGTGCAATGCTAGAGAAGTGGCTGTTCCTTTTTACAAAAGCAATAACTATGTACCAATAGGCAATGCGTTTAACATAAAAGATGTTGGTTTACATTATGTTATGTATAAAATTTTATAAAATAACAAAACAACCCAAGTGACGAAACTAAAAAATTAGGGTCATAAACTTATCTACCAAAATTTTGTATTTTTAGTTACTAAATAAATTAATAATGAGAAGTAAAAACCTTAAATTCCGATTACTTATTGGTGTCGCCATTGCTTTATTTTTTGTATTTAAAAGATGTAGCCAAAGGGAAGAAAACCCATATACAGGCCGCATGCAAACCATTTCTATGGGAGCCGACGAGGAAATTGCTATTGGCTTGCAAAGTGCGCCGCAAATGGCACAACAACATGGAGGCCTGCACCCAAACACACAATACCAAGCATTAGTCGATAATGTTGGAAACAAGTTAGTAAACAACAGTATAGCAAGACAAACACCATATAAATACGAATTCCATTTATTAGCAGACCCTAATACCATTAATGCTTTTGCCTTACCTGGTGGTCAAATATTTATAACACATGCGCTTTTTTCTAAACTAGAAAACGAAGATCAGCTTGCTGGTGTTTTAGGTCATGAAATTGGTCACGTTTTAGGACGACATAGTGCAGAACGTATTGCCGAAAGTGAATATTGGCAAGGTTTAGCCACAGCTGGATCTGTTGGTGCCGATATGGGCGGATTAGTAAGTGGTATTGGACAAAACACCCTATTAACCAACGGAAGAGACGACGAGTTGGAAAGCGACGAACTAGGTGTAAAATTTATGCTTAAAGCGGGTTACAACCCGAGAGAAATGATAGGTGTAATGGAAATTTTAAAAGCTGCCGCAGGACCAAATCGTGTTCCCGAAATGCAAAGTACACATCCAGACCCAGACAACAGAATTGAAAAAATTGAAGAAGCTATCGAGAAATATAAAATTCAATAACTAAAAAGACGGTATTGAAATTAGAAACATATCTAATCTTGTCAAAAAAAATATAAATAAAAAAGCCTCGAAAAATCGAGGCTTTTTTTTGCGAGTGACTAACTCAAATAATTATATGCTTTATAATTATTTTCTCTTTTTAGCTTTTTTAGCATCATCCAATGCTTTAACCAATATAGCTTCGGCATCTGCAGCACCGTGTAACTTGGCGTATTTTAATGCGGTTTTATTCTTATCGCACTTGGCTTTTAAGTTAGCGCCGTGCTTAATAAGAAGCTCTAAAATATCAGTTCTGTTAAACTTAGCGGCATACATAATAGGTGTCATACCGTTTGATTTTTCATTAACATCTGCACCTCTGCTAATTAATTTTTGTACCGTTTCTAAGTCGCCTTTAGCTATCGATACACAAAATGAATTCACTTTAAAATAAGGTACAGCCTCATAACTTACATGGGTGTCTACTGGTGTTGCATTTACTGTTACTACTGAAAAGCATAATGCGATTGCGGAAATAATGATTGATTTTTTCATGATGAAAGATTTTAATTTTGATTATTGATTTATGTTTTTTGATATACTTAAGAGACGACGTAAAACAATAATTGTTACAAAAAAAAGCTGCTCAAAAAAATTTTAACGTTTGTTTCACACAGTTTTAACGAAATCGTTTTCTTAAATAATTAATTGTAAAAACCTTAATTAATAAGGCTTTTCAGGAATACTTTAGGTTCAATTAATAGTAAGTTTCTTATCTTTGTCTAGTTTTAAAATTTTAAGAAAAAAGATGAACAAAAAAGTTATTTTAATGATACTTGACGGTTGGGGAAACTCTCCAGACCCAAAAGTTTCTGCTATCGATCATGCCAATACGCCATTTATAGATTCTTTATATACTAAATACCCTTATGCTACCCTTCGAACAGATGGTTTACATGTTGGGTTACCCGAAGGACAAATGGGTAATAGTGAAGTTGGACACATGAATTTAGGTGCCGGTAGAATTGTATATCAAGATTTAGCAAAAATTAATTTAGCTATTGAAAAGGATACATTAAAAGACGAAAAAGTATTGGTTGACGCTTTAAAATATGCATCGGATAACAATAAGAATGTTCACTTTTTAGGCTTATTGAGTGATGGTGGTGTTCATGCCCATACCAAACACTTAAAAGGTTTTATTGACGCCGCCAATAAAGCTGGTGTTAATTCTTTTGTACATGCTTTTACAGATGGTAGAGATGTAGACCCTAAATCGGGTAAAGGTTATATTGAAGATTTAGAAAACTACATTGAGGGCACAAACACCAAAATAGCAACTATTACTGGTCGTTATTATGCCATGGATAGAGATAACCGTTGGGAACGTGTGCAATTAGCTTACGATGCTATTGCAAATGGCGTTGGTACTAAAACTACAAACCCAACAGAAAACATCCAAGCTAACTATGATAACGATGTAACCGACGAGTTTATTAAACCGCTTATTGTAACAGATAGCAACAACGAGCCGGTAGCAAAAGTAGAAAAGGACGATGTTGTAATCTTTTTTAACTTTAGAACAGATAGAGGTCGCGAATTGACCGAAATGTTAAATCAAAAAGACTTTCCAGAATACAACACGAAAAAAATTGACTTATACTATGTAACCATTACAAATTATAGTGATGCTTTTAAAGGAATTAAAGTCATTTTCAACAAAGATAATATTACAGAAACACTTGGCGAGGTACTTTCAAAAGCTGGTAAAAAACAAATTAGAATTGCTGAAACTGAAAAATACCCACATGTAACGTTTTTCTTTTCTGGCGGACAAGAAACACCTTTTGAGGGCGAATCTCGTATTCTTAAAAACTCGCCAAAAGTAGCAACTTACGATTTAAAACCAGAAATGAGTGCTTACGAATTAAAGGACGCGCTTGTACCAGAACTTAAAAAAGGAGATGTTGATTTTGTTTGTCTAAACTTTGCAAACGGCGATATGGTAGGACATACAGGTGTTATGGAAGCTGCAATAAAAGCCTGTGAGGCTGTAGATGCCTGTGTTAAGGATGTGGTAACTACCGGTTTAGAAAACGGGTATACGACACTACTTATTGCAGATCATGGAAATTGTGAAACCATGATTAACCCTGATGGATCTCCAAATACAGCACATACAACAAACCCTGTTCCTGTTATTTTAATAGATAACGAACTTACCCAGATTAAAGATGGTGTTTTAGGAGATATGGCTCCAACCATTTTAAAACTTATGAATGTTGAACAACCTGCTGCTATGACTCAGCATGCGTTGATATAATAAAGCAAAGAATTTTATTAATTAAAAAATGAATTTTAACGAAAAACTTATTATCGCAGTCGATTTTGACGGAACCATAGTTGAAGATGCTTATCCAAGAATTGGCAAGCCTATGCTATTTGCTTTTGCGACTTTAAAGAAATTGCAAGAGGATGGACATCGTCTCATTTTATGGACGTATAGATGTGGCAGTAAACTTGATGAAGCTGTTAAATTTTGTGAAGATAATGGAATTCGTTTTTATGCTGTAAATAAAAGTTTTGCCGAAGAGGAATACACTAATGATGTGAGCAGAAAAATTAATGCCGATTTATTTATTGACGATAGAAACATTGGCGGTTTTCCTGGTTGGGGTCAAGTCTATCAAACGTTAACAAACTCTGCTCCTCCTGCTACTGAAAAGAAGAAAGGATTTTTCGGTTTATTTAAGTAGCATCACTTTAAGTATCTTTGAACCCTATTTATTTTATTTATGATTATTGTTAAAACCAAAGAAGAAATAGAGTTAATGCGCGAAAGTGCATTAATCGTGTCTAAAACCTTAGGCGAATTAGCTAAAGCTATAAAGCCAGGTGTTACCACACTAGAATTAGATAAATTAGCTGAAACTTGCGTTAGAGATCACGGTGCTATTCCTGGTTTTTTAGGGTTATATGATTTCCCTAACACGCTATGCATGAGTCCTAATCAACAAGTGGTACATGGTATTCCAAATGGAACGCCATTGGTTGAAGGCGATATTATATCCATTGATTGTGGTGCTCTAAAAAACGGCTTTTACGGCGATCATGCTTACACCTTTGCTGTAGGTGAGATTGCTGCTGAAACCGAAAAACTTTTACAGGTTACCAAAGAATCTTTATACGTAGGTATTCGAGAATTTAAAGCTAATAATCGTGTTGGCGATGTTGGATATGCCATTCAAAAATACTGTGAAGATCATGGTTATGGCGTTGTTCGAGAGCTTGTAGGTCATGGTTTAGGAGCTAAAATGCATGAAGACCCAGAAATGCCAAACTATGGTAAACGCGGTAGAGGTAAAAAGTTTGTAGAAGGTATGGTGGTTGCCATTGAACCTATGATTAACATGGGTACTCATCGCATTAAACAACATAGAGATGGTTGGACAATTACGACTTTAGACAATAAACCATCTGCTCATTTTGAGCATGACGTTGCCTTAGTTGACGGTAAGCCAGAACTACTTTCAACGTTTGCTTATATCTATGAAGCTTTAGGTATTGAAAGTAATGAAGAAGAAGAATTTAGACAAAACGCCTTAATCTTATAACCTAGATGACCGTAGAACTTTTAGAAAAAGAGTTAGCACCATTAAGAGCAGAATTAAACAATCATAAATTATATAGCGCTTTATCTTCCATTGAAGATATTAAAATTTTCATGCAGCAACACGTATTTGCTGTTTGGGATTTTATGTCTCTATTAAAGGCGCTTCAAAACAATTTAACTACCACTACGTTACCATGGGTTCCCGTAGCAAACCCTTCAACCGCACGTTTTATTAATGAAATAGTATTAGGCGAAGAAAGTGATGTTAATGAATTAGGAGAACCTAAAAGTCATTTCGAAATGTATTTAGATGCCATGCACCAAATTGATGCAAACACATCTCAAATCGAAAATTTTGTTTCCTACATTCGAGACAAACACACCATTGAAAATGCAGGCCATAAAGCGGGTTTAAGTGAAGCAACACTAGAATTTATTTCGTTTACCTTTTCTATAATTGCCAGTAACGAGGCACATAAAACAGCTTCTGCTTTTACATTTGGACGAGAGGATTTAATTCCAGATATGTTTTTTCAAATTATAAATCAATCTAAAACAAACGAAAACTCCTATAGTAAATTAACGTATTATTTAAAGCGTCATATTGAATTAGATGGCGATGAACATGGCCCTTTATCATTAAAAATGATTGAAGAGTTATGTGGTAAGGATGCCCAAAAATGGGAAGACGTTTTAGAAGTTGCTAAAAATGCTTTAAAACAACGTATTGCTCTATGGGATAGCATTTATAATTTAATTTCTAACACCGTTGCAGTAGAAGCATAACCTCCTTGAAAAAACTTTTTAAATTAATATTAAATATTATTCCAAGACCATTATTAATTAGGCTGAGTTATGTAGCGCGTCCTATTTTAGCGGTCTTTTTAAAAGGAAGTACATTTACAGACCCTATTGATGGTAAAAGTTTTAAAACCTTTTTATCTTATGGTTATGGTACGCAACGAGACAATGTACTTTCACCTTCTACCCTATCTTTAGAGCGCCATAGATTACTATGGCTATATTTAAAAAATGAAACTGATTTTTTTACGGCTGAACAAAGCGTGCTGCATTTTGCTCCAGAGCAATGTTTTTTAAAGCGTTTTCGAAAACTAAAAAACTTAAATTACACCACAACAGATTTACTGTCTCCTATTGCAGATGTAAAAGCGGACATATGCAACCTTCCTTTTGAAGATAATAGTTATGATATTATTTTGTGCAATCATGTTTTAGAACATATCCCAGATGATACCAAAGCTATGCAGGAACTCTATAGAGTTATGAAACCCGGTGGTTATGGCATTTTTCAAATTCCACAAGATCTAAATAGAACATCTACGTTTGAGGATGATTCTATAACCGATAAAAAGGAACGCGCAAAAATATTTGGACAATATGACCATGTTCGTGTTTACGGGCGCGACTATTTTGATAAACTTCGAAGTATTGGTTTTAATGTTAAAGAGGTGGATTATACGGCTTCCCTTTCCGCGGAAGCGATAACAAAATATTGCTTAGCTAAAGGCGAAATTATTCCAGTAGTTTACAAATAACCTAGTTTTTAAAACTAAATAAAATGACACAACCCATCATACTTGCTACAGGAGCTATTTTTGGAATGCTCTCTGTTATTTTTGGAGCTTTTGGTGCTCATGCTTTAAAGAAAATTTTGTCTAACGAGCAACTGCAAAGTTTTGAGGTTGGAGTAAAATACCAAATGTATCACGCCATAGTTTTACTTGCTTTAGGTTTAAATCCTGAATACACCACCAGCGCAATATATGTGTGCTTCACACTAGGAATCATCCTTTTTTCTTTTAGTATTTATGGTTTAATACTATTGGATGCTAAAGGTAAAAAAATGCGCTTTTTAGGACCAATAACACCTATTGGCGGCTTGTTATTAATCATCGGATGGTTGCTACTACTAATTAATGCACTTTAAAAAACAAGTTACGCTGGAAATCCGTTAAGTGATAAAGTTTCTAGTTTATGCTCATCGTTTTCAAAAATTAAAAACACTTTTAGTTCTGGATGATTTTCTAAAAATGTTTTTATTCTATCGATACCCATAGCTTTAAAAGCCGTAGCGTAAGCATCAGCAATCATACAAGATTTTGCTATTACCGATATACTAAGCAAGTTTGTTTTACTGGGATAACCCGTTTCGGTATCGATAATATGAGCATATCTATTACCTGCTTCGTCTATTTTAAATTTTCTATAAGTACCAGATGTTGCCATGGCTTCGTCTGTTAAAGTAACGGCTCTTAAAATAACTTGTTCTCCTTCAAAATTAGGCTCCTCTACCCCTACTTTCCAAGCACTTTGTTTTTTTGTATTAATACCCTTAGCTCTTATCTCTCCACCTATTTCAACTAAATAGTTTTCAATATTCTTAGACTCAAGAAATTCACTAACTACATCGACCGCATAGCCCTTAGCAATAGCATTAAACTCTAAATATACGTTCGGGTTAGATTTTCGTATAGTGTTTTCGTACCTATATGTTTTATCGTAACCAACATACTGCATTAAACTATCAATTTTTAAACTATCAACTTCTTGCAATATACTTTCAGATCCAAAGTTCCAAGCATTAACCAAATTACCAATAGTAGGATCGAAAGCACCCTCTGTTTTACCGAAAATCTCTTTAGAAGCATCATATACCTTCATAAAATGTTTGTCAATTACAAAAGATTCATTTCTATTTAATTTTGATATATCAGAATCGATTTGATAAGTAGACAGCGATTTGTTTATAACATTAAATAAACTATCTAATTGTTTTTTATAAATGTTGCTAGTTTCGTACTGTATTAAATAACTAGTACCAAAAACAGATCCTTTTAATTTATCACTACTATTTTGATTGTTACATGAAGTAATAAGACTTATTAATATTATGATAATTATTTTATTCATATAAAAATGTACTTTCTAATTTAAATTGGTTTCTAGAACTTGAATACCATTATACTCAAGTAAATATTCTTGATTTAAATAAACCGGTTCTTTTTCTCCACGAGGATTACCAATACCTACACCCGCATAAAGCACTTTAGCATCTTTGTCCCTAGCATGTTTTTTAAAAGATTCCATCCAAACTACATCGTAATTATTTGGATTTTCAGGTAAAATTACAGCTCTCACAATGACAAAAAAATACTGTTTATTTTTATCCATACAAATAAATTGTGGGTGCTTTTTTAGCTTACTATTTATAGCAATAAACTCGAAACCTCGTTGCTCTAAATCCTTACCAACATGGTTCATTGCTAAGTTATGTAATTCTTGTTTTGTTAATGGCTTATTCATTTAACAAAAATAATATAATTGTTATAGTGTTAACGAAATTTAACTTAGTTTCTGCATAGCGTTAATTCAATTCTATAAAACGTAAGTAGAAAAAAGGTGTACTTTGCTTTATCCTTAAAAATAACAACTTAGAGTTACTACAATAATTAATAAAAACAATAGTTTTAAAGTTAACAAAACAGTATAACAATTTTAAATTGCAATTTTAAATCACACAACAATACCATACAAAAATAAATAATTTAATATTTGTATTAAAATGAAAAATCTGTACCTAATAAATTAATAATTTAGCATTGAATTTCTATCGAAAATGTTAATTTATAAAAGACACGAATACAAAAAAACACGAAACTAGCTATCTTATATTTAGAATAGGCATACATGTAAAAAGACTATTAAATATCTTGACTGCGCAAAATATTAATATTTGAAAAACAAGAGTAACATATCTCCAGACTTATTAAAAATAATCCAGCGCTATCAAAATGGATCTTTAACAATTCAAGAGCTCAAAGATTTTAATCAGTTAGTCGATCTAGATCCGGAATTTAAACTGCAAGTTGAAGAGTTTAAGGCTATTAATCAAAAATCTTTAAAAGACCATATAAATACAGCTAACGAGGCTACCAAAAAGGAAACTATACATCCCCCCCAGAAAACTAATAGATTTTCTAAGGTTAGACTATTGGCTGCTACCGTAGCTATTTTAGTAGCCGTATCTAGCATTTGGTATTTTAGCACCTCTGAAAATGAAAAAATTTATGAAAATCATTTTAAACCTGCCCCCGGTTTAAACATAAGTTTTAAAACATCTGGTAATACAGCATTTTACGATGGCATGAAAAAATACAACAACAGCAACTACAATTTGGCCATAAAACATTGGAGTGCTTTACAGGAAGGCAAACATGAAAACGACACTTTAAACTATTATATTGGTGTGGCTCTATTAGCTAATAAAAATGTAATTGAAGCAATACCCTACTTAGAACATTCAATTGAAGCAGAAGATGACTTTACGTTTTTGGATAAGGCCTATTTATATTTAGGCTTAGCTTACTTAAAAGAGGGGAATATAGAACTTGCTAAAAAATTTTTGAAAATTAGTGAAACAGAAGCTGCTAAAAACATAATTTTAGAAAACCACAAACTTAGTAATTAACACTCTTTATCAATACCTTTCTATTGCTAAACTAGATGGTTTAAATTATTTAAATCTTACAAATTTAGAATCTGTAAAGGTATAATTAGAAACAGGAATTATGGCATTAGTTTTAAATTGATACCATGGTGAGCGCGAAGCATCCTCCAAGTTTTTAACCAAATGAACACTCTGCGCTGGCGTGTTGCCCTGAACCAGTAAAAACAGCTTTTCCCCTTTATTATTTATTACCTCGTCGCAAATCATAACAATATGCCCTGGAGTGCCTCCTTTTATAAGCATATCGCCTATTTGTAAACTGGTAGCATCAGTAATTCTAGGAAGTTCGTTAAATAGGGATAAGGTTCCAGAATACATATAAATCAAATTCAAATACTTATAAAAATTGGCCTTAGAACTATTTTTTGAAGCTGTTTTATGAAACGATACCTTGTTACCTTGTACTTTTGGCCTATAACCATCAGCATATTTAGACCAAGAGCAATAATGACCGCTTGTAAAATTAAAACCAATTTCATCTTGTCTGTTTTGCTCCCAAAGGTATTCGCTACGAATTCTAATTAATGCATCAGCACATTGTTGCAAACCATTTTTTGGTACAGGAATTTCTAAAACTCCAATATGTCCACCTTGCCAGAAATACGTGCTATTGTCGTAATTAATAATTTTAGTACCAAAGGGCATTAGTAGGAAATTACGTAGATATCCATGAAACGATCCTTCAGGATATTGTACCCGTTTATAGCCTTTAGGTACATTAACTCTAGATTTTATAGTTAAGTTATCCTTGTTAATTAAAGTAGGCTTTTTAATTGCCAAAGCGAAAGTTTTTATTGTTTTCTTTACCGGTTTAAACTGCATATAAACAGTAAACAATAGAATTAAAACAATAAAAAGTCTAACAATATTTTTCATCATTACTATAACGATGCTTACACAATACTTCGTATTAAGTATATAAAATTTTAAGAGTTATTTAATAATTGAATCGTAATATTTTATTAACTTTAGGTAAAACTCTGCTTTATGAAAACTACAGCTCGTTTAGAATCGGCATTAAAAAAACTATACAATGCCTTTCATAACAACACGCTAAACCCAGAATGCTGCAGGCAATGTGCCGTTGGAAACATTTTGAACAATATGGATTTTTGGAAGCATTTATCAGATTCACATGGCGATTTAAAGCTTAATTATGTTGGCCAAATACATGAAACCTTAGGACGTAAATTTAATGGTTATTCGCCCTCAGAATTACTAAAAATTGAACATATATTCCTAGATGCTTGTGGCTATAAATTACCGCTACATTATAAAAATGAAAAACCTGTAAACCCAACAGATAAGGATATTTTGTTTAACGGTCTTACAGCAGTAATAACTTATTTATGTGAATTAGATAAAGTCGATAATGTTATGGACTACACAAAGCTATTCGAGATTAAAGACGATAATCCTAAATATGCTTTAAGTAAAGGCCTATAAAACAAAATTTAAATCATAAAAAAACCAACACAAATTGTGTTGGTTTTTATTTATATCAAAATACTTTCGACTATCCTCCAAAGTCATCAAATCGAATATGCTCATCTGGGATTCCAAAATCTTCTCCCATCTTTTGCACCGCTTTATTCATTAATGGCGGTCCACAGAAATATAATTCTATATCTTCTGGCGATTCGTGTTTGCTTAAATAGTTATCTATTACACAATTGTGAATAAACCCTACGAAACCATCACCTGGAGAATCAATATCTGCTTTTACTTGCCAGTTATCTTCTTCCATAGGTTCAGATAACGCTAAGTAGAACTTAAAGTTAGGAAACTCCTTTTCTAATTGTTCAAAATGATCTAAGTAGAATAACTCACGTTTAGAACGTCCTCCGTACCAATAAGTCACTTTTCTACCTGTTTTTAAGGTTTTGAATAGGTGATATAAGTGTGAACGCATTGGCGCCATTCCTGCTCCACCACCAACGTAAAGCATTTCGCTTTCAGACTCATTAATGAAGAACTCCCCATAAGGTCCTGAAATTGTTACTTTATCTCCTGGTTTTTGATTAAAAATATAAGACGATGCTACACCTGGGTTTACATCCATCCAACCGTTTTTAGCACGATCCCATGGCGGACAAGCCACACGTACGTTTAACATGATTTCACGTCCTTCAGCAGGATAAGAAGCCATGGAGTAAGCTCTTTCTACTGTTTCGGTGTTTTTCATTACTAAAGGCCATAAACCAAATTTATCCCATTCTGTTTGAAACTTATCTGGTGTATCATGTTCCTCCGGGTGAGCTGTAATATCCATATCTGAATATTTAACTTCACATGGTGGGATTTCAATTTGAATATATCCACCTGCTTTGTAGCCCATATCTTCAGGAATTTCAACAACAAACTCCTTAATAAAAGAGGCTACGTTATAATTACGCACTACCGTTGCTTCCCATTTTTTAATACCAAATACTTCTTCAGGAATGGTAATATTCATGTCCTGTTTTACTTTAACCTGACAAGATAAACGTGCCCCATGCTGTAACTCTTTTCTTGAAAAGTGAGGCGTTTCTGTCGGTAAAGCTTCGCCTCCACCAGATAATACATGACACTCACATTGTATACAAGTTCCACCACCACCACAAGCAGATGGCAAAAATATTTTTTGCGCTCCTAAAGTAGATAATAAACTACCACCCGATGCCACTTCAATTTCACGTTCGCCATTAATTGTAATTTTTACTGGTCCTGATGGCGATAATTTTTGTTTTACAAAAAGTAACAAACTAACAAGTATCAACGTAATTACTAAAAACGCTGCTACTGTTACTATAATTGTTCCTGATGTTCCTGCTGCTAAAATCATATTACTTTACTATTTTAGTATTATCGGCTAATTCCTTAGCCTTTTCAGTTTGTAATTCGTTAACTTGTTTAGCTGTTTCGGTTGCTGGTTGTTCTTCTTCATCACCTCCTGTTAACATACCACCAAAACTTAAAAAACCAATACCCATTAAACCTGTAATGATAAAGGTAATTCCTAATCCTCTTAAAGGTGCTGGCACATTACTATATCTAATTTTTTCACGAATAGCAGCAATTGCTAAAATGGCTAAAAACCATCCTATTCCTGAAGATATACCGTAGTTAAAGGCTAAACCTAAAGTTTCAATTTCACGAGATTGCATAAATAACGAACCACCTAAAATGGCACAGTTTACAGCAATAAGAGGTAAAAAGATACCTAAAGAATTATATAGTGATGGAGAAAACTTCTCTACTACAATCTCTACTAATTGTACCATAGTCGCAATAGTAGCGATAAACATGATGAACGAAAGAAAACTTAAATCGTAATCTACATATTCTTCACCTAACCACTTTAAAGCTCCTGGCTGTAATAAATACTGATCTAATAACCAGTTCAATGGTACTGTAATTGCTAATACAAATATAACTGCTGCTCCTAAACCAACGGCAGTTGCTACCTTTTTAGATACGGCTAAGTACGAGCACATTCCAAGGAATACTGCAAATACCATGTTATCTATAAAAATCGATTTAAAAAATAATTCTATATGTTCCATATATATTTAAGTTTTCAGTCTCAGTCTTAGTTTGCAATTACTCACTGCCTACCCCGACTGCAAACTGCTTACTGATTAATCTTCTATTAATGCTTTATTTTTACTACGTTGAACCCAGATAATTAATCCTACTACTATAAGAGCCATAGGAGGCATTAACATAAATCCATTGTTTTCGTAACCAATAGCGTACACTCCCGTTTTCTCGATAGGATCTCCAAGTACAGGAATACCAAATAAAGTTCCCGAACCTAATAACTCTCTAAAGAAACCAACAATTATTAGAATAACTGCATATCCTAAAGCGTTACCAATACCATCTAAGAAGGATTTCCATGGGCCATTAGCCAAAGCAAAAGCCTCAAAACGTCCCATAATTATACAGTTGGTAATAATTAAACCAACAAATACAGAAAGTGTTTTACTTAATTCGTAAGCAAATGCTTTTAGTACCTGATCGACTACAATTACTAAAGCAGCAACCACAATAAGTTGAACAATAATTCTAATTTTTGATGGAATGATATTTCTCATTAAAGAGATTACAACATTACCTACACTTAATACAAATAACACCGCAATTCCCATTACTAGAGACGCTTTAAGCTCTGCAGTAATTGCTAACGCAGAACAAATACCTAATACTTGAATAGTAATTGGGTTGTTATCTGCTAACGGGTCTGTTATTAACTTCGCATCTTTTTTTGAAAGTAGTCCCATATTATTTTAAAGTTTTAAAGTAAGGTAAATACAATTTTAAATCTTTCTTGATCATGGCAGAAACACCATCACCAGTAATAGTTGCACCAGCTAAGGCATCAACTTCATAATCGTCTTTTATTTCGTTTTTAGGATCGTTATTACCTTTAGCAACCGAGATACCTTTAAATACTCCAGCTTCGGTTAATAAATGTTCTCCATAAAAATCGTCCATAAAATAACGTTGTTTTATGTTTGCTCCTAAACCAGGGGTTTCACCTGCGTGATCAAAAAACGTACCTTGAACAACCATATCCTTATTTAGAGCAACATAACCCCAAATAGCATCCCAAAGTCCTTTTCCTCTTATTGGTGCTATATAAAATGTTTTACCATCTTTTTCGCCAACAAATAATGGTAAACGTCTTGTGCCTCCATTTTTACCTTTTGCTTGTTCTTTTTTAATATCAATTAAGTAAGCTTTATCATCTTCTTTAGCTACACCGTTTTCAATAACTAATTGTTTTGTGATGTATTTAGAAAATTGTTCTGCTACTTTATCTGTTCCAATAAAAGCGATATCGCCAGTACCTTCATTTTCATTAACGCCCATAGCATACAGAATATTCTGTTGCTTTTCCATACGTTTATTTTCGTCAATATTAGGTCTTAACGATGATGCCGTAAACGCTAATAATGAACCTACAACTAATACCATTGCAACAGCAAAGATTATAGTATATGAGTTTTTATCTGTATTAACTGCCATAATTATGCTGTTTTAACTTTTACACGTTTCATTCTTTTCTTCACGTTACCTTGTACCACATAGTGATCGATAGTTGGTGCAAACACATTCATTAATAGAATGGCTAACATAACACCTTCTGGATACGCTGGGTTGAATACACGAATCATAATAGAAATAAATCCTACCAAGAAACCGTAAATCCATTTTCCTTTGTTTGTTTGCGAAGCCGTTACAGGATCGGTAGCCATAAACACGGTACCAAAAGCAAAACCACCAATTATTAAGTGTTCCCAAAAAGGAGCGCTCATTAATCCGTAAAAATTACTGCTTTCTGGTATCCATCCTGAAGCTACAACTTGATTAAAGATTAATCCCATTACAATAGCACCAATTACAGATGATAACATGATTCTCCAGCTACCAATTTTAGAAAACACTAAAAATAAACCACCAAGTATAATAAGTAAGGTAGATGTTTCTCCTACAGAACCAGGAATAAATCCTAAGAACATATCGACAGTAGAGTAAGCCACTTCTTTACTTTGAGCTAAAGCACCTAAAATAGTTTCTCCAGAAATAGCATCTAAGTTTTGACCCCCAGCAATAGCTTGATCTCTTTCAACCGCACCATGTACCCACACTTTATCACCACTCATCCAAGTTGGATAAGCAAAGAATAAAAAGGCTCTAATGGTTAAAGCTGGATTAAGAATATTCATTCCTGTACCTCCAAAAACTTCTTTACCAATAACAACACCAAATACAACTGCAACAGCTAACATCCATAAAGGAATATCAATTGGTACAATAAGAGGTACTAACATTCCTGTTACTAAATACCCTTCTTCTACTTCGTGTTTATTAATAATTGCGAAAATAAATTCGATAAGTAAACCAACACCGTATGATACAATTACTAATGGAATGATTTTCCAGAAACCAACCATAAAATTATCTAGTGTCCAAAACTCTGCGCTAAAAAGACCTCCTGTTACAGATTGAATTTCGCCCAAAGCCAAGTGATGCTGATATCCTGCATTAAACATACCAAATAATAAACATGGCACCATAGCCATAATTACTGTGTTCATGGTACGCTTTAAATCGTCGGCTGCCTTAATATGAGTACCATTATGTGTGGTCTCGTTTGGCAAGTATAGAAACGTATGAAGCGCATTAAAGGCAGGAGCCATTTTTTTACTTCTATACTTTCTCTTTAATATGTGTAATTTATTTTTTAAACTCATTACCCTATCTCTTTAATCATTAAGTCTAAACCTTCTCGTATAATTTTTTGATGTGGTTGTTTAGACACACATACAAACTCAGTTAAAGCAAAATCTTCAGGTGCTACTTCGTACATTCCTAAAGCTTCCATTTCGTCTAAATCTTGATACATACAAGCCTTTAATATTTGCATAGGGAAGATATCCAAAGGAAAAACCTCTTCGTAAGTTCCTGTAGTTACAAACGCTCTATGCTCACCATTTGTATTGGTATTTAGGTCGTACTTTTTCTTTGGGTTTAACCAAGAAAATGTTAATGCTCTAGAGGTAGACACTTTATTAAATACTGGCTTATTCCATCCAAACAACTCATAATCATCGCCTTCAGGGATTACAGAAACCACGTTGCTGTAAAAATCTAAACTTCCATCAGGACGAATTTGTTTTCCTGTTAAAACATTACCAGAAATAATACGATCGTTACCTCCTTTAGATACGCCTTTATCGTAAATTAAAGTTGCAATTTCGCTACCAGCAATTGTTTTAAAGTATCTTGGTTTCTCCACTGAAGATCCTACTAAAGCCACAATACGCTCAGCATTAAATTTTCCAGTTAAAAGCAACTCTCCTATAATAACAAGGTCTTGAGCGTTAACCGTCCAAACTACTTCTCCTTTATTAACAGGATCTACTTTATTAATTAGAGTACCAACATTACCAGATGGGTGTGGTCCAGAAACCTTATGTAAAGTTATACCGTTTAATCCTGCTAGTGGCGAATTTGCATTCTTACCAACAGACACGTGTACTTTACCTTCGGTTAACTTTCCTAAAGCAGAAACAGCAGCTTGCAATTCGGCTTCTTTACCCTTTAAGGTAAAGTCCAAATCGGCAGCTAATGGTGCACTTGCATACCCAGAAATAAATATCGCTTTTGGCGATGATGCAGGGTTAGCAATAACATCATACGGTCTTTGCTTTACAAATGGCCAACAGCCAGCAGCAAGCAAATGTGCCTTAACAGCTTCCGGTTTTGCGGCATCCACGTTAAACACTCCAAAGTCCTCAAAAGCCTGAGCTTTATCGGCTTGAATCTTAATGGCATCGATACGCCTTTTTGGTCCACGAACCACCTCAACTATTTTACCTGAAACTGGCGATAAAAATTTTATTGCTTCTTCAGATTTATCGAAAAACAAGACACCTCCAGCCTTAACTGTAGTTCCTTCTTTTGCAACAAGTTTTGGTATTACGCCGTGAAAATCTTCTGGCCTTATGGTGCAGTAGTTACTAATAACTGCCTGTTCAACAGTTTTTTCAGCTTCACCAACAAGTTTAATGTCCAGACCTTTTTTGATACGAATGTCGTTTGACATATTTATTTTATTGAAATTAGTTGTCTAAAAATCGGTGCAAAAATACGAATAAATAGCGAATTTGATAAGTAATTTAAGCTCTGAATGTTATTTATACTTATTCTAAATAAAAGATTTATCTTAGGCACAAAATTTGCTTATATTTACACAAAACACGTAGAATGTCTTTCAAATTCACCTTATTATTCCTTTGTTTTATTGCTGCCGGATCTCTTTACAGTCAAGTGGCAGAAGTTAATCCGCCAGAACACATAAAGTCCATTACTTTTAAAAGTAGCAGTAGCGATTTAGGCGAACTTCCTATAATCGAACTTGGAAGCACGTTTTATTTAGAGTTTGATGCCTTGGTAGACGACGAACCCGATTTTTACTATAAAATTGAGCATTTCGATTACAACTGGAAACCTTCGGTACTCATAAAATCTGAATTTATGCTTGGGTTCGATAATTTTAGAATTCAGGACTACACCAACTCGTTTAATACTTTTCAAATGTACTCGCATTACAAGTTATCCATTCCTAACCAGCAAACTAAGCAATTAACAGTTTCGGGTAACTACATGATTTCTATTTACGACTCTTACAATGAGTTGGTGTTTTCAAGAAAATTCATGATTTACGAAAATATGGTTACACCTGGAATAGCCATAAAAAGATCTAGAGATATTAGCAATATAGAAACCACCCAAACGGTAGATATTGAAATTGCTACAGGCCAGCAATTTAACAACCCACAACAAACTGTAAAAGCTTTAATTATTCAAAACAGCAACTTAAACACAGCTATTTCAAACCTAAAACCGCAATATACTTTGGGCAACACCTTAATATATCGTTACACCAAGGAAACTGCTTTTCCTGGAGGAAACGAATATTTATTTGTAGAAACTAAAGACGTTAGAGGCGCTACAAACCGCATACAATCCATAGCACTAGAAGATCTTTACCAGTCCTATTTATTTACCGATGTGTCGCGAGCCGATTTACCGTATACTTACAACCCAGATATTAATGGTAAATTTAAAATTGTGGCTTTAGATAAAGATGATGTTTCCATTGAAGCCGATTACCTAGACCTACATTTCACTTTAAAGTACCCTGAAATGTATAATGGCGAGCACATTTACATTTATGGCAATTACAATAATTACGCCTTAGAGGAAGCCAATAAAATGACTTTCGATCTTGATAGAGAAATTTATAAAAAAACCATGAGACTAAAACAAGGGTTTTATAACTACAAATATGTAGTAGTAAATAAAGATGGCACATTAGATGAAGGCGCCATAAGTGGCAACTTTTGGCAAACCGAAAACAGCTATAAAGTATTAGTTTACTATAGAGATTTGGGGGCTAGATACGATCGCATTATTGGTTACAACGAAGTATCATCAACCAACATTACCAACTAGAACACACAAAACACTCAAAATGCATTACTATTTTAAATAACAAATGGTTATTTAACAAATTTAGATGTGCAAAATTGCATTTCATCTAATTTTTGCATCAAACGCATTAAAATCTCCATTAACCGCTTAATATTTATTATTTTAGCATCCGTTAACACTTTGCACACCAATGGTTCAACAAGTAACAAAAGGAATAAAAATTTCGGTCGAGACCACTTTTGAAGGTTCATTTTATAAAAACTATAAAATACAATACGCCTTTGGATACACGATTACAATCGAAAACCAGAGTAAAGACTCTGTACAACTTTATGCGCGCCATTGGGAAATTTTAGACGCACTAAACAACGTAGAAACTGTTTCTGGCGAAGGCGTAATAGGTAAAAAGCCAGTATTAAAACCAGGCGAATCGCACACCTACTCCTCGGGTTGTTTACTAACATCGCCGTTTGGTGCTATGCAAGGTCAGTACAGCATGGTAAACTTTACAACTACTCAAAAATTTAAAGTTACTATACCCACATTTAAGTTAAGCGCACCTTTTGCTATAAACTAAACCATCGTATTAAACTTAGGGTTTAAATAAATATCCAAAAAGCGATTAGATTTTACGGCTAAACCTAAAAACAACATCATGCTGCTTGATATGAAAAAATTTACAATTTGAATAATGAATAAATTCATAATCTAAATTAGCATTAAACCCATCATCTTCAACAGTAAAAACGGCATCGCAATCTATATTACCATAAGCCGAAATACGCCTAAATCGATAGTCGCTTTTAGTTTCCAAATCATATAACTCAAACCAGGCACCAGCAGCAATACCAGATAACCATTGCGCCTTACTATGCAAACCATCAACAAATTTAGCATCTTGGGTACCTATTAAATTAACTTTATGGTCTTTCAATTTATCTAAAAAGCAGCGAATGTTTTCGCTTTTTTGAGAGCCTTTAAATTCTGAAATTGCTCCGATTTCAGAAACCTCGTAAGGAAACGCTTCCGTATCAGCAAGCAACACGTTACCAACTGTACTTGGTGTAAACCATTTCGATTTTTCAAGACGCTTCTTAATTTTAGCATCGGTTACCGAAGCTATTAAAGTATCTGTTACAAAACGGGCACAATTACAGGCATCTTTTATAAATGCGGCATACCGTATAAAATGCTTGTTTTGCATTTTGGTAATA
The DNA here is from genome assembly GCF_900112595.1 of Algibacter pectinivorans. GTDB lineage: Bacteria > Bacteroidota > Bacteroidia > Flavobacteriales > Flavobacteriaceae > Algibacter_B > Algibacter_B pectinivorans. Next base: position 91,259 of record NZ_FOMI01000005.1, on the reverse strand, counting down.
TGTGCTCTCGCCTTTTTATAATTAACAGCATTACAAACCGAAGCCACCAACTTACCATCACCATGAGTAAGTTTAGGATGCGTTGCTAAAAACTCTAAAATAGCATCTAAGTTTTTTATCTGACCTTCCCTTTGGCTACCGGAATCAATATCGGCTTTTATTGGAAAATGCAATTCGTTATCGGTATTGCTACCTCGAACTCTACCATTGGGCTCGGGTGTAATATAACGCCCAAAATCATGATATTCTAACACACCTGTGTCCTTATTAATTAAAACCAAAGCGGCATGACCTGCTCGGAGGTAATTGGTTTTACCAACCCCAACATATTTTAAAAATGGAGAAAACCACTCTTCAGATACCATAACAATAGTATCCGGATAAGCCAATGTTAAAATAATACCTGTATTATCCATTAACGACTTCGGGAAGATTAAATGCTTTGGTATACACCTTATTGTCCCTAAGATTTTCATAGCGCATTATTACCCTAGCTCCTTGTTTAACAATTTGAGTAATACTTGTAGTTTTCACTAAACCACGATCCATTACTATGCCGTAATCTAAATTACTTTCATCCTTTGTACCATGAAATTTTAGAAGTGACTCAACATTATAATTCTCTAATTTATCAAACCACATTTTACGGCTATTTTTCATAACCTGTGTATAAAGAGTTGAAGACGACCAAATTTTAGGTTCTAAAGGCAATTCGTTAAAATGTTTTTTTATACCATCCCAAACCAGTTCGTAGAACTTTAACCCCGAATTCCAATCTGCAATTACCATTGTAAATGGCTCTATACCATTAAATTTATAAGCTTTAATACTAGATTCTATTTTATTGCAAACTAAAAAATCATTAACTACAATACCTCTACTTTTTATGTAATTATCCTCTCTTTCATGTTTTTTAAAGCCACCATTAAGCAAGCAAACTACCCGATTATTCTCACTAACACCTACCCACGTACCTCCTTTAATATCTTTAGGAAACAGTAATCTATTATCTTTCACAACGTAAAAATCTGGAATTAACGGTAGCCTATCTGGTGCTTCATCTCGATTAGAGGTTAACACAAAATCATTTTTTCCTATTGGAAATATTGTAACTGTACACATAGATAAAGAGTAGTCTTAAAATACATTTGCAAATTACAAAATATAAATAAAATTTAACTTGCTTTTAAGAAGGTTAACTTTAAATAAATCTTTTAATTATTCTTAAGTTTGCTTTAGATTTACTGAAAATTCAACAACAAAAAATCAAATATCATGGGAAAAGGCTTTTTTAAGGTGCCAGTAGCGGTTAACGAACCGGTAAAATCTTATGCTCCTGGATCGCAAGAGCGTGATGCAGTTCTAAAGACTTACAAGGCAATGTTTAATAGTAAAGTTGATGTGCCTCTATATATTAACGGTAAACATGTGGAGTCTGGAAACACCAGAACCATGTCGCCACCACACGACCACAAGCATATTGTAGGTACGTACCACATAGCAGAACAAAAGCATATTGACGATGCCATTTCTACAGCTTTAGAGGCTAGAAAATCGTGGGCACTAATGCCTTGGGAACAACGTGCAGGTATCTTTTTAAAAGCTGCCGAATTAATTGCAGGACCATACCGTGCTAAAATAAACGCCGCAACTATGATTGCACAATCTAAAACCATACATCAAGCTGAAATCGATGCGGCCTGTGAGTTTATAGATTTCTTGCGTTTTAATGTTCAGTTTATGACGGACATTTACATGGAACAACCAGAAAGCACAAGCGATGCTTGGAACAAAATTGAATACCGCCCGTTAGAAGGTTTCACCTATGCTGTTACTCCATTTAACTTTACGGCTATTGCTGGTAACTTACCTGCATGTATGGCATTAATGGGTAATGTTGTAGTTTGGAAACCTAGTGATAGCCAAGTATATTCTGCTAAAGTTATTATGGATGTTTTTGAAGAAGCCGGTGTACCTCCTGGAGTAATAAACGTTGTTTTTGGAGACCCTGTAATGATTACCAATACGGTTATGGCGAGTCCAGATTTTTCAGGTTTACACTTTACGGGTTCTACATATATATTTAAAGAGCTTTGGAAACAAATAGGAAACAACATACACAACTATAAAACCTACCCACGTATTGTTGGTGAAACTGGTGGGAAAGATTTTATTGTTGCCCATAAATCGGCCAATGCAAAACAAGTGGCTACAGCAATTGTACGTGGCGCCTTCGAGTTTCAAGGTCAAAAATGTAGTGCTGCTTCAAGAGCTTATATACCAAAAAGTTTATGGAGTGCAGTTAAAGATTTCGTTCTTGAAGATTTAAAATCTTTAAAAATGGGATCGCCGGAGGATATGAGCAATTTTATTACTGCTGTAATTCATGAGGGCTCTTTTGATAAGCTCGCAAAATATATTGATGATGCTAAAGCCGATGCAGATGCCGAAATTATTGCTGGTGGTAATTATGATAAAAGTAAAGGATACTTTATTGAACCTACTGTTATTCTAGCCAAAGACCCAAAATACACAACTATGTGTACCGAACTTTTTGGACCTGTAATTACCATTTATGTTTATGAAGATGACGCTTACGCCGAAACCTTAAAACTTATTGACGAAACTAGCGAATACGCCTTAACAGGTGCTATTATTTCGAAAGATAGATACGCCATAACACAGGCTACCGAGGCTTTACAAAATGCCGCCGGAAACTTTTATATTAACGATAAACCAACAGGTGCCGTTGTAGGACAGCAACCGTTTGGCGGAGCCAGAGCATCTGGAACCAACGATAAAGCAGGAAGTGCACAAAACTTATTGCGTTGGGTATCGCCTAGAATGATAAAAGAAACTTTTGTTACACCAACAGATTACAGATATCCTTTTTTAGGAGAATAAAAGTATTAAAACAAGGCATTTACAAATATTAAAACTCTAAGCTTTGGCTTGGGGTTTTGTTTTTCTTACAAAAAAATAAATTATATTTACAGGACAACTACAACTATTAAGTTGCTGTATTCTAAGTTGTTTTTGGAAAATTAAACAGAAATGTAATATTATAATGTTTTGTACACAACCTGAGAAACAAACTCTAAAATTTAAACTTAATAAAATTATGACAAAGCAGGATATAGCAAAGCAATACATAATGCATCTTGAAAATGGAAATATTGAACAAGTAGTTGCATTATTCAATCAAAACGGTATGGTGGATTCACCATTATATGGAATAAAAAAAGCAGATGAATTTTATCGTGAATTAAATAGTGATACCTCAAATTCTGAACTTAGCTTAAAAGGAATTTTTGAAGAAAATAGCTCCAACAATTTAGCCCTTTATTTCACCTATAAATGGACTTTAAAAAATGATAAAAAAGTAGAATTTGATGTCGTTGACATTATTGAATTCGATAATCAAAATAAGATTAATAAACTAAAAATTATATATGATACTGTTATCGCCAGAAAATTAGTGGATCAGCTATAATAAAGCCTGCATACAACAATCTATTAAAATTATTGCGGCTTAGTGCTTAATCAAAATTCGTTGTGTGTTTGCTACGTATAATTTTTTCTTCGAAAAACCCTCTCGTGCAAACCCGCAACTATTTTAACACCATAACGTAATATTTCGTTGTAACCAACTGTAAGGCTCATGATAAAATTCTTTAGAAAAATTCGAAAAAACCTGCTATCCGAAAACAAATTTAGCAAATACATGTTGTATGCTATAGGCGAGATTGTACTTGTTATTATTGGTATTCTTATCGCGCTTCAAATAAATAATAAAAACGAACAGCGAAAAACCGAAAATAAAATTGTTTCTATTTTAAAAGAAGTACAACATGATTTAGGACTAGACATTCAAAAATCGGACGAACTAATTGCCTATTACAAAACAAAGGATTCAATCATCAAATTAATACAGACAGATAAACTAACCTATAATGATTATAAAAATGATTATCAATATGCTTTAAGATATGCTATTATGAATGCTTTTCATATAAAAATTCACACTAATGGATATACTAACCTCATAGAGAACGTTGATAATGTTCCCAAAAAACTAAAAGCAGTTATTGAGCCATTAAACGAGATCTATATTTATAACAAATACGAAATAGACAAGTTCGATAGTCGAATGGACTTTATTACCGATAGAGTGAGGGACGAGTTAGCCAAAAGTAAAGATTGGTATTACAGATTAGATTGGGCTCAACTAGAAGATGACATGATTAATTTTTTCCTGAATGACCCTTATTATAAAAATGATGTATATCTATACCAAAATGCCGGCTGGATAAATTTGGCATATCATGTTACACTATTTAGAGAAAACGCAATTAATGCATACAAACAAATAAACACTCTTATTGAAAGTAATGAACCGCTTCCCGATTTTATACCGCATAATTTAGTTAACCTAACCACAGCACAACTAAATGACTATGTTGGTACTTATAAGGTTGTTAAACTTGAAGGTTACGATGGCCCCATTCCAGATTTAAACTATAAAATTGAGATACAAAACAATGATATAGTAGGCGTTATGGATGAAGATTTTGAAGATATGGATTATTTCTATTTTGAAACAGTAGATAAGATATTTGGTCAGACCGATATTTACCTTAAAGGAGCGTTTGTAAGAGATAGTTTGAATAAAGTTACCTCTTTAATTATTATGAAAAATGAAAGAACAGCACACTTAAATAAACTTTAAACCAAGCAACAACAAAAGCCTAACACTGCACATAATAAATAGCCAACTCGAGCCTATGCATAATCTATGCTTACAGATTTTTTTTAGTTATTATTACTAACTTTAATACTTTCTATACCATTTAACACACAAAAAACCATTTTTTTTACTAAATAAAACTGCCAGCTATGTGGTTTATAAATTTTAAAGACTTCCTTAAACCTAAACTGCACCTGGTAAAAGCTTAAGCCCAACCTATATCCCAAATTATATTCGGGATATAAGTAACGCTTCTCTTCAAAAATCAAACATTGCTATTAATCTGCTATTATCTTTTTGCTAATACTCCCTACTTCCGAATTAATATCTATAATATACATACCTGTACTTAATGGTAAGTTAATAGATTCATCTTCGGTTGTGTTTATATTTAATGTTTTAATCTCTTGCCCTAATAAATTATAAACCGCAAGGTCTTTAATAAGGTAATTGTGCTTATTTATAATATTTAGCTGCTTAGTTTCGTTGGCATAATACACTAAAATATCATCTGGTTGTTCAATACTATTTTCTACACTTAAAAGTGCATTATTAAACACTAGTTTAAAGCGTTCTGTATATTCTCCTGCCTCTAAATAAAGCTCGAAAGCATTATTATTAATAGAAAAGGCTTCGTTGGTTGTTAAATCTTTAAGATAGATTGGAGTATTTTTAGCTAGATTCTCTAAAGCTTCTAATTCAATTTTTACCACACCTGCTTGTTTAACTTTCAATCCTAAATCAAACTCTTGCGTAGCATCAAATTTATCGACTCCTTGTATAACGAGCTTCTTGTTTTGTAACACCCAATACATATCTTCTATACAAACATCGACCATAAAAGCATCGTAACCAATATCGAAGTTTTTAGAGGCATTAGTATTAGCCCCTAAAATAATTTGCCGGTTATATCCCATTGGTGAGTTATACCTGAGTTTTATACGAGGTGTATTGTCTTTATGGATATGCACCTTGTTATTTTTAGTATTTTCCGATTTAAAAAACAATGATGATGATGCGTCTTCTTTAGCAAAAACACGCTGACTATTCTTAAATACAATGTCTCCGCCATCTACTGTGGTTAATGTGGCTCCGTTATCGTTATCAAAACCATCTAACAAGGTACTTACAAAAAAACCTTGATTTACAGGAATGTATTCTCCTGGTACTTTTGTACCTACACCTCCAGTGGCATTAATTCTACTATCGTTAGCTATTGCTGGGGCGCCACCAATTAAATTTCTGGTTGCGTAACCACCAACATATTGTGCTAAGTTGTGCGAGTTTTCTTCTCCAAAATGATCCCAGAAGTATAGCGCTCCGTTTATAACAGTTCCATTAGGGTTAGTGCCTCCATCGGCAATGCTTAAATTATCTAAAATAAACGCCTTGGCATCTATAGCTGATGGATACGGGTTGCCTATTAATCGGTCTACTTCTTCGGACGAATTATCTAATGGTAAGGTAATATCTCCGTTGTTTGGCAATCCTGTAAACACATAGTTTTGCAATGTTGTAACAGGGACACTTCCAGACGTTCCTTTCATGGTAAAGCCTTCGCCTGCGATTAAAGGGGTTGTTTCACTAATTTTTGCCCATGAATTATATGAATCTGTAGTTCCATAAAACTTATACAACCAATAGGTACTTATCGTTTTCGCTAACCCTGGCGGAGGTGGTGTTCCACTTCCATCTGGGGAACTACTGTAAAGCAAGCTCTGATAAAATGCTGAAATAGAACCGTCATTTAAAACATTAGATATAGCGTAATTACCATTAATAGCTGTTAGTCCTGTACCGCGGGTTGCAGAATTACCAGTTATTGGGCCTACTGATGATGACCAATAATTATAATTATAACCATTTGCTGTACCTTGTTGATCTCTTTCAATATAACCACCGCTATCGGCATCAACAACACTTCCTTCTTTCTGAATTAATTGAGACTCCCCTATTAAATCAATTACACCATCCAATTCTAAATAATGAGAAATGGTTAAACTTTGTCCAGAATTTGTTTCATCTGGAAACTCATTAGGGTCTGCAATGGTAATCATACCATTGGTTTGTACTAACCCTAAAAGTGTAACATCCCTATCTCCCGAAGAAATATTGTGAGCGCTCTCAACAATATTCCAATCTATAGTGGTAACACCATCTAAACCAATAGAGTTTGGAATGGCCACATTAGCATTATTTGCCCAACACCCAGCAGTATCCCATGTTCCATCGGCAGTAGTAACATAAGGCAGTGGGGCCGTTTGGTCATCTATTAAAGTTTTATCCTTGCTTAGGTATTTTAATCTTAAAAAATAACGCTGGTCTGTAAGCCCCTCAATAGTAGAACCATATATTGAGTTAAAATCATAATATACTCTTATCCTGCTCCAAGGAATCGAAGCCGTTTCATTACAGGTTGAAGCTTGAGGAATAATTTTCCCATTAACACAGTCCGTTCCGCTAACATTAAATCGCTCAACTTCTTGATTCATTAAAAAGCGCACCTGACTATAAGATAATGCAACATCCCATATATAAACTTCTTCAATATTTCCTAAAAAGGGATTAATAACAGTATCCTTATCTATGTATAATGCCCCAATGCAATAATTATTAAAATTAGGTGTTGGATGCATAACATTTTGCACCGATTTATCTAGAATTCCATCTATATACATAAATATAGTTCCGCTATCATAAACATAAGTAATTTGATGCCACTTCCCATCATCAACCACCATATTAGATGTATATTTAGGTGACGCATTATTATCCATACACACTTCTATTTTTCCGGCACTATTTAAACGCATTTGAAGTTTTTCGCCTTTAGCCATTAAAGTTCTATTACTAGCGTTTGCTGCACATTTAATCCATGCCGAAATTGTAAAATCATCTACATTTAAGTTAATATCGGACTCGCCAACTAAATAATCGCCAGCTTCAATATTAACGGCCTGTTTTCCTTCTAATTTTGAAACTTTACCAAATGTAAAATATTTAGTTCCATCAAAATTATACCACGTATTAAGGTCTATACCAGAATCTGATGGTCTTAATGGAATAACATCAATAATATCTCCATCGGCAAAAGTTGCATTATCGGCTACTATTAAAGCATATTCCTCGTTATCAGTTTTAGAAAACCCACTAAAGGCTGCCATTGGTATTGAAACATAAACAGTTTCCACATCACCATCAACATGCTCGTTAGATTCCACTATTTTCCAGGTTCTATCTATTCTTGTTATTGCTGTAGTTAAACCCGTAGCTACTGTTACGGTATTAGTACTTGCACCTGTATATGGCGCATTATTATTTCCCCAAACTAAAAAATCGCCATCCTTTTTAAACTCATTACTATTTAAGTTGTTTGTAGCAAAAATGTTTCCTAAACTAATGCTTACTTCGTTGTCTAGGTTTAAAGATTTCGATTGTTTTTGATTTAAATCTGATATAGAATCCTTACCTATTCCTGCAACATTATAATTAAAGCCAGAATTAGCTGTAATATCCCAAGTTTTGCTACCAAACGAATTTATATAATCTTTTTCTGCTTCCATACTAGAGCCAAGAGTAATACCATACTTTATACCTAAATAAGATTCTATTTTTTGTCTATCGGCATCATTAACGCGTTCGGCAAATGTAAATATTTCGGCAACTCGTCCATTTAAACTCCCTTGAGACCCCATATTTCTACCTATCCAATATTCGGAACCATAAACCGTAAAAGGGGCAACAAGTTCGGTAATTCCAATATTTAAAAAAGGAATATTATTAACTGAACTTGTAGATACAATATTGGAGTTATACAAAAGCTCTTGAGCTGAAGCTGTTAAATTATTACGAACGTTAATTATTCCGGGTTTATCATACGTTACTGTAGCCTCATCTGCAACACCATTATAAAGACCTAAAGGTAAGGCTAGAGGAATACCTTGATTATAAGATAACACTTCGTTATCAAATTCATTGGAATAATCACCAAAACCAACACCCGTTATATCTCCTGGCAAACCTGCAACGGTACCAGAAAAAATAGTACATCTTGAGGAGACTGCTGTTATAGGCGTATCAGGCACCATAACGATAAAAATATCTTGACTGTAAAACCCATCGCTAGAATTATGCAAATACTGCTCTAACAAAGCACCATCATTTTCAAACTTTATTACCGGGTTATAATTAATATTATCGGCCTCTGTATCTAAATAAGTGGGCTGCTTATCTGCTATTGGCTGTGTAGCATCTTTACCTTTTGTTCCTAAATCTGCCCAAACAGATACTTTGGATGCCGTTTCAGTTACACCACGAGTGGATTTTAACCAAAGTCTAAATTCGGCAAGAATACCTCCAGGACCAGGAATACTAAGGTCATATAAATCAGCCTTTACCGTAAATGTGAATGTCGTATTTCCAGTATTACCAATACTAATAACACTAGATTGTGTTCCAGAACCAACTAAAGGAGCTGTAAAAGTTACATTAAACGCAATGGAATTATAAGGGTTAATATTGTTTGCTGGTATAGGCGTTATTGCAGAAGCAACAAAATCGCTATTAGAGCTAGCAAGAGAAAGTACATCTAAATTACAACTCCCTATATTAGATATAACATAAGTTCTAGTAACGGAAGTTCCTTTATCTACAATACCAAAAAAAGTTCCGTTAAGAGCCGATGTTACTGTATCACCATGATATATATCTGCATAAGGACTTCCTCCTAGCACAAATATTTCGGGAGATGCATTTATTTGAAGCGTAAATGTAAAGTTTGGTTGGTTACTAACTTCTATGGTTACGACCGTACTTTTAGTACCACATACAAAACTAGTCGTGTTAATTTCAAAATCAAGAAATTTATAACCTCCTAAGCAGGCTAAGGGCTTAATATTTGCTGTAGGATTATTTGGAGAAACCTCAAAATCTGCAGTGTTAGATACCGTTACATCTTGAATTTTAAGATAATCGCAATTAGCCAACTCTGCATTGGTAATTCTAAAATCTAAACTATTACCTTCTGTAATGGTTAAAGTGGATCCTTCTGTTACAATTGCACCTCCAATAACTTCAACTTGTGCTACCTGAGCATTACTAGTTAAGCTTAAAAAAGAAACAACAAACAATAAGGTAAATTGAGGAAAATAGGTTGGTCTTTCGCATCTCATCATCATATACATTTTAGGTTATTGTAATACTGAGAGACTAACTAACTTATAAAAAGCAGCTAAACAAATTTACATTTTAATTGCGATATTATGTAAGTATTTTCGATGAAATGCAAAAATATATTTTTTTTGTAGGCTAAAACCTTCTAATTATCTGCATTTCGTCGATTTACAACTAAAAATGTAAAACATCTAAAAACCACCTTTTTCAAAAAACAAACACTTCTGTCTAATGGTCTAAATTATACATTAAACAATATTTAAAAATTTTTAACGTTGTGCCTTTTTACTTTGTAAATTTTTGGTAGAATAATTTGAAATGTTATACCCGTAAAAAAATAAAAACTAGTAGTGAAAATAAAAACTCAAAATTAAAAGAGCTATACTTATTTTTAAAATAAGAGTTACAACAATCTGTCTATTTTTTGTAAATAATTTTATTTAGGAATAAAATTTGAATTATCTTCACTAAGATTTCTTGAAGCAAGTAAAACGGCATGTTATTTGTGGATTAAAATTTAATGATGAAAAAACTAATACTCCTTATTATTGTCGTAATACCGTTGCTTAATTTTGGACAAGCTAAAAAGGTATTGAGAAAAGCATTAAGAACCACGGATCTTAATGAAAAAATAAAACTACTTAATCAAGTTATAGACGAAGAGCCTAAAAACTTAGACGCTTACTTCTATAGAGCTGCGGCCAAAAATGATTTGGGCGATTATAGTGGAGCCATTGTAGACTACTCTAAAATTATAGTTATAGAACCGGATGCCGATACGTATTACAATCGTGGTAACTCCAAATACAGCTTAAAAGATTTTACAGGCGCTAGAGTAGATTATGCTAAGGCCTATATGCTAGATGAAAATTTTATTGATGCCTTATATAGTTTAGCCTGTGTAAAATTGGATTTGGGTGAATTTGACAGAGCCATAGAAGATTTTACTACTATTATAAAACAAGTTCCAGACAATCCTAATATTTATGCCCTACGCGCCATAGCCTATAAGGCCATTGAAAAAAACACAGCCGCGATTGAAGATTACTCCATGGCTATTGCTATAGATCCTAGTGCCGACAACTATTATAATAGAGGTGCTTTTTTAATGGATATTAAATATTATAAAGAAGCACAGAGCGATTTAACAAGATCCTTACGACTTAATAGAAACAATGCTTTTGGATATTTTTATAGAGGGGCATCGAACTTATTTTTAGGAGCTTTTAACAACTCCATTTCAGATTTCACAAAAGCCATTTCTTTTGACACCATGGATTTTGATGCATACTTAGGTTTAGCCATGGCATATCTAAAAAATAATGATTTAGTAAATGCTAAAAAAGCTTACGACAGGGCCAACGCCATTCTTTCACTTAATGATGTTAATAATATCAAGCAATACGCCAATACGTATTGGTTTCAAAACCAATATTATTACTTTAATAATGTAGTGGTGGAGTTAGCTAAGCTTAAGTAGAAAGCTTAAAAAAACTAACCTCTATACTTAAGTGGCAAGTGCACTACTTTTTTGGTTTCGTAAAAATCTTCTTTAAAATAATCGCTTAGGTTATAAATAGTTGTGGTTCTATAATCTTTTAACTCTTCGGTTAAGTCGCCTCCTTTTAGGTATAAAATTCCGTTTTTAAGATCGTGCTTTTGGTCCTTAGCTATTTTACCTTTTATCCAATGCACAAAAGTTGGCATTGCAGCTACGGCTCTACTAATTATAAAATCGTAATTATCTTTAATCTCCTCTACCCTGCTATGTGTTGTTTTAACATTAGTTAAGCCTAGTCCAGCAACAACCTCATCGACAACTTTTAGTTTTTTTGCTATACTATCTACTAAATGAAATGAACATTCTGGAAATAAAATAGCCAAAGGAATACCAGGAAAACCACCTCCTGTACCAACATCTAACAATTTAGTACCCGGTTTAAATTCTATAACTTTTGCTATACCTAAACTATGCAACACATGGCGTAGGTATAACTCATCAATATCTTTTCGAGATACCACATTAATTTTCAAATTCCAATCTTGATATAAGTCTTCAAGCTTTATAAATTGTTCTATTTGGTGTTCCGTAAGGTTTGGAAAATACTTTAATATAAGCTCCATGAAAGTTAAATTTTAAACAAAAGTATACTTTTTACACACATTTTTTTACAAAAAAACGTTATTACTTCAAATGGTTTATACCTATCTTTGCCGTAGGTATGAGAAGCATTTTATATTTTTATCATATTTAAAAACAATACAATGAATAAACAAGCGCTTTCTTTTTCAAGAAAAGACCCAGCAAAGTTTTTTAAGACCCTTAATAAGCGGGTTAACAACTACTTTAAGGAAAACGAAATAAAACGTACCGGAAATTGGAAATTATACATTAAAGCCATAGTAATGTTTGCATTACTTATAGTGCCTGCAGTTTTAATTTTAACCATAGATAGCCTACCAGGTTGGGCACAATTACTAGGAATGGTAATTGTTGGAATAGGAATGGCAGGTGTTGGCATGAATGTTATGCACGATGCTAACCACGGCTCTTTTTCTAGTAAAAAATGGGTTAATAAATTAATGGGAAGCAGCATTTATATTCTAGCCGGTAACGACTACAATTGGAAAGTACAGCACAATGTTTTACACCACACCTATACTAACATTCAAGGACATGATGAGGATATTGATGCGGGCAGAATTATACGTTTTTCAAAACATGCTAAATGGTTTAGATTTCATAAATATCAAAAATATTACGCCTTCTTTTTGTATGGTTTATTAACTGCAAATTGGGCCATTACAACAGATTTTATTCAGACTTACAACTACCTTAAACGCAAATTAGCCTACGGTAAATTACCGCATCCTGCAACGCAATGGACAAAGCTAATTATAGGTAAAATAGTGTATTATAGTATTTGGGTTGTTTTACCTATTTCTGTTGGTTTTGCATGGTGGGAAGTTTTAATAGGCTTTATTGCTATGCACTATACAGCTGGAATAATTTTAAGTGTTATTTTTCAATTGGCGCACGTTATGCCTAATACAGAAATGCCCTTACCAGACGCTGAAGGTAATATGAAAAACACTTGGGCCATTCACCAATTATTTACAACATCTAATTTTTCTCCTAAAAGTTGGATTGTTGAGTTTTATACAGGCGGATTAAACAGGCAAGTAGAGCACCACTTATTTGCTAATATTAGTCATATCCATTACCGTAAATTAGCAAAGATTGTTAAGGAAACTGCACAAGAATTTAGTTTACCTTACAATGAATACAATACGTTTATGCAAGCGGTTGCAGAACATTACAATCAATTAAAAACGCTAGGACAAAAACCAAGTTTAGCTTAATTATACACTTACCGATTAAACAAAATAACTAACAATGCAATTACTATCTGATAGAATTTTAAACATGGCAACGTCTGCTACTTTAGCAATGGCAGCCAAAGCAAGAGAACTTAGAGGCGAAGGAAAAGATATTATTGGTTTAAGTTTAGGAGAACCTGACTTTAACACTCCCGATTTTATAAAAGACGCTGCTATACAAGCCATTAACGACAACTACAACTCGTACACACCTGTTGATGGTTACGGCGAATTAAAAGATGCTATAATTACTAAGTTTAAGCGCGATAACAATTTAACGTACGCACCAGCTCAAATTGTAGTTTCTACGGGAGCAAAACAATGTTTAGCCAACGTTGCTGGCGTTATGCTTAATGCAGGAGACGAAGTGCTTTTACCTTGCCCGTACTGGGTAAGTTACGCAGATATTGTAAAGCTTTACGATGGTGTACCTGTAGAAGTAAAAACATCTATAGATACCGATTTTAAAATGACTGCTAGTCAACTTGAAGCAGCTATTACGCCAAAAACAAAAATGATTTGGTTAAGCTCACCTTGCAACCCAAGTGGGTCTGTTTATACTAAAGCAGAATTAAGAGCTTTAGCCGATGTACTTGTAAAACATCCAGATATCTATGTGGTTTCAGATGAAATTTATGAGCACATTAACTATGGCGAAGGACACGCTAGTATGGCTGAATTTGAAGATATGTACAACAATACCATTACAGTAAACGGTGTATCTAAAGCATTTGCAATGACTGGATGGCGTATTGGTTATATTGGTGCTCCAGAAAAAATTGCAAGAGCCTGCAACAAATTACAAGGACAAATGACAAGTGGTGCTAACTGTATTGCACAACGCGCAGTAATTACAGCTTTAAACGAGCCGCCTTCTCGCGTACAATACATGATAGACGAGTTTAAAGAGCGTCGCGATTTAATATTAGGATTAGTAAACGATATTGAAGGCTTTAAAGCTAACACACCAGATGGCGCGTTTTACATTTTCCCAGATGTTACTCACTTTTTTGGAAAAACATTACGTGGTAAGAAAATAAACAATGCTACCGACTTTTCTTTATACTTATTGGAAGAAGCCCTTGTTGCAACTGTAACTGGTGAAGCTTTTGGAAATCCAGATTGTATTAGAATTTCGTACGCCGCTTCGCAAGAACAAATTATCGAAGCTATTAAACGTATTAAAGAGGTTGTAAGCTAGTCACACCCCTTTTTAAATATTTAATTCAGACCTGTTAAGTTTTAAAAAACTGACAGGTCTTTTTTTTTGGATAATACGTTAACATAAAGTTTTTGGGCACCTGCCGGCATGCAGGCGCCCATATAACTAAAGACAAATTATTATCTATTACGCCAGAAAAAAGGCGTAAGTAAAATAAGTACCGTAAACAGCTCTAAACGTCCAATAAGCATTAAAAAGGAGGCCCACCACTTACCTAGTGCTGGTAATGCGGCATAATTATTTACAGGTCCAAAATCGCCTAAAGCAGGACCTACATTTCCTAAAGTGGAGGCCGCTAAACCTACTGAAGATTTAAAGTCGATTCCCATCATAGAGAACACCAACGAACCTATAATAAACGATAACATATACAGTATAAAAAAACCTAGGATATTAAAAACGATATCGCCAGAAATAGCACGTTTATTATAACGCACCGGAATAATAGCACTTGGGTGCAGTGTACGCTTAAACTCTAAAAAACCGTTTTTAATAAGTATTAAATGGCGTACTACTTTTACACCTCCGGAGGTACTTCCGGCAGAACCTCCTAGAAACATAAGCCCGAAAAAGAAAACCACTAAAAAGGGTGTCCATAAGGTATAATCGGCCGTTACAAAACCGGTTGTTGTTATTACCGATAATACTTGAAACAGCGCGTGCCTAAAAGCACTTTCTGCACGTCCCCAAACCATTGGGTGCGCAATGCTAGATTGCGATATATCTGCCCTGAAATAAATTATAACTGCTGCTATTATTGTAAAAATGGCCACAAACTTAAAGTAGAGTTTAAACTCCTCGTCTTGGATGGCTTTTTGCACTTTGCCTTTAAATGCAAAGTAACTTAGTACAAAGTTTGTACCTGCTAAAAACATAAAAAGAATGATAATATATTGAATTACGGGATCGCCATTCCAGTAGGCAACACTAGCATTTTTAGTAGAAAACCCTCCTGTAGACAGTGTACACAAGGCATGGTTTATAGCATCGAAAAAAGACATACCGGCAAGCTTTAACAATAAGGTTTCAGCTGCTGTGTAGCCAAAATAAATAAGCCATAAGCGTTTGGCAGTATCTGTAATTCTAGGATGTAATTTATCTGCACTTGGCCCTGGTGCTTCGGCTGCAAAAAGCTGCATACCTCCAATACCTAAAAGCGGTAATATGGCAATAGCTAAAACAATAATTCCCATACCACCAATCCAATGCGTCATACTACGCCAAAACAAGACCCCTTTTGGCACAGCCTCAATATCGTTTAAAATAGAAGCACCTGTGGTTGTAAAGCCAGACATAGTCTCGAAAAATGCATCTGTAAAACCAGGAATACTTCCTGTAAAAATATAAGGTAAAGCTCCCGATAAAGACATGATAATCCACCCAAAACTAACCACTATATAACCCTCGCGCTTATTCATTTCTTTGCAATGATCTCTAGTAAAAAACATGGTAATACCACCAACTATTAAAGTGGCTAAACCAGAAAGAAATAATTGAAAAGTAACACCATCTTTATAAATTAGACTTACTAAGGCCGATAGTAGCATAAAGCCACCATTAAACAGCAAGAGCAACCCCAAAAAATGGAAAATGATTTTGTAATTAAGCTTCATGTAATTTCTCACTATTTTAACGGAATAATTTTTCGACACCTTTAATAGATTGTAATAAACTACAAACTACCACTCTATCGCCTTCTTGTATTTTAAAATCACCCAAAGCAATTTCACCTTTACCGTTTCTAACAACACCGCCAATAATTGCAGAACGCGGAAAATCAATTTTTTTAATATACTTGTTACAAATAGCAGAAGAGGCTTTAACCTCAAACTCTAATAATTCGGCATTCATATTACTAAGCTTAGTCATGGCAACTACTTGGCCCTTTCTAATGTACCTAAATATGTTATTAGCCGCCAATAGCTTTTTATTGATAAGGGTTTCAATACCTACCGAATGCGACAACTCGAAATAATCCATATTCTCTACAAGCGCCACCGTTTTCTTTACGCCTTTAGATTTTGCCACTAAACAAGACATAATATTGGTTTCAGAATTAGCCCCTACAGCAATAAAAGCATCCATATCGCTAATATTTTCTTCGTCTAGCAAGTCTACATTTCTACCATCACTTTGTATTACTAAAACGTTAGGTAAATCGTCGGCTATATCAAAAGCGCGTTCTTTATTAGCTTCTAAAAGCTTTACGTTAAACCCTTTATTACTTAAATCTCTAGCTGTTTTATAACCAATTTTACTTCCCCCCAAAATCATAACGTCTTTTATCTCGTTATTGGCTTTTCCGGTGAGTTTACAAAGCTCTTCGCCTCCGCCTTCCGAAGTTATAAATACAACATTATCGCCTCTTTTAAATTTGGTATCTCCCCTAGGAATTATAGTATACTGCGTACCAAAGCGTTGAATGGCAATAGGAACAAAATGAATTTCTGGGAAAATTTTAGCTGCCTCTTTTACTGTTTTACCCACAAACGCCGCAGACCTAGATAGGTTTAAACCAATCATGGTTAATGCCCCATCTTCAAACTCGTAAGTATCATTAAATGACGATTGTTTTAAAGACAACTCAATTTCGGCAGCAGCCAAAGATTCTGGCGAAATTAACTCATCAATACCAAATTTGGTAAATCCAACCTCATCTTTATGATGAATAAACTCGGTATTTGTAATTCGTGCAATGGTTTTTGCAGCGCCCAATTGTTTTGCTAAAACACAAATGGTAATATTTGTGGTTTCGCTTGCCGTAACGGCAATAAAAAGCTCGCAATTTTCTACACGTGCCTCTTTTAAAATAGCTATAGAGGTAGAATCGCCTCGAATAACTTTTATATCTAAATGCGTATCGGCGTAGGCTAAACTTTCTTTGTCGGTATCAATTAAAGTAATCTCTTGAGACTCGTAAGACAATAATTTTGCTAAATGAAATCCAACTTCACCAGCACCAGCAATAATTATTTTCACTCGTTTAAATTTTTAAATGGTATGATTACAAATAAAAAACTAAAGCCTTATATATCAAACTAAAGTGCTTCTATTATTTTTTCTTATTCATAAAAAAGTACCACAAATATACTACAAAATAGAACTTCGATCATAAATGGGCATTAATTTAATTATTTATAATCCTGTTATCTTTTACTTTTCTAATAGTTTATCTTTTCCTCAAGAGTTTCTATTTTATATTTTTGCTTCGGATAACCTAAACTATTTATTTTGACTTAATTTGATATATTAAAGTAAAAATAAATTATGTAGGTTTGCATCAAAATTTTTAAGATTTGACAAAAGTAAAGCCATACAAGGACAGCGACTTAGGAAAAAAAGAGCAGGTTACAAAAATGTTTGATACCATATCGGGAGATTATGATGGGTTAAATCGTGTAATTTCTTTTGGTATAGATATTAAGTGGCGAAAAAAAGTGGTTAAAATGGTAAAAGAGGCTAACCCCGATTCTATTTTAGATATTGCTACAGGAACAGGAGATTTAGCCATAAATCTTGCCGAAACTAATGCCTCTAGAATTGTAGGTTTCGACATTAGTAGTGGCATGCTTGAAATAGGAAAGCAAAAAGTAACTAAGAAGGGATTAGATTCTAAAATTGAAATGGTTTTAGGAGATTCTGAAAACATGCCTTTTGATGATAATTCTTTTGATGCTATTACCGTAGCTTTTGGTGTTAGAAACTTTGAAACCTTAGAAAATGGTTTAAAAGAAATTTACAGAGTACTTAAACCAAACGGTACTTTTGTTATTTTAGAAACTTCTATGCCAACAAAAACGCCTTTTAAGCAAGGCTACAATTTTTATACAAAAAACATACTACCATTAATAGGAAAAGCCTTTTCTAAAGACAAAAGTGCTTATAAGTATTTATGCGAATCGGCATCTGTTTTTCCTTTTGGAGAAGCTCTAAACAATATTTTACGTAATATTGGGTTTATAAATGTTGAAGATTTTCCACAAACTTTAGGTGTGGCAACAATTTATAAATCATCTAAGTAATTATATGAAATACCTTTTTGCATTAATATCATTTTTATGTATCGTTGAAACCTCTAACGCTCAACTTTTTAAAAAAGAAAAAGTTAGTTACGATGCCAACCAAGGTCGAGGATCTACAGATAACAACCTACTACGTTGGGGCTATTTTTTAGGTATTAATAGCTACGATTTTAATTTTGATTACAAAAACGACTTAAGAGATATTTATGTAAAAAAGAGTCCCGGTTTTAGTGTGGGTTTAATTGGAAATCTTAGAATTAACGAGTTTTTAGATCTTCGTTTAGAACCAGGCCTATTAATTACTACTCGAGAGCTTTATTATGGTGCAGAGTGGTTTCAAGGTGAGCCAAATGTTAAGGATTCCGATTTTATTAGAGAAGTAAAATCAACCTACATACACTTGCCGCTTTTACTAAAAGTATCGACCAAACGTATTAACAACTTTAAACCTTTTATTGTTGGTGGTATTTCTACGGCGCTAAACTTATCTAGTAACGAGGATAACCCCGAGGATAATAAAAACGGACAATTTAGAACGACAAAAAACTCATTGTTTTACGAGCTTGGTTTCGGTATAGATTTCTATTTGTATAATTTTAAATTCACACCCTCTATACGTGGCCTTTTTGGAATTAATGACGAACTAGTAAGAGACGAAGATCCTAATAGCCCTTGGACCTCCAATATTGCAGGGATGCAAACGCGTGGTGTGTTTATTAATTTTACTTTTCAATAAAAGCTTGGTTTAAATTTATAGGCATTTCGCTCTTATCTGCAAGCTGCTACTATAGGTCGTACCCTTTTTTATCCTCTTCTAAACTCACTTAATAAAATTGCTGTTGCTGTAGCTACATTTAAACTTTCGGTGGCTTGTAATTCGCCAAATCTAGGAATAGCTATTTTTTCGGTAATAACCGCTTCTACTTCCTTGGATACGCCATTAGCTTCATTACCCATAACTAATATTCCATTTTTAGGCAACGTACTTTTATAAACATTTTCACCGTCCATAAAAGCACCATAAACAGGTAAACTACTGGTTTTTAAAAACGGAACCAAATCTACATAATTCACATTAACACGTGTTATAGAACCCATAGTAGCCTGCACCACCTTGGGGTTAAATCGATCTACAGTTTCTTTACTACAAACTAATTCTGTAACTCCAAACCAATCACACAATCTAATAATGGTACCTAAATTCCCTGGATCTCTAACCGCATCGAGTACCACAATTAAACCAGTCGTGCTAATGGGTTTTGGCTCTGGTATTTTAAATATGGCCAATGCTGTATTTGGAGTAGTTAAAAAACTAATGCGTTTTAATTCTTGATCGGACACAAGCTCTTCATCTTTGGCATTAATATTGAAAGGCTTCGTTGTATATAATTTGTAAAGCTCTAAATGAGATTGTAACAGTTCGGTTATCGTTTTAACACCTTCAACAACAAAAAAACCATGTTGTTGTCTATATTTTTTTTGCTTTAAACTCGTTATTAATTTTATTTGACTTTTAGAAAGCATGCCAGTATCATAATTTTTTTATAAAGAAAAGAAATTATTAATAAGATACGTTAATAGTCTACTTATTTAAATATTTTTTAAGATTAAAATAATGTATTTTTGATGCTTAAACTAAGATTCCTTTATGGAATATAAACGTTTAACCTATCACTTTTAATTTAATTATTACGCATTTGAAAAAACAACTCTTAAATATTTTACACCTTACGCTTGTTATGAGTTTGCTTTACTCCTGCGATGCCACAAAAAGAGTTGCTGAAGATGAACATTTACTTACAGAAACATCTATAGTTGTAAATGATAAAAAAAATAATACCGAAGAGATAAACAACCTTTTATACCAACATACCAACAGAAAAATTTTAGGCATACCTTTAAAATTACATATTTACAACACAGCACGACCTAATAGAGATTCCCTTTTTGAAGCTTGGTTAGATAAAAAACCGAATCGTAGAGCTCGATTAGAGAAAAAGTACTCCAAAAAGCAAATTGATAAACTAAAAGAATCTGCTATTGGGTTTAATAATTGGTTAAAAAGAACTGGAGAAGCTCCTACCATTTTAAGTGAAGATAAAACAAAACGCTCTGCTAAGCGATTAGAAGATTACTACTTTAGTAACGGTTGGTTTAATGTAAAGGCCAACTTTGATATTGAAAGAAACGATAACAAACATGCTCAAGTTAACTATACCGTAAAAACTGGACCTGCATTTTTAATAGATTCTATAGTAAAAACGGTGAAATCGCCAATTATTGATTCACTTTATAAAAAAATTCAAGATAAAGCCCTTATAGTTCAAGGCGAACAATACCGAACCAGCAGTTTCGAGCAAGAGCGAGAAAGAATTTCTAGTAGGTTGCGAAACCTAGGGGTTTACCATTTTAATCAAGATTACGTTACTTTCGAAATGGATACTATTGGCACCAATAAAAAAGTTAACGTTGGTATTAAAATTCAAGATAGAGCTATAAGAACTGCAGATTCCATTAGGCGAGAACCCTTTAAAGTATATCATATTGACGATGTTAAAATTATAACCGATTATACTTTCGAGAATAGAAACAAACCATTTCAAGATTCTATTTCATACGGCGGTTTTAAGCTATTTAGCTATGGCAAGATGCGTTTTCGACCAAAGGCACTAACCGATGCTGTATTTATTTCTCCAGGTAAAGTATTTAGAGATATAGACAGAACGCGTACTTACAGTTATATCAATCAGCTTCGCACCTTTAAATATCCAAATATTGAATATTTTGAAAATCCAGATAACACATTAAGAAGCGTTATTAGATTAACACCTTTAAAAAAGTTTAATTTAGATTTTAGTGCCGACGTGTCTCAAAGCGATATTCAAACCGTTGGCTTTTCATTAAACCCGAGCTTACAAATTAGAAATATTTTTGGCGGTGCAGAAACCCTAGCTATTTCCGGAATAGCATCTATTGGAGCATCAAAAGACTTAAGGGAAGATGGCGACCCATTTTTTGATATTAATGAGTTTGGAGCCGATTTAAAACTAACCATACCAAGAATATTTTCGCCTTTTTACACCGAAAATATTATACCAAAATACATGTCGCCTAGTACTAGCATTGGTCTAGCAACCACAAGCCAAACCAATATTGGTTTAGATAAACAAACCTTTAGCGGCAATTTTAGCTACAATTGGTACCCAAACAAACAAGTTAGTAACCGGCTAGATCTTTTTAACATTCAATATGTTAGAAACCTAAGAACCGAAAATTATTTTAGTATATACACCAGTTCGTTTAACAGCTTAGAAGATATAGCCCTAGAAAGCTACAATACACCAGCTGAATTTATAGAATTGGATGGTAACGAAAACGAACAGCTAATAGAAGAAAAAGCCGATGAGTTTATAGACTTAGTATTAAGCGACACCAACTACGAAGCCACCAATGCTAGCGATTACTTAACCGTAAGTAATATTGACGAGCGTAAAAAACGATTAACAGAAAACAACCTTATTTTATCTTCGGCCTTTAGTTTTACGCAAGATAATCGTACCAACCTAGTGGATAACGATTTCTCTATTTTCCGATTTAAATTGGAGTTAGCAGGTAATTTATTGGCAAGCACCTCCAAACTGCTTGGACTTAATAAGGATAGCGACGACAGATACGAGCTATTTAACGTAGCCTATTCACAATACATAAAAACAGAACTAGATTACATTAAGCACTGGGATTTAGGCAAGAAAAATACTATAGCAACACGAGCCTTTTTTGGTATAGCTATACCCTATGGCAACTCTAACAGTATTCCGTTTTCCAAGAGTTTTTTTGGTGGTGGTCCTAACGATAACCGCGCCTGGGCAGCGTATGGTTTAGGCCCAGGAAGTTCAGAAAGCACAAATGAGTTTAACGAAGCTAACCTAAAATTAGCTGTAAGTGCAGAACAGCGCTTTAACTTATTTGGCGATTTAAACGGCGCCTTATTTGTAGATGCCGGAAACATATGGAATGTATTAGATAATGTAGAAGACGATAATGCTACCTTTACCAGCCTTAGTTCCTTAAAAGATATTGCTGTGGGTTCTGGATTTGGCTTGCGCTACGATTTTAGTTTTTTCGTATTCCGTTTTGATATTGGTTTTAAAACTTACGACCCATCCTATACAGATCAAAACAGGTGGTTTAACGATTATAACTTTGCTAACGCCGTATATAATATAGGTATAAACTATCCATTTTAAGCTAATTACACTACTTTACACTATAACGTTTTAGTGTGAATTTTGCTGTTTCAAATTAGAAAACGTCCATAAATCATTTAAAATTTGATTACTTTTGATACTTAAGTTAAATCAAAATTATAATTAATATAAAAATGGGACACAACATAAAACCAGGAGTAGCTACAGGAAAAGACGTTCAATTAATCTTTAACCATGCTAAAGCAAATAACTATGCCTTACCAGCAGTAAATGTTATAGGGTCGGACACTATAAATGGCGTTTTAGAAACTGCTAGAGATTTAAATGCCCCAGTAATTATACAATTTTCAAACGGTGGCGCACAATTTAACGCAGGAAAAGGACTAAGTAACGACGGACAAAAAGCCGCTATTGCAGGTGCCGTTGCTGGTGCAAAACATGTACACACATTAGCTGAGGCCTACGGTGTTCCAGTAATTTTACATACAGACCACTGTGCAAAAAAACTTTTACCTTGGATTGATGGTTTATTAGATGCTAGTGAAGTACACTACAAAGAAACTGGAAAATCTTTATTCAGTTCTCATATGATTGACCTTTCGGAAGAGCCAATTGAAGAAAACATTGAAATTTGTAAGCAATATTTAGAAAGAATGTCTAAAATGGACATGACTCTAGAAATTGAATTAGGAATTACAGGTGGTGAAGAAGATGGTGTAGATAATACCGATGTAGACGATTCTAAATTATACACACAACCAGAAGAAGTAGCTTACGCTTACGAAGAATTAAGTAAAGTAAGTCCTCAATTTACAATTGCAGCAGCATTTGGTAATGTACACGGTGTTTACAAACCAGGAAATGTAAAATTAACTCCAAAAATTTTAAAGAACTCTCAAGAGCATATCTCTAAAAAGTATGGTGTAGAGCATAACCATATCGACTTTGTATTTCATGGTGGATCTGGATCTACAGTTGAAGAAATTCGCGAAGGAATTAGCTACGGTGTAGTTAAAATGAATATCGATACCGATTTACAATATGCGTTTATGGAAGGTATTCGCGATTACATGGGAAGTAAATCTGAATATTTAAAAGCGCAAATAGGAAACCCTGATGGTGCAGATGTTCCTAACAAGAAGCACTACGACCCAAGAGTATGGTTACGCGAAGGCGAAAAAACTTTTGTAGCTAGACTTAAAAAAGCTTTCGAAGATTTAAATAATGTAAACACTTTATAGATTAAAGTCCATTTACAAGAAGCATATAAAAAAGGTTCTGTATATTACAGAACCTTTTTTAGGTTTACAAGCCTAAAATTGAAGCCATTAAAACATTAAAATTAATAAAAGTATAAGGGCGTTACCCCAAAATTAAAAAAAAGTTTAATTTTGTGGTCAGGCTTTCGGCAGTCGCTTCCCGATAAAAATCGGGCGAGCCTCAACAAATGCCTCAATCCCTAACGCAATTGGTATTTCGGCAAAAGTAGGAATATCATGAAGCAAACTAAATTTTAAAAAGCTTTCCTATTAAGTAGGAATACAAAAATCATAAGTCACTATGTCTTGGTTTAAAAGAAAAACAAAAGGAATAACAACAACTACCGAAGAGAAAAAAGACACCCCAAAAGGGCTGTGGTATAAATCTCCAACAGGTAAAATTGTAGATACAGAAGAGTTAGAAAAAAACTTTTATGTAAGTCCAGAAGACGGCTACCATGTTAGAATTGGTAGTAGAGAGTATTTTCAAATCCTTTTTGACGATAATAAATTTAAAGAATTAGATGCCGATTTAGAATCTAAAGATCCGTTAAAGTTTGAGGATACTAAAAAATATCCAGAGCGTTTAAAGGCTGCTCAAAAGAAAACTAACCTAAAAGACGCTGTGCGTTGTGCCGTTGGAAAATCTAAAGGAAAAGATTTAGTAGTGGCTTGTATGGATTTTGCTTTTATTGGAGGTTCTATGGGTAGTGTTGTAGGTGAAAAAATTGCACGAGCAGCAGACTATGCTTTAAAAAATAAGTTGCCCCTAATGGTTATTTCAAAATCTGGTGGAGCTAGAATGATGGAAGCGGCATTATCATTAATGCAATTAGCAAAAACATCGGTAAAATTAGCGCAATTGGCAGACGCAGGATTACCTTACATATCTCTTTGTACCGACCCAACTACAGGCGGAACAACAGCATCGTTTGCTATGTTAGGGGATATTAACATTAGCGAACCAGGAGCTTTGATTGGGTTTGCAGGACCCAGAATTGTAAGAGATACTACTGGAAAAGAATTACCAGAAGGATTCCAAACTTCAGAGTTTTTATTAGAGCACGGATTCTTAGACTTTATAACCCTGCGTAAAGACTTAAAAGATAAGGTTAACCAATATATAGATTTAATATTAAACCAACCACTAAGAGATTAACTTAACCATTGTAATCAAAGACTATTAATTTATAATACAGATAGAAACCACCGTATAAATCTTCCAAATCACAATTTATAGTGTTAAGCAATAAATTTATTATTAGGTAAATAGGATAGGTATAGTATTCAGTAAATGATCTAGGCTTCCAAAGCTCCCAAAAAATACAATTATTGCGTTTTACTATAGTTGCTTCAGTATTAGTAGTGGGCTTTACAAAAGCTTATATATATTAATGGGTACATAGTTAATTTATTAGTAATATAGGTAAATTTGTTTGTACTAAAAACAACTTTTTATACAGCTATTACTTTACATAATAAATTACACACGTTACAAAAATATTTTTTACAAATTATTCGAAACATTAAATTATTCACTATATTTGCCGCTCGAAAGAAAAACTTTCGTGTACATAAAAATCATTTACAATAATATTAGCATGTATTTATCAAAAGAAGCAAAACAAGAAATGTTTGCAAAGCACGGTAAAGGTAAAAACGATACCGGTAGTGCAGAAGGACAAATTGCGTTATTTACGCAAAGAATTAACCACTTAACAGAACACTTAAAAAAGAATCGTAAAGATTTTAACACAGAGCGTTCGTTAGTAAAATTAGTAGGAAAGCGTCGTGCTTTACTTGATTACTTAACTAAGAAAGATATTTTAAGATATCGTGCTATAGTAAAGGAATTAGGTTTAAGAAAATAAACTTAAATATAAAGAACCACGTTTTTATAACGTGGTTTTTTGTTTTTGCGTTAGGGATTGTAGAGTAAAGCCCACAGCCCGACGCAGGAGGAGCGAGGACTTGAAACGTAAAGCCCGACCCCTTGTGGGTAACCTGCCTGTAGGCAGGCAGGCGCCCAAATTATAATATAACTCGAGCGTAAGAGTTTAAATAACGCATTTAGAAGAAGCTAGATCCTGAAACGAGTTCGGGACTAAAGGTTTTTCATTGGTCAAACAGACATTTAATTGTCGCACACAACAACTACACACAACAACACAACGACCATTGTTTAACATAATTTAAGCATAAATATGCTTGAATTACAAGAAAAAATTTATGATTCCAAAAGTTTTTAAAGAGGTTATTGACCTAGGAGACGGTAGAGAAATTACTATCGAAACCGGAAAATTAGCAAAACAGGCACATGGTTCTGTTGTTGTTCAATCTGGAAAATGTATGCTTTTGTGTACAGTTGTTTCCAACTACAAACAAGCAGATGTTGACTTTTTACCATTAACGGTAGATTACAGAGAAAAATTTGCAGCTGCAGGACGTTACCCTGGTGGTTTCTTTAAAAGAGAAGCAAGACCAAGTGATGGTGAAGTTTTAACGATGCGTTTAGTGGACCGTGTTTTACGTCCGTTATTCCCTAAGGATTACCACTCTGAAACACAGGTAATGATCCAGTTAATGTCTCATGATGATGATGTTATGCCAGATGCTATGGCAGGTTTAGCGGCTTCGGCAGCTATTCAATTATCTGATTTTCCTTTTGAATGCCCAATCTCTGAAGCTAGAGTTGGTCGTGTAAACGGAGAGTTTGTTATTAACCCAACACGTGCTCAATTAGAGGAGTCTGACATTGATATGATGATTGGAGCTTCGGCTGATTCTGTAATGATGGTTGAGGGTGAAATGGATGAAATTTCTGAAGAGGAAATGACTGAAGCTATTAAGTTTGCACATGAAGCTATTAAAGTACAATGTGCTGCTCAAGTAAAATTAGCTGAGGCATTTGGTAAAAAAGAAGTTCGGGAGTATGAACCAGAACGTGAGGATGCAGATTTAGCTGCAAAAATTCACGATATGGCTTATGATAAAGTATATGCTGTTGCCCAAGCAGGTTCTGCTAAGCATGAGCGTAGTGCTGCATTTGGCGAAATAAAAGAAGAGATTATTGCATCTTTCTCTGAAGAGGAACAAGCAGATTACGGTGGATTAATTTCTAAATACTACAGCAAAGCTGAAAAAGCAGCTGTTAGAGATTTAACATTAAACGAAGGTTTACGTTTAGATGGACGTAAAACTGACGAGATCAGACCAATTTGGTGTGAGGTAGATTATTTACCATCTACTCATGGTTCTTCAATTTTTACACGTGGGGAAACTCAAGCATTAGCTACAGTAACTTTAGGTACAAGTAGAGAAGCCAACCAAATTGACATGCCATCTTACGAAGGCGAAGAGCGTTTTTATTTACACTACAACTTCCCTCCTTTTTCAACGGGAGAAGCGAGACCAATTCGTGGAACATCGCGTCGTGAGGTAGGACATGGTAATTTAGCGCAACGTGCTTTAAAAGGTATGGTTCCTGATGATTGCCCATACACAGTTCGTGTAGTTTCTGAGATTTTAGAATCGAACGGCTCGTCTTCTATGGCAACAGTTTGTGCTGGTACTATGGCTATGATGGATGCTGGTGTACAGTTAAAGAAACCGGTTTCTGGTATTGCCATGGGATTAATTACAGATACTGAATCTGGAAAGTACGCTGTTTTATCTGATATTTTAGGTGATGAGGATCACTTAGGAGATATGGATTTTAAAGTAACCGGTACTGCAGATGGTATTACGGCTTGCCAAATGGATATTAAAGTTAAGGGATTATCTTACGAGATTCTTGTAAATGCTTTAAAACAAGCACGCGAGGGTCGTTTACATATTTTAGGTAAAATTACCGAAACTATTGAAACGCCTAATGCAGATGTTAAAGATCATGCTCCTACAATGGTATCTAGACGTATTCCTAACGAATTTATTGGTGCCTTAATTGGCCCTGGTGGAAAAGTGATTCAGGAAATGCAAAAAGAAACTGAAACAACTATTGTTATTAACGAAGATCCTGTTACCGAAGAAGGTATTGTTGAAATTTTAGGTGTTGGTAGAAAAGGTATTGATGCTGTAATGGCGAAAATAGATTCTTTATTATTTAAGCCTGAAGTTGGTAGCATTTACGAAGTAAAAGTTATTAAAATGCTAGATTTTGGTGCTGTAGTAGAATATGTTGAAGCTCCAGGAAACGAAGTTTTATTACACGTAAGCGAGTTAGCTTGGGAACGTACAGAAAATGTTAGCGATGTTGTAAACATGGGCGATGTTTTTGATGTAAAATACTTTGGTATAGATAAACGTACTCGTAAAGAGAAAGTGTCTAGAAAAGCTATTTTACCAAAACCAGAAGGTTATGTTGAAAGACCACCAAGAGACAACTCTAGAGATAATCGTGGTGGACGCGATAACAGAGGTAGAGATAATCGTGGACGCGATAACCGTCGTGATGATCGTAAACCTAGAGAAGATAAAAAGGAAGATTAATTTCTTTTACTAATCTATATATTAAAGCCTGTTTCAATTAAGAAACAGGCTTTTTTGCTAATTTTATTAGAATCAACATAAAAACAGCTTGTAAATTTTTAGCGAAGTCAAACTTTAGTTATACAGAAGGACAAGGCTTTAATACCATTTTTTACTCAAAAGATCTATTTTACGCTTTGAATTAGCCAGCATTTCTTCGACTTTATCTGCATATTGAACTAACCCAAATGAGTTGATTGCCTCGGCAGGGATCCCAATAAAACCAAAACTAGTTAATAGCAAAGGTGTTGCAAAATTTACCTTATTATACGGTTCGCTATCAAAATCGCTTCCACTTGTCATTAATATTAACGCTTGTTTATTTTCACATAAGCCTTTAATACCTGTATCTGTATATGCAAAAGTCCTGCCTGCCTGTATTACCGCATCAAACCAAGCTTTTACTGTTGCTGGAATGGTAAAATTATACATAGGACTTGCTAAAACAACGAAATCTGTATCTAACAATTGGGTCATCATCTTATCATTTTTAGACAAAACGTTTTGTTGATCTTTGCTAAGTGCTACCCCTCCAAAATTTCTAGCAACGTAAAGATTTAAGTTATCTTTTAGCAATAAATCTGGAGTTTCTTCTGTTAAGTCAAGAAATGTAATTTCTGTTTTCATTTTATTACTTTCAATAAAGTAATCTACCATTTTTTTAGTATTGGAATCAACTCGGGGAGTATAATTAACAATTAGTGTTTTTTTCATTTTATATTTATTTATTATTCAAATTTATATTAATTTGCTATACATTGTATATTACTATATTCGAGTATACTGGTATACTCAAATATAGCAATACCACATAAGGACAATTAACATGGATACAACAAAAAATATTTCAAACCCCTATACTGTTACGGAGTGCAAGACTTTTATTCTTCCTGTTAGAGATGTAATTGATCTATTAGGTGGAAAGTGGAGATTACCTATCATCATTGCTCTATCATTTAAAAACCATAGATTTAAAGAGCTAGAACGACAAATTGAAGGAATCACCCCTAGAATGCTCTCCAAAGTACTAAAAGACTTAGAAATAAACGGCTTAGTTAATAGAGATGTATTTAAAACCACCCCTATTACAGTCGAATATAGCCTCACAGATTATGGAAAATCTTTAGATAAAGTAATTGAAACTGTTAGAGAGTGGGGATTAACACATAGACAAAAAATAATAAACAAATAATTATGCAGAAAGTGCGTGGCTACCGTCAATAAACAAAATAGTTTTAAAAAAACTAAAAAAAACGTATATCTAGAAAAAAGTTAATTGTATTATTTAAATACTAATACTACTTGGCTTAGGCGCAGGGACTTCTTGCACACTCATTTGGGTATCATATTGTTCAAAAACCTTCTTTAAAATATACTTTCCCATTTTCATTTTTTCTAAAATGACTTCGCCATTAAATGAGTACCCAGATCTTAAATTTAGTTTTTGGTTTTTTGGTAAATCAATTAGCACGTAAAAATTATTATCCGCCTCTTTCCTATTGGGTATAAAACTTAAGGTTCCTTTTATAGGCCCATATTGATAGTAATAATAGGCATCTAATTTTAAATGTGTAATTTGACCTTCTTTTAAATATTTTAAATCTTGCTCTTTAACCCGAGCTCTGGCATAAAAGTTCTCAGAATCTGGTGTTATAGAAATTAAAGATTCGCCTTTATTTATAAAACTTAAATTTTGATTTTGTGTAAACACATTTACAATAACACCATTTAAATTCGATATTAAAAATTGTCTATTATTTAATCCTTGAACAATATCTATAGATTTTTCTCTAACTTCTAACTTAGAGTTTACATTTACCTTTTGTTGGTCTAATCTATTTTGAGAAGCCACTAAATCGGAAATTTGAATTTCTAAAGTATTTTTACTCTGTAAATATTCGTTTTCTAATGAGTTAAATTGAGCATCTAGTTGACTCCTTAGATTCCTAATTTTCACATAACTACTCTTAGAAGTTAAATAATCATCGTTGGCTTGTCTAAGCTCAATTAAGCTTATAACTTCTTTGTTATACATAATCGAATCTGATCTTAGCTTATTTCTTTTAATTTTAATTTGTTGATTTAATAAGTAAGCTTGCTGCCCTATATTCCTTAACTCGTTGGTAATATTTTTACGGTCATTAATATACTGAATGGAATCTAATTCAATTTGTTTTTTTAAAAACTCGACCTTTTCTTCTATATTTAGTTTATCTATATCAATAGACTTATTCTGCTGAAAAAGGGTAACAAATTCACCACTTGCATTATCAACTTCCATTAAGGTATCACCCTTAAAAACGCGATCTCCCTTACTTACATAGGTTTTTTTTGGTATAATTTCAAAGGGAGCTTTAAAATTAATTTCTGGATTTTTTGATATAATTTCACCATAATTATAAGACACTACATCGTTAACAGGAACTATAAACATTCCTATTACAACAAAACTTATAAATACCAATAATATCCTAAAAAACAATTTAATAAAATTAATTTCTCGGGTTTCATATATTTTTTTATTGTCTAAGCTATATCGACTCATTTTTATTGTAGCATTAGTTTTCCGTTATCCAAAACGTAGGTTTTATCGAATTTTATATGACTTGATGCCTCATGAGAAATAATTAAAAACGCTTTTTTAGAATCCATCAAGGTTTGTTCTATAACCACTTTTGATTGAGCGTCAATTCCAGATAAAATTTCATCTAACATTATTATACGTGCCTCACTAAGTAAAGCCCGAAGTAGTAATATTTTTTTCCGTTGTCCTGTTGAAAGGTTTTTACCATTTTCACTTATAATATAGGCTAAACCTTCAGTATTAGATATTATAAATTCGTAAAAATCGACCTTTTTAGCCATTTCAATAATCTTGATATTATCTACGGCTTTACCAAACGTTAAATTATAAAGTAAACTTTCGTTAAATAAAGCATCTTCGTTACTTACTAATAGCACATTATTTCTAATAACACTTTTATCATATAACTTAATATCGACATCGTTAATACTAATGGTACCTTTACTTGGACTATATAACAAGGCTAAAATTTTACAAAACGTAGATTTTCCAGACCCATTTTTCCCTTCTATCTTAATTTTTTCTCCTATTCCAATATTTATGTTTACGTGACTAAGTATAGGTTTATCCGGCAAATACTCAAACCCAACATGATTAAAATCTACAGTTTCTATTTCTACGTTGGTTATTTTTTTCTCTGTAGTTTGAACTTTAACTTTTTCATTAAAATCGAAATATCTTTTTAAAATAACTAAGTTTTCTTGCAACGTTGAATTTTCAGTTAATATTCGACTTAAAGAGCCAAATATTTTAGAAGACAATGCTAAAAACGTAATAATTTGCCCTAACGTAATGCTTTGGTGTAAAATGGCATCTTTAGACAATAAGGTTAGTATGGTAAGGCCTGCAAAAAAGGTTATTATCGATACTATAGCTGTGTTAAAAATACTGTAATATCTCTCTTTTGTTTGGATTGCTATTAACTCATCAATATTAGTGTTTACCTTTTCTGAGAATACATTTTCAATTTTTAAGCTTTTAATAACGTGTATACCTTCAATTTTTTCAATCATTGTAGAAAAATAATTTGCTTTACTTGCAAATCGCTTCATCTCGATAGTTTTTAAAATTGGTGTCATGATTCTATACCAAATATAAAAAAGCACCATAACAATTAACACTATACCTGTTAGTTTCCAATCAATAAAAAGCAGAAGTAAAAGAGCGTATATAGACACTGCAATATCGACCAAAATCCTTGTAAAAAATCTTAAAAAGAAATCTTTTAGCTTTCTAGAATCACTTAATCGCTCTGTTAAATCTCCGCGCCTAAAGTTTTGAATAAATCGAATAGAAAAACTATTTAATTTCTTATCGAAGGTACCCAAAAAGTATTTATCTAAAATGTTTCCTAAGTGGATACTAATAAACTTTTTATATAGTAATAACACTATATTAAAAACTTGAAAAACACTTACACCTAATATAAATAAAATTAAAATATTTATCTGAAAACTAGGAAGTACTTTATCTATCAATATTTGGTTTATAAAAACAGCTAGTTGCGTAACACCCGCCGTAAAAATGGCTGTAAATACATATATATACCATAAATTCTTATCCGATTTTAAACCCTTAAGTAACTTTATATACATACTCTCCTCTCTAAGGGAATAATTTGGGGTTACTATAGGCCTTTTATCCTTGGCCTTTACACTTAAAACCAATGGTGCTTTTACCTTTATTTCACCTTTTTCTAAGCCTAATGTTTTAAAATGCTCCGGAATAGCTAATAAATCCTGATCAAAAATTAAATCTTCTAAAAATCTTTTTTCCAGTTTTTTACTACTAAATGGATAATTTTCTTGGTAATATCCAAAATACATTAACTTATTAAATAATGTAGTAACATCATTTTCTCTTAAAGCTTTATTTTTATCTATTTTATAGCTTTCAAGCTCAAGATTAATTACACTATCTAAACGCTGATTTAAAGATATTTGCTCTATATTTTTATTAGAATAGTAAGCTAACTTTTTAAGTTTTTGCAGACTAATATAATACGTTTTAGCCCTATTGGAGTCGTACACCTTAAGCTTCCCTCTTTTTATTCCATTTATAACAATAAATTGTAACTCCTTTTTTTGTTTTATTGGAACTATAAACGGGAATAGATTTTTAAAATAGGCCGTATTATTTTTAGTTGTATTAACATCTAAAAGGGTTAAATTTGATTCACAGCCATTATTATCAAAAAATGTTTTTAAATCACTCATTCTAGAGCCTTCTTGATTAAAAAACATTTCATCTTTTATATATTCTCGGCTTACATTTTTAAGCAGAATATTATAAACCGTTTTTACAGTACTTATACCACAATCGTTGTTGCTTATTTGTTGATCTACCATGTAAAACTACTGTTATATTCTAAAGATTTTTTAAGTACCTCAAATATATTGTATTTATTTTTATTTAAGTTTTTTTAGCAACAACTCTCCACATGGTATCTATGATTTTAGTAGAATAATAAAATTAACTTATTAGATTTGGCACGAAACACTATACTTTAACTTATTTTACAAACGTATACTATTGATAGCATTTAAATTTAGTATCATTTTTTAGACACAAAGGAACATTATAGTTGTTTTTTAGTTTTTTTTACATACTACTTTTTGAGCCGTTTAAAATTAGTATTTAATAAACTCCTAATCGGTTATTAAATTTAATTTCACAGAGTTAAAGTACCATTTATATTTAGCAGTAATAACATCTACCTCAGATTTTAACAAGTTTCTCTTAGCAATTGCAAAATTAAAGGCATTAATTTTACCTTCTTCATATTTTAGCTTTGAAGTTCTAAAAGATTCGGTCGCAGACAGTAACACCTCGCTAGACGATTTGTATTCTACAATAGCATCACTAATATCCTGATAAGCTTTTTCTACTTCGAAAACTAAATTATTATGTACTAGTTGTTTTGCCATAACAGCCTTTTGATGGTCTAACTTAGCTACTTGAATATCATAACTATTTTTTAATCCATTAAAAATAGGAATACTTAAAGTTGCTCCTATTGCATTTGTTTTATTAGTTCTTAATTGTGTACTAAAGGGCACAAGATTTTCACTATCTTCAGATAAATTTTTAACATAAAAAGTCTCCAAATGATACCTAACACTTAACTTAGGCATCGTTTTACCTTTTATTTCACCAACTAAAGCTTTAGTTATATCTACGTCATACTCCGCACTTGAAGCTATTGGATTATTTAAAAGAACTTTGTCTATATAATAAGTTTTGCTTTTTAAGGCAGTTTCGTCTACCTCAAAAAGGTTATCATAAAACACTACTTTATTAGTATCAACATTATAATTAAGTAAATAAAGTAAATTTAATAACGCTCTGTTTTTGCTATTTTCACCTAACGCCACATTTTTTTTATCAATAGCATGTTCTGCGATAGCATCGTACAACTCGCTTTTAGCAATGTAACCATAGCTTAAGGCATCATTTAGTCTATTAATTTGTTTATTACTTTCGGCTAATTGGTTATTTAAAAGTTTTAAATATTCATCATTAAACATTACATCTAAATAAAACTGAGCTATTGTTAATAATAGATCTCGTTTTGCAATTTTAGCATCGGCAATAGACTTTTTAACATTAGTAGTTGTTCTTTTAACCTTACTAAAACTAGAAAAATTTATTAAGTCCATAGAAGCATTTAAATACAAGTCATTAGAAAGAAAATCATCGTTAACTCTAGTGTTTGTAAATGGATTAATATTAAAACCAAAGTCGTAATATTGGCTAAAACCAGTACCTACCACCGGCAGAAAGTGTTTTTTAGCTCGCTTACTTAATAGTTTTTGTTTTTCAACTTCCATTTCAGACTGCTTTAAGTCTAAATTGTTTCTAATGGCCAAAATAAAACAGCCTTCTAAGGTTAGTTCCAGTTCTCCATTAGTTTGAGAGTGCGTTACCCCAAAACTTAAAAAGCTAAGGATTAATAGTAAGAAATACTTCATAAACAGGGTAATTAGGACTTAAAAATTTTGTGCAAGATATAGAAATTTAAAAAAAAATAAAGTTTTTTGTAACATTTTGAGTGATGATAACGTATAACCATTGAACGCCCTATTTATTCACAAATTAAATTCAGGACAACATTAGATGAGACAACTTAAAATTACGAAGCAGGTAACTAATAGAGAAACCGCTTCGTTAGATAAATATCTACAGGAAATTGGGAAGGTTGATTTAATTACAGCCGACGAGGAAGTTGAATTAGCACAACGTATTAAAGCTGGCGATCAAGTAGCTTTAGAAAAGTTAACGAAAGCTAATTTACGTTTCGTTGTATCGGTTGCTAAACAATACCAAAACCAAGGCTTAACATTACCCGATTTAATTAATGAAGGAAACTTAGGTTTAATTAAAGCTGCACAACGTTTTGATGAAACTCGTGGTTTTAAATTTATATCGTACGCCGTTTGGTGGATTCGTCAATCGAT
The DNA here is from genome assembly GCF_900112595.1 of Algibacter pectinivorans. Lineage (GTDB taxonomy): Bacteria > Bacteroidota > Bacteroidia > Flavobacteriales > Flavobacteriaceae > Algibacter_B > Algibacter_B pectinivorans. Next base: position 55,680 of record NZ_FOMI01000005.1, on the reverse strand, counting down.
TCTTCAAGCATTAGCAGAGCAATCTCGTATTGTACGTTTACCTTTAAACAAAATTGGTTCTATTAATAAAATTAATAAAACATTTGCTTTTTTAGAGCAAAGTCATGAACGTCCACCTTCGGCCGAAGAAATTGCAAAAGAATTGGACATGACTATTAACGATGTTAAAGAATCTATGAAAAACTCGGGTCGTCATGTAAGTATGGATGCACCTTTAGTAGAAGGTGAAGATTCTAACTTATACGATGTATTAAACTCGGGAGAGTCTCCAAACCCAGATCGCGAATTATTACATGAATCTTTACGTACCGAAATTGAGCGTGCTTTAGAAACATTAACACCTCGTGAAGCAGATGTTATTCGTTTATACTTTGGTTTAGGAAACCAACACCCAATGACCTTGGAAGAAATTGGTGAAACCTTCGATTTAACACGCGAGCGTGTAAGACAAATTAAAGAAAAAGCTATTCGTAGATTAAAACACACGTCTAGAAGTAAAATATTAAAAACATATTTAGGCTAGTAATTTTCTATTAAGAATTACGACTAAATTACAGTAACAACAGTTACAACATAACTGTTCGTTTTTTGATTGATGAAAGAACCCGCGGCTGATTACCGCGGGTTTATTCATTTTACAAATCCACCAAAAATATTATTATCTTCGTTTTATGTTAAAAACTATTTGTTACACCAGTAAAGTAAAGCCTAACATTGATATAATGGGGCTAGAAGCCCTATTTAATGAAACACAAGCAAAAAACAACACCAATAATATTACTGGCGTTCTCGTTAAAAGAGATAGTACTTTTTTTCAAATTATAGAAGGGCAACCCAACCTTATCGATATTTTGTTTGAAAAAATAAAAACAGATAATAGACACTCTAACATTCTAGAACTCGTAAACAATCCTATTACCAAACTTAGTTTTAAAGATTTTAATACAAACTATACCATTATTGACGATCTAGACGCACTTTATAGCCTACAAGATTATCTTATACATTTAGAAAATAAAGATTGTGAGTCCAAAGCTATTTTTTTACAAATTATTGAAGATCTATTAAGTTCTGACTAATAAAAAACTTTAGATTTGCGAAAACAAAACAAAAATTATAAAAATGGCTTCTAAATTAATTGCGCCTTCAATGCTAGCTGCCGATTTTGGCAATTTACAACGTGATACAGAAATGGTTAACAATAGTGATGCCGATTGGTTTCATATTGATGTAATGGATGGGCATTTTGTACCAAACATCTCATATGGTATGCCTGTAATACAAGCTATAAAAAAACATGCAACCAAGCCTTTAGATGTGCACTTAATGATTGAAAAGCCAGAACGTTATATCGAAGAGTTTGCTAAAGTTGGAGCAGATATTATTACCGTTCACCACGAATCTACAGTACATTTACACCGCACCCTTACTCAAATTGAAGATGCAGGTTGTAAAGCTGGTGTTGTATTAAACTTAACTACACCTGTTTCTGTTCTAGAAGATATCTTGCCTAAATGTTACATGGTTTTACTTATGTCTATAAACCCAGGTTTTGGAGGCCAAAAGTTTGAAGACATCACATACAACCGCGTAAAAAAATTGCGCAAAATGATTACCGAGCAAGGTTTAAATACTCGCATTGAAATTGACGGTGGTGTTACCAACAAAAACATTAAGAAACTAGTTGAAGCAGGTGCCGATGTTTTTGTTGCCGGTAGTCATGTTTTTAAAAGTACTAACCAGACAGAAACCATTAAAGAATTAAAAACGCTTGCTAATTCTTAAATTTGCTTAACTAAATAGTATAGCAAATCGGTTGAGGACACTATGCCAACAGGTTCACCATCATCTACCACCGGAACTGCATGAAACTCGCGATCTGCTAACAATTTTGCTACATCTTTAATAGACGTATCGCTAGTTACGGTAACAACATCTTTGGCCATAACTTGCTCTATAGTAAAAGCATTATAAACTACAGAATTTACTGATCGGCTACCTTCGGGAGCTGTTTCGGCAAAACTTATACGCATTAAATCTGTAAAACTTAACATGCCCACTATAACACCATGCGAAATTACAGGCATATGCTTAATTTTATGCCTATTAAACAACATCTCTACCCTATCTAAATCTTCTCTAGGGCTAATAGCAATAATATTTTTAGTCATTATTGTAGAAATTGGAATGTGTGGTACCATGGCGTTTATATTTAAAGTTACAAGGTAAATTTACTCAAGAAGTAAGATAAATTTTATGATAAATATCACTTATTCTAAAAAATAAATGAAGCTTTAAAACTAGTATTAGTCTTAAAATTGTTTTAATAAATACTTAATTAAATCGGTAGTAGTAACAATACCTTTTAATGTATTATTATCCACTACGGGCAAAGCATGAAATTCTTTGGATGCCAATAACTCTGCAACTTCTTTTATAGACTTTGAAGCTGAAACCGTTATAATGTTTCTCGTCATAACCTGGTCGATGGTAAACATATTATTTACCAGAACATCAACAGTACTATCATCCTCATCGGTAATATCGGCAAAACTGAGGCGTAGCAAATCATTATAACTAAGCATGCCTACAATTACTTGACCATTAACCACCGGTATATGTCTTATTTTATATTTTTTAAATAAATGCTCTGCTGTCTCTAACTTATCTGTTTTATTCAATGTTATAACATCTTGGGTCATTATCATTGATATTGGTACTTCTCGTATCATAACTTTATAGCTTACGTTTATATTATAAAATTACGTAACCTTTGCTTTCTTTTTTATGATAAAAGTCATACCTAAAGCTCTAATAACCCGGAAAATTAAAATTGAGCATTTGCTTTACCTTATAATAAACCAATGGAAATTGATGTTTAAAGGCGCGAGGAGTTTCAATAAAGGTTTCTAGAATAACAGCAAGCAACTCAAAATCGTTGGTAAAAGCATATTGCCTTAAATACTCTGATGCTATTAATTTATTTTTCAAAATTTCATCGTTAGCAAGTAAGGCCCTAAGCTCATTAAAAGTATCTATAAAAATCACAGAATTTATATCCTCTTGATAAATACAATTAAAATGAATGGCATGCGCAAATTCGTGAATTCCTAAATTTAGTTTATCATCTTCAATCCGGTAACCTTCTAAAAAGCTATCCCAGGATAAAACTAAAGTATTCAGGTTAACATTAAATTCGCCTTTGTGATAAACTTTATTTACTTCAGAGAAGTATTTGGTTGGATAAATTACAATATTTTTAACGGCCTTAATACTAAAATCTCTAAACCCAAAAGTAAGCATCATAGCCGTGGCAGATACTAGTACTTCTGTCTCGTCTGTTACCTTAAAACCCGCTTTACCAACAAACGTTTTACTTTGCATAAAAGTTGCAACACGATGCCTAAAATAGCTTTTATTTTCAGCATCTAACCGCTTGTAAAATGTAAACTGTTCTGTTAGTATCTTAGTTTGATTTCTAGTTAGCTTTTTACGAAACATATAGAAATGAACAAATGCCGGACGATTAGTAAAAAAAGTATAAGTCATTTCTAACCCATCCAGTATGCTAGTAATTATTTTTCTAATAAAAATAAATATTAACACCACTACAAGTCCTATTAAAATGGATAGAATGATTGTTCCTATATAATATGAATCCGGATTGTTTTGCAAATGATATAAATATGATTTAAGGCCCTGTAAAATTAACCTATTTAGCTTATTATTTGGTTTTATTAAAGAAAACTTGGTCTAGAACCATGCGCTTTTAAGAAAAACCCAAGATTCCTATCAAATTTTATGAGAAATTTAAGAATGATCATTTCTTTAACTATAGTCTAGGTGGTATATTTAAGGAATAACTTAAAAAAAAAGATATGAAAACGTTATATGAAGCCACCACGCTGGCCACAGGAGGACGAAAAGGAAAAGTAAAATCGGAAGATGGTCCATTAGATTTTAATTTATCGGTACCAAAATCCATGGGCGGAGATGGAGGCGATGGTGCAAATCCAGAACAGTTTTTTGGGGCAGCATATGCGGCCTGCTTTGGTGGGGCTATACAAGCGGTTGCCGAAAACGAAAAAGTAAAAATTGATAACGATAAATTAAGCGTAACAGCTATTATAGGATTCTGTAAAGATGATGACGGATTCTTTTTAGAAGCCACTTTAGATTGTTACATACCGGGTGTAGATGTTAAAACAGGTGAGGATTTAGTTGAAAAAGCTCATGAAATTTGCCCGTTTAGTAAAGCTACACGAGATAATATAACCGTTAGATTGAATTTATTATTGGATGAATAATATAATTCACTTTTAATTAAAAAAAAAGCACTTCTTACGAAGTGCTTTTTTTGTGACCGCGAAGGGATTCGAACCCCCAACCCTCAGAGCCGAAATCTGATATTCTATCCAGTTGAACTACGCAGCCATTTAATTATTTTCCTAATTTACCTTTCAAAAAGTCTCTTCCGCTTCCTGTTTTAAAATATTTTTCTCTTAATATTGATTCCTCTCGTGATAAAAATTTTTCGAAATATACTAATCGCCAAGGAATATAACCCTTAGTTGATTTAGTTTTTCCGCTATTATGTTCTTTTACCCGCTTTTCTAAATCATCTGTATAGCCTTTATACAATCGTCAATCAACTTCACTTTCCAATACATATGTATAATAAGCTTTCATTTATATCGAAATCTGATATTCCCTGCCTGACGGCAGGCAGGTATCCAGTTGAACTACGCAGCCATTTAATTATTTTTTCAATTTGTTTTTTACAACGCTATATACTTTCATTTTTCTTTAAAAATTCAGAATAACCTTTTGCATCTACAAGGGATGTAAACACTTTAGTTTGCACTAAAACCCAGGGTCTACTTGTTCTGGTCTCGGCATATTCACCCATATTATGCAACGTCACTTCTTTTTCTAAATCTTCAGTTAACCCTATATATTGTTGGTTATCTTTTTCACTTCTAATGACATAAACATAATAAATCATTCAAAACTATTTAATGTAGTAATTAAGATAATTTTGCCTTAACAATATTAGAGATGGTTTTCCCATCGGCTTGTCCAGCTAATTCTTTACTAACCATTCCCATAACTTTACCCATATCTTTCATCCCACTAGCTCCTACTTGCTCGATGGTTGCTACCACAACTTTTTCAATTTCTTCATCGGTTAGGGCCTCTGGCAGAAACTGACTAATTACCTCGGCTTCGTCTATTTCTGGTAAAGCCAAATCCTTTCTATCTTGTTCTAAATAAATAGCAGCACTATCTCTGCGTTGTTTAACTAGTTTTTGAAGTATTTTAAGCTCTTGTTCTTCCGTTAAATCTTCTTTTGCACCACTTTCTGTCTGCGCTAACAAAATAGCCGATTTAACCGCACGTAAAGCTGTTAAAGCCGTTTGGTCTTTTGATTTCATTGCTGCTTTTAAAGCCGTCATTACGTCTTGTTGTAACCCCATAATTTTTCGATTATTTACTTAATGCGAAGATAGAAAAAAGTTAGATGCTTGAAGACAAAAAGTAGTAATTAAAAAGATTCCCTACTTCGTGGGCGTGCCAAAATATCACCTAAAAAAAAGCCCGAAAAGTTGAGGGAACTTTTCGGACTTATAAATAACACACTTTAATAAATGGTCTATAATTAATCTACATTATCATGTAGGAATGAATTATTACTTCTTAATTGAATATCATCATTATCATCTAAACCAATGCTTGTTCTAGACATATTGGTTTCAGAAGAATGTTTGGCTTCTTTTAAATCTACACCTTGCCTTTTATAAGCAGGCTCCTTTTCTATATCATCAATTTTAGCATTGTTAAACTTATAATTGAAGTCCTTCATTTTACGTCTGCGCTCTTCGGCACGTTCTTTTAGTAAATCTGAAATTGGACTATTCATAGGGTCTACCTCATCACTTTCCTCTTCATTTACTACCGGCTCAACAACTACCTTTTTTTCAAAAACAATGTCTTCCTCAACATCCTCTAAAACCTCTTTAGCTGCTTGTTTAGATTTGGTTTGCGTACCTTCTGCCTCTGCATAATCATCTAAGGTGTATCGAATATCACCATCCTCGTTAGTCTCGTTAACCGTAACTATCTCCACGTAATCCTTTACTGGAATACTTTTTAGGTCTTCGTTTAAATCATGCGAAATAATAGCTTCATCTTCAGGTTTTTGTTTTACCGCTTCTTTTTCCTCTTTTTTAGGCCCTTCGCTTTTTGGAGATAACGGCATATCGAAGGTTAAAGTAATTTGCTTTTCTTCTTCAATATAATCTGAGATTAATTCAACATCGGCAATACTTTCAGAATCAGCCCCCATTCTAGTTACGGGCTTAATTATAAAACTATCGTCATCATTTAAATTAGACATGGTTGCGCTTACCTCATCGTAAACCACATTTATATTTTTAATAAGATCTGAAGTTGGTATTAAATCTATTTCGTTTTCAATATGCTTAACTTCTGATTTTTTTACAAAAACCACATCTTCTTCAGGCTCTAAATCTAAAGTATGGCGAACCACTGGTTCTTCTTTCTTTTCTTCTAAAACTATAGTAGGCTCTATTATTACTGGCTCCTTATCTTGAGCATCTAAATCTTGCTCTTCGCTTAAAGAGTGCACCACTTTTTTAGTTTCCGTATTAGAAATTTCATCTTGCTGTTCAATATCAAAACCCGTTGCAATAATGGTTACTGCAATAGATTCCTCTAACGATTCATCTTCGCCAACACCCATAATGATGTTTGCACCATGACCTGCTTCGGTTTGAATATGATCATTAATTTCTCCTATTTCATCGATAGTTATTTCTTGAGCACCAGATACAATTAGCAACAATACGTTTTTAGCACCCGTAATTTTGTTATCGTTTAATAATGGCGAGTCCAGTGCTTTTCGAATAGCATCTTGAGCACGGTTTTGACCTGCCGCTAATGCTGAACCCATAATAGCAGTACCACTATTACTTAATACGGTTTTAGCATCACGTAAATCTATATTTTGTGTGTAGTGATGTGTAATAACTTCGGCTATACCACGAGCAGCGGTAGATAACACCTCGTCGGCTTTAGAGAATCCTGCTTTAAAACCAAGATTTCCATAAACCTCGCGAAGTTTGTTGTTATTAATCACAATTAAAGAATCGACTACGTTTCTTAACTTCTCTATACCCTTTTGAGATTGTTCGATACGCATTCTTCCTTCAAACTGGAAAGGCATGGTTACAATACCTACGGTTAAAATGTCTAAATCTTTAGCCATTTTAGCAATTATAGGAGCTGCTCCTGTACCTGTACCACCACCCATTCCGGCGGTAATAAACACCATTTTGGTATTAGTATCTAGCATTTGAGAAATATCATCAAAACTCTCTACTGCAGATTGCTCTCCAATATCTGGGTTGGCTCCAGCTCCTAACCCTTCGGTTAAATGCAATCCTAATTGGATTTTATTTGGAACACCACTGTTTTGTAAAGCTTGTGCATCGGTATTACAGATATAAAAATCTACACCTTTAATACCTTGCTGGAACATGTGATTAATGGCATTACTACCACCACCACCTACGCCAATAACTTTAATGACATTTGATTGGTTTTTGGGTAAATCAAATGAGATACTTGTTTCGAATTCTTTTTTGCTGCTCATAAAATTCTATTTTTCTGGGGATTTTGTACTTAATATTTTAATTCAATGGTTTCTCTATACGCCAATAAGTGCTTTGGTTTAAAGCGCTTATTAGACATGATGCTCTATTTATTAACTTACTCGGCATTATCTAAAAAATCTTTAACGCGTTCGGTTAACTTATCAAGGAAAGAACGTCTTTCCTTAACAGGTTTTTCTATAACTTCTTCTTCTATTGTTTCTTGTGGTGTTTCAACTTCATCGACAACTTCTTCCTCTTGTTGTTCTATCTTTTTACGCTCTTGACGCTTTAATCCATCCAACACCAAACCAACCGCTGTAGCAAAAAGCGGACTTGTAATATCATCATCACTATCGCCTGCCAAATGCTCGTTAGGATATCCAATTCTGGTATCCATACCGGTAATATATTCCACTAGTTGCTTAAGGTGCTTTAACTGTGCACCTCCACCCGTTAAAACAATACCTGCAATAAGTTTTTTCTTTTGTTCTTCGTGTCCGTAATTTTTAATTTCTACATATACCTGCTCTATTATTTCTACCACTCGAGCGTGTATAATTTTAGATAGGTTTTTTAAGGTAATCTCTTTAGGTTCTCTTCCTCTTAAACCTGGAATAGACACAATTTCGTTATCCTTATTCTCTCCTGGCCACGCAGAACCAAATTTTATTTTTAATAATTCGGCTTGCTTTTCAATGATTGAACAGCCTTCTTTAATATCTTCAGTAATTACGTTTCCTCCAAAAGGAATTACTGCAGTATGACGAATTATGCCATCTCTAAAAATTGCCAAATCGGTAGTTCCACCACCTATATCGATTAAAGCAACACCGGCTTCTTTTTCTTCTTGACTTAAAACAGCATTAGCAGATGCTAAAGGCTCAAGGGTTATTCCTTCTAGACCTAATCCCGAGCTTTGTACACAACGCCCAATATTTCTTATAGAAGAAACTTGCCCAACAACCACATGGAAATTTGCTTCTAAACGGCCACCATACATTCCAATTGGCTCCTTAATTTCGGCTTGTCCGTCAATTTTATATTCTTGTGGCAATACATGGATAATTTCTTCTCCTGGTAGCATAACCAATTTATGTACTTGATTGATTAACCTATCGATATCATCTACATCAATTACGGTTTCAGAATTAGATCTTGTAATATAATCGCTGTGCTGTAAACTACGTATGTGCTGTCCTGCAATACCAACAGTAACCTCATCAATTTTCATGTCTGCGGCAGCTTCTGCTTCTTGAACGGCTTGTTGAATAGACTGAATGGTTTGTGTAATATTATTTACTACACCACGGTGTACACCCAAGCTTTTAGATTTACCTATACCTAAAATCTCGACTTTGCCATATTCATTTTTACGCCCAATCATCGCCACAATTTTTGTGGTTCCTATGTCTAATCCTACTGCTAAATTATGTTCCATAGCTTAAATTTTGGTACAAATTACTTGGTTTTCAAACTCTAAATTAACTTTACTATAGTTGCCTAGTGTCTTATCTTTTTGATTTTTTTTGTAAAACGCCTTTAAGTTATTAATTTTTTTATCTAGAAAATTAACATCACCTAATTTTACAATAAAATCACATTTTCTTAGTCTTAAATACAACTGTTTATTACTATCCTGATTAATCTCAAAAACGTGCTTTTTTAAGAAGTCATCACTTTTAACTTTACGCGCTATTTTATAGACGTTTGTTAAGTTATTTTTTTCAATACTACCGGTAACTAAGGGTACTCTTGCCGAATAGTTTTTAGACAACGGCATAAACATGCCCTCATCATCAATGTAATAAGACGCATTTGTACTCACTCTTGCTATAGGCGTTTTCTGTTCTATCTCAGCGTTAAGCGTGCCATTTACAGCAACATACACTTCTGCAGATTTTATTAATGGATTAGATTTTAGGGTGTTTTCTAATTCATTCAAAACTAAAGCTTCTTTAGGCACGTTTTTAAGCCCTCCATAATTTTGTATTAACAATTTACTAACAGCCTCGCTTGTTACAAACAGGTTGTTTTCGCCAACAAATTTAACTTGAGGATCAGACACATTTCTATGTGCATTTCGCGCTGAAGCAAAAGCGAACAAAAAGACCACTACGCCTAGCAAAACAAACATTTTTATGTAGTTCCAATTAACTTTCAACACTAAACTCTTTTTTAATGTATTTTACTTGTTCTCCTATATCTCCTGCTCCTATGGTTAAAATAACCTGAGCCTTACTTTCGCGAATTTTAGCTAACAAATCCGTTTTACTAACTAACTGCTTGTTTTTATTGCTAATTTTGTCTAGCAGCCATGACGATGTAACACCTTCAATGGGCAGTTCTCTTGCTGGGTATATATCTAATAACATAAGGTCATCGAACTGCGATAAACTCTTAGCAAAATCGTCTGCAAAATCTTGCGTTCGACTAAACAAATGGGGCTGAAAAATAGCCAACACCTGCTTATCTGGATACATTTCTCTAACCGCTTGATGAACAGCATTAATTTCTTCTGGATGATGTGCATAATCATCAACAAAAACCAAATTATCGGTTTTAATATGATAGGTAAATCTGCGCTTAACCCCTTTATAAGATGCTAAAGCTTTGGCGAGCTGGTGGTGCGGGCAACCATATTCTACAGCCATCGCCAAGGCTATTAATGCATTCGACAAATTATGTCTACCAGGTAGGTTAAATTGTAAATTTTCGAGTACCGCTTTTGGTGCTTTAACATCAAAAACATAGGTACCGTTTTTTATTTTTATATTTTGAACGGAATAATCCGAATCGTCTTCAATACCATAAGTAATGCCTTTTAAAGGCAATCCGTTTTTTACAAACAGCTTACCGTTTGGTTTTATTTTTTTTGTAAAATCTTCGAATGTTTTTTTCAACTCTGCCGCATCACCATAAATATCTAAATGATCGGCATCCATAGATGTTATACATGCTAAGTCTGGCGACAATGCTAAAAACGAACGATCGAACTCATCGGCTTCAACCACACTAACTTCAGATCCATTTAAAATTAAATTTGAGTTATAATTTTCGCTAATTCCACCTAAAAAAGCAGTAAGCGCCACATTACACTCATGCATTAAATGCCCTAAAATACTTGTTGTTGTTGTTTTACCGTGCGTTCCCGCAACAGCCAAACAAAAAGTATTCTGGGTAATTAGTCCTAAAACTTGAGAACGCTTTAAAACCTTAAAACCATTCGATATAAAGAAATTTAACTCTGCATTATCTTTAGGAATTGCAGGCGTATAAACCACAATGGTATTATCTGGGTTTTTAAACGGCGCTGCAATGTTTTCTAAAGCATCGTCAAAATGAACCGCCACACCCAAATCGACCAAACTATTGGTAATATCGGTTTGTGTTTTATCATAACCAGCAACATTTTTGTTATTGGCTTTAAAATAGCGTGCCAAAGCACTCATGCCAATACCGCCAATACCTACAAAATAGATGTTATGTATATTATTTAAATTCATTTAATTTATTTCAGAAGTTTTTCTACCTCGTCTGCTATATCTTTAGTTGCGTTTATTAATGCTAATTTTTTAATATTATCTGATAATGTTTTTTGTCGTTCTGGTGCATTTAAAAGCTGAGAAAATTTATTTTCAAAATCGGCATCTAAATCTTCTTCTTTTATTAAAATGGCAGCATCTTCATTCACAATAGCCATCGCATTTTTGGTTTGATGGTCTTCTGCCACATTTGGCGAAGGAATAAAAATTACTGGCTTTCCAACTATACATAATTCGGACACCGAGCCTGCTCCTGCTCTTGAAATTACAATATCTGCAGCAGCATAAGCAAAATCCATATTGTTTAAAAACTGATACACTTGAATTCCTTTTGTATTATCGCAAATTTTATATTGCTGGTAATACAATTTTCCACACTGCCATATAATTTGAATGTTATGCGTATCGAAAAAATCTAATTTCTTCTCGATTAATTGATTAATCCTTCTAGACCCCAAACTACCACCAATAATAAGTAGCGTAACCTTGTTGGGTTCCAAATTAAAAAAGCGTTTTGCCTCTTCAACTTTTGTTTCTACATTCAATAAGCCTTGACGAACCGGATTACCTGTTTTAATTATTTTCTCCTTTGGAAAAAAGCGTTCTAAACCATCATAAGCAACACATATTTTCTGTGCTTTTTTAGCCAGTAGCTTATTGGTAATTCCCGGATACGAATTTTGCTCTTGAATTAAAGTTGGAATATTACTTGAAGCCGCAGCTTGTAATAATGGACCACTTGCAAAACCACCCGTACCAATAGCCACATCGGGCTTAAATGACTTTATTATTTTACGAGCCTCCCAAAGACTACTAATTACCTTAAACGGGAAACTTAAATTTTTTAAAGTTAGCTTACGCTGAATACCAGAAATCCATAAACCTTTAATCTGATACCCAGATTGAGGCACTTTTTCCATCTCCATTCTATCTTTGGCACCTACAAATAAAAATTCGGCATCTGGAAAACGAGATTTTAGCTCGTTAGCAATAGCGATAGCAGGATAGATATGACCTCCTGTTCCTCCTCCGGATAATATGATTTTATATTTACTCATTTAAATGGCCTCGCTTAAAATTTCTAACGGATTATCTTCATTAATCTCTTGTTCCTTTATCTCTTCTCGTTTTGCGCTAACACTTAATATAATTCCAATAGCCAAACAAGTCATCCAAATAGATGTACCACCGCTACTAATTAAGGGTAATGTTTGTCCCGTAACCGGAAACAACTCAACCGCTACAGCCATATTTATTAAGGCCTGAAAAACGATAGGCAAACCAACACCTAACACTAACAACTTACCAAATATGGTATCTGATTTTTGAGCTACAATAACCACCCTAAACAGAAACCACAAGTAAAGCGTCATAATTACAAACCCACCTATTAAGCCATACTCTTCAATAATTATGGCAAAAATGAAATCGGATGATGATTGTGGTAAAAAATTCTTCTGCATACTTTTACCCGGACCAACACCCCAAATTTGACCTGTTGCAATGGCTATTTTTGCCTTTTCTATTTGATAATCGGCCTCGGTATCTTCCGGATTAGAAAAACTCTCAATACGCCCCATCCATGTATCAATCCTATTAGGCATAGCATCTGGAAACGCCTTAGCTATTAATATAAACATGGTTAAAACCAATATCCCCGAACCTATAATTACTGCCAAATAACGCAGTGGATATCCACCAAGAAACACCAACATAACAACCATTAAAAACATGATAGCTGCCGTTGAAAAGTTGGCAGGTAAAATTAATATTAGTACTAAAAAAACAGGAATCCAAAGCGGTAAAATAGATGCCTTAAAGGTTACTGTTTCCTCTTTAATTTTAGACATATATCGCGCTACATAAACCATTAAAACAACAGCCGCCAAGGTGGATGTTTGAAAAGACATACCCACAAACGGAATACGGATCCACCTACTAGCATTTGCCCCTGCTATTGTTGTGCCTTGCATCATGGTTATAGCAAGCAAAACCAAAACAATTGGTATCATTATTAACGACAAGCCTTTAAAATACCTATATGGAATTTTATGCACACCGTAAATTATAGCAAACCCTAAAATTAAGTGCACAAAGTGTTTAATAAAAAAAGTAAAGGTGTTTCCTCCCGTGCCTTTATACGCCAAATTACTGGCCGCACTGTACACGGGTAAAAACGATAAAATAGCCAATAGCGCAACTATTGCCCAAATTAAACGATCTCCTTTTATGTTGTTAAATAATGTTTGCACTTAAATTTAATATTATAAGTTTCTTACTGCATCTTTAAATTGACGTCCGCGGTCTTCATAGTTTTCAAACAAATCGAAACTTGCACACGCTGGCGATAACAACACACTATCACCAGATTCTGATAATTTGTAAGCTATTTTAACAGCCTCTTGCATGTATTGCGTTTCAATAATTACATCGACCATATTCCCGAAGGTATTCATCAATTTTTCATTATCGACACCTAAACAAATTATGGCTTTTACTTTTTCGTTTACAAACGGAAATAACTCTTCGTAATTATTACCCTTATCTACACCACCAACAATCCAAACTGTTGGAGCGCTCATACTTTCCAAAGCGTAGTAAGTCGCATTTACGTTAGTAGCCTTAGAGTCGTTTATGTACTGTACTTTATTAATTTTAAGCACCTCTTCTAAACGATGCTCAACAGCCTGAAAGTTCTCTAAACTTTCTCTTATTGTTTGCTTTCTAATTTTAAGCAAATGCGCTACAGTAGAGGCCGCCATTGCATTTTTAGTATTGTGGTTTCCTTCTAGTTTTATTTTAGCTGTTGGCATAATTATCTCGTTGTTATTTATTGTTAGTCTAATATTTTCGTTGTCCAAATACGCGCCATTTTTTATAGGTTTCACTAATGAAAATGGCAATAATGTAGATTGAACTGGGTTATTTTTTAAATGCTCTACTATCACTTCATCGTCGGCATCATAAATCAAATAATCATCTTTAGTTTGATTCATGGCAATTCTGAATTTAGATTTGATATAATTTTCGAATTTGTAATCATATCTATCTAAATGATCTGGAGTAATGTTTAGCAATACGGCTATGTTTGGTTTAAAATCGATAATATCGTCTAACTGAAAACTGCTTATTTCCAAGACATAGTTTTTAAAGTCTTCTTCCAAAACCTGTTTTGCAAAACTGTCGCCAATATTACCTGCCAACCCCACATTTAACGCTTCCTTTAAAATATGATGCGTCAATGTAGCCGTTGTTGTTTTTCCATTACTACCCGTAATTCCAACAATTGTAGCTTCGGTAAATTTTGAAGCAAATTCAATTTCTGAAACTACTGGAATACCTTTTTTTCGAATTTGTTTTATCAATTCAACTTTATCAGGAATTCCAGGGCTTTTCATGACGATATCGGCATTTAGAATCTTAGATTCCGTATGCGATTCATCTTCCCAATCAATTTCATTATGTATAAGAACTTGTTTGTACTTTTCTTTTATTTTTCCTTTATCTGAAACAAAAACTTCATAGCCCTTCGCCTTGCCTAAAAGGGCTGTTCCAACACCACTTTCTCCTCCTCCTAATATGACTAATCGCTGCTTTGTCATTTCGTTTTCGTTATTTATAATATTCCTGCTTTCGCTGAAATTTATCGTATTTTCAATGTTACAATAGACAGGATAGCTAGTAATATGCCTATAATCCAGAATCTGGTAACAATTTTACTTTCATGATATCCTGATTTTTGATAATGATGATGCAAAGGCGACATTTTAAAAATGCGTCGTCCTTCACCATATTTCTTTTTGGTATACTTAAACCAACTTACCTGCATAACAACCGATAAGTTTTCGGCTAAAAATATCCCGCACAACACAGGTATTAACCATTCTTTACGCACGGCAATAGCAATAACCGCAATAATTCCGCCTATAGTTAAACTTCCTGTATCTCCCATAAAAACTTGAGCCGGATAGGTATTGTACCACAAAAATCCAATAAGCGCCCCTACAAATGCTGCTATATAAATGGTAATTTCCTCAACCCTTGGGATATACATAATATTCAAGTATTCCGAGAAAATAATATTACCAGAAACCCATGCAAAAATGCCTAATGTAAGCACGATAATTGCCGATGTACCGGCTGCTAAACCATCTATACCATCGGTTAGGTTTGCCCCGTTTGATACCGCTGTTATTATAAAAATGGTTACCAAAATGAATATAACCCACGCATACTTTTCTAGACTCGGACTAATCCACGTGATTACTTTTGCATAATCGAACTCATTTCCTTTTACAAAAGGAATTGTTGTTTGTGTTGATTTTACCTCTTGCTTAAATAATTTTGAAGCTTCTATATCTGGGTTTTGAGCTAATAAAACGCGTTGCTCTTCTATTGGCAACTTCTCTTTCATGGTGACATCTTGATGAAAAAACAACGTTGCCCCAACAATAATCCCTAAGCCTATTTGACCCAATACTTTAAACCTACCTTTTAAGCCTTCCTTATCGTTTTTAAACTTTTTTAAATAATCATCAATAAAACCAATAACACCCATCCATAGCGTGGTTACTATTAAAAGAATGATATAAATATTCTCGAGTTTCGCTAACAAAAACACCGGTATTAAAGTAGCTAGAATAATAATTAAACCGCCCATTGTAGGTGTTCCCGCTTTTTCTTTTTGCCCTTCTAAACCTAAATCTCTAATAGTCTCGCCCATTTGCTTTTTTTGCAAAAAGCGAATAATTCTTTTACCATAAATAGTAGAAATTAACAGTGATAAAATCATAGCCAAAGCCGCTCTAAAGGTTAAAAACCCAAAAAGTGAAGCTCCAGGAAGCTGAAACTGTTTTTCTAAATATTCAAATAGGTAGTACAGCATATTATTTCATCTGTTGTTTTATAATGTTATTAATGACCAGATGTAATTCGCCATTAAACATTTTTGTTAGTATGAGCTTTATAAACATGCTCATTTCTGTAATTGTTTTAAAAATTCTTTTACTATTTTAAGATCATCGAAATCGCTACGCACACCATTTACTTCCTGATAGGTTTCATGACCCTTTCCGGCTATTAAAATGATATCGTTTGGCTGCGCCATTTGGCAAGCTGTTTTTATAGCCTGTTTTCTATCTGAAATAGTTAATGTTTTCTTGAAATTTTGAGGCTCAACACCCGCTTCAATCTCATTTAAAATATCTTCTGGTTTTTCACTACGTGGATTATCACTAGTAAAAATCACTTTTGTACTTAAAGCCGATGCGATATGCCCCATTTTAGGACGCTTTGTTCTATCTCTATCTCCACCGCAGCCAACAACCGTAATAAGTTCTTCATTTTTAGTTCGGATGCTGTTTATGGTTTCTAACACGTTTTTTAATGCATCAGGTGTATGCGCATAATCAACAATGGCTGTTATTTTTTCATCTGAAATAATATATTGAAACCTTCCGCTAACACTTTCTAAATCGCTTATTAAACGTAATACTTCAACTTTCTCGAGACCTAACAATTCCGCAGTAGCGTAGATAGCCAAAACATTATAGGCGTTAAAATTCCCAATAAGTCGTGTCCACACCTCGCTATCATTCACCTTTAATAACAAGCCCCCAAATTGATTTTCTAGAATTTGAGTTTTGTAATCGGCATACTGTTTTAAAGCATAAGTGTATGTCTTAGCTTTGGTGTTTTGCAGCATAACTAATCCATTTTTATCGTCGGCATTTACTAGTGCAAAAGCGCGACTGGGCAGCTCGTCAAAAAATTTCTTCTTTACATCTCTATACTCGGCAAATGTGTTGTGATAATCTAAATGATCGTGAGACAGATTAGTAAAAATACCGCCTTCAAAATGCAAACCTTCTGTTCTAAACTGATGAATCCCATGTGAGCTTACTTCCATAAAGCAAAACTCGACACCTTCAGCATTCATCTCGCTTAAATATCTGTTTATAGTTAAGGAATCTGGCGTGGTATGAGTCGCTTTATACTCTACCTCATCTACCATAATTTTTACAGTAGATAACAAACCTACTTTGTAACCCGCTTTTTTAAACAACTGATACAATAAGCTACTTACCGTAGTTTTACCGTTTGTTCCCGTTACACCAACAAGTCTTAAATTTTCTGATGGATTACCATAAAAATTTGAAGCCATAATTGCCAGTGCACGACTTGTATTATCCACCTCCACATAAGTAACACCATCAACTAAGTTATCAGGTATTTTTTCGCAAACCACACTTGTAGCACCGCTACTAATAGCCTTATCTATATAATCGTGACCATCGGCAACCAAACCACGAATAGCCACGAAAGCATGATTATTTTCGATTTTTCTAGAATCGAAATTAATAGCCACAACATTTATATTTGTGCTGCCCACTACCGCGTTTAAAGTAGCCTTATAAAGTATGTCTTTTAGTGCTATCATGATGCTTTTAAAACTACGGTTTGGTTATCTTTAAGTTTTGTGTTTTTATCTACAGATTGTGATTTTACAATGCCATTTCCACTTAATTTCACGGTAACATCAATCTGCATATTTTCAAGTAAAACAATGGCATCCATTGCTGGCATACCAATTAAATTTGGCATTATTGTTTTATAGGTTTGTGCTGTTTTATAGAAGTGCTCATAATCCTTTTCAACAGCTGCTGTTTTCACTTCTAATGATTCTATTTCATCTATTAAAGGCGTATCTGTATATATTTTTTGAGCCACCCTTTTAAAAACAGGTCCTGACACATCGGCTCCGTAATACCCAACACCTTTATCGGGCTCGTGAATAACAACAATGCATGAATATTTTGGGTTTTCGGCAGGGAAATAACCTGCAAAAGATGAGATATAGTTTAATTTAGATTTATCGCTATAATCCTTTTGACACGTTCCTGTTTTTCCTGCCATAGAAAAGTTTTTAGAATACAAACGATGTCCTGTACCGTGTTTTTTCTCTACAACATTTTTTAATAATGCTTGCAGCTTAGAAATTGTTTCTTTGGAACAGATTTGCTCGTTAATAACCTCCCTTTCAAAAGGCTCTATAACCTTATCAAACTCCTTAACTTCTCTTAAAAACCTTGGCTTAACCATAACACCATCGTTAGCAACGGCATTGTAAAAGGTTAATGTTTGAAGCGGTGTAAATGACACTCCATAACCATAAGCCATCCACTGTAACGCAATACCACTCCAACGCCCGTTTTTAATTCTTGGATCTGGAATAATTGGCTTTGGCTCTCCTATAATAGGTAGGTCTAAACCATTATTCAGGTTCATATCATATAAGCGATCTATAAATTTTTCAGGATTTTTTCTATACCCTTCATCTACTACCTTTACAATTCCAGTATTTGAAGACACCTCGAATGCCTTAGAAACCGATATTTTACCATACCCGCCATACTTAGAATCGCGCACTTTTTTACCGTAAAAACTTAAAACACCTTTTTCTGTATCCACGACATCGCTGGTATCTGCCACTTTATCTTCAAAAGCCGCAGCAAGCGCCATAAGTTTAAACGTAGAACCAGACTCGTGACTCTCGCCAACCGCATAATTTAACCGCTCGTAATAATGTCCGTTTTTATTTCTTCCTAAATTGGAAATGGCACGAATCTCTCCGGTTTTGGTTTCCATTACCACCACACAACCATGATCTGCCTTATATTTTTCTAACTGTGCTAATAAAGCATGATGTGCAATATCTTGAATATTTACATCGATAGTGGTGTAAACATCGTAACCATCTTGCGGCTCAATTTCATTAGCATCACTTAAAGGCTTCCATTGCCCTTTACCAATTTGCTGCTTTTTACGTTGCCCATCTACACCTCGTAAATACTTCACACCAAAAGCACCATCTATACCAGGTCTTGTTACATTACCTTTATCGTCTACACGCTCGTAACCTATAGTTCTTTGCGCAATACCACCCATTGGATGCTCGCGCTTTGTGGTTTGCTCTACAATTAACCCGCCTTTAAAAGCGCCTAGTTCTAATAATGGGAAATTTCGTAGACGGATATAATCAGAATAGCCAATATTTCTAGCCAACAAGTAGTAACGATTTTTATTAGCACGAGCACGTCTAAGATCTTTTAAAAGCTTAGTAGCCGATTTGCCGGAGTATTTTGAAAGCGAATCGCAAAGTGGTTTTACGTATTTTTCGAAAGTTTTAGCATTTGGAGTTAAGGCATCAAAACGAATATCGTACTTAGGAATTGAGGTTGCCAACAAATTCCCGTTTACAGAATACACATTACCTCTATTAGCAGGAATTACAACATTTTTAACAACACGCTCTGTTGCTTTTGCTCTATACACATCGCCTTGAAGAAACTGAATGCTTAACAATTTAAACACCACAGCAAGCCCGAAGATGAACATACATCCAGCTATAAAATACAAACGGTTTAATATGTTTTTTTCGTTTACTGCCAAGGTTTTATTATCAATTACTCTTTTTAATCTTTATCTTTTTTGGCGGATTTACTGAGGGTGCCAACCCTTTTTCTTTCATTACTTGCACTACATTCGACTCCATTTTAAGCCTCATGAGTTTAGACCGACCATCTACAAATGCCGATCGCATTTCTTTTACTTCATTTTTTAATCGTGCAATTTCATACACCTTTTTATCTGCACTATGCGAACTCGCAATCATTACAATAGCCAATCCAGAAATAAAAAGTATTAAACGCCAGCTCTTAAATGAATCGTCACTAATTAAAAAAGTACCTTTTAATATGTTATAGATATTCTTCTTCATTATTTAAAACCTTTAACCCAGAAAAAATTAAAACTTTATTTATAGTTTTTCTGCAATACGAAGCTTTGCACTTCTTGCTCTATTATTAATTTTAATTTCTTCTGCGGTTGGCACAATTAAGCCATTTACCTTTTTTAGAGGCACTTCAAAATTTCCGAACATATCGCGTTCTGGTTCTCCTTCGAACATGCCATTTCTAATAAAACGCTTTACCAACCTATCTTCGAGAGAGTGATAGGATATAAAACTTAATCGGCCACCAACTTTTAACACTTCAGGAGTCTGCAATAAAAACTCTTTTAACACCTCAATTTCTTGATTAACCTCTATTCTTATAGCTTGATAAATTTGCGCCAACACCTTATTTTCAAAACGCGGTGGCAAAAACTTATTTAAAACTTTCTTTAGTTGCTCACTAGTTACTATGGGCTCATTCTCCCTGTACTCAACAATTAACCTTGCCATTGCTGGAGCTGCACGCAACTCGCCATACTGCAAAAACACTTGCTTTAACTGCGCCTCGTCATACTCATTAACAACATGAAAAGCAGACAATTGATTTTGTTGATTCATTCGCATATCCAAATCAGCCTCGAATCGTGTTGAAAAACCACGCTCTGCAACATCAAACTGATGTGATGACACTCCGAAATCTGCTAAAATACCATCGACCTGTTTTGCCCCATGAAATCTTAAAAATCGCTTTACAAACCTAAAATTCTCATGTATAAGCGTAAATCTATCATCATCAATTGCATTTTCAAGCGCATCTGGGTCTTGATCGAAAGCAAACAGCCTACCCTTATCACTTAGCCGACTTAAAATTTCCTTACTATGACCGCCACCACCAAAAGTGACATCCACATAAACACCATCTGGATTTATATTTAACCCATCAACGGTTTCTTTTAAAAGTACCGGATTATGATATTCCATGCTCGTCATCGTCTTGTCCCATTACTTCCTCTGCCAAATCCGCAAAATCAATTGCAGCATCATCAATAGCTTGTTCATACAAATCCTTATCCCAAATCTCAATAATATTGATTGCCGAAGCCACCACTATATTTTTAGAAATATCTGCAAAAACCGTTAAATCCTTAGGGATTAACAACCTACCATTAACATCTACCTCAACCATTTTAGCGCCAGCAGTAAACCTTCTAATAAAATCGTTATTCTTCTTTTTAAACTTATTTAGCTTATTCATTTTTTGCATTAACACCTGCCATTCGCCCATTGGGTAAAGTTCTAGGCATTTTTGAAAAACAGAACGACGCAACACAAAACCATCCTGCAAAATTGCAGAAAGTTGCTTTTTGATTGCAGCAGGCATCATTAATCTGCCTTTTGCATCCACTTTACAATCGTATGTGCCTGTTATTAAATCCAATGCGTTTTGCTAAACTTTAAACGTTTAAAAGTCAAATATATTGAAAAAAATCCCACTTTATACCACTATATACCACTTTGTTAATAAATTTTCGATTAATTACGATTTTAATCCGATTTCTGAAATAGAAAACACACCTAGTCACAGCAAGAAGTTGAGTTTGAATCTTTAGCATTCGAATAACAACATTGTTAACATGTTTGTTTTTAAAAATTTCACTCTTCAAGACAATTCATTTTACTTGAAAACAATAATTATAGTAGAAATATGAATGAAATAACTATATTTGTTTTTAACGAATGAATGACTAACTGATTAATGACGCATCGTTTAAAAAAAGAAGAAAAATACAGCTATATAGAAGCAGGTGAAGGCACTCCAATAATAGTGTTACATGGCTTAATGGGAGGATTAAGTAACTTTGACGCTGTAACTGAATATTTTTGCACCAAAGGGTATAAAATAGTAATACCCGAGCTACCGCTTTACAGTAAATCCTTGCTTAAAACTAACGTAAAGCATTTTGCAAATTACCTGCATGAGTTTATTGAATTTAAAGGCTACAAAGAAGTCATTTTATTAGGCAATTCTTTGGGTGGCCACATAGGTTTATACCACACCAAATTGTACCCAGAAAGTGTTAAAGCTTTAATAATTACTGGAAGCTCCGGACTGTATGAAAATGCCATGGGTGGCGGGTATACCAAACGTAGTGACTACGAGGTAATCAAGAAAAAAGCACAAGATGTATTTTATGATCCTGAGGTGGCAACAAAGGAAATTGTAGATGAAGTTTACGAAACCGTAAACGACCGAAACAAGCTTATAAAAACTTTGGCAATTGCAAAAAGTGCTATAAGACATAACATGGCCAAGGACTTACCAACACTATCGACACCTACATGTATTATTTGGGGTAAAAACGATAGCGTTACACCTCCTGAGGTTGCTGAAGAATTTAACGAATTATTACCGGATTCTGAATTGTTTTGGATAGATAAATGCGGACATGCAGCTATGATGGAACACCCTCAAGAATTTAACAACATACTTTATGCTTGGTTGCAAAAACGAGGATTCTAACAACAAACTCCAAAAGAAAAAACTTTAAATTTGCATTAATGATATTTCCTGTTTCTAGGGAAAACCAAAAACATGTTTCATGAAAATTAAGTCTGCCGAATTTGTAATGAGCAACTCTGATGTTGCTAAATGCCCAAAAAGCAGATTACCGGAGTATGCTTTTATTGGACGAAGTAATGTTGGAAAGTCTTCATTAATTAATATGCTAACAAGCAGAAAAAGCTTAGCTAAAACCTCGGGAAGACCAGGAAAAACACAACTTATTAATCACTTTTTAATTAATAATAACTGGCACTTGGTAGATTTACCAGGTTATGGCTATGCACGTGTTTCTAAAAGCTCTAAGAAAGTCTTTCAAAAATTTATAACACAGTATTTTGGTTTACGCGAACAGCTTGTAACCGCTTTTGTTTTGGTTGATATTAGACATAAGCCACAACCTATCGATTTAGAATTTATGCAATGGTTAGGAGAAAGTGGTATTCCGTTTTCCATCATATTTACCAAAGCGGATAAACTAAGACCCCAAGCTATTGAGAAACATGTAGACGACTATAAAAACATTCTTCTAGAAACATGGGAAGAGGTTCCTAATTACTTTATTACCTCATCTTCTAAAGACATTGGAAAAGATGATGTTTTGGGATATATTGATGCCTTGAATGAGAATATGAATTTGGAAGCTAATTAAGATTAACACTAGTTAAACCCTTTCTAATTTTTAACATCTAATGCATCCCTAAGCGCATTTCCTATTAACATAAACGCCATTACCAAACTCATTATACAAAGTCCTGGAATAATAGCTAAGTAAGGTTTACCTAAAATAATGTAATTGTAATGGTCTTTAATCATAGCACCCCAACTTGCCATTGGAGGTTGCGCACCAATACCTAAAAAACTTAAGCCGCTTTCTATTAGAATGGCACCTGCAAAATTTGCTGCCGATATTACAATAACTGGCGCCATAATATTTGGCAAAATGTGCTTTACTATAATTCTTAAATCGGTATAACCAAGTGCTCGCGCTGCTGTAACATATTGCATTTCCTTGGTACTAATAATTTGTCCGCGCACTACCCTAGCAACCTCAACCCACATAGTTAAGCCTACTGCAATAAACACTTGCCAAAACCCTTTTCCTAAAGCTAAAGTAATAGCAATAACTAATAATAGCGTAGGGATTGACCATGTTACATTTATAATCCACATAATTACCGCATCTACTTTACCGCCAAAATAACCCGCTACGCTTCCCATAAAAATGCCAATAATTAGAGAGATAAGCACTGCAACAAACCCAATAAAAAATGAAATTCTTGCTCCAACCAACACCCTACTTAATAAATCGCGCCCGTATTTATCTGTACCAAAAAGAAATGTTTTTTCCTTTATAAAATCCTTCACCGCTCCATTAGGAAACACATGTAGCTTAATTGTTTTTTCTGCACCTTTTAATCCATCCGCGGCATATTCGGTATACTCTAACTCATTGTTTTTAACGACATATGACGAAATAGGAATCTCGGTATCTGTATTTTTTTTCCCGAAGAATAATTTATCAAAAACACTTTGCTCCACGTTTATTTTTGAAGGTATTGTAAGCATGGTTACCTTAAAACCAGGCTTTTCCGAATGGATTGCCAAATGCATTTGATTTGCATATTGCGAATTATCTGGTGCAAACACATAAGCAAACACCGATACTAAACCAACCAAAACGATAAAGTAAAAACTAAAAACGCCCCAAAAGTTCTTTTTAAACCTTTGGAGCGCTAATTGTTTTAGTGAGTTTGACTTATGACTCATTTTAATATATTTTGTAAACGAACTCTGTTAAAATGAATTCTACTATAATTTAATTTTGAACCGTAGACGCTACCTTTTTGTTAATTGGGTAAGCCGCTTTTAAGTCTTCTAAAACATTTATAGCCTCTTCCACATACACATCTTTACGTAAACTAGCATGCCAACGGTCGCGTTTTTCTTTTAAATCGGTGGTATCTTGAGCAATTAAAGCTTTTTCAAAACCATGCGACTGGAAAGTTAAATTTGAATCGTAATCCGACATAGCGTCGAATTTTTTCGATTCCGTTTCATTAGCCTCTAATTGTGCTTTATACGTTTTATAGTTTAACGAGAATACGGTTTCATCAATTTTACTTTTTACCCATTTAGCATTTTCTTCAATAAGTTTTAATTGCTGGTTGGTACTCATTCGCTTTTTACTGTTTTCGATAGTTGCTTCGTAATCAAAATAATGATCCCAAGGTGTGTAATCGGCAGCATCAATTTCATCATAAGGTAACGGATTATCTTTATCCTTTTCACCTACATCAATAAAGCTAAAACGTCCTGGTACATTCACATCACTTTTAACACCTTCTAATTGTACCGAGCCACCATTAATTCTGTAATACTTCTGTCTTGTAAGTGCTAAAGCACCTAAATCGCCACTTGTATTATTACGTAGCATATTGTTTAAATCTATAACATTCTGTACGGTTCCTTTACCATAGGTTTGCTTACCACCAATAATAATAGCACGTTTATAATCTTGCATTGCTGCCGCCATAATCTCGGAAGCAGAAGCTGAAATTTCATTTACCAATATTACCAAAGGACCATCCCAAGAAATAGATTTATCTCTATCTTTTAAAACCTCTTTTGGTTGATCCGTTGATCGCACTTGAACAATGGGACCATCTTTAATAAATAATCCTGCCATATCTACAACTGCAGGTAGAGATCCACCTCCGTTATCTCGTAAATCCAGAACTAATCCCTGCATACCATCGGCTTTTAATCGTTCTATTTCTTCCTTAACATCTTTAGCTGCATTAACGTTTTTATAATCTTGAAAATCAACATAAAACGCCGGTAAGTTAATTATCCCAAATTTCATATTATCTTTTTCAACTATGGATGCCTTAGCGTAAGTTTCAACCAACTCGACAACATCTCTAACAATCTCTACATCCTTTACAGTACCATCTACCTTTTTTATAGTAAGTGTTACTTTAGTTCCTTTTGGGCCTTTAATATATTTAATAGCATCGTTAATACGCATACCAACAATATCTACAGCTACATCTTCATCCTCTTGTTTTACTTTTAAAATTACGTCTTCAACCTCTAACTTATTACTTCGCCATGCCGGACCACCAGAAATTAATTCCACTATTTTAATGTAATCCATTCTTTTTTGAAGTCTTGCACCTATGCCTTCTAATTTACCAGACATACGTTGATCGAAATCTTCTTTTCCTTTAGGTGCTAAATAATACGTGTGCGGATCAAACTCCTCAACAATAGTATTTACATAAATAGCAAACCAGTCTTCGCGTTGTTGATCGTCAATATAATCTTCAAAGTAAATATTTATAGATTTCAAAGTCGCTTCTCTAGCCTCTTTTTCTATCTGCTCTTCAGATTTTGCAACATAATCTGGATCTGCTTCTTTAGCTCTTTTTTCTTCTTCAATAATATCGTCGTAGTTAGAAAGTGTAGAAAACTTTAATTGTTTTCTCCATCTGTCCTTAAGTTCTTTTTTATTTTTTGCAAACGTGCTGTTTTCGTAGTTTGTATCAAAATCTTCATCTATAGTGTAATCAAAAGGTTTTGACAGCACTTCTTTATAAATTTCTTTGGCCTCTTCAATACGTTTTAGCATTCGGGCATTAACTACGTTAAAAAAGGTAATATCTGTAGCTTTAAGCTGATCGTCGATAGTTAATTTATAAGCTTCAAAATCTTCGTAATCCGATTGATAGAAATACCGTTTTACCGGATCTACAATTTCTATGTAATCTGAAAACAATTCCGCAGAAAACTCATCATCTAATGCTATAGGGTCAAAATGGCCTTGATCTAGCACAAATGTGATTATTTGTATTAATAGTTTGTCTTTATCTGGGTTACTAAATTTCTTCGATGTAAAACTACAAGACGCAAATGCTAACAAAAGCATTAAAGAAAGTACTTTATAATTCCTTTTCATAATATTTTTCATGTGTTAATCTTTATTTGCTTCTAAAAAGCACAGCATATTTTTCACTAAAATAAAAGAAAAAACCGTGCCAATAGATTGAAACGCTACTAATTTTTTGTTAAAGCAAAGAAAATAAGGCTTTACAACCGAAATTATGTATTTTAGCGTTGCATTTTAGAAAATAAAAATGAACAAAAAACCCCTTATACTTGTAACAAACGACGACGGTATAAATGCCCCAGGAATACGTGTTTTAATTAGCGTTATGAACACCATAGGCGACGTTGTTGTGGTAGCTCCAGATAGCCCGCAAAGTGGCATGGGACACGCTATAACATTAAACTCCACGTTATACGCCGAAGCCATTAAAATAGATAATGGTCCGCAAAAGGAATTTAGTTGCTCTGGCACACCTGCCGATTGTGTTAAGTTAGGCATAAGAGAATTGGTTGGCAGAACTCCAGACCTTTGTGTATCTGGAATTAATCATGGCTCCAACGCCTCTATAAATGTCATCTACTCTGGCACCATGAGTGCTGCTATTGAAGCTGGTATTGAAGGTATTCCTGCTATAGGTTTTTCGTTATTGGATTACAATTGGGACGCTAATTTTGAAGCCTGTAAAGCCTATGTTAAAACCATAACCAAAAATGTTCTAGAAAATGGTTTACCCAATGGTGTTATTTTAAATGTTAACATTCCAAATATTCCTAAAAAAGAAATAAAAGGCATTAAAGTTTGCCGACAAGCAAAAGCGAATTGGGTTGAAAAGTTTGACAAAAGAAAAACACCACAAGGCAGAGATTATTATTGGCTTGCTGGAAAATTTGTTAATTTAGACGGTGGCGAAGACACCGACGAATGGGCGCTTGAAAATGGCTATGTATCCTTAGTCCCTGTTCAATTCGATTTAACAGCACATCATGTTTTAAAAGATTTAAATGGTTGGAAAT
Source organism: Algibacter pectinivorans (assembly GCF_900112595.1). Classification (GTDB taxonomy): domain Bacteria; phylum Bacteroidota; class Bacteroidia; order Flavobacteriales; family Flavobacteriaceae; genus Algibacter_B; species Algibacter_B pectinivorans. The sequence goes on along the minus strand of NZ_FOMI01000005.1, from coordinate 28,263 downwards.
TATAACCACTAAAAAATAATTATAGTAGATGAAAAAAGATATTTTTATTGGAATGCTTGTAGGTTTAATTGCTAATGCCATTGGTTTATTTTTTGCTGCCAATTTACTAGGAAAAGGAGACGATTTTACTTTAGTTATTAAAGCTGCTGCTGAAGAAGGTTTTCTAGGAAAACTAATAAGTCTAGGTGCTATATTAAACTTGATAGCATTTTTTGTTTTTATAAAAAAAAGACAAGACTATCGTGCACGAGGGGTTTTACTAATTACAGTATTTATTGCATTATCTACATTTGTTTTTAAACTCTTTTAAAAATGAAATACTACATTATAGCAGGAGAAGCATCGGGCGATTTACATGGCTCAAACTTAATGAAAGCACTAAAAACAGAAGATGCTAGTGCCGAAATTAGGTTTTGGGGTGGCGACCTCATGCAAGCTGTTGGTGGCACTTTAGTAAAACATTATAAAGAACGTGCTTTTATGGGGTTTATTGAAGTCGTCATGAACCTAAACAAAATTTTTAAAGACATTTCTTTTTGTAAAAATGACATTTCGAGTTTTAAACCCGATGTTATTGTATTTATAGATAATTCTGGTTTTAATCTACGCATAGCTAAATGGGCCAAAGCAGCTGGATTTAAAACAAGTTATTATATTTCTCCTCAAGTATGGGCCTCTAGAGCTAGCAGAGTTAAAGCTATTAAGCGCGATATTGATAATATGTATGTTATCCTTCCTTTTGTAAAACCATTTTACAAAAAACACGGGTACGATGTTACTTTTGTAGGCCACCCACTAATTGATGCTATTGCAAACAGAAAACAAGTAGGTGTACTAAAATTTAGAGAGGACCACCAATTAGGCGAAAAACCAATTATATCTTTATTACCAGGAAGTAGAAAACAAGAAATAACAAAAATGCTTTCTGTAATGCTTAGTTTAGTTGATGAGTACCCAACCCATCAGTTTGTAATTGCAGGAGCTCCAAGTCAAGATTATAGCTTTTACGAAACTTTTATTAAAGCAAGTAATGTAAAGTTTATTTCGAACAAAACGTACGATTTACTTAGTGTTTCTACAGCAGCCTTAGTTACTTCGGGCACAGCCACATTAGAAACTGCTCTTTTTAAAATACCACAAGTGGTTTGTTACAAGGGCAGCACTATTTCTTACCAAATAGCAAAACGTATAATTACTTTAAAGTTTATATCGCTAGTTAACTTAGTAATGGACCGCGAAGTTGTTACCGAACTCATACAAAACGATTTTAACAAAAAGAACTTAAAAAAGGAACTCGATAAAATTTTAGATCCCGAAACACGAACCAAATTATTTTTAGACTATTACGAATTAGAAAAAAAATTAGGTGGTGTTGGTGCTAGCAAAAAAACAGCCTCACTTATTTACAAGTCCATAAAACCTTAGTCTTTAAATGAAAAACACCTTATTAATCCTAGTTTTAGTTATTAGTTTTAGCAGTTGCAAATCTTCCAAACGCGTAAAAAGCAAAAGAACTACAACCACTAAAATTATTACCAAGAAAAACAAAAAAGAAAGCAACACTATTACCTATAAAGAACCAAGTAATAGAGCATCACGTAATGTTACTAAAGCAGACTACATTGTGGACTATGCAAAACAATTTGAGGGTGTACGTTATAAATGGGGAGGCACAACAAAATCGGGTATGGATTGCTCTGGATTAATTTATGAATCTTTTAATTCTTCTAACATAACACTTCCTAGAATATCTAGAGATATGGCTAAAAAAGGAGTTAAAATAGCCCTTAAAAAAGTAACAAAAGGTGATTTACTGTTTTTTAAAACAGGGAACCGCAGAAACTCCATTAACCATGTTGGTTTAATTGTAGATATTAGAGATAACGACATTAAATTTATACATGCCACAACAAGTAAAGGCGTAATAATATCTGGCCTTAATGAAAGCTATTGGCTAAAAGCGTTTCATGAAGCGCGTCGTATTTTGTAAGATTTTTTATTATCTTACAGGAGTATGCGATTACTCAACTTCACTATAATCAAACTTACTGTTTGTCTTATTTTGGGCATTAGTATTGGGTATTTAAACCCGATCTCGCTTCCTCTTGCGTTACAAACAACAGGTTTGCTTTTGATAGCTTTACTTGTTTTTTACCTAATTACTAAAAAATCGTTTACCAAAACTATTTGGTTTGGAAGTATCGCTTTTTTGGCTATGGTTTCTATTGGTATTTTAACCACCATATTACACAATCAAAAAACCGCAGAAAATCATTATACCAAGGTCATTTCAAATAATATTGATAGCCTAAACACGGTAACTTTTAGGATTCGAGAAGTTTTAAAACCAGGTAACTATTACGACAAATATATTGTTGATATTTTTGAAGTAAATAACTCTAACGCATCCGGAAAAACACTTTTAAATATTCAAAAAGATTCTTTAAAACCACCATTAAAAGTTGATGACATTTATATTAGCAGAACCGCTTTTAAAAACTTAATACCGCCTCTTAATCCGCATCAATTCGATTATAAAAGTTATTTAAAGAAACAATACATTTTTCATCAACTATTTATAAATAACGAATCGCTATTTCCTGTTAATTATAAATCTACTACCCTATTCGGTATTGCCGCAAGACTCCGAAAACATATAAATAAAAAACTAGAGCCTTATCATTTTAAACCCGATGAATTAGCCATAATAAACGCCCTCATACTAGGACAGCGACAAGATATTAGCAAAGCTGTTTACACGAGCTACACCAATGCTGGAGCTATTCATATTCTTGCAGTATCTGGACTTCATGTTGGGGTCTTATTATTAATACTTAGTTTTATTTTTAAACCACTAGAACGCTTTAAATACGGCAAACTCATAAAAACCATTTTGCTAGTAAGTATGTTATGGAGTTTTGCGGTTATTGCAGGATTATCGGCTTCGGTAACAAGAGCGGTTACTATGTTTAGCATTGTTACTATTGCTTTAAATCTTAAAAGGCCAACCAATATTTATAACACACTTGCTATTAGCATGTTTCTAATACTACTTGTAAAACCTATGTTTTTATTTGATGTTGGTTTTCAATTAAGCTATTTAGCTGTTTTTGCCATTGTAGCCATAGACCCCTTGATTTATAACCTTTGGAAACCTAAATATTGGTTACCTGATAAATTGTGGCACACCTTTACCATAACGGTTTCGGCGCAATTTGGAATTATACCAGTAAGCCTGTATTACTTTCATCAATTTCCTGGATTATTTTTTATCTCAAATTTAGCTATCATTCCTTTTTTAGGTATCATACTAGGTTTAGGGCTAATTGTTATTTTATTGGCGGTAATAAATTGTCTTCCTCAATTTGTAGCCGATGCTTACGGCTATATTATTTACCTAATGAATACTTTTATAGATTGGGTGTCTAAACAAGAGGCTTTTTTATTAAAAGACATCTCGTTTAGTTTGCTATATGTTATGGTTTTCTATTGGCTTATTATTACAGGAATTCGATTTCTTTTTAAAAGAAATTATAAGAATTTAAAACTAGTTTTAACTGCCATTCTTATAGTTCAAGGTGCTTTTATTTATAATGCACTTAACAAACCATCAAAAGAATTTGTTGTGTTTCATAAAAGCAGATTTAGCCTTATAGGACAAACTGTAAACACTACCATTATTGTTGCTAGCGATTTTGATAGCATTACTAAATCTACAAACCGTATTATTAGAGATTATGCCGTAGGTAACCATCTTAAAACATTTAAAGAACAGAGCATTCAGGATGTATATCAACTAAATAAAAAGACAATTTTAGTGGTAGATAGTTTAGGGATATATAATATAAAAACTTTAAAACCTGAATATGTTTTATTAAGGCAATCGCCTAAAATTAATTTAAATAGATTGATAGACTCTTTAAACCCAAAGCTTATAATTGCCGATGGTAGTAATTACAAATCTTATGCAGATCGTTGGGAACAAATATGCCGAAAAAGAAAACTCCCCTTTCACCAAACAAGTAAAAAGGGAGCCTTTATTTTAAAATACTGAATTCTTAAATCGTTTTATTTACAATGCTATTGGCAACTTCAAGCCATTTAGTTGCTCCACCACGCACATAGCCTGTTTTACCAAGGCTGTTTAAATTCATTTTTCCATCTGGCATCTTTTCTGGCACAACAAAATAAACTGAAGGATATCCTCTTACTTTAAAAATGCTTTGCAACTGGCGGTTTTGCATTTTAATCGCTTCCTCCTGCGCTGTTCTTCTCGGGAAATCTAATTCCACCAAAACCAAATCATTAGACCATTTTTCGAAATCTGGCGTTTTAAACACTTCGTTTTGTAATTTAATACACCATCCGCACCAATCGGATCCTGTAAAAAACAACATCACTTTTTTGTTTTCCTTAATTGCAAGTTCAAAAGCCGAATTAACATTGGTATGCCAAGTTAATTTTTCCTGCGAAAAACCATTTGCAGATATTAAAACACCTAAAACTAGTGTTAATAGAATTCTTTTCATTTTTATGTTTTAAAATCAGCCCTTAAATTGGCCTTTAAAAGCTTTATAATATTCGTTAAATTTTTCTTGAGTGTCTATAGTTTTATGATCGTCCTTTTTAAACATTTTTAAATACAACTCTATTTGCGCAGGTGTTTTATAGCCCCTTAAAGGGAAAATAATATTCGCATTTTCATCTAAAAACACAATGGTAGGGTATGCATTAATTTGGAAATAACGCGACAACTCATGCGGCGAATTTCTTCTATTCGCTTTGGCGGGATCATAATTAGGATTCAAATACGTTTTTCCGTTGTAATTAATCGCCTCATTACCTTCAGCATTAAACTTTACGGCATAATAGTTGGCATTCACATAATCGGCTACATCTTTATTTTGAAATGTATTTCTATCTAACATTTTACAAGGTCCACACCAATTGGTGTAAGCATCCATCATTATTTTTTTAGGTTCTTTTTTTTGAAGCTTAATAGCTTCTTCAAATGTTACCCAATTAATTTCCTGAGCCATGACATTAAAGCTTGAAAACGCAATAACACTAACTAAAAATATAATTTTCTTCATAATAACCTAAGTTGCAAAAGTTGTTCCGAACTTACAAAAAATGCTCCAAATAGGAGCATTTTGAATATTTTTTAACTAATTAACCAATTATCGAACCCCGTGCATTAGTTTTTTAAGCACTGGGTTTAACAACATAGAAATGACACCAACTGCTGCCGGAACTAAAGTGAAAATCAAGAAAAAAGTACTTAAGGAATGTTCTTCGGTTATTTTATCGATCATTCCTCCCATGGTTCCTGCCGCTTTTTGTCCTATGGCAATGGCCAAATACCAAATACCGAACATAAAACCAATCATTCTACCAGGCACCAACTTACTTAAGTAAGATAATCCTACAGGCGAGATACATAATTCGCCCATAGTATGGAAAAGGTAAGCTAATATTAAAAAAATCATACTTACAGAAGCTGTTTTTGCACCTTGATCTATTCCTAAAGTCCCAAACACCAAGAAGCCAAAACCTAACCCTAGTAAAATAAGTCCAATACCATATTTCATAGCTGCACTAGGATTAAATTTACTTTCCCACCATTTAGAGAAAAACGGCGCCAAAGTAATTATAAAAAATGAATTTAAAATACCAAACCAAGTAGCAGGAACTTCTGTAGCGTCTTTAGTAAACTCATTATTTACTTTATAATACACTACATACCATAAAAAAGCAAAAGAAACACCTAAAATAATATTAGAATATGGGATTTTAGAATATGTTTTTTTAAACAGTAAATACAAAACCCAAGTAATTATAACCAAAGGACCAACCGTAAGAAGCAAATCTATAATTTTAAATGTAGTAGCAGAACTTCCTGTTAATGTTCTTTCAGTATAATCTCTAGCAAAAATAGTCATAGAACCTAACGATTGCTCGAAGGCTGCAAAGAAGAAAACAGTAAATACTCCAAACACAGAAACCGCTATAATTCGGTCTCTTACTATAGGCGTATATCGAGAAATTCTAGAAATTATTAAATATAAAAACAATGCTAAGGCTGTTAAAACTGTAACATTAGACCCATCCATAATCCCAATAGAAAAAGGAAGTAAATTTATATTTCCAATTTTAGATAATGGATCATTAAATAGATATAATATTCCTCCCAATGAAGATAAAACAATTAGCACTTTATCGAGAGTAGTAAATGGATTTAACTTTATTGATTCCGGTTTTTCAAACTTTTCAAATGGCTCCGCTTCATTTAAGTCTTTAGGAATTTCAACCTCATGAATTTTTGATGGTCGCTCGCCTATTTGACCAAATAAATCTTTTGCTAACCAAAACTGTATTAACCCAAGCAGCATAAAAATACCTGCAAGACCAAAACCATAACTCCAACCAATATTCTCAGCTAAATAACCACAAAGCATCATTCCGAAAAATGCACCTGCGTTTACACCCATATAATAGATGGTATACGCGCCATCTTTTTTAGATTCTTTACCTTTATACATTTCAGAAATCATAGAGGTCATATTAGGTTTAAAAAAACCAGTTCCTATAATTAGTAAGGCAAGGCCTGCATATAATGAAAAAGGAGTTTCAAACACCATAGCGGCGTGTCCTAACATCATTATAAAACACCCTATTATTACGGCCCATTTATAACCTGTTATTTTATCGGCTATCCAACCACCAACAATAGGCGTAAGATATAATAGCGACCCGTAAGTCCCTATTAAGGCTAAAGCATGCTCTCGAGGCCATTCCCAACCAGGATTTTCGCTAATAACAGGAGCTGTTAAAAACAAAACTAAAAGAATTCGCATTCCGTAAAATGAAAAACGCTCCCACATTTCGGTGAAAAAAATCACGAAAAGTCCAGCTGGATGACCAATAACTTTATCTTTAAATAGATTTTCAATATCTGTATTCATAAAAAATATGTTGAATTATTTTAAAAATTCTAATGCACTTTACCCATTAGCTTTTTCATTAACGGAGAAAAAGCAATTACAACTAACCCTGCGCCTAAAGCGTATTTAGCTATTAGCAAAAAACCATCGGTATAAATAGCTAGAGTATCAAGACCACCAACGTTAACATCGGTACTTTCTACTGCCAACTGTTCTGATATAAATCCTACAATTTGAAAGGCATAAGCCGAAGACAGAAACCAAATCCCCATCATAAAAGCTACAATTCGCGTTGGTGATAAATCTGTAATTTTAGATAAACCAACCGGAGACATAAATAACTCTCCAATAGAAATAATAAAATACATGATAAATAAATAAGCAAATGGCACCATACCGTTTTCGTCTGCATTATTTCCGCTTAAAGATAATATGTAGAAACTTAATCCTGCTAGAAGTAAACCAAAACCAAATTTATATGGTGTTCTAGGGTTTAAATTCTTTTTAGATAAATACGCCCATAAAAGTGAAACAGGAATCGATAATACAATTATTACCAAGGAATTTAAAGAGTTTGTTTGACTTGCATTCATAATACCATCCAAGTCTACATTTCTGTCTGCAAACAAGGTAATAACACTTCCAGAAAGCTCATGAAACCCCCAAAACAGAGTCATAAAAAACGTAATTAATAATGCCATAATTAGCTTTTTACGTTCGTCGGCCGTTGAATTATAAAGGATAATACCCATATAAATTAAAATGGCAACACCTATAAATTTAAAAATTAAGTTCACATAGTTTTGATCACCTAATAAAGTATCTCCACCCGCAATAGCTTTATAAGAAGCAAGAACATAAGCAATTAATGGTGCACATAAAAAAGCCACAATAGGCACAAAAATTTTCTGTGGAATTCCTAGAATTTTCTTTTCATAGACGGCTTGATTAGGAGGTAAACCTCGATCTCCAAAAACATTTTTCTTAATACCACTCCAAAAGAAAATTAAACCTGCTAACATTCCAATTCCGGCTAAACCAAAACCATAATGCCAGCCATATTTTGCAGCTAACCAACCGCAAAGTAATGGCGCTACAAAACCGCCTATATTAATTCCCATATAAAATATGGTAAAACCAGAATCTTTTCTTCGGTCTCCATCTTTATATAAAGAACCTACAAATGTCGAAATGTTAGGTTTAAAAAACCCATTTCCAACAACAATAAATGCCAGCGCTAAAAAGAATGCGATATCATTTTCTATGGCTAAAACAAAATGCCCGATAGACATTAAAATCCCACCTAAAAAAATAGAGCTTCGCATGCCTAGTATCTTATCAGAAATTCTTCCACCAACAACTGTCGATGCGTATACTAAAGACCCATAAGATGCATAAACCGCTGCCGCTGCCACATCCTTTTCTGCCAAAGCCACAAATATCTCATTAACCATGTAAAGCATTAACAATGCTCGCATGCCATAGAAACTAAAGCGTTCCCATAATTCGGCAAAAAACAAATAGAACAGGCCTTTTGGGTGCCCAAATAATTGAGGCTCTTGGTTTGTTAGAATGGTTTTAGACATATATTTATTCTTTAATTTTCAATTTCTTTTTCACCTCAGTTACACCGTCATCTTTCAATTTATCACCTAAAGTTTCATGAAGGAAGTTTGTCATTTTTTTGTACAAATGAAGTCTTGTTTTACCACCATAAATACCATGGTTTTTATCGGGATAAATAGCCCAATCAAACTGTTTATCTGCTTGAATTAAAGCTTCGGCTAATCGCATTGTATTTTGTAAATGTACGTTATCATCGGCAGAACCATGCACTAAAAGAAAATCGCCTTTTAATTTATCGACATGATTTATTGGTGAGTTATCATCATAACCACTTTCGTTTTCTTGCGGTGTGGTCATATAACGCTCGGTATAAATAGAATCGTAAAAACGCCAGCTGCTTACTGGTGCTACGGCAATAGCCATTTTAAACACATCGTTTCCTTTAAACAAACAATTACTACTCATAAAACCACCAAAGCTCCAACCCCAAATTCCAATTCTGCTAGCATCAACATAAGGCAACGCTCCTAATTGTTTTGCAGCTTCAATTTGATCTTCAACCTCATATTTTCCTAATTCATTTTGGGTAACCTTTTTAAAATCGGCACCTTTAAATCCGGTTCCTCTACCATCAACACAAGCAATAATATAACCTTCTTGCGCTAAATGCTGATACCAATAATCGTTGGCGCTATTCCATCGGTTAGCAACTTGCTGAGAACCTGGACCCGAATATTGATACATTAACAATGGATAGGTTTTGGAAGCATCAAAATTGGCTGGTTTAATCATCCACATGTTTAAATCATTTCCATTAACAGCAATGGTACTAAACTCTTTTTGAGATGTTACATACTCCGATAATTTTTGAGCTGCCTTATCATTATCCTTTATACTTTTAATTAAATTTCCTGACGTTGCACTATTTAAAGTATATTCTGGAGGTGTTGTAGCGCTAGAAAATGTATTTATAAAAAATGAAAAATCGGCACTAAAGGCAGCACTATTTGTACCTTCACTTTTAGTTAGTCTGTTTTTGTTTCGTCCATTAAGCTTTATAGAATATACATCTCTGTTTATTGACCCATTTTCAACAGATTGATAGAAAATAGTATTCTTTTTTTCATCATAACCATAATAATCTGTTACTTCCCAATTTCCTTTTGTAACCTGGTTAATTAAATCTCCTGTTTTATCGTAATGGTAAATATGGTTGTAGCCGTCTTTCTCGCTAGTCCAAATAAAACTATTATCCTTTAAAAAAGTTAAATTGTCGGTTACATCAACATAGGCTTTATCCTTTTCTGCTAAAATTAAATTTGATGTATTTCTACTGGCATCTATCATCCATAAATCCAGTTCGTTTTGATGTCTGTTCATGTATTGCGCACTTAGCACATCTGGATTATTGGTCCATTTAATTCTAGGAATATAGAAATCTTGATACGCTTTATCAACCTTTATCTCTTGAGTTGCATTAGCGTTTATATTGTAAATATGAAGTGAAACTTTAGAGTTTGCCTCACCAGCTTTAGGGTATTTAAAAACCTGCTGCGTTTGGTAAAGTCCGGTACCATAAACATCCATAGAGAATTCTGGAACATCAGCTTCATCAAAACGGATATATGCAATTTTATTACTATCGGCATTCCAATCGAAAGCTCTCACAAAGGCAAATTCCTCTTCATAAACCCAATCGGTAATACCGTTAATTATTTTATTTTTTTCGCCGTCGAATGTTATTTGGGTAATTTGAGACGTTTTCAAATCTTTTATGTAAAGATTATTTTCTTTTGCGAATGCTACCTTTTTTCCATCGGGAGAAAATGTAGGTTCTTGAATTTTGTCTTCAGAAATTAAATCTATTGCCTCGGTTTCAATATTATAAATGTAATAGTGTCCTAACACAGAATGTCTGTAAATAGACTCCTCGTTAGTAGCCAATATAACCAGTTGCTCATCATTACTAAAGGTATAACTCGTAAAGTAAGGAATCGCGTCTAGATTCTCAGAACTTACTAAGGTCTTTTCCTTTTTTAAAGTTTTGTAGTCGTAAATATCAACAGTGGTTGCTCGCGTTGCTCTATCAAAATTTAAAACGGAGTATTGTTGTCCATTGTTCATGGAGTGTAAGACATCCATATATTGGGTTCTAAAGGTACCATCCTTCCAGATATCCTCAATAGAGATTTTTTTGGATTGTGCCGTTAAAATTGTTGTTATAAAAAGGCATATGCCAAGGGAGAATTTTACAAGTTTCATGCAGTTAAATTATGTTATTAAAAACCTAATTCTTATCTAAACGGTTCTGTTTCAAGATAAGAAAATTAATTAATTATGTGTGTTTCGCTAAAAACGCTATTTATTTCATAAAATGATGTCAAGTTTACTAAAAATTATATAATTAACAGCAATTATTAACACTTAAATAACGCCTATCCCTATAGATAATCGATATTCATACGAAGAGTAGTATATTTGCTCTGCAAATTTGTAAATTATGAGTAAACCTATTACCGGCTTTTCTAAATTATCTAAATCAAAAAAAATTGATTGGATGGTAGACACTTATTTCTCTAATCCTGCAGAAGCCCAAACCGTTTTAAAACAATACTGGAATAGCAACGATAAGCTTCAACAATTACACGATGAGTTTATAGAAAACACCATATCAAACTACTATTTACCACTTGGTGTAGCCCCTAATTTTTTAATAAACGGCACTTTATATACCATCCCAATGGCTATCGAGGAAAGCTCGGTGGTTGCTGCTGCCAGTAAAGCTGCAAAATTTTGGTTAGAGCGCGGTGGTTTTAAAACCAAAGTTATTTCTACCACAAAAATAGGACAGGTACATTTTAATTACCAAGGCGATTTCGGTAAGCTAAAGCAGTTTTTCCAGGAGGTAAAACCAAAGCTTATTACTAGCACCGAAGCTATTACCAAAAACATGACAAAACGCGGTGGTGGTATTTTGGATATTGAGTTGCGAGATAAAACTACGGATATAGATAATTACTATCAATTACATGCTTCTTTTGAAACTTTAGATGCCATGGGCGCCAATTTTATAAATTCTTGTTTAGAGCAATTTGCTAAAACATTTAAAGCTGAAGCCTTAACTTTTAATCTATTTACAGAAGAAGAACAACACATAGACATTATAATGAGTATTTTGTCTAATTACGTTCCTGATTGTTTGGTACGTGCCGAAGTAAGTTGCCCTGTTGAAGATTTAAGTGAAAGCAAAACGCTTTCGGGTGAAGCTTTTGCTAAGAAATTTATTCAAGCTGTAACTATAGCCGAGGTAGAACCGTACCGAGCAGTTACACACAACAAGGGCATTATGAATGGTATTGATGCCGTTGTTCTGGCCACGGGAAATGATTTTAGAGCGGTTGAAGCAGGTGTGCATGCTTATGCCTCCAAAAACGGACAATATAGTAGCTTAACCCATGCTAAGGTTGAAAATGGTATGTTTTCCTTTTGGATGGAAATTCCTTTAGCATTGGGAACTGTTGGCGGACTAACAGGCTTACACCCTTTAGTAAAATTAGCTTTAGAATTATTACATAAACCATCGGCAAAAGATTTAATGCAAATTGTTGCCGTTGCAGGTTTAGCCCAAAATTTTGCCGCTTTACGTTCGCTTACCACAACAGGTATTCAAGAAGGACACATGAAAATGCACTTAATGAATATTTTAAACCAGTTTGAAGCGAGCACTGAGGAAAAGAGCATTTTAACCAATTATTTTAAAAACAATACGATATCGCATACTGCGGTTACCGAAGCATTAAACAAACTAAGGGGTACAAGTGAAAAATAAAACGTTTTATAGCCACGGTAAACTATTACTATCTGCAGAATATGTGGTTCTTGATGGCGCACTAGCTTTAGCCATACCCACAAAATACGGACAATCGTTAATAGTAGAACCTATTAATGAGCCTGTATTACACTGGAAAAGTTTTGATGAAACTAAAAACATTTGGTTTGAAACCAAGTTTGAATTAAAAGGAAACACTATTGAAGGTCAAGATTTAAATAATGCTATTTCTAACCGTTTAATTGAAATCTTTCAAGCATCAAAAGCATTAAATCCAGAATTTCTAAATATTAATCAAGGCTATAACCTTGAAACGCATTTGGAATTTCCTAAAAATTGGGGTTTAGGAACTTCCTCTACCCTTATTACCAATATTGCAAAATGGGCTAACATTGATCCCTTTCAACTTTTAGATAAAACATTTGGCGGCAGCGGCTATGATATTGCCTGTGCACAACACCACAATCCAATAACGTATAGAATAGCTCCAGATAAAAAAATAGTTGAACCCGCTAATTTCAACCCTATATTTAAAGAACAGCTTTATTTTGTACACTTAAATAAAAAGCAAAATAGTCGCGATGGTATTAAGCACTATCATGAAAACAAAAAAAATGCAGCTTCTACTATTAATACTATAAATAATATAACCCTAAACATGATTAGTTGCCAAACACTAAATTTTTTTCAAGACTTAATGGTAAGCCATGAGAACCTTATAGCCAAACTTACTAAGCAAACTCCTGTTAAAGATATTTACTTTAGGGATTTTGAAGGCGCAGTAAAAAGCTTGGGTGCTTGGGGTGGCGATTTTGTTTTGGTTGCATCTAAACAAAACCCTACTGCCTATTTTAAGGCTAAAGGTTTCAATACTATTATTCCATACGGTAAAATGGCCTTATAAAACATAACTCAAAATAGTTAAGCACAAAAAAAAGAGCTTTAAATAAAGCTCTTTTTCTTTTTACAAATTGTAAACTATATTATTCTACAGCATCTTCAACTTCATCGGCTGCATCTTCTAAACCATCTCCAACGTCGTCTGCTACATCTTCAACAGCGTCTTCTACTTTTTCGCCTTTTGTTTCTCTACATCCTGTAAATACCGTTGCTACGGTAAATAATACTAAAAATATTTTTGCTATGTTCTTCATAATAAAAGTGTTTTAAAAATTAGTAATTAAATCTATTTTGATTTTATTTTTTAATTAAACCTTTTAATAGTGATAGTACAAATAGTACTATAAAAATAAAAAATAAAATTTTTGCTATTCCAGCTGATGCTCCAGCTATTCCACCAAATCCTAGGAATCCGGCAATTAATGCTATTATAATAAATGTGATTGTCCAACGTAACATAATAATGAGGTTTTAAAAATTAAACTCTAGTAAGTGATTGACTCTCAACCCTACAATACAAAGATATAACACTTACACAGGCGTTGTTAACTCATACAAATTGGATTTTAACTCAAATAAAGGTTATACCTGTATTATTGCATTTACGTTGTAAACATAAAAAAAAGACCTCCACACAAATAACATTTATGCAAAGGTCTAATCTACTAACCAATCAATTCAAAATTAAGTTTATCCCTTAATATTATGTAACTCGTTTACAATAAATATTAACTTAATTGCGAATTTAAAAAACCTATTAGCTTATATCTTCTAGAGTTTTTATTCTAGACAAGCCGTGTTCTATTTTATTTTTTTGCGATTCCAGAATGGATTTAGTGCTAAGTGGTAAACTTGTTTCTTTAATAACATTATTATACTCGTTTACTGCAGACTTTTCTCCTCTTATAGCTTCTTCCAACATAGACTCTTCATTGTCCAAAGAAAACCACGATTTTACATCCATCCACGCTCTATGTGCAGATCCTGTAATACTGCCGTCTTTATCTATATCTTGATTAAATGTTTTTATCTCAGATTTTAACTCGTGCCCAAAATCATAACGCTCTTGCGCTTTTTGTTTGAAATAAGATTTTAATGCTGTATTATCAACATTCTCTGCGGCTTTTTTAAATCCTTTTTCCGCATCGTACGTTTTTTCTAATAAATCGTTTAGTTTTTCGCCTACTGTTTCTGTGTAAGTATTCATTTTATTGGGTTTTATATTAACAGTAATTTACTTTTAAGATGCCTACTGGTTTACATCTAACACATGTTAAAACAATTACATGCTTACTTTTGCTTTTACAAATTTATAGGATAGGTAAATTTTAAATTAATTCAATACCTTAAGTTGTTAATTCATTTAATATCTTATAAATTCTCATTCATATAATTAGTATAATCTTTTGCTAAACTTTTCTTTTTAGTTTCCGAAAACACTTTTCCTGCCAACTGAAAAAATGTATGCTCTTCATCTTCTAAATGATGCTCTACTTTCTCTTTTAAATCTTTAGCATACTTTAACCAAGCAGAAGAATCATAATCTGTTTCTTCTAATTTCTCAATTAATTCATCAATCTCATGATGTTCCGCTATACCATGTCTAGCCTTTTCTTGCATCATATCGCTACTAATTAACGGCTTGTAAAAATGGCGTTCTTCTGCATTAGCATGCACTTCCAATTCATTTTTAATAGCATTAAACGTTTGCTTTCTTTCTTTAGATGCTCCCGAGGTTGCAATTAGCTTTTTAAGTAAGGCCCGTTGCGTATCGTGATCTTTTCTAATGGCTTCAAATATGGTCATAATGCAAGTATTTAATTAATATTTAGCTTATTTTAATACTTCAAAATTATAATAGTGTATTGATTTAGGTTTGTTCAAACAATATAAAAAGTAACTGAAATGCTATTGATTCTTTATCGTTTTGTTGTTTTAATATGATATAATAGCATTATCTTTAGTTCTTTTTATCCATTTTAAAACATAACTAACTGGTAGCATGCTAATATGTATTCCTGACATTAGTGGCTTTACTCAATTTATGAGTGAAACAGATTCCGATTTAAGCTCTAAAGTGATTCCTTCATTATTGAATAACATAATTTATTCTAACGAAATAGGTTTAAAAGTCTCGGAAATTGAAGGCGATGCGGTATTGTTTTATAGACCAGGCAAATTGCCTTCATTAAAAAATCTTATCGACCAATGCATCCATTTTTACATAGAATTTTACAAACAACTAAATATTTTAAAAGAGGCACATGATAAAAATGAGGATAGCCATAAAATCCCTAAAACTCTTGGATTAAAAATAATACTACATTATGGCAATGATATTGATACCGTACAAATAGGTAAACATATAAAGCTTATGGGAGAAGACGTGATTATTGCCCATAGACTGCTTAAAAACAAAGTTCCTAAAGATGAATATTTATTGATTTCTGAAAATTTATTCTCTCAATACGACATGAATGAGCTAGACAATAAGCTTTATTGGGACGAATTAAAGAAAGGAAAAAATGTATACGAACATCTAGGAGAAATTAACTATACGTATATTAACTTAGAAACTCTTTTATAAACATAACAAGTACTTTGTATGATAGAAATAGAAATAAAGGCAGAAAACTCGAAAGAGATTCTTGAAGAAATTCAAAGCCGAATTGGCGGAAATATTGAAGAAAAGTGGAGTGAGAATACACTTTATGTTAATAACGAGATTGCCGAAGGTACTATACGCTACATACCTTTTGATTGGGGCGTTAACCTTATGGATTATAATATAACATTTAAAGACGAGGTTATATTAAAAATGCACGCTAGCGAGTACAACCCTATTAGATTTATATATACACTTAATGGCAGTTTTAAACATAGATTTGGTATAAATAAAAGAGAAGAGGAAATCGAGCAATATCAAACCTTAATTTTTACTAATAAAACGGTTGGTGTTAATTACATCCATTTTCCTAAAGACACCAAGTTAGATATTAACTCCATACAGATAGTACGTAAACACTTCTTAAAAAAACGTACCACTAATGTCTCTACACTAAACAAAAAATTATACGAAGTTTTTGTTGATACCGATCATGATAACAGATTTGCGCATTACGGCACGTTAAACCTAAAAATGGCAGATTTAGTTAAGAAAACGAGAAACGTAAAGGGTAAAGGCATGTTAAGAATCCTTAAAATTGAAGCTAAGATTTACGAAATTTTATCGATACACATACAACAGCATAACAAATTACAACAAGGTGTGCCCTTACCAACATCGTTAATAAAGAGTGAGCTAATTACGGTTAGAAAACTTGGGCAAGCCATATTAAAACGTCCGGCAAAAGATTACTCGTTAGATCAATTATCTGCAAATTCGGGCTTATCGCAAGCCAAATTACAAGATGGATTTAAATTTTTATATACACGAACAGTAACCGAGTATATTAGGCATGTAAGATTAGAGGCTGCTAGAGAATTAATGACTACTACAGATTTAAATATTACTCAAATTGTCTACTCTATTGGTTTTACAAGTAGAAGTTATTTTTCGAAGATATTTAAAGAAAAATATGGTGTAACACCCAACGAATTTAAAAAGCAGTTAATAGTGCCCATAGCCATATAACAAAACTAAAACACACATATTTCATACAAACAAAAAAGCCTCGTTTTCCGAGGCTTTTTTGTTTGTATATGTTTTATGCTCTATTGTATTTGACTAGAAGCTCTGTTATCTTCAATATCTGCAGCAGCTTTTAAAGCATTATAGAGCTTAGTAGTAACTGTACTAGCCTTTTGTTGCTCTACTCTATTGGCAGCTGCTTGATAGTTATCTAATGCAACCGCTGGCGTTATTTTGGTAACCTGTACCATATACACACCATTAGTTCCATCAATTAAACCAGAAGTTTCTCCTTCTTTTAATCCAAACGCAGCTCCAACTAGCATAGGCTCTCTTCCAGCTCCAGATACTGTTGGGTTTTTCATGTTTACTCCAGTTGCTGTTCTTACATTAGTGTTTTCAGCAGCTGCTAAATCTTCTAACGTATTTACAGAAACACGTTCTCTAATAAGTTTAGCCTTCTTTTGCTTTCTTATAATTGGTAATACTGTAGCAGTAGCATCATCAGCACTCATTAAACCAGCTTCATGTTTTGCTACTAATTGTGCAATTACATAACCATTTGTTACATTAAAACGCTTAATATCTCCAACTTTAGCCTCTTCTTCAAAAGCCCAACGTACAATTGGTCTTTGGTTTCCAACACCAGGAATATTTTCATCCAATGCTTTAATACCATTTACTGGTCTTAAAGTATAATTCTTTTCGTTTGCTAAAGTTTCAAAGTCACCTTCACCTGCTTTAATTTCGAAGTTAGATGCATCTCTAAATACTTTATCGGTAGTTGTTTCAGATGGTTCTATTTTTCTTGCAATAGTTCCTACTTTTACAGCTTTGGTTTTGTTTTTCTGTCCTTCAACTTCAATTATATGAAATCCAAATACTGTTTTAACAACTCCTAAATCTCCTGTTTTACCTTCAAACTCAAAATCATTAAACTCAGGAACCATAGTATTGTATGGGTGCCAATCGTAACGTCCTTCTTTAGCAACACTTCCTTGATCTGATGAAAACTCTTTTACAAATTCTGGGAATTTAGAACGGTTTCTTTTAAGTATACTTAATAAGCTATCTGCTGTCTTTTTTGCATCAGCTTCAGATGTTGTAACATCTGGTCCTGCGCTTTGTGCGCCTTTAAAAGGAATTAAAATGTGTCTTACCTTTGCAGAATCTGGAATTTGTTTTACAGCTATAACCTTAGTTATTTTAAAAGCACCATCATGTTTGTATGGTCCATAAACTTCACCTTCGTTTAGGCTGTAAATAGCATCGGCAGCTTCTGTTGGTAAACTAGATTTAAACACAAAACGATCATCAAACTTAACATCTGATGCTGCTATAGAGTTTATATAAGCCTCGTTATCTTTAACTTTAGAAAAAGCTACAATAGTATCTTTTCGTCCTCGGCTATCAACAAATCTACCATTTACAAACGTGTTTAATTCTGCTTTAATAGAATTTTCATCTTCAACAGATGCAATTTCCTTAAACTCTACAAAGCGGATATCTCTTGAAGCTTCAACTTGGTATTGATTCTTGTTTTCTTTAATATAACTTGTAATATCAGATTTTGTTACAGCTATTGTACTATCTGGAATTGTAGAGAAATTAACTTGAACATATCTAAGATCTACTTTATTCCCTTCTAATTCATGGTTTAATTTACCTTCGGCAAGGGTACCGGATAAACCTGCCTTAACCATATTAAAATAGTTTTGGCTCAATGCGTTAGAGGCTACTTGTTGCTCATAATTAACCCAACCAGCAAAACCTTCTGGCGAAGTTTCTTTTAAATTTGCGATATACTCGTTCATTTTATTTTCATCAAAAAGACCCGCTTCGTTTAAAAAGTTTTGGTTTGTTGCCAAAGACGTTTTAAGCAAATCTCTCATTTGATCTTTTTCAACAGAAATTTCAAGCTCATCAAATTGCGTTTGCATAACAGCTTCTCTAACCTCTTGGTTCCAAACTTGGTTCATTACCTGAGTACTTGTAGCATTAGGTCCCATTTGCCTTTGTAACTGCTCTACTTTTTGCATGAAACCTTCACGAGTAATATCCTTACCATTAATATTTGCAACAATGTTTTGCGACTTTGATGTTAAAGCATCGCTGTTTTTAAACAAATCTGCTAACACAAAAGAAAATAACGCTAATGCGATGATTAATATTAAGAATAGTGAACGTTGTCTTATCTTATTTAAAACTGCCATTTGTAAATCTAATTTTTAAAATCCGTTGTTGGAATTGCTTGTTTAGTTGATATGAATTGCTGTAAATTGGCAAAAATATCGTGCGCGAAAATACCATTTTCATTTCAATAATAAAAGGGATATTTATTATTTGTTAAGTTGTTTGCTTTGTGCTGTATAAGGTCTTGTAAGTTACTGGCTTAAATAACACCAAAAATTAATTACTAATGCCTATATTGAACAATTAGAATAATTATACTAAGGTGGTTATTACTCCTGTTAACTCTTAAGTTTAACCTAATCTTCTTGTAAAATTTTAACCTCTACCATATCAATTTTAGTATTGGAAACCTCTAGAATAGAAAACTGAAACGTGTCAATATTTACAACATCGTTTTGGGTTGGAATTTCTTCGGTATGATTAACTATTAGCCCTCCAAGTGTTTCGTAGTTTTCGCTCTCAGGAAGATTAATTTTGTAGGTTTCATTAATATAATCGACCTCCAAACGTGCAGAAAACTTATAGGTATCATTATCCAGCACTTCTTCAATAAGTACAACAGAATCATGTTCATCTTCAATTTCACCAAATAATTCTTCAACAATATCCTCTACCGTCATAATACCAGAAGTTCCCCCATATTCATCTAAAACAACAGCAATACTACGTCGTTTTTTAGTTAACACGTTTAGCACATCTTTAATTAAAACAGTTTCTGGCACAAACTCAACTGGCGTTAACATAGACTTAATGGTCTTTCCTTTTTTAAATAATTCGAAAGAGTGTACATAACCTAAAATATCATCTACGGTTTCTTTATAAACCAAAATCTTTGTCCTTCCTGTTTCGGTAAACAAGGCATTTAATGATTTTACAGAGTTAGATATTTCCACCGCTATAATTTCGGTTCTAGGAACCATAACTTCTCGCGCTTTAACTTCTGAAAATTCTAAAGCATTTTGAAAAATTTGTATTTCGGAGTCTACTTCATCTTGCTCTTCTACAGATTCCATTTGCTCACTAATATAATTACCAAGTTCTACCTTAGTAAAAGCGAGTTGAATTTGATCACCTTCGGTTTTAAAGAATACCTTTAATACAAAGTCGGAAATCCAGATAACAAAATCTGAAATTAAAGAAAACAACACATAAAATATATAGGCAGGAACCGCCAAAGCTTTAATTAAAGTATTGGCATAAATTTGAAAGAATACTTTTGGAAGAAACTCTGCTGTTATTAAAATAACAAATGTTGAAATTATAGTTTGGGTAAGTAAACTTAAGTCTGTAAACAGATAATCTAAAAAAGTGTAAGGCGTTGGTAATAGCGTTTGGAACCAGTTTACCAACAAGTCGCCCATAAAGAAGCCATATATAACCAGGGCTATATTATTACCAATTAACATGGTAGTAATAAACTTTGATGGCTTTACGGTTAGTTTACTTAAAGCTTTAGCAAGTATTCCATCTTGCTTTTTTTCAATTTCAATATGGATTTTGTTTGAAGACACATAGGCAATCTCCATACCCGAAAAAAAAGCCGATAATATTAGTGAAACAATTATGATAATTACATAAATGCTCATCTACTTCGAGTTATTATTTTCTTCAATTTTTTTTGCAAATTTTCTTCTAAAGAAATACATAAAAATAGCTAATGCTGCTAAACCAAGTGAAATATAAGCGCCATTTCTATTAATAGTCCATTTTGATATACTATCATATATAAATAATACAGCAAAAACTAAATAAGCGTATTGAAAAATTTTTGAAAACTTCATGTGTTACAATCTGTAATTAGGGTATAAAGATACTTAAAATTGAGAATTGAAATTTTTAATTAGTAGAAATTAATCTTCTAAGGTAATAATACCGGTAACCTCTAGCACTTCGGCGTTTGAGAATTCTGAGTTAGAATCGAAACCATTGCCGTTTATTAAGTCTGTTTTGGTTTTAAAACTAACAGGCTTATTGGTGGAAAGCCATTCTTTGGTTGTATTGTAGAATAATTGTTCTGTTTTTAATACTTGATTATCGTGCGTTGTAATAACCACATTATCCTGCATATCTATTAAATTAGTATTATCGTAAACAAAGGCATTATCTGCTTGCACAGTACTTTTTTTGTTATCCTTATCGTAAATATAAAGCGTAACACCATCTGTAAACTGACGAAAAGGAAAGTCCCTATTCGTATAATCCAATACTTTAGTGCTAATTAAATTTGCCGATACCCTACCAGAATCGGTATATTTTAGGTTAACATTGTGGTCTACTCCAATAGGTTCATTTTCCGAAATTCCTATTTTTTGAACTTGCTTAAAACTATCATTACATGAAAAAAACATAGTCACAATAAAAATTGTGACTATGTTAAAAATATTATATGAAATGCGTTTTCTCATTAGATACTTGGTACGGTTACAGAAGAACCAATCCAACAACCAATTTTAATGGTTTGACCTGCTCTACCTGAACTAAATATTTCAGATTTTTGAGGTGCTTTTGCTCTATAATTAGCTACCGATTGAGATGCCGCTTTGCTTAAAGTAGGGTCTACATTAGCTGCTCTTTGAGCCTCATTTGCTGCTAACCAGTATACTGCTCTCTTATCGAAGTTAGTATCGCCACAGTTATTAGCACTTGCTGCGTACATAGCTGCTATTGACAAATATGGACGACCATTTGACGGGTTCAATTTTAAAGCTTTTCTAAAATAACCTCTCGCTTGCCCATATCTTCCTTTTCTTTTAAGAATTAGCCCAATTCTATTTGCTAGTTTTGCTTTTTTAAACGTGTCGTTTTCTAAATCAAAAGATTGTTCAAAATAGCTAATAGCTTCATTTTCTTTACCCTTTTTAAACATAATAGTTCCAACAAAATATTTTGTATCAGCAGAAGGATCTATTTCATCATACGACTTTACCAATTTCTCGTATAATGGGTCATCAGTACATTCCTTATAGTACATTCTACTTACTGCACGCTTTAACCAAATAGGATCTGTTCTATAAACTTCATAATCTTTATTGTATAAAGGTATTAAGTTTTCACAATTTGCTCTAATACCTAGCTTAGCATCAATATTACCAGAAATCAAATCATAATTTTTCAAATAGCTCTCATAATACCTTTTATACTTTCCTTCTTTTTTAGTTAATGTAGTTCCTGCATCTTCTTTCTCAATTAACTTATTAAGTTTTTCTGAAAAATTTTTAACTTCTTCTTCAACCTTATCTACAACATCGTCATATTTGTTAAATAAATCTGCTGCAGGTTTTTTACCAGCATCATACAAATCTACCATTAAAGAGAAATACGTATATAAACTTTTAGGGTTTGTAAATGTTGCTTTATCCAATTGGTAAGCAGCATCAAAGGCGTTGTACAAATCTTCTGTACTTTTACCTAATACATCTTTATTATCATACATTAATTGAGCAGCTTGTGCAGCATACTCACCTTTAGGTGTTTTACTTGCAAAGTGCTCTGCTTTTTGTTCCCAAAGTTTTAAAAGATCGTTAATAAAGGCTACTTTATCAGCTCCAGATGCTTTATCAATTTTATCTTCTAATATTTTTTCACCATCAACGTAAATAGCGTTGTTAAATTGAGGGCACTTGTTTCTTACTGCCATCCAAGGCTCGTAAGCAGCATCATAATTCTTTGCTTTTACATATTCGTGGAATATAGAAAGCTTAGTTAAACATTCTTCATCTTGCTGTGAAAAACCATTGTTTAACCCTATAAATAGGAATGCTAATAGTAATGTAATTTTTGTTTTCATGTTAAAAATTTTGTAGTGTTAATCATACTTTCGTTTCTGGAACCATCTATCGTTCAAAGATAAACTTAATTGTAAATTAATAAAATTCTCTTGTATTAAATTACTGTTTTTTGTTCCTCGTTGGCCAAATTCAAATCCTAAATTCGCATTAGAAAATAATCTTACATCTCCAACTGGTATACCTACTCCAAAAGATATGCCAAACTCTTTAATAGATTCATCATTTATCTTTAAGCCTGTTTCTTCTGTTCTAAAACCAGCCCTATAAACAACGCGTTTCCAGTAACTTCTAAATGAATTATACTGCGGAATATAAAAGCCTCCTATTGAAAACGAATACGCGTCTTCATAAGTAGTTGTATTATTAAATAGTTCATTTGAAAAAGAACCTGTCTTTAAAAAGGTAGTTTCGGCACCAACAAACCAATTTCTAGGCTTTCCAATACCACCACCAAACGTAACTTTAGACGGCATAACTAATTTCGTTTCATCTAAGCCGTCCTCACTTAAATCTAAATTAATAACATTTCGTTCGTTTTCTTGACCTTGTATACCAACAATAATCGTAGATATTGAACGCTCGTTTAAAGATACCAAAGTGCTTTTTGGTGTATAAGTAACGCTAGAAACAAACTCTAATTCATTACTTATCATAGTTTTATAAGACAATCCTAAATTAACATTTAAACCGCTTAAATCAGACCTATTATTTTCTTTAGATTGATACTGTGTAGGAACCCCATCAGAATATTGATAATTGATTATACTATTTTTAGTATGCCCAAAGTTATATTGAAAATCGACTCCAACACTAATACCTTTAGCTATTTGGTAACCAAATCCTAAAAAAGCTTTATTTAAACCTCCTTCACCTTCAAATCTGTTATCAATATTACCATCTTCATTTGTACCTTCTAGCTTATAACCAACCGATGTATAAGGCAATAAACCAAAACCTACACCAAATTTACCTAAAGGAATATTAACTGCTAAATAATCAAAAGTAGTCGATGAGGCATCGTCACTACTCGTATTACTTTCTAAAGTAGAACTTGTGTAGCCACCACCAACAGCAAATTTAACGGGTCTACTTTCGTTATCCCATAGTTCTAAGTTATCACTAGCATAAGATGCAGGGTTTCTTAGGTTAACATGTATACTATCGTTGTAAATACTCAAACCTCCCATACTTCTATTCTCTACAGTACCTTTAAATTTTAAGCTACCAATACCGTAATAGGAATACGGAGATGTTGTTCCTTGTTGTCCATAACTGTTCATTGCTACTATGGCAATAAAAACTAATACAAGTTTTTTAATCATTCGTTTGAGTTAAATTGTAAAATATAGTCTAATCCCTCTAAAAGAAAATTAGGATTGGCAAATATGCTACTTTTTAATTGCTTAGACAAGAATTTAGCATCTCCTCCTGTTAAAATTACTGTTAAATCAGAATATTTCATTTTATAACATTTAATAACACCTTCAATTTCCTTTAAAAACCCAAAAACAACACCAGAATGTATCGAGGCCTCGGTAGAATTACCAATAATATTTTTAGGCATTTCTTTATCTAACAACGGTAATTTAGCCGTAAAATTATTCAAAGCTTTATAACGCATATTAATACCAGGAGAAATAGCACCACCTAAATACTCATTATTACTATTTATAAAATCGTAGGTAACACACGTACCCGCATCAATAATAAGTACGTTCTTTTCAGAAAACTGTTTAATCGATCCAGAAACCAAAGCTATCCTATCCACACCCAAAGTTTTAGGCGTGCTATACAGATTCTTAAAAGGCAATTTGGTGTTAGAGTCTAAAAAAAGCACATTAAAGCGCTTAGAAATGGATTTAATAGTTAATTTATCAAGATTCCCTACCGAGGAAATAATAACATTATCCAAGTCCAGATAATGTTTTGCTAACACATCAATTTCATCCTCTACAGCCTTAAGTAAAACAACACGCTTTTCTAAAAGTTCGCTATCTTTAAAAACGGCCAATTTAACGTAAGAGTTACCTACATCAATAATTAAATTCATAATTTATTAAAACGCTAAAATTACAAAACCACAAATAATAAATAACTAAAAACCTCTATAATATTAATAACAAATAAGTTACCGCTCAATTTTAAAAATAAATTAAAAAAAATAAAAATTTTGCGTTTTTCTCTTGGCGAATAACAAAATTGCATATATATTTGCAACCGCTTTGGCGAGGTACCTTAGCTCAGTTGGTAGAGCAAAGGACTGAAAATCCTTGTGTCCCTGGTTCGATTCCTGGAGGTACCACAAAAAAATCCCGAAACTTAAGTTTACGGGATTTTTTGTTTCTAATAAGTTCTACATTTAGGGCGGGTTTTTAAATACAAGCCTAATAGAAAATAGCCAAAAGGCTATTACAAACATTAAAACCATTTAAAAACCGCGCTATCCGTTACTAGTTTTGTAAAACCATAAATGGAAGTTTTTCAAAAGCTAACCACTACTATCGCTCCCGCAATTATTAGCCAACGTCTATTTTCTACTTTATTTTCAATTAATATCCGTAAAAAAAGTGCTAAGACTAAAAATACATAGAACATAGTACTTATAAATTAAGAATGAGAATTACTTTAATTTTAATTTATCACATATCTGCACTATTAGATCTAGTACCTACAAGCTTTAGACTATAAAAATGTATCTATAAAACTCAATATACAAACGAGATCAAGAGTACAAATATTAATTCCGTACTAGAACAGCAAATTATGTTAATACTTTGAAGCCCGTAACTAGAAAATATAACAAAAACATAATAATCCCCTTATTTAAAACTGTAACAAAGTAATTTAAGCTTTGTATATAGCTACAAAAAGTCAGGAAGTCTAGGAAAAAAACTACTATACAATAAAAACGGATAACTTTACAGGCAAACTACCTGATTAAGGCAATTAGATTCCTTAAGCCCGATACTTTTCCAAAATCACCTCTCGCATTTGAGTATATCGCAAAAAAAAATCCTCAACAAATAAATGTTGAGGATTAAAAAAGGCAACGACCTACTCTCCCACAAATGTAGTACCATCGGCGCTAATGGGCTTAACTTCTCTGTTCGGAATGGTAAGAGGTGAGCCCCATCGCTATAACCACCTTAAGTTATAGCTGCTGACTGTCGGCTTTCGCGTCTAGTCTTCAGCGTTCATCCTATAGATGAACAAATATCTTAACATATTGAAAATAAGAGACATGATTGTTGTAATAATATTGAACTTAGTAAAAAAACAGGCGTACAATAAGCCTATGGGTTATTAGTACTACTCGGCTATGACATTACTGCCTTTACACCTATAGCCTATCAACGTGGTAATCTCCCACGACCCTTTAAAGAAATCTCATCTTGTGGTGGGTTTCGCGCTTATATGCTTTCAGCGCTTATCCCTTCCCAACGTAGCTACTCTGCAATGCTCCTGGCGGAACAACAGATACACCAGAGGTTAGTCCAACTCGGTCCTCTCGTACTAGAGTCAGATCCACTCAAATTTCTAACGCCCACTGTAGATAGAGACCGAACTGTCTCACGACGTTCTGAACCCAGCTCGCGTGCCACTTTAATGGGCGAACAGCCCAACCCTTGGGACCTTCTCCAGCCCCAGGATGTGACGAGCCGACATCGAGGTGCCAAACCCCCCCGTCGATATGAGCTCTTGGGGGAGATCAGCCTGTTATCCCCGGCGTACCTTTTATCCTTTGAGCGATGGCCCTTCCATGCGGAACCACCGGATCACTATGCTCTACTTTCGTACCTGATCGACTTGTAGGTCTCTCAGTCAAGCTCCCTTATGCCATTGCACTCTACACACGATTACCAACCGTATTGAGGGAACCTTTAGAAGCCTCCGTTACTCTTTTGGAGGCGACCACCCCAGTCAAACTACCCACCAAGCACTGTCCCTTCTACGAAGGTTAGACTCTAGATAAGCAAAGGGTGGTATTTCAACAATGACTCCACAACGCCTAGCGACGCCACTTCAAAGTCTCCCACCTATCCTACACATTACTTATCCAAAACCAATACTAAGCTATAGTAAAGGTGCACGGGGTCTTTTCGTCCCACAGCGGGTAATCGGCATCTTCACCGATACTACAATTTCACCGAGCTCATGGCTGAGACAGTGTCCAGATCGTTGCACCATTCGTGCAGGTCGGAACTTACCCGACAAGGAATTTCGCTACCTTAGGACCGTTATAGTTACGGCCGCCGTTTACTGGGGCTTCATTTGAGATCTTCGAAGTAAACTTCTAAACCCTCCACTTAACCTTCCAGCACCGGGCAGGTGTCAGGCCATATACATCATCTTTCAATTTAGCATAGCCCTGTGTTTTTGATAAACAGTCGCCTGGACCTTTTCACTGCGGCCACCCCGAAGGGTGGCGACTCTTCTCCCGAAGTTACGAGTCTATTTTGCCTAATTCCTTAGCCATGAATCTCTCGAGCGCCTTAGAATTCTCATCCCAACTACCTGTGTCGGTTTAGGGTACGGGCTGCTTCTCTTGCTTTTCTTGGAAGTTGCTTTTCTGGATTATCACCTTGACCGAAGTCTCAGTGTACTATCGCGGTATCACTACTCGCTTCAACGTACTATTCCGTCAGTACGCACCAAATTTACACCTCCGTCACTTTTAATGAGAGCAGGTACAGGAATATTAACCTGTTGTCCATCCACTACCCCTTTCGGGTTCGCGTTAGGTCCCGACTAACCCTCAGCTGATTAGCATAGCTGAGGAAACCTTAGTCTTTCGGCGTGCGGGTTTCTCGCCCGCATTATCGTTACTTATGCCTACATTTTCTTTTGTAGCTTCTCCAGCATGACTCACATCACACCTTCGACGACACTACAATGCTCCCCTACCGATATTTCTATCCCATAGCTTCGGTAATATGTTTATGCCCGATTATTATCCATGCCGAACCGCTCGACTAGTGAGCTGTTACGCACTCTTTAAATGAATGGCTGCTTCCAAGCCAACATCCTAGCTGTCAAAGCAGTTCAACCTCGTTAGTTCAACTTAACATATATTTTGGGACCTTAGCTGATGGTCTGGGTTCTTTCCCTCTCGGACATGGACCTTAGCACCCATGCCCTCACTGCTGATTAACATTTTATAGCATTCGGAGTTTGTCAGGAATTGGTAGGCGGTGAAGCCCCCGCATCCAATCAGTAGCTCTACCTCTATAAAACTATAAATCAACGCTGCACCTAAATGCATTTCGGGGAGTACGAGCTATTTCCGAGTTTGATTGGCCTTTCACCCCTACCCACAGGTCATCGGAACACTTTTCAACGTATATCCGTTCGGTCCTCCACTGTATGTTACTACAGCTTCAACCTGCCCATGGGTAGATCACACGGTTTCGC
>NZ_FOMI01000008.1 GCF_900112595.1 Algibacter pectinivorans | reverse complement strand
GCTCTGTTCTTTTGCTTTTCAAGTAGTTTAACTTGTTGTTCTAATTCTAATATACGTTGTTCTGGAGTTTTAGACATACCTTGTTGGATTGAGTATTGATAATCAAAGTTACCATATTTTTTTAACCAAGTTCGAACGGTAGAAGCAGCTTGAATGCCATATTTATTTAAAGCTCCTGTGGTGGTTAATAGACCTTGTTCTATTTCTTGAACAATTTGTAATTTTAGACTTAAACTGTAATCTTTTTGTGTGCGCTTTTTGTAATTTGAATCGAATGGTTTCATAAATAAATAATGTTAAGTGTAACACTATTTCAGGACGAGACATAATAATTATTTAAAAACCACTTTGCGAAAGCAAGGTGGTTTTTTTTATCTTATACCTTAGACTTTAAACAACTATTATATAAAAATATTAAAATACTTTTTTTTTAATTTTATTATTTAAATATGGGAAATACTCGACCTTGGAATCTTCAAATATTCCCTAATAGGTTTGGGTCTCTGCCTTAGAGTTTCTTCTTTAATTAAAAAAAGAAATGCAATTTTTCAAAATCTATCACATAATTATTTAGTCTACCATGTTTAACAATTTAAATTATAGGGTTATTAATACATCCGGTAAACTCATAAACAACGATTAAGAAACATTACTAAACTAGAGTAAATTGAGCCCAATTCAGATCTAGTATCAAATAACTAGGCTAATAAGAGCTGTTAAAGCATACCAGTAGATAAAAAGTTATAAAATAAAAATTAAGCAAAAAATCCAACTATAAAGTTGGATTTTTTAATTTCATAAATTAATATATTTAACTATTTACTACCAAACGAAAACCTTCACCGTGTATATTAAGTATTTCTACTTTGTCGTCTAATTTTAAGTATTTACGGAGCTTAGCAATATACACATCCATACTACGAGATGTAAAATAATTATCGTCGCGCCAAATTTTTGTTAAAGCCAATTCACGCGGCATTAGATCATTTTCATGCAACGCCAAAAGGCGTAATAATTCATTTTCTTTTGGTGATAACTTTACAGGATTTGCTCCATCAAATTTTAAGAAACGTAATTTTGAGTTTAAATCGAAACGTCCAATTTTAAATTCAAACTGTTTACTATCCGAAATTGTTTCGGTAGCCTTACGTTGTATAATCGCTTTAATTTTCATTAATAGAACTTCGCTATCAAACGGCTTATTTAAATAATCGTCTGCGCCTACCTTATAACCCTTTAAAACGTCTTCTTTCATCGTTTTAGCTGTTAAAAATATAATTGGTACATCGGTGTTTTTTTCTCTTATTTCTTTCGCTAAAGTAAAACCATCTTTATACGGCATCATAACATCGAGTATGCATAAATTAAAATCGTCTTTTTTAAATTTCTCGAAACCTTCCATTCCATTTTTAGCATGCGTTACTTCATAATCATTCATTATTAAATAATCTTTAAGTACAGTCCCGAAATTTGGATCGTCTTCTACTAATAATATTCTTTTTTTAAATTCTTCCATAGTTATGATATTAGTGGAAGCTTTATAATAAAAGTGCTTCCTTTTTCTTTTTCTGATTCTACTGATACATGTCCTTGATGGTCTTCTACAATTCTTTTAACATAAGCCAAACCTAATCCATGTCCTTTTACATTATGAATATTTCCTGTATGCTCTCTATAAAATTTTTCGAAAACACGCTTAGCTGCTGCCTTACTCATACCACTACCATGATCTTTAATTTTTAGTATAATATTTGTTCCCGCATTTTCTGTACACACCTCAATTTCTGGGGCTTCTGGCGAATATTTTATAGCATTATCTAAAATATTTACTATGACATTAGTAAAATGAGTTTCGTTTGCTAAAACCGATGATGTCTCTGCTCCAAAAAAGGTTTTTATATAACCTTGTCTATCTTCTACAATTAGTTCTACGTGGGTTAAAGCATCTTCAATTAAGTCGTGTAAATCCACTCTATCCTTACTAATATTAAGTTCGTTTTTTTCTAGTTTAGATATACGTAAAACATTTTCTACCTGAGCGTGCATGCGCTTATTCTCTTCCTTAATCATTCCAAGATATCGTAATACCTTTTCCTTATCGTCTATAATTTTAGGATTTCTTATAGAATCTATAGCCAAATTTATTGTTGCTATTGGTGTTTTAAATTCATGCGTCATGTTATTAATAAAATCTGTTTTTATTTCTGAGATTTTACGTTGTTTAACCAACTGAAATAAGGCACTTGAATACGCTAATATTATGATTGATGTGAATGTTATAGACAACAAAATCATTCCTATAACACCAGATAAAATAAACTTTCGGTCGTCCGGAAAGTTTACATGTAATCTATAAGGTGTTTGATTGTTTTCGTCATAAAAAATAGGCACTTTAAAACTAGAATTAGGATCGTACTCGAAATTATCACTTTTAACCTTAGTTGCTAAATTGTTACTATAAATGGCAAACTCAAAGTCAATATCTATCTCATCCTTTTTTAGTTTTTCTGAAAGCAGTTTTTTTATTTCATTTTCCGATACTCGCTTGTGTATTGGATACGTTTTACGCATTTCCTTAAACCCACGCTCGAAACTTAAACGCTGCGCCTCATCGATACTACCACTTCTAATAATTTTTGATATCGGGCTTTTAATATCCTTATTAGAATCTGTATTACCACTATAAATCTCGGTAGTAGATTTTGTTGTAATATTCTTAATATCAATACTATCTAAACCAATGTCAAAGAGCGAAGACGTTAGTTTATAGTTTTCTTCTAATACATCACCTCTATAAACAAACATTTCTTTTGTGCTGTTGTTTTTTTGATAAATTAACAACTGCGAAACGGCATCTTCATCTGCTTTTTTCTCACTATCTAAGCCTAAAAACTTAGAAAAATATTGTTCCGATTCGTTTTCTTCGATAGTATTAGAAACGTAATTAAGTGCCTTAATAACGTTAAACTTAAAACGCTCTTTTTCGTTGTTAACCGAATCGTTAATATAATAAGCTTGAATTGCTATAATACCTATTAGAGATAAACTCATAAGTATTATTAACAAAATGAATAATTTTTTGCCCATCAATCAAAATTAACATTTTAACATTTAGCAATCTTATGTTTTAACCTTACATTAACAAAAATGTTAAATTTTAACGTATTTATTGTTTAATAAGAAGTTTCTTATGGATTTGAAGCACTTGATTTATGGTTTCTTCAAGATTGGTGTTTTCAATTACAAAATGAGAATGTTTAATTTTTTCCTCATCTGTCCATTGATTTTTCATGATGGCTTCAATTTTCTTTTTTGAAGTATTGTCGCGTTTTAACACACGCTCTATCCTTGTTTTTATAGGTGCAGTAACGGTAATTACATAATCGCAAGCCTTATCGCCTCCGTTTTCAAACAAAATAGCTACCTCTTTTATAACGTAAGGTGCCTCTTGTTTTAATGCCCATTTTTGAAAATGCTTGCCCACTCTAGGGTGTACAATAGCATTCATTTTTTCCAAATACGATTTATCATTAAAAATGATATTGGCTATAAATGGTTTATTTAACTGGCCATCTACATAAACCTCTTCGCCAAATAAAGCAATAAGCTTTCTTTTAATTACTTTCGATCTTAGCATTAAAGCCTTAGCCTCGTTATCTGCAATATAAATAGGTACTCCTAACTTAGCAAACTCTTTTGCTACGGTGGTTTTACCACTTCCTATACCGCCTGTAAGTCCTACTACAATCATTTTGTAATTATAAATTCTATGCGTTGTTGGCTAATTTTAGCATGCTGAACCAATTCGGGCGTTTGTACCAACTCCGGAATTAAAAAAGATTGCTCTTGGTTGGTTTTTTTAAAATCGCAAACCACCTTAAAATCTTTTGCTTTTATAGCATTAAAATTAGCTAAACTTACATAATATGAAACACTTACAAATTTAGGAAAATATTTAAGCTTTGTATTTATGGGCGCATTAATAACCGTAAACGGAATTTTAAGTGTGCCTTCTGTAAATTTTTCTATTTGCGCCTTTAATTCTACTTGGCTTACCGAGAATTTTAAATCGGAAACATTTTCGGGTAGTTTAAGTAAAGCTGTTTTTGAAATATTGGTTCTTACCTCGTTAAAAACTAAAGGTTCTGTTTCTACACTATTAATTTTAGAAACCAAAATATCTGGACCCACAACGGTTACCGAATCTGGAGTGGACGTAATTTCTCCAGTTATATTAAAACCTGGGGCAAAATTTATATCGGTTTGAAATGTAACGGGAACCTTTTTTACCATATTAACGCCATACCTAAATATTATGGGATCTGGCGATATATTTAATAGCTCTACATCCTTATCAAACTGTGTGTTGTTTAAATAGGCTTTGGATTTATTCCAAACAAAAACAGATTCTTTTTTAAAAACATCCTCACTAAAATCTATGGTAATTTTAGGTTGGTTCCAGTAATAAGACAACCACCTAAAGCCATGTGTTTTAAGCGTGATATTAATTTGCGTAGAATCGTTTAATATAACATTTTCTTGTGGTACGTTTACTTTTTGTACACCAAAAGCAATAGTATTGGTGTATTGTTTGGACAATTTGGTAAACATTAAAATTACAAACGATAAAAACAGAAATATAAAGAACACATTGATTCTTTTGTTTTTAAAGGTGGCAATAATGTTATCTTTTATTTTCTTCATTATTTTAATTTGAAAAATAATTTAGGAAAATGTGTTTCTGGTGTTTTGTTTAACACTGAAACCGCTAAAGTAGATTTTAAAAACCCATAACCATAACCAAAAAACTGAATTAATATGGCCGGAATTGCTAATACTGAAACCACGATGTTTT
The DNA here is from genome assembly GCF_900112595.1 of Algibacter pectinivorans. Lineage (GTDB taxonomy): Bacteria > Bacteroidota > Bacteroidia > Flavobacteriales > Flavobacteriaceae > Algibacter_B > Algibacter_B pectinivorans. Next base: position 208,843 of record NZ_FOMI01000008.1, on the reverse strand, counting down.
TAGTAGTAATTAAAGCCAAAACAAATGCTAAAGCAAAGTAGCACGCATAACCTAGTAAAAACCACTTAAACCCTATTAAAAACAGCAAAATGGATATTAACAACCCTAAACTAAACAGCGCAGGAAACCAATAGGTTATTTTTTTAGTTGAAGGGTGCCATTTGTTTAAAATAGGACGTACCAAACCAAATTTGTTAACCTGTTTATAAAAGTTACTCCACGATATACGGCGCTTATGATACACAAAGGCTTCTGGTATTAACTTGGTTTTATAACCTAAATTCCAGAGTCTTATTGATAAATCTGGGTCTTCGCCCGGGTGAATTCTACCAAAACCTTTGGAGTCCTGAAACGCTTTTTTAGACAACCCCATATTGAAACTTCTGGGTTGAAAGGTATCAACGCTATTTTTATGTCCTCTAATACCACCAGTGGTGATAAAAGACGTCATGGAAAAATTAATGGCTTTTTGTAGGTTTGAAAACGACTCGTGTGCCGCATCGGGACCACCAAAACAATCTACATAATTGGCTTTTAAACTTTTATCGGCTTCTAGTAGATAGTTTTCGGGTAAAATGCAATCGGAATCTAAAATAATAAAATAGTTGCCTTTGGCCTGTTGCATGCCATAATTACGAGAATCTCCTGGACCGGAGTTTTCTTTAAAATAGTATGATATGTTTAGTTTATTGCTAAATGTATCTACTACAGCTTTTGATGTTTGCGTGGAGCCATCTTCGACAATTACAATCTCGAAATCAATATTACCCTTTAAAGCTTCAAAACTCTGTAAAAGCTCCTGAATTTCGTCTGGACGGTTGTATACCGGTATTATAAATGAATATTGTAATTGCATAGTACAAATGTAATTAATCCTGCTTAGCTGTGTTTTAATTATTACTATAATTTACTTGACATTAATGTTGCTTTAGTTTGTTTTACATGCAAACATAGCTTTATCCTTGTTAAATAATAAAACATGTATAATGGTTTGCACTTTTAGTTTACAAGTACTCCCGCGCTAGGGGTTGTAGCGGCATGCTTTTTTTGCTGCCATAAATGGTAAAAAAAGACCTGCCTACCGGCAGGCAGGTTTAGCGGAAAGCCCAACCCTTCAGGTAGCGCCCTTATTTTTTAAGCAAAAAAAAAGAGCACCGTAATTAGGATGCTCTTTTTTAGATATGTTGTTTGTTTATTTTTTGTCTTCGGCTTCTACAAAAGCACTCATTACAGCATCGCTTACTCCCATGTTGCTAAAGCCTCCATCGTGAAATAAGTTTTGTAATGTTACACGTTTTGTTAAATCGCTAAATAATGATACGGTATAGTTTGCACAGTCTAACGCGGTTGCATTACCAAGTGGCGACATTTTATCGGCGTAAGCAATAAAACCATCGAATCCTTTTACTCCACTACCAGCAGTTGTTGGTGTTGGCGATTGCGAAATGGTGTTTACACGTACATTTTTGTCTCTACCAAAAAAGTATCCAAAACTACGTGCCACGCTTTCTAAATATGCTTTATTATCGGCCATATCGTTATAATCTGGAAAAACACGTTGCGCTGCCATATAGGTTAAAGCTACGATACTTCCCCACTCGTTCATAGCATCTGCTTTGTAAAGCGTTTGCATAACTTTATGAAAAGACATTGCAGAAACGTCTGTTCCTTTTTGTGTCCATGCATAATTTTGGTCTGTATAATGTTTTCCTTTACGTACGTTTATTGACATACCGATTGAATGTAAAACGAAATCGATTTTTCCACCAAGAATTTCCATAGATTGTTCTACAAGGTTTTTTAAATCTTCTTCTGAAGTTGCATCGGCAGGAATAATTTGAGAACCTGTTTTTTCGGCTAACTCATTTATTTGTCCCATTCTCATGGCAACCGGAGCGTTTGTTAAAACAAATGTGCCTCCTTCTTCATGAACACGTTCGGCAGTTTTCCAAGCGATTGAGTTTTCATCTAAAGCTCCAAAAATAATTCCTCGTTTACCTTTTAATAAGTTATACATATGTATTGGTTTGTAAGTTGATTTTATAATTTGTTTTTAGGTGTCAAATATACTAATTAATTGAGTAATTCTTTGGCATGAGCTATTGCAGATGATGACATTTCTGTACCACCCAACATTTGTGCTATTTCTACAATACGCTCGTCGTGATTTAGCTTTACTAAATTGGTTTGCGTTACATCGTCCACATCTTCTTTATACACCTTAAAGTGCGAGTGCCCTTTGGCCGCCACTTGTGGTAAATGTGTAATAGAAAAGACCTGCATTCTTTTACTCATTTGTAACATAATATCGCCCATTTTGTTTGATATTTCGCCAGAAACACCTGTGTCGATTTCATCGAACATAATGGTTGGTAATTGTATGTATTTTGCTAAAACCGATTTTATGGCTAGCATAATTCTAGAAAGCTCGCCACCAGAGGCTGCTTTTTTAAGCTCGTTAAAACTACCGCCTTTATTTGCCGAAAACAGGAAAGATAACTCGTCTTTTCCGTTAGCAAAAAAGGTTTTACCAAACTGTGCTTCTATTTTAAACTGTGCATTTGGCATGCCTAAATCTGCCAAAATGGTTTCTAACTGCTTTTTTAACTCCGGAATAACCTTTAAACGCTTGTCGTGAATGCCTTTAGCAATAGTATTTAATTGACTTTCTTGCGTTGTGATTTCTTCTGATTTCTTTAAAATATTAGCATCTAAATTTTCGGTAACCGAAACTTTTTCTTCTAGCTGATTTTTAATTTCTATTAATTCTGCTACGTTGGATGCTACATGCTTTTGCTTTAAACTATGAAGCATTTTTAGTTTAGCATCGACAACCTCTAGCCTATCGGGATCTGCATCGATATTTTCTTGATGGTCGTTAACCTCGCTATACAAATCGTCCATTTCTATTAAGCTACTGGTTGCACGATTGTACAACTCCTCGTATTTAGAGGAATATGTAGCCAACTTTTGAAACACATTTTTTAAGCTTGTTAAAGCCGCTACAATACCTACTTCCTCTTCGCTTAAAAGATGGTCGGCTTCGGCAAGTTTTTCTTTTATACCTTCTATATTGTTTAAGGTTTCGTACTCTTCTTCAAGACTTTGCTCCTCATCTACAACTAACTTCGCTTCTACCAATTCGTTTAGCAAAAACGTATTATAGTCGTGTTCTTTAATGGCTTCTGCCTGAAACACTTTAAGTTCTTCTAGCTCTTTTTGAAGGGTTTTATATACTTTAAGTTCGGTTTTATAGTTTAATAAAGCGTTGTCGTTATTAGCCAATGCATCGATAACTTGAAACTGAAAATCGTTACTTGTTAATTGCAGTGTTTGGTGTTGCGAATGCACATCAATTAAACGAGCACCCAAAACTTGTAGGCTAGATAAATTTACCGGCGAATCGTTTACAAAGGCTCTAGATTTACCAGATGGTAAAATTTCTCTTCTGATTATGGTTTGCTCTTCGTAATCAAAATCTTCGGCCTTAAAAAGTGATTTTAGCTTATAATTAGAAATATTAAAAACAGCTTCGATTACACATTTTTGTGAGGCATCTTTTAAGCTGCTTAAATCTGCTCGTTTACCTAAAATTAAAGATAGTCCGCCAAGTAAAATAGATTTACCAGCACCGGTTTCTCCTGTAATTATTGAAAACCCATCGTTAAAATCGACATGGAGTTTATCAATTAAAGCGTAATTTTTTATTGAAAGTTGCGTTAACATATTTCGTTATAGGTATGACGTGTTTTGTGTTAAGGTAATGGTTTATATAACCAATTAGAGTATCTTCAAAGTATTGTTACAACTTAATATTTTGCCATTTGCTACTGTGCATTGGTGCTACTTTTTGAAGCGTTTCATTTAAAGTAACGATATCAACCTGTGGTCCATCTGAAAATATTTGTTGGATTTCCTCGGCTTTTGCATCAAAAAAGGTACGTAGTAAAAAGGAATTAGGTCTTCGACTATTCATGTCTTTAAACGATTGTAAGGCCGATACAATTTCGCTTTTTCCTTCCTTTACATTATTGCTCATTACATCCAAACCGTTTCGGTGGTAATTATACATTACCGCTCTAAATTCTTTAAATGTTGGCGATAAGATATTATCAATTAATACAAATCTGCTTTGTAAGCCATCTTCTAATTTCCAACCCTGAAAATTGCCTTGTTGCGAATAGTTGGTAATAACTTGTGCTTGTTTAAAATACTCGTCGCCACCTTTTTCTGAAAACGAATCGGCGTCTAAGCCTAAAACCATATTAATATGAAACGCCAATACAGAAATTAAATTAGACTCAAACTGCGCTGGGTTGTATATTAAGTTCTGAAATTCGAGGTATCTAAAATTAAAATCTTTGTCGTTAAAATTATAAATAGGCGTACTATAAGATGAGCCATAAACCGGTCGTGAAGACTGTACCTGTAGCGTACCTTGAAAAGACTCGCCACTATAATTTGTTATGTTTAAAAAGAAATTGCAATTTATACGCTCTTGCTCTTTAAATGTTTTACTAGTCCATTTCGTATTATTTATAAACTCGGTAAGTTGTTTTTCTAGCGTTTTAAAAATGGGAAAGTTTTCGTTACCTGTTTGTTCTGCATTTACAACAACACTACAGTTTAACTCTTGAGAAAACCCTTTAATTCCGAAGCAAACTATGAATACAAGTAGAATATTACGCATTAATTTCTGATATAATTTTATTTAATAAATCTGAAGCAACTTCTGTTTTAGACTTTAACTGAAACTCTAAGATATTGTCCTTATCATCAATAAAAGTTACTTTATTGGTATCTGTTTTAAACCCAGCACCTTTGTCGTTTAACGAATTTAATACAATTAAATTTAAATTCTTTCTTTTTAATTTCCCTTTTGCATTTTCAAGCTCATTGTTAGTCTCTAAAGCAAAACCTACTAAAAATTGTTCTTTTTTAATAGCGCCTAAGGATGCCAAAATATCTTTAGTCTTTTCTAACTGTAAAGTTAACGTATCGGACTTCTTTTTTATTTTCTGACTAGCCACTACTTTAGGAGTAAAATCTGCTACTGCTGCCGAAAGTATAGCTATTTGAGAGGAATCAAAATGCTTATGTACTTCATTATACATATCGTTTGCACTAACAACAGGACAAACTTGAATATTAGAATGTGTAGTTTTTTGGTTTGTTGGACCAGAAACTAAAATAACTTCTGCACCTAGGTTGGCAGCAGCTTTAGCAATTTCGAATCCCATTTTACCACTAGAATGATTACCTATAAAACGCACAGGATCGATAGCCTCGTAAGTTGGACCAGCTGTAATTAAAACCTTTTTACCACGAAGCGGTAATTTACCCAAAACATCTTGCTCTATAAACGTAACAATATCTTCGGGTTCAGCCATACGACCTTCGCCAACTAAACCGCTTGCCAATTCGCCGCTACCTGCAGGAATCATGATATTATTGAAACTTTTTAGCTTTTTAAAAGACTCTAGCGTTGATGGATGCTTATACATATCCAAATCCATTGCTGGAGCAAAATACACCGGACATTTAGCGGATAAATAGGTTGCTAACAATAAGTTATCGCTGTTTCCATTTACCATTTTAGACAAGGTATTTGCCGTGGCAGGAGCAATTAAAAATAAATCGGCCCACAAGCCTAAATCTACATGATTATTCCAAATGGCATTTTCATCGTCTTGATTTGTAAAGGTAGAATGAACCGGATTTTTAGAAAGTGTTGATAAGGTTAACGGCGTAATAAAATCTTTAGCCGAAGGGGTCATTACTACCTTTACGTTCGCTCCAGATTTTATAAACAAACGTACAAGCGTAGCCGTTTTATAAGCAGCAATACCACCAGTTACACCCAATAATATGTTTTTTCCGCTTAATATACTCATAGCACTTTCTTTAATAAGCAAACAAACTCCAAGACCATTTGGTAAAACGGTTTTGGAGTTTATTTAATGGTGTTTAAATTTAGAAATTATTCTTGACTATCTTGGTCTGTATTTCTAAAATAAATTTTATCTGTTAACCATTCTTGAACAGCTAACGCGTGAGGCTTAGGTAATTTTTCGTAAAATTTAGATACCTCTATTTGCTCTTTATTTTCAAAGATTTCTTCAAGACTATCATTATAAGTAGCAAATTCTTCTAACTTATCGATAAGTTCCTTTTTAATCTCAGTATTAATTTGTTCCGCACGTCTTGAAATAATTGAAATTGACTCATAGATATTCTCTGTAGGCTCATCAATTTGATTTCTATCATACGTTACCGTATTAACTGGAGCATTGGTTTTTTTTAAATCCATTATTTTATAATTTAACTTTTTGTGCTGTAATTTTTTAACTCGTCGTTTATTTCTGTAATCATACTATTAACAGCTTCTTTGTACTTAGAATCTGAAAATGATTGTATAAAGGCTTCCGAATATTCCTTAGCATCTTCTAAACGTTTCTTTTTTAAATATACTAAACCAGATTGTAGTGTTCTTTTAACTTCTACACTATTAACTGCTAATTTATAAGCCGAATCTAGTCTGTAATATAACGCTTCCTCACGTAATTTAGAACCTGGAAAATCGAAAATAAAATTATCAAACGATCTTACCGACGCTGGATAATCTGATATTTGATTGAATTGCTTTGCTATTTCGAAAGCTTTCTTCTCTAATTTAAAATCTAATTCTTGCACCAAAGCACTTGCTTCTGATACATGATTAGAATCTAGATATACATTAATAAACTCTTGAAGCTTTTCAATAGCCTCTTTGGTTTCTGTTTGGTCTTTACTAAAAACTGGAGATAACAAATAAGCACTTTTAGCACTTAAAAAAGCTGCTTCTGCTACTTTTTCGCTTTTAGGATAACTTGAAGCAAAGCGCTCAAACTGATAACCTGCCACGTAATAATCGCCCATTTCATAAAATGAATTGGAGTAAAGATACATTAGTTTTTCTGCTTGAGGTTTACCCCTGTAACTAGGCACAATTTGAGCAAAAAGCTTATTCGCTTTTACAAATTTACCTTCATTGTACAAAGCCTCCCCCATTTTAAATTTTGTAGCTATAGCTCCTTCACCATCGGCTTTTAATACCTTTTGATACTCGCTACAACTGCTTAAAACAGTTAGAAATACTAATATGTAAAAAAATTTATTCATAGATTTTTAATGCAGCACGCAAAATTACGCTATTTATATGGATTTTAAAAATAATATTTAATAGCTAAAATAACAGCTAAAACACAGTAATTATAAGGTTTAAGTAATATTTAACACACTAAAATGATTTTACAAAATCTTGAATTTTTGCCTTAAGAGCATTAGATGCAGGAACTATTGGCAATCTTACACTGTCTTTGCACAAACTTAAAGCCTCAAAAACAGCCTTAATTCCGGCAGGGTTGTTTTCTTCAAAAATATAACCAATAACATCTATTAATTTATAATGTAATGCGAAAGCTTCTTTAGCATCGCCTTTTAGCCCTAAACGAATCATTTCTGAAAATTCTTTTGGATAAGCTTGCCCTATTACCGAAATAACACCGGCTCCACCTGCTAAAGTAACACTTAAAACCAAATCATCATCTCCAGAAATCACTAAAAACTCTTCTGGCTTATTTTTTATTAGCTCATAATATTGGGCCATATTATTTCCGGCTTCTTTAACTCCAACAATATTTTTAAAATCGTTAGCTAAACGTATGGTAGTAGCCACTTCCATATTTTTTGAGGTTCTACCCGGAACATTATATAAAATAACATCTATTGGACATGCTTGAGCAATCGCTTTAAAATGCTGATAAATCCCTTCTTGAGTTGGCTTACTGTAATATGGCGAAACAGATAAAATAGCATCAATTCCACTTAAATCTGTAGTATTAATTTCCTCTATAACCCCCATTGTATTATTACCACCAATACCTAACACTAAAGGCAAACGCCCGTTATTAGCCTTAGAAATAGTTGCAATAACCTCCTTTTTCTCCTGTTTTGTTAGTGTTACACTCTCTGCTGTTGTACCACAGATTACTAAATAATCTGTACCATTATCAATATTATAATTAACAATATTGGCTAAAGCTTTATGATCTATACTTAAATCTGAATTAAATGGTGTAACTAACGCAACTCCCGTTCCTACAAACTTATTATTCATTACTTATTTAATTTTTTTTAAAATTGTTAAATATTTAAACACTTCTTCTTTAAACAGATCGAATTGTTTTAAATTGGTTTTTATAATTAAATCATTTAAACGCTCGTCTGTTTGTAAAATTCCTATTTTAAATTTTGCTTTAGACTCGGCAGTAATTAATTTTAATTCTAAAATTTCTTTTTCATAATAACTAATCAATACATCAAACTCTTTATTTAAAAAGGTTTGTAATTCTGCATTTTTAATTGCGCCTTTCCAACCAAAATCCTTAGGATTATAACAATCATCCCAAGACAGTAAACTTTCTTTTTTACCAGAAGAAAAGGCAATAATCTTCATTCTATTTGGCCTAATTTTAATGTAATCGGCAAGTTTATCAAAGACTTCAAAATCATCAAATTCATCAACATTTATTATAACACCAAGGCTTACAACCTCGCTATTATTAACACTAACCTCACGGTTAGTTAACAATTTGTTCAAGTACTTTTTTATAGAATTTTCTTTAAAACCCTTTAAAATCATATATCTTTATACCTTTGCGCAAAGGTAGCAAAAGTACATTCAAATTATAGATTTTCTAATGAGGTTTACACATTTCTTTTTTTTGTTATATTTTTTTGTTTTTCTTAATTGTAAACAAGAAAAAATACAGCTTTATAAAATTGAGGGCAAACAAATAGCAATTTCCGACTCTATTACTGCAAATTCGGAAATAGAATCCTTTATTAAACCTTACAGAATTAATATTCAAAAAGATTTAGACAGTGTTTTGGCTTATTCTTTAGATACCTATTCTAAAACCGATGGCGAATTAAACACAGCTTTAGGAAACTTTATGGCAGATCTTATTTATAGCGAAGCCAACCCTATTTTTAAATCTAGAACTAAAAAAGATATTGATATGGTTTTATTAAACCATGGTGGAATAAGAGGCATTTTAAATAGAGGGAATATTTCTAAAAGAACCGCTTTTCAGCTCATGCCTTTTGAAAACAATATTGTTGTTGTAGCGCTTAAAAAACCTCAAATAGATAGTTTAATTGATTACCTATCTAAACAGAAAAAAGCGCACCCCATCTCTAAATTAAAATTAACTTTAGATAAAAATTATCATGTTATTGAAGCTAAAATAAAAGGAAAGGAGATTGTTAATAACCAAACCTATTACGTTGCTACAAGCGACTATTTATATAACGGTGGAGACAACATGAACTTTTTTAAACCGAACGACACCTTGTATAGGTTAGATTATAAAATTAGAAACGCTATAATTGATAATTTTATTAAACTTGATACCATCAAACCGGTAATTGACAATCGTTTTACCCAAATAAAATAAGATATGAAACGTAGAAATTTTATTCAAAAAACCTCGGCAGGAACAGCTTTAATGGCATTAGGAGGTCTTGGCTTACAATCTTTTTCGGGTACAAGCACGCCAACTAAAATTACAATTTTACATACTAACGATGTACACAGCCATATTGATTCTTTTAGCCCTAATGATGCTAAATATGCTAATAAGGGAGGTGTTGCAAGACGCGCCACACTAGTAGAGTCTATACGACATGAAAACCCTAACACGCTATTATTAGATGCGGGCGATATTTTTCAAGGCACGCCATATTTTAATTATTACGGGGGCGAATTAGAATTTAAACTCATGAGTAAGTTAAAATATGATGCTGCTACCCTAGGAAATCATGATTTCGACAATGGTATTGATGGTTTATACGCGCAATTACCTCATGCCGAATTTCAGTTTATAACGGCTAATTACGATTTTTCCAATACCATAATGGATACACATACTAGGCCTTATAAAACTTTTTATAAAGACGGTATTAAAATAGGCGTTTTTGGTTTAGGTATAAAACTAGAAGGATTGGTAGCACCAAACATGTTTAAAGAAACAAAATATTTGGATCCTATTGAAAGCAGCCAAGAAATGACACGTATTTTAAAGGTAGACGAAGCTTGCGACTTAATTATATGCCTATCACACTTAGGTTATCATTATAAAAATAACCCGAACAAAATATCCGATTTAGCACTTGCCAAAGCGACAAAGGACATCGATTTAATTATTGGCGGACACACACATACATTCTTACCAAAACCAACTATTGTTAAAAATATTGAAAACAAAAACACATTAGTAAATCAGGTTGGTTGTTATGGCATTAACTTGGGTAGAATAGACTTTTATTTTGATGCCGATAAAAACAAAACAGCCAACGGAACTTCAATTATTATTTAATACCTTGTCATGTTTTTTAGTTAATAGCGTCTAACTCCTTAACAGACGGGTTTATTAACTATAATTACATGAAAAAACACATACCACTCATTTTAAGAATAATAGTTGCTGGAATATTAATTCAAACCCTGCGCTTTAAATTTTTAGCTCACCCAGATAGTATTTATATTTTTAATAAAGTAGGCTTAGAACCTTATGGCAGAATAGGCATAGGTTTATTAGAGTTAATATCTGGCGTCTTACTACTAATACCAAAAACTGTGTGGATTGGAGCTAGTTTAACAATAGGTATTCTTGGAGGCGCAATACTTATGCATTTAACTTTACTTGGCGTGGTAATAAAAAATGATGGCGGACTGTTATTTGGAACAGCTGTACTTACTTTTTTACTGGCAATGATAATTCTATATTTGTCTAGAAGAGACATTCCTTTATTTATAAAAACATTAACTAATTTTAATAAATAAAATTATTTATTTTAGTATTAACGTTGGTCATAGAAGCTTGATAATAAAATAAATTAAAAGATAACAACATTAACGTAGTAGACAAAAAACTAAGAAACTGCCTGTTATCTATGTATATATAAGCAACATCCATTATTTCGGAAAAAACTATACTTACAGAGCCTAAAAATATAAATAGTGATTTTCTGTTATCTCTACAAAAAAAGTTAATCATACCTACAAAAAACAAAGTAAGAATTATAACATTATAAATTAACTCAAAATAATAATCTATTTGATATACCAAATTAGACTTTATAAAACCATTTAACACTGAAAACAAATAAATATTCAAAAAAAGCAAAACTAAACTATGAATTTTTAAGTATTTAAAAACGTATCCAAAATTAATTAAACGTACTATTTTTACAATAAGAAAAATATAAGCTAAAATATAAAGTGCGTTACCCGCAAAATATTCAAAATCATTTGCAATAACCGCAGATGAAAAAGTCATATTCCCCATAACTATTGTTAATAAATCTGACAGGGAGTAGCATATTAAAAACGCCCAAAATAAATTATTTTTAGAAGTAATATAGAAAGTATAACCAATGGTTATAAATGGAACCAATAACGAACGTAAATGAAGTGCTAAAGTTTCACTACCGCTAAACTCATTAACAGCAAATAAAACATAACATATAATAACTATTACAACCAAAAATTTTGGTTTAGACATAAGATCGCATTAAAATTCTAACGCAAATATATGTTATTAATCGAATAAAAAATACTTTTTATCGATTTTTATAAGTTTTTAATTTAACATACGTAAGAATTCAACCTCATTTATTATTAAAACATTAAGCTTCTCAGCTTTTTCTTTTTTACTTGGCCCCATATTACTACCTGCCACGATATAGCTTGTTTTTGAAGAAATTGAACTACTCACCTTACCTCCATTATCTTCTATAGCTTTTTTAAGTTCGTTTCTAGAAATAGTTTCAAAAACACCCGTAACTACTACTATATTTCCTTTTAACAATTCTGTTTGTCCGCTTAATTGCTCTTCTGTTAATTCAAACTTTAACCCAAACGCTCTTAAGTTATTTATAATTTCTATATTCTCTTCGGCAGCAAAAAAGGCAACAACACTTTCTGCTATTTTTATTCCTATTTCATCTACATTAACTAGTTCTTCTTGAGTCGCATTAATAACCGCATCAATATTCTTATAATGTTTGGCTAATTTTTTAGCTACCGTTTCGCCAACGTAACGAATGCCGAGAGCAAATAAAACGCGCTCAAAAGGTACTTTAACAGATTCTGCAATACCGTTTATTAAATTATCGGCACTTTTTTCGGCCATACGTTCTAATGGTAAAACTTGCTCCTTTGTTAATTTATATAAATCGGCATAGTTATTTATCAAGCCTTCATTAACTAAAAGCGCAACAGTTTCGCCTCCTAAACCATCAATATCCATAGCTTTTCTAGATATAAAATGCTGGATTCTTCCTATAATTTGAGGATTACACCCATTATAATTAGGACAATAATGCTGTGCTTCGCCTTCTTGCCTTACTAATTGTGTGTTGCACTCTGGACAGGTTGAAATATAAATTGTAGGCTCTGAGTTTTCTGGACGTTTAGTTAAATCTACACCCAAAATTTTTGGTATAATTTCGCCACCTTTCTCTACATACACTTCATCATTAACCCTAATATCTAATTTCGCAATTTGATCAGCATTATGTAAAGAGGCTCGCTTAACAGTAGTTCCTGCTAACTCAACAGGCTCTAAGTTTGCCACTGGTGTTATAGCCCCCGTTCTACCAACTTGATAAGTAATACTGTTTAAGCGCGTAGAAACCCGTTCGGCTTTAAATTTGTATGCCATAGCCCAACGAGGTGCCTTGGCGGTATACCCCAACTCATCCTGCTGCTGTAAATTATTAACTTTAATAACTACACCATCTGTCTCGTATGGCAAATCATGACGATGCACATCCCAGTATTCAACAAACTCCAATACACCATCAATAGAATCAACTAATTTAGCCGCATCAGGTACTTTAAAACCCCATTGTCTAGCTTTTTCTAAACCTTCAAATTGTGTATTAACACCTAAATTAGTTCCTGTTAAATTATATAACAAACATTCCAAAGGACGTTTAGCGACTTCGGCACTATCTTGTAGTTTTAAACTTCCAGACGCCGTATTCCTTGGGTTTCTGTAAGGCTCCTCGCCTATTTCAATGCGCTCCTCATTCATTTTAATAAACCCTTCAAAAGGCAATACAATTTCTCCTCGTATATCGAATTTTGGTGGAAAATCGCCTTTTAATTGCAATGGCACCGACTTAATTGTTTTAATATTAGCCGTTACATTATCGCCTTGAAAACCATCGCCTCGAGTTACAGCCTTAATAAGTTTACCATCTTCATAGGTTAAGCTAATAGATGCGCCATCATATTTTAACTCGCAGGTGTATTGAATATCACCATCTATTAATTTTTTTATACGTGTTTCCCAGTCTTGCAAATCTTCTTTAGAATAAGAGTTATCTAAAGAATACATACGATGCTCATGAACTGTAGTTTCAAAATTTTTAGTAACAGCCCCACCAACACGTTGCGTTGGCGAATTAGCATCGAAAAACTCCGGGTGTTTAGCCTCTAAAGCCTGAAGCTCTTTTAACTTTATATCGAAATCGAAATCTGAAATAGTTGCATTATCAAGTACATAATAGTTATAATTATGCGTTCTTAATTCGTCTCTAAGGTTTTGGATGTGTTGCTCTACTGTGTTCATTAAATTTTATCACCTTTTATCATTCTATCTTTCTTAAAGATATCTTGTTTTAACTCTATATTCTTAAAATTGTTATCGTTTAATAAAGTAATCATACTTCGACCCAAAAACTCATTAATTTCAAAATACAACTTACCTTTTTCTTTTAAATTTACTTTTGCAAAATCTGTTATGGCTTTATAAAAAAGTAACGGGTTTTCGTCCTCTACAAATAATGCCAGATGCGGTTCGTGTTCTAAAACATTTGGTTTCATTTGCGGTTTTTCCTTTTCGCGAACATAAGGCGGGTTGGATACAATAACATCAAATTTTAAATGTTGAATACAATCTACATTTAAAATATCGACCTTAAAAAAAGTAACATCTACCCCATTTAACTTAGCGTTTTGTTTTGCCATTTCTAAAGCATCCTCACTAATATCTAAGGCATAAACCTTAACGTTTTCTAGATTTTTGGCTAAAGAAATAGCAATACAACCACTTCCGGTGCCAATATCTAAAATGTTTACAGCAGGATTATTATCGGTTTGCTTTATAACACACTCTACCAACTCTTCGGTTTCGGGTCTTGGAATTAAAACGCTTTCGTTTACTTTAAAAGTTAAACCATAAAACTCTGTTTCTCCAATAATGTATTGTACAGGTTTTTGTTCTTTTAACAATTGCAAGGCTTCTAAGATCTTTTCTGTATCCTTTACCTGGTAATCCAAATCCATGGCTAATTGAATTCTAGACACATTAAAACAAAAATCGATAAGCATAAAAAAGAAACTATCCACTTCTTCTATACCATAATCTGCATCTAAAACCTCATGAAACCTGTATTGTATATCTTTTAACTTCATAAATTCTTAATCATCCATACACCACAAGAATAATGCCCTGTATTCCCTAATGCGCCATCTAAATGCTTAAAACCGTAACTCTCATAAATATGAATAGCGGCTTTAAGTTGCGATGCAGATTCTAAATAACACGATTTGTAACCTAAGGCTTTTGCTTTTTCAATACATTTTTCGAACAAGGCGCGTCCATAACCTTGACCCCTTACCTCTTTAGAAAAATACATCTTTTGAATTTCACAAGTATCAGTATCCGAGGCCGATAATGGTTTTACACCTCCACCACCTTCTACCTTACCATTGCGCTCAATAACAAAATATGCATCGTTATTATTTTGATAGGACTGAAACATTTTCGAAGTTTCAGGATCGGTATATGCTGTACCTTCCAAAGGAATATTAAACTCATGAAAACAAGATCTTATAACAGCTTCTATTTCTGTATTATCTTGAGGTTCAATTTCTCGAATAACTATAGTATCTTTACTCACTTTAAATGGTCTATTATAAAGAAGTGAAGATACGCTAAATCGAAAAAAACCGGAATGAAAAACCTAATAATCTTATCAACAATCTGTTTTCTATTTTTGAATTGCTCGGTTAATGAAAAACCACAATTTATAGGTTTAGAGGATATTCAGATTTCAGAATCCACTTCAAAATACATTACGTTTACCGCCGAAGCTAGATTTATTAACCCTAATGATATTGGAGGCGAATTGCAAACCGATGAAATAAAGGTTTTTATAAACAATAACGAAATGGCTACAGTTTCGACAGAAAAATTTGAAGTTCCCGCCAAAAACGAGTTCTCTATCCCTTTAAAAACCAAAGTACCTACCGATAGTATTTTTAGCGATAAGAATTTAAGTGGATTACTAGGTAGCCTATTTAGCAAGAAAGTAAAAGTGCAGTATAAAGGCGAGATTAAATATAAAGTTTTAGGGTTTTCGCATTATTATAATGTAGATGAAACCGAAGACGTAAAAATTAAATTTTAAAAGTGAACATTCACGAAACCTACATAAAACGCTGTTTAGAAATTTCTAAAAATGGCCTAGGAAACACCAGACCAAACCCTATGGTTGGTAGTGTAATTGTGCATAACAATAAAATAATTGGAGAAGGCTACACTAGTGCCTATGGCGGCAATCATGCCGAAGTAAACGCCATAAATTCTGTTTTAAACAAGGATGTATTAAAAGAGGCAACCATTTACGTAACGCTAGAACCTTGTTCGCATTACGGAAAAACACCACCTTGTAGCGACCTTATTATTAAGCATAACATACCAAATATTGTAATTGGCTGTATAGACGATAACGAAAAGGTAGCTGGAAAAGGTATTAAAAAACTAAAGGAAGCCGGTTGCCATGTTATAGTAGGCGTTTTAGAAAAGGAATGCAAAACCCATCATAAGCGATTTTTCTCCTTTCACAATAAAAAACGGCCCTATATTATTCTAAAATGGGCAGAAACCAACAACGGTTTTATTGCTCCAAAAACAAGAAACGAACAAAAACCCGTATGGATTACCAATAGCTTTTCTAGACAACTTGTGCACAAATGGCGTACAGAAGAACAAGCTATTTTGGTAGGCACAAACACGGTTTTACAGGACAATCCAACCTTAAATGTTAGAGATTGGACAGGAAAAAACCCCACACGACTAGTTATCGATAAAGATGAAAAGCTTCCTAAAACGCTAAACATTTTTAATACCGAAGCCGAAACCATTGTATTCTCAAAAAACAATATAGATTTTTCTAAAAACATAGGACTACAAATTTGCGATGCACTTTATAACATGGAAATAAATTCTGTAATTATTGAAGGTGGTGCTAAAACGCTTCAAACATTTATTGACGACAATTTATGGGACGAAGCCAGAGTTTTTATTGGACCAACCACTTTTGTAGATGGTGTTAAAGCACCTAGACTAAAAGGAACCTTAATTTCTGAAGAAAACATACAATCAGACAGACTTAACATATACATAAATGATTAAAACTATAATTTTCGATTTTGGTAATGTATTTATTAATTTAGATATTGAAGCCGCTCACAAACATGCCCTAGAAGCTTTTAATATTGAAGCACTATCAGACGAAATGCTTGGTTTTAATAGTTTTTATGAGCAAGGATTAATTTCTACTAAAGAATTTCTCGACTTTTATTCCCAAAATTTCCCAAAACTATCAAAGCATGAACTTATAGATATTTGGAATTTTATGTTGAAAGATTTTCCTGAAAGTCGATTAACTTTTTTAAAGGAATTAAAGCAGTCTTCAAAATATAAATTGATTTTATTGAGTAACACCAATGAACTTCATATTGACTTTATTAAAACAAATGTTTCATTCTATAATGAATTTAAAAACTGTTTTGAGGCCTTCTACCTTTCTCACGAAATTAACTTAGTAAAACCAAATAAAGACATTTTTAATTTTGTTTTAAACCAAAACAAGCTTAAAGCTGAAGAATGTCTTTTTATTGATGATAATAAGGACAATATCGACGCTGCAAATACATTAAACATAAAAACCTGGTTAATTAACCCTGAAACCGAAGATGTTAAAAATCTATTTACCACTAAAAAAGACTTGTTTTAATACATTTGATAGAAAAAGATACATATAACACCATAACCAAAGCCACAGAACCTGTTTTACACAAAGATAAAAACAGTAAGTTTTTTGGGTACGCATTTCCTTTAACCAACGAAGAGGACATAAAACTGCATCTAGAAGCATTAAAAAAACAACACCACTCGGCACGACACTGGTGTTATGCTTACCAGATAGGTACCGAAACCATATCTTATCGTGCAAACGACGATGGAGAACCCAGTAATTCTGCAGGTATGCCAATTTATGGACAAATTCAATCCTACAATCTTACTAACGTATTAATAGTAGTAGTACGATATTTTGGCGGCGTTAAATTGGGTGTTGGCGGATTAATTAGCGCTTATAGAACCGCCGCACAATTAAGTCTAGATGCCGCTACCATTATTGAAAAAACAATAAACATAGATTACCTAATAACGTTTGGTTACAAAAACATGAACACCGTAATGCGTGTTATAAAAGAAAAATCTTTAAACATTATTAATCAAAAATTAGAGCTAGATTGCAATATCATCATTTCGGTTAGAAAAAGTGAAGCCCAATCTGTTTTTCAAATTTTCGATAGACTCTACGAGATTAAAATAAAAAAACTCTAAGCTATTTTTCTAATAAATCTAAAAAATATTGAGGCGCTTTGGTTGGTCGCCCTGTTTTCATATCAACAAACACTAAAACCGTACTCGCAGTAGTTAAAATTTCTCCTTTTTCGTTCGTAATTTCATACTCAAATTCAATCTTAACATTAGGCTTATTTTTGAGTTGAGTTTTTACATTAATTACATCATCATAACCCGCTGATTTTTTATAGTTTACATTTAAAGAAACTACAGGAAGCATAATACCATTATCTTCCATAGATTTGTAAGAAACACCAAGTTTTCTTAACCACTCAATACGCCCCATTTCAAGATATAAAGCATAATTACCGTGGTAAACAACCCGCATTTGGTCGGTTTCACCATATCTCACTCTTATTTGTATTTCGTCGAATTTCATAAGTCTATTTAAATATTTTTTTGTAGCTTCGGCTATGGGTTAAACATGAGGAATTATTTCTAAAAATTCAATAGTAAATCATTTTTTTTTTAAGAATTTTGTTCACATATTTGCCCCACCTTACACAAGGTGTTATGAATCGCTATTATTCATAAAAATCTAACAAAAAAAGTCACAAAAAATAAAACATGAGTATAACTGCGCAATCGGTTTGGAATAACTGTCTAGAATTCATAAAGGATAATATCCAACCGCAAGCATACAAAACTTGGTTTGAACCAATCAAGGCAGTTAAACTTACTGACACGTCACTAAGTATTCAGGTGCCTAGTAAATTCTTTTACGAATGGCTAGAAGAACATTATGTTAAAATATTAAAAGTATCACTTACCAAAGAGTTAGGGGAAACGGCCAAATTGGTTTACATTATTAAAATGGAAAACACATATGGTAACAAACAACCGTTTACAGAAAAAATTCCTAGTGCTAACAGAGGTGCTTTAAAATCTCAAGACGTTGATGTGCCTTTAAACAATAAAAGTCCAGAGTTACGCAATCCATTTGTTATTCCTGGAATTAGAAATGTAAAAATAGAATCTCAACTTAATCCAAACTATAGTTTTGAAAATTTCTTAGAAGGCGATTCTAACAGATTAGCAAGAAGTGCAGGATTAGCGGTTGCCAATAAACCTGGTGGCACATCATTCAATCCATTACTAATTTTTGGTGGTGTAGGTTTAGGAAAAACACATTTAGCGCACGCTATAGGTGTAGATATTAAAGATAAATATCCAGAAAAAACCGTTTTATATATTTCGGCTGAAAAATTTACACAACAGTATATTGATGCCGTTAAAAAGAATAATAGAAATGATTTTATTCATTTTTATCAAATTATTGATGTTTTAATCATTGATGATGTACAATTCCTATCTGGTAAAACAGGTACACAAGATGTATTCTTCCATATATTTAACCATTTACATCAAAACGGAAAGCAAGTTATTTTAACAAGTGACAAAGCTCCGGTTGATATGCAAGATATAGAACAACGTTTATTATCGCGTTTTAAATGGGGACTTTCAGCAGAATTACAAAATCCAGATTTTGAAACTCGCGTATCCATATTAAAAAACAAACTATATCGCGATGGTGTTGAAATGCCAGACGATATTATAGATTACGTTGCCAAAAACATTAAA
The DNA here is from genome assembly GCF_900112595.1 of Algibacter pectinivorans. Taxonomy (GTDB): domain Bacteria; phylum Bacteroidota; class Bacteroidia; order Flavobacteriales; family Flavobacteriaceae; genus Algibacter_B; species Algibacter_B pectinivorans. The sequence goes on along the minus strand of NZ_FOMI01000008.1, from coordinate 189,488 downwards.
TCTAATGTTAGAGAGCTTGAAGGTGCTATTATTTCTTTAATTGCGCAATCATCTTTCAACAAAAAAGAAATTACAATTGATTTAGCTCGCGTTATTGTTGAAAAATTTGTAAAAAACACAAAACGCGAAGTTTCAATAGACTACATTCAAAAGGTCGTGTCAGATTATTTCCAAATGGATATCGATACACTGCAGTCTAAAACTAGAAAACGCCACATTGTTCAAGCACGTCAATTAGCCATGTTTTTTGCTAAAAAATTCACTAAGGCATCATTGGCAAGTATTGGTTCTCAAATAGGAAAGCGTGATCATGCAACCGTTTTACATGCTTGTAAAACCGTTGACAACCTATCTTCAACAGATAAACAATTTAGAAAATACGTTGAGGATATTAGTAAAAAGCTTTCTGTTTAAGATAATACAATTATCATGACTAAAATTTTAATGGTTTGCTTAGGAAACATTTGTCGTTCTCCTCTAGCTGAAGGTATTTTAAAGTCAAAACTATCAAAGGATTTTATAGTGGATTCTGCCGGAACTGCCAACTACCATACTGGGGCTGCACCAGATAAACGCTCTATTGCTGTTGCAAGAAAATATGGTTTAGATATTTCAAATTTAAAAGGCAGACAATTCAACGTTACCGATTTTGATACATTTGATTTGATTTATGTTATGGATCAATCTAATTACAACAACGTTATTAAGTTGGCTAGACATAAGGAAGACATTGCAAAAGTAAAACTTATATTAAACGAAGTACACGAAGGTAAAAATTACGAAGTTCCAGATCCATATTACGGCGGTGATCATGGTTTTGAAAATGTTTACCAAATGTTAGATGAAGCTTGCCAAAACATTGCCGATAATTTATTATAACCTCCTATGAAAATAAAACTAGGCAAACTATACCTTATACCAACAACCTTAGGCGACAACGAACCATTAGAAGTTTTACCTATTAGCGTAAAACAAGCTATAGACAACATTGACACCTTTATTGTTGAAAACGACAAAACGGCAAGACGCTTTATAAAACGCATAAGTCCGGAAAAATCGCAGCCATCATTAAACATGTTTCATTTAAATAAATTTACCGATGAAGCAGATTTACCTACATTTTTACATCCGTGTATAAATGGTGTAGATGTGGGTTTACTTTCTGAAGCAGGTTGTCCTGGGGTAGCAGACCCAGGAGCCGATGTTGTAAAAATTGCCCATCAAAAAAACATTAAAGTTGTACCGCTAGTAGGACCATCTTCTATTTTAATGGCTATTATGAGTTCTGGAATGAACGGACAGAGCTTTACTTTTAATGGTTATTTGCCTATTGATAAGGCTGAACGCAAAGCTGAAATTAAACGTCTTGAGCGTTTATCGTTCGAGCAAAACCAATCGCAAATATTTATTGAAACACCATACAGAAATAACAAAATGCTTGAAGATCTTTCGGCTGTTTTGGAGAACAACACCGATATTTGTGTAGCCTGCGATATCACATTAAGAACCGAGTTTATAAAAACGCAAACCGCAAACCAATGGAAAAAAAATAAGGTAGACCTTCATAAAAGACCTACCATATTTATAATTCATAAAAGTTAAAACCTATTATATAGCTTTAGCTTTTCTATTTGCTTTAACAAAAGAGGTATCATAACCAGAAAAACGTTTCATGTAATAGTGTACCGTAGTACCATAGCCATCGGCAAAATTATCCAAGCCGTAGCTCCTTAAGTACTTTTTTACACTTCCTGGGCCGGCAAGATGCGCTGCAGCTAACATACCCGATTCTGTTATAATAATACCATTAATACGTTTACCAACAAAGTTTTTAATATCTCTTCTTAATATCCATTTGTTACGTGCAGAATTAGCAATAAATGCTTTTTCTTGTAGCTTTGGGCTTTTTAGAAACTTTTCAGGGTTATGTATACCAATAAGCTTTAATGTTTCGGAGCCAAATTGATATTTACCTAAATACCCGTAAGTATTTACACTAGAGTAATCGCCTCCAGACTCTTTAAAAGCCAAAGCCTCTTTAAAACCAACAAAAGATTTTCCTAAGTAAGGTGAGAATTCAAAATCAGAATCCCATAACTCCGATTCATTTTCGTTCACAGCAGCAATATTACTAACCGTGTAATTTAAGTCTAAGCCTTCAGTTGAGTACTTGCTTAAATCGATTGTTTCATTTGATTGAAACGACACATACAATAGTGTTAATATTGTAAGCGTAATAGTTACGAATCTTCCAATATTCCTTATCATAATTTTAAATTTTTTCGATATATATACAAATTATATACATCGTGAAATTTGAGCGTGCAAAAGTACACCTTTTTTCAATAACTTCAAAATTAATCGATTAAGTACACACTCTACATGTAGAATAGATGAAATACAGCGGTTTTTTTATTGAATTCTATGGTAGGTAAAGGGATTTTTATCATGTTAAAAACATCGAAAACAGAGCTTAAAAGCTTAGAGTTTGTTTTTATAGCTTTTAAATTTACATCCAAACTTAAATAGTATTGCCTATAGCGCCCATTGGTGTTTATTAATTGACTATCAACACCTTCTACCCCTGTTAACATGCCATCGGCACCATAGCCAACGGCTACATTTAGCCATTTAGGAACCCTACTTTCTTTAAAAAAAGAATGTATGTTTGCGCTAAGCCAATAGGTTTGGCCGTTATAATCTTTTAAGGTTTGCTCTAGGAAGGTTTCACCTAGCTTATCTGGACGTTGTTTGGCGTACTTAGTTTGATGAAAACTGTATTTTAAGGCAATGCGTTGCTCTTTCCATAGTAATTCTTGCCCAATATAGAGTCCTGTTCCTGCTCCGTTGGCTAAAATATCGCCCCATGAAAATCCCCATTCGGATGAAAATCCATCCAACACTTCAACGGCCGATAAAAACGAAAAACCTAAAGTAGCTCCGTAAATTAATTGATGCTTTTTGTTAACACCGCTCCAATGTAATAATTGAGCTCCATGCTTTCCTAATTGATAAGACGTAAACAAATGACCCAATTTATCCATTTGTAACCATTGATTATTATCGTTTGTGGTATGAAACTTAGATTGTTCAAAATCGGCATACCACAGTTGATTTAATCCAACCAATGTTAAGCCACCTATAGCAGCTTCGGTAATAACCACAGCATTTCGGCGTGGTTTATTAAGTGTGTCGCTTGGGGTTAAAAAGGCATTTAGTTTAGATTGCGAAAAAGAAGCCACCGGCAACAAAACAAAAAGCATAATATGTTTTAACACCCAAAAACGCACTATTTATTTATACCTTGAGATGATAAATAACGCTGATATTCTCTAGCATTTACATTATGTTGCGCTAAGGTTTTGGCAAACTTATGGAAGCCATAACGTTTAGCATCGGCAGCAAAATATAAATAACTATGCTTTTCATAGTTTAATACCGCATTTATGGCCGATATATCTGGCATGGCGATAAGTCCTGGAGGTAAGCCTCTATTCTTATACGTATTATAAGGCGAATTAATGTCTTTATGAACATTAAGTACACGTTTTATAACCGTATTTTTGTATTTAGGAAGTTGGTAAGCCGCAAATTTTAAAGTAGGATCTGCTTGAAGTGGCATTCCTATACGTATCCTATTCATGTAAACTCCGGCAATTCTTGGCTGCTCCAATGCTTGTTTAGACTCTTCGTACACTATAGACGCCAATGCGATAACTTGATCTTGCGATAAACCAATGGCATTTGCCTTTTTAATTTTAGCATCGGTCCAGAATCGTTTGTATTCCTTTAACATACGTGCTCTAAAATCTTCGGCAGATGTGTTCCAGAAAAACTCATAACTATTTGGTAAATACATACCTAAAGCTGTAGCCTCTTTAAAACCGTTTTCGCTTAAAAAAGCACTATCCTTCATGGCATTTAAAAGGGATATGCTATCTGCTTCAATTTCTTTTGAAACACGACCTGCTAATTTTTCGAGTGTACTTTGATTATTAAAAGATACTTTAATTGGCAAATTTTTGCTTCGAATAGAGTTTATAATATCGTTATTGGTCATGCCCTTATTTATTTGGAAACGACCAGCTTTTACATATTTGGTATACTCCTTACGTTCGGCTAAATTATCGAACGACTCTATATCGTCTAATAAAGGTTCTAACTGCTCGCGAACCTCTTGATAGCTTGCACCTGTAGGCACAAAAATATAAGCGCTGTCGTTATTAAAAGCAGTGTTTGGTTTTAACATGGCTTTATATACAAAATTGGCGAAAAAAGCAGCCACAATTAGGCCTATAACTAAAATTGCTAAAAGTATTTTTTTTATGTACATCTATTTATTAATAAGCTGATATAGGTATTCGTTTTTATAAGAACCATTTACATAGTTCCAGTCTTTTTTTAGTCCTATTTCTTTAAAACCTTGATTTAAAAACAGTGTGATGCTAGCTTCATTCTCTTCTGAAATATTGCAGTATAACTGATGTAAATCGAGATGTGTAAAACTATAGTTAATTAATAGCTTTAATGCCTCTCGTCCATAGCCTTTTAATCTATTGGTAGATTCTTTAACCAAAATCCCCACGCCCGCTCTTCTGTTTTTAAAATCGAAATCGAATAAATCAATCATTCCCAATGCCACATCGTTATAACTTGAAATAACCAATCTTAATTGTTTTACTTCAAAAATATCTTTGTGCGCATGCTCTAAATACTGTTTAATTAAAAACCGAGAATATGGGGTTTGGGTATTACTAATTTCCCAAATAGACTCATCGTTTTCGATGGTATGGATAAAGTCCAAATCTTCGGGCTCTAAAGCACGTAAATATATGTTTTCGCCTTTTAGAGTAATCATATACTACCTTTAAAAACCAGTTTTGCAGGACCACTTAGCCATACATTTTTATAAACGCCGTTCTCCACATTAAAACTTACTTTTAGTTTTCCGCCTTGTACATTTAAATGCACTAGGTTTTTTTCGGTTTCACCAATGTAATGCATAGCAATAGCTACGGCTGTTACACCGGTTCCGCAGGACAAGGTTTCGTCCTCTACACCGCGCTCGTAAGTTCGCACTCTAAACTCTGTGTCCGATTGTTTTTTTACAAAATTAACATTGGTACCAGCCTCATTATAAGGTTCGCCATAGCGAATATTAGCGCCTTGGATTTTAATACTAAAATCTTCAATATTAGGTTCGAATTGTACATGATGCGGCGACCCTGTATTTAAAAACACATGGCTTTTATGGGTTTCGATTTTAGACACATCTAGCATTTGTAAATTAACAATATCGCCTTCTACCGTGGCATGATGTAAACCATCGATAGCCTCGAAAACGGCTTTATCTTTAATAACGCCCAATTGCTTAGCAAAGGCTACTAAACAACGCCCACCGTTACCACACATGGTACTTTCGTTACCATCGGCATTGTAATACACCATTTTAAAATCGTGTTCTGGATGGTTTTCTAGTAAAATTAGTCCGTCTGCTCCTACTCCAAACCGGCGGTCGCATAAAAAAGCAACGCGTTTGGTATCGTTTTTATCGAATGTTTGCTGACGATTATCAATCATCACAAAATCATTCCCTGTTCCTTGGTATTTATAAAAAGTTTGCTGCATAATGTAGCACAAAGATAAAGAAGTGATTTAAATTTTTTAGGGTAATATTAAAGCTAGTTATTAATTGCTACATTTTATTGGTAAGTGCGCTAGGGATAGCAATGGAAAGCCCACAGGGAGGCACGACCGAGGACTTGTAATGTATAGCCCGACCCTTGTGGTAGCGCCCAAATACTGATTTTTTTGGAGTGTTAAATGAGCGTTAAAATTAGCGTTAAAAAAAGTTAAAACAAATTTATGTATTCAATAAATAATTATTTTTAATCGTTAAATAGATTGAAATAATTTTAAAACACATAAGATTGAAGCATATGAAAAAGATTTTAACATTAGTTTTTGTATCGGCTTTGGGTGGTATTTTTACTTTGGGAGCATACACGTTTTTTTTAGAAGAAAAACAACCCGTTGTTGTTGCCCAGGCAGCCGAAAACCCTACGTTTTTACCTACTAGCAATACGCGTCCTTTATTTAGTGCCGAAGATAAAATAGACTTTACCGTAGCTGCCGAAAACACGGTAAACGCCGTGGTGCATGTTAAAAATGTGACACTTAGTAAAGGCACTTATACCATGCAAGATTTGTTTTCTGGACGATCGTCTGAACGCGCACAAACGGGCACGGGTTCTGGTGTGATTATTAACGCCGATGGGTATATAATTACTAATAACCACGTTATTAAAAATGCGCACGAACTGTCTGTTACTTTAAACAACAACAAAACGTATACCGCGGAGTTGGTTGGCGCAGACGAAAAAACAGATATTGCCCTTTTAAAAATTAATGCCGAGGAGGAATTACCGTTTGTTACTTTTGCGGATTCTGATAACGCTAAAATTGGGGAGTGGGTTTTGGCGGTTGGTAACCCTTTTAATTTAACATCGACGGTTACGGCGGGTATTATTAGTGCAAAATCTAGAGATTTATCGGGTACTAGCAGACAATCGTTTATACAAACCGATGCCGCAGTTAACCCAGGAAATTCTGGTGGTGCGTTGGTAAATACCAATGGTGAATTGGTGGGTATTAATACCGCTATAACATCGCAAACGGGCTCTTATGTTGGGTATTCTTTTGCTGTACCTAGTAATATTGCTAGAAAGGTGATTGAAGACATTATGGAGTTTGGTAACGTACAAAATGGTGTTTTAGGGATACAAGGTGGTGCCTTAAACAGTATTAATGCCGAAAAAATTGGAGTTACAGATACCGAAGGTGTTTATATTGATGATGTTGTTGCAGATTCTGGTGCGGAAAAAGCTGGTATTAAAAAAGGAGACATTATTAAAGAGATTGACAATATTAAAGTATCTAAATTCTCTGATTTAACTGGGCATTTAAGTGCTAAACGTCCTAACGATGTGGTAAACTTAATAGTATCTAGAGATGGCGATTTAAAAAGTATTCCTGTTACATTGGCTAAAAACGACACTTTTACTATGCCACTAGTAGGACGCATTAAAGATGCTAAAACTAAAGATTTAAAGAAATATAATGTGACTTACGGTGTAAAAATTGTAGATCTGGATGAGCAATATGCCGAATATTGGAGAAAGAATGGTATTGAAGAAGGTTGTATTATTACCTCTATTAACGACACTAAAGTTAAAAATGTAGAAGATGTGCAACGTGCCTTAAGAAATAAATCTAGATACGAAGCTTTAAGACTAGAAGTTATAAATACCAATGGCGATTTAGAACGCTATAATTTTAGATAGATGATATACTTAATTAAAACCAATTATAGGTTTTAATTACCGAAATCCAGTTCCAATTAATTTTAATAACCCTTTAAATATACTTAGTATTTAAAGGGTTATTTTTTTCGTTAAAATGCTTTACGAAAACGTTTGAAATATGGTATTTTAGCCAAAACACCACAAACTAAACTTTATACATTATGGGTTCTAATAAAACTTATGAAAAAGAATTAGCTTTTCAGGCTGATAGAAGAAAAGCAACCGTAGAATTTATAAAAGCCGTAAGCAATTTATGGTATGACAAATCGATTGAATTGGTACTTTTTAAAAACCAATTAATAGATAGAAATGTGAGCGAGATATTAAACTTGCATGAATATGCTGGTAAATTTGTACAAAAGCCTATTTCTATTTTCGATTCGGTTGAAATTGCACAAGCTATTAAAGCCCTAAACGTCCCTCCTGCCAAGTTAGATATTGGAAAGCTAACGTACGAATACCATTTAGACGACAATAAGCATAATAACGCTAAGGCCTTTGTATCTCACAAACTCAAAGATGCCAGTAAAAATGGAAGTTTTGATCCTAAAGACGTTGTACTTTATGGTTTTGGTAGAATTGGTAGATTGGTGGCCAGAGAACTTATGGCGCGTACCGGAAAAGGGAGCCAATTGCGCTTAAGAGCCATTGTAACACGTGGAGCTATTGATACGCAAATATTAGAAAAAAGAGCTGCCCTTTTACGTAACGACTCGGTACATGGTGATTTTTCGGGTAACGTTACAATTGATGCTAAGCAGAATGCTCTAATAATTAATGGTACTACAGTACATATAATTTCGGCAAATACGCCAGAGGAGATAGATTACACGACCTATAATATTAATAACGCATTAGTTATAGACAATACTGGTGCCTTTAGAGATAAAGAAGCCTTGAGTAAGCATTTAAAATCGAAAGGCGTTAAAAAGGTTTTATTAACAGCGCCAGGAAAAGGCATTCCAAATATAGTGCATGGTGTAAACCATAAGGAAAACAACCCAGAGCAAATAGACATATTTTCGGCAGCCTCATGTACTACAAATGCCATAACCCCAATTTTAAAAGTTATTGATGAAAGTTTCGGCGTAAAAAGTGGCCATTTAGAAACTATACATGCCTATACTAACGACCAAAATTTAGTCGATAATTTTCATGGTAAATACCGCCGTGGAAGAGCGGCAGCCCTTAATATGGTAATTACAGAAACCGGAGCTGGAAGTGCGGTGGCCAAAGCATTACCCAGTTTAGAGGGCAAATTAACATCCAACGCAATTAGGGTACCTGTACCAAATGGATCTTTAGCCATTTTAAATTTAGAAATTAAAAATAAAACCTCGCTTATAGGCGTAAATTCGGTTTTAAAAAAATATGCCTTAGAAGGCGATTTGGTAGAACAAATTAAATTTGAATTAAGCGACGAACTGGTATCTAGCGATATTGTTGGCTGTTCTGCTCCATCCATTTACGATAGTAAAGCTACCATTGTTAGAAAAGATGGTAAAAACATCATTTTATACATTTGGTATGATAACGAATATGGTTACAGCCATCAAGTTATTAGGCTTGCAAAATATATTGCCAAGGTAAGACGTTATACCTATTATTAATACCTATTAAATTTAAACGTATTTTTAATAATCTATTATTGAATTCTATTCGTATATAAAATAGCCTCATTTTTATGAGGCTTTTTATTGATTTTTAATCGATTAATTAACTATATTTTTTAAATTCGCAAACCAAATACAACCAAAAAGCATTTAAAATGAATCCTATCAAATCTTTATGTCTACTATTATTTAGCTGTTTACTAAGCTTTAATTCATTTTCTCAAAACACTACTGAAGACGACGACCAATTATCCTTATATAAAGGAACTATTGATAATCAATTTGAATATATTCTAAAAAAATCTGGAAATTTTAAAGGCACTAACGGGCAACCCTACGAGGCCGTTAAGTTGAGTATGTTATTAGCGTTACGCGCGCATACTCTAGATTCTCTAAAAACAGTACATAAAAATTTAGCAGAAACAAAGGCTGTAGTTTCTGCGCAGGCTAAAGAAATTTCGGCTTTAAAGGCGAATCTTTCTAATACGCAATCCGATTTAGAAACCACAAACTCCGAAAAAAACAATATTTCTCTTTTTGGAATGCAAATGAGCAAAATAAACTACAATGTACTTATGTGGTCTATTATTGGTGCTTTATTAGCGTTACTAATTTTGTTTATTTACAAGTTTAAAAATAGTAATGCTATAACCAGAAAAGCAAATCATAATTTAGCTGAAATTGAAGAAGAATTTGATGAGCACCGCAGAACAGCATTAGAGCGCGAACAAAAAGTGAGACGCCAGTTACAAGACGAGATTAATAAACAGAAAAAAGGAAAATAAATTCTTATTTCTACAACTTATACAAAAATCTGTAATTTTTAGTTACGGATTTTTTTTATTTAAAAAGTATTTAAAACCTCTGTAATTTCTGAAAAACTAGGGCGCTCTATTACCTCTGGCTTAGTACATTCTTGTATTAGTTTTAGCCAATTATTAAGTTGGCCATCGTTAAAAGTATCTTGGTTAACTACATGTAAAACATCTTCTAACAGGCACCCAAAAGCTCTTACTTCTATGCGTTGTATATTTGGTGCAATTTCCCAATTTACATTATAAAAACTAGCTGCTCCAAAATCGCCTAAATAACAATCTGCTGTTTTATTTATTAAGATATTATGTGCATAAAAATCGCCATGATTAATACCCTTTTCATGTAATTGTGTACTTACCGAAGCCATACCCTTAGCTATTTTTAGCAACTGGCTAGCCGTAAAACTAGAGGTTTCATCAAATACATCTCTTGTGCATGTTTCTAAACTTGGAGGATTTCCTAAATTACTATAATTGGATGCTATAAGTTCCATTATTAAAGCACTTTTACCATCTGGATGATTTTTTATTTTACCCAAAATAGGTATTAAATTCTTATGGTTTCCGGCCGCTATGGAGGCATCCATTTCATCTTCGGGTAAACCATCGCTAGTTACCGCGCCTTTAAACACTTTTATAGCAACATCCTCTTGCTTTTGCTCCCAATGTGCGTGGGAAATAAATCCAGAAGCACCCTCGCCAATTAACGTTTTAATAGTGAAATGGTCCCAATTATACGATTCTAGATTGTTCTCACCTGGTATGCTTTGCGCTGCAGGATTTCCTCCAAAGGCTATCCATGATAATTTAGGCAACTTAAATAACCAATTAGGAATCACCTTTAAATGGTTTGCCGAAATACGTAAAAGCTCCAAGTTTACACAGTTTGCCATTTCGACGGGTAATGCTTCAATTTTATTTCCTGATAAGGCACATTTACGGAGCCTAACTGCTTGTCCTAAACTTTTTGGTAATGTCTTAATTTTATTATCAGTTAAAATAAGCCAGTTTAGTTTGGGTGGAAATGCATCCTCAGGAACTGTTGTAATATGATTGAATTTAAAACCAATCATACTCAAATCAGGACACCGAGCTAAAACCGAAGGAAAGACTGTAAACTTATTATTTGCAAAAAATAAAATTCTTAATTTCTTTAGTTGGGCAAAACTATCTGGCAATGTAGAAAGGTCGTTACCCGATAAATCTAGAATTTCTAAGGTATCGGCTAGTTTTAAAATGTCCTCTGGAAATGTTTTTAACCCACAGGCTAATTTTAATCTTTTAAGGCCAATTAGCTGTCCAGATTGCAATGCTTCTAAAGTATGTGTCATGAATATATTTTCTGCGTGCAAATCTAACTATAATGCATTAGAATTTACAAGTAGAAGTGAGTAAAGCACAGGATTAAATATTCTTGTTCCTTTATTGCCTAAAGAAAAAGTTACGTTAGAATAATAATCTGTTTTATAAAGCTAAACTAAGTAGAACAGGATTACATAGCCCTGTACCCCACTCCTAAAAATGAAAAGGAACGCAGTTATTACAGCTTACTTTTTCGTTTCTATAAAAACACTAAAATAGGTTTTACATTTTTATAGAAATAAAAAAAGTCTGCCAAGGCAGACTTTTCTAGTTAAGTGGGGAGAGCAGGATTCGAACCTGCGAAGACGTAGTCAGCAGATTTACAGTCTGCCCTCGTTGGCCGCTTGAGTATCTCCCCAAAACTGACCGCAAATATATTATTGTTTCTTAATTCTGCAAAGATAAAATGAAGAATTTAATATATTTTTTTGATTTTTTCTTATTGCTCATATTTCAGCACAAAAAGAAAAGAAAACCTTGAGGATTTAAAATGACATCCCGAGTGTTAATTCGGGATGCCTAACCCATTATATTACAACTCGTAACGTATTCTTAAAGTTACAAATCGAGGCTGAATAAACGTTTCTGAACTAAAAACAGACAAGTTTGTTGCACTATTTCGTACTCGAGAATCTATATCTAATAAATTAGTAGCTTTTAAAACATATTCCCATTTGGATCCCTCATTTTTTCGGTATGCTAACGAGGCATCCCAAGTTTTAAAGGATTGTGATGGGTTTACACCATCGTCCTGATTGCTATATGTAAAATCGGTTTCGAAAGTTACCGACTTCCAAATGTAGGCATCAAAATTAATAGATGGCGCCTTAGTAACAAACTTTGTAGAACTAGAACCTTGATCGTTATTTGAAACGCTATAACGGTATCTTAACCTAGCGTTTGGTGCTTCTCTAAAATTAGTTCGTAATTCTGGTGTGTAGCTTTGTGTAAACTGCTCGTTTAACGACTGCTGCCCTTGAATAAACTGATTAATTTTACTGTAGTTTAAACCAGTTGTAATTCCGGCTTGCAATTTCCCAAAAGTACGTTGTACACGACCGCTAGCCGAAACACTTTCATCGGCAAAATTAGAGTTAAAAAATGTACTTGTTCTTATTACATTATCAAAATCTGTTAGACTTCGTATTTGATCGATATTCTTATTATAAGCAAGTCGCGCATACACATTAGTGTAATTAAAAAGATTAAAACTTCTGTAAAACAAACTTAAATTATGCGATAAGGCATTTTGTAGTTCTGGCTCGCCGTATTGAATGCTACTAAAACTATTAAATACTAAGCCCTGTGCTAAATTTGTAACATCGGTAAACTGATTTTGCATTTGATAGCGCAGTGTTAAACTTTCGCTTTTTTTAAGCTGAATTCGGGTTTCGAAATCTGGTAACAGCTTAAAGAAACTATCTTCGAACGTTTCACCAAACTGGGTATTTTTATTTCCGTAGGCATGTACAGAAAACCCTGGTGTTATGGTAAACTTACCCGTTTTTAAAGTATAATGTGCTCCTAAATATACATCGGTAAAATTATACTCGGTGTCATTTTTTGCTAAACCATCATTAAAACTTGGGGTTGGTTCAAACTGTGAACCATCTTCTAAAAACTGAAAGATCTTCGAGTTAAACTCTTGTCGGCTATAAATAGTTCCTAAGGTAAAATTGATATTACTCTTGGCATTAAGAATATTGTAATAATCAATTTTAGCATCAACTTGGTTCGATTTTATACGTTTATTTTGCCCAATATCGTAATAATCTAAATTTGTTAAAAACCCTATGGCATCTGCAGTTGTATCAAAAGCATCATTGTCTTCATCCTCATTATTATCAGGATCATTTAACAATAATGCATTGTAAAACGGATCTTCATTTTTAATTAAATGTTGGCCTTCAAAAGCAAAAATATTAGTTTCGTTTAAGGTGTAATAATAATTTAAACTTTGACTAATACTAAAAGGCGTAGCTTCATCTAACTGTGTGGTATTACCAAGAACAGAAGAAAATAAGTTTTGATTTTGTGTATCTTTAGAGAATCGCCCTAAAATATCATAGTCTAATTGATTATTAATATTAGGCTTATAGGCTGCACTAAGTTTTAGTAAACCTTGATTAGAACGTTCTTCGCTATTTTGCTCGGTAGCTTCGTCTGGAATCCCTAGATCGGAATCTGTATACTGCACCAAACTTTTTTCTTTTGATAAAATATTGCTACTATTAAAAATAGCAAATCCACTTAAATCTAAATTTTTGTTAGGCGAATAACTAAAATTTGTTGCCGCCAATTTGTTTTTAATTTCTAAAGCATTGTTTTGCGACGTTAAAAAATTAAGACTGTTATTTCCTAAACTAATACTTGTTCCGCTGCTTCTACTTGGCGCTCTAAAACCACCACCAAAACCACGCAAATCTTGGCGCGTTAAAGCTAAATCGCCTGTATTATTTAAATCGCCAATAAAGTTTAAGCTAAACTTAGGGCTATAATAAAATAATTTTGGCTGCAAAATGTAGAGTTCATCGTTAGTTGAAGCGCCTCCTCCTGCAGTTATATTGCCAAACCAAAAATTCTCTTTTCCTTCTTTAAGTTTTATATTAATAGCAACATTATCTTGATTATTGGTAACACCACTTAATTGACCAACTTCTGAAAAATTACGGAGTACTTGTATTTTATCGACCGCATTGGAAGGAATGTTTTTAATACCTAATTTGGTATCGCCATCAAAAAAATCTTTTCCATTAACCATTAACTTGCTAACCACGTTGCCTTCCACTTCTACTTGCCCATCATCATTTATTTCGACACCCGGAAGTTTTTCTAATACATCTTCGAGCTTGCGTTCTGTTCCGTTTTTAAAAGAATCGGCATTATAAATTAAGGTATCGCCCTTTACGGTAACAGGCATTTCGTATGTTAACTCGATTGCATCTAAGGCGTTATCGGCTTCTAAAACAATATCCTTAACCACATCGTCATTTACAATTGTAATGGTTTCGGTATAGGTTTTCATCCCTATATAACTTACCTGTATACTGTATGTACCATTTTTAGCTAAACTTATTCTGTAAAACCCTGCCTGATCTGTAATGCCGTAGGACTGCAAGGTTTTTGTTTCTTGATTAATAGCTATTACGTTTGCCAATTCTAATGGCGCGCCTATGCTATCTTTAACAATACCCTCTAATTTAATTTGAGACATTGCGGTATTAGCAAAGCCAATTAAAACTATTAATATAAGTTTCTTTATCATTATGAATTGGTTTCTAAAAATTCAAAAAATTAACGCCCTCTTCCGCCGCCTGGTCTTCCGTTTCCTCTACCACGATTGGCTCTAAATTCTTCCATTTTTTTAGTAACAATCTCTTTATATTCGGCTTGTGTAACAACCGATCCCTTTTTAGGGGCTTTAATTTCAGTTTTTTCTTCTGGATTAATAACAATTTTAGAACAAAGCATAACCGTATTGCCGGCGGTTACTTCTAAAATTAAACCAGGCAACCCCCAATAATCTGCTGGTCCTTGGCTAACAGGTATTTGTGGTGTGTACCACGCTGTAACTTCAACTATTTTTGGTTCGTCCTTTTTAGCCTCATCGCCTTCTTTATCATCATCGTTACCTCGTCTTGGTGGCCCAAACCCAACTTCATTAGATACTTTTTTAGCAGTCGCTTTAAAGCATAAATATTGCCCTATTTGTTTGGTTTCTTTTCCCATAACCCACTCTAAAGGCTCCATGTCTTCTTTAATTAAAAACTGCTTTCCAAAAAACTCTTGGTCTTGTAAATACAGTTTTTCCTTAACGTTTTTGTATTGTGGCCCTGGAGCAAAACTACTTGCAAACCCTCCAAAGCCTCTTCCAGAATTTACAGGAGACGATAATTTTTCATCTTCAACAAAAATGGATTCTTCCTTGTTAAAAGTTAAAACATACGTTTTTTCTAACATAGACTTAAAACGCGTTTCCAACTCTTTTTTACGCTGTTCGGTCATTTGCTCGCCACCTCTATTAAAACGACTCAAATCCATAGTTGTTTTAGAAAAATAGTAAGCTTTACCTTGAAAATCCTGTTGTGCATGTAGTGATACACTAACCAGCAAAACTAGGATTAGCGTAAAAATTGTAGTGTTGTTGTTTTTCATTATCAAATTATAAAAAGATTATACTTTAAACCAAAAGTAGTTTTTAAACTACGGTTTAGACCTTGCCAACACCCAACAGTTTAATTTAAAAAAGTTAATATTTAGTTAAAATAAAACAATAAAAAAGCTGAGTAGCGTTTTATTAACAACCAACGTATTACTGGATTGATTTTTGTATTTTTCAAGCTGCAATGAAATACACTTACTATATTTTTATTTTTTTCTTCGTTTCCATTAGCGCACAAGAATCTGTAGCTATAAAGTTTATAGATTCTGTAAACTTAAAAACCGAAACCCTAATATCGGTGGATAATTTTAATACTGTATTTTATGTTAACAACAATATTCTTCATAAAAAAACAGACACTAAAACCATAACCTACAACAACTTACAACTTGGTAACTTAAGTATTGTAAATACCTTTAACCCATTAAAAATTAATCTGTTCTACAATGATTTTAATACAGTTGTTGTACTAGATAATCGCTTAGCAGAAGTTTTTAAAATAGATTTTAACACCCTATCGCCCTATAAAAACGTATCGCATATATCTACGGGTTACGATAATACACTTTGGATTTTTAACCAAGATTTACAAAAACTAGAATTGTTTGATTATAAAACTAAAACCACTCGTGCACAAACGACTCCTGTACAAAGCGAAGTTCTAGATATAAAAAGCAACTATAACTTTTGTTGGCTATTAACTAAAAACTATCTGTACACCTATAATTACTTTGGCAGTTTAGTCAAAAAAATAAAAAATACGGGGTATACCACTCTAACTGAAAGTAATGAAAATATTATTTTAAAAAGCGAAAACACATTATTTTATATACCAAAGGACAATGACGTAAAAATCCCCATCGATACATCTAATTTATTAATAAATCAGTTTTTTGTAGTCAACGAAACCTTGTATATTTACAGCAATAATGTCCTAAGTAAATATCAACTTAAAATACTGTAACACCATGCACATTGCTATAGCCGGAAATATTGGCGCAGGAAAAACTACACTCACCAAATTATTAGCAAAACACTACAACTGGGAAGCCCAGTTGGAAGACGTGGTGGACAACCCATATTTAGATGATTTTTATACCGAAATGGCACGTTGGAGTTTTAACCTTCAGGTTTATTTTTTAAACAGCAGATTTCGTCAAGTTTTACAAATTCGTCAAAGCGGAAAGGACATTATTCAAGACCGTACTATTTACGAAGACGCCCATATTTTCGCACCAAACTTGCACGCCATGGGTTTAATGACCAATCGCGATTTCGAGAACTACACCTCGCTTTTCGAACTTATGGAATCTTTAGTAAAAGGGCCAGATGTACTTATATATTTACGCAGTTCTATTCCAAATTTAGTATCGCAAATTCATAAACGCGGACGCGACTACGAAAATTCAATTAGCATCGATTATTTAAGTCGACTAAACGAACGTTACGAAGCGTGGATTCATGGTTACAACAAAGGTAAATTACTTATTATTGATGTAGATAATCTAGATTTTGTGGATAATCAAGAAGATTTAGGACACGTAATAAATACTATTGATGCTGAGATAAACGGATTGTTTTAATTAAATTTTTAGGGCGTTACGTTTCACTAATTCGCATACCAAGCCAGATTTAAAAACCTTAGTCCATCGTAAAACGTCGGGCTTGAAGGCTGTCTTGAGCAAAGTCGAAAGGTTACAAGTCCTCGCACCTCCTGCGTCGGGCTGTGGGCTATCCACTACAATTCCTAACGCAACTACCCGCCAAAGTAATTACACAAAATTAAATTTGGTTTATCTATAAAAAGCATGATTCTATTTTATAAAACCATGTAATCTAGCGTGTGCTATAACAGCATCGGCATGCTCTACCAATAACACAGGAATAGTTTTATAACCATCATACAACGCCTTTACACGTAACATTTTCTTTTTATGGTTAACACTTCTTAAATAAATAGCCAAAATTCTACCCGGAAAAGACTCCGATACTTCCTTATAAATGTAAGGATCATGCTCTCCAATATCGCCAATAAGTATAAACTTTAAATCCGGATACGTTTTTAAAATGCTTACAATCTCCTTATGCTTTTGGGGTTTTTCTCCTTTTTGCTTTTTAGCAAACGGTCTAGGGAAACTTCTAAGTATTATAGGGCCTTTAGGGAAATTATTTTTATTTAAAAACAACTCCAAATACCTATATAAATTCCATGGACTATGGCTTACATAAAATATAGGGTTAGCCTCCTGCTCTGCTTTACCACGATGTAAAAGGTGGTAAAATTCTGGTGCCCCTTCTAACGGCAAGCGTTTTCCTGCCGATGTAAGCAAGGTATTTATTAAGACGCGCCATTTTAAAATAGATGTTAAACCCGTGTGTAAAATGGTATCGTCAATATCGCTAATAACCCCAAAAGATGCCTTTTTTGAAGGAATAAGCATGTTTCCTGGAAATCTATTATCACTTTGAATAGTTCTTTTTAAATGCTTCGTATTATACGAAATCTCCAAGGGCACCCAACCTTCAGTATTTGCAAACGTCTCTAAATTTTCAACAACTTCATTTATCAAGAAATAGCCTTTCTTGTCTGTTTTGGTGTAAAAAAACTTATCATCACCAACTTTAATTCTAAGTTCGGTATTTTTAATTTCGTCGGTTTCAAAACGCTTCCATGCATTAAAAAGAAGCTTAAAAGCACCTTGTTGTTCTAGGTTTATACTTTCATCTTCTATGGCGCGACCTCTTAAATACAAATGATTCGAGGTACCGTAGGTTTGAAATGCTATTATTTGAAGCGGATCTTTCTTAAACATATGGGTTTAAAAATACAAAAAACCACGATAATGGCGTGGTTTTTATGACAACACATTTTAACTTTTAAAATATGAGCAGATATTTATTTCTCAATCACTTTATCTATAATTTTTGTTTCTATTTTTACGCTTTCATCAGCAGTATTATAAGCCTTAACTTGTGCTCTTACTTCTGCTTCTGCACCTTCAAAAGTCTCATAACTAGTTGAAGACTCTCCATTTTTAGTAGTAACCGTTTTAACGACTGCCTTAACTGTACCATCTTCATTATTCGTCATTTCAACTTTAACTTCTTTAGAAACTTCAACCTGTTCATTAGTATTTAAATTACTAGCATAATCGGTAATCCCATTGGCATTCATTGCAATACTAGGTGCAATTACAAGTGCAACTACCGACATTAATTTTAATAAAATATTTAAAGAAGGACCTGAAGTATCCTTAAACGGATCTCCAACGGTATCTCCTACAACAGCAGCTTTATGAGCATCTGTGCCTTTCTTGCCTTGCTCCTCAATAGTTTTTTTAGCATTATCCCAAGCACCACCGGCATTCGACTGAAAAATAGCCATTAGCACACCACAAGTTGTAACACCGGCAAGAAGTCCGCCTAACATTTCGGCGCCACCTAAAAAACCAATGGCAACGGGAACGGCAATAGCCAATAAACCTGGTAACACCATTTCTTTAATAGAAGCTTTAGTTGAGATATCAATACATTTTCCATAATCGGCAACACCATCGGCGTCATCAAAAATGGCTCTTTGTGCTGGAGTAGCTTTAGACATATCAGAATCAACAGCTCTCATAACTTCTAAAGCCGCTTTTAATTTTGGTATATCTCTAAACTGGCGTCTAACTTCTTCAATCATGGCCATAGCAGCGCGACCAACAGCATTCATAGATAATGCAGAAAATACAAATGGTAACATCCCACCAATTAATAATCCCGCCATAATTTTTGGTTGAGACACATCAATGGCTACAACTCCTGCCGTTTTCATAAAAGCAGCAAATAAAGCTAATGCTGTTAAAGCCGCAGATGCAATAGCAAACCCTTTTCCAACGGCAGCCGTTGTATTACCAACAGCATCTAATTTATCTGTACGTTCTCTAACCTCACTAGGTAATTCTGCCATTTCAGCAATACCACCAGCATTATCACAAATTGGTCCGTAAGCATCAACAGCTAATTGAATACCTGTGTTAGCTAACATACCAACCGCGGCAATAGCAATACCATATAATCCAGCAAAATGATGCGAAATCATAATCGCAGCAGCTATTAAAAGTATTGGAATCATGGTAGACATCATACCAACACCTAAACCAGCTATAATATTTGTTGCTGCTCCCGTTTCGGATTGCTCAACAATAGACATCACAGGTTTTTTTCCTGTAGCCGTATAATATTCTGTTATTTTACCAACACCTAAACCAGCCACTAAACCAGCAATTGTTGCCCAAAATACACCCATCGCTCCAAAAGGTAAACCTTCAACAGCCTCAGGGATTAATGAATTAATTATGAAATAAGACGCTACAACCATTAAACCTGCAGAACCAAATTCCCCAATATTTAACGCTGTTTGTGGATTTCCACCATCTTTTACTTTTACAAAGAATGTTCCTAAAATGGACATTAAAATACCTACAGCACCAAGCACTAAAGGCAAGTAAACAGCTCCTAAACCATCAAAATTAGGTGTTAAGATAAACGCTCCTAATACCATAGTACCAATAATTGAACCGACATAAGATTCAAATAAATCGGCTCCCATACCAGCAACATCACCAACATTATCCCCCACGTTATCTGCAATAGTTGCCGGGTTTAAAGGATGATCTTCTGGAATACCAGCTTCTACCTTACCAACTAAATCTGCTCCAACATCGGCAGCTTTAGTATAAATACCTCCACCAACACGCGCAAACAATGCAATAGATGAAGCCCCTAAAGAAAACCCTGAAAGCACATTAAGAACCATTGATAAATTTTCTGCTCCAGGCCACATGGATTGGTATATAAAAAACAAACCACTTAAACCTAAAATGCCAAGACCTACAACACCTAATCCCATAACAGCACCACCAGCGAACGCTACTTCTAGAGCGCGCCCTAGCGATGTTCTAGCAGCCTCGGTAGTTCTTACATTGGCTTTGGTTGCTACCTTCATACCAATAAATCCGGCTAATGCCGAACAAATAGCTCCAATAATAAATGATAAGGCTACCATACCATTAGATCCTACTTCATTAGTTCCTTTAAAGAACAATAAGACCGCTACAGCGGCTACAAAAATGGCTAAAACTTTGTATTCGGCTTTTAAGAAAGCCATAGCGCCATCGGCTATATTTTTAGCGATACGTGACATTTTTTCATTTCCAACGGCTTGTTTTGAAACCCATCCGCTTTTTAGAAAAACGAAAATTAAAGCTGCAACACCAAAAAGAGGTAAAAATTTTACTATTAATTCCATATTAGTTAGTCGGTTTTAAATTAATTAATTTTTTAACTAAGTGAAAATATGAAAATATATGTGATAAAAAAAACCATCTTTAATTAAAGATGGCTCATTTTATTTGCAGTTATTTTAAGAATCCAATAATTTAGATTGTAAAAGTTCGTTTTTTCTTGTGCTCACTTTCATCATAACGCTTAACACATTCTTGATAAATTTTAAGAGCTGCCTCGGCATTTCCCCATCCTCCTGTATCAACTTTTTTCTTCTCTAAATCTTTATATACTTGAAAAAAGTGTTCAATTTCTTTTAATCTATGTGGGTTTAAATCTGCAATATCCATTTTATTACTCCAAATAGGATCAGAAACAGGTACGCATATTACTTTTTCATCCGGCCCCTTTTCATCAGTCATATAAAAAACACCAATAGGCCTAACTTCCATTACAACCATTGGGTAAGTGGGCTGGTGCCCTAAAACCAATACATCTAATGGATCTTGATCTAAGGCTAAAGTTTCTGGAATAAAGCCATAATCTCCAGGATACATCATAGAAGAGAATAACATACGGTCAAATCTAATTTTGTTTAATGCAAAATCATATTCGTATTTATTTCTACTTCCTTTAGGTATTTCAATTAGCACATCAAATGTTACAGATTGTTTCTTTTTTTCACTCATATTACTTTAGTTTTAATAGCCTTTATATATCGCTTATAAATTTACTTTTTAAGAAGACAAATGTAAACAACACTTTACCCTTTAGCAACTTTAAAACTAGACATTAATATTTTTTTAATAAGACTTTAATTTTAATCAACCTTATTAAGTGTTTATTATCAACTACATCCAACAATTTATTATCTTGTGCATGACTAACTCAATACCCTAAAAAATTATGCGTTTTTTCTTATTTTTTGTAATTACCTCCCTTTTTACAGTACAGGCACAAACTAAACCTTGGCAAGGCAAGTTTGAACCTATTGATAATATGATAGCCGCACCTAACACGTATAGAACCGCAAGTGGCGCACCCGGAAGTGATTATTGGCAGCAACGCGCCAACTATAAAATTAAAGCCGTTATAGATGAAACCAATAATACCTTAACCGGCGAAGAAACGATTACCTATTTTAATAATTCTCCTGATGATTTAAGTTATGTATGGATTCAGCTAGAACAAAACGTCAATAAAAAAGAAAATGAAGATTTTGGCAACTTAAGAAATAGCATGAGAGACTCCATGACTACTAGAAACCTACAGTTTTTAACTAGAGCCATAGACTTTCCTGCCGGTTATTCTATAAAATCGGTAACAGACGGCAGTAATAATAAACTAAAAACCATGGTTAACAATACCATGATGAAAGTAAAACTAAGTACTATTTTAAAATCTGGCGAATCCACTAAAATATTAATCTCTTGGTCTTATCCAATAACTGACAGAAGCATGTATTTACTATCTCGAGAAGGTTATGAGTATTTCCCTGAAGATGACAACACTGTCTATTTAATAGCCCATTGGTTTCCTAGAATGGCGGTGTATAGCGATACTGAAGGTTGGCAAAATCAACAATTTCAAAAATTAGGGGAATTTGCCTTAGAGTTTGGAGATTACGAAGTTGAAATAACAGTACCTGAAGATCATGTAATTGCTTCCACTGGCGAGTTACAAAATAGTGACGCTGTATTAAACAAAACTCAAAGAAAAAGATTAGAAGCTGCCAAAAAATCTTTTGACAAACCCGTAATGATTATTACCAAAGAAGAAGCTATAGCCAACGAAAAACAAAAATCTACCAATAAAAAAACATGGAAATTTAATGCAACTAATGTTAGAGATTTTGCCTTCGCTTCTTCAAGAAAATTTATTTGGGATGCCCAGGCTGTAAAATTACCTACTAATACAGTTATGGCTATGTCATTTTATCCCAAAGAAGGTTTACCTGTGTGGCAAGAGGTATCTACCGAAGCCATTAAACACGGTTTAGAAGTTTACTCTGAAGCTACTTTTGATTATCCTTATCCTGTTTGTATTTCGGTAAACACATCCAATATTGGTATGGAATTTCCTATGATTAGCTTTAATGGCGGAAGACCAATTAATGGTGAAATAACCGAAAAGGCTAAACAATCTATGATTGGTACTATAATCCATGAAGTTGGACACAATTGGTTTCCTATGATTGTAAGTTCAGACGAACGAAAATGGATGTGGATGGACGAAGGTTTAAATACCTTTTTACATCACAGAACACTAAAAGAGCGCTACCCTAGTTTTGCAAGTGTAACACCGCAAACTATTGTGCCTTTTATGAGTGGCGATAAGAACATTTTACGACCAATAATGACCAATTCTGATAATGAACTTATGACGCAATTTGGCTCTAACTTTTACCAAAAACCAACGGTTGGATTGCAAATGTTAAGACATTCTATTATTGGAAAAGAACTTTTTGATGAAGCCTTTAAAGAATATGCGAACCGATGGAAATACAAACACCCTAACCCTGCCGATTTATTTAGAACTTTAGAGGATGCCACGGCAACAGATTTAGATTGGTTTTACAGAGGATGGTTTTTTACTACCGACCACGTAGACATGGAATTAAGTCATGTTAAATGGTTTAAAGTTTATGAGGATGAGTTAAATATTGAAGACAAAAAAGCAACATCGAAAGCTAAAATAGCATCGCAAGCTAATAGCAGCAAAACCATTAATAAAGATTTTAGTAACGGACCAGAAGTTATTACCATGACCGCTACCCCAGATAAGGCGTACGGGCAATTCCTTTCTAGAATTGACGAAGATGAAGTACGAAAACAAGTATCTGGAAAAAATATTTATGAAATTACTGTAAAAAACATTGGAGGTTTAGTTATGCCGGTAACCATAAAATGGGAATTTAAGGATGGAACATCCGAAATAGATAGACTTCCTGCAGATCTATGGCGCAGGAACGAATACGAAATTCAAGAAACTTTTATAAAGGAAAAAGAAGTAATTTCTGTAACTTTGGATCCTAACTTTGAATTTGCAGATACAAACACAGAAAACAATAGTTTCCCTAGAACAGAAACCATCTCAGAATTTGAAAGATTTAAACAAAACAAATAACAACGTACTCATAAAACAAATGCCATATCGTTTTTTAAAGTATTGCTTTACAACACTGTTTTGTTTGTGTGTTATCTTAAATGTTAGTAGTCAAAATAATGAGATAGACAGATTAAAGAAAAAAGAAGATATTCATAAAATTCTTTTTATTGGTAACGATATTATTTCTACTCACAATCTACCCGCTGCGGTAAAGAAAAAAGCGAAGTATTCTGGTTATACCATAGAAACTAAAATGATTGCTACTTCAAACTACAATTATTCCGACCATTGGAATAAAAGTGGTGTACAAAGTTTAATAAGCAGTAAGGTTTATGATGTGGTTGTTATTCAACAAAACCCCACTAATCGCATTAATAGTTACGATAATTTAGTCGATTACAGTAACAGGTATAGTAAACTTTGTAAAGAAAACAGTGTAATATTGGCCTTTTTTATGTGCTGGCCAACTCTAGATCACTTTATTACATTCGATACCGAAATACTAAATTACCAACTTGTTTCAGAAACCAACGATGATGTATTATGCCCTGTAGGACAGGTATGGAAATCGTACTTCGATAAAACTAAGAAATTTGACTATTACGGCGATGATAATTTCCTTCCTTCTAAAAAGGGAAATGATATTGCGGCGCAAGTTGTATTAAAAAGCATTTCAAAACACCTCAGGTAAAACTCTTTTTTTTTGCCTAAACCTAAGCAAACACATTATCAATAAAAACATCTTTAAACCCTAATTTTATTGGGTTTTCATTATTATTTTAAACGCTGAAAAACATAAAATACGTACTTATGCGTATTTTACGAATCCAGATTTTGGCCTATATTTACACTAAACCCATTAATTACCAAATAGTTATGATACGCCTAAACTTAAAACCTTCAGTTATTAAAAATATTAATTTTAATAAAAAAGATGAAATGCTAGAGATAGAATTTAAACGACATATAAGTACAGCACAATGCATAAACATACCACTATCTATTCTAAAAGATTATGTTGAAACATTAAGAAACGACCAAGAAAACGAAAACGAATTTCAGCCAAATTTAACCGTAGTACATTCTAACTTCAAAGCGTCGTAAACTAGTTTATACGCTCTATTCTAGCTCCAATTGCTCTTAATCTTTCGTCAATATTCTCGTAACCACGATCAATTTGTTCTATATTTTGAATTGTAGAGGTTCCCTTTGCAGAAAGTGCAGCAATTAACAATGAAACTCCAGCACGAATATCTGGCGATGTCATGGTAGTAGCCTTTAAAGTCGATTTATAATCGTGACCAATAACAGTAGCGCGATGCGGATCGCAAAGAATAATTTTTGCGCCCATGTCTATTAACTTATCCACAAAGAATAAGCGACTTTCAAACATTTTTTGGTGTATTAAAACACTACCTCTAGCTTGGGTAGCAACAACCAAAATAATACTTAGTAAATCTGGTGTAAATCCTGGCCAAGGCGCATCAGAAATAGTTAATATAGACCCGTCAATAAAGCTTTGTATTTCATAACCATCTGTATGCGCAGGAATATGAATATCATCACCTTGTTTTTCAACCGTAATACCTAATTTTCTAAACGTTTCAGGAATTATTCCTAAATCATTCCAAGATACATTTGTAATGGTAAGCTCACTTTTTGTCATAGCAGCAAGCCCTATCCAACTTCCTATTTCAATCATATCAGGAAGCATTCTATGCTCGGTACCACCTAAACTATCAACACCATCAACAATTAACATATTAGAACCCACACCACTAATTTTGGCGCCCATTCTATTTAGCATTTTACAAAGTTGTTGCAAATACGGTTCGCAAGCTGCGTTGTATATAGTGGTTTGGCCTTCTGCTAACACAGCAGCCATCAAAATATTAGCAGTTCCAGTTACAGAAGCCTCTTCAAGCAACATGTAAGTACCTTTAAGTCTTTTAGCTTCAACACCATAAAACTGCTCCTCTTTGCTGTAACCAAATTTAGCACCAAGTTTTATTAAACCTTCAAAATGAGTATCTAAACGTCGTCTACCAATTTTATCGCCTCCAGGTTTAGGAATATATCCTCTACCAAAACGTGCTAATAAAGGGCCAACAATCATTATAGAACCGCGTAAACCACGACCATCAATTTTAAATTGATCGGACTCTAAGTAGTCTAAATCAACATTATCTGCCTTAAAGGTATAAGAGCCTTTTGCTAGTTTTTCTACCTTTACACCTAACTTTTTTAATAAGCTTATTAGTTTATTTACATCAACAATATCTGGGATATTATTAATTGTTACAAGTTCTGGAGTTAGTAACACAGCACATAAAATTTGTAATGCTTCGTTTTTGGCACCTTGAGGTTGTATTTTTCCTTTTAGTTGGTGACCACCTTCAATTTTGAATGTTCCCATGCTTTGATTAGTAGCGTTTTCTTTGACGGTTATTAGAATTCTTTTTCTGGTGCGATTTCTTATTATTGTTGTTAGAGTATTTCCCTTTAGTACGCAATAAGCTTGTAGAGTCTGATAAATCCTCATCTGAGCTCTTTAAGTTTAATTTACCACCAGAAAGCTCGTATAAATGGTCAAAAATAACAGCATCCTCAACGGTGTCCTTATTCCAATTTAAAAAACACTTTTTCATGTGGTTGGCAATAGTAAACGTTAAAGCCTCTTTAAGCTCGCCCTCTTCCCAGGTATTTGCCACATCAATCATGGTTTTAATATTGTTTCCGTAAAAACGATATTTTGGAAAATTTTGTGGATATTCCAATGGTTCAGGACGCTCTTCGTAAATTTCCTTGGTAGGAATTTCGTAAGGCGAATCAACATCCAATTCAAAATTAGACATTATAAAAAGCTGATCCCAAAGTTTATGCTGAAAATCTGGAACATCTCTTAAGTGCGGTTGCATATTACCCATTACGGCAATAATAGCCTTAGCTACCTTATTACGTTCCTCTTTTGTTTCAAGTGTTTTAGCATGGTTAATCATTTTTTGCATATGGCGACCATACTCAGGAATAATTAAATGTTCACGCTCGGTGTTGTATTCTAAATTATCTATCAAAATAAATGTGTAGAGTTATATGTTTTTGCATGTAGTATTCTATGCATGCGCAAAATACGAAAAAAAACTAAAGACTAATCACACCCTCAACCTTTTCTGCAACTTCTTTGTATTTAGTAATAACAGCATCGGGGTTTTTCATGGTAACATTAATAGAAACACTAGTATACTTACCGTTTTTAGACTCCTTAGTTTCAATAACAGCGCCTAAATAGTTAAAAATAGATTCTATTTGCTCTATCTTTTCCTTATCAGAAATTACAATAAATTTATACAAATACTCACTAGGCCAAAGCGAGGTATCTTCTAATTGGATTTTTAACTTTTTGTAAAACTCTTCAGAATTTGGAGGTGTGCTCATAATTATAAATTAAACTACAAATATACGGCAGCAAACCACATTTAAAAACATTAAATATTATTATTTGGGCGCTACCCAAAAAGGGGTCGGGTTTTTCATTTCAAGTCCTCGCACCTCCTACGTCGGGCTGTGGGCTATCCACTACAACCCCTAGCGCAACTATACGCCAGCAAAATACAGTGCCAAAAACCACAGCCTATATACAATAGTTAGGCTTCTACTTTTTTTTCATCATTAAAATTCCGATTTTTACGGCAAATAAAACAGCATTGAGCACAAACAAAATAGTAATTACAGGTGGTCCCGGAACCGGAAAATCTACTTTAATTAACGCATTAATACAACAAGGCCATATTTGTCTCGAAGAAATTTCGCGACAAGTAACCCTAGATGCTAAAAAGGATGGTGTAGACCAACTATTTTTAACCAACCCTTTATTATTTAGCGAACGCCTTTTACAAGGCAGGCAGCAACAATTTTTAGAAGCCGACCTCTATAAAAACCAAACCGTTTTTTTTGATCGTGGTGTGCACGATGTACTTGCCTATATGGATTTTATTGGAGACACTTACCCCGAAAACTTTGTGCAAACTTGTAAAAAAGCCGTTTACAATTTGGTTTTTATATTAAAACCCTGGGAAGCTATTTACACAAGCGACAACGAGCGCTACGAAACCTTCGATCAAGCACAACAAATACACGACCACCTAGTTAACACCTACAAATCCTTTAATTACAAACTTATTGATGTACCTTTTGGTACCGTTAAAGAACGTACAGATTTTATTTTAAACACCGTTAATATGTAGTATGGAACATCCCATTTACATATTAGAACGCTATTGGAAATACACAAGTTTTAGGCCGCAACAAGAAGCCATAATTAATGCAGTTATTGCAGGCGAAGACACTTTTGTATTACTACCAACAGGTGGCGGAAAATCGATGTGCTTCCAAATACCAGCTTTGGCAAAAAAAGGGATTTGCATAGTCGTTTCGCCGTTAATAGCATTAATGAAAGACCAGGTTTTAGCCTTAAATAACAAAGGTATAAAAGCCATGGCTATTACTAGCGGCATAACGTATAAAGAGCTTGACACCCTTTTAGATAATTGCATTTACGGTAACTACAAGTTTTTATACCTATCGCCAGAGCGCTTGCAACAAGAGTTGGTACAAAGCCGTATACAACAAATGCCGGTAAACTTAATAGCTGTAGACGAGGCGCATTGCATCTCGCAATGGGGCAGCGATTTTAGGCCAGCATACAAAAACATTACGTTATTACGCCAACTACAACCCAGTGTAAATGTGGTAGCCTTAACCGCTTCGGCAAAACCAGAAGTGGTACAAGATATTGTAAACGAGTTGGATTTTATAGATCCTAAAATATTTAAACAATCGTTTTATAGGCCAAATTTGGCGTATATGGTTTTTCATGAAAACGATAAATATTATAGGCTAGAAACCATATTAAAAAAAAACAGTGCATCGTCTATAATCTATGTTCGTAACCGAAAACAAACGCTAGATATAAGTGCCTTTTTAAGTTCTAAAAAAATTACTGCTACGCATTATCACGGCGGACTTTCAAATGTTGAGAAAGATGCAAACATGGCGGCTTGGTTAAACAACCAAAAACAAGTTATGGTAGCCACCAATGCCTTTGGTATGGGCATAGATAAGCCCGATGTAAAAACCGTTATTCATCTTACTTTACCCGAAAGTATTGAGAGTTATTTTCAAGAAGCTGGTCGTGTAGGACGAAACGGCGACAAAGCTTTTGCTGTAATTTTAAAAAACGATAGCGATAAAGCTTTGGTTAAAAACCAATTTTTAAGTGTGTTACCTACGGTAAGCTTGGTAAAACAAGTGTATAGAAAGTTGTGCAACTATTTTCAAATATCGTATGGCGAAGGCGAATATTTAACCTTCGATTTCGATTTTAATACCTTTTGTAAAACCTATAAATTTAGTGCTATAACCTGTTATAATGCCTTGTTAATATTAGACAGAAATAGCATAATAACCTTATCCAAACAATTTAAAAACAAGGTAACCGTACAATTTATAATTTCAAACAAAGCCTTGTTTAACTATTTGGAGACGCACCAAAATTTCGGAATTATAGTAAAATCTATTTTACGCCTTTATGGCGGTGTGTTCGATCATGTTACAAAAATAGATCTTAAAAAGATTTGCGAAAAAGCAGCCATATCCGAGGGCAGATTAACCAATATATTACAAGAATTAGAAAAGGACGAGATTATTAC
The DNA here is from genome assembly GCF_900112595.1 of Algibacter pectinivorans. Lineage (GTDB taxonomy): Bacteria > Bacteroidota > Bacteroidia > Flavobacteriales > Flavobacteriaceae > Algibacter_B > Algibacter_B pectinivorans. Next base: position 160,088 of record NZ_FOMI01000008.1, on the reverse strand, counting down.
ATTAAACCTAGCAAAAACCGATGCACAAGTTACGTTTATTGAACCTCGGGAAGATGATAAAACCATAAACCGAATAGCTAAAACTATCGAGCAACAAAATAAATTAAAACAAGGGCAAGTAAAAGCCATGTTAGATTATGTTGAAAACGAATTGGTTTGTAAAAGTATACAGCTACTCTCCTATTTTGGTGAAACCGATGCTGAAAACTGTGGCATTTGCTCGGTGTGTATACAAGCCAAGCATGATAAAAAAAAGCCTGCAGATGGTAAAACGCTTAAAAAACGTATTATTGAGTTGCTTGAAAATGGCGACCAATCGTCGCGCGCTATGGTAAAACAATTACAATGTGAGCAGGAGGCTTTAAAACCTGTACTAAAATTATTATTAGAACACCAAATAATTGTAATTACACCAACAAATACTTATAAATTAAGCCATTTATAGGTGTGAGTTATTTGACTTTGTAAAAACTTTCTAATACCTTCGTTTAACGCTGGAAATTAACTTTAAAAACCATTTTAAAGTTGCTAATTTTAATACCATAGCAAGAACGTAAACTAAATGACTATTTTTAAACACATTAAACCTAAAAATGAGAGGATTAAAGTTAACGTAGGTATTAAGACGTTAAAACAAATAATCGATTCCAAGGAGAAAAAAATTCACTTTAAGTGGCTATCAGAAGATAGTTTTATAATTAGTTTAAATTTTTCGTTTGGCTCTAGCCGTTTATTTGATACGCATTACGCAAACACCAAAAGCGATATTATTGCTACGGGTACATTAAAAGCAATAAATGATTTTGAAACAGAAATAAATTTAACTACTAAAAGTAAATACTGGTTAATGTATTTACTTTTACCTCCTATTGGAATGTTATTAATTGAGTTTATTTTTAATTTAGGAATTCCAGTAGCATTTTTCTTTTTATTCCCAATACTTTATATTCTAATAGTATATGTGGTACAGCAAGAAGATAAAAAACTTTTAAAACGCTTTAAAGAGCTCTTAAAACAGTAAACTATAGTCGAAAAAAAAGCTTATTTACATAATAAACGAACCACAGTAAGAATACTATTTTTTTAAAATAAAAAGACAGAATTAAGCAAACATACCCGCGTTAGGGATTGAAAAGGATAGCCCACAGCCTGACGAAGGAAGTGCGAGGACTTGTATTGGAAAGCCCGACCCTTTATGGGTAACGCCAAAATATAAAAGAAAAAAATGAAAGATTTAAGAATTGTTTTTATGGGCACACCAGATTTTGCCGTTGCCACATTACAAACATTAGTAGAACATAATTATAATATAGTTGGTGTTATTACTGCACCAGACAAACCTGCTGGACGTGGCAGAAAACTTAATGAGAGTGCTGTAAAGCAATATGCCAAATCGCAAGATTTAACAATTTTACAGCCTACTAATTTAAAAAACGAAGCCTTTCTTGCTGAATTAAAAGCCCTTAATGCTAACTTACAAATAGTTGTAGCGTTTAGAATGTTACCAAAACAGGTTTGGCAAATGCCAGAATATGGTACGTTTAACTTACATGCATCACTACTTCCTAATTACCGAGGTGCAGCGCCAATAAATTGGGCTATTATAAATGGTGAAACTAAAACTGGGGTTTCTACCTTTTTTATTGATGAGAAAATTGATACGGGCGATATGATTCTGCAAGAGGGCATTGCTATTAAGCCCGATGAGAATGCTGGTAGTTTACATGATACCCTAATGGCTATTGGAAGCGCGTTGGTATTAAAAACGGTTGGTTTAATTGAAAATGGCAAGGTTGAAACCATTAAGCAGAAGGACACTAGTGATATTAAAACAGCTTACAAACTTAATAAGGACAACTGCAAGATAGATTGGAAGGCTCCTATGGATGCTATTTTTAACCATATTAGAGGTTTATCGCCTTATCCTGCTGCTTGGTGTACCTTAATAAATGATGATGAGGCTTTAGATATTAAAATATATAAGGTAGAAAAAGAGAAAGAACAACATAATTTAGAGGCTGGAAAGATAATTTCTACAAAGAAAACACTAAAGGTAGCAGTAACAAATGGTTACATAATTATTAAAGAAATTAAACTTCCCGGGAAACGCGCTATGGATATAACATCGCTTTTAAACGGTTATACTTTTAATGAAAATGCTAAAATGCTGTAAAGCCTTATTATCACTCATATTTAGTTATTATTCGACAAATAACACTTCCTTTATTAACAAATGCTATAAGTTATTAACAAAACCGGGGATTTCCCTTGCTGTTACTTGTGTGGTTGAAGAATCCGTATAAATTTGTAAAGGATTTAACAAAAATGTTTAACCGAATTATTAATAATTTAATTTTATATTATGAACAAAACAGATTTAATCGACGCAATGGCAGAACACGCTGGAATTACTAAAGCAGCTGCTAAAAAAGCTTTAGAATGTGCAATTATTGAAATTGAAGGTGCTTTACAAAAAGGTAACAGAGTTTCTTTAGTAGGTTTTGGATCTTGGTCAGTTTCTAAAAGAGCTGCTAGAGAAGGAAGAAATCCTCAAACTGGTGCTACAATCAAAATAAAAGCTAAAAACGTAGTAAAGTTTAAAGCTGGATCTGATTTATCAAATGCAGTAAACTAATTATTTACTTCTTAGTAGAAAAAAGCTTCCAATTTTTTGGAGGCTTTTTTTTATATTACCATTAAGAGTTGCATTTTAAATAAATAAATGTTAGATTTAGTTATTAATTGCTCAAAATATGGTTACAACAAAGCCCAAAAAAGGAGATCTATTAATTGCAGAACCAGCAATAATTGGCGATGTTTCTTTTAATCGTTCCATAGTACTACTTGCAGACCACTCAGATGAAGGCTCAATAGGTTTCATACTAAATAAACCCTTAGAATATAATATAAACGACCTTATCCCAGAGGTAGAAGCTACATTTAAAGTTTATAACGGTGGCCCTGTTGAACAGGACAACCTTTACTTTATACATAAAATACCGCATTTAATTCCTAATAGTATTGAAATTTCGTTAGGTATTTATTGGGGAGGCGATTTTAGTAAAGTGGCCGAACTTATTAAGGATAATACCATTAAAGAAAATGACATTAAGTTTTTTCTGGGGTATTCTGGATGGGAAACTAGCCAGTTGGTTAACGAGCTTAAAGCCAACTCGTGGGTAGTATCTAAAAACACCTACGAAAAGAACATTATAGAAAAAGACTACGAAAGTTTTTGGAAAGAAAAAATGTTAGAGTTTGGTGGCGAATATAGTATTTGGTCTAACGCACCTGAAAATCCAAGTTACAACTAAGATTTTAACTTCTGTTTAGCGTAAAATTGGACTAACCCAATCTTATCTTTACATTTAATTTTTGCAGTAATAACTTAGCTACCGCATTATCATAACTTTTTTTCCTGTATTTACTAACGGGTTGTATACCCGTAATAACATTGGTAATGAACATCTCGTCGGCTTTTTGAATTTCGAATGGCGAGATAGAATCTTCTTCCAGTTGGTATTCTGGTAATGTTTTAATGATATTTATTAACTGCGTGCGCATTATACCTTTTAAACAGCCATCGGTTAAAGGGGGCGTTTTAATAGTGTTTCCTTTTACCAAAAACACATTACCGTTTAAAGCTTCTACTACGTGTTTATTTGTATTAACTAATAAACAGTTGTTTAAATTGTTTTCTTTGGCGTAAATACTTCCTACTATATTTAAAGCTTTATTATTGGTTTTTAGCGTAGATAATAAACTTGGTGACACATAATAATCTTTAAATAAATCGACCTCATAAAAATCGTTGTTTAGCAAGTAAAAGTTTTCTGTAAGTGGTTTTACCGAAATTATAAAACTAACATCTGCCGTGGTTGGGGTGTAAAGTCCGCCTTCGTTTCTATGCATTTGTAATTTTACTCGTGCTGTTTCTTTTAATTGACTATTAACCCCTAAGGTTTTTAAAATTTCGGCTTCTAAAAACTCCATTGTAAAGGCCATTGGTATTTCCATACGCAAAATACGCATAGATGCCATTAACCTAAAATAATGGTCTTCCCAAAACAATATTTTACCGCTAACTACTTTTATGGTTTCAAAAAGCGCATCACCATAAGCATACCCTCTATTTTGTATTGATAGTATTGTGTTGTTTTCTGATAGTGTTCCGTTAAAATTTATCATAAAAAAATATAGAGTTTACCTTGTTTTAAAAGCGCCACAAATATAATTAAAATAGCTTGGTGCCATCTTACTTAGTTTAATATAAATTTATGCGAATAAAATAGAAAAACCCCGAAGCGCTAGCCCCGAGGTTTTTATGTTTATTTTTTGTTTGTAACATTAAGTATTACGCCGAGCCTAACACTTGCTTTAAGCTAGAAATTTGGTTGGTCCATAACATTTTAGACTCTGCAACCTCATCGTCGTCATCGGCAAAATCGGTTATCATTAAGGATACGTCTTTAGTGATTTCGTCAACTTGAATTCTTATTTCAAAATAGCAAGATAATCCGTCTTCTTCATCTTCAATCCATCTGAATTTTACACGTTCTCCGCTTTTTTTATTAAGTAACTTTGCTTGTTCTTCACTATCATCCCAAATAAAGGTAAACAATTCGCCACGAGAGTTTACATTATCTGAAAACCACTCGGATAAACCTGAAGGCGTTGAGATATATTGATATAATAATTGTGGAGAAGCATGAATAGGAAATTCTATTTCAAATTTAACTTTATCGTCCATTATTTATGTTTAATATTATTGATGCTCAATATATACATAAATTGATAAGTTAAGCAAGAAAATTTAATAATAATTTCTTCAAATTCTGTTTGTGTAGTACAATATTGTTTTTATATTTGCAGCCTCAAATTATGGCGAGGTAGCTCAGCTGGTTAGAGCGTCGGATTCATAACTCGGAGGTCGCGGGATCGTGCCCCGCTCTCGCTACAATTAAAACCAGAAAAGTCAAGAATTTTATTCTTGGCTTTTTTTGTTTTAAAGAAGTCGAATACTTTACATAAACAGATCTGACTCTCAAATATAAATTACTGCCCATGTATTAATTAGATTTAAATATCCAAAACAACCACACCCATTTCGTTAATAATTTGTTTTGTGTTTATTAAAGTATCTACAACGGCAAATCCATTATAAAAAGGCTCAACCATATTATAGCGCTCGCAATAAAGTTCATTACCTTCTTTATCAACATGAAACCAACCTCTTGTATCTTTTGCTGTGGCATAACATTTATGAAAAACCCCTAAATCTAAAAACTCTTTACTATTTAAAAAATTACCGTTTTTATCGATATGCTTATAAAACCCATTTAGTTGCTTCACGCAAGCATAACCATCCTTAAAATCTCCAACAAATTTATATTTTGAATCATAGATAGAGTTTCCATCCAAATCGATATGAAAATACTGATTGTTTAAATCTCTAACAGAACATATGTTTTCTTGATAATTACCTGTCCAAGCATAGTTTTCACTATACAAGCGCTCTCCTTTTTCGTTAATATGAAACCATAAACTTTCATCAATTACACTTGCCCGATTAAAATAAAAACCAAAGGTTCGGTCGTAACGTTCCTTATAAACTTCTACACCATTAATATCGATATGATACCAACCTGATTCATCTTTAACAGGAGCAATTCCTGGATTATGAAATTTCAAAACGGCATCATATTCTTTATTAAAAAGTATCTCATCATTATAAATAAAAAAATTACCCTTTTCTGAAACTTTTATATCTCTCCAATCCATTACTTCTTAAATATTAATACAGTTTGTAATTCATTTAGTTTTTTGGCTTCCATAAACCTAAAATTAGATTGATTTGCTAATGCGATATACTCGTAAGACGATCGCTCATAACCCTCGCACATACATAACATATTTAGGGATAATAGAGATAAATCTACACCTATCTTATCTGAACAATTTTCAATAATATATAACGATCCATTTTCAGGAAGCGCTTGGTAAACATTATTTATAATTTGATTTGCCTTTTCATCGTTCCAATCATGTAAAACCCTAGATAATATTATAGCCTCTGCTAGTTTCGGTATTTCTATAAAAAAATCACCTTTTATAGGTTTAACGTTATTCTCTAAATGGCATTTATTTATAACCTCATCGAGATCAAACAAAAAACACTCTACATCTGGTAGATCCTTTTTTATATTAGAAATTGCAGCCCCATAACCACCTCCAACATCCATTACGCTTTTATGAATATTAAAGTTAATTACGTCAATTATGTTTCGGTAATCATCTTTAGCATAAGCAAACATCGCCTTATGATAATGATTTAGTTTTTCTTCATCTTGATTTAAATAGTCAAAATACCCCATTCCGTATTTGTTTTCAAAAGCACTTTTACTTGTTTTAATGGAAACATCTAAGTTTATCCAGGCATCCATATGATCTCCTGACCAATTCAAACAAGCATATTTTAGAGAATCTGGGTGTTCCTCTGTTAAAAGAATAGTCCTTTCATTTAACTTGTAACTTCCTTCTACCTCATCTAAAAAGTTTATACTTACTAAACCTTTCAACAACAATTCAATATTTTTTTCTGGAACAGATAATAGTTTTGCTATCTGATATTTAGTTTTTCCTGTTTCATCTAAAACATCAAACAGATTTAATTTACAAGCAGCGTTTACTGTCATATATTTCCAATGTTCTGTAAAGAAAGATTTTAAAAACGCTCTATTACTCATTTAGCAACTTTATTTTTAAATCCATTATTTGCTTCTCTGTTAACCCACAAGACATTAAATATTTTAAAATCCCACCTTCGTTTTCTACAACATCAAGTGCTATTTTTAATTTATCTAAAGACACATCCATTTCACTCGTTAAATAATCTGTATTTAAATTATCTATTGGAGATCCCAAGAGTAAATGTAATAATGAAAAGATGATACCTGTTCTATCTTTACCTGCATGACAATGAATAGCAATAGCGCCTGTTTCTTCTTCCAAAATAGTTTCAAATGTTTTCTTTATAGAATCTTTACAACCCATAGCAAAAAAACGATACGCAATCTCGTGATTAGAACCCTCGTTATGCTTTTCTTTAAACCATTCTGGTTGATCCCAAGGATCGAATTGCGCTTTAACGTATTTGACTTGACTTAAAACTTCATCTGAATATGAAATTGCTTCTATTTCTCTATCCGCTCTTAAATCAATTATTGTTTTAATGTTATTTTCACGCAGCAATACATTTAGTTCTTCTGTGTTTTGAAATAAAGCTAATGCAGATGTTCTATAAACTAAATTATTTATCATTTTAGTATTAAATGCATTTGCATCTCTAAAATTCCAAAAGAAGTCACGCTCGTAAACCCATTCGCAAAACGCTTTTATCTCCTTATATTTATTAGTTGGAATTAGCTGTTCTATTGCACTGTAAAAGAAATCTAATAAGGCTCTTTTTCTTGTATTCCCTTCTGGAAGAAAAGTAGTGCCATTTAATTTAGAAAAACTAGCTTGAGCTTCTGCCGAAAGTTCACTCGTCATAAAGTTTTTTGGAAGAAAGTAATAGGCTGTCTTCCCTTTAGCTAAATAATTTAATTGAATGGCAATATGAAAAGCAATATTATAGAAATAGTAAAACTGATAACCATCACTCCTACTATGCTTCGATGAACAACTCTCAAACTCATATATAAACTTATCTATCAAGTTGTTTATATCTGAGGTATTCATATCCTTTTTAGAAGCTATAAGTTGTTTTAAATACGATTCTATTTGGGTACTCGCTTTATCTTTTTCATACAAAACGATGTCTTTCAGTTCTGAGATTTCTGATCCCAAAAAATCTCGATTTATAGCCTCTATGCTGTAACATAAACCAAACTCTAACTTTGGTAGTTCCTTGAAATAAACAACAACTTTATTTCTTAACTTAATATAGTGTACCGTTTTTATTTTTTCATCTAAACCATTTTTTATATTCGCTATAAAGTTCTGAATGTCAAAATTCTCGTCAACAATAAGCTTTATATCTAAATCTGAATTCCCTAAAGCTTCTTTCCTAGCATAAGAACCATATAACAGTGCAACATCGATATTTGATGTTCTAGGTAAAATAGTCTTTATCTTTTCTATAGTCTTTATATGTTTCATTATGCTACAGGTTTACGCATGACACAAGTTTTACAAACAGCTTTTGTTTTATAGTTACTCACCAAATCTTTATAGCGTCTACTATTAAAAACGTCTTGAATAGATTCTGTTTTTATATTACCAAAATCACCTAAAGACTGCCTTAAATTATCGGGCGCACAACAAGGTGATATTTTACCAGTTGCAGATATCCATAATTCTTGCTCTAAAAAAGGACATTCGTAATCTTCGCGAACCTCTTTAACGGCATCATCTTCAATGGGAATAATGTTTTCTAATAACACTTTTTCTCCATTTGGTTTTCTAAAGGTTTCTGCCGCAGCGTGCGCTTGTTTAACATAAATATTCCATTGCTTTACACTTTCTGGAGTTGCCGTCATAGACAATACTTTTATTTCATCAAAATGATCCCAAAGCTGATGCCCTTTCACGCGATCTACACCTAATTGAGCTGCTAGTTTGATAATATCCACTAATTCATGCATATTATTTTGCATAAATGTTAATTGCAATGTTACACGACAGAAATACCCATTTGTTTTAAAATACGCATCTCTATACGCTATAAACGCTTTTACATTAGCAATTGCTTTTTCAAAATCCAAACCATGCATCACTTCTTTGGAAGTTTCCGCAGTAGCACCGTTCCAACTTATTTTAACATCTGTAGTATTAGGCACTATTAACTTAGCCCATTCTAAAACAGACTTTTTAGGAAATGTACCGTTAGTGGTTAAATTAATTTTGACATCATGTTGTTTCGCTAAGTCAAAAATTTGATCGAATTGTTTATACAATAACGGTTCACCCATTGTAGATGGTATAATTTCCTTTACGCCCAATGCAGCCGCTTGCTCAAAAATTTGTTGCACGGTTTTAAAATCCATACGTCTGCGCTTCACACCAGTTTCTTTATAAAGCGTATCTATAAAGTTACTATACGGACTATGCTCCTCGCACATAATGCATTTTAAATTACAATCTTCCGGATTGGTATCAATTGTTACTCTCCAAAACTTACTAGTATGGGTATATTGCTTATATATATTTACTAATTGCTTACAATGCGCTACAATATCGGGCACGCCTCCATCCTCTGAAAACAAATAACCTTTACTTCCATACGTACGCATTTTATCTGGATTGGAGACTGCAAAGTTTAGCTGTTCTGCCAAGGCATCAACATCTCTATGTTTAAACAATAGCCCATTTACTTGATGCTTTACATATTCTTTCATCCCTCCAAAATCGGCAGTAATTACAGGAATTTTACAAGCTTGTGCTTCATGAATAACTAAAGGTGAATTTTCGCCCCAAATAGAAGGCACCACAATACAATCTACATGTGCAAAAACATCATTTGCCAAGTTATGGTTAATGTATTCGCCCATAAACTCCACTTTATTTTCTGAAGTTGCAGCCAATGCTTTTAATGCCGCTGTACTTTGTCCACTTTCTCTTCCATAAATTTTTAAAACAGCAGGTGTTTTAACTTGTTTAAAAGCTTGTATTAATTGGTCGATACCTTTTGCAGGAATATGCGTTCCTATATAACCAAAGGTGAAAAGTTCTTTTGTTTTTACTTTCTCCGTTTGCGTTAAATAATGGGTTGGAAAACCATAATCTAAATAAGTAATTTTGGATTTTGCTATATTAAAATCGGAAACAAACCGATCTTGAAGATATTTAGAAGGCGCAATAAACAAATCTACTTTATCTATTATCACTTTGGTTTCTTGCATTCTTCGGTTTACCCAATTGCTCCAATTATCGATATCTGTTTGTTCCTCTTCCTTGTTTCCACTAAAATAAACTTGGTAACAATTTGTAGCACACTTCTTGTCCTCTTGACCCGAACAAAGCATCGTGTTACAATCTTTACCAATACTACGGGTTAAAAATTGGCCTCTTGGGCACATTAACCAAAAATCGTGTAATGTAAATACGATTGGGATTTGCAAATCATTCAAAACATCTATTAAACCTGTAGATAAGTGATTTAAATGGCCAACATGCGCTATATCTGGCTTTAATTCTTCTACTAAAATTTTAAAATTATCATCTATGGTTTGATGCCTGTAACCATCTTTACCATTAGGATTATTAACAAAATAAAGATGTAAATTTGAGCTTACTTTTTGGTGACGGATTTCAAAATCTGGAGCATACGGATTCTGTTCTCTTGTAAAAACGGAAACTGCATTTTCTTTTGATAATTGGTTGCATATGGATTGGCTATAAACTTCCGACCCTGCATTATAATTTGGCGGATAGCCATGTATTATTTTTAATATGTGCATTTACTTTTATATTCTTTTTAAAAGTTGAAAAATAGTATTATTTGTAGTTTTTTATACATAAAAACGAAATAAGTCATGTTCATTTTACTTATTTACAATTGTTCTAATTTGTAATTCCTGTATCCCCAAATTTTGCAAAAACTGTTATTAATTTATCTCCTTTGGCAACAACAGTAAAACTTGTTACCCAAAGAATATCTTTCGCTAACATATAACCTTAATCTATAGCCTTCAAAATACCTTCCTTAGACAATGTGTATTCAACTTTAGAACTCCCCATAGGTTTCATAGCTCCTTTAACAAGGCACATAGAAACTAAAAAAGGATCTATTTGCCTTTGCATTAATCGTTCTTCAAAATGTGGCGTTAGCTTGTAATTCAGGATGTTTTTCATTTTATGACGTATTAAATTTTAATCTCGCCTTTAACTAAAAGGCGAGATTTGATTATTAATTACTTTTTAGAACTATTAGCTGCTGCACTTTGTGCCCGTGATGCAAAACTCCCTTTTGATACTCCTCCTGATTTTGATGTTTTTGCAGTACTACTTTGAATTCTAGATGCTGCTTTACTTGTCATTGGTTTTGATTTACTCATAATTTTTATTGTTTTAAATAATTAATATTACTTAACACTAAGACATAATCGTGCCACAAAAACGCACACACACGTAATAAACTAAAAATCAGCGATATAAATATTTAAAGCAAAAAATAAAAAAGATAAAAAAATATTTATAAATATTTAAATATCTTTACTTAATGAATAAAACATACATCACTTGGCATTACACGACACATGGCGTCGCATATCTTAAACATATTTTAAGCTGCTTTTACCAAAAAGAAAATGACTTACCTAAAAATTTCCATTTTGAGGACTTAAACCAAATGGAATTGAACACTATTTTCGATAACGCTAAAGATCAAGACGGCTTTGTTTTTGACAAGGTAATTTACTTAATTACCCAGCAAGAATCTTTCGACAAACTTTCAAGTAGAAGATTTAGTTATAAAAAAAACATTGTACACGACGATACAATAAAAATCCAAGGACTAAGCGACATTTATGATGAAATCACTTCTAACGATGATTTATGCTATAACCTTTCCAAAGAACTCTTATTTGTAAAAGAAAAGTATCCAGACAAACTTGATGCTTTTAAAAAATCTATTTGGAGAAACATACAACACTACCCTATTCTAGAGCAATTAAAATGGCTTAAAGAATACTCTAATTTCAATAACATCTATAAAGATAAACTAGAGATTGTTGAGCTAGACATAAATGACCTGCGGAATGAAAAGCTCATTGCTAATAAAGTTAACGCATGGCTAAAAAAGGACCATAAAAAACTTCAAAAATCTGAAAACATTATAAATGTTTCGCTAGGAAGCAATGAGACACAGGTGGTATGGCATATTTTATCTCAAGCTAATCAACTACCTTCAAATACTCGTTTTATAAAAACTTACGACGATAAATCTGATAAAAAAGAAAAAAGATTTAAACCATTCTCTATTAAAGAAATACCTATTAACCTTATTACTAACATTGGAGAAGATTTCAATTTATATTCAGACACAAAATCTAACCCTAGAAAACTCGTCAATAAAAAAATGAAAGTATTTCTAGAATCTGGATTTTCCATTTTATTACTAGGAGAAAGAGGTATAGGGAAATCTGATATAGCAAGTAAAGCTAGCCAAACATTAAAACACAAAGGAAAGTTAATTCAAGCAAATTGTGCTTCCTTTAATGATGATGACAACAAAGCAGAATCAGAATTATTCGGGTACGATAAAGGCGCTTTCACAGGCGGACTACCTGGTGGTAAAGAAGGATTAATTGAAGAGGCGAATAATGGAATTTTATTTTTAGATGAAGTGCACCATTTACCTATATTAGTTCAAGCTAAATTAATGAAAGCATTACAAACTGATGAACATAACAAAATGTCTATCAGAAAAATGGGAGACAGCAAAGAAATAAAAGTAGTATGTCGATTAATTTTTGCCACAAACAAAACCATTCAAGAATTAAGAACCTTATTACTTCCTGATTTTTATGATAGAATTGTACAACATGTTGTAAACATACCTCCATTAAGAGAAACCAAAGAAGATAGAATGAAAGACTGGTCTAATGTTTGGAAAAATTTAAGACTACCAGGAAAACCTCAACCACCAGATGACGAGAAATTAAATCAATGGATAAAAACATTACCGCTTTACGGAAACTACAGAGATTTACAAAAAATTGCCATGTACTATAATGCTTTTTCTAATTTTGATGATGAAACGAAAACTATGCTGAATGAAAAGACGCCTTTCTATTACACGAAACAAGAATTCACCAAATACCATACTATTGTTACAGAGTTAAAAGACGATAAATATAACTTCAACACAAACCAAACCACAAAAGAAATGCAAGCGGATTATTTATTTGAACTTCAGAAATGGGCTGTTGAAAAATTTGGAGGTAGAAACAAAGCTATTGAACATTTTAAATTATTAAAAGATACTGTAACCGAAAACACATTTAACAAATGGAAAAATAAATACTCCTTAAAAAAATAAATAAACCATCTCACTCAAAATCGATACTTTAGAAATATACAAAACACAACTAATCTTTTAAAAGATTTAGAATAGAATAACCTATCGCCCCACAAAGTGCACCACCCGCATCCAAAACAGAAACAAACCCCATTTTGCATAAGTGTTCCATTTTATGCGGGGTATTCTCCTGATCTAAGAAATAATCATCGGTTTTAAAGTTTTCAAACTGGTTTTCGGTATAATCACCAGGATATAACAACATCGCTTTTTCGGCATCCCAAAAACGGCAATAGGTGTACATTTGGCGCAAATCGCTCACGGAAGCTGTGTTTTTCTGTGGGCGTTTCCATTTGGTATCTATAATTATGATTTTTTCGCCTTGGCGCAATACAATATCAGGTCGTAATGTATTATTTCCCCAAAACGATTTCGCTTCTTGTCCTGAAACCTCAATATTGGTTCCTACGCAGGCTTTTTGCAATTGCTTTAAAATGTAGGTTTCCCACAGTTCATTCATATCAAACAGCAGCGATAGCATTTTTTCTTTACCGCTAGAAATATCTGGCGAATAGTTTAAAATTATTAGTCGTGCTAATTCTATAGCATTATTGTAAGCGTTAGATTTCCTGTTTAATTGAATGGCGTTAAGTTGTTTTGCGGTAATGGGTTTAGTGGTAACTTCTGGAAAATTCAATTGTACTCTATTTGCTAAATCTTGCAATCGAGTTCCGTTTGTAAACTGATTTACAATAGTAAGCGCTTTTTGCAATACTTGATGTAAAAAGTGATTACTATCATATACCTGGTGTGTGGTATAAAAGCGTTCTTTATGAACTAGATTTTTTCTTATATGTCCTGCAAATTCTAATTTACCTTTTAATGCTTTAGTGTTTTTAGATTGCTTTCTATATTGCTTTATTAGTCCTTTTCTAACTAGACTTTCTATTTCTAGCAAATACAATTCAAAGTACACTTCTAACAAATTAAGATGTTGTCTTTTTACATGTGCTGCTCCAGAGGATTGTGCTTTAAGCTTTCCACAAGTTTGTAGCATTTTTAATAAAACACCTTTCCATTTATTATCGTCATCATCCTTGTCTGCTTTCGGGTTAATTTCAATCGTTAAGCCATCTACCTGAATTACTCCTACATTTTGATTAAATTTAATACCTTTTGCAATAGGTTCAAAATAATTACCATCGTGATATTCGTTCAGTTTTAAAAGCGCATCTAAATGTACCTGCCTAAAACCTTGCTCACCAACATATAAGCGTTGATGCTCAAAAACAGATATGTTATTACGTTTTTTCAAAGCTTACTTTTCTTTGGTTTCTAGCAATTGTTTAACGGCATCAACACTATTTGATTCATCAATTAATTTTAAACTAAAAGTTGGTGTAATAAAATCGTTTTTTTCCTCATATTTAAAACTCGAAAACTTTATATTCTCATTCTTTTTTCTTTTAACAAAGCCTTTTCCTAGTACCAGTCCTATTTTTCCATAATCACCATAAAAATACTCTTGTAATAGTGGCACTATTTTATTGTTAAAAGCATTCGCCAATTTTTCTTCGTTATCCACGCCTACAAAATACGAATGCCCTATAGTGTGATCTCTATCAATTAGTAATTCTATACGTTGATTAATTGTTTCCAATACTTCAGACATGGAAACATCTTTAACAAATTCATTTTCAATAACCGTATAATCAGGCATCATTTCTTTAAACTCGAAACGCCTTCTTAAAGCTGTATCTAAAGCTTCTACAGAACGGTCTGCTGTATTCATTGTGCCAATTATATAAAGATTAGCAGGTACACCAAAATCAATTTTAGAATATGGTAATTTCACTAATAATTGTTCTACTTGACCAATACGCTTATCTGGCTCAATAAGTGTAATAAGTTCACCAAATATAGCCGACACGTTTCCTCTATTAATTTCATCTATTATAAGTACATAATTTTTGGCTTTACTGTCCGTATTTTCGACTGAAACCTTATATGTCTCCTTAATATATTCACCAATGGCAGTCGTGTAAGTTTTCCAATCCTTAATTATCCCATTTACAATATACTCACGCATCATTTCTTTAGTTATCCCCATTTCGGTTGCTATTTCTGTTTTAGGAATTGCAACAGCAGTTTCATTACTATTAATTCTAACATTAAATGGTTTTTTTTGAACTAAAGATTTTAATTCAATAGTTCCTGCTTCTACGACATCATTAACAAATTTTGAGTAAGCATCATCAAAATTACTGGAGCTTTTAATTTCAGAAGCTTTTTTACAAATATTCTTAAATATGCCATCTTCAATTTTATAATTTATACTAGATTCCTCAGAAACTGGAGGAACAGGCTTAATACCTTCTACAAAATCTTCATAACTTATGGATTGATGAAAGGTTGTAAAAACTATTTGTTCCGAATTACAGAGTTCAGTATATCTGTCCGAAATTAACTTTCTTTTATCCTTATTCGACAAGGTTTTGTCAATCCCAGTAATAAAATCTTTATCAATAATGGCAACAGACATCTCTTTCGTTGCATATGTTTTTCCTGTACCCGGAGGGCCATAAAGAATTTGGTTGATGGGCTTTAAAGAACGGTTTATTGTTTTTCTAGTATTAGAAACACCAACTGATTCTTTATTCAAATCACTTTGTTCTCCAAATTTTTCAAATCTAGCTAAAAGCTTTGCCCTCATATCTGCAAATACCTCTTTAGAAATTCTATGAGCTTCAAATTCAGGATTTACTCTTTTCTCTCCTTCTATTTGCCCATTTACGATAGGTATTATTTTTAACAAATCGTCCTCTACATCTACTAACATGTCATCTAAATTAGTATAATTCACTTTTTTAGGTTTGGTTCTTATAGTGAACATTTTATTTAAAGCATCACTCTCCCGAATCACTCCGATATTTTCTCTTATCGGCTCAACAAGAGCTTTTAACACATTTAAAACAGATTTGTTCTGCCTATCCCCTGGATTGTTTGTTTGCGTAAATTTAAAGTCATAACCATATCTAACGTAATCTTTAGATAATTTAAAAACTAAACCAATAAAATCTCCTGATGAACCTGGAAAAGTTACCGGAATACTCCAAAAAGTTACTGCAAAATATTTAGATTTTTCTGTTCCGATAAAATAATCTAATTCAGATCCTTTGGATGCTTTTTGCCTTAATGAAAATGTGAAATTAGAATCTTGTTTGTTTTTATTGCTTAACCAATTATATACTTCCCTTTCGTAATCTTTATAATCTATCATTAATTTTTTATTTTATTGACGTACATTAATTTTTACATCTTAAAAATGCTTTACCCTTTAAAAGAAGTGTACCTTATTTACTTTATCAAATAGCATAGCTATTTTAATTTATTTATAAGTTACCTCCAACTAGAATAACTATTTTTTAAAATAGGATTAGCCATACTTGTTTTTCCGTTTGAGGCTTTACCCGTTTCATGACAATATTTTTCAGGAAAATCATAATTTTCAAATTGCACCCAAGATCTATATGCATTATAGCTAAATGGCCGTTCTGGGTTAAAAGGAATCTCTTCGCCTGTTCTAATACAATATCCCACTTTTGGCTTTTTAGATTCTGTAAATAGCTTTTCTTTTTTAAGCTTCTTTCCGAAATCTGGTTTTTGGTCTTTTTCTAATCTTTTTTCCGATCTTGTTTTTAATACCGGAACCACCTCTTTATCCTCCAAACTTATAACATCTATGTCTTGATAAACAACACGCTCATAACCTCTTTTATTTGGGTCGAATGAGTCAAATAAATCCAACAACACCTCAGATCTTAGATAATTTTTACTTAAACCTAACAGCACCTTTTTAAAAACTGGACGTTTTATATATACACAATGAGCACTATCTTCCAATAAGGCATAATGTTGATCTGCATGTTCTTGATATACCTTTTCGGTTAAGTTCATTTTAGAGAAAGCCACTCCTTATTCCACATTATTTTCTGCTGAATAATCGTATAAATTCATTGATGTAATGATACCTTCAGATTCATTAACATAACTTTTAGCATGAAGCCTTGGCTCGTAAATAATGGATACGTTAGGAAAAGATTTAAAGTAATCTAAATCTTCACTTTTCATACTGCGGTAAAAATTATCTTCATTTTTACCAAATAAGATTCTTAGATATATAGATGGATCATTTTTAACTAAATTAAAACGTTCTTTAAAATGATCGTCTAGTTTTATGTATGGCGATGTAATTATAATAAACTTTTTGGCACTTGTAATAATACCATCAATAGCATTGTTAAGGTTGTCTCCTGTTAAAAACGTACTCATTATAGGTTAATTTATTTAATATTGGGGGTTAATTTTACTTTTATAACTTGTCCTTAATAACACCAATTAGCTAACGGCATTTTAAGATTTTGATTTATTTTAATTGAATTGAATTAATTTTTTGTTCCATAAAGCTAAAACAACATCCATTTGAGAATTATGTTTTTTCTCACCTAAAACTAATTTTTCTCTAACTTCTTTCCATAATTCATTTTTATTTAGGCATGGGTTTGTGGCTAATAGGTTTACTGCAGTAATGGCATATTTTTTATTCAAGTTTTCCTTTTTACGGGTAAAATAAGAACCCGATTTTATACCTTTTACCAAACCTGCTTCGCACAAACCTAAAAATGCATTTTTTGGACACCCTTTTAACTTAGCACTCTCAGAATCAAAGTTTTGAACAGCCGCTCTCCATGCTTCTATTGGGTTACCACCAATTAAAGCTGCTTCTTTTGCTGCTAAACCATATTTATTTTCCTTTTTCAAATTCATTTCGTTTCGTAGCTTTTTGGCCCATCCACTTTAAAGGAGAGCCAATAGTTTTAATATTTTTATAAAAGTTCTGTTACCAGTTTTTCCACGCATTATCGTGCCAAGGTATTCTAACTGATAAATGTTTTAAACTATAGCGTGGATTGTATTTATACAAATCTATCAACCTTAATTTTCTTGAATTTTTTACCCATACCAAGTGTAATTGCTGTTGCATCTTTAATAATTAATTCTCCCAACTCTAAACCTGCTATTGACTCCTTTATCTCTTGAAATTCGTTACCAGAAACCCCAAATAAATCTTTAATAACAGTATCAGTAATAGATTGCTGTTTCATAATTAAAGGATACTGAGCATTAGCATAAAAGTCAAAATATTTGGATTTATAACTATCCATATTCTGTGTTGCCAAAATGATACTCAGCCCTTTATTACGCCCAACTGCTATTAAACCTCTTAAAGGTTTGTTGTCAAAGTCTAGCATATAATGTGCTTCATCTATAATTGTAAAGTGACGGATTTCAACACATTCTTCCGATACTTCTTGTTTTGGTAACTTTTCATAAATAGTGTTGAGCTTAGATATTATAAAGTACACAATTGCTTTTGCCAAAGGACCATCTTTTGGATAACCATCCATTTTTACAATAAAACTATTATTTATTAAGTCTATATTATCTTCGGTAGCAAATAAGTTATTTCTAATTAATTGTTTTAAAACAGACTTAATACTATCATCTTTTAGACGGTCTTTTTTGTTTTGTAAATGGTTGTACTCATCTAAAATTATTTGAAAAGAAATTGGTTTATTCCTTGTTTTTCTGTAAGAAGCGATTACTGCTTCTGCTAATCTATTACTCATATTTGCACTCATACGTGCATTATCTATTGCACAGATAGCATTTGACAACTCAGAAGCATATAGATTTATTTCGTTCTGTGTTTTCCCTTCAAAGTTTTTAAACGGTGAAAACGGCAATGATTCCCTTATTGGATCTAAAATTGCTGTATCATCAATTTCAAAATGGCTGAACCACGAACGATTAGCAGGATCTGAAAATTCGCCTTTATAATCAAAAAACAGAAAGTTTACTGGATACGCTGTTTCTACTGTTAATGTACGTATTTCACGCATTAATACCGCCAAAAGATTAGATTTACCAGAACCTGTAGAACCTGCAATTAATATTTGTGTATTTGGTATTTGCCTACCGTTTAGGTTTAAGGTAGCAGGCATATCTCCTTCAAATAAACCAATATTTAAATCTAAGAATGGTACTGTGCCAAATGAAGCATTACCAGATTTTGCAGTAATTGTTAACCAATTCTCAAGATTATTATCGTCCATTAAATATTTTAAGCCTTGTTGCATCTCGTAATTAATTATACGACTACGATTAGCAGCTACTGCCCAATCGATATCTATTTGATTATAACGATATTTTATAAGACTTGACCACATTACTTGTAGGTTGAACTTAGTAAAGGTTGTTTCGTGGATTCTTAAACTATCCATTGCTACCTTTTCTACTACTGACCAAGAGCGTTTGTGATTTTGACTTAAACCTGCTGCTAATGTTAAACGTTGTAATAAATTATTATTTAACGTTAACTGCTTCGCTTCTTTGCGATATTCTTTTAGGTTTAATTTCTTTTCAATTTTATGTTTTAAAGGTAATAGGCTATCAATTAACCCTTCGCTTTGCCTTATATTATGTAATGCTATTTCTTCCATCATTAATTGTTTATAGAATTACCAAAATACCCTTCTGTAACATTTGTTTTTTGAGCTTCTTTATCTCTAAGTAATGTATATGCTTTGGCCACAAAAGGTTCTATTTTTTGCAAATCTGAATTAGGTCTTACCTCACTATCAGAACTTAATAGTATAGTTTGATGCGATAATTCTGGAAAGTAATTTTCTAACAAGGTGCTTCGGCTTGTTTCATCTAACACCCCCATAACTGTATCTATCATTACAGGTGGGTCGTAATCGCCAAATTCGTGTAATGCCTTTAACAACACTTGCACCACTACTTGTGTAGACGCTGTGTTTAGTTGACTTAAATAGATTTCGTTACCTGCTTTATGATAAATACTAAAGTTTAAATCTTTTAAATCTTCTGATAACTCTACACGATCTATGACATCTTGATAAGCCGCAAGATTAACGTTTAAATCATGTTTCATTTTATATTCTATTTTATCTTTTTTGTTTTTAAGCAGCGTATTTGCTATTTCATCAAACAAGGGTTGTAATTTTTTTAAAGCTTCAAATTTAGGGTCTGGTTCTTCTGTAGTTGGTATATCAAATTGTTGTAAACGTTTTGCTATCTTTTTTACTTCTTTATCCTTATCCTCAATTTCAGATTTCAAGGTTTTAATTGCACTTTCATTCTCTTCATAAGCTTTAATTAAAGAATAGTCTTTTCCTGTAATTTGTGCTTTTAAATCTTCTATTTGTTTTTTAATCTTGTGTGCGTTGGCAATATCTTTATCTAGATTTTCTTTACGATGGGTAATAGAATTGTACGGATTTTGATAATTACCATTTGCTAATTTTTTTAAAGCTTCAACTTCTGAAATTTGAAAATAATCGTATTCTAAATCTGTGTTTTTATCTTCTAATGATTTTAATACTTTATCTGCTAATTGACTTACTGACACGTCTTTTAAATTGTGCCCTTTATCGGCAAGTACGTTTACAGCTTTTATCAATACGTTTTCTACCACTTCTTTGTTTAAATGCGAGTAGGCATCTGCATTTGAAGTTTCACGTTCGTTTATAATTAAGGCAATATCATTTTGCAATACCTCAGCTAATTTTGGTAAGCTTACGTGCATTTCAAAATTTTTAATAAAATCGTTTACATCAGTTTTGTATTGCTTTTCCTCTTTATCTAGATTATTTAGTTCTTCTTCTAATTGTTTCACCTTATTGTTTAGTGTAGATTCTTCATTCATACCTGCCTTTAACGTATCGTACAAATCTTTATTAGACACTGAAAAATCTAGTGCTTCTTTACGTTTTCCTTTTAACTCGGTTAACGTTTCTTCTTCTTTACGTTTTTGTTCTACTAATTGTAAATATTCTTTCTTTTCATTTTCTAAATCGAGCATTTGAGCTGTATAGTCTTGCGTTAAGCATTCGGCTGCTTTAGCAAAAGACAAGTATCTATTGAAGCCCATAACATTTTCAATATTTTCTCGAATTACACGATTAAGACGGTCTTCTTTTAAAAGGCTCCCAGCCTCCATAGCATCAAATAGGAAATAGCGACTTAACTCTTCAGGTAGATTCCCTTTTATAATTTTATTTACTTGCGCTTCTTGTTCTGCTCTTTGCCCTGTAGGTGTTGCAGTACCGTATTGAAAAATGGAACCATTCATATTTAGTTTTACACTTTCTACAGGTTTTTTGGCTGTATTAAGCATATAGGTTCTTGTAAGCACATAGGACTGTTCTTGGTTTAGTACTCTGCCTGAAAAAAATAATTCTAATTCAATTTTTTCTTCAATTTTACCCAAAGCACCAGCATTAAGTAACTCGTTAAATTCTTTATCGTTGGATATGTTTAAGCCATACAATGCACCGTAAATAGCATCAAAAAAAGTTGTTTTACCACCACCATTAGCACCACCGATTAATACAATAGGTTTGTCTGGGTCTGTTTCTAGATTTATATCGAGTTCTAGGTATGTTTTAAAATTTTTAGCTCTTATTCTTTTTATTAACATAACTATTTTATTTTTTGAAGCGCTTTTTCCATTAGCTTTTTTAATGCCTTTTCGTCTAAGTCTTCATTTTTAATTTTTTTCTCGTGGTAGGCTTTTAAGAAATATTCTTTTAGCCACTCGGCTTCAACCTCATATTTTTCGCAAATGGCTTCTATGGTAGCCATATCATCTTTACGTATGCCGTAATGTATAAATAGTGAATCTAGTCCTTTGTTGCTCATAATACTATTTTTATATTGACTAAGGTTATTATCTTATTTTTTGTCTTTTAAATTTTTAATGTCTTGCTCTAACTCTTTAAGACTTTTTTCGTAGGACAAACGCTTGTTTTCTTCTTTGTATTTTTGATACTCTTTAGCCACTTTATTCTTAGCCATTTCTTGACTTATCTTACCTGCGTGGGTTAACAACTCTCTACCGTTTAATTGTAAAATAGCATCTAAACGTTGTACCCAATCTTTCATATACATTGGTGTTTGTTGTTGTACCATTGTTTCGGCAAACGCTAAGTATTGTTCTACAATAAGCCCTAGTAGACGCATTTCATCTTCGTTAAGATAGTTTTTAGCAACACCTGCTTCTGATTTGGTAACCGATTTGTTTTTTTTGTCGTACGCTAACATTCCCATTAGAGGTAATGATGCATCTACACTCCTATACACTAACTCTGCAGCTGTTTTTTGACTAATAGCCCAAAGTAACTTGTTTTGTACGATTTTAAAGAATTGAATGGTTTTTTCGTCTTTAGGATTATAATCTATACTGGTAGCATAAATGTCTTTTATTTTTTGATAAAAGAATTTTTCTGAGATACGTATTTCACGAATGCGGTTTTGCAGTTCGTTAAAATAGTTCATAGACGTACCGGTTTTAAAACGTTCATCATTAAGTGCAAAGCCTTTTATGATGTATTCTTTTAAACGCTGTGTAGCCCATATACGAAATTGTGTACCTTGTTGCGACTTTACTCTGTAGCCAACAGAGATTACTACATCTAAATTGTAAATTTTTACAGGTTTGTCTGAAGTACTAATGTGCATTTTTTGCACATTGCTTTTTTCATCTAGCTCACCTTCACTAAAAATTTTACCTATATGCTTGGTTATAACACTTCTATCCCTATTAAAGAGTAAAGCCATTTGTTCTTGGGTTAACCAAACGGTTTCTTCTTGAAGGCGCACATCTATTTTGATGTTCCCCTCTTGGTTGGTATAGATTAAAATTTCTCCTTTTTCCATTTTGTGAGCTATTTAAGTTTTAGAGTAATTCTGGTTTTAAAAACTCCCAACCTGTTAAGTCTTTTGTATCTTCTATTCTATTCGCACAAAACCTCCAATGATTAGAGTCTATGGGTTCTTCTATTAACACACCACCCAATAAATTTTCATTGTTAGCCTCTTGGTTGACTTTTTCTATATACTCTAGAAGTGCGTTGTGCTTTTTAGGTGCATCTAAATCTGAACGTTTTGTTTTGGTATCGAATAACCCAATTTTACCAGATTTGAATTTTATTACAAAATCTACATAAAATAAGCTAGGTCTTTCTAGCTTTTCATCTGCTTGCTTGATATAAGGCACAGCAAAATGTTCTTTTCCTGCATCTCCATTTTTGTACCACCATTCTATATGTTCGCTGTTTGCTTCTAAAAATTCTTTGAATCTTTTTTCTGGGCTAGATACACTTATGTATTCATAGAAAGGCTCCATAGCGTGATTTTCTATGTATTGTTTGTTGAAATTTTCGCTGTAGTAACGATATTCTGGCACTTCCCAACTTGCGTATTCTACTCTTCGTTTTTCATTCCCTTTTGCTTTTTGCCATTGCTCAAAACGTTCTAATGCTACTACAATTAACTCTTCTAGTAATCTTCTATTTTGAGGAAATAAATAGATACGTTTGGCTTCGTGCTCAAACAATCCTAAATAATATTCGGCAAAAAAGAGTAACACATCTCTTAGTTTTTTCCAGCTTTTGGAACGGTTAAGCCTAGTTATATTGTCATAACAAAAACGCTCGAACATTGTATTAAACTGATTCATAGTAATAGCAAACTGCTTGGTATGGTCTGCATTTACCATAATGCTATTTACAATATAAGGGTCTGCCTCAATATCTACAGGAATTGGTATTTGGTGGTCGTCTACGTTAAACTCCCAACCATTTTGTTGCATTGCTAATAAATTAGCTTCTTTTGCTTCTTTTAAATTCTCCTCTACTTCAGTCGTAAATAGATCTACATCTGGCAACATAGCTACATTAAAACGCTGCTCCATTAGGTTGAAAAAATGCGTTTGAAAGGTAGAGGTTAATACCCCTTTTGCAGTACGGTCGTTTACAATTTGAGCTGAGTTGATTTTATCGAAGCCCCAACCTCTGTCCTTTTTTCTTTTTGCTAATTGAAAATTAATAAAATCTGCATCAGAAGGTTCAAAGTTAATACGAGTGGCTTCTATATTGGTATATACATACCCATAATTTAAATCGTCGTTATTGTAGTGTTTACGGTGTGGCATACGCAAAATTCTACCCACGGTTTGAATACCAAAGGAAGGACTGTTTACGGTTCTATAACTTACCAATACGGCTGCTCTAGGACAGTCCCAACCTTGTGCTACTGCTTGTTTAAAAATCATTACATCTTGCATTGCATTGATGTCTTCAATACCATCTTTATCTTTTTCGCCACTTAGCCATATAGCCAGTCTTCCGTTTTGGGTAGTTACGTTGTACTCGGTATTTAAAAGCCCTACTAAGGTATCTCTAATAGACTTGTCTTCTGAACTTAAGGAAACGTTATCTGAAGGTAATTGAATTAGCAATAACGGATTTACTTTGTTGTCGCCTAACTCTTGCGCATATAACGCTTTTAGTTCTTCTTTTTTCTGAAAGGCTTTGCGAAGCAAATGCATATGTACATTTTCTCCGTTTTGCTCTTCTGGGTTTAAACCAATGTTTAAACGAATTCCTTTTTTAATAAGTTCTTGTTCTACAACTTTTTGTCTTGGTACAAATACCGATAATTGAGGACGTTGTATGTTATGTGCTGTAGCGGTTACCAATACTTCTACATCTGCTTCTATTAAATTACGTACTGCTATGGCTTGTTTACCACTAAAAGCACTTAAATGTGCTTCGTCTATTATTAGCACTATACTAGTATCGTTAGCCTGTGTGTTTTCTATTAGGGTTTCTAGGTTGGTATTGGTTTCGTTGTCTTTTCTCCAAATGTTTTTGGCAGAATGTATGCTGCTCCAATTAAGAAACAATAAATCTTTAGCGTTTAATATAGGATTGCTTCCTAGATTGTCTAAATCTATACAATTTAGTTTTTGGGTATCGCTATAAAGATTTTGCAAAGCGTGGTAACTTTGTATATGTAGCGTGTTGGGTGCTAACCATACAAAAGCCACATTGCTGTTATAGCCTGGTTTTAGTTGTAGCTCGTCTACCAGACGCTCTATATACGACGCCATCATTACGGTTTTACCCGAACCTGTTGGCGATTCTAATAAAATAGGGGTTTGCTTGGTAGGTTCTTTTAAAGCAGTATAGGTGTTTTCTAACAAACTGGTTACTGCTGTTTCTTGAAAATCTTTTAAAATGTACATTGTAAATTAAGAATTTTATGCCTCAGCAGTATTGTTGTTATACACTTGTTTTTTGTCTAATTTTAATGCTTTTATGGTACTTAGATATGCATTGTAAATGGCTTCTGGTAAAGGAACCACTTCTACTTTTTCTGCCACCTCATAAAACTCTTCTGCTAGTACTTCTTTTTCTGGGCTAAAGGCATATAAACGTACTTTTTCTGTGGTGTTGGTTAAGCTCTCTACCCAAGATATTAACTGTTCTTGTACTTGCAGCTGGTTTCTGGAATGGTAAATAGCCACTAGGTATTTACCGTTGTTGTTGGTAAATATTTGCGCTTGTTTTGGGCTAATGCTTAACTGGTGTTTTACCTCTGTATAACAATCTTCTTTTATGCATAATAGCTCTGTAGCTAATTGCGTAAGCTGGCGTTTGTTTTGTAAAGAGGGTTCTCTTTCTACAAAGGCGGTTTTGTAGTAGCGTAGGTTGTTGTTGGTATAACCCTCAAAAGAACCAAAACCTTTTATAACATTTAAACATCTTTGATATGTCGTGTTTTCACAAATATCATTTTCATTATTCGTAACTAAAATTACATTTCTATTGAAACCATCTTTATTATTTAATTCAAGAGCACTATGTAACGTCGAGCCTGAACCAGCAAAAAAGTCTAATATTGTAGTATTTTTATTAAAATGAGAATTTAAGATTCTATTTAGAAGCTTTAGTGGCTTTTTGCCATTTTTAAACTCCACACCACCCTCTGCTTCAAGACCTGTAGTTCTTATATCTGACCAAAAATCACCCGGATGTACCATTAAATTTGTATCAGCAAATAAAAACTGAACTCTGGGACTTTTCGATTCAGAAGAATAATCACCTTTAACAATATAAACGATTTTATCTCTTTTAGAAATAACTGAAAAATAATTTTGAGAAATATCGTTTCTTTTATCATCTGCTAATCTTTTAACAGAAGTAGAAGCTGCTGTTCTAACAATTCTCCAAGAATTTGTAAATTTCCATTCATCAATATGTTTTTTGGGGATTTTCAGGTCCTTAATTTTTTGATTAACACTTGTTAATTCAATTCTATCTAATATTTTGTCAATATCTTCTATAATTTTTTGTGAAGGATTAGACATATGTGCATCAATAAAATCTCTATCCTTTTTTTCGAAATTGTCTATGTAAATATTATATTCATTATCCCATTCATCTTTTTTAACACTTTCGATATCTAAATCTCTAATACCGGAAGGCTTAGCAAAAACTAGATACTCTTTATATTTTGGAATATTTTTTATCCTATTTGTTGCTCCCATTTTCAAACCACTTGCTTCACTCATTTTAACTGCAACTACTTTAGTTTTTTGATTAAACAATTCATCGAGTAAAATCTTCAATTGAGCTATTTCATTATCATCTATAGAAACACATAAAAATCCATCATCAGCTAAAAGTTGACGTGCGATTGTTAATCTTTTAGACATAAAAGACAACCATTTACTATGCCTATATTCGTCATCACTATCTACATAATCATCATTATATTTAAAATCTGTAGTGCCATCATCAGCTTTATTCCCTGTATTATACGGTGGATCTATATAAATGAGGTCTATTTTGTTTTCGTGGGTAAAGGTAAGTGCTGTTAGTGCGTGTAGGTTGTCGCCTTCTATGAGGATGTGGTTTGGCGTCTCGCCCCTCGACTCCGCTCGGGATGACGTGCTCGACGTGATATCGTTATTATTATGAGACCCTTCGACTGCGCTCAGGGTGACAGCATCGTTAATAATGGCACGCTCTTTTACTTCTTGCAGTACAGGTAGTTTGGTGCGTAGTTGCTCTTCTACATCTTCGGGTTTGTCTTCCCATACTAGGCCGTATTTTTTTTTGGTGTTTACCAAGTTTACCAAATAGGCACGTTCGTCTTGGTTAAGGCCTTCTAATGATTTTATTTTATTGAGTATGTCTTTTTTGTTCATGTGTTTTCCTTTGCAATTTTTAAAGCCAATTGAATACTTTCTATAGTATATTCTTCGTTAGAAGTATTTTTTAAAATACGGTCTGCTAACCAAAGGGTTAGTAATTCTTTTTTAGGTTGTTTAAATACATTTGCAAGCACAATAATATCTTCCTTTTTAAAAGGACGTTCGCCACGCTCCATTTTACTAAGCATAGCCGTGTCGGTTTTTAATTGTGCTGCAACCTCACGAATAAGCATTTGTTTTGCTTCTCGTAATTGCCTTATTTTTACACCAATCATTTATGTTTATTATAAAATTTATTTAAAAGTTGACTTGTCAATTTTTGACTAATGTAAGATTTTTTTTGGATATAGAAATACGTAAAACCGTAAATAGAGAAAGTTACATGGTTAACAACGGAGTCCACAAAACAGATAGTGTATTAGAATACATTTATATAATAAAAACCTTGTAATTTACTGTCTCTTTTTTATTCTTTTTGGTTGACATTTTTTATTTTTCTAGCTCACCAATTAAACAAAGGGCGTATTTTATACTATTAGCGCAGTTAATTATCTGTTTTTTCCACAAAAAACCACAATTTATAATTGACTAGATTCAATTGACTTATTATGGGAATCTGGCAAAAGCAACATTTTAATCATATAATAATTCTTCCTGGAGTGGTTTATTTCAAAATTATTGGTAACGCATTAAAATTAATTTTAAGTTCTAATTGATTAGCTCGATTTTGTATAACAACTCTTAAAGTATTTTTATTTTCGTCAGTAAAAAACTATTATCAATTAACTCTTTCTAATTAATTCCGTAATACAATTTTTTTGGTATTCCTATTTTCGAAATACTTTTTTCAAACCTTAAAAGTTGTAAATAAAACTAAAATAATTATTAAACTAAACAACCACATTAAAGAAAATAAAACTCTAAAAAAGTAAAAAATTCATATTAATAACCAATGAACCCCCCCGCTCTCGCTACAAGATAATTTAAGGAAAAGCTGAAGATTCGTCTTCAGCTTTTTTAATTCCAAAAAAAAGCCCATAAACTTTATGTTTATGAGCTTTTACATTTTTATTATTACTTACTAAAATACAGGATCCCATCCAGCTTCGTAAGTACGTGACCACAGTTTCATAGCGTCCCTGTTGTACATCATTCCTGTTTGGTGATCGATATCAAATCCGCTATTTATTCTATAAGCAATATTAGCATAATGCACCATAGCCATACTTATACTAGCATCGTCTATAGGAGCATTTAATTTAGCTTTGCCTCTAATGGCATCAAAAAGGTTTATAACGTGCTTTGTAGTGGTATCGCCACCGCCACCTAATGCCGTTCCTGCTTCATTTGATGAGGAATTATATTCTTTTACGAGCTTACCTCTACGATCGTATAACATATATTTACCTCTATCTACAAAAACCGAACCTTCTGTACCGTAAATTACTGTGCCACGTCCTGTGCTGTATGTTTTATAGCTATTTCGCGATTTCCCATCCCACTTTATAACCTTATTATCTTTAAACTTAAAAGTGGCATCCATATCATCATACATTTCCCAACCATCATTTAAATAATGGCGTTTTTCTGCTTCCACATAAATATGTTGCGGAAAATCTACTTGTAATGCCCAACGTGCTACATCCAACTCATGAGTTCCATTATTACCAGCTTCGGCAGTGCCATATTCCCAGCCATACCAATGCCAATTATAATCCCATGTTTCCGATGTGTAATCGCGTCTTGGTGCTGGTCCTTGCCACAATTCCCAATCTAAACCATTAGGAATGGCTGCGCTTTTTTGCAAAGGTACTGGGCCTCTACCATTATTGTAAAAAGCTACGGCTTTATAAGGTTTACCGATAACACCATTATGAATTTCGTTTATAATCTCGATGGTGTGCCCTGAGGAGCGTTGCTGATTCCCCATTTGCACCACTTTATTGAAATGCTTGGATGCCTTTACCAATTGCTCATTTTCATACATATTATGGCTACAAGGCTTTTCTACATACACATGTTTACCTGCTTTCATGGCCATTATAGAACCTGGTGTATGCCAATGGTCTGGTGTTGCATTAATTAAAACATCTACATTTTTATCATCTAAAACTTTTCTAATATCATTTTCCAATGTTGGATTATAATCAATATGCTCTCTAAACGCCTTTAAACCTTTTGTGCGCTGGCTTTCCATAACATCGCATAAATATAAAAGTTTAGCATTGCTTTCTTTTAACGCTATGGGTTGTTTAAAAGCGGCCATTCTTCGTCCTAACCCAGCTATAGCGACATGTATACGCTCATTAGATCCCACGATGTTATTGTAACTTTTAGCACTCATTGCCATGGCTGAATGTCCTATTGTAACAGCTGCTCCGGCTAAAGTTGTTTTTTTTATAAAATTTCGTCTTGATGTCATAATGCTTATAAGGATTTAATTTTAATGTTTTTAAATGCTACACGGTCGCCATGGTCCTGTAATAAGATTTGTCCTTTTTCTAGCAATCCAAAATTTGGCCATTTAGCATATTTACTTTCTGAAACAAGCTTTAAAAACGCTGCACTTCCTCGTTCGTATTCTAAAACTTTCATCCCATTTAACCAGTGTTCCACATGGTTGTTTTTTGAAATGATATAAGCGCTATTCCACTCTCCAATTGGCTTAATTGGTTTTTCTGGATTGGCTTGAATTAAATCGTATAAAGAACAAACCGTTCGGCTACCTTCATGACTTCCAAGTTTAGCATCTGGATGTACTGCATCGTCTAAAATTTGATACTCCAAACCTATAGAAGACCCAGGACCTTTATTAAGGTTAGTATCTACATAATATTTTATACCGCTATTAGCACCTTGAGTTAATTTAAAGTCTACTTTTAATTCGAAATCGCCATATAACTCTGTAGTAACAATATCGCCGCCTGCTGCTGATTCTGCTCCTCCAGAAGATAAAACAATAAGTTCGCCATTTTCTATTACCCAACCTTTATCAGGAAACGATTCTAGTTTAGCACCTCGCCATCCTTTAGTTGTCTTTCCGTCCCAAAGCATTTTCCATCCTTTTTTAGTTTCGTCTAAGGTTAGGTTGTTTTTTGTAATTACGGGTTGCAATGGTGTTTTTTGAGTGTACTTATCTAATTCCGTAGTTAAAATTTTTACATTTTTCCATGAAATTGTTGTGCCTTCTTTTTGTTTTCCGTGAATACTATGCACTTGTAACCCAATAAATCCAGAAGCCGTTTTATCGTCAATTAAATAAGAAGCAGGCACACCGTTTATCCACGTTTTTATGGTGTCTCCAATCGCCTCAATTCTGTAATGATTCCAATCATTTTGTTTAAATGCTTTTTGTGCGTCTTCATTACTCTCTAATGTATTTAACCATTTTCTTCTCCCTTCATCAAAAATACCGGCACTCCAAGCTCTTTTAGATGGATCGATTTCTACTTGGTAACCATGTACTCTTCCGTCCTGATAGTGAGGAAAACTATTGCTACGAATTTGGATTCCGGAATTCATTGTGGAATCTACTTTATATTCTAATTCTAGAATAAAATCATCGTAAAATTTATTTGTTGTTAAAAAGGTATTAGGAGTTTCTTTTACTGTAGTTCCAGTAATTACACCATCTTCTATACTATAGGTCGCTTTACCTCCCTTTATGTTCCACCCATTTAAGGTGTTATTTTCTATTAAATTTTCCCAAGGTATATTATCATTTTTATTTTCTAAACAACTAGAAAAAGAAGCTATAACTATTGCTAAAAAAAACCAATTATTAAATTTGAACATATATTTATATTTAATTATTAAAAATTTAAAACAATTTATTCCTTTTAATAAAAATTACTATCCTGTACTAGTCGCTATTTTTCACATAAGCTACTAATAACATCAACCCAGTTTTAATTTAATAGTAAAAACTATAAAGAGAGAAAAGCCATTATACATTATTAATGTATAAAGTGAAAAAATAAATATAAAAAGCAAAAAAAAAAGAATCATTAACAAATGTTTATGATTCTTTTTTTTGCTTTTTAGTTATTAAGTAAAACTATTTTTTTTGAGAGTATTTACTCAATATTAAAAATAAAACACCACATAATATCCAAGCAGGTAACGTTACAAAAGATAAGAATACATCAAACTGAATGGAAATAAAATAAAACACCCCAAAACTAATAGCCCATGCCCAAAACACAGACTTATTAAATGAAAGATTAGCTACTTCTGCATAATTCTTGATAATACCCGCCTTTTTATGAAAGAAGTGTTCAAAAACTATAATTGCACCAAAAGGAGCCAATATAAAACCGTATAAAGCCACAAATCCTAATAATTTCATTGCAAAGGCTGGAAATAATCCTGCTATTGTTGCTATAGTACCAGCTAAAATAGTAACTTTTGCTGTAGAAAGTTTTGGTAAAATAGCTTGAAATGCAAGACCTGCTCTATAAATTGTTGGGTTAGCTGTAGTCCAACCAGCAAGTACTACTGCTATAATACCTAGCACACCTATAGCGTTATATGCCATAGGACCTGGAGCTACTGGAGGTGCAGAATTAGTTGATAAAAATGCCTGCGCCTCAGGAGATTTTAAATAAACAGCATATAATAAAGCTGCTGCTATCCAAGCCATATAGTGGCCTACATACATGCCTGCCGCTGTGGCCCAACCTGCCTTAGCTTCTTTAGCAAACCTAAATACCGATAAATCGGACATTCCAATATGCATAGCACCATTAGCAAACCAAGACCATATAACAACATGCCAAAATGTAAATTTTGTTTGGCCCGGAAAAGGTTCTCCTCCATCTCCCCATATATTCCAAAAATCTGAAAAACTATCGACTCCTAATTGCCCTAGAGCAACTATACCGCAAGCAACAAATGCTAATACAATTATAGGGGACATCCAATTGGCAGCCTTAGTAACCGTATCGTAACCTCTTGCTGCTATTAAAGAAATAACGGCACCTATAATGATTACTATTATAATCCAAGTCATTCCATTAGGAAGTGTATCGTCTAATTTAGGCATTGGCATATTAAAAGGAATACCAACAGCAGTAGCAGAAACCGTTATCATAGATCCGGCTAAAAAACAAAATAATATACCATTAGCAAGATTATATCCCGTTACTAACTTTTTACCACATATTTTTTCTAATTGAAAGTATAATGTTAATCTGTTTTTTACGGCAATTTCTGCTGTTAAAAATCTCCAACTTAAAACCGCCAAAAGGTTTCCAATTAATAACCCAATAATTAAATCGAAGGCACTAACTCCGGCTGTTAAAAACAAAGGTCCAATCATAAACTCTGTACCTGCAGCATGCTCACCAGCATACATGCCAATAAAACTCTTCCAACCTTTTAATTTAGATTGCGGTACAGGTGTTCTTTCAAATTCTCCTCCAGAGTCTTCTTGTAAAATGCCTTCTTCTTGTTGGTATTGAGTCATAATAGTGGTTTAGTTAAGTTTTATGAATAATTAACTTTTTAATAAAGTTACTAAATTTTAATTACGAAAATATATGGAACAATTTATAACTCTATCCTGTACTGTGCCGTTTTTATATCCGTTTAAAAAAAAAGCTCAGTTAATAAATTTAACTGAGCTTTAAAATTAAAATAAAAAGATTATTAATAATATTGGGCATAAACTACACGTGTATGCAAATACTCTTCCATACCATGCTTACCATCTGCTCCTCCTACTCCAGATTTTTTCCAACCTGCATGAAACCCTTGTATGGCTTCAAAATGCTCTCTATTCACATAAGTTTCACCAAAATGCAATCCATTTGTAGCTCTCATAATATTATTATAATTTTCAGAAAATATAGATGAAGTTAGTCCAAATTGGCAATCGTTTGATAATGCAATGGCTTCATCTAATGTACTAAACTTCATGACTGGTAAAACGGGTCCGAACACCTCTTCCTGAATAATCTCCATATTTTGAGAAACATTCGTTAAAAGTGTTGGCTTGTAGAAATAACCTTTATCGAATTTCTCGTCGCGTTTTCCTCCTACCAAAACTTCTGCACCTTCTTTTTTGGCAAATTCAACCATCTCAGAAATTTTATCTATTTGAGCTTTAGATACTAGGCTACTCATATCTGCATTTGTTCCTGTTAAAGCATCCTCTACTGTTACTTGACTCATTTTTTTAGTCAATTTATCGACAAACTCATCATAAATACGGTCTTCTACATACACGCGCTCTGCACAATTACAAACCTGTCCGCTAAAAATAACTTTAGACGCCACTATAGCATTTACGGCTAATTCCATATTAGCATCTGCACATACTATTGCAGGAGCCTTTCCTCCCAATTCTAAAGACACTTTAGTAATATTTTCTGCAGCTGCACTAATAATTTGTTGGCCAGCACCAACGCTACCTGTTAAGCTTATAATACCAGTAATTGGACTTTTTGATAGTGCATTACCCACCGTGCGACCAGAACCACAAACAAAATTTAAAACGCCTGTGGGCAAATCGATTTTTTGAATTAAATCTGCAAATTCCATCACCGTATTTGGAGCCTCAGAACTTGGTTTAATAACACAGGTATTACCAGTTATTAAAGAGGCTGCTACTTTTCTAGCCATTACGAAAAATGGAAAATTCCACGGGCAAATACCTACGGCAACACCAATTGGTACTTTATGAAGATAAATGTGCTCTTTTTCTCGATCGCTTTGAATAATTTCACCCTCAATACGTCTTGCCCAACCCGCATTATAATCAAAATAATCGGCTGTTACATCTATTTCTACTTGCGCTAAACCAATAACTTTAGCTTGTTCTTTAGATAATGTTTCTGCTAAAAACACTCTATTTTCTCTAATAACATCTGCCATTTTATGTAAAAAGGCAGCTCTTTTAATTGCTGGTAAAGCTTCCCACGCTGGTTGAGAGGCTTGTGCTGCTTCTAATGCGTGATTAGCATCTTCAACTGTTCCTGTTGATATTGTACTAATAATTTCTTCTGTACACGGGTTAAGTATTTCAATCACCGATGAGGCATTGGAATCTATAAACCGACCGTTTATATATTGTTTATAATGTTTCATAACGTTAAAATTGGATTAATTTTACTATAAATAAATTCCATAAATTATTTAATGACATTTCATTTTTTATTTGATATAAACAAAAAAAAATGAAAATCATAAAACCTTTAAAAATTGATAATAAAAAAATTATCGAACTAAATGATATGGAAAATCTGTTGTTTTTTCGCAGCAAAGTTGTTCCATAACCTGCTGTAATTCTGTTTTTAATAGCGATATTGTGTGGTCGCCTCCTTTTTTACCAAGAGCAGAAACGCCATACATAAAAGAGCGCCCCATAAAAGTAAATTTAGCACCACTTGCCATGGCTCTAGCAACATCTGGTCCTGAACGAATACCGCTATCCATCATTA
Source organism: Algibacter pectinivorans (assembly GCF_900112595.1). Lineage (GTDB taxonomy): Bacteria > Bacteroidota > Bacteroidia > Flavobacteriales > Flavobacteriaceae > Algibacter_B > Algibacter_B pectinivorans. The sequence continues at coordinate 125,476 of NZ_FOMI01000008.1, read as the reverse complement.
CTTCAATTTGATCTCCGTACTTTTCTGCAATAGTAGTAAGCGGTTTAATTGTAGATTCTCCTGCATCTAATTGGCGCCCACCATGATTAGAAACAATTATTCCATCAATACCAAGCCTTATTGCTTCTTCAGCATCGTACTCTGAAGCCACACCTTTTAAAACAAGTTTTCCTTTCCACATATCGCGAATAGGTTTAATTTTCTCTTCATTCAATCGACCGCTAAAGGTTTGGTCCATAAATTTACCTAATTGTTTTAAATCTAAACCTTTAGGCATGTAAGGTTTAAGCGTTGCAAAATTAGGCTGACCATACTTAAGAGTTTGAAGCGCCCAATCTGGCCTACCAAAAGCTTGTAAAATATTAGATATATTCATTTTAGGCGGCATTGCTAATCCATTTCTTATATCGCGAGGTCTAAAACCAAAAGTAGGAACATCACATAAAATAACAAGTACAGGACATTCTGCAGCCTCTGCTCGTTTTAATATATCGTCTCTTAATGAATTTTCTGTAGGGTGGTACAGTTGAAACCAAGCTTTTCCTTCTGTTAACTCACTTGCGCGCTCAATACTTGTTGTTGTAACTGTACTTAAAATAAATGGTATATTATGCTCGAAAGCTGCCTTAGCTAAAATTTCTGGAGCATTGGGCCACATTAAACCTTGAAGCCCAACAGGAGCTATTCCAAAAGGTGCATCGTATTCTACACCAAATAATTTGGTTTTTAAAGTAGAGCCATGATGTGCTCTTAAATAATTTGGTTTTAATTGAACATCTCTAAGTTCTGAAGTGTTTCGTATTAAATTTACATCTTCATTACAACCACCATCTAAATATTCGAATGCAAATTTTGGTATTTTCTTTTGAGCTCTCGTTCTCAAATCATCTATTGAGGGATAACGGGTATCAAACTTTATAGCCATAATATTTCTTTTTATGATAAAAACTTTTTTCTTAAATCTTCTACCTGTTCATCATTTATAGGTACTAATTCTCCTAAAGAATTACCTAAAACAATAGACTTTGCACTAAACTCTGCTACTTCCAAATAATCGAAAGTTTGCAATAATTTATCGCCGGTAATTATTACCGAGTCGTTTTCTATTATTAATGCGGTATCACAATTATCTACAATTTCTGAGCTACAATTTTTTCTGAAATGGTTACCGTATTTAACAGCGTTAATGTCTTGTAAAAAGATCCAACTTTCCGGAATAGTTCGCACATTCAAATAGCTATTTGTTACTCCAAACGCCATTAAATAGGGCGATTGCGTCATAATTATAGAGTTAACATTTGGATTACGATTATAAATCTCTTGATGAATCCAAGAAGCTCTACTAGGCTTTTTTCCTGCTTCGCGTTTACCATCTTTAATTTGAACAATATCATCAATTTCTAAATCCCATCTATTTACGCCTGTTGGAGTAATAAGAAAATCATTATCCTTCCAGCGCATGGACACAGTACCGTATGAACTTATCATTAAACCTTGTTGACAAGAGCGTTGAACAATTTTACAAATCTCTAGCCGTTTTTCAACTTCCTCCGCAGGATATGATGTAGTTTCCATTTCTGGCAATACTCCAGTAGCCTGTGCTTCAAATTCATTTATCTGTTCATCGGTTAAATAATTAGGTGTTCCTATTTGAGAACCATAAAGTATAGTACTAGCACAAAATTCTAGTGCTTCAAACCTCTCAAAAGCGTCGGTTAAATCACTTCCTCCTAACACAACGCCATGGTTTTCCATAATAACAGCCTTGTATCCTTTATTGAACTCATCTGCAATAACTTCACCTAAGTCCTCACTACCAGGTAATCTATATTTAGCATAGCCAATTGGTCCACAAATATGTTTCGCTTGAGATATAATATTAGTATTAGGAATTTTACGCACAATACTAAAAGATACTAGCGCGGGAGGATGTGCATGAATTACGGATTTAATATCTGGTCTTGCCTCATAAATAGCTTTATGAAATGGAAATTCTGACGATGGTTTATGCTTACCAATAATACTCCCATCTTTTTTTACACAAATAATATCTGATGGCCTTAATGAGCCTTTATCAATTGCTGAAGGTGTAACCCAAATATCGCCTTGCTCATCAATAATAGAAATATTTCCTCCAGAGGTCGTGGTCATACCTCTTTTATAAATCCTATCTATAATTTCGGTTATCTGATTTCTGGGATGTATTAATTTTATGTTTTTAGACATTTTTAATGATTTGGAGTTTGTTTATTTAATATACATATATCTCTATTAAATTTTGGCTAAATTAAAATGCTTAACCGCTAATTATAAAAGGTACATGCTTTTTAAGAGCGTAATTTTTCTTAAGAAATTTAGAGTTTAGCTTGGTATCTGAAATGGAAATTGCAGCACCCAATGCTGAGCCTAAGGATGCATTTGTTGTTCTTAATTTTTTATCTCTAAAATAATGAGACAGTAGCTTAATGTAAACATCGTTATCACTAAAACCTCCATCTACATATAATCTTGAAATAGTATCATTTCCTATAGCTTTATTTATACATTTAATTTGAAGCAAGACTAACTCCGTCATTAACTGGTGGTAGGCATGTTCATATTCTGTATAAGCAATTTGAGTTTGTTCTGGCATGTCTTCATCTGTCAAGCCTTCCCATTTATAGTAATGTTTAAAATCTTTTATAATTTCAAAATAAGTATCATAATCAAATTTTACAGTACGGTGGTAATCATCATTTACACCAAAATGTTTATCTAATTTTGCTACTTGTAACTTATATTCATTACCTAAAAATAATCGTGATGCTTTAACAGGCTTCCCATTAATACGCATGTAATTGATGGCGTCCTTATCGCTAGTATCTTCAGAAATAGGGTTTTTAGTAAATGGATTAAAAGCAATACTCCACGTACCTGTAGAAATTAATATAAATTTCTTTTTAATACTTCTTACGTAAGGAAGTAGTGCCGCAGAACTATCGTGAATACCTACACCTATTTTAATGCGGTTTCCATTATAATTCATGTTTATACTTGTTTCTGTTGAAACAATAGGCGGCAAAATTTTATTAATTTCAGAATTATAAACCCAAGTATGATAATCTTTTTTACCATAGTCCCATAGCGCGGTATGACAACCTATACTTGTATATTCACTTAAAGGAATACCTGTGAATATGTAACTAAGATACTGCGGTAAATGCAGTGAATATTTTATTTTTTTATATACTTCTGGTTTTTCTTTTTTCAACCAAAATAATTGTATACCTGAATTTAGCATACTCAAATCTGCACAACCTGTATTCTTTAAAAATTCTTCTCTAGGGCCATATTCCTCAAAAAATTCTGATACAACTTTTTCTGGTAGCGGTTTGGTGTAATTATATAGAGGCGTTAATGGTTCACCATTTTCATCAATGTGTACAAAACTTGCTCCATAAGTAGAAAAATTAATAGCTTTAACATCAAATTCTTCAGCATTTAAAATTCTATTGAATACTTGCTTAAGCCATTTTTGTAACGCAGGAAGGTTTTCGGTTGGATGTCCGTCTTCATCTGTAATTTCATCAAAAGATATATATTCTTTATACACTTCCTTAAAATCCTTGTCAAAAAGAAAAAACTTTTTATTGGTTTTACCTATATCAAAAACTGCTGTTACTTTTTTTCTCATAATTAAATAAATTATAGTCCTGTTGCTACAGTATTTTTTCCTCTTTCTTTAATAAGGCTAGCTCTAACGTCTAGAGATCGATAAGCATTTATTGGACTTAAAACTCCTCCTTTATTTAATCTTGCTTTTTCAAGTAAAGGTCTTACATCTGTACGATAAGCACCTTGTAAAATCTCTTGACACTTAACAACATCGTTATCCAATTGCGCAGCCTTTAAGGCTTTTTGGTCAATTAATAAAGCTTTAGCATAAGCCTCTTGAATTGCTTCTAAAGATTGTATTAAATCTTCTAAAGGGTCTTTAATATTATGACTAGCATCAATCATCCACGCTAAATCTGGATTTTGAGGGTTGTTTTCCATCCCATAAACTAGTTCGTTAAAAATTAAGAAAAGTGCATATGGTTTAATACTTCCCACAGTTAAATCGTCGTCTCCATATTTACTATCGTTAAAATGGAATCCACCTAATTTACCTTTTAATTGTAAGATTGATACTATTTGCTCTATATTACTATTAGGTAAATGGTGCCCTAAATCTACTAATGTATAAGCTTTATCTCCACACCCATTGGCTAACATTAATGATGCTCCCCAATCTTGAATAACTGTACTGTAAAAGTTCGGTTCGTATGGCTTATATTCTACTAACATTTTCCAGTCGTCTGGTAAACCTTTGTATATATCTATTAAGCTGTCTTGTGTGTTTTGGAATGCTGTTTGAAAGTTGTTTTGACCTGGAAAACTAGAACCGTCTGCTAACCACACCGTTAAAGCTTTAGAACCTAACTTATCTCCAATTTTAATAACATCTAGGTTATGTTGGATGGCCTGTTCTCTAACCGCTTTACTTACATTACTTAACGACCCATATTTATATGTTTCGGCAGCATCTTTTTGGTCTTGAAACGTATTAGAATTAACAGCATCAAATTTAATATTTAAAGCATCTGCTTGCTCTTTAATAGCAGCATAATCTGTAGGAATATCCCATGGTATATGTAATGATACGGCTCCTGCAGTTTGAGTTAAACTATGTAAAATACCAACATCATCAATTTTCTGCTCTAATGTTGAAGGTTCTCCATAAAAAGAAAAACGACCAAAACGAGTACCTCCTGCTCCTAAAGCCCAACTAGGGATAGCCACTTGAAATTCAGCTAATTTTGAAACAATATCAGAAACGTTGTGACCATTTCCACTTAATTTATTAGATAAAAAGTCAAAATTATCATTATGATTTTCTAAGCCTTTTTTGTTATAATCTGAAATTTGTTCTTTTTGTATTTTCATGTGGTATTATTTTATTTTTTTAATATGTATGACTTAACTATAACCATACAACTTAAGTACTGATTTTAATATAGCGCTATATTATAATTTTAAAATATAACAAAAAAGAAACTTCCATAAACTTCAATATGAAACTTTGGAAGACTTCTTTTTAGTAAATAAACAACTACTATATTTTTTTATATATTATCTTACAAATGCATTAGCCATTCCTCCGTCTACATTGATAATGTTCCCTGTTGATTTATCTAAAATCCCAACTAACGAAAACACTCCATTAGCAATATCATCTGGCGTAATAATTTCATTTAATAAATTTCTTTTGGCATAAAAAGCTGGTAATTCTTCAACAGTTATACCATTAGCTTTAGCACGACCTTCTGCCCATGCACCTTCCCATATTTTGCTTCCTACAATAACACCATCTGGATTTACTGTATTTACTCTTATTTTATCTTTTGCCAATTCAGCAGCTAATAAACGCACCATATGTTGTTGAGCTGCCTTTGCAGTACCGTAAGCTACATTATTTGGTCCAGCTACTAACCCGTTTTTACTGGCTATAGAAATATAGTTTCCGCCTAAACCTTGTTTACGCATAATAGCCGCAGATTGTTTTGCTAAATCAAACTGACCTTTTACTAAAATGTTTTGTAAAATATTCCAATCTTTATCGGTTGTATCTTCTAAAGGTTTAGATATTGCAAGTCCTGCACTATGTACAATAATATCCACCCCTCCAAATTCTACACATGCCTTTTTATAAGCTGATGCAATTGATTCTGTACTAGTAACATCGCAAATAGCGTAGGTTGACACATCTCTTTTGTAAGTAGCATGTGCTTCTTTTAAACTATCTTCATTAATATCTGTAAGTACTACGTTGGCACCTTCAGCCGCTAATTTATCAGCAATAGCTTTACCAATACCTCCTCCAGCACCAGTAACAAATGCTACTTTACGAGATAATGGCTGCTCTTTTGGCATACGTTGTAGCTTAGCTTCTTCCAATAACCAATACTCAATATCAAAAGCTTCTTGTCTTGGTAAAGATGTGTACTCGGTAATGGCTTCTGCACCACGCATTACATTAATAGCATTTATGTAAAACTCATTAGCAACACGCGTAGTTTGCTTGTTTTTAGCAAAACTAAACATACCAACACCTGGATAAATAATAATTACAGGGTTTGCATCACGCATGGCAGGACTATTTGCTTTTTTACAAGTATTATAGTAATCTGCATACTCTTGTCTATAAGCTTCAAAAGCTGGTTCTAATTTCTTTAAAACAGCATCCGCATCTGCTAAATCTTCATTTTTATCTAAATCTAATACTAATGGCTGGATTTTTGTTCTTAAGAAATGATCTGGACAAGATGTTCCCATAGGAGCTAAACGCTCTAAATCATTACTGTTAATATATTCCATTACCACATCGGTGTCAGAAAAATGCCCTATCATTCTATTTTCAGAAGAACATAACCCTCTTAATAAAGGCATAATTTGAGCCGCTTTATCTAAACGCTCCTCTTTTGGTAAACTTTCTATTTTTTGTCCGCCAAAAACAGAACCTTTTTCTTTAATTTTCTTTTCTATAAATTCAGAAGCCATTTCAATAACCTCTAAACTATTCATATAACATTCAAAAGAAGTATCTCCCCAAGTAAATAAACCATGAGAACCTAAAACGATACCTCTGATACCAGGATTATCTGCTAAACATTTTTCTATTTGAAGTCCTAAATCGAACCCCGGACGTTGCCAAGGTACCCATCCCATAGTATCTCCCCAAATTTCTTTGGTAACTTTCTCACTATCTTTTGCTGCAGCCACAGCAATTAGAGCGTCTGGATGCAAGTGATCGATATGAGCAAATGGTAACAAACCATGTAACGGCGTATCAATTGATGGTGCTTTACTATCTAAATCAAAAATACAGTGATTAAATAATCCAACCATACGATCTTCATCTTCTAAACCACCATAAACATTTTTTAAATCACGTAATCGTTTTGTATAAATGCCTGCAATACCACTTCTATTTAAAGTTCCTATGTCTCCACCAGAACCTTTAATCCACATCACTTCAACATCTTCATTTGTAAGAGGGTCTTTTTCTATGGTTCTACAACTTGTGTTTCCACCTCCATAATTTGTAATTCTTAAGTCTGCTCCTAAGATATTTGAACGGTATAAAAACAAATCTACTTGATTATCTCCAAACTCGGCTGCCTTTTTATCGTCCCATAAATAATCGACGTATTTAAAACTCTTAGTAATTTCTTTCATGTTAAATATATTTAGATAAATAATAATATCAAAAATATATCCCTTAGTAAACTTTTGTATCCTGTACTGTACCGTAATAGTAAATATTGTTTTACATAAGTATATACCTAACCATACAACAAATCAAATAAAACACGTAATAACAATGCTTTTAAAAACTTCTAGTTAAGACTTTTTTTTTAAAGCCTTACTAAATAAATAGACTTATAGTATGTGTTTTAAATTAATGCAATACTTTAAACTATTTATGATGAACCTTTGTTTATTCGGGGTGAGTAATATGAGAAATTTCCTTTTTTCCTTAAAACCATACACTATTTTAGAATAGCTAGATTTTAAAATTAAAACTTTAAATTAATAAACTAATAAATACTAATTATGGCAGATGTTTTTAGTATTTGTTTTGGTTTATGACTAATTATTAATGGAATTATTTATTTTAATAAATAATAAATATCCAAACTGTTTAAAATAATATCACTTTAGTTTAAAAAGGGTTAAAAAAAAAAAAAAAAACATTAATTATTTATCCTAATTTATGTTAAAACCTTTAAAAGTAAAATTACTTGTGCAATCTATACACTCTACAAACAAGGCATTGAAAGAACAAACGTACAACAAAGTTATAGGAGTTTTACATACTTTAGCAGACACAAATATAACTATAGAAGCAAAATAAGTACACTATATTTTTTTTGTATAAACATAATTGTAAAAATTGCCTGTATTTGACGTTAAATAAAGGATAAAATTTTATTGAAACTCCTTTATTCAATTACTTTTTTGTAATATTAAATTCTATTTATAAATTTAACTTTTATAATTTTTGCCATCTACTAATAAGCTTACAAAAATGAATCTAATAAAATTCATAAAAATAGACGAAAACTCACGGGTTCCAAAATATCAACAAATTATAGATTCTATAATTAATAACATCTCTGTGGGTAATTTAACAATGGATCAAAAGATTCCGTCTATTAATATGTTTAGCGAAGAGTTTTACCTATCTAGAGACACCGTAGAAAAAGCTTACAGTATTTTAAAGAAAAGAAATATTATAACCTCTATACGTGGTAAAGGTTACTATATTTCTAGAACTAAATTAATCTCTAAAGTCAATATTTTATTTTTAATTAATAAATTGAGTTCTTATAAATTGAGAACTTACAACCATTTTATTGATGCTATTGGAGGTAATTCTCATACCGATTTACATATTTATCATTGCGACGAATCTTTGTTTCTAAACCTTCTTGATAAAAATAAATCGGCATATGATTATTTTGTAATTATGCCGCACTTTAAAACAGATGATTTAAAGCATATAAGCTTAACAGATGACGTTATTAAGTCCCTAAAAAAAATACCTAAAGATAAACTAGTAATACTTGATAACATAAAACCCAATATAAATGGAAATCTAGTAGAAGTATACCAAGATTTTGAAAATGATATATATTTTGCTTTAAAGGAAGCCTTACCTAAAATAAAAAAATATAAAAAGATAATGCTAATCTACCCCGAAACGGCAGTTTATCCTTACCCTAGGCGAATCTTACACGGATTTAGGAAATTTTGTGTTGAACATAAACTTGATTTTGAAATTCTAGAAAAGGTTTATGATGATATGATTTTAAAAAAAGGAGATTTATTTATTACTATTGAAGAAGCCGATTTAGTAAACCTTGTTAAGCAAGTAAGGGAGGACGAATATAAATTAGGCACCGACATTGGTATTATATCGTATAATGATACGCCATTAAAAGAGCTTTTAGGTATTACGGTAATATCTACAGATTTTAAAGTAATGGGAGAAACGGCAGCAAACATGATTTTAAATAAACAGAAGGGAAAAGTAAAAGTACCTTTTAATTTTATTGATAGAGATTCTTTATAAAACGGATTAATTACAAATTACTTAAAAATAAAAGATACTCGACTACAAATTAAATTCTTTATAAGCCGAATTATTTTCATTCATATTTATAATTTCATCTTTATAAATTAATTTTTTACCTTCTCCAACATAAATGTTTTGCAATATCTCTTTTTCATTTAATGTAATTACCGCAAAAGTGCCTTTAAAATAGATATCTAGTTCTTTATCTTGAAAAACAGAATCCTTCGATTGCGTAATAACGTATTGAATAAGTTTATTTGAAGGCGTAGTACTCTCAATTTTTAAACCTTTATATACACCTGCTTGCTCAATTTTTTCAACCGATGAAATTGTTGGTGTTTCTGTTTGGCTATACGCTTCATAAACCACCACAAAAGGGTTATCCCAAGCAGCACCTCTATTGCGAATTACCAATGTAGGCGTTGGTAATGTATCGTAAGGCTTTGGGGCTTCAAAAGTATGCGGCGCTTTTACTTGTGTGTATTCTCGGTTTTCAAATCCTGGAATGTGCAATTGCATATATATTGAACCGGCGTGCAATTGTTCAACATTAAAAGTTGCCTTAACAGCCTCGTTATAAGGCCTCGATGTTTTTACATCCTTAAAAAAGTGCCATCCAGGATTTCTATATGTTCCTCTATCCCATTTAGCATTAGCACTTTGGTTGTATTTTTCTGGTGTACTTTTAAAAGCCATATTACTGTTTTCAAATGCCAAAGTATCCCCAATATTATGATATAAATAATCATGAAACTGGTTTGGTAATTTAGACTTTGAACGAAAAACATCTACATAATATCCTGTGGTTGGTGAAGTTCTAATTAATGCAAGTGTACGTTCTTGTGTGGCTTCTGCTTTCATACCACCATTATCCTCAAAAGTTGTTTGGCTAAACGAATGGTATGGAGAAACGCCCTTTGTTCCCACTTGAGGTTCCATGGAAACAACTTCAACGGTATTAATACCTAAATTACTCCAGCCACCTTCACCTTGCGAGCTGCCATTTACTATTACTGTGTTATGCGCCGCAAATATTCTTGAATAGTTTTCATGAATATCTTTGGCATATTTGCCTCTACCATTATCGACACCCAATACTTGACCTTCTCCATACAACTCAATATTCATACCTTCTGCATGCCCATGTACCATGTGGGCTCCACCAACAAAACACATGAGTCCGTCTTCCTGCTTATTTGTACTACTTGGGTTTCTTTGCATTACTATACCTGCATGATATACGCGATCTGTTCTAGGTAACTGGAAGTCATTAGGGTTTCCTTCAATTTCAGAACTGAGCCAAAAAACAGACTCCATATCACTTCTTTTGTAACTACCGTTTTCTAAAACACGATTTAAAATAGGCCCCATTTTATCTATAATTTCTGTAGAACCATCCATTTTAGCTAAAGCATAGGCATGATCGATAGCCTCGTAAGGTGCTTTACCATTTCGGTGGCCATCTCCCCACCTTACCAGCTCGTTATTAGGATACACAAAATAGTCTAATCTGGGTAAAGCATGTAAGATATTAGGATATTCTTGAGATAGTTTTAAAGATGGATTATACCTATTTACCACTAGCATAAGTTTTGTTAAAATGGCTGTAGAATGGTTTAGGTACTGCGATGTTTCTGGCCAAATATCGCCTTTTTCTTTATAGTTGTTAGCCATTACATTAAGCGCATCTTGGCTTTTGGTATTTTCAGTTAGAAAATAAGATAGTAATTTTTCTCGCTCCATTTTGTCGTCCATGGCAAGCGCGTTATACACCAAACTTGGTGCTTCTAACACAGAATGATTGGAACCTGTATGCCCATAGTTAATAGTTATATCTGCGTAAGTTCTAAATACATTTTGAGCTTCATTAAAAGGAAAGTTAACTTTATTACCCTTTATAATATCTAAACATTTACCACCGGTTTGAATATATGGATATACAAAATCGTAAATTAAAGGTAACTTATAGCCTATAACACGTACTTCTCTAAAACCATCATAAGGAAATAACCAACCACCTCTACTATGCCAATTAGATAGTTCTGCCTTTTGCACAGATTTTATAAAACTATATAAAATACTACTAGCTACAAAGGCGTATTTTTCGTCTTGTGTAACATAGTAAATCATGCTACAATCTAAGGCTACTTGCAGGTTTTCAATTAAAAGTTCGGCAGGCTTCCATTCTTCATCTGTAGCATTATCTAAATTTTTATGAACGCCATTTTCTATATGGTCTGTTTTATAAAATGGTGGGAACTGATTATTTTGAACTTCAGCCCAATTAAATGGTAATTGTTTAACGTAACTCACTGGATTTTTATAAAACAAATCGACTTCGTAATCTGTTTTTTTTAATAACTTATTATAAATATCTTGAGCCCAAGCCTGGGTTTTTATTTTTTGAAGTATTTGTGGGCGTTCACTTGACTTTACTAATATAAAAGGACGTTTGGCGTCTTGAGCATATACTTTAAACCCTACTAATACGAAAAGAAATATTATACTATTTTTAACTTTCATTTTTCTTTTTAAGCTATTATTGCTTTGTAATTTTAATACAGTACTTAATACAAAACGAGACTAGTTACTACCGACTAAACCATTATGTGTTATATAGGTTTTGCTATATTTCAAAATTGCTTATCATTACCTTGGCATTAGTAAAATGTGCAGTTTCAAAGGGATCTCGCTTTAAATCTAGCAGCTATTTATCAATACTAAATACATTATAACCCATGTATGTTAAACCATTTTTATCAACGACCACCTTTTCCTATTTCAACTTTCTACTCCTAGTGTTTCTCGACATGGTATATGTTTACCTTCAAAAAGTGGTTTTAAGCTTTTTCCACGCGAATCGTCAACGCCGTTTATATTAGCATAATCGCATACTGCAGGAAGCAAATCCATAACGTTTAAAACTACACTTGTTGTATTGATTTCACCTTCGGAAATATGTCCTTTTACATAGCCATAAATGGAATATTTACAGACTCTTCATACAATGTTGATTTGTACAATCTATGACTTGTGCTCATTTTACTATAGTCGCTTGAACAAATTACAAGCGTATTTTCTTCTTGCTCAATTTTTTATGGTATCTAATAATACTTAAACGTCTATTTGTAACTTGTTGCTAGTTCAATCTTCTTTTTAAGGTCACTTTGCATGTTTTTCAATACACTTTTATTCTCAAGATCCGCTACAATATTCTTATTTTCTTGAGGGTCTTGCTTAATATCAAATAACATTTCTTCTCCGTTTTCATATAAAGAATACGTAAATTTTTCAGTTACTATAGCATCGGCCTTTTTAAAACGCGCATAAACGCTTTCCCTAAACGACTGTTCAGGGTTATCGAGTACAGATGCAAAACTCTCGCCCATAATATAATCGGGTGCATCTAAATTAGCTAAATCACAAAGCGTAGGGTATATATCAACGCTCTCTATTAAAGCTTTAGTCTGCTGCCCTTTGGCTTTCCCTGGAACTTTTACAATTAAAGGTACTTGTAATGCATTGTGTAAGGTATTATGTTTACCCCAAAACTCGTGCTCTCCCAAATGCCAGCCATGGTCTCCCCACAATACAACAACGGTGTTTTCTGCCAAACCAAGGTTTTCAAGTTCGCTAAGCACCTCGCCCACCAACTGATCTACATAACTTACGCATGCATAATATCCATGACGCATCATTTTATGAAACTCTTCCGTACCAGGCTCGTATTCTCCAAAATTATAGGTTTTAAACTCTCCACTTCCACGCAAAGAACTAGGCGCATTTTCAGGTAAATAACGGTTATTTGCTATTGCTATAGAATCTCTATCATACAAATCCCAGTACTTTTTAGGGGCATAGAAGGGCATGTGAGGACGGAAAAATCCACAAGCCATAAAGAACGATTCTCCCGTTTCTTTAAAACGTCGTAAATCTTTAATAGTTTTTTGTGCTATTTTATAATCAGGATACACGCGCTCACTAACTTCAGGCGCTTCGTACACACGACCATTTCCCGATTTCATAATTACTTTTTTAGTCTCAGGATCGTAACTTACAGCGTGTCCACCTTCTGGCATCCATGGGTTTTCACTCCAACTGGACTCCTGAGCATCTTTGTTGTAGTGAAAAATCTTTCCGTTAGAAATACTAGTATAACCAGCATCTTTAAAAACACTTGGCAGTGTTTTGGCATTTGGCACATCTTCCTGTGCTTTTGCTCTAAAATCTACAAAGCGTGTTTTTGTAGGCAAAATACTTGTTAATAAACTAGCTCTGGAAGCACCACAAACAGGTACATTACAATAGGCCCGATTAAAAACAAGAGCTTCTTTTGCAAATTGATCTATGTTTGGCGATTTTACCTGTGGTGCACCATAGACGCCTAATTCGGTTCTTAAATCATCAATAGCAATAAACAAAACGTTCATTGGTTTTTGTGCTTGCGTTTCCGCTGTTTTATTTTTTTCATTTTTACATGACGTAAAAAGAAAAGTTAAACCTAATACAAATGTGACGTACTTATTCATTATAATATTTGTTTTTACCAATGTTCAATAATTGTTACATCGTTTACTGTAAGTGTGTTTTTAATTGAATCTGGGATTTTTCGTCTGGGCGTATCTTGATCTAGTTTAAACCCTTTGTTTCCTTTTGGGGTAATGATAGGCATATTCCCGATAGTTTCATCTAAAATATCTTCTTGAGATTTCATCCAACTGAATAAATCTTGTTTTAGTTTTGCTTTAACCGATTGCAATTCTGGGTTTTGAGCTAAATTGTTTTGCTCAAATGGGTCATTTTGCAAATCGTACAATTCTTCTAAAGGCTCATTTTTATGTGCGTTTGCTCCTCTTTTAATAAAGTAGTCTACATTAGCTTTTCCCGTTAAATTTTGATTAACAACCTCTATTGAATTAAAATTTCTGATGTATTTATAGCGCATATCGCGAATCATTCGAGAGGGAAACACTTCAGAATTTAAAATATTCTGATTGGTTCTAACACCATATACATACTTGTTTATTTCCACATCTTGACCTTGTAATAGCGGTAAAAAGCTATTGCCATCCATACTGCTTGGAGATTTCCCTTCTGCAATGGCCATAAAAGTTGGTAATACATCGGTATAATGAATGAGTTGATTGGAAATAGATCCTGGCTTAATTACTTTTGGCCAGCGTGCTACAAATGGTACTTTTAAACCTATATCTTTAACCGTAAATTTTCCTGAAACCCCATGATCTGCGCTGTAAATAAATAAAGTATTATCATCTAGATACGTATCAACTAAATCTAAAACCTTTTCTATTTGTGTGTTATCTTCTTCGATGCTTCTGTAGTAACCTGCCTTAGCTTTTACATAAGCTTTATCGTTTTTTTTGTGTTCATTGAAAGGATAAAACTTAATATCATCGGTATTTGGGTTTTCAACATCAAAATACTTCCCATGCGGGTATTTTGAGGTTATAAACATACAAAATGGCTTTTTGGATGTTTTAAAATATGCCTCAATACTATCTAACGGGATATAATCTCTAGGCACATCCTTTTTAGGAACGGGTTCCCATTCTCTATCCCATTGGTAAACACCTTCTGGTTTTACATGGCTTTTACCAGCTAAAACAACTTGGTATCCCAAATTTTTCATTTGAGTAGTTACACTTTTTATATCTGGTCTTGTGGCTGTATGATTTGCAAAACAACCATTCTTTAAAGGGTATTTACCTGTAAAAAGTTGAGAGCGACTTGGAGCACAAATGGCTTGAGCCGTAAAAGCATTATTAAACAACATGCCTTCTTTTGCTAAACGGTTTACTGCCGCCGTATTTACCTTTTCGTTTCCGTAACACCCATAATCGTATACATCTTGATCGTCGGCTAGATAGAAAATTAAATTGGGTTTTGAATTGGTTTGTGTACTACCCTTAACTATCGTTAAATCCTTTTGTTGTCTACTTATATCCTTATTACCTAAACACGATATTAAAGCTAAAACCGAAAACCCCAATACAGATAGTACCAGTTTTTTTTTATTCATTTCTTTTGTTATTAATTTTTGTATTTATTGATGCCATCTTTTAAAGGATACGGTACTATTTCTTGATGTTTTGTCCAAGTTCCGGTTGGGGCATTGTTTTTTATGAGCCATTCTCGCAACTTATTATTCATTATTAAAGCTACATCAAGTATCTCTTGATTTGGACTTCCACTTAAAAGATTAGTAGTTTCGCTTATGTCATTATTAATATTATAAAGCTCATAAGATTCGTCTTCGTAACGATAAAATAATTTATAATGTTGATTGTTAGAATGCCTGTAATGAATAACTGATTGAGGCATATTACGCACATCCATATAGCCTGGAAAATGCCAAAACAGCTCATTTTTATCATCAAGAGCGTCGGTTTCTTCTTTTAAAACAGGCATTACCGATTTACCATTTACCTCATGTATTTTAGGGTTTGGTAATTTAGCTCCTGCGATTTCTGCAAGTGTAGGGTAAAAATCGATTGCATGAACTTCTTGAGTTTTATTTACTGTATTTGGATGTATTACTCCTGGATATCTAAAGATTAAAGGGACACGAATACCACCCTCATAAAAGGTTCCTTTTCTTAAACGTAATGGTCTATTATCTGTAGGCCCCATGAAACCACCATTATCCGAGTAAAAAATGACCAAGGTATTTTTGGCAATTCCGTCTTTTGTATCACCATCACCATTTGGATCTTCTAGCGCATTTAGTATACGTCCTACTGTTTGATCTAAAAGTTCTACAAAAGCAGCGTAATCCGCTCGATTATGCCTTGGATCCTGAGGTATTTTAGATGTGTATTTAGCCTCTAAATCTGGACGCGGAAGTATGCTAACGTGGACAGCATGAAAAGGAATATATGCAAAAAACGGAGCGTCTTTTATTGATCTATCCTTTATGTAATCTATAACCGCATCTCCCAATGCATCGGTTAGGTGTTTGGGAGTGCCTTCCAATTGCCAAGGATCATTTCCGTTCTTTAGAGGTTCTAATACATTGTGTATATATGCTGAATCGTAGGGTTGTGCATAAGGTTTTAGCAGGTCGTGATTAAAAACCCAACCTTTATTATCATCGTTCTGTGCGAAAAACTCATGTTTTACTTTCACACCATTTACAGTAGCATTTGTTTCTTTTCGAAGTGCTAAGTTATAATCAACACCTAAATATGTAGATGCATGTTCCTCGGTTTTAATTGCATGAAGCTTTCCAAACCATGCGGTGTGATACCCAACGCTTTTTAAGGTTTTAAACATCGAGATACAATCTTCTTTCAAATAATTATTTTGAGTATGAGGCTTAATAGCTGTTATAACTCCTTTTGATGCTCTTTTTAGACTACCTACATTATACACACCATTTTGATTACCTGTAGCATATTGCCCAGTAATAAGCGACGCACGTGTAGGTTGACAATTTTGTTGGGCGTAGGCATAAGCAAATGACTTCCCTTGATCTGCCAATTTATCTATATTAGGAGTTTCATAATACTTGGAGCCATTGCCCAAACTTGTATTAGGTGAACTTAAATCTGTCCAACCTAAATCATCTGCCATAATAAAAATGATATTAGGTTTTTGGCTTGATTCTTTTTTTACTTGAGAGCAAGCCACCAAAGGCGAAGCTAACAAGCTGAATATTGCTATTTTTATAACTAAGTTCATACTAAGTTCCATTTTATTATTTTCCTGTTTTTTTTAAATAATCTTACTTATCTGCTCCAATAACTTTAACAGGTTTAACGCTTTCTCCGTTTACACGCTTCTTTTGATCCACAAAATAGGGTTGAAACGTGTAATTTGACTCGGCGTCCCACTTCGCATTTGTTTTAGGTAACAAAGCTTTTAATTCTTCAATCTTATTTTTAAACGTTGGGTTATAAGCTTTATTATGCCATTCATTAGGGTCGCTATTATGGTCATAAAACTCTTCATTTCCATCTTCGTAGCGAATATATCTATAGCCATCTGCTTTTATTGCATGGTTATTCATACCAAAGGTTGTTATAGCTCTTGCCGCTTCCAATCCTTCATCATTTTGCATCATGGCCACTAAACTATTCCCTTCATTTCTAGCATAAGCTGGCAATCCACTTAATTCTAGTAGTGTGGGATAAATAGATAACATCTCGACCGGAGCTTCAATTTTCTTGCCTTTTGGTACATTAGGTCCCGCAAACATTAAAGGTGCTTTGGTTGCCGTTTCCCATAAGGCATGTTTTGCAAAGGTGCCTTTTTCGCCTAAACGGTACCCATGGTCTGACCATAATACAATAATAGTATTATCTGCATATTTACTATCCTCGAAAGCATCCAGTACCCGGCCTAATTCATAGTCTACATAACTCATACAGGCTAAATAGGCTTGTACTATCTTTTTCCATTCGCCACTTTCCTTTGCCCATTCTGTAGATGGCATCATAGGCAAATCATTTATTTGCAAGCCTACAGGTGGTATATCGTTTAAATCGTCTGCTAAATATGGTGGTGTTTCAATGCTTTCCAAAGGATGTAAATCAAACCATTTTTGCGGTACATACAAAGGCACATGCACACGTAAAAAACCAAGTCCGAGAAAGAATGGTTTATCGTATTCTCTTTGCAACCGTTCTATAGTCCAATTTACAGATTGATGGTCTGGCATTAAAGTATCATGTTCTGGAAATGCACCCCAGTCTGTACTGGTTCTGCCGTGCGTTCCTTTAATGCCTTTTCCAAAACCATCCCAAACAAAACGCTTTTCAGGATAGGGACCAAAACCTTTAACACGACCTCCAGATTCAATAAATACACTATCTGGTGCATGAATATGGAACAGTTTCCCGATACCCATGGTATGATAGCCGTTATCCCGAAAATATTCTGGTAAAAATGTAATGTCTTTGGTTGCTGGATTGCCTGGTCTTCGGATTTTGTTATCTGGAGTCATGCCATAAATTCCAGTTGTAGAAGGACGCAATCCCGACATGATGGATGCTCTAGATGGTCCACACAAAGGTGCTTGAACATGGGCGTTTGTAAACGTAACTCCCATGGCTGCTAACCTATCAAAATTAGGCGTTTTCGCATTGGAAAATCCATCAATAGGAGATATCCAATTGTTTAAATCATCAACCGCAATGAATAAAACATTTGGCTTCGACACTTCATCTTTAACGACTTTCTTTTTTTCATTACTACATGAAAAGATGAATGTGAAAACTAGTACTAATAACAAAAATGTTTTTTTCATAATACGTACTTTTTATTCAGCTCTAAAACTAGCAATTTGTTGTTTTAATTTTTCAACTATTTCAGGATTGTCTTTTGCTATATTATTTTTTTCAAAAGGGTCTTTATTAATATTAAACAATTGAATATTTTCTTCAGCCTTTCTAACAGCATCTGGAACTATTACTTTATACGGCGGTGCAATAGCAATATTGTAAAACATGCTTGACTCTATTGTATCAAAATCGTGCGCATATATTTCTCCGAAAATAACTTCGCGATTGTTTAATTCCGTTTCATTTAAAACACTTATACCAGGTAAGTTTTTAGGCTTATTAATATCTAATATATCTAAAACGGTTGGCACCATATCAATACTACTTACCACGGTTGTAGTATCTTTTTTAGGTTTTATTTGTCCTGCCCATTTATACATAATTGGTGTGCGCATACCCAAATCGTAAGGGGAGCGTTTTGATATTTTATCGTAACTAGAATCGTTTAAGTTTTGTAACCAACCATTATCGCACACATAAACAAATACTGTATTATCAGTTAACCCTCTTTCTTCAATGGCATCAAAAAGTTCACCGCAGGTTTCATCAAACCATTCACACATGGCCCAATATTTAGCCACATGTTCCGTTGGCGCTTTTGGAAGATACTTATCTAGTAAACGTTGTGGCGGATTGTGCGGGGCATGTGGTAAAAATGGTGCATACCACAAAAAGAATGGTTTCTTCTGTTTTACAGCAACATCTATATAACTGTTTAACGTATCCATGCCTTTTCGTCCAATTTCTAATCCGTAATCACCATGACGACCGCCTCGGTTTGGATTGCCATGTGTCATCCCATAATCAAAACCACCATTTGTATGGTTTCCTATCCACCATTTGCCGGTTTGAAATGACAAATACCCTTTAGCTTTTAACATATCTGGCAACGTATTTAAGCCTTTAAAATTTTCGATAACAGGCTCATAATTTTTAGCGCGCCATTCCTTTTTGTTTTCTCTTGTGTTACCAGGAAGCACTCTGTCATTCCCTAAAACGCCATGATTTTTTGGATATACTCCTGTAATTATAGTTGCTAAAGAAGGCGAGCATAAGGATGTTGGCACATAGCCTCTAGTAAAGGTTAAACTCTCTGAAGCAAATTTATCTAAACGTGGTGTTTCAATTTGTTCATGCCCCATAAACCCATAGTCTGTCCAAGCTTGATCGTCGGAAAGTATGAAAACGATATTTGGTGGTGTTTGTACATCATCTGACACTTCATTTTTAATCGTCTCACTTTTAGTCTTATTACCGCAAGACAAAAGAGAACCTATCATAAAAAAAATAAGAAATAGTGGGTTAATTGTTTTCATTTTATGCGAATTAAATAATTATTTTATTCAATTGAAATTTTAAAGTTTTCACTATTTTTTTCAACATTATTCCAATTAATGAATAATGATACCGAGCCTTCTTGTGGTTCTTTGATAAACGTTGGTTGCGCGTCTGGTCCAAACTCGGTAGGTTTTTTCCATTTGGAACCAATTGCTGAAATGGTATTAAAAAAATAAAACCCTGCTTTATCAGGATATTTCCATGATGCAAATTTTGCGTTTTCACCATTTACAGGGTTCAGTACTCCTAAAATAACATCGCTATTATTTTGAAACCCTATTGAAACGTTATCTTCTAGATAAAACACAGCCCATTTCCAAGGTGCAAAATAGCCTTCGAACTCAGGTTGATTATAAACTTCTCCTGGTATGTTAATTAATTTATCCACTCCATACACATCATACAAACCGCCTTCCATTCGATTTTTCCAAATTCTTGCAGGCCCCTCACCTAGCCACCTTTTACTTTTTACTGCATCTGCGTTTACGCTCATACCTATTCCTGCATATTCGTAAATGCCCTCTTGTGGGGAAAATTTATAGTCTAGTTTTATTTCTCCCGATGGTTTTATAGTCCACTTTATAGCATCAAAACCATAACAATTGTGGCTTTCTACAACAAAATTTTCACTTTCTTTTTTTACTAAAGCCTTAACTTCAAGTTGATTTTTTTCTTCTACTTTCAACGAATCAGCCTGTTTTACATCAATAAAAGGAAAGTTTGTAATACTCGTTTGCTTTCCTTTTACTGCTACTTTTTTTAACACGGCGCTATGCGCATCAAATAGTATAGTAGTTGTACCCAAATAAAAAAGGAACGGATTATTTTCATCCTGTTTTACTTTATTTCTTTTTGACGTTTGAAAGAAAATCGATTCTTTTTCTAGCATTAACCGCTTTTCATAAACCAATAGCCCTTTATTGTCTCTTACTTCAATAACCAATGCGTCGAATTTAGGTTTGTTTTGTGGTAAATCTATCCTTATCTGTCCTGTATGATTAGGAAATATATTGGGTGTATTAACTTTACCTGAGACGATGGTTCTATATCCTGATGCCGATGTATTTGGTGTTTCAAAAGCTATGAGTTTCCATCGAAATTCACATTCCTTTAAATTGACAAAATCGAACTTATTTTTAATGGTTAATTCGCCATTAAAATTTGACGTAATTTTATCTTCTTCTATGCTAACTGGCGACCATATTTCTCTAACCGCATAAAAACTTCCGTCTTTTTCTGAATTTGGACCAACAATACCATCTGGTGCATTATTTCCTTGATGAAACGGTTTATTGTTCATATCTGTTCGCCTTAAACCTTCATCAAAAAGTGCCCAAATCATCAATCCACCACCAACTTTTGATGCTTCGATGGCGTCCCAAAAAGTTTTTAGGTTGGCACCGCCGCCGCCATCATATAGCGCATGCAAGGCTTCATTGGGTAAAACAATATGGTTTTCTTCAAATAAACGTTGCTTTAATAAATTGTAACCTGGATAAAAATTAGTTTTTACAATGTCAAAATCTGGAGCATACCCCTTATAAATATCACCAGTTTTGGTTTCGTTTTTTAAAGGACGCCGTTTTTGGATATCCCATTTAAAAAAATCTTCATCAAACTTAGGATTATGTGCTAAGTGATTTCCATTACTCCATAGTATAACCGATGGATGATTTACATCTCTTACCACTAATTCTTTTACGATTTTGCTCCCAATTTCATCTGGAAGTGCATGTCTCCAGCCTGGTAACTCATCCATTGCCATTAAGCCCAAAGAATCACATAAATCTAGAAACTCTGCATCTGGTGGGTAGTGACAAATACGCACCGTATTAAAGTTCATGTCTTGCATGAGTTTTATATTATCAAGCATATCTTGTTTGGCTAATGTGCGCCCCGTTTCTGGTCTAAAACTATGCATGTTTGCTCCTTTTAATAAAACTCGCTTGCCATTTAAGTAAAAACCATCGTGATCTCGAACTTCAAAGGTTCTAAAACCAAATTTTTGTCTATACGTATGTAATATTTTCTTTTTTTGTTTTAAAGTAACCTCAACACTATATAAGTTTGGGTACTCATGAGACCATAATGCAATATCTTTTAAAGTGGCTTCTAAATGACCTTTATTTTTTAAAACTTTTCCAGAAAATGATTTCCCTACTTTTTGATTATTGCTATCGTAAATTTGTGCTGTTAATGATACATTTTCTTTAGAAGCATCTGTAAACACATCCATTATAAAGTCACCATTCATTTGAGCATCAATAGCAACACGCTTTATATAATTTGTGGGTAACTCTTCAATATAAACAGGTCTAAAAATGCCTCCAAACAACCAATAATCGGCAATACGTTCGGCTTTTACAACTTGTGGATGCGTCGCTGGTTTCAATACCTCAACTTCTAAAATATTGTTTCCCGTTTTTAAAAAATTTGTAATTTCATATTTAAACTCTGTAAAACCACCAATGTGAGTCTCTCCAACTTGTTTACCATTTAAGGTAACAGTAGTTTCTGTCATAGCGCCTTGAAACACTATAAAATAACGTTTATCTGATTTTAAATTGAATTTAAAATTATGACGATAAAACCCAATTTCAGGTTTTGTTTTATAATCCTTATGATCTTTACCATAGGTGTAATAGCCAAATCCTTTGGTTTCCCAGTTTGATGGTACAGGAATGGTAGTCCAATAGCCACTATTGCGTCCTTGAGACATTTTAAATTCCCAGTCAACAGCAGTATCGGCATAGGTACCGGATAAGTAGGTTTTTGTTTGTGCAATTAAACTACTAAAAAAGAAAAAATTTATTAGAATAAAATAACAGGTATACTTACTAGTTTTCATTTTAAATCTTGTTTTTAGTGCTTCAAATTATAAGCGTTAATTCTCATAAGTGCACAATAGACTAGATAGTTTTAATATGGCATTGGCACCCCATAGTTACTAGATTCTAAAATGCATCTACCTACTCCTTGTTTCTAATCCTTTAGAATTTTAGCTTCATCTATATCACGCTTAATAGGTCCATTATCCCCCAACAAATACATTGTTCTATAATCTGATCCAGATATTTTTTCGCCTACAATAATTCTAGCATCTGGGTGTGGATTATCAATAAGAGAAGATATTACGAATGAGGCATTTTTTCTACTCAGAAAAACAGTTCCCTTTTTAAAGGATGCTCCGCCATTAAAGCTATCCCATCTACTAATTTCTCCAACACCTTCATTGGTTACACTTTCTAGATATATACTGACTTCATTAGAGGACTTAACTTCTAAATCACCATTACCTCTGGGAAGGTCTTTATTTTCGCTTTTTAGCCACATTTTCCCATCCCATCTAAAATGTTGTATACGTTTTGGTCCACTTCTATTTTCTCCTATATCTGGACCTACCAATACGCAGACTTGTGGGTTTCCGTTTGGATCTACATCTGCTATCCCTTGAAATGTCCAATCTTCAGCTATTTCCCTAACCAAGGTATGTTCGTCTGCCATTTCTTTGGTTAAAGGTATTTCTAACCGTTCGTTTTTAACATTTTTCCACACTCCTGTTTTGGTACTAAACACCATATAATACAAGTTATGTCGCTCTGGTATGTGACCTCGAGCATCTTGAGCATTTTTACTATCTCTACAGATATGGTAATCGAACGCCACAATAATGTCATCTCCATTACCCTTACTCACCCAAGGATACCAAGAATCTTCGGCTTCAATACTTTGCAAGCGTTTATGTTTTAAAAATGAAACAGGTGCGTCGAAAGTAATTCCATTGTCTATAGATTTTTGATACACCCAGTCGCTCCTATGTGCACCATGTCTATAAAATAAATAGATATTACCATTATCCATTTTTACAAACTGACTATAGGTTCCGAATACCGAAATATTATCTAGTGTTTGCCATGAAGAAATATCTAGCGGCTTCTTAGAAACCACATGTAAGTTTTTACCATAATGATGATTTCCTAGCGGATTTTTACCATCTGCTGGAGCTCCTCCATGCCCACCATAAGCAATGTGAATATACCCTGCATCATCAATAAGAATTGCAGGCTTACCATGGTTATCTATTTTCTTCTTCCGGTTTGGGTCTTTACCCATTTCACTTATTCCTGCTTTAAATGGCCCTTGCCATTCTTTAGTTTTATGGCTATATGAAGCAACATAAGGGTCTTCTAGCGTTCCTTGATACGCAACATAAGTAATGCCTTTGTGATACACACCAGATGGATGTTGTACAATGGCAACGGCATTACCAAAACCGTTGTCGGCAAAATAATCTACCATATGATTTTCCTCTATAGATGCTTTGGCTTCTTTAGTTTTTGATGCACATCCTAAAAAGCAAAAAGAAATGAATAGTATTTTGAAACAAAGTTTATTTAGTATCATCTTAAAGTTTTACTTTTTTATAAAATTGAATCTTTACAGGCCCTAAAAGACCAGACATTTTTAATTTATCAACTTTACTCCAATGTTTCCACGAAGAGAATGTTTGCCTTTTGGAATCTCGAGATTCTGGATTTGATAACCAAACAGGAAGCGCTTTGGTTTTATTACCTCTACGCTCGTAATCTAAAGGCTCTTTTTCATCGCCAATTAAACGATTCACCCATAAATTCGTGATTTTTAGTGTTATTGTATTACGGCCTTTTTTCACATAATCACCAATAGCAACTCTAAAAGGCGCTTTCCATAGTGTGCTTACTTTTTTATCATTTATAAAAACTTCGGCTACAATAGCTACACTTCCCAAATCGAGTTCAAAAGCATATTCTTTAGACAACTGTTTTTTAGATAAAGTAAATTCTTTTTCATAAATGGCAGTTCCTGAAAAATGTTGAATGTCTTCTTCTTTTGCTTCTGACCAAGATGTTAAGGTCTTGTATTTCTTTTTGATTGAAGCACCATTTTTTAAAGGAAATGTTACTTCCCAATTTTCAGATAGTTCTATTGGCTGTGGAACTGTTACTTTTATTTGATTTGATTTCCCTGATGCTTTTGTATACGATAAACTTCCGGAAAAAGGAGTTTTCCAAATGGTATAGCCTTTAACTTTATAAATTTCTGATGAAGGTACAGACCTATTTAAATTTAAAAATTCGCCTTCTGGAATTATACTTGTTCTTAAATTCCCATCGGTTTCAAACGTGATTTTTAGAAAATTAATAGCGTTTTTTAATACTTTACCATTTACGAAATCATCTGAAATTTTGATATTCAAGTTTCCAGAAGCCACTTGTTTTTCGATGCTTTCGGTAACATCAAAAGCTTCAAAGTTTTTAGGCACACCTTTAGTTTCTGCTTTAAATTTACCAAAAACCGCAGAAATTATTTTAAGAGGTTGATTGCCTGCATCAATAGTAACAAACTCTCTTTCTTCGGCGTGAATATGTTCTACTTTATCATCAATTTGATATGCCATTCGAAACTCTTTTACATAACCCATTGCAGGATCGCAATCGCAAAAAGCTCTTGACATCTGAAAATTTAGTTTTCCATCATGTACTTGGGCTGCTACCTTATCAGTAATATCTACCAAGCCTTCTTGTAGAAAATTACCGTATTCTGCTTTTATTATTTTTAGGTTAGATAATGATGTTGGTGTTGGTTTTTCTAATTTTATATCCGCTTCAACAATATGATTTTTATCTACTGAATTTTCTTTAAACACTACAAAAACAGCTTGTTCACTATCTAAAGCAATAGGAATACTTATTGTTCCATCATCATTATTTTTCCAGACTGCTAATTTTTTAATGTCTCCTGTTTCAGCATTCCAAATTTCAGGTAATTTGTTAGCCACTTTAAAACGCCCTGTAAATGCTACTTTTTCCTTTTTTGCATTGGCAACAAAATAGATATCGGCGTCTTTTGTTCTTCTGTGTATAAAACCAACGTCTTCCTTATTGGCTTCAATAATAGAAAAATCTGGGGTTATATGCGCGTTACTTAAGAACTCATCAATGGAAATAGCTTTTATTAAACCTTTGTCCCAAAGTGCATGGGCAGTTGTTCTTATATAAACATCACTTTCTAGGTAATTGCTTAAACTTGGCGAACGCTTTGGCTTGTTACCAATAATTTTTGCACCGTTTTTAACTAGTGCATCTATTATTTTTAGTGTTTTAGGCGTTATCCAATCGCTTTCTGGTAAGGTTAGTACTTCGTAGGCTACTCCAAATTTTGTAACAATTTTACCGTTTTCTACGGATAATTCTCCGAGTTTATTAGCACCTATTAAATCATAGTCGTAACCAGATTTCTTTAATTCTGGTAATAAAAAAGCCGTGTTTGGAGAAGAATCGCCAGTAAATACCAATACGTCTGCCACATTTGTACCTTGTTGTAATAAATATTGGGATTTGGCAATATAATCTAAATACGATTTGCTTTGTGTCCACCAGGTATTCAAACGGTTAAAATCGAAACCGTGATAACTTAGCGCCATTCCTGGGCCAACATCCCAAGGTTGATGCACATAAGTATGAAATATAAAACGAGTAATACCTTCTGCCCAAGCTTTATCGCCAATAGATTTTATGGTTGCAGGGTGTTTATCCCAACCGCCAATGCCAGTAAAGGATTCTGCGCCAACAATACTACTTCCATTTAAATGCGCAATTGAAGATACAAATTTTGAAGAATCAAAAAACGGATAACCACCACTCCAAAACTCGCACATTACAATATCGCCTTTGGCACCAACCTGCATATTATCAAAAGGTCCCCAATAGGGTTCTACAGAAAATTTAAGTTTGTTTTTATGGCACAATTTGGCAAAATGCCCATAGTAGTTCTCGGCGATTAAATCGCCAATGGTTCTTCTAAAATCCCATTGAAAACGTTCGGTAATTTCGCCACTTTGTACATAATAACCTGCTAAAGTTGGTAAATACGGTGTTAAATCGTATCCTCTTAATTTTTTAAATTGATGCTCAAAACCTGTAGTCCAATTTTGCGAACCTACCTCGTAACTATCAATTAAACAATTATTTACAGTTTCTCCGACTAAATCTCCTAGCTTATTCAAAATGGGTTGTACGCCTTTACTCCAATACTCATCTAAGGCAGCTGTAGACATTTTATCTACTTCCAAACCGTGACCACCATCAACAGCTGGTCTGTTTTTTGAACCATTCGGTGTATGCCCAATTCGTAAAATAACCCATTCACCTTTTGGAATGTCCCAATCTAAAACACCATTTTCAGAAAACTTAGACGTAATATTTATAATACTTTCTTTCTTTACTATGGCTGCTTTTGGAATTTCTTTGGTATCTGGCAATAAATGATTTCTGATTCTATCTGATAATATTTTATAATCTAATCCATCAATTTTTATAGCTTTTTCAGGTTTTGGAAATGCTAATACAGCAATGTCGTTATAGTACCTGAATTTAGTTTCTGGCTTTGGAAGTTCGCCTTTAAATTTTTGTTCTCCATTAACAACAATCTCGCTAAAAACTACGGTTTGCATTGCGTTTTCTTCTGTAACCCAAGGTCCTCCACTAGACGACCAACCCGCACTATTATGAAATGCTAATTCTAAATCCAACCGTTTTGCTTCAGAAGCTGCAAAATGAAATAAATCTAACCATTCTTCACTTAAATAGGTTATTCCGCCTTTTGGAAAACCCAAGTGCACATTAAACAACTGCGCTTCTTGAATGCCCACTTGTTTCATGGCTTCTAAATCTTTTGTAATTCCAGATTTAGAAACGTTTCCGCTAATCCAATGCCACCAAGTTCTGGCTTTGGCTTGGTTTGGTGGATTATAGAATCCCAATTCAAGTTTATCGAAAACATTAGTATTTGGAGTAACTTCATTTTGTGCTATCACTTCTAAAAAGGACACACAAAGAAGGTATATTAAAATAATAACCTTTTTCATAATACATTTTGAATAAAAACCATTTAATTAAAATCATTATTAAAACTAAACAACAAAACGTTTAACTCTAATAAAACCGCTTTAGGTATACCAACCTTATTTCAACTACAAATCAATCAATAAACAACTCGTCAATATAAGGACCGCTTTCTCCAGTTGTTTCAAGCTTAATACTATTAGCTCCTGATTTAAAATAGACTTTAGCATTTACAAATTTCCAATTTTGCACCCAACCACCTGTAGGGACAAATTCAAAAGTTTTAATGTATATATCGTTTACAAAGAGTTTCATTGGATAGGTTTTACCAGCATCATTATGCATATATCTAAATCTAATGGCATACTCTTTTCCTGCACCATCATTTTCCTTATAAAACGTAACGGCTCCTTCTTTACCATCAAATTTGACAAAACCTGAGCCTTTAAAGTGATGAGCGTCTTCACTTGCTTTTGCTTCTCCTGTAAGTATACCCTCTTCGGCAGCAATGTTTATTCCTCTACCAATCCACATATCTTTAGAGTGCTCGTTACCCCAAAATAAACCTTTGTTTTTACCAAAGGTTTCTTCCATATTTAAAACAACTTTACCATTTAGTTTAACTACAGCTTTTACTAGAGTACCATCGGTAACTTGAAAAGCGCCATTGTAAACTTTCCCGTTGGTTTCTGGATTTTCGCCATTGGTAGTATAAAGAATTTCTAAATCATTAAAATTTGAAGTTCCAAAAACTTGAATTTGTTTAGTTTCTATTGTTATTTTATTTGAAGTATATAATGCCTTATCACCTAAAATTGAAGCGGTTGTTATTGATGCTTTTTCTGCGTTAGGTAATGCTCTTAAAAACAATCTAGACTTACCAAAAAATAAGGTTCTAAAATCAGATTTTGTTCTACTGGTAGGGTCAATGGGATTTCCATTTTCCATTGAAATTTTCTTAACATCGCCTTGAATATTATAATAAACCTTATTTTCTCCGTAAGGATATAAATTATGATTTTCATCTAATGATTCTGAAGTGATGATATAACTTGCAGTAAAAGAATCCTCGGCATCTAATTTTTGAATACTTGTTTTTAATTTTGAAGGTTGCTTACTGGTTGAAAAAGAGGTGCGCTTTACTTCTTTACCATCAATGTATGCTACGGCTTCTAATTTACCCTCTTGGTAAGGCACCATCCACTCGCATTGCATTTCGTTCCAAACAGTTCCTGGTTTATCCTTACCTAAAGATTTTCCGTTTAAAAACAGTTCTACTTCCTCGGCATTAGAATATACCCAAACCGGAATTACCGTTCCTTTTCCCATTCTTGGATGCGTCCAATGCGGAAGTATGTGAATCATGGTTTCTTTGGTCCACTGGCTTTGATAGAAGTAAAATAAATCCTTTTTAAACCCTGCTACATCTAAAGCGCCTCCCATAAATAAATTAAAAGGTAAACCTCCGTGAGCTAAACCAGCCTCACCGTAATAATCGAAACCTGTCCATCGAAAATGACCACTATGCCATGGGTTATCTCGTGCTACTTCCCAATACTTTCTAGCCGAAACTCTTACAGTTGCATTATCGTAAGACGAATTGAAGCTTTGCTTTCTGTTTTTCCAATTTTTAGGATTAATCCCTTCGTAAAAGAAAATTTCTTTTTCGGTTAAATTTGGTAGCTCGTAAGTTCCTGGTAATTCATTATCTCTCCACCAAGTTTGTGTTCTATAATAGCCTCGTGTTTGCCATGTATGTGGTGCTTCGGTAGAAATAAATGGTTTATTTAAAATTTTACTTTCTATAAATGATTTTGTTTCGGAACCTCCGTTTACACCTTCAATATCCATATCTTCTGTATTTCCAGCTCCTGATGTAAATAATCGAGTTGAATCTAGACTTTTCCCGTATTTCACCAATTCTGGCGCAATATCGTCATGAGTTTCGTTTCCTAAACTCCAAACAAAAATACTAGGATGATTACGGTCTCGAGTAATCCATTCTTTTACATCGCGTTGCCACCAATCGCTAAAAGCCTGTTTACCATAGTCTTGTGGTGCTTTTTTGTGCCAACCATCAAAAATTTCATCCATGACTAACAAACCTATTTCATCACATATATCATAGAACATAGGTGGTGTAGGATTGTGCGATGGACGAATAGCATTAATGCCCATATCTTTTAACGATTGTAATTTCCAACGTAATAACGGTTTCGTCCATGCGCCTCCAACAGGTCCACCTTCCCAGTGCTCGCAAACTCCTTTTAACTTTATATTTTCGCCGTTTAACCAAAACCCTGTTTCAGTTTTCCATGCTACGGTTTTAAAGCCAAATGTTGTTTCTACCTCATCAATTACTTGTTTTCCTTTTAAAATTCGGGTAATAGCCTTATATAAAGTTGGTGTTTCCGGACTCCATAATTGTGGATTTTCAATTTCAAAATGATAAGATGGATTTTTAACTTTTAATTTGTTTGAGATAGTAGCCAATTCGTTTCCTTCTGGATAAAACAATTTCACTTCATATATTAGATTCTTTAAATCGCCATTAATTTCTGCATCGATAGAAACTGTTGCTTTACCTTCTTCAATTGAAGGCGTTTTTATAAAGATACTATTAGGTTTAAAATGTGTAGTATTAACCTCTACTAATTTTACTGGTGCATAAATTCCACAAGGATGATACCAACGTGCCGAAGGTTCTAAGCTATTATCTACTCTTACAACAATGGTATTTTCACCTTGTTTTAAATATTTGGAAATATCGTAACGAAAACTGATATAACCATAAGGTCGTTTGCCTAAATAATTGCCATTTATCCAAACTTCGCTATTCATGTAAACCCCATCAAAATTAATATATGTTATTTTTGAAAGACTTTCTTTTTTTACGTTAAAAACTTTTCTGTACCAACCTATACCACCATCATGATATCCACCACCTTGACCTTGATCTCCACCAGCACGGACACCTTTTTCGAAAGACCAATCGTGAGGAATGTTTAATGATTGCCAAGAGGAAGCATCATAAATTTCTGCAGAAAAGGCTGGATTATCTTCTAAAATAAAACGCCAATTGTTGTTGAAATTTATTTCGGTACGTTGAGAAAAACATTGCCAATTAAAAACCACTAAGGTAAAAATGATAAAGACCTTATTTTTAAAGCTAACTTTCATACTGTTTTAATTATTTGTTTAAAATATATACCAAATACTAAACTTTAAAAGAGCTTACTATATCTTATCATGCATAAGCGTTTTTCCTTTATTTTATAGTACCAAAACAAACTTAACTCTAAAAACAAATTCTTTTATCCTGTAGTGTCATGGCACAAAATACAACCTGAAATTAAAATATCGAATGTACTACATGATAGTACAGGGTAAATGTTTTAACCGTTATAATTAATTTAGATTTTTTATTTTTCAATTTTTATTTTTACAATTAGAATGTAATGTTAAATTTAATGCATTACACCTTTAATATTATTTCATAACACACATGCACTATATCAAATTTAGAATTATCCTAGTTTTAGGAATTGTAATTTTATCCAACTTTTTTTCTTGTGACACTCAAAAAGATGGACTAGCACAAAATATAGAAAACCCTAGAAGCAAATACAATTTTAATCCTGATTGGAAATTCACCAAAGAAAACCCAGAAAATGCGCAAGACATTAATTTTAGTGATGATTCATGGAGTACAGTAAGTTGCCCACATACCTTTAATGACATTGATACTTTTGATGATTTAAGTCATGGACATCATGATGGTGAAGACAATCAATGGCGAGGTACTGTTTGGTATCGCAAACATTTCAAACTACCAAATTCAGATTCAGGAAAAAAAGTATTTATTGAATTTGAGTCTGTTCGTCAAATAGCAGATGTTTATATTAACGGAAAACATTTGGGACAAAATCAAACCGGTTTTATTCCTTTCGGTTTTGATTTAACACCACATCTTAAATTTGGTGAAGATAATGTTATTGCCGTTAAAGTAAACAACGACAGAGGTGATCATTTTAGAAATAACTTTCCTTTAGTTTGGAACCATGAACACTGGCACCCAACTCATGGAGGCATATACAGAAATGTATATCTACATGTAATGGATCCTCTTCATATTACATTGCCCTTATTCGATAATTTAGAGACCGTAGGCACCTACGTTTATGCCGAAAATATTAGCGAAAAAAATGCCGATATAACTGTTACCGCTGAAGTTAAAAATGAATATAAAGAAGATACAGATGTAAAATTTGAAGCTAGAATTGTAGATAAAGAAGGGAAAACTGTAGCCACATCTAGTACAAACAGCAACATTAAAGCCGGAGAAAAGTTTACATTTACAATAACCACAAATTTAGCAAACCCTAAGCGCTGGTTTACACGCTACCCGTACATGTATAGCGTGGAAACCATTTTAAAAGTAAATAACAAAACCGTTGATGCTTACGCAACCCCGTTAGGTATTAGAAGTTTTGATTTTAATAAAGACTCTGGATTTTCTAATAACGGAGAACACGTAAAGTTACACGGATGGGGACAAAAACCAACCAACTCTTGGGCAGGGTTAGGTGCAGCACTACCAGATTGGTTACGAGATTACACTTTTAAACTAATGGACGAAGCTGGAGGGAATTTTATTAGATGGGGACATTGTGCTGGCTCTCCAGCAGAAATTGCAATGGGCGATAAATACGGTTTTGTAACCTTAATGCCTGGTGTTAGTGGAGAATCTCAAGACGAAGGTGAAACTTGGGATATTCGTATAAAAGCCTTTAAAGACATGATTGTTTACTACCGTAACCACCCTTCTATTTTTATTTGGGAAGGCGGTAATTGGGCGGAAACCGAAGCACATTATAAGGAAATACTAGAAGTAATTAACACCTTTGACCCTAAAGGTAAGCGCCTAATGGGAAATAGAAGAGCCGATGTGAAAAATGATTCTGAAGGATACGTTTCCATTGAAATTGGTACAGAAGGTTGGGAACGTGAATATGAGAATTTGCCAATTATTGAAAGTGAATATATGAGAGATGAAGCACCTAGACGTATTTGGGATAAGTTTTCTCCCGATGATAATTTTTGGAACCATAAAAATATTAACAAAAACACATATACTATTGGTTCTGAAAGATTTGCAATTAATCAAGCCGACCATTGGTGGAATAAAATGGGAAAAAAAGCCTACCACTCTGGCGGTGCCAATTGGATTTTTACTGATGGCCCACATGGTGGTCGTTGCCCTACCGAGGTAACGCGTGCAAGTGGTGAAGTAGATGCTGTAAGACTCCCTAAAGAAGCCTTTTATGCCTTAAAAGCTATGTGGAGACCAGAACCACAAGTACATATTATTGGCCATTGGAATTATGAAAACGGTATTAAGAAAGACATATATGTAATATCGAACTGTTCTAGTGTGAAATTATATAAAAATGGACAATTATTAGGTACCAATAACACTCCCGAAAACGGTTATGTGTATAAATTTGATATGGTTGAATGGCAAGCTGGAGAAATTAAGGCTGAAGGCTATATTAACGATAAGCTAAAAACATCTCAAATTAAAACAACCATTGGAAAACCTGTGTCACTTAAGTTAACACCAATTACGGGTCCTAAAGGTTGGCAGGCCAATGGCTCTGATATAGCCTTAATTGATATAGAAGTAGTTGACGCCAAAGGAAGACGTTGCCCTTTAGCTAAAGGACGCGTTGACTTTACAATTTCTGGACCGGGCATTTGGCGCGGTGGCTATAACAGTGGAAAAGCAAACTCTACTAATAACTTATTTTTAGATATTGAAGCAGGAATAAATCGTGTAGCCGTTAAATCGCTATTACGTTCTGGAAAAGTTATAATTACGGCTACAAAAACTGGTTTAAATTCGGCGCAAGTTGAATTAACATCTTTACCTGTAAACATTAAAAATGGCATAACTACTACTCTTCCGCAGGTTTATAACGATGATTTAAAAGAAGAACCACAACCAGCATATACTCCCGAAATGCCAGAGTATATTCCTGGAATTAAAAACCGAAGTGATTTATTTAAAAAATTTAGTTATACTGGCGATGGAAAAGCCATGTTAAGAACCACAATGAATTGGGGTAAAAAAGCCTACACAGACTTAGAGCATAATTATACTGTAATTCCAAATTACTTGAGAGGTGCAGAATACATAAGAACACCTAACTCCGATAATCGCTACTGGGCTAGGGATCAATTGCAATTTATAGCAGGTAAAAAAATGCATATATATGTCTTACATGATGATAACGTACCACGACCAGAGTTTCTTTTAAATGATTACAAGGATAATGGAGATAATATTAAAGTTGGAGATATAATCATGTCTGTTTTTCATAGAGTTGCAGAAGAAGGCGAAAGCATTATAATGGCAGGAAACAGTAATGGCGATGCCCCAAGAGACTGCAGAATGTATACGGTAGTAGGGAAAAAATTTTAAGTACCTTATTAAAGGTAAAATATAGCGTACCTAAAACCTCGGATTAGTTAAAATTAAGTTTGAGTTTTTTTTAGTTCTAATATTTATAATATTAAATAATAGTCCTGTTGTTTAAGTTTAACCCGCAACTACACATTACTTACTTAAGTGATAAAAAACGGTTTTACCAGCCTGTTCTCCTTGAGGCAAGTGGATAGTAAGTTGGGTTTGTCCATTGCTATAAGTGCTACCTTCAAATATATAATATCCTTTTAAATTCACTTTAATTTTATTCAAGCTATGAGAAGGATCACTAACCGACAACACCAATGCATTCTCCTTATGCTCAAGCATTAATACACATGGTTTATTTACGGTAATTCCTCCGTATACTTTTGATACGCCCTCTTTAAAAAAAGCAATACCCGCCCAAGTTCCGTCTATAGATTCTACAGACTGTATTTTTTGAGTGTTTACAATTTTAAAAGGTTTGTTTTTATTTAAATGAATCATAGTATCTTTTGAAGCATTAGGAACAAGGATGTATTCATATTTTTCATTCTTAGGTTGTTTACCGTGTGCTAAACCTAATTTAAAAATGTTTTCGGTAAGTATTACAGGCCTGTAACGCTTAGCTACATTGTTCCAACTTCCTTCTAAAATTTGAGTAGAGAGTTTTACCTGCCCTTTATTTGGAAATAGATACCCAATATGGTCGTGTAATACCCAATCTATTTCTTGAGATACTCCTACTCTTGATGTTCTTGTTACACTATTGTTTTCACTTACTAAAACACTTCCTTTTAAAAAGGACTGATTTAAGGTCGTCGTTACAGGAAAATCTGAATTTGTTGTAATACCACTGCCCAAGCAAATTACTTTATCATTAAACATAAACCACGATTTTTTAGCAGCTAACCCATCTCGATTATAGTCCATTACAGCAATACCATTTTTACCATTGCTAACTCCACCAACAAAAGTACCATTGGTTTTAAAGCCACTAAACTTAATAATGGGCAATGCTAATGTATCTTGAATTATAGTTGTACCAGGAAGCTTTTTCCAATCCCAAAAAGGAAATACATTTCTATATGCTTCATTATGGGTAGATAACAAAGCTACACCATCTCCCATATAATACCCTTGTATATTTTCTTGATTAACCGACTCTGTACCTATAACACGCTTAGAACTCATTTTAACCGAAAAATAAAAATCTTGCCTTCTGTGTACATGAAAATCCGATTTCCAAAAGTGTTTGTTTCCAGATAGGGTTTTAGTATTTAAGACATCCTCATAAGCCTTCGCATGTGCAGTATCAAGGAGTTTCATCTGCTCTAAACACCTTTTTAATCGTGCGGCTTTCTTTTCTTGCTCGTTTAAAAAAAGTTGTCTACCAGATGCATTTACATCGTAAGTATTATTCCAAATTACCCATTGCTGCCCCTTTAAAACATAATCTCGTAAAAACTCAATTTTAGAATCTTCAAATTGAAAAGGTGTATTATTTACAAACGTGTAACACTTAATCATATCTTCTAAATAAGATAAACCGTAATTTCCAAATTGCAGTTGCGCACCGTGTTCATGATACGACCAATCAGGCTTAACACCTACACCATTAGCTATTTTTAATTCATCTTGAATAGCTTTACTAGCTATGGAAACCGAATCTTGCTTACGAAGCAATAACGAACGCAACATAACATTTGTAGAAAGCCAAACTTTATTTTGGCCAGACATTTTTATTTTAGCACGATTGAGTAAAACGATTGCTTTATCTAGTTGCTGCTTACTTAATTCGTTTTCCATTAAAAAAAGCGTTGGCAGTAACAACTCAGGAACTCCAATATGTTGATCGTGCCAATTGGTACTTAAAAAATCATTATTCAACCAATAATTTAATGCCCTATGAATTTTATGTAAAACATCTTTATCCTTGTAAAACCTAGAGGTTTTATTTTTATAATGAATGGCTAAATTTTGAACATGTAGTAAATGATTTTTTACTGGCCACCCACCTCGAACCTTATTGGAATAATCTATAGTTGACCAAGATCCATCTTCCTGTAAATTTTCTATTAATATATTCGTAGCCCTATCGTCAATTTCAGAATTCAGATAATAATTAATAACATTTTCATGAAATTTTGCTAATACTACTGGATATTTAACATTATAGTTTCTATCAGAATTAGTTGTATTGCAAGCTATAGAAAACATTATGATAGTAGTGTATACTACTATTAATCTAAAGATATGCTTAATAATTACAAACTTCATTTAAATTTCTTGAAATGAGGTATAGCTTCCTGTTCTATTAAGTTCGTCATAAATTCGCATTTTCCAATAATAGGTTTTGCTTTGTTCTAATTTAAGATTACTAGGTTTTTTGGCTTCTTTTAAAGTGCTTTGTATTTTAGTACTATTCCAAACGTCTCCTATATTGTTATTGATGTTTTCTTTGGACGATGCGACTAGAATTTGATATGCGGTTTGTTTTTGAGAACCTTCGGGTACATGCCATCTAAAAGTGTTGCCATTAAATTTATTATTATTAATGGTTAAGGCATAAGGATCTTTATACTTTTCTATTAAATCTTCACACTTTGTCCTTAAATTATTTAAAATATCTTGATACTGTTCATTATTTACAAGGTTATTTGTTTCCCTTGGGTCATCTTTTAAATTGTATAATTCTTCAATAGATTTATTATCAACATATCTAAAATATTTCCAGTCTTTAGTTCGTACCCCTTCACTTGGTGCTATATTTTTAAAGTCCCATAAATGCTCTATTAAAATAGTATCACGATCTAAACTTACACTCTCTTTATCTACTAAAGGTTTTAAACTTTTTCCGTGCCAAGTACTAGGAGCTTGAATATTAGCATAATCCAATATAGTAGAAGGTACATCAATATTTAAAGCCATAGCTTCAACATCTTTATGCTCTTTATTTCTAGGGTCGTAGATAATTAGTGGCACTTTTAGTGAGTTATCGTACATTAACCATTTACCAGAAATTTGTCTTTCGCCTAAGAAAAAACCATTATCTCCCATTAAAACAATAATAGTATTATCTGCTATTCCTTTTTCCTCTAGTTTCGATCTTATTTTAGCAATCTCATTATCAATACCGGCTAACATTCTATAATAGCCTTTAACACTATGTTGGTATTTCTCTAGAGTGTCATAACGCCAATACCAACGTAACCGATTAAAGCCATCTTTAACTAGTTGTGGCAGTTTATTATAGTCTTCATCCGAAGAAATATTTGCATCTGGTACAGTTACATTTTCTAAAACATGATTGTTTTCTTCTTGCCAAAAATACTGTTCAAGAGTGTTGTCACTTGCATGAGGTGCACTAAAACTAAGCTGTAAACAAAACGGTTTATCTGTTGGTGCCTTTTCTAAAAATTGCAGTGCCTTTTCTCCGGTATAACGTGTTAAGTGAACGGTATCGTTACCTAAAGTTTTATAATAGTAACTAGTTCTATCTTTAAGATCGTATCTTAAATCGTAATTTTCATGAATATTATAAAGTGAATCTAATTTTTTATATTTTACACCAAATTTACCATACAAACCTGTGTAATATCCAGATTTTTTTAAAACTCTAGGGAAAGCATATTCCATGTACTCATCTTTCATAGCTTTACTAGAAAAACTATAGTTATGTGTTCGCTCTTGTAAGCCACTAAATATACTAGCTCTACTTGCTGCGCAAATAGGGGTTGTAGCAATGGTGTTTTTAAAAAACACACCACTTTTTGCTAATTTATCCATTTCTGGAGTGTGGGCTAAATCATTTCCTGCATAGCCTAAAGCATCCCATCGTTGGTCGTCTGTTAGGATAAAAATAATATTAGGTTTTTCTTCTTTTGTTTTAGAAGATGTGCTTTTATTACAAGCTAGAAACGACAATCCTATTATTGATAATGTTAGTAATTTATTCATTTTAATAATATTGATTAAATAAATATATAGAAGTTTTACTTTACTGGTTTTGGTGATTGTACAACTCCCTTGCCTACTTCAAATTCCCAATGTGGAACAGCTGGCTTTTTCTTATCAAATGTGTAGTTGTATTTTTTGAGATAATAATCTCTTGATTTAAACTCATCTCCAATTTGAGCTAATTTCCCATTCAATTTATTATCTAATTCTAATTGAATTGCTTTAAACTCAGGTTTACCTAACAAATTATTCATTTGGTAAGGATCTGCCGCATTATCAAAAAACATACTTGGGCCATTAGGTGTTCTTGCATAGGTGTATTGTTTGGTTCTAATGGCTCTATAAGGTAAACTATTATAATTGCCTGCAAAAGGGGCAACACTCATTACTAATGCTACTCTATCTGCACTCGAATCAGGATTCTTTATTAGTGCTGTTAAATTTTCTCCTTCTATATTTTGGGGGATTTTTATGTTAGACAACCCTAACAAGGAGGGTAAAATATCTGGCGTGTTTATAGGTGCATTTATAATTGCACCTTTTTGCTTATCTATTCCTGGATAGCTTATTAAAAATGGGACTTTTATAGATTCATCCCATGCACGCTGTTTCTGGAAAGGTCTAACGTCATGTGCCCCCATCATTTCGCCATGGTCGGCAGAAAAAACTATAATAGTATTATTTAATATATCAAGTTCTTTTAGTTTAGCTAAAACGGTTCCAATGGCTTCATCGGTTGCGGTTGCATGTGCATAGTACCCTTGCAATTCTTCACGACTTTTATTTTTAAACTTTTCAGTAACATTTGGGTTTAAGGTTAAAGATTCTGGCGGGTACAAATCCTTATACTTTTTTTGCGCATTATCGTGCGGAAAATGCGGTGTTGCAATTGAAATGAATGCTAAAAACGGTTTGTCGTCCTTGGCATGCTCTGTTATATATTGATTGGCATCTTTAACAATTGCAAATGGCGAATACTCTTTCCAGTATTTTATCTCAGGATTATTATTATCATAATACGGCATTTTGGTGTAATTATGCGAGCACTCTAGAGCCTTCCAATAGTCAAAACCTTGGCGTCTTTCTTTTGGAATGTAATTTAACCGCCCATGTCCATCTAAATGCCATTTACCCCAATAGGCTGTGTTGTACCCTTCTGCTTTGTAAATTTCTGCCATTGTTAATTCTTCAGATGGCAAATACAAATCATTAACAAACATACCTGTTGTTGTTGGAAACTTACCTGTTAACAATGCTGCTCTGTGCGGTGTACACACTGGCATTACAGATACGGCATTTGTAAAATTCACCGACTCTTTGGCAAACGCATCTAAATTAGGCGTTTTTACATCTGGATTACCAGCGTAACCTAGAGCTGTACTTCTCCATTGATCTGTTAGAATATAAACTACATTAGGTTTTTTGACAGCAACTCTATCACCGATATTTCCCTTTATTTCTTTTCTTTTACAACCTCCTAAAACTAGGAAAACCACTAATAAACTAACACTTTTTTTTATAATTTTCATCCTTAATGGGTTAATTTTTAGCAATATAATTTAGTAAGATATTTTTAACATCATCTACTGTACCTTGTTTAAGTCCATTATTTAAGTTGGCACCTGTTATCCAATACAAAATCATACCCGCATCAGAGCAATCCCATTTTCCTTTTTGAAACTTAACTACATCATCCACCTCTGCCATTTTACCAAATAACCATACTTGTTGTAACCTTGGGTCTTTATGGTCTCTAGCCCAATCCCACTCAGCAATATTTACTTTAAGTTTTATGTTCTGGTCTGGAATTCGAACTTCTTCAACTCCAAAATCTAATATTTGTTGCCAAGTATAAAAATCTCCGGCGTCGTCATTTGCAGGGTGGTGTGTTATTACTTTTACATGTTTATGTTTGTCTTTAGAACTCGCATCAAGTGCAAAACCAATTATATCAGGTTCGCCTGCTTCTATAATCCATAATGGGTCTTCAGCTGTAGATGCGTTAATGGCTTTAGCTAAATCTTTAATAGTTTCATCTATATTCCATTTTGCATCTAAAAATTTTAGCCCATCAAAACCACCCCATCGTCTTGCTGTTACATCACAAACACTTTGCATAAGCGCGTGTCTCTCGATTTCGGCTTTTTCAGAAATTCTATTGACACGAACAATATCACAACTATGAGAATAGTGTACCAAAGTGTTTTCTAAACCTGTGGCTCTTAATAAAGCTAGGGAAATAGCAGTGCCACCTAAATCGTCAGGATCGGGTGAGTTACCATCGGCAACAACAGCAATACGACCTTTAGGCGCTTTAATTACAGGTGCTGTGTTTTGCGCAACCTTTATTGCTCCATTATAAGGTGTTTTTATGACCTCCTTACCTTTACCAACTGGGGCAAAAATAATACCAGACCAACGTGCTCTTGCCCATTCTTTTCCGTCTGCACTTCCAATTTTGGCAATTACTGTTATTTTATCACCTTTTTTAAATTTTACATTTTCCCAAAGGGCGTTATTACTTTCTCCTTCTTCAAATAGGTCTTTAGTTAATGGCGGTTTAAACGTGCCTAATTTTTTATTATTGATTCTTATAGTAAATTCTGATTGTCCATCATTTTCGCCAACAGCAACAAATACCAAATCATAATTTCCGTTTTTAAACGTAAAAGGCGTTGTTGTTTGCGCTTCCTGTTGCTTGTTTGGGTTAATACCTAGCCATTTACCTTCAGCATGTTTATAAAACCCTGTGCCTTTTATTGGAAAATCATCAATAGGTAGGGTTTTATTTTCAATATTAGAAGCTGCTATTTGTTTGTAATACGATTGCATAGGCCAAAGCGTGGTTACTTTTAAACCTTCGCCTTTTGGCGTGTACGTACTGTCTTTGGTTAAAATGAATTTATCAAACTCAAAACCATCTTCACGCATACTAAATTGTATATCATGAACACCTGCTTTTTCTATATCTAAATAGATTTCTTTAGCTATACCACAATGCTCTTCTTTTGTTCTTTGCTTACTCTCCCAGGTCCATTTATTTTTGCCTTCACACCATTGCATGCGCTGCCCATTTTTAGGCCATGCTCCATTTAATCCAACATGTAAACCATTATCCTCACTTCCTGTGCTAAATGCTCGTACCCAAACGTAATAGCGTCCTGGATTACTAATTCTAACTTTATAATGCAAGATTCCTATTTCTCCCGCCTTATTGGAAAAGTTTTCGCCTTGAACTAGCTTATCAGAATGTGTTATTCTTGTATCTGGTAATATTTCAATATAAGTATCATTACTTGCATTTATGTGATGTGGAGCGTCTTCATCACTACCTACATTAGATACAGCATTCTTTGAAGTGATATACCATTGTCTGTGTTCGAACTTGCTTTGTTTATTAAAGTATTCTGCTTCAACAGCAACCATACCGTTATTTTCTTGAAATATAACTTCGTTATCAATAATGGGCGTAGTAAATTTTGTGGACTGCGCGTTCAATAATAAACTTGATACGAAAAGCAAAAACGATACTAAATTTATTTTCATTTTTAATTATTTAAGTTTTGATTGAAATGAGTACGTTCCAGGTTGTACTTCTAATACAAATGCATCCTTGTCTGTATTAGTTAATTTTACGTTTGAATTATCTTTAAAGTTAGTATCATTTAATAAGAGTGCTTGTTTCGTATTAGCTAGAATAACAACTTTTGCTGTGGTATTTGGCGGGACCACTACTTCTAATTTAAAATCACTACCTTTTATTTCCCAAGATGAAGATACGTTACCATAAGGTGTATTTAAACTGGCTGATGATGATGTTAATGGCTCTTTTGGTACTGGTGCTATTCTAATGGTTTTGTAACCCGCTTCTAAGGGTGCAATACCAGCAATACGTTCGTACATCCATTCG
Organism: Algibacter pectinivorans; assembly: GCF_900112595.1. GTDB lineage: Bacteria > Bacteroidota > Bacteroidia > Flavobacteriales > Flavobacteriaceae > Algibacter_B > Algibacter_B pectinivorans. The sequence goes on along the minus strand of NZ_FOMI01000008.1, from coordinate 83,454 downwards.
CCTATGGCACCATAAGCATAATGGTTTAAACTATTCATTTTTTGCGCATTAAAACCATCTTTTTTACTATAACTGTTCCAACGTTCCCAAATAGTGGTTGCTCCTTGATTGATGGAATAAAACCATGACGGATAAGTTTCGTTAAATAATAACTTGTACATCAAGTCTATTTCACCAGTTGCATCTAAAACTTCGTATAATAAGGGCGTACCTAAAAATCCGGTTCTTAAATGATTATCGGCTTCTGCTATTTTTCTTAATAAGTGTTTTTTAGCATTTGCTTTATGCTCTTCAGAAAGTAAACCAAAGGCTAAAGCTAGTAAATAAGAGGTTTGTGTTTCTGCAACATCTTTTACTTTTCCATTCTCAAAAAATTTGTTTTCAAAAGCATTTGCAACCGTTTTATATATAGCATTATATTTTTTAAATTCTTCGGTTTTACCTAAAGCTTTCGCTGTTTTTGCTGTTAAGTTTGCAGAATGTGCAAAAAACGCAGTTCCTATTAAGCTTTTAGATGTATCACCTTTATTATCGCCATTTTCTGGAAGTGGCTGCAACCAATCTGCAAAAAAGCCCATAGAAGAAATGTTATTTTTAGTAACACTTTCGTGGTATTTTACCCAACCTTTCATGGTTTCAAAATTCTCTTCTAGGATTTCTTTGTCTCCAGTTTTTAGGTAAATTTTCCAAGGAATAATAGTACAAGCATCTCCCCAACCTGCACTTACTTTATTATTAAACAGCACATCTGGCACAACCCAAGGGATGGCTCCATTATCACTTTGTGATTCTCGAACACTTTGCATCCAACTTGCCCAAAATTTATATACATCTGCATTAAACATAGATGCTGGTGCAAATACTTGTGCATCTGCTGTCCACCCCATGCGTTCGTCACGTTGCGGGCAATCGGTTGGTATATCAAAAAAATTACCTCTTAACCCCCAAACAATATTACTTTGTAACTGATTTAATTTTTCGTGAGACGATGTAAAGGTTCCGTTTTCTTCAAAATCTGAATATTGAACTAATCCCGTTACCCAATCTTTTGATGGTTTTTTTGAAGTATCAAATCCGCTTAATTCTACATATTGAAATCCGTGAAATGTAAATTTTGGCATCCATTCAATAACACCGTCCTTTGAAGCTGTATAATAATTAGTTGACTCCGCACTTCTATAATTTTCAGTATAAAACGAACCATCTGGAGATAACTTTTCAGCAAAACGAACTTTTAATGTTTGCCCTTTTTTCATTGGCACTTTTAGCAAAGGCACACCTACCATATTCTGTTGAAAATCAAAAATAGCAGTTCCATCTTTTTCAATAATAGCTTTTGTTGCTAATTCAATTTTAGATTTAACAGTGGTATGTCTTTTAGGTTCTAGCCTTATGTCTTCCGTAACAGGAAATGTTTTTACAGACTCCCATGTTTTATCATCAAATTTAGTAGTGGTCCAATTTGGCATTTCTAAATTGGCGTCATAGGTTTCTCCATCGTAAATTTCAGAAACTCGAATCGGTCCAGATGTTGTTCCTTTCCATGTGTCATCAGATAAAATCATTTCTTTAGAACCATCTTTCATAATTAATTCTAATTGAAACAACATTTTAGGAGTTTCTGTATCGCTCCAATATGATTCCATCCAACCTAAACGTCCTGAATGCCAGCCTGCAGCAACCTCAACACCTACGGTATTTTCTCCAGGTTCTATTAAATTGGTAACATCGTAAGTAATCGTTTCAATACGTTCTTTATAAGGCGTATATCCAGGAGGCATTACATCATCACTAACATCTTTTCCATTTATAGCCACATCAAAAACCCCTTTTGCAGTAATGTATAGTCTTGCCGAAGCAACATCATTAGACAATTTGAAACCTTTTCTTAAGTATTGCGGTCTATGAATAATATTATTTTGACTTCCTAAAACCTTTTCTTTTTTTGTATCTAAACCAATCCATTTGGCTTTCCAATCATTATTATTCAATAGACCCAACTCAAAATGATTAATTTCACTCCATTTTGAAGCTTGCTTATCTTGATTCCAATACTTAACTTGCCAATATACTTTTTGACGTGATTGTAAAGCTGCTCCTTCATACTTGATCCAAGTAGATTGTGCTGTTTGTTGTTTTTTAGAGTTCCATAAATCTGCATGATCAGGTAACAAATCTGGACTACTAGCCACTACTATTTGATATGCTGATTGACTTAAAACACCTTCTGAAACTGGCAACTGCCATGAAAAAGTTGGCATTTTATCATAAAACCCTAATGGATTTTCAAACCCTTCTGAAATGGTTAATTTTTTTGCTTCTGCTATAGTTGCTTGTTCTTTACATGACGTAAAGCTCAAACAAACAGTAGCATATAACGCGTATATAAAATGTTTAAAGTTCATTTTTTTTAACATGATTTAAAGTTTAGTTTGAAAGTTATAAGTTCCTGGTTCTGCTAAAATCTTTACCGAATTTGTATCAGAACTCATTAATTTTAAATTTGAATTTTCTGTAAAAATACTTCCATTTACAAATAAATGATCTTTATTACCATAAGGAATATGTACCTCTGCAGAAGTATTAGGTGGAATTACAATATCAAGTTTAAAAGAATCATTCTCAATTTTCCAAGATGATAACGCTTTTCCATAAGATGTTTTTACACTGGCCGAAGCTGATGTTAAAAACTCGGTATTTGGTAAAGGTGCTATTCTAATTTTTTTGTATCCCGGTGCTAACGATGCTAAACCAGCGATACGCTCGTACATCCATTGACCAATAGCTCCGTATGCATAATGATTTAGACTATTCATACTTTGAGAATTGTAACCACCTTCTTTACTAAAACTATTCCAACGCTCCCACATAGTGGTTGCTCCTTGATTGATAGAATAAAACCAAGATGGATAGGTTTCTTTAAACAAAATTTTATACATCAAATCTATTTCTCCCATATCATCTAAAACCTTTGGTAGAATTGGTGTTCCTAAAAATCCTGTTCCTAAATGATAATCGGCATTCTTAATTTCTTCAAGCAAGTAATTCTGTGCTTTTAGTTTGGTTTCTGGTTTAAATAAATTAAAATAGATACCTAGCAAATAACTTGTTTGTGTTTGTTTTTTACCTGTAAACTTTCCTTCTTCAAAAAAAGCATTTTCAAAAGCATTAGCAATATTTTTATATAAAGCTGCATATTTTTTAGCATCCTCTGTTTTGCCTAAAACATTAGCAATTTTAGAGACTAAATGTGCAGAGTGCGCAAAAAAAGCTGCGTGAATTAAATCTTTTGGAGTGTCTCCTCTATTTGCTTTTTTAAGCATTTTAGAAGGATAAGGCTGTAGCCAATCTCCGAATGAATGCATTTTTGGTAAATAAGGTTGCTTTTTTACTTTAGATTGATAGTACCCAACCCATTTTTTGGCTGACTCGTAACTTTCCTCAAGCACCGTAATATCACCTGTTGTATTGTATATGTCCCAAGGAATAATTACAGCTGCATCACCCCAACCAGAACTTCCATTTTTATTTTGAAGAACATCTGGCACAATGTAAGGTACTAAACCGTTTTTATGTTCAGACTGATTTTCTCTTAAACTTTGCAACCAAGCTGTCCAAAAAGCGTGAGTATTATAATTAAACAATGCTGTTGGCGCAATTACCTGTGCATCTCCTGTCCAACCTAAACGTTCATCACGTTGCGGACAATCTGTGGGAATATCGAAAAAATTATCTCGTAAACCCCATGTAATATTACTTTGTAATTGATTTAACTTATCGTGAGATGATGTAAACGTTCCGTTTTTCTCAAAATCTGAATGTTGTGCTATACCTTGCACCCAAGAAGCGTCTGGTTTCGCATTTTTATCGTAACCACTTAATTCTAAAAATTGAAATCCGTGAAACGTAAATTTAGGCATATATTCAATCATACCATCTTTACCTGCTACGTAATAATCGGTTGACTTTGCAGAACGGTAATTTTTGGTGTAAAAGGTATCATCTTTTAGTAACATTTCAGAAAAACGTATTTTTAAGGTATCGCCTTTTTTCATAGGTACTTTTACTCTTGGCACGCCTACCATATTTTGTTTCATATTAAAAACCGATGTATTTTCTTTAACCGAAACAATTTCTACATCGTTTAAAACGATTTGATTTTTTACAGTGTGATGTCTTTTTGGAGCTAATTTAACATCCTTGGCAATCGCCTCAACTTCAACCGATTTCCAGTTAGAGTCGTCAAAAGCAGCAGTGTTCCAATTTGGTATTTCAAAATTTGCATCATACACTTCGCCATCGTAAACACTCGCTAAACGTATTGGCCCGTTGGTTGTTCCTCTCCAAGATTCATCAGAAATAATGGTTTGTTTTGATCCATCTTTCAGTACAACTTCTAACTGACATAGAATTTTTGGTGATGCAAAATTTTCATATAACGCTCTACCTCTACTAATTCTTCCAGAATGCCATCCTGAAGCTAACTCAACCGCTAAAGCGTTTTTACCAGCTTGTAAAAGTTTAGTAACATCATAAGTCAATGTTTCTATACGATGATTATATGGTGTCCAACCTGGCGTCATAACATCGTCACTAACATCATTCCCATTTAAATGCACATCAAAAACACCTTTTGCTGTAATATAAAGTCTTGCAGAAGCTACATTCGAAGCTAACTCAAAACCTTTTCTTAAATATTGTGGCCTGTGCATTAAAAATTCACGAACGCCTTTAATGCTATCTTTTGCGGTGTCTAATCCTGTCCATTTTGCTGTCCAATCAGAATTATTTAATAGTCCTAACTCAAAAGAATTGGTTTCGCTCCAATCTGAAGCCTTTTTATCTTGATTCCAATACCTTACTTGCCAATATACTTTTTGTCTAGATTTTAGTTCTTTTCCTTGATACTTTACAAAAGTAGATTGTGTACTTTTTTGTTTTTTAGAATCCCATAAATCGGCATTATCGGGTAATAATTCTTTTGTCGATGCTACAACTATATGGTAAGCAGATTGCGATTTAATTTGTTCTGATACAGTTAATTTCCAAGAAAATGTTGGATTGGGATTATAAAACCCTATTGGATTTTTAAAACCTTCGGAAATCATTAAAGATTTTACCGCTCCTATTTCTTTTTCTTTACAACCAAACAAAACAAGCGATAATAAAACAAAACTATAAATTATAATATACGGCTTGTTTATATTAAATAATTTCATTTCAATTATGCTTTTCGATGTTATTTTCAAGAAGTTAAGTGCTTATAAAAATTAATGACTAATATGCATTTTTTTACAAAACAAACTATCCTGTACTGTCTCGATTTTTTTTGTGTTATACCACATATAATTATACTTTAATTTTTACATAAAAAAGAGCTAGAAACATTAAAATTCCCTAGCTCTTTTAACTCTAAATTATTTGCTTACTATTTAGTTAACAATAAGTTTCGAATAGAAAACTCTTTTCTTATCATCAATTACTTTTATTAGGTAAAGTCCTGTTTTAAATCGGCCATTATTTTCAATATAAATTCTATTGGAATTATTTACCTTATTTTGAAAAATCACCTTTCCTAGCATATCATTTATAACAACAGTGGCTTTATTTACTCCATTTAATAAAATGGTAAATTGATTCTTTGCTGGATTAGGAAAAACCCTTGCAGAAAACATATTAGATTCTGATTTTGTTGTACTTAATGTTGTTGATTCCACAATCCATTTAGACCTGTCATTAGAATTTCCAATATGCTCTATTATACCACTAGTATTTTGAAATAAGTAATTAGAATTATTTCGAGTTAAAAATTGATATGTGCCGTCACTACTATTATAAGCGACACTAAATTGTTTATCACTATCCTCTCTGGGAGCACTAAAACCAGTATTAATAATGTCGTTTGGTGGGTTTCCGGCTGCTCTTAAAATACCACGATCGGACCTTTTACTTTCAATATTATAATAGTCTCCAGCTTTAACAAATTCCCATTCCTTGTCACCAGAAGCTACGTTGGTGGCATTATCACTTTCAACCACATCCGAACCTACCGAATGTAAATACTTTCCGGTAACAAAATTCTTAATTCGGTAAATGTCACCTGTTAAATCGGTTGGATCAAACTCACTAACGTTAACGGTATTTTCTATAGAAGAAACCGTTTGATTATTTGTGTTATAAGCTATAGCTTGAAGCGTATAGTCTCCTTCTACCGTAGGTGACCAATCAAGAGTATAAGGTATACTATTGTCCTCACCAAAATAAGAACCATTTATCCAAAATTCCACCTTAGATATATGGCTATTTTCATCGACCGCATTCGCTGAAATCTGAATTGTTTCTCCTATACTAAAAGATGCACCATTAGATGGCGAGCTTAAGGATACTCTAAAAGGATCTTTCACTATTCCTAAATCTATTATTTGTAAATAAAGTGGTTGTGCACTACCGGAAGCATTCTCCATTAAATAATAGTACAGTTTTCCATTATCAACATAGACCCTCCCGTGGTCAAAAGTTCTTCCTGAAGTGGCTTGATACACTCTTGTAAAATTATTAGTGCCACCTTCAGTCTTTTCTACAAATACTCTGCCACCAGACAAACCTATAATAAACACATCATTTCCAGAAGTATATATAGATGAAGCGCCAGAAAAATCTTCTGATGTTATAAAATCTGTTGCTCCTGATGGTTTGTAGGTATGTAAATTTTTAGTAACCCCAAATTGATTATCTCGTACTCTACTTATAATATGCACATCATCGTTTTCAGTAACTGTCCAATCAAAACCGGCAACAATATTTAATGCGTTTGTATTAGTACCTTGAACATAGTCACCAGGCTCCATAACTTTAATAAAATCGGCATCATAAAGCGGTGTGCTAAAATTTTGACCTTGGTGGTTTTTCCAATCCGTAGCTCCACTTTGATCATCAGAATACGCATAATATACCCCATTTTGGTACTCGAACTTATCATTATTATTTTGTGAACGTCTTTGAAAACCAATGCGCATCTTACCGTTTACGTATTTAATATCTCCGTATAATCCCCAATTATAGGTTATATCTGGTTGGCTCCTAGCATTTAAAGCATTAAAATCTATAAAATTGGACCACGTGGCTGTTGTAGCATCATAACGAGAAAATTTGTACATTCCATTATTATTTCCGCCTTCACGCATCCACATAAATAAATCACCTGCATCATTTAAGAAGAAATTAGGGTAAGTTAATGCAATAAATTCATTTTGAGGAGCACTACCTGTTAACCTTAAGTGCTTATAACCACCACTACTATTTTGTACAAACTTATCTAGTGTAAATTCTTCATCTGGCAAAGACGCCGCATTTTCAATAGAGTAAGAATATCTAAAATAATCATTAGCTAAACTACCGTTTGACGGCCTTGAACTACTGTAAGCGTGCATGTCATACAATAAATGTATGGTCCCATTTAAAGGACTAACTCCTATTGCAATAGCATTGTGCGATTCCCCAAGCCACCATCTGTTTTGAAAACCAGTATGCCTATGTGGGAATTCTATTGTAACTATAGTTTGTGTAACTGTGTTATACCTCGTTAACATAACATGCCTATCTGTTTTACCACCTCGATACCAAGTCATAAACACATAGTCACCATATGTTTTTATACAGTCTCCATGTGCCGAAATATTACGACCAAAAACATAATCGTATTCTGTATTTGATCCATTATCAGCCGAAGAATTACCTACTTTACTACCATTAAAGTGCAAACCTAAATCCGTAATTTTTATTTCATTTTCTAAAACAACTTGTGCACTGCCTAGAAATGAAAAAAGTAAAACAAGATGCAGAATAAAAATGTTTTTAAAATATTGTTTCTTTAAGTATTTGTTTTTCATAGTTTTTATTTTTTTTAGTATTCTGCAAAAAAGTTTAGAATACTCTTACGTTACTCCATATAAAAAAGCTCTTGTAAAGGTATTGAAACCGGCGAATTATCGGGGTTAACTTCCATTACGTCTGCCATAAAATCCCACCATTTTTTAACAATTTGGTTGCTTGCTAAATCTTGAGAACTATTATTTCCAGAAACTTTTTGAAAAGCAAATAATGTATTTGTTTCTTCGTCAAAAAAAATAGAATATTCGCTTACTCCATTATCCTTTAATAATGCTTTAAGTTCTGGCCAAATCTCATTATGGCGCTTTTTATAAATTTCTTTTTGTCCTTTATTTAATTTCATTTTAAAGGCTAATCTTTGCATAATTATATCTTGTCTATTAATTTATAAAACACAGTATTTATCCAACATTTAGATAATTAATATCATTTATCTAATTGAGGGTATAACGATCTTTGATCCTTAGGAAATTGTCTATCTAATAGCTTTTCCATTTTAATTAATTCTTTTTGATAGATTGGATTATTTTTCAAATTCACATTTTCTTTCATGTAATCTTGACTACAAAAATAAAGCTCTTTTTCTAAAAGCTTATTCTCTTTATTATTCCACCACTCGGTATACCTAAACTCACCATTGGTACAAGTAAAACCCATAATTCTTTTACCTCTAGGGTATAAACTATAAGCTGCTTCCTCCCATTTTAAATTAGGATTATTAATTACAGGTAAAATACTATTTCCATCCAAAACTTGTTTTTGTAAACCACAAAATTCTACCAGTGTAGGAAAAAGATCTACGTTTTCTACAAATGCTTGAGATATGGCATTAGTTACCCGATTTTCGTAACCAGTTTCTCTACTAACAATAAGAGGTACATTTACATCAATTTCAAAATTACTGTGTTTACACCAAGCACCATACTCGCCAATTTTATAACCATGATCACTCATAAGTACCACCATAGTGTTTTTACGTAAATCAAGCTCATTTAGAGTTTTCATAACTTTACCAATTTGGGCATCTATATAACTAATGGATGCATAATAACCATGAATAAGATTTTTAGCTAGATTATCTTCTAAAGGGCCTTCTTTAGGTATACCATGATAGTTTCTTAATTCTCCCCAATTTGTTAATGCTAGGTTATACATATCTTTTGGCACCACCTTAGCTGGCACGACAAATTGAGATTTATTGTACATATCCCAATACTTTTTAGGGGCATTAAAAGGAAGATGAGGTTTCGTTAAGCCAACGAACATTAAAAATTTTTCGTCTTTAATTTTATGAAGTGTTTCTATTGCATCATTGGCTGCACGTCCATCTTTATAAGCTTCATCTTCAACATTTGCAAATTCAAAAGCTGGCCCGTTAGATTTAATTCCAGCCTTTTTAAGACTATCAACTATCTTTAAACTTCTTGGTAACACCCAAGAGTTTACTTCCTTAGGAAAATGAGTACTCCAACTTTCTTTATCATCATTGGTATGATGGTACACCTTACCTACACTAACCGTAGTATAGCCTTGATTCTTAAAAAATTGAGGCATCGTTAACATATCTTTATGTCTGGAACGCAATGGTGTGAAAATGGAATAAATACCAATACGCTCTGGACGCAATCCTGTTAATATACTCATACGCGAAGGTGCACAGATAGCTTCTTGTGCATAGGCCTTATTAAAAAGGACACCATCTTTAGCTAATGCATCAATATTAGGACTTTTTACTATTTCATTACCATAACATCCTAATTCTGGTCTTAAATCATCTACTAAAAAAACAACAACATTAGGCTGTTGTTGGGCATATAAATTACAGCCAAAGCTTAGGCTAAATATTAAAATTAAAATTGTTTTTGTTAAAGTCATAATTTTAAAAATTCTCTTTTTCATTAAGATTAAAAACTTTTTATTGTATTGCATTATTTTTTAATTAGGTTATTATTGCAAACCTTAAATAATAAATTGATAATTTTAGATTAATATGTAGTAACAACTTAAACGTTAATATTTATATATTTTTATTAGTAAAACGTTTTGATATATTTAAAAATATTTAGTTCTATCAAAAAGTACAATAATATTAAGTGAGCCATATCACTACATGTATCTCTATTAAATTTAGAAACATTAGTTCGTTCTGTCATGTTAAAATTATACAAAAGCATTTAATCCAATTACTGCCTTTTATGTTGTAACCTTTTCCTTTAATTTATCTATAAAATTTATAACTAAAAAAAACATACTACACTAAGGAATCCTCAAAAACCCTGCCATGTACACAAATTATCATTTTGTTTTCAAAAGATTTATAGACAATTACATTTATGTATTATTAATACTTCATTAACAATATTTATAAGACAAAATCAATAAAACATTAAACATTTATTTGCCTTCAAAATGCATAATGGGTGGGGCATATAAATAAGCATCTTCCTAAAACATAAAGATGGTTTGTATATTTTTTATTTTGTTCATATTTATAACAGCATTTCTCCTACTTAAGTAAGTTAAACTATGTGATATATTTAAGATGTTTTCTAAAATCACATCTTGATATTTAGTTTAGACGTGTTTATATACAACTCCTTACTAGCTTTAAAACCAATACGGTGGGCTTTAACTAACAGTTCATCTCCTATTTTAACACGGATTGGTTCTGTATAAATACTCCACGATTTAGAAAACCCTCCTTTTTTATTTTTAATCTTATAACCTATTGAAGACCCCTCTGTACCACAATTTATTGTTAATATGTTGTTAGATAATTTTACAGTTGGATTAATTGTTACAGGCTGTTTCTCCTGGCCATTCCACAGTTTATCTATTAATTCAATTTCTGGTAAATTAGGATAATCCCCAATACTCGGTAACCAATTATCCATTTCGTTTCGTAGCTCTTGCAATTTTTCTTTATACTCTGGATTAGCGGCAAGGTTATTCAGCTCGAAAGGATCGGCAATACAATCAAACAATTCTTCTTCAGGCTTATTTTCTCTAAACCATTGTTTTTGAACATCGTTTAATTTACCCTCAGTTTTTAACCTTAAAAGTTCCTGCATACTCGGAATTTTTTCTCGGTATGCTAAAGGTAAATAATAACCTTGTTCTGGTCTATAATTTCTAATGTACTTAAATTGATTATCTCTTACTGCACGTATTACATCGGTAACTTCATCAAAACGATCGGCTGCTGCATGAATATATTTCCTTGCTTTTTTAGCTTTATAGTTTCCTAAAAAAGCTTGACCTTGCATATATTTTGGTGGTTCCACATCTATTAACGATAACAATGTGGGAGCAAAATCTATAAAACTGATAAGCTGATTGTCTTTTGTATTAGCCTTTTGTTTTTTTGGAAAACGAATTATCATTGGTGTATTTAAACCCGAGTCATAAATTAATCGTTTCTCTCTTGGTAAAGGGCCACCATGATCGCCATAGAAAAACACAATAGTATTATCTAACAAGCCATCGTCTTCTAATTGTTTTAAAACAGCTCCAACCTGTTTATCCATCTCAGCTATATTGTTATATAGTTTCCACATGTCATTGCGAACTTTTGGAGTATCAGGTAAATACGGCGGAATATTAAATTTTGTGTCTTTAGGTAAGTGTTTCGTTATTTCCGATTCTGGAATCCTATTTTTAGAATCGGGCAATCCATTTTGCTTCCATACATACGTGGTATCCCCTTCGTGGTAATGCCTGGTTTCAACATTTCTATATCCATAAGGCTCAAATAAACCAGACTCATGGGTTTCGGTAAAATTAATTACAGAGAAAAAAGGCTGATTTTCCGCTCTATTCCTCCAATGTGCAAAATAACTACTTTCATCCCAAGCGGTTACTGGTGCTTTAAATTGGTAATCTTCCTTGTAATTGTTTGAGCAATAATACCCGTTCATTCTAAGTAACTCACTTACCATTTTAACACTTGGCGGTGGCACTGCTTCGTAAGCTGGTAATCCTGTGGCCTTTGTATTTGAATTAGTACGCATATGATTTGCTCCAATACTAGAAGGATACATACCTGTTGCAATGGCAGCTCGACTAGGCGCACAAACTCCAGATGTGGAATACAGGTTTGGATAAACAACACCTTCGTTTGCTAAACGCGTTAAATTTGGAGTTTCAACTGTTAAATCCCCAAATGGAGGTATATAAGCGCCCATATCCTCAGTAACCAACCACAAAATATTGGGACGTTTTGGCAAGGACAAATTATCCGATTCTTGCTTGTTACTTTCGCTATTAGCCTTTTTATTTTGACAACCAAATAAACAGATACAAATTAAAAAGGCCAAGGTTAAAATTCTCATGATAAAAATAGGTTTACTCTAATTCGCTTTAAATTTTAGCGTTTAGACTTATTTAGCCATTAAAGATACTGTTTGCAAATCTTTGGCCATAGATGACGCCCCAACAGAAATTGTAAAAGTACCAGGTTCTACTACTTTTTTCATTTCTTGATTTAAAACATTAAGCTCGTTAAAACCTAGATTAAAAGTAACAGTTTTAGTTTCGCCTGGTTTTAAAGTAATGCGCTTAAATCCTTTTAGCATTTTAAGATAACGTCCTACAGAAGCATAGTCATCTCGAACATACATTTGTACTACCTCATCACCTAAAACATCTCCTGTATTAGTTACTTCAACAGATACTGTTGTTGATCCATCAATACTAATAGTTGGGTTTTCAAGTTTTGGTGCACCGTACTTAAATGTGGTATAACTTAGCCCATAGCCAAAAGGAAATAAAGGCGATTTATCGGCATCTTTATATAATCCTTTACCAGAACCAATAAAATCTGGACGCTCTAAATACGTTACCGGAACTTGACCTACAGATCTTGGAAAAGAAACGGTAAGTTTCCCTCCTGGATTAACATCGCCAAAAATAGCATCGGCAATAGCATCACCAGATCGCATTCCTAAATACCAAGTCTCTAAAATAGAAGGTACATTTTCTGCTATATAATTTATAGTTAATGGACGTCCATTAATTAAAACAACAATTACTGGTTTTCCTGTTTTATGTATAGCCTCTACTAATTCATTTTGAACCCCGTATAAATCTAAATCGGCACGATCTACACCTTCGCCACCCGTTTTACGAGAGCCACCAACCACAAGTACAACCGCGTCTGATTTATTTGCTGCTGCAATAGCTTCTGAAAATCCTTCTTTGGAATTGCTTAACAAATCGCAACCTTTGGCATAATTTATCTTTACTTTCCCTTTAGTTTTACTTGTTAACCCTTCTAATACAGACGTATAATATGGTGGCAATCCAGAATAACCACCTAGTAAAGTATATGTTCCTTTTTCAGGTTGCTCTTCATGTGCGTTAGGACCAATTACCGCTAAGGATTTTATACCGTTAATGTCTAAAGGCAAAAGATTGTTATCATTCTTTAATAAAATGATTGCTTTTTTTGCCATTTCATAAGAAAACTCTTGATGCTCTTTTCTTCCCGCATTTACAGTTTTAGTATCAATCTCTTTTGGTTCCTCATCAAATAAACCTAATTTATATTTTGCGGTTAAAATACGAGATGTGGCCTTATCAATATATTTTACTAATTCCGGATTCTTCGTAATTGTATCTTTTAATACGTTTGAATGATATGAAGATAGGTCTACGCTTTTTCCAATAACTAAATCCATATCCACACCAGCTTTTAAACCTAATATTGCTGACTCTGTTCTAGATTCTGAAATAAAATGCATGGTCTCCAATCGTGCAACATCATTATTATCGGAAACAATAAAACCATCAAACCCTAATTCATCTCTTAAAATATCCTTTAGTAACCAAGTATTCATATGGTTTGGAACTCCATTATAATCTTGATGCCCAGGCATTATAGATCCTACCTTTGCTTCTTTTATAGCAGCTTCAAAAGGAGGCAGATAAATTTCTCGTAATCGACGTTCGGACATATCGCTAAAACCACCATTAATACCGCGTCTATTTTCCGGATAACCTATAAAATGCTTAGCCGTTGCAATAACATGATTCTCATCATACTGCTCCTCGCCTGTACCTTGTAACCCCTCAATAAATGCAACACCCATTCTAGACACTAAATATGGGTCTTCGCCATAAGATTCTTCTACCCTACCATACCTTGGGTCACCAGAAATCACATCTAAATTAGGGGAATAGCAATGTGTAACACCTAAAGCACGTGCTTCCATCGCTGTTTGAGAGGCCATTTTTTTTACTAACTCGGGTTGCCAAGTAGAAGCTGCGGCTATAGCTTGAGGATACGCAGTTGTATTTCCATAATAATCTAAAACTAGCCACAAACCATGTAGTGCTTCTCCATACTTCATGAACGGAATTCCTAATCTGTTATTTGCAGGAGCATCTTGCGTCATTTCTGCTATTTTTTCGTCTAAGGTCATTTGACTTATAAGACCCTCTACTTTTTTAGCAATTTCAGAATCCGACTGTCCTTTATTTTGTGCAGTTGCTTTATATGAATTACAACTTAAAAATGAGACAACAAAACATCCTACTAATAATAACTTCTTCATAAATTCACTTTTATTTTAATTAACTATTCAAAATTTCTTATGCCTGGAACAATTTTCATTTCTATTTCATCCTTGTTTTCGGGCCATTTTAATATGATTAACTTTTGGGTATTAGAATCCCAAATAAAATTTGTTGGATCGACACCTTTCGCTAATTTATAAATTTCAAGACCAACATTTTTTAAAGGGTTATAATATAAAACTGACTGATTGCCTATTAAAACAGAAAACCCATCTGGATAATGCCTATTGGCACCAATAAATATTTTGGATGCGCCTTTACTATTATCTGGCCTTAATTTAACATCTAAACTTCTTGTAGCATGATTGAATAGAAACGATTGAATATCTCCTGCAATAACTTGTGGAAAAGGTCGTGATATTACATCTGTAATATACTTACGTTCAACGGTACCTGCATCGGTACTATCGCTAAAAATAGACCATGTTGAAGGACCACCCGGCAAAAAATGTTGCATGGTACGATTACCTAAAAACCAAGCTTTAATTGAGCCTACCCCCATCTTATCGAATACCTCTGCTGTTCGTATGTAAAGCTCTCTATACTTTAACTGCCCAAGTTTGCCATCTATAATAGTATCGGTTGTTGCAAAGGTAGGAAAACCCCATTCTCCTATAAGAATTGGAGCGTTTAGCATGTCTGATTCTTTATCAAAACGATCCATATTACGCTTTAAATAGTTAATATCATTTTGATATATATGTGGCGCAAAAATAATATTCTTTCTTTTTATGGGCGCCGTAATTTCAGAATATTGATTGTTGTCTACTTTCTCTCCTTTATTCATGAAGATAGACTGAAACAATGTCATTTTATCTGCGTTTATTTTTTGACTTTCATCTATAATTTTTTGATATAGCGGAATGAGATATTTATTAGTTAGTTTTTCATAAGAAATATCCATGGTTAACTTCCTAGGTTCGTTTACCACATCGTAACCTAACACCGAAGATTCCTCTGAATATCGATTCCATATCACTTTCCATGCATCAATATAGGTTTCATATTCATCCTTTTTGTTTTGCCAAAACTCTTCCCAAATAAATTTATCAACTCCATAAACTGTCATTTTAAAAATGGTTTTAATCCCATGGTTTTTACCAAGTTCTACCAGATTATCAAGCTTATTCAAATAAGTTGGATCTAATTTACCTCCCGGAAAATGACTTAGCTTACCTAATTCTAATCGTATTACTTGAAAGTTAGCTCCCATTCTAACCATTCTTGCATAGTCATCGCTATTAAAAAACACTTCCCCTTTGTGATCATTTGTATTAACCACGAAACCTCTAGGTATAATATGACGTCCGTCTTCATCTCTTAAACCATGCTTTATTTGGGCAAAAGTTGTAAAATAGGTTAATAAAAATACTCCTAGAAATAATTGGAATTTCATAAAAATTTAATAATTAAAATATAATGCAAGATAAATTTTGAATACTTAAATAGTACCCTGTACTATGCTGTATTTATAGAAAGTAACAGGTACTAAAAAAGGTCAGAATAAAACTATATTCTGACCTTAAAAAAATAAAATAACACACTAACTTCTACCTATATCCGTTATTTGTTGGATCAGACTCCAATAAATTCGGGTTGGTTTGTAATTCTTGTAAAGGAATTGGCAGTTTAACATGCCAAGCTTTAATATTGCCGGCAGGGTCCCAAAATCTATACTCTAAATCCTGCACAACATCGAATAAAATACCCCATCTAATTAAGTCGTATCTTCTATTCGCTTCACCGGCTAGCTCCCACTTACGTTCATCGTATATGGCTTCTCTAAATTCTTGCTGGCTAAGTCCTTTAATAGCCTCGGCTTCCGCTACTGTTGCATAAGCACGTTCTCTTATTTCTTTTATGTAATTGTACGCCGATGTAGGATTTCCTCCTGGACGTTCATTTTCGCACTCGGCAGCCATTAAATATACATCTGCCAAACGAAATACCATTCTATTATCAGAGTGATTAAAACGAGGTGAATCGTTAACATCCAAATTCCAAAATTTAGGCATGTAAGGAAAGTTTAATTCAAATCCTAAATAGGTATCCATTATATTTAGTGGTCGTCTTAAATCGTTTAATGGAAACTTCTCTGCAAAATCTCTAGATGCTACTTGTAATCCTGTACCATTAAAAGCTTCGTCCCTTTCTGATAATGCCTCCCGTAATGCCCCTCTTTCTGCTGAGTTTTTAGGTTCATCTCGTAAACGAGGACTAAACATACTTGGTCTCCAGTTACCATTACCAAAAACTGCTGGTAAAGTACCATCATCTCTCACTGTCCCTTCTTCAAACTGTCCTCTAATATCTTTTGCAAAATCCAAAGACCAAATAATTTCTGAATTAAATTCGTTTTTTGGATCAAAAACATCGGCATAATTAGATAATAAACTGTGCGGCGATTGATTAATAATTTCTAAACATTTATCTAACCCTAATTGCCACTCTTTTTGTTGCATTAAAATTTTGGCCTCAATTATTGCTGCTGCCCATTTTGAAGCGCGACCTCTTTCGTCTTCTACATATGTTGATTGTAAATTGGCTTGAGCAAACTGCAAATCGTCTAAAATACCACTAATAATAGTTGCTTCATCTGTTCTGCCTAAAACTTTAATTTCGTCTATTTCTAAGGCTTCTGTATAATACGGTGCATCGCCCCAAAGGTTCGTTATATGCCAATAGCTTAATGCTCTTACAAATCTGGCGTCGGCAATAATATCAGCTTGTGAAGCAGGTGAAATAGATTCATTATCTGTAACTCGATCAATAACAATATTTGCGTTATTAATTACTCTATACAAATCTTTCCAGGTATCTGAAACACTCATTTTTTGAACGGATACATCTGCTATAGCCTCGTTTAAGGAATAATTACCCATAGGTTCGAAAATATTTGCCGCACGATTGGGCTCTATAATATCGCATCCATTATCGTAAAAAACATCTAGTCCAACTTGCCCATAAAGAGAATTGTTTTTTAAAATTGCATAAACACCTGTCATAGCTTGTCTTGCATCATTTTCTGAAGCAAAAAATGTTTCGGGAGCAATTACTGCTCTTGGGTCTTCCTCTAAAAAGCTCTCACAACCAAAAAAAGCAAAAGTTATTAGGATGTATAAAAATATATGTTTTGTTTTCATTTGTGTTTGTTTTTAAAATGTTACATTTAGTCCAAGTGTTAACACTCGAGGATTAGGATAAGAACCGTCATTATAGCCTTGTGCAATATTCCCTAGACCACTTCTTCCAAAATTACTAGCTTCCGGATCAATTAATCTAAAATTAGAGAATAATAACAAATTACTACCAGAAAAATAAATGGTTGCGTTTTTAAAACTATTTAGTCCCATTTTCTCTACTGGAAGATTATAAGCCAATCTTAACGTTTTTAAACGTAGGTGCGACCCATCTTCAACATATTCGGAGTTTGGAGGCGTTCCTGTAACAGAGTCTGCTCCTGCTCTTGGTATATTAGATGTTGGATTTTCTGGTGTCCATCTATTGGCTAATTCGGCAAATTTTGTAGTTTCTCCTCTATTAAAATAATGGTTACGTGTTCTTAAATTATATACCTCGTTACCAACTGTTCCTTGAAAATAGAATGAAAAATCCCAATTTTTATATGAAAATGAGTTTTCAAACCCAAAAATTAAATCTGGTAATGGGCTTCCTAGTACAACGGCATCTTCATTTGATATAATGTTATCGCCATTAACGTCTTGAAATTTAGAACCTCCAACCACTTGAGGGTCTGTTAATCCTGATGCATCTATCTCTTCTTGACTTTTCCATGTTCCTAAAAATGGTACTCCTGTATATACAGGTACAGACTCACCTACTATTAATCGTGTATTACCAGAGCCCAAAATAGCATCTACTGTAACATCAATAAAATCGACACCACCTAGGTCTAATATTTTATTTTTATTAGACGACAATGTTAGAGTAGAATTCCAATTAAAATCCTGATTGCTAATATTTGTTGAATTTACTAAAAACTCCCAACCTTTATTTTCTAAAGAACCAACATTTTGTAATTGACTTGTAAATCCTGTTTGTCTTGGTATTGTTACATCCAATAGCAAATCATTAGTTTTTTTGTAGTAGTAGTTCAATTCTGTAAATACTCTACCCCCAAAAAGTGAGGCTTCTAATGCAATATCTAAAGAATTGGTGGTTTCCCATTTTAATTTAGGGTTTGAAGGTCGTCCTAGTGTTAACCCTGGTTGTTCCACTCCATTTAGCGTTGTGTTTGCCTCTACTAAAACACCTTTAGTTCTATAAGGCTCTATGGCTTGATTACCTGATTTACCAAAACTTGCTCTTAATTTTAAGTCTTGAAAAATTGATTGGTCTTGCATGAAAGCCTCTTCGGATATTTTCCAAGCTCCCGCAATAGATGGGTAAAATTCATATTTATTACCTTCTGCAAAAACCGAACTACCGTCTGTTCTTCCAACTAAAGTTAAAAGATATTTATCTTTGAATGAATAGTTTAGCCTTCCAAAAAAAGAAGCGATTTGAAATCCTGTAAAATCACTAGACACAACGCTTCTTGTAGGATCGGAAAACCCTAGGTTGTTAAACCCTGTAGCATCACTAGTTATGCCAAAAGCTTCGGCCTCTGCAATTTCTGTAGATACTTTTTGAAAAGAAGCCCCTGCAAGTGCCGTTACACTATGATTCTCACCAAAATCTGATTGATATTGAATAGTGTTTTCATTATTCCAGCCAGAACTCGCTACTGTTCTTACACTTGCGTTACCCAAATCATTTACAATAAGTAAATTAGGACTTTGACTAGACGTAAATCTATTTTGTTTGGTATTATTAAACTCTGGACTAAATGTAGATCTAATAATCCAGTTTTCTGCCGGCTTATACTCAAAATATAACGATGCTAATAAATTATTAGTAAAAGTTTCGTTTGTGTTTAAAGCTATATTTGCTATTGGATTAGACCATGGAGAACCTACAACGTCATCAAAACCATTAAAGGTACCATCCTCATTATAGATTGGTTGCGTACGAAGCGTTGCAAAGGCATTACCAAAACTGGCATTACCATTATCTTGTTCTATTCTAGAATAATTAACTCTAAACCCTGTTTTTACCTTATCGCTTAATTTATAATCTAAATTAGATCTAAATATATATTTTTCAATACCTGTACTTTTCACCAATCCGTCTTGGTTAAAATAGTTTAAAGACGTGTAGTAATTTAAGTTATCTGTTGCTCCAGAAATAGACACATCGGCATTATAAATTGGAGATGGGTCTAAAAGTAAGTCGAACCAATCATTATCTGGATATGTTGAAGGGTCGTTTGGAAAAGGTTCTGCTGCCGACCTAAATCTTGCACTCTCATTTGTAAACTCAATTTGTTCTGCTTGCGAAAGTAAATCTGGTAATTCTGGAACTAACTGCATACTAGTGTATAAATTTACACTTACTTCTGGTTTACCAGAACCTGCTCCTGATCCGTTCTTAGTACTTACTAACACAACACCATTTGCACCTCTTGAACCATATATGGCTATAGACGATGCGTCTTTTAAAATCTCTATAGATTTAATATCATTACTGTTAATATTATTTAAGTTAAAATTAGTACCAACAACTATACCATCAATAACCCAAAGTGGCTCATTACTACCAGTAATAGAGTTACCACCTCTTACTCTAATTACAGTACCAGCACCAGGCGCTCCACTTGTTTGCGTTACCTGAACACCAGAAGCACGACCTTGTAAAGCTTGATCGACCCTAGATACAGGAACTGCAGTTAGGTCTTCTGAACTTACAGAAGAAACAGACCCGGTTAAATCCGATTTCCTCTGTGTTCCATAACCAATAACAACAACTTCGTCTAGCGCGTTATCTTGCTGTAATGTTATATTAAAATTAGTTTGATTTCCTACTAGGATTTCTTTTGTTAGGTAACCAACATAAGAAATAACAAGAGTACTTTGGGCATCTGCGTTAATTGTAAAGTTACCATCAAAATCTGTACTAGTCCCTTTTGATGTTCCTTTTAATAAAACAGTTGCTCCAGGAAGGGGTTGTCCATCTGCAGAAACTGTGCCTGTTACAGTTTGAGCATTTAACATAGCCATACTGGACCATGCCAAAATAAGATACATAAAAGTTCTTTTTAAACTTAAACGTATACTTGATTTAATTTTTAAATTCATAAAGTTTTAGTTAATTTGTTATACAGAGTACAAAGTATTATGAATTAAGGCAAGAACCATCCTGTTGCATCCTTTAGTATCCTGCAGTGTCCTGTAAAGAGAGAGTATTATTTTTTCTTAATTACTCATGCTATTTATAATATAATGCATCGAAAATAAAAAAACTGAGGTAAGTATTAAACCTGAGTTTTTAAAATTAAAATTGTCTCGTCCTGAAATAGTGTTACACTTAACATTATTTATGAAACCATTCTATTCAAATTACAAAAAGCGCACAAAAAAAGATTACAGTTTAAGTCTAAAATTACAAATTGTTCAAGAAATAGAACAAGGTCTATTAACCACCACAGGAGCTTTAAATAAATATGGCATTCAAGCTGCTTCTACCGTTCGAACTTGGTTAAAAAAATATGGTAACTTTGATTATCAATACTCAATCCAACAAGGTATGTTTAAAACTCCAGAACAACGTATATTAGAATAAGAACAACAAGTAAAACTACTTGAAAAGCAAAAGAACAGAGCGGAGTATTTAGCAGATATAGCTAACAAAAAAGGGATACTGATTGATATGATGATTGATATTGCTGAAAAAGAGTTTAATATTCCTATCAGAAAAAAGCAAGAACCCAAGTAATAAAACACTTCTCAAATAAGCACAAACAAAGCATAACAGCTACCTGTGATTTACTTGGGGTTCATAGACAGGTTTATTATCGAGATATTCAATCCACCAAACAAAAGTATCAGCTCAGTCTTAGAGTAATAGCTTTGGTAAAGTCAAAACGACTTTTAATGCCAAAAATAGGAGCTGGAAAACTCTATTATTTGTTGGAAGATGAATTAAAACAAATCCGTGTCGGAAGAGATAAGTTATTTAAAATACTCAAAGCTAACGGACTTTTAATAAAGCCTAAAAAGAAATATCATATCACAACAAACTCCCATCATCGCTTTAGAAAGCATAAAAACAAGATTAAGGATATGGAATTTATAAGACCAGAACAAGTTTGGGTAAGCGATATTACTTTTATTGGAAATAGAATATTTAGCTTTAATTACAGATGCGTATTCAAAAAAAATTGTGGGTTACAATGTTAGTGATAGTTTAAATATAAAAGGATCTTTAGCAGCTTTAGAAATGGCTCTAAAAAATAGAACTTATCAATACTAAACTATTAAAAATCATTCTGATAGAGGACTACAATACTGGTCTAATGACTATCAAAATCTATTAAATAAAAATGATATTATACCAAGTATGATAGAGCATTATGCCCCTTATAAAAATGCTATTGCAGAACGGATTAATGGCGTGTTAAAACAAGAATTGCGATTGATAAATACAATACCTATTTGGAAATTAAAACTAAATTAGTTCAAAATACTATAAAAACATATAATAATTTTAGACCACATTTAGCTAATATATGTTGACTCCACAAGAAATGCACAATCAAAATAAGGTTAAAAGAAAACAATATAAAAACAAAAAAGGTAGTGATTTTAAATCACTACCTTAACATTATTAATTCTGTAACGCTATTTCTTAGGACGTCACATTTTATTATTTTTTTTATTGCGGAATTAATTCTATTAACTTAACACTATGTGATTCCAAATCAACTTTTAAAGTAAGCTTATCTTCAGTTTTTTGTACAATTGAGTCGGTAATAGTTTGCGCTAATTCTGCCATTGATTCATATTTGGTTAAATTAGCATTTAAAACATCTTTCCATCCATCTTCAAAACGGTCTGATGGTCTATTTCCATAAATACGTCCATTATTTTTCTCACTTACACCCGCTGCTCTAACATCTTTATACAACTCGTGCATAAAAACGCTATGAGTTTTATCAACCGTCCATTCATTCATTTTCCAACTATTACCTCCCGAAATTTGCCCTCCATTAAGTTCTGGATATAGAGTTCTTTTTCCTGATGTACTTCTAGAAGTATTATGATTATAAACTAGTAAATATATATTACCTTCCTTAGCCACAGGAATTATTCCTGCATAAGCGTTTAAATTATGTATAGATTCAAGTCTGTTACCATCTTCCATTTTTTGAAATAAGCGCATTACATTTTTTCGTCCCGCAGGCAAGTTACTTTCTTCAATTTCTTGACCCCAATCGTAAATCTCTGTTATCCTATATTTATATGCGAGATCCGCAATAGTAGCGTACCAACTTGCTCCTAATTCTGTACCATCACTTAAACTTACACCTCTTACACCATTCTCATCTCTAAGCATACCAAATTCTTGTATATCAAATGGTATGTTAGAAAATTGAGAATAACTATTAAGCTTAGCTCTATACAGCGAAGCTATTTCTGGTAAGTTAACAGTATTTTGGTCTATTTTTTCGTAATATGAAATACAGAAGAAATCCATTTTCGTTCCCTTTTCGCCTGTTGCATAGTTTGTACCAGTTGCACAATGATCTATAAGCTCGGTGGTATAAGTTGCCACATTTTCTGTAAGCAAATTCCCTGGACCGATAATGGCGTCTGGAATAACTTTTAGTACCTCATCAACAGTAATATCATAATGCTTAAAATAGTCTTCTTTTGTACCTCTCCAATGATTTGGTGTGTAATTTGGTTCAGTAGCAACTCTAAAACGCCAAGTTTTAACTTCGTTTATACCAAATTCATTAATAAGCGTTTGCAAAAAAGCATTAATATATTGCCTCCAAAGATCATAATCTATAGGTGGTTTAGAATTTCCATAGGTATCAACTATACGTTCTCCACTCATTTCCCAAGGTACATTATCCAGTACAATTCTAGGTTTAAAACCAGTTTGCATAAACCCGCGCATATCTCTAAGTAAAAGACTAAAGTCTGTGATGATTTTACCAGATGCATCTACCCCCTTATAAAAACTATTACGATTATCGGTTCTACCTCCTAAAACCCTAACCATATTATAGCTTTTTACATAGTCCTTAATAGATTCTACTGAGGCTCTAAAATTAGCGCTATTAAATCTGGTTTGATTAACCATTGGTCGTGTTGACCAAAAATTGTATAACTGACCCACAGTAGCTCCTGTATTAATAGTAACCACTTTATTAGGATCTATAACTGGTATTTCTTCCTCTTCTGTTTCTTCGATTTCTTCTACCTCAGAATTTTCCATCATTTCCTTTTCGATTTCTTCTGAGTTTGAACATGTAAAGAAAACAGAAAAAGTTAATAAGAAAACTAAAAAAAATAGTTTTCTAAATAAATTCATTGATTTCATAAGTGTACTGTTTTTTATCAAAAATAGACATTACAGTTCAAATTACTATCCTGTTCTATTAGGGTCTTGGTTTAGTAATATAAGCATATATTAAGGTTACAATGGTTAAAACACAACTTATACATGCATTAATTGTATATTTTTACATGGTTTTCGTTGGCAGATCTATATAAACTTGCGCACCTAAATAGCCGTATTTTGCCTTATTAACAGTATCTAAATTGACCACCTCACTTATTAAAATACCATTAAAATAATGCTTCATATAATAATCTTTTACTATAATATAAACTTTGTTAGAAGTGTTAGTTTTAACATTGGATTTAAGGGTTTTCACTCCAACTATAGAGTCTAACTAAAGTCTAGATTGCCAATAATTTTCCTTTACATTGTTTCTAATATTTTTTAATGTTATATTATTTGGCGATTCCTAAACTACCAGTTTTTCGTCTAAATAGGCTAATGTAGTGCGCTATTTCTCTTCGTAAGTTTTTTAACCAGTACAGCTATTCCTTATATTAATATCGCATTGATATTCTCTTAAAGTAAACGGCATATTTTCTATAAGTGTATTTCTGTAATTTATAACAATGTTTCCCGGAGCTAGTAATATTGTGTCCTAGTTTTAACTAAAACTTTTAGGGTTCTTCTTATATATAATATAAGAATTTCGTTTAAAAATGGTTTCTGGTACTACTCCTCATGTTAAAACACCATTCTTTACGGTTTTATGTATGAGTAGTGACGGATTACTTCTTACAAACCTTTCAGTTTTGTGTTGAACTTTATATTTTGCTTATACTTTGGTTTTATACCCTAAGGCACTATTACTAATACACCTTATTACACTTAAGTTATTCACTTTTTTTCGCAATGTTATTAAAAAAAGATTTGTATTAATTTGGTTTGTTTTTATAAGTTTCTCCCTTGTTTTTTAAATTCATACTTAAATATGCCATCTAATAAGTGGATTACGTTGCATGGGGCTTCCAAACTTATCTTTTTTTTGCAAATTTCGCCTATAAATCAAATCCCTTAATTCTAGTAGGGTCTATAGCATTGTAAAACGCCATTATAAGTGCGTTTTTAAAAGCTCCCTTTTACTTAACGTTTATAACACACCAATATTCCTCCATTCTAAATCCTTTCCATTAAAAATGAATTTAAATTTTGTATTATTTACAATGGTGATACAAGAAAAACTTAAGGCTAATAGTATTAGTATTACGAATTGGTATTTTATAGCACTTAATCTCATACTATAATTTAATCTATAGTTACTTTACTTTTCCACCAGTTTTCATTGGGTTGAAAATCCTTTGACAATACCTCCAAACGTTTTTTTTCTAGCGAAGGCCACTTTTTATTTATAGTATTTAAATATCTTATTTTAGCTTTTTCAGCATCATAAACTGAGTCTTTTACAGGATATTTAGCATCTACATTATTTAACCAAGACATTAAATTACGACTTAAGCTTTTAGCAATTTTAGGGTGTTTTAAAAGTAAATTTTGTTGGTCATTTTCTTCTGAAGGTAATTTAAATAATTCTTCTCGACCATCTTCCCAATAATGAATTAACTTCCAGCCATCCTGTTGTATTATTGAAGCTGGCTCACCGCCCTGATTGCCATAATGCGGATAATGCCAATATAAAGGTCTAGATAATTCTAATTGCTTTCCTTCTAACAATGGTTTAAGACTGATACCGTCTATATGTTGTTCTGGATGTAGCGGTATATTTGCAACATCTAAAAGTGTTGGATAAAAATCGGTGTTTATTGCTGGAAATTCCGTTGTAGAGCCATCATTTTTTAACCATGGCACTTTAATAAAATAGGGCTCGCGAATACCACCTTCCCATTGGTAGCCTTTTCCTCCTCTAAGCGGCAAATTACTGGTAGCGTAATGATCTCCAGAAGCTACACCACCATTATCTGAAGTAAAAACTACAATAGTATTTTCTTCTAATCCGTTATCTTTTAATGCTTTTAAAACGATACCAACAGCATCGTCCATAGTTTCAACTAATCCTGCATAAATAGGGTTGTCTTGTACTTGACGGATAGGTAATACACGCTCCATAACATAACCTGAATCTGCAACACCTAAGCTATCAGCTTTATCACGGTATTTTCTCCATTTTTTTTCTGTGGTTTGAATAGGTGCGTGTACTGCGTAAAAAGATAAAAATGCAAAAAACGACGTGTCTTTATGTTTTGAAATGAAATCTGCAGTTTCGTTAGCTAAACGCAAGGTTAAATTTTCTCCTTTTTTCTTATTGGGTAATTTTGGATTGTTCCAAGGTGAAAAAAAACCACCTCTAGGAGATCCTGCATCTATGCCAGCAATATTAATATCAAAACCATGATTTTCGGGGTATGAACCTTCACCTCCTAAATGCCATTTTCCTGCAAAAAAAGTTTTATATCCGTGATTTTTAAAAGCTTCTGCAATGGTAATATCTGCTTTAGGTAATTGCATTACATAATCGGCTGGCAATAATTTATCATATCGATTTCTTGTACGCCACGCTTCACCTGTTTTTGCTCCTATCCAATCTGTAATGCCATGGCGTGCTGTAAACTTACCTGTCATGATACTAGCGCGAGATGGACTACATACTCTACTTGCCGCGTAGCCCTGGGTAAACATCATGCCTTCATTGGCTAATTTATCTACGTTTGGAGTTTCGTAAAAGGTGCTACCCGTAATACCTAAATCGTGATAGCCTAAATCGTCTACTAGAATAAATAGAATGTTAGGTTTGGCAATTTGTTTTTGGGTTTCTTTATTTTTTTTACACCCAAATACTGACAACACCATTAAGCAAATACAGATTATTTTTGAATGATACATATTGTAAATTGGTTAAAATCTAATCGCTTACATATTTATGTGTTTATACTAAAACTTCCTTTTGACCCGCGTTAGGGATTGCAGCGGCATCCTTTTTAATACTTAACTTAAACCAAAGAAGTTTTTAAACTACACAGTAGCAGTTTGCCACGTCACTAACTCCTCGTAATGACATATTAAAAAGATATAGCGGAAAGCCCGACCCCTTGTGGGTAACGCCCAAATACTTAATTATCTATACTTATAGGCTTTTTGCTGCTTTTGGCCCATCATAATTATAAGTAAACCAATCGACATCAATATACCCTGCATCCTCTTTTTCGTTCCATGAAAAGAAGCCTAAACGATCGCCCGTCCATTTCCCGAACGCTATGGTAAACGTTGGCCCAAAAGAGTTATAGGTTTCGCCATCGAGACTATATTCGTAAGTAGCTTGGTTGCTGTTGTTTGATGTGCGAACATATAAATCGCTTCCTGTTATTTCTGGCCCTTTCGTTTTTTGCGCCATAGGATCCATATAAAACAGGTGTTTTTTTCCATTTTCGTCTACTTCTATACCCAATAAATTGAACACGCCGCCATAACGCACAAATCCTGCTAATTGGTGTGGTTGCATCCCTGAAATATCGAATTTGGCCACAGCTGTTCCTGTTGTGACACCCATAATACGCTGACTTAAGGTATTAGAAGCTCTCCAAAAATCTGAATCGGAACCATCGTTGTTTGTCCACTCGTTTATATTTGGTCCGTAGCCTTTTTCGTTTGGTAATATTTTACTTGCTTTAAGGCGTAACCACCCTGAGCGCTCAGTTAAAGACCAATGTGTGTTTCTTGGATTATGGTTCCACTCCCACTGAAACCCTAATTTAGATGATGAAAAATCATCGTCTGAACTTGGTGCTGTAATTGGGTAACCGTCTATGGGTTTTTTGTATTGCCTTACAGGTTCACCAATGCCATCATTATCTTCATCTATACCTATAATTGGCCACCCGTCAACCCAATTTACAGGTTCTAAACATTGCGGACGCCCTTGGAATGGAATGGTATCATTCTGAATCAATTGATGCATATACCACCACGATTTATCTGGCGCTTGCATTAATGCGCCTTGGCTCGCACTACGATCATTAAACGCTGTACCTTTTTCTAACACAGTTTTTACTTCGTATGGTCCATAAATACTTTCTTTGGAGCGAAGTACAATTTGCTTTCTATCGTTTTTTGGATTTTTTACACCTGGTTTGGTTGACTTGTCTCCCATGGTCCATTGTGCTAAAAAGATATACCAAGTTCCATTTATTTTATAGATTTTGGCAGCTTCGGCACCCATACCCGTGTAGACTAATTTACCTTCGCCTAGGATTTTTGTACCATCCCAACTCATTTCGTAAATTCTATTTTCGTTGCCTTCAATTGTATTAGTTGCTGCTTTTTGCTTGCCAGCTGTATTAATTATTACGTAAGCTTTGTGTGTTTCTTCATCCCAAAACACTCCCGGATCGTCTAGCACCTCAGCCTTTGGAAGCATCATAATAGGTTTACTCCAAGGGCCTTTAATATCCTTAGCTGTTGCTACCATTAAACCATGTTGGTAATCTATTTGGTAACAATACCAAGTACCTTCATGGTAGGCTAAATCGCCTGCCCAAGTACCAAAAGAATAGCCATTCATACGATCCCAATTGTATTCTGGTGCCCAAGATAAACTGTTAAACACATGCCCCACATTTGTCCAGTTTACCATGTCTTTAGATTCTAGAATAGGCATCCCTGGAGACATGTGTTGTTTTGATGTAATCATATAATACGTATCGCCTACTTGCTCGATATCAGAATCTGGATAATCTGCATTTAAAATAGGATTGATATATGTACCATCGCCTTGGTCTCCAAAGCTACCTGTTTGGGCTTGAGCAACATCTTTTGAAGCTGTTGTTTTGTTTTCTCGTTTTGAATTACAACTGACTAATGTCACTAATAAAATAATAATTAGTGGTTGTAAAACAGTGTTATATATTAGTTTCATAGTATGTATTTTAGATATTTTTAATGTCTTATAAACTTAGCTTTTAGAATACGCTATTGTGTAATCTCCCGAGCCTAAAATTACAAATCCGTCTGCTATTTTAATAGGATTATTTTGTTTAAATTCTGTAATAGGTACACCGTTTATTTTTAAACTTTCAAGTTCTGAAGGCGTCACTATAACCCTTGCTTGTGTATTGAACGGTACATTAAGTTTCATGCTTAACACCTCATTTTTTAACGTCCAAGTATTGGTAATATCGCCATAAGGTGTAGGCACTTTTACTTCCGTGTTTGTAATTGCGGTAGGAAACTCAGGGTTTACATTAAATACTTTATAACCTGGTTGGTCTTCTGATGATTTTACACCTCCTAATGATTCATAAAAATAAGCAGCAAAGCCAGAATGCATTGGGTGGTTTAAAGAGTTTGTAGGGCCTTCCATTTCTTCCCAAACAAATTGGCGTTCTGGCCATGTAGTAAAGCCTGAATTCATGACATAAGTTTGACTTGGAAAATTTGGTGTTGTTAGAATTTGGTGTGCTAAATCTGCCTTTCCGTATTTTGACAACACGGTGTAGATATATCTGTTACCGTGAATACCTGTAGAATGATGCCCGCCTTTAACTTCAACAATATCGTATGCTAACCCATTTACAATACTTTCAATATCACTTTCTGGTACTAGACCAAATTGTAAAGCTTGAACAGTTGCCGTTTGACTTTGATACCATTTGTGTTTAGTATTAGGTATTTCTACTAAAAACTCTTTGTTAAAAGCTTTTTTTAATGCTTCTTTTTCTTGTTTCATTTGGGCTTCATATGCAGCATCGTTGTTCATTCTAGCAAAAGTTTCCATAATACCTAATACATCGTAAAAATATGCATTTGCCGAAATAATAGGATCACATTCCATTGCAGAAGGATTTTTACGTCTGTCCCATCTTGGTGGACACCAATCGCCCATACCATCTTGCATAATGCCATTAATATCTTTATAATTAAGATAAAAATTAGTTAATCCCTTCATATCTTCGTAGTACTCTTTTACTATGGCTTTGTCTCCATAGAACTTGTAATTATACCATGGCAAATACATAGTGGCTACACCCCAATCTATTTTTGCGTAGGTTGATGTTCGTTTTCCCGGAGCAATCATTGTTGGTACTTGAAACTTTATCTCTGGATTATTATGTCCTTTTGTTGGTCGCATTTGTGTGCGGATGTCTTCCATATATTTTTTGTAAAAATCGTACATATCGTAATTGTAAAGCGCATACTCACAAAAAGCATGTGCATCACCCAACCATCCACATTTTTCGCGGTGTGGACAATCTTCTGGAATACCATGAACATTGTCTACAATTGTCCATTTACTAATGCTGTGCATTTTGTTTAGTAATTCATCTGAAGATGTAAAACTGCCTGTTTCTTGAATATCTGTAGCTACCAAAATTGCTTTAATCATATTAGCATCTGGCTTTGTAGAAACTCCTTTTATTTTTGCATACCTAAACCCATGATAACTAAACTTAGGCTCCCAAGCTTCTATTTCGCTACCTTTACAAATGTACTTGTAAATTTGTGCCATCCCATTTGCTCCACCTCCTGTTGATCCGGGAAAAATATCTTTTCCGTTGGTTAGTAATGCTTCGGTAGTTGTAATTTCAATTAATTGCCCCTGCTTTTCTTGCACATTTAATTTAACCCAACCTGCAATGTTTTGACCAAAATCCACAATCCAATTACCATCTAATCCTTTAAAAACCTTTTGTGGTTCAAACTCTTTTAATTTTTTAATTGGAGGAATTTGACTGGCACTTATTTTTTTTACTTGTGGTGATGCTACTTTTGCATTACCCCACTTAACATCATTGTAACCTACTGTATTCCAATCGCCTAATTCATATCGTGCGTCGTAAGTGTCTCCTCCATAAATATTATTAAATACTATTGGTCCTGTAGCTTCTTTCCAGTTTTCATCAGTATAGAAATCTGCTGATGTACCATCTTTATAATTTAATTTCACCAAACAACGTACGGTTGGTGGACCGTAAGACACTCCTTTTTTGTTAGACTCTGGATCTCTACTCCACGAAATATTTTGTCCGTAAAACCCATTTCCTACTATAATTCCGAAGGCATTTTTACCAGATTTTAATTGTTCGGTAATATCATAATTCACATAATAGGCTTGCTTATCGTAATTTGATGGTGCAGGATCTAAAACATGGTCTCCAACTTTCGTTCCATTTAAATACAACTCATAATAACCTAAACCGCATATATATACTTGCGCATTTTCGATATCTTTACTTAGGTCCATCTCATTTCTAAAATAACTAGCTGCAAAACCATCAACTGGTTTCTCTTTCTTCATGTCACCTCTTTTATAACCTCTAAAACGGTGTTCTGAAGTACGAGTATCTTTATTTAGCGTAATCCATTTTGAATCTCCCCAATTCTTAGTGTCCACCAAACCCATTTGAAATTCTTGAACCTCAGACCATCTTGAAACCATATCTTGTTCGTCCCATATTTTAACTTTCCAAAAGTATTTTTGGAGTGGTTCTAAAGATTTTCCTTGGTATTTTACAAATGTAGATTTATCGCTATTTACTTTATTTGAATTCCACAAATCTGCATCGTCTTCATTTAAATTTTCTTGAGATGAAGCAACCAAAATATGATAAGCTGATTGTGATTTATTAAAGCCTTCAACAGCTATCACCCATGAAAACACAGGTTTTTCACTTTCAATTGTTAGTGGGTTTTCTTTAAAATTGACTAATAAGCTATTGAAAGATAAAAGTTGTTTAGAAGGTATTTCTTCTTTACATGTGAAAGAAAATAACGCTAAAAATACACTGAAAAATAAATACCTTTTTTTTATCATTTTAATTGGTGTTAATTTATTTTAGTCCTATGTCTAATACTCGGAATTAAAAGTATAGGTATTAAGTAATATAATTGTCCTGTACAATACTGTTTATTAATTAAACACGCTCAAGTTTTATAGGGTATGCTTTATTTGCGTTCCATTGACACACGTATAAATTTTCATCGTTATCAACACACACATCGTGGCAATGACGAAAAATCGGTTGTTCTTGTACCATGCGTTGTAGTTTTCCTTTTTTATACTTTGGTTTAGTACCACCAGGGTTAGAAACTACTTTACCTTTGTCATCCAAAATAGTAACGAAACCAGAACCTGGGCTTGTTTTTGTAGGATGAGTTTCCATACGCCTTGAAGCATCATAGTCTATTTCTGAAGACCAACAGACTCCTGAATACAAACTATCATTATGAATAACAGGACGACAAACAAAGGCTCCAGGTAAGTCTATTTGCTCTATATACACGCCATCTAATGTAAAACGCTTAAAACAATTACTAGCTCTAGAGGTTATTAGCAATGTAGGCTCTCCTTTTCCTCTGTAATCTATACAAACACCATGTGCTGTTTGAAATTGGTTTTGGCCTGTACCATTTCCTTCTCCAATTTTTCTAATAAACTCTCCGTCTTTTGTAAATTGAAGTATGTATTGCGAACCATAACCATCGGCTATGTAAATATCTCCATTAGGTCCAATGGCACTTTCGGTAGGTTTAAATTTATCCTTTTTGTCGTAAGCTCCATATAGAGATGGGTGCCCAATAATCATTAATTCTTTTCCATCAGTTGTGGTTTTTATAATTTCTCCTCCTTTGGTATCTGCAATAAACAAAAAATCATCAGAGCCATCATTCCATAAAGATAATCCATGACCTCCTTTGTAACGCACTCCCCAAGCATCTAATAATTTACCAGATTTATCATATATTAAAACATTATTATGTGTGTCATCACCCACCATTATAAGTCTACCTTGAGAATCCATTACCATTTCATGACAATTTTTTACAGGGGTAATAGCCCTATCTAAATCTCCCCAAGATTTATGCACTTTATACTTAAAATCGCCATGACCAATAATATGGTCGTACATCTCTGGTTTAGACTTTAATATGTTAAAATGAGGCACAACTGCCAAACCTAAACTTGCTTTTGCTGTTGTATTAATAAATGTTCTGCGGTTCATATTAGACTTAGTCATGATGGAATTAAATTTTAAGCGATGTTTTCTTTTGATGATTTCATAGGATTACCAAATAAATCTAATATGGGTTTCCCTTTACCATCTGGCGTTGTATAAAATGGTCTACCTTCTATTTCATAATGGGTTTCTGGATGAACACCTAAAGCATGATAAACAGATTGATGTACTTCATCTATTACTACTGGATTCTCTATTGATGAGCAAGGTCTTTCGTCTGCAGTTTTACCATAAACTAATCCTTTTTTTACACCACCGCCCCACATTAAAATAGAACTGCCGTCTGTGAAATGACGATGCATTCCATAGTGTTTTTCGTGTTCTATAATATCTGGTTGATTCACTTGGTCTTTTACTTTTTTACCTGGTCTCCCTTCCATAATAGCATCTCGACTAAACTCACTTGCCAAAATAATAAGTGTTCTATCTAAATGACCTGTTTCATCTAAATCCTTAACAAGTTGAGCTATAGGTCTATCAATAAGCGCTTTCATTTTTTTAAGTCTCGTATGTCCATTTTCATGAGTATCCCATCCCAAAAACGGTTCGTATTCTGTAGACACACTAATAAATCGACCTCCATTCATCGCTAATCGTTTTGCCAACAAACAACCTAACCCAAAGCGTCCTGTATTATAGGTATCATAAACTTCTTTTGGTTCTTCGGATAAATCAAAAACTTTGGCTTCTGGCGAATTTAATAAACGATACGACTGCTCCATAGAACGCATTAATGACTCTCGCTGGTAATCGCTACCCTGCTCCATCACCTCGCTCTTATTTGCTAGTTCTTTATATAATTTATAACGTGCTTCAAAACGTTTAAGCGACATACCCTTTGGCGGACGTACACTTTCCAAACCACTTGAAGGGTCTGGAATTAAAAATGGCCCATATTCTGTACCTAAAAACCCTGCCGAGTGAAAAGCTTTAAGTTCTTCTGATTCCCCCATTGTAAAACGTTGTCCCATAGCAATAAAGGGCGGAATAACTGGATTTGCTGGTCCCAACTCTTTAGCTATCCAGGAACCTATATGAGGTGCTTGTACCGATTGGGGTGGTTCATAACAAGTATGCCAATGGTATTGATGACGCGTATGCAAGATATGACCTAAATCTGCAGATTTATATGAACGGATTATAGCACCTTTATCCATTACGCTACCGATACCTTCTAGTCCTTCAGAAAAATACAAATCATCAACTACAGTAGGTTTCTTAGGGAAAGTACTTAGCACTCTCTTGCTTTCTACGCCTTTTTCAAAAGGCACATAAGCTTTGGGATCAAACGTCTCGGTATGTGCCATTCCTCCTGCCATCCATAGTAAAATAACAGTATCTGCTGTAGATGCCATTTTTTGGACCTCAGGCGAACAAGAACTTAAAAAACTAAATCCTGGAATTGTAGTTGCGGCTGCTGATAAACTAGCAGCACTCATTTTTTTCAAAAAATCTCTACGTGACTTGTTTGTATCCATTTTTTTATTTTTAGTTAATAAACTGAAATTCTGGCGACATTAAAACAGACCAAAACACATCTTGTAATTGTTCTTGTTTTGGGTGCTCTCCTAGAATATTCAGTATCATTGTTTTTTCTTCATTTGAGGGTTCTCTATTTAATGCCTTATTATATAAGTTTATAACGATAGTATCGCTATCATCTCCGTATTTTTTTAACCACGATTGTGCTCCTTCCTCTAAAACCCCATTAAAAAACTCACCATTAGTAAGCTCTAAAGCCTGTAATAGCGTTGCTTGATCTTCTCTTGAGGTCGTAACAATTTCTCTACTAGGCCTTCCTAAAGCTTTCATAAACGAATGTTGTTTTACCAAACTAGCACGTGCAAATTTTTCGGTATGTGGTTTAAATGTAAAATCAAGTAGTTGTCCCCAATTTTTAAAATTTCTAGTACTGTAATTCCTAACTTTACTCCACGAACTATCATCATATTTAACCGCAACCCAATTGCCTTCTGGTAATTCACGAGAACTTACCCAGGAAGTATCAGATTTTAACAACATACTTTTACCATTTTCATAGTCTAACTTTAAAGCAAATAGTATACCTGCAGGGTTTGCAATGGCACCATTATTTTCGCCTATGATTGCTATAGTATTTTTACCCGATTTTAGATACCTTGTTACATCTATTTTATCAACGACTTTCCAATTTTCATTTTGCAATATTTTTTTTCCGTTAAGATAAAGTATATAAGAATTATCAACCGAAATTAAAACCTCTCCTTTATTAATAGTTTCTTTTGAAACATTAAACGATTTTCTAAAATATCTTTTACCAGGTTCAGGCAATACTACTCTTCCCAACTCTTGCTCTAAATGCCATATACGTATGGCTTTAATATCGTCTCCATTAGGATTAAATGCCACTTGCGGGTATAAAGGCGCAATAATTTGACTTACAGCATCCGAAAATTGTTCAGCACTTATTCGGCGCGTTACAGGACCTTTAAAGACATACTTTGCTTTTAAGTCTTCCTGTTTTTTATAATTGACCATGGGCAATTGATAAACTTTAGACGTCATGATGCTCTTAATTAAATGCTTTAAATTTGAACCAGAATCTATAAAATCTACTGATAACCAATCTAGTACCTTAGCGTCCCATGGCGCATTATCCATTTCATCTAAAGGTTCGACAATACCTCGCCCCATTAATCGATCCCAAAACCTATTCGTAATGGTTCGGTAGAGTCTCCCATTATCTCTCTGCACCATCACCTCTGATAGTTTTAACAATCTATCCTTAACGGTTTCTCCTTCAACACTCCCTAATTCTGGATATAAAAAATTAGCCTTCGCCATTTTCCCTATGGGTTTATCACACCTATTCAATTCTAATAAAGAATCAGAAAATATAGTTGCAAATCCATAAGCTTGATCTAATGTTAAGTTACTAATAAAACTGTTATGACACGACGCACATTTTACATTAACCCCCATTAAAGACTGCCCAATATTTTGCGCCGCCTGCATCTCCGTTCTTTGACTAGCATTAACAACACCTCGCCATTTTACACCTTGTATAAAACCTTCTGAACCTCTTACGGGGTTTACCAGCTCAGTTACTATTTGGTCATAAGATTTATTTTTTACTAGCGAATTGTATAACCAATGTGTAATTTGCTTTTTGCCACCTACACTATAATAGTCATTTCGTAATAAATCATTCCAAAAGCTTAACCAGTGCTGTGTGTAATTTTGATTATCGCTTAATAATGTATCTACTAATTCTTCTCTTTTATTTGGATTGCTATCATTTATAAAGCTATTTACTACATTAGGCTCGGGCAATAAACCAATAACATCCATATACGCTCGTCTTATAAAAGCTCTATCATTAATAACATCTTTCCAATCTATGTTATTTTTATCAAAATAAACATCTACTAATTTATCGATAGGATGATTAATTTCTTGAACCTTTGGCAACTCTGGTTTCACTAAAGCCAATTCTGCTTCAGGAAAAACTTTTACAGCTTTGTCGGACCAATGAGCACCTTCTTTAATCCAAAGCTTTACCAATGCTACCTCATCTTTAGTTAGTAATTTTCCTTTGGTTGGCATTACTTTTTTATTATTAGCAGGAAGAATAATACGTTTATAAATTTCGCTTTCTTCTGGTTTCCCTGGCACCACTGCTAATCCAGATTTTCCTCCTTTAAAAACCCCCGTCTTGTTTTCTAATATAAGTTCTCCTTTTTGTTTGTTTTCACTATGACATTGATAACATTTATGTGCAAAAAGTCCTCTTACTTCTAAACTTAGTTTATCTTTTTGTAATTCCGACAATTTAGCTTCCCCTTTTAATTCCGAAAGTAAGACTCCAGATTCTTTATTACTGTAAACCTCTTTATTACTTGGTAAAATTGCTGTTAAATAATCTTCGCCATGGGTTAAATTAGCACCTAAATGACCAGCTATAGTTAGTAATACAACAGTTACAAAAAGCATAAACCTATATGCCTTTAAATTAATTATAGCTTTCTTTAGAGCACGTCTTAAAACTATAGCGGTAATGAGTGCAAAAACCGCAGTAGCTATTCCAGTATATTGGTGGTTATCGACTAAATCTCCAGAATATTCATCTTGCGTTTTTAAAAACCATCCAAAAAGTGCAGAAAACACAGCAAAACCTGCACCTATATAAACCATCCAATTGATGCCTTCCCTAAGCCCTTTTCGTTTACCTCCTATAGTTCGAGTTTCTAATAGTAATGCAACAACCAAAAGACCTATTGGGAAGTGTACCAATAGAGGGTGTAAACGTCCTAAAAGTTGTAATATCCAATTTGCAGTTTCCATAGCATGTAATCAAAAATAATTTGTAAACTAATTAAGTAAAATTACAATTCTTAAATTATAAAATTATCCTGTAGCGTCTTGCTTTTTAAAATTTAATTTAAAAAATATATTTAGTACACTATTTTAAAATTAAACATACAAAACAGTAATACTATATATAATAAGTTACCAAATTAAAATTAACTTTTATTACAATTTAGACCTTAGGTAGTTTACTTGGAAATTCAAAGTAAATCAAGTTTCCAAAAATTTTTATACGTAATAAAATTAGTACTCCTTACATCTTAAACAGAAAAAAGTAAACAAATTATTATATACACTTTAACTTATAATTACGTAAGAAAAAAAATATATTAAACAGGATACTGCAGGATACTGCTACTATTTAAAAGTCCTAATTTTATGACAAACAAACTAATAAACTAAATTTAAACCAAAATGAAAAAAACAAAAAACAATCTTATTAAAGTATTACTCTTAGCCCTTATTTTTGTCTATTCCTCATGTTCAAAAAATGAAGAATTAGATAGTATGACGCAAGATGAAACCATTTCTTTTAAAAACCTTCCTGTTGAAGAAGCGCCTTTAGAAAACACTGATGAAAACAATAATTATAGGTTAAGTGGAAAAAGAACTTCTCAGGCCTGCGACAATCCAAATAATTATCAAATTTACACTGCAGATGAGGTTGGCATTGGTACTGATTTTGTATCTAAATACACTACTAGTGGAGTATCTGTAGACAGAATGAGAAATCTTGACGACAGAACTTGTGCCTATAATTACTCTCAAGAAACTAGAGGTGGTATTAACTACGGTAAGTATAGACTTAGAGCAGGCACTAACCCGTTTGACTCTAGACAACCAAGAATAGAAAGAACTACAGTGGCCGTTAATAATAACAATGGCGCATTTGTTAGGTTTGATGGACAAGTTAGAATTAGAAGAGTAGGAGATGCAAACAACAATTTATCCCAAACTAGTTTTGGTGAAAATAGTGGAACCTATATTATTCAAGCCAAAGGAACGCATTCTGGTGGTGGCGGATCTGTGGACCCTGCAATTTGTTTAATTGTAGCTAAACCTGGAAGATCTGGTTATTTTAACTTGTATAGAGAAGAAATAAAATTTCGAGGTGGAGAAAACTCTTCTGGCCGAAAACTTGTACCTCTTTTGGAAGTACCTGCAGACAGAAGAATTAACTTAACAATGATAAATGGTTTTAATGCAAACGGAACGCAATATGTGAATACTTGGATTAATGGATCATTTTTTGGGTTTCCTGTTCCTGATTCTCAAACACAAAAAGGACTTACTGCAAAGATTAGGTTTGGAGCTTACAGATGTAAGAATGGTGAAGCAGATATTTGGTGGAACAATGTAACTCACGATTTTAGTAATGGAACAGCATCCAATAACAATAACAATGCATGGAACCCAGCTAACAGCTTTGCCAAATTAGGAACTTCTTTCTCTAGTAGTGAATGGAGCTCTCAATACGCTACTTCCTATGGTTTAGATGGTAACAACAATACGCGTTGGGCATCTGCTAGTCAGGGAACAACAGCAAACCATTACTTAGGTAATTGGCCAGGTACTTGGAGAACAATTAAAAGAGCAAAAGTTACTTTTGACTCTGCGATTGCAAATGATTTTTATATTCTATATTACGACGGTACAGGAGACTGGAAAGTTGCAAAACATATTACTAATAACAATTCTCAAACTGTTAAAATTGAAGGTATGAATGCTTATGGATATGGCTTTATTATATATTCTTTAAGACAGCCTTATGGACACATATCTATACATGAGCTAGAGTTTTACGATCATTAAAAAATGATTGAGTCTACGACCTAAAACAGGTTGGTGCTTTTTAAAAATTAAGCCAGAGAATTTACTTTCTCTGGCTTTCTTTATATATAAATAAAAATTCTAGTACCGCTAAATATTCAAGTAACAGACTTAGCTAATAAAAACAGTGATTTTAGTCGCCGAATTGTTCAAAATTGATAATTGTTAAAAATGTCAATACCGCATTAAAAGAAGGATAAAAAGACTAACGAACACATATATTGGCTTAATTACAGCCCCCTACCCGATAAACTAGAGTCCACATGTATATTGTCTTAAACACGTGCTGTACTTGTAATTGCTTACCAAAAGGCGAAGAAACAAACGTAAAGTTTAAATAGACAAATAACAGCCAAATCATTTATTTAAATGAAGAGAAACATTCTTCTGGTATTTCTTATTATTTATATAATGTAAATTATAACAACATATCGTTTAATGTAAATACAGTTGGCCAACTTAGTAATGGTCTATATTACTTAACTTAAAAGAAATGTAGTGTAATAAAATTAATAAACGATAAAAATTTATTCTGTATAATTATGTCTATCGAAATATTACCGCAATTAACTATTTTGGTGTAAATAATAAGTTTAAACGTAATAGAAACGAACTATAAGGCATGTTTTAAGTAACAATTATTATAGTTCTTAAACTATTTTTCTATGGGGGTTGTGGTTTACAAAAAATTGTTTGTTATCATGATAAAAAAAAGCCAATTCTTCTTTTTCTTTAGTTCTGTTTTTTAACCAACACATATTACCAGAAGGTACATTATTAAACATTAAATAGAATTCCCAACACCTACCAATACCACAGATAAGATAATCACTATAATTCCTGCTGTAATGGTCCATTTTGTTTTTTGAGCAACCCCTTTCCATTCTTTTCTATAAATCCCCCAAAGATTAGCCGTTAAAATAATGGTTGACATGTGTAAAATCCATGAACTGGCACCATTACCTAATTCGCTTTCTCCCATACCGTAAAAAAAGAACTGCAAAAACCATATCGTTCCAGCGAGCGCTGAAAACAATAAGTTTTTCCCAATTGGTGTTGCAGCATTTGTAAAATCTTTATAGGAATTGTTTTTAAGGCTTAAAATAGTTGTCCAAACCAAATTTGTTGCTAAACCTCCCCAAAGAATTACCACGAATGTCACGTTATTAGCGAATAAATGATCATATCCTGCTTCAATCGCCGCATCTGATAATGGCTTACCTGACTCGATACCAAAACTAAAAAACGAACTTAATATGCCTGAAAGAATTGCAACAATTAAACCTTTTGCTAAATTAAACTCGCTTACGCTCTTTTTCTTTTCTTCTTCTGAGAGTTCTTTTTCTTTCAGCATGCCTGCCTTTCCACAAAGCGCTATTCCTAACAAGCATAGCAAAACCCCCAACAATACCATTTGCCCGCCTATTGTAGATATCATATCTGTAAATGATACTTTACCGTCTTGCGGATTAAAATTATAATAAATAGAAGGTACAATAGCCCCAAAAGCAGCACAAAACCCTAGTACAACTGAATTACCTAGAGACATCCCTAGATAGCGTACTCCAAGGCCGTAAGACAAACCACCAACACCCCAAAGTAGCCCCATTAAAAAGGTTAAACCTAAAATTGTACTTGAACTTGATGCAATAATTTCCATAAATCCCGGAACAGTTAAATACGCTGCTATAGGTGGTGCAATTAGCCAAGACATAACCCCACCAACCATCCAATAGGTTTCCCATGCCCAACCTTTTACTTTGTTATACGGCATGTAAAAACTTCCTGCCGCTACACCTCCTAAAGAATGAAATAAAACTCCTAAAATTGCTTGCATAGTCTTTTGAATATAAAATATATTATAATTTACTTACGTATTCTGGATTTTTAATAGTTGGAATTGGAGCATTGGTATCCTCCCACCAAGTCTTTAAAAGCGTTAATAATTCATCTACTTTTTCAAGATTTGTTTCTGCTAGATTGTTTCTTTCTCCAATATCTTCGGATAAATTAAATAATTCTACGCTTTGATCTTCAAAGTAATAATGTAATTTCCAATCTCCTTTTCTTATCACAGACCCTGGACGGGTTCTAAACAAAGGGTCGCGATTTTCATTATCATTTACATTATAAGCTTGTAAATAAATAGGAAAATGCCAAAATAAAGGGCGCTCAAAAACCTGTATTTCTTCTTCTAAAACAGGGGACAAATTATTTCCATCTAATTGAAGATAGCTAGCATCAATTCCGGCATATTTTAATACTGTTGGAAAAATATCTAAATTTGTTATTGGTATGTCACTCTTGGTTCTTGCCTGAATCTTACCGTTTAGTACAAAGAAAAAAGGTTCTCTAATACCGCCTTCGTAATAGCTTCCTTTCCCTGCTCTAAGTGGTTTTTGTTTTGTAATTCCATACAAACCGCCATTATCTGATGTGAAAACTATTAGTGTATTCGCTAAAAGGTTTTTCTCTTTTAATTTATTGATAAGTAAGCCAATATTTCTATCTAAATTATCTACCATAGAGGCATACTCGGGATTACCTTGACCTTGCCAAGGTGATTTTTTTTCATATTTAGGCGCAATACTATCTACAGCCATAATAGGTACATGAACTGCATAAGGCGAATAATTCAAATAAAACGGTTTTTTAATTGTATCCACAAACTTTAAAGCATTTT
Source organism: Algibacter pectinivorans (assembly GCF_900112595.1). Classification (GTDB taxonomy): domain Bacteria; phylum Bacteroidota; class Bacteroidia; order Flavobacteriales; family Flavobacteriaceae; genus Algibacter_B; species Algibacter_B pectinivorans. Next base: position 41,691 of record NZ_FOMI01000008.1, on the reverse strand, counting down.
CCATAACCAAATCAGTTAAATATTGGCTATTGCCTTTTTCTATTTTTACATTTTTATACGGTGGATAATAACTTCTAGGTAACCCATTGTGCCCTCCTGCAATATTTACATCAAATCCATATTCTAGAGGATTATCACTTAAATGCCACTTTCCTGCATGACAGGTTATATAGCCATTTTCGCGTAACACCTCTGGTAAAATATGATGTTCTGGTGATAAAGTATGCGTGTTTTTAATAGGAATTATTTTTCTGTCTTCAGATTTACCTCTAGTTGAAGGACTCACTGTATAAACTCCATGTCGTGGGGCCCATTGTCCTGTCATTAAATTAGCTCTACTAGGTGCACAATTGGACGCCGATGCGTAGCCATTTGTAAATACCATTCCTAAACTAGATAGGTAATCTATATTAGGTGTTTCGTAATATTCGCTTCCCATAAAACCAACATCTTTCCACCCCATATCATCAACATTTATAATTATGATATTAGGTATGGTTGCGTCTTGCTTGGTTTTGCAGGCTGCACAGATTAATAATATTAAACATAAAGGTATTATTCGCATTGTATTTTATTTTATGAGCTAATTTAAAATATAAATCAACTTTGTTTAATTTTCTATAATTTCTTGACTTTTGAAACACTAATTTTAACAGGACCTATTAAACCAGATGGCAAAAGTTCTGAGTTTTTATTATAATGTTTAAATGCAGCTAAAGTTACACGTTTTGTTGGTCTGTTACTATTGTTTAAAAGCCACTTGGGCCATTCTTTTATATTTGGTCCTTTTCTTTCGTAATCTAGCTCCAACTGCTCGTCGCCAATTAGTCTATTTGGCCAAAGGTTTGTAATTTTTATTTCAAGTGTGTTGGTGCCCTTTAAGATTGCAGTATCAAGATTTATTCTGTATGGGGTTTTCCATAATATTCCAAGATTTTCTCCATTAAGAATCACTTCAGCAATTACCTTAACATTGCTTAAATCTAATTCTAAAGAATAACACGATTTTATAAGTTTTGTAGGGATTTGAAACTCTTTTTTATAGCTAGCTGTCCCCGAAAAATAACGAATATCTTCTTCTAAAGCATCCGACCAAGAAATCAATTGATTAAATGTAGTTGCTAAAGTATCTTTGTTTATTAGCGGGAAGCTTACTTGCCAATCATTAGATAAATCAATAGGCTCAGGTATTGATTTTACTTTTAAAGTTTTGGTTTTTCCGTTTGACGATTCGTATTTTATTTCTCCAGCAAAGGGTGTAACCAAATTCACTTTATCATCTTCAAATACTAATTTTGGTCCTGGTGTTGTTTGAGTCAATTTTAATATACCTCCATTGGAAACAGCAACCATTTTTTCTTCATTATTAGTTGTGTAAATAACGCGTAGGGCTTTCTTTGTCTTAATCTCTTTTCCTTCAAGGAAACTGTCATTTACTGGAATTTCATATACACCTGAAGCAACCATTGATTTTACTTTTTCAGTTACATCAAAAACTGGTTTGTTTGGGGGGATGCCATCAACACCTCTAGCAAATTTTCCAAAGACAGCTTTTAAGACCGTTAATTTCCCGCTGTTTGTAGCCTCTATTTCTAACCATTCTCTTTCCATAGCATTTTTTTCGAAGACCTCTTCTCCTATTGTATATTGAATGCGTAATTCTTTTTTGTAACCAGGTGCCGGATCACCTATAGAAAGTTCTCTCGTAGCGTGTATATTCAATTCATTATTTTGAATCCTGTTTGCAACTACCTCTGTAACATCAACCAAGCCATCAGGTAAAAATGTTCCATATTCTGCTTTGATAATTTTCAAGTTTGAAAGGGGCGTTACTACTGGATTTTCCAACTTCATTTCAGCATTTACAATGTGTTGATCTGAATGTATCGGATTTCTAAAAACTACAAAAACAGAACCTTCTGGTTCAAACGCTATCGATACTGTTGTAGTACCATCATCATTTTTATGCCATATTGTAGCCTTAGTTATTTCTCCGGTTTCGGCATTCCAAAGCTCAGGTTGTTTTCCTGAAACTCGAAAACGACAGGCTAACTCTCGACTTTCTTTCTTAGAATTTACTACAAAATAAATGTCCGTATCTTCTGTTTTTCTGTGAATAAAATCTATAGATTCCCGGTGGCCTTCTTCAATAGAAAAATCTGGAGGCAATGTGCCGTTTTTTAAAACATCTAAAATCGAGTTATCTTTAATAATACCCGAATTCCATAAATTATCAGCTAACTCAATAACCTTTTCATCGCAAGTAGGATACTTTTCAAGACTTGGCGATTTTTTTGGTTTTGGACCACTAATTTGTGCTCCTAAATTGGCTAGTTCTTTAATCTTAGTAAGTGTTTCTGGTGTCATCCATTCGATTGAAGGCAATACCAAAGCCTTGTATTTTTCTCCAACTGTGGTGTAAATAAGACCGTCTTTTACCGTTAACGAATGTATTTTGTTCGCCCCAATCACATCATAATCATAGCCTAGTGCTTTTAGTTCTGGCATTAAAAGCGCATCATTTGGAGATGCTTCTCCTGTAAAAATCAAGACATCGGCTACCGAGGTGCCTTGCTGTAGTAAAAACTGACCTCTACTAATATAATTTACAAAAGGTTTGCTCTGATTCCACCACGTATTTAAACGGTTAAAATCTGTTCCAAAAACCTGTAAAGTCAATCCAGGTCCAACATTCCAAGGTTGGTGTACATAACAGTGAAAAACAAAGCGATTGATACCTTGCGCCCAGGCCAAGTCGCCCATGGCTTTTAGTGTACCTGGATGTTGGTTCCAGCCTCCCATACCAGTAAAAGATTCTGCTTCGGCAATTGGGCTTCCATTTAATTTGGCGATTGAAGCAACAAATTTTGGCGAGTCAAAAAAGGCCAAACTACCACTCCAAAATTCAGACATTACCACATCGGCAGTTGCACCAACTTGCATGCTATCAAACGGTCCCCAATAGGGTTCTGTAGAAAATTGCATGCCGTTTTTATGGCAAAGTTCACCGAAATAACCGTAATAATTCTTAGCAATTAAATCTCCAATAGTGCGTCTAAAATCCCAAAGAAAACGTTCCGTTTCTTCGCCGTTTTCTATATAGTAACCGGCTAATGCAGGTAAATATGCTTTACAGTTGTAAGAACGAAGGTTTTTAAATTCTTCAGCGAAATTTGCTGTCCAGTTTGTAGTACCTACCTCGTAGCTATCAATATGGCATCTTGTAACAGCAGTACCTATTAAAGTATCTAATTTTTTAATAATGGGTTGGATGCCACCTTGCCAAAAAACATCAACCGCTTTTTTATTCATTTTATCGCATTCTAAACCACGTCCGCCATCACTCGGAAAACGATTTTTTTCACCAGTTGGTGTATGTCCAATTCGTAAAATAGTCCATTCGCCTTTAGGTGCTTGCCATTTTAAAACCCCATCTTTCGAAAGCTTTGTTGTTAAATCGATAATTTCTGCTTTTTTAACTATTGCCAAATCAGAAACATTCTTATTATCAGGTGTTAGGTGGTTTCTAACTTTATGCGAAAGTATTTTTGTATCTAATTCGTTAATACGCTGGTCGTTTTTAGGTTTAGGAAAAGCAAGAATGGCGATGTCTCTATAATAATTTAAGTGTGTTTTAGGCTGAGGTAGTTTAGCGTTAAATGTACTATTTCCGGTATGTGAGGTTTCAGAAAAAACCAGTTCTTGCATCGCATATTCTGGGGTAATTGATGGGCCTCCCGTTGACGACCAACCGGCACCATTATGAAAACTTAATTCGAGTTTTAACCGTTTTGCTTCAGAGGCTGCAAAATGAAATAAATCTAGCCATTCAGTACTTAAATAATCAGCAAAACCTTTAGGGTTTCCTAAATTCACATTAAAAATCAGAGCACCCTGAATACCTACGTTTTTCATGGCTTCCAAATCGGCTGTTATGCCTTCTTTTGTTACATTTCCGTTTATCCAAAACCACATAGTACGTGGTTTCGCAGATGCTGGCGGATTCTGAAAATTTTGTTCTAAGGGTATATTTTGGGCAGTTAAACCTGGCACAAATAAATACAGAAGTAATCCTATAAACAGCGTCTTATATAGTAATTTCATCATTATTAATTTTAACATATTCTAACTACTCTAAGATTTAAAATTTTTCCTAATTTATCAATTTTGTTAGCAATATGCCCTACACCAATAGCACAATGGTGAGATGGCCCTTGTTTAGACCACTCGTTCATAAAAGTTCTTGCTCCTATTGAAAAACGGTAACGACTATTTGTATTTCCTATTTGTAGAACAGGCCCCTCAACGGACTCTCCTTCTGCAACCAATAAAAACACATCATCTTTACCTTCCACTACAGACAATAAAGTTACAGGACCATGCTTAACAGTCATTTGAATTGACAAGCCTTTTCCTGGTTTTCCATGATACACAGGTAATGGTACTAATTGTACGTTACCTTCAGCAATTGCAAAATGCGCAGGCCCATCGTGACCTAACATGACAATATCGTCATTAAAATCCATGGCATAAAACTCAGAAAATGAACCACCAATACCAAAAGCATCCATAATTTTCATGGCTTGGGCATTTTTCACTTCATATTCTCCTGCAACTGGTACATTTTTCCCTGTTAACAAGGTGTTTCCTGCTATAACAGAAGTTACAATATTTTCATATTCGTTTCCTGATTCGCCTTCATAATAATAAGCTAAAGAACCTAAATCGTGATTTTCAACCAATTTATCTAAAGCTATTGATGTTTTTGCTGCGCGCACCAATTCTTCTTCTTCACAAGTATCAATCACTTCAAAGGTACTTTGGAATTCAGCTATTTTTTCGCCAACCTCATCATTTGTAACTGCATCTCTGTACTTTTTCACCTCACACATTTCAACAATTTCTATATGCGTTCCAAAAGCTGAAGATTGTTTTGTTAAATCGGAATATACGTCTAACATACCTGCATAATAATGTCCTAAAACACCAAGTCTATTATTTTGCATAACTGAGGCTACCTCTGTTGCATCAATCCAATCTTGAATTTCGTCCCAAACTACTTGCTCTCCTAAATAACCTGTCACAAATTCGTAATCTATTCCTGCACGGTTAAACACATTTGCAAATTCTGGTACCGAACAAGCCTGACAATGTGCTAACCACTCTCCAGTCATTTTACCACGATCTCCCAAAGCATTAAAGCTTTCGTAATCTATAGCCGCAACAGGCTGTATATTTAAAATAACTATTGGACATTTTACTTTTTGTACTACAGGTAATACTGTAGATGATAAGGCATACGTAGATATATATAAAAACAAGATATCTACATCTTCTGTTTTTAGCACCTGAGCTTTTTCTCTTGCAACCACAGGGGAATCTACCAAACCAACATTGACAACCTCAGTACCAAAACTTTCCATTTTAGTTGCTATTTGTTGTTGATAACCTTCTAACCGTTCTAATAAGCCTTCAAATTGCGGCCAATAGGTATCTAAACCAATACCAAATAATCCTACTTTTATCATTATTTTATTTTTTTTAAATCAAATCTATACTCTAACCATGCCATGGAGCTTTTGAATATTCATCCACAGCAATAGTTCGCCGTAGCTTTGTTTCCTCTAGGTTTAAGTTCTAGATTACTTTTAGTTTCTCTTTATTAGGGATGTCTAAACTTCACCTTTTTCTTTACTAAAAACACCACCCTTTTAAATCTATTTAAAATGCTTCATAATTTCTTTAGTGATCAACTCATGTCCTTTTTCATTAGGATGATTTACTTGTGCCATATACTTTTTAAGTTTTTTCTTTTTAGAATATAAAAACTCAAAAGCCTTATAACTATCAACCAACTCTATATTATAAGTCTCAGCTAGTTTTCTTATTTGATTAGCGTGTTGCCATAGTTTATTTTCAGGATTACTATAATCAACCCTACTATCAGGTGAGGGTGTTAATAAAATAGCAAGAATGTCATTCTTTAAAGCACTTTCTATCATGTATTCCCAAGCTCGTTTTGCCTTTTTTAATCCTATCTTTCGGTCATTTAAGCCATAGTCTATAAATAGAATATCAGGGTTAAGATTTAAAACTTCATTTTCAAACCTTTCGGCTCCTTTTACAGAGTTTTCTCCTCCAATTGCAGTAATAATAGAATTTACAACGGCATGGGGGTATTCTTCTTTAATTTTCCTTAAAACCTGATACGGATAAGAAGACAAGGTATTAACTACAGGTGTTTTAAAATATCCTGAAGGCACACTATGCCCGTGAAAAACAATATTTATAGTTCTATTATTTGGCCACTTTACATTAAGCTCTTTCTTAATTTCCAATAAATAATCTTGATCTTTTTTACTTTCGATTTCTACAACTTGAGCAAAACCAAATCCATAAAAAAGAAACATTAAACAAAATATGATATGATTTCTAAGCATTTTAAAAGATGCATTTTTTAATAATTCGTTTCAAATGAATACGTTCCTGGGTTTACCTGAAAAACAAAAGCTTTATTTGTTTTCCTTAGTAATTTTATATCTGAATTACTCTCAAATTCTACTCCATTTACCTTAATGGTTTCTTGTGTATTTCCTGGTACAAAAACTTGAGCAGTTGTATTTGGAGGTACTATTATATCTAAATTAAATTGCTTGTCGACTATTTTCCAACTTGAACTTACTTTTCCATAAGGCGAATTGTAAGTAGCTGCCGCAGACGTTAAAGGACCACCCGGTATAGGAGCAATTTCAATTTCTTTGTAACCTACTTTAACAGGTTTAATACCCGCAATTCGTTCGTACATCCAACGACCAATAGCTCCGTAAGCATAATGGTTGAAAGAATTCATACCGCCTTTGTTAAAACCATCTTTATGGGTGTAACTATTCCAACGTTCCCACATAGTGGTTGCCCCTTGATTTATAGAATAGAACCACGATGGGTATGTTTCTTTAAACAAAATTTCATACATCAAGTCGGTTTCACCTATTTTATCAAGTACCAGAGGCAATAAAGGTGTACCTAAAAAACCGGTACGCAAATGGTTATCGGTTAGTTTTATTTGTTCCAATAAATGAGGTACTGCTTTTTGCGCTAATTCATTATCCAACAAATCGAATGCTAAGGCTAATAAATAAGCGGTTTGAGTTTCAGGACCTTCAATAATGCGTCCTTGAGTATCGAAAAAACTATTTTGAAATACATCGCGAATAGCATGGAATAAGAGCTCATACTCTTTGGCTTCAGACTTAAATCCTAGCACTCTTGCGGCTTGAGCAGTTAGGTTAACAGAATGTGCATAATGAGCCGTGATAATTAGCTTGTTGGAAGTGATACCAAATCGCTCATCTCTTTTGTGTGTTGAATAGGGTTGTAACCAATCGCCGTGGGTAAACATTTTAACAATATGGTCTTTAGCATTTGACTGATAAAATCCTACCCATTTTTTCATACTTGCATAGTTTTCCTCCAAAACACCTACATCACCCGTGCGTTGGTAGGTTTCCCAAGGGACAATAGTGATTACATCGCTCCAACCAGATCCAGCTCTAAGGCTACCACCTAAAGAAGGCACCATTACAGGCACCGCCCCATCTTCATCTTGATCGTCGCGTACACTTTGCAACCAACTCATCCAAAAGGAATGTACATCACCTAAGAAAAACGAGGTGGGTGCAATGACTTGAGCATCACCTGTCCAGCCTGCTCTTTCATCACGTTGCGGACAATCGGTTGGTATATCGAGCGTATTACCTCTTAGCCCCCAAATTATATTGCTTTGCAGTTGATTGAGTTTTTCGTGAGATGAGTTAAACTTAACATTCAAATTATAATTAGAATGTTGCACAACACCTGTTACCCACGATTTATCTGGTGTAGCATTTGCATTAAAACCACTTAACTCTACATATCTAAAACCGTGAAACGTAAATGTTGGTTGATACTCAATTTTCCCATCTTCTTTAGCGGTATAATAGTCAGTTGAAACTGCACCTCGGTAATTTTTAGTATACATACGCTCATCTTGCTGAAGCATTTCGGCAAAACGTATTTTTAAGGTTCCATCTTTATCCATTGGCACTTTAATACGCGGTACACCCACCATATTTTGTCCCATATCAAAAATTACCACACCCTTATCAATCTCTGTAATAGCAATTGGTGCTAACTCTTCTACAGATTTAACTGTATTATGTCGCTTAGGTGTCAAACTAATTTGTGCATCTATACCTTCAGCAATCACCTTTTGCCAACTTGCATCATCAAATGATGTTAACGACCAAGATTTTTGTTCTTTTCGTTCATCATATTGCTCTCCATCATAAATTCCAGCATAAACAATTGGCCCCTCTTGGGTAGCTTTCCAACTTTCATCAGTAATAAAGGTTTTAACATCGCCATTGGTATATTTTACTTCAAGTTGACACATTACTTTAGGCGAAACTTTTGGATAGCCTCTAAGCATTAATCGACCTGCATACCAGCCCTCAGCTAAGGAAATTCCAATGGCATTAGAACCATCTTGCAAATGGTCTGTTACATCATAAGTTAACGTTTCAATGCGTTTATTGTAAGGGGTCCAACCTGGAGCCATTACATCGTCGCCAACCTTTTTGCCATTGATTTCAGCTTCAAAAAGTCCCTTTGCCGTAATGTACAATCTAGCAGATTCAATTTTAGAGTCAAGAGTAAACTCATTTCGCAAGTACTGTACTTTATAAGAGGTTTTATTCGTTTTTGGCGACTTTGCTTTATCAACTTTTGGCAAGCTAATCCATTTGGCCTGCCAGTCGGAGTTATGGAGTAGTCCTAACTCAAAGTTGGCCACCTCACTCCAAGCAGAAGCCTTTTTATCTTGATCCCAAAACTTTAGCTGCCAATACACTTTTTGTCGCGAAGAGAGTTTTTTTCCTTTGTGTTTTACAAATAGAGTTTGCTCACTTTCCACTTTTCCACTTTCCCATAAATCAGCATTATTTGGTAATAGTTCAGGTTTAGAAGCCACTACAATCGAATAAGCTGTTTGCTTTTTGATGTTTTTATTTTGTGGTAGTTTCCATGAAAATGTTGGTATGCTATCGTAAAAACCAATAGGATTGTTAAACCCTTCGGAAACTGTTAATTCTTTTGGAATTGGCTGTTTTGTGGCGGTTCTTTTTGAACTGCAACTAAACACTAAACTTATAATTGACACTAAAAGGAGCCTATACATTTCTATCTGTTTTTTTATGTGTTGGTTATATAAGGGTAACTGTTTATACTACTATTTATAAGTGGCTTTTATATTCCAGTCGCCTGACGTGACTTTAAATGTCACAAACATCTCGTCTTGATCCACATAGCTTACACCAGACAATTGCGCTTTTTGTTTGCCTTTCTTCCAAATTAATTTTCCATTAATTTCTATAATAGCAATTTGTTTTCCTGATTTTGGGATCCCAATAATCGCTGTTGTAGTTACTGGAGATTCAAGCTGTAATTGGTAAGTCGTCTTGGTTTTATTCATTTTTAAATGAATATTGCCTTTTACAGTAGGTATTGTTTTTTCTATACTCTTTAAATGTACTAACGTTGGCTTTACTGCAAATTCGCTCCAAGCGGGTTGTGTTGGATACACCCCTGCGATGTATTTTGATAAAATTTTATTTGAACCATTCCAGGCATGATTGTAACTTCCGCCTCGAGGAAACATTTCGTATAGGGTAGACATGGATTTTTTATCTACTTGACTCTGGTACTGTGCCTTCATGCGTGCTAAGGAGGCTTTGTGCCTGCCAGCGATACACATGGCTTCTTCTGCTATCCATTCAAAATGGGGGCTAGAAAAGCGGTTAGGGATGAGTACGTTATCTACAATCTGATCGTAGTATTCTGGCATTGCAATACCCGAAACAATAGCAATCGCATTGGCTCTATCATCTTTTAGTTGCTCTGGTTTTGTGCTGTAATAGCCATTTTTCCAGTACGCTTTTTGGTAAGCTGGTTTCATGGCTTCCATTCTATTGGTATACCATTTTACGTGTTCTGTTTTTCCTAATACTATTGCCATTTCTTTGGCTTTAGATAATGCCAAATAATAAAACGCCATTTGTATCGGTTGTTTGTCCTCGGTTTTTTTAACGCCCCAGTCTACCCAATCCCAAGAGTCTGGACTTTTTTTCTTGCGGTATTCCGGTAAACCATTCTTTTGCATCGGGAACAATGCTAAATAATCGTATACGAAGGGATATGCTTTTTCTAGAGTTTCTTTATCTCCCGTGTTTAAATAATACGGCCAAATACTTTGTGCGATAAACTGTAGACTTTGCGACACTAATTCGCGCACTCTCAACGGCCCTAAAGCACCTAACACGCCGTTTTCGCTAAAAGCTGTGGTTTGTATGATGGCTTTTTTTAAAAGTTGGCGGCCTGCGTTATCCATAGCATAAAATAGATACCCTGTCTGGTCGGCCACATCGCCAATCCATAACGCTCGTTCGCGGTCTGGGCAATCCATAAAATTGTCGCGTGCGCATACAAATAAGGTATTGTTTCCCATCCACCATAAACGGTCGTAAAATGGGTCGTCTACTTTAAACGTACCAGCCATTTCACCTACACTCATCCATCGGTACTTTAAGGCTTTTACTTTTACTCCTTTTGGAATGGTGTATCTCACTTCATTACCGTTCATCCAAGAATAGCTTTCAAATTTTTGTGTCCCTACTTTGGTTATGTAAGTGGCATTAATTCTATTTAGTCTATTATCTGTTGTTATAAAAATGGAATCTCCTGCGTTTGCTTCTACTTCTAAATAGGGGGTAATTTGCTTGTTAAATGGTAGTTTGACTTTAATTACTTTTCCATCACTTACAAACGGAAATTGTAACGCATTATGATTCTCATAGTTTTGTAAACCATGGTTGATTAAATGGGGTACCGTATTAGGTTCTACATTATACCAAGGTGCAACACCTAACGCTCCTTTTTCTGAAGCTTTTGCCCATTTTGCATCATTGAAAGCAGGCATATACCAGGCTTTTTCTGTCCAGTCGTTTAAAGCGTTATTCGAATTAAACATCACAGAATATTGTATTATGGCTTTACTGGCTGGAGCTATAGTATTATTGTACCCTGTGTGTTGTAAAACGTTCCAAGATTTATCTGAAACTACGTGTTGGTTTCCTATTTCCGAAGAAAATAATAAACCGCCTTTTCCACTATCGATGTGCGTACCTTTATGGCTTTCGCGCCCCCAATACCACACTAAAATGGCTATGGTATTTTTTCCTTTTTTTAAATAGGGTTGAATATTAACAGTCTCGTACCAAGAGTTTGCTGGTGTTATTTTTGCTTTTCTATTCCATTCTCCTGCTTGGCTTGGTCCTCGAGACAGGCCGCCTTCAAACAATACCATTTCACCATTAATCCATAGCCAAAATTTACTATCTACAGCAATGTGAGCATCAACAGTTTCTGGAATGTCATTTACTGTAACTGTTTTTCTAAAACTCATCCAGGTATTAGATGGGCTATCTTCTTGTTGCCAAATCCATTGCGCTCCGTTCCAGTTTGGTGCTGTTGTAGCAAAACTTAAAGCGGTTGTGCATAAAAGTACGATGAGGACTAAAAATTTTCTTTTGCTGTATTTACTATTCATTATGTGTTAAAGATTACTATTTATTATTGTTGTAAATTTTGATTTCTTTGATTGATGGCGCTTTTTTCGCATCTTCAATATATACCCTCAGTTTTGATGACTGTATACTATTGAATTGATGGTTTTTATTTACCCCGCAAGTTGTGTTGTTGGATGCTGTTTCCCATGTGTTATTTTTCCAATACTGAATTTTGTATGCCATAATAGCGTCCCCAAATTCGTCAATGATGACTTGATTAAAGGTTTGCGGTTTTACCCATTCTACCTCTAAATACTGATTCTTAGTTTCAGTAGCCAACCATCTTGTTTTTTCATCTTCATCATTTGCTCTAAAAGCTTCAAAAACGGGTAACTTTGCTGATTGAATGGTCATTGATGACGCATTCACACGACCTATTAAGGCTAAATTATCTGGTTTATTTAATGGGTTTGGATAGTTTACTTTAGGAAATTCATTTACTTTAAAATTATAAGTACCAGAACTTACTTTGTAAATGACATAATTACCCACAGCATCACTTTTCTCTACTCCTAAGTATTTGATGTTTTCAACATTTTCTGCAATGGTTTCACCTTCAAAGACATGTTTACTTTCTGTGGCAGGAATGTATATTTTTGCTGATGTATTTTCAGGTACTTCGATATGATAAGTTGCGTTTTCCTTTTCTTTTTTCCAATTTACTACAATGTTGCCATACATAGATTGGTAACTTGTATTTGCAAAGGTTAAGTCGCCTACTGGTGATGGTTTTACTACAAAATGTTGCATACCTAACTGTTCTGGATCTGGACGAATTCCTGCAAAACCTTTTATAAAATAACCTCCAACACCTGTATAACAGGTATGAATTTGGCTGTTTCCAATAGCCGACCAACGCTCTGGCCAAACCGTTTTTCCTTGTTCTAAAAAGTAACCATAACTTGGGTGGCTTTTATCTTTGAGCAATTCATAAATTAAATCCATACGCTCTCCATATTCTATAAAATAGCGAGTGTATAATGCCTGTCCTGAACTTCCTGTATCGTAGTATGGGAATTTATATAAAACTTGATCTACCAAATTATTGTATACTTTTTGCTTTTCAGTATCAGGAGTTATTCCAGAAAGTAAAGCAAAAGCTTGATTGACCTGATGCCCTTTACCGTACTTTCCTGTACTAGCATCATAAATATTTTTATGAGTGGCATTACGCTGTACTTCCAAGCGTTTCGAGAAAATTTCTATATCATCTTTTTTAGCTAGTGTTTTAGCTATATTCAATGCATTCTCTAACATAAAAGCATACACACAATTATTAAAATGTGCAGATTCTGGAGAGTTACTAGATGTCCAGAAATTGCCTCTAGGTGTACACCAATCGCCTAGACCTGGAAATTCTAATGTGCCACGTGTACCTATTTTTAATGCACCACCTGTTTCGTAATCCGAATGTTCGTATAACCAATGCATCCATTTTTGTAACGTTGGATAATGGTTTTCTAATAGTTTTTTATCACCCAACATTCTATAGGTTTCCCAAATTGTTATTGGGCTGTTTGCCATCCACATTAAAAACTCAAAATCGTCACCATTAATTACCGCCCTCATTTTACCATCTTTAGCTTGGGCATCTTGCATAAACTGAGCGTATTGCTCCATATAAGCCCCACTTTCAAAATTAGGTAATGCATCACCGTACATAGCAGCTACAGTAACCTCTCCCCAACCACGGCGTTCGCGATGCGGACAATCTACCAAAATACCATCAATAGTATTTGCTAAATATGTGTTTAAGTTTATTTGATAAATTGTATTTAACAATTCGCTAGAACTTTCAAAGCTACTAATTTGCTTACGATTATTGGTAATTACATAACCTTTAATATCTTTCAATTCTGGTTTATAATTAATACCGCTAACAGTAACCCATCTTCCTCCTGCTAAATTAAAACGATTAGTAAAGCGACCTGTTCCTGTTTCATTAAACACGTATTTACTTGTTTGCTCCCATGATGCGGTTACCTCTTTATGATCTGCAACATTAAAAGTAACTGTATCACCTCCTTTTCCATTAAACAGGTTCATTTCAAAATAACCAGTATAGTTTTCTCCCATATCAATTACATAAGTGCCATTTTCGTTTTTCTTAACTTTTATAGGGTTAACTTTTTTGTACTTAACTTGAGGCTCTACCATTTGAGCACTTAAAGCTGCTGTTATTTTACCATTTGGCAGGTTACCATCTGTGCTTGGTACTCGTATAGCTCCTTTAGGTCCTAAATTAATATTAGAAATACCAACCTCATCTTCTTTAGAGTCATTAAATACTACGGCATTTTCCCAATTACTATCGTTATAATCAGCAGTATTCCAATTATCCTCTCTTAAACGGTCATCAATAACTTCTCCTCCAAAATCTAAAATATCCCAAGAACCATAATACGAACTATAACTCTTTTTACATTTCCAAGTTTCATCACTTGCCAGCACTAAATTACCATTACTTCCTTTTATTTTTGCTTGTGCTTTAAAAACAAATGGCGGATCATAATACGTCTTTATCCTACCCCACCTTGCCCATCCAGCAGCATGCCAAATACCAATAACATTATTTCCTTTTCTTAAATATTTTTTAATATTATATGTTAAATAAGGCAATCTCTTTTTTAAGGCTGATGCCACAGGATTCATTACCCCTACGCTCGCTTTTTTACCATTAACATACACTTCGTGATAACCAAAAGAAGCTACATGTATAAATCCTGATTTTGGCAACTCGTCTAACTTAAAACTCTTTCGATACCAATTATGATCCTTTTTATTTTGATCTTTTTTATAAATCCATAAACCTTTCCAATCCTTGGCTTGTATTAACCCCATTGAAAATTTAGCTATATCGCTCCAGTTTGAAACTTTACCCGAAACATCCCAAACTTTAACTTTCCAAAAATACTGCTCTCCAGATTTTAAAGCCTCTCCATTGTAGACAACATTTACTGATTTATTAGATTCTATTTTTCCAGAATCCCATAAATCACCATTATCACTAACTAAATTATCAGGATTGCTAGATACTAATATTTGGTACGCTGTTTGTTTTTGTCCTCTTGTTTTATTTTTATCAATAATCTTCCAACTTAACCTAGGTAATATATTATCAATACCTAGCGGATTGGTACGATACTCACATTTTAAATCTATAGGCATTACTGTTTCCAGAGAATCACATGCCGTAAAACACAACGTTAAAAATATGAGATAAATAAACGGATATCGCATAACAGCATTTTGGTGGTTTAGTTGGTTTTTCATTATAATTACATTTAATAAAACCTATTTTTATTAGAGTTTTTATTTAATAAAAAAAAAAAAAAATCAAACATCGAACATTAAAACTTTTTTACGGCATAAAACCTTGACTTGTTTTTTAACAAAAGAATCGTTATTTGTTTTTTTATAAAATTCGTGAATAAAATGATTAATCCCAATTAACAATTTGATATATTAGTTGCACAAAATGATATGAAAAATACATTTAGAAAATATTTAATAGTTCTTGAACAAGATAAAAAATGGGGGTTCTACATAAATAACCTAGGACGAACTGTTATTGAAAAACACAAAAACTACCCATCAATCGACCATCCAGATAATTATATTTTTACTTGGGACAAAGGACGCATATTAAACGAATTTCATGTTGTATTAATTACTAAAGGAGAAGGTGTATTTGAAAGTAAAGAAACCGGAAAAATTAAGGTTTCAGATGGTGATGTATTTTTACTTTTCCCTGGTGTTTGGCATCGTTATAAGCCTAAAAAAGGAACTGGATGGACAGAACGCTGGGTGGGTTTCTCTGGAGATATTGCAAATCAATTCTTAACCAATGGATTCTTTAACTCTAACAAGCCCATAATTACTAAATGTAATAAACCAAATGTTTTAAATTATTTTAATTCTCTTTTTAAATTATTTGATGAAGAATCTTTCGGTTTTCAACGTATAGCCTCAGGCATTTGTATTCAGCTTATGGCAGAACTAGTTAATATAAAAAATGGCGGTAATAATATAGAAAATCTTAATTCTATGACTTTACTTGCTAAACGCATGATGTACGAGAATATAAGTAGACCTTTAGATATGATAACAATGGCTTCTAAACTTGGCGTTAGTTATTCTAAATTTAGATTAGATTTTAAAAAGCAGACTGGCGTTTCTCCTTTACAATACCATTTGTTACTTAAAGTTGAAAAATCTAAAGAATTACTATTAAACACTAATAAACCTCAAAAAGAAATAGCCTTTGAACTAGGTTTTGAATCTGACTACTATTTTAACAGACTATTTAAACGAAAAACTGGTTTAGCTCCAGGTAAATTTAGAAACCTAAGTAAAACCAGCTTAAAAAAATAATACCTTAACTTACCTTTATTGAAACAAGTAGTTCCTTTTCTCCTTCATTAAAAAACACTTCTAGCGGTATAGCTTCAGCTCCAGGAACCATATTAAAAGTTCTGCTTCCTTGTATCTCTTTTATTTTTATTTGTGCATTAGCTTTAATTGTAACGATACCTTCAGGTTTTTGAATTTTTAACTCTGTATCACTAACTTTTGTAACAGTTTCATTATTTGGTGAAATTATTGGCAAAACAAATGCTGTAGATTGCGAAATTACTTGATTTGTACTTACTTTAATTTTCATCTCATTTACCGAACATGTATAAACAATATTAAATTCTGATGCTGTCTCTTCAACTATATTTCTGTCTACATCTTTCAATTTAACGTTTGCTAATAATTCAATAGTAGCATTTTCATCTTTACTAGAAACGGTAGCTGGCAAATCATACAAATTAGTGTACCATTTATCATTTATAAATACTTCTATTCGTGGTGTTAATGCAATATCTTTACCTGGTTGTTCTTGCTGATTATTCTTTTCAACCATTTGATATTCTGCCATACTTGCTGCACATAGCAACCCTACTGTATTATGATACAAAACACCTAAAGCACCTCCAGAAGCTTGACGAAAATCGTACTTATAATGGTATTCGGCATCATACGCACTAACAGTTCCTCTCCAATCACCTCTCGCAAAAAGGTATACATCTAAATCTTTAAAATGTTTTACACCATCTGCTACCGTTCTAGGTAATGCCGCGTTTTTATTAATTTCTGGCAGATGTTGCCAATGATCCAACATAGCTGCCAATGGTTTAGCATGGGCAAATGTATGGTGCACACAAGGAGGTATTCCTGCAGAGACAAAATGTGGGCCTCCATGAATTAAACCATCTGCGGTACAACGTTTTAATAACTCGGTATTTTTTACTGCTGCAGTTCCAAAGGCTGGATTAATATGTGCCATCATACCAAATGCTGGTTGACTACCATCGCAGGTTCTGCTGCCCCAATAACTCCATTTGTACATACGGTTACCCCAACTATTATCCCAAGCACCATCTGGCAACATAAATTCTAAATGACTGTTTAAAGATTTAGTTACTATTTGTAATAACGATTCGTCTTTATGCTTTAAGGCATACATGACAATACTATTTAATGTTTCCTCTACATTATATCCTAAATCTACACCTTGTAAACCTTTAGCACTTAATTTTTTAGAATCCGGTTTACATTCACCAAATAATAGTGTTTCATTAGCTGTAAAATAGTCCTTAATTTCTACCGATAGCTTTTTGCTTTTTGCTATAAAATCAGGGTTACCTACAACATCACCAATTAAGTCTAAACCATAAATAGCGGTGCCACCATAATTAATATTTGTAAAAGAAATGGTGAACTCTTTATAAATAAACTGGCCTGCTTTTTCTAGACGTTTAGTCCAGGCCTTGCGGGTTGTTTCATTTAAAACATGACCATGATAATGCAAGGCTTCGGCTAGTGCAATAGCTCCAAAAACAGTAATACCTTTCCATGATTTGGGATTTCTTATTACTGTCCATGCACCATTTTCTTGAGACACATTGTTTTCTGCCCACGTCATAACTAACTCGGCAGCTTCAATATATTTTTCATCACCCGAAACATCGGCCATATATAAAAATGGATACACAGCGTCCATACATCGCCCATGGATATGCGAACATGATGGACAACCTAAAGCGCCATGTTCTTCTAAATTTTGTGGGTTATTAATCTGGACATTTATCATACCATCGCACCAGTCCTTCAACAAACCTGATATTAAATTTTTAAACTCCAAAGAATGTTCAGGATGATTTGAACAAGCGTTTAACAGTCCTGACATAGGAAGTGATAGCCCAATTCCTGCAAGAGCTGATAGTTGCATAAAGTTGCGTCTTTCCATAATTAACTACAATAGATTTTCAAAATGAAAAGTATTAGAAATTATATTTTAATCTATCCTGTTTCATCCTGTAATACTTAATTAAAAAAGCCAGAACATAATTTTCTGGCTTTTTAATACTTAATTTTTTAAACTCTTTTATTTTATTATAAGCTTGGTATTATAAACTTTATTAGCCCCATCAACAACCCTAATAAGATAAACACCAGACTTAAATTGTCCATTATTAATTACCTTTAGGTTTTCACCTAGAGACTTATTATTATAAACCGTTTTACCTAGCATATCAAAAATTTGAACTTTTACTTGATTTAGGTTTTTAAAGGCCATAGTAAAACTATCATTGGCTGGGTTAGGAAATATTTTAACCTCTGATGATGATAGTTTGTTTTCACTTAAACTAAGAGACACATTTGTTGGAATAGCTTCCCATACACTTCTATCATCAGTATCTCCAACCGAAATATGCGTTACCGTACCATTTGTATCGTGATACATAAATCTTCCACTATTTCCTGATTCAAACCTATATGTTTCATTAACCTCATCATAGTGGATGGTCCATATTTTATCACCATCTGTTGCTGGTGCGCCTTTTGTTGTACTAACCACAACATAAGCACCTCCAGGCCCTCCTGCTCCTGGGGCACGAAGTATTCCTAAAGTTTCACTATCTAAATTAAAATAGTTTCCACTTTCTACAAATGCCCAATGTGTATTTTGCTCTTCTCCAGAATTCGTCATCGTTACAGGAACAGCACTAGCTCCCGAATCAGTCAAAAACTGACCTGTTGCAACATTTCTTAATCTAAAAACATCATCAGTTGGACCAGGATTACCATTATCTATATTTACAACCTCTTCTTTTTGGTATGCGGTATTTGCCCACCTAATTTGAGCTCTACCTCCTTTTACCCTATAAGCGCCATATCTAATACCTGACTCTGTTCCTTTTTCTGGTTCTGGAATATTCCAATTAAAAACATCGCCTCCAATTATCGCGTTACAATAATGAATCTTTTTAGTAGCATCGCTAGGGTCTTCTCCAAAACCTACTTCTAACTCAAAGTTTGTTTCTACATTTTTACTAACATTTTTTAGAAAAACGACTTCCCTTCCGCTTCCTTCTCCTCCTCTATACAAAATACGCTCGGCGTAAATATCAAATGACACTTGTTTATCTGAATCGGCACCAGTACCATATACAGGTTTAGCTAGATATAAACAAATTGCTGGATCTGGAGAACCTCCTCCACCTGTATGCTTTCCTTTAGCTTGCGCGATGTAAGATCCATCTTGTCCAAAAGAACCAGCATCACCAACTTCAAGTATTCTAAAAACTCCTGTAAACTTAGCAAAACTACCTATACCCGTTTCTCTAGATCTACTTAATGACCTCTCCATTCTAGGTTGTAATCTTTCACCAAAATGATTTGAGCCATCTGTTATATTATACACTCCCCAGGTTTTGCCATATACATTACTTTCCGTATAATTTGAATAGCAAGTTCTATCATCTATAGTTCCAACATTAACCGCGTTCGGTAAATCTGGAGCAGATCTATTTGGGTTTTTAAATTCATCAGAAGCTGGACAGCTTATATCTGGATTAGTATCTTCATCGGGGGCTGTTGATTGCCCCGACACAAAAAGTGTAAAGAGCGTAACAGTACAAAATAAGAAAGATTTAAGAGTATTTTTTTTCATAGTTTAGATTTTTTTATTAAAATTATAACAATCAAATTTAAAGAGTATCCTGAACTATCCTGAATCTTAAACATTAAATACTACATTACGAGTGTAAACTGTTAAAAACACGTATAATAATTACTTAATTATGGCTGCTAATCTTATATTTTTTTGTTTTAAACTAAATATATTGTTCCCATAAGTTAATAAACAATACCTATAACTTATTTGTAATATTTACAAGCTTAATATTTGTATTAGTCGTGGTGCTAGAATTTAGTTTATTAGGCATCCTTTACTATTTTAAATTACTTAAAGTTAGTGGATTAAGCGTCTCTAACTTCTATCTAATTAAATATAGGAAGAATATAAACATCATTAATACTTTAAATTTTATGTTTTTATAGAAAACCTAGATATTACATCATAAATAGTATTTTTGTATCCGCACACACTGTACTAATAAACTAAAAAACGAGAACTAATAGTTATTTATTTATGGTTTTAAGCCATTCTATTCGACTGTTAGTTTTTACTAAAACTTACTGTTATCAATTGTAACACTAGCATTATACTAACTTTAATGTGATTGTTTATATGAAATGAAGTTTTTATTAAACTAAATACAATAAAGCCTAGAGTTTTAGATGCTTTTAAAACTAAGACTAAATTTCTTAGAATTATTATGTGTATTAGCATATAGGGAAAACAAAAAGGTCATTTATAATTATAAATGACCTTTTATCTTTATTTATTTCTAGTATTCTTTTTTATTGCTTAACTACTTTTGTGCTGTAAGTAGCATTATTACCCGATATTTTAACAATATAAACACCACTAGTTAAAGTACTCGTATTTACATTTAATTCAGATTCTTGATTTACGTTACGAGTTAATACTTTTTTACCTAATAAACTATATACATTTACTTCTTTTACTTTAGAAGGTAATCCTTTTATTTGTAATTCGTTAGAAACTGGATTTGAAATAAATAAATTACTCGTATCAAATTTTTCAGTGCTTAAGCTAACTGCTTCCCAAGAAAATTTTTCAGGAGTCCCTCCATTAACTTTAACATCAAGCCCTAAACCAGAAGTTTGAACTCTTCTTTTTGATCCAGACCAACCACAATCAGTACATATATTCTCGCTAAAAAGTTGCGTACCAGAACCTCTAGTAGGATTCCAACGATCTAGTTGAAGTGCACTAGGAGCAGCAGTTGTATTTCCTTTAACAACTAACTCAGCCGTTTGACTTCCTGGATTCATTAACTCAACCACACCTATACCTTCTTTTACAGATTCAATAAAATAACAAGAAGTACAAGTAGCAGAATCCCATGTAACATTAAAAGTTTGCAATTCTGGTTTTGCTGTATTTAAAGCTTGGTATGTAAGTGTATACGTAAAACCTCCAAACAGAGGTGGTTCCATGTCTGGTATTGTAAGATATAAATCTTGGCCTTCTATTTTAATTTTAAAAGTTCCATCGGTTTGAGTAGGATAAGCATTCCCTTGTGCTTGCACCTGTAAGGCAATCACGGATAAAAATAAAAATGCAATAACTTTAAATGTAATTTTTTTCATAATTTTTAGTTTAAATTAATTAATGACACAATATATGAAAATCAATCAAATATATTATCCTGTACTATCCTGCTCACCCAGTACCTTTCAATATATTGTTAAATATAATTGCACTATTTAGCTAATAACGACAGTAAATTATTTGCTTTCACTTAAATAAAAATTTAATTAAATAAACAATAATCTTTTAATGATGCCATCTTCTGTTTTTAACAGATATATTCCTTTTGAATTCTTAGAAATATCAACAAAGTTACTATTGCCTTCAGTTATTTTAGCACCTAACAAAGTATAGACTTTCCATTTTTTTGGTTTACTTAAATTAAACACTCCATTTTTACTTGGTATAGGATATACTTTTAATATTAGTGCAGAAGCATTTTCTTCATTTACACTTAAACTACCAACTTTATTTAAAGTTATATAATCATAGGAAGGTCCATTTCCTGACTGAGGAATTCTAAACTCCAATACAAATTGTCCTTTAAGTAATTCAAATTCTAAAGATTGATAATCCAAAAACACTACTGATCCTGTTTCATTTTCAGACCTTATAATACCCGAAGACATTGAGCCTCCACGATCAAAAAACAGTTCGGTTGATGATGATAAGTCTCTAGGTAAAACATAAGCAGATATAGATTTAGATGTTGTAGAAAATGTTCTATAATTAATAATCATTTCATATTTCCCTGCCTCCTTAACATCAATGGTATATCTGGTATACTCATTAGGGCGTAGACTATTTAAGATAAAATTGGTTCCACCAACAGAAACATCTACATTTTCACCTTCTTCGGTTCTATATACCCCTCCAGAATTACCAATATCGGTATCTGAAAAAGCAAATCCTTCTCCACCTCTATCAAAATCCTCTAATTGGATTGTTCCAGGTACAACATGAGGAGCTCCTAAGTATGGCTGAGTTGGATAATTATTACTACTAACGGTTATAGCTGTTTCTTTTGTTCTGTTTCTCTTATCTGTTAACACTAATTTCAAAGTGTAGCTTCCACTAGAAATGTTTTCTAATAATGCATCATTTTGTCCACTATACCCCCAGGTAAATGGTGCTTTATTAACACTTCTAACTAATACATCATTAACAAATAGGTCCATACTCGCAATATTTTCTGGAGCAAATGTAGTAGAGGCTTCTACTTCAATATTTCCTCCGGGCATAATATTATAGCCATGGTTAGGAGTTACAAATATTGGTGCTTCAATTGGCATAACTTCCAAAACATGTATTTTATCTAAATTAAATCCTTCATTTTGAATATGTATCTTTAATTCATGAAGCCCTTTTGTTAATCTAGAGCTCAACTTAGTGACACTTTGAAAATTTGAAGAACTACCCGTTTTTGCTAGTAGAAAATTATCAAATAACACAACATCATCTATTTCTAAACTAACCAGAGCTCCAGTATTTTGAGCAGCATAGATAAATTCAAAATCGTAATTTCCAGTTTCTAGTACATTCAGATCATATTTTAACCATTCCCCATTTTGAGTGTCTCCAACATAGACTATATTGTTTTCAGTACCAACATCGACACCATCAGTATCTATACCTGTGCTTAAGGTATTATCTGGAGTTGTATCAAAATATCCAACACCTTGTCCACCCTCTTTGTAATCTTCAGCTTCAATAGTTCCAGGTATTAACGCAATCGTTTCATCATAATAAATTCCTGAAATTCTACTTACAGATAATGGCGGCAATGTTATTGTTCCTTTACCTTCCTTAATTAACTGCAATGCATCTGAAAAATAATCAATAGGAGCTACAACACCCAAATTATCAAACACTAGAGCTTCATGTTTAAAATTATTAGAATAAGCGACATTATTAAACCTTAATTCGAATGTAACTGGCTTATCTGTAAGATTAACTGCCACAACTTTTGTTTCGCCAAATTCGTTTATAGTAGCTCTCGCATTTACAGCATTTACCGAACCTCTCGAAACAACTAATTGTGCGGATGATGTTAAATTTCCATTTAGCATTGTGGCATCTCTAAAAACGTCTTGTATAATCTCGTAAGTCGACAAATAACCTCTTTTTTGCAAAGGGTATACAGGTTCTCTATTGTCCCCTACTACTACCATAGCATTTAGTACCCTATTAAAAATAAACCAGTTTGCTCGCTCATATACATCTTGATTTTTAGACATATACATAAAAACATCTGCCATACCTAAACAAGCACCAGCATGAACTTCTGACCCTGCAGATACACCCCACTCTGTTAACCAAACAGGTTTACCCTGTGCGTAGTTATCTCTTACCCAATTTACATCTTCTGCTAATTCTAATTTAGCCGTTAATAAGGCGCTATAGGCACTATTACTTTCTCCTGGCACGTCAGGGTCTGCCCCTAAATATTTATGAATTGTGACTGCATCAAAGAAACTCCCATCTCCCTTAACGGTATTATTATATGATGCATGGCTTCTTCTCCAACTTAAAGGCAAGGATAATTTTATATCTGGAAATTCGGCTTTAAGTGCACTAGAAACCTCTGTTGCCGCTAACAAATACATTTCGGGGGTTTCTGTTCTTAAAGCGCGCTGTCCTCTCCAAAAATGCTCGTTTCCAAGTTCGATAGCTTTAACTTCTAGACCTAATCCAATATCTTTTTGCGCTCTAGCAACACTACTTGCGCCGTCATCAAAATTAATAGAGTAAGTCCACATCATATCATACCCCTTTCCTCCTATTCTATTCTTTTTTTCTGTATTTAAAGCTGCAATTCCATCTATATCGCCCGTTATACTAGACACAAATATATCGAGTGCGTCTTGATGGTCTCTATTATCATAACTATCTTGTTGGTACCCATCTGTTTCCCATTCATAAAAATTAGCCCAAACGCCATGAGGAAAACGTATAGTTACTGGATCTACTAGATTAACAAAGTCTTTTTGCGTTTGGGTATCAAAGCCTTGTATATTATAACCTATTAATTTGTTATTAAACACCTCTGTATTTGCCGTTTCTACATTTAATGATGCTGTAATATTATTTGGTAGACTAAATGGATATTCTTGTGCTTTTACCTTAAAGTTAAAAAGTAAAACGTATACTGCCAATACTACATATTTATAGTATATCTTTTTTAATGAAGTATTTTTATTCATCTTATTGTAAATAATAAAATATTACGGCTAAATTAAATTGTTTTTCGTAGAAACCACTTCTATAAAAAACAATACATATCTTGGTGTATTAGAAGTCAATACAATTTAAATATACATATATATCGTATAACTTTTATACCAAATAGTATTTTTTATAAAAAAACTTTACGTTTGGTAGCTAAAACAAAAATTAACTCTACAAGCGAAGTGGTTTTAAAATAATTTTATCTCTCTCAAAAATTGTATTAAACCACGCACTAATTATTTAAAGGCCTATACTATTTAAATTAAAAAAGCGTAATAGAGTACACGTTTACGGTTAAAACTAGAAGTTAGTTTATAGTTAGAACAACAAAATAAATTACATAAAATAGAGTTAAATATTAAATTAAATGAGTATAATAAAAGCAATTCTGTTTGGCATAATGACCAACCATAATAAAAAAGTTAATATCCACATTATAAAGAAATAAAGTTCCAATACTTGTTAATAAAACACTAGTTTCTATAAAAGTTTACTTGTAATTTTTATCATTTTAAGAGTTGACCTATCAAAGGTTGTTAAAAATAAAGAATATTATAAACTTAATAGAAATGCGATACAAAAAAGAATAAATGGGATTATAAAACAAGAATAGGTACTATGAACTAATTTACTTAATTTTAATACTAAACTAAATTGCATTAAATTTTTATTAGAAATTAACAGTAAATACATATTAAAAAGAAAACAATATTTTACTAAAAAAAGGTAGTGATATACAATCACTACCTTTTTAATTCTATACTATAATTTAATGATTACCCAGGTATTCTAGTTTAACTTTAAAACCTCACTACCCGCCATTAAAAAAGCACCTGTACCAAAATTTTGCCAAGAATTGGCAGATGCCGGTTCTGGAAATGCTCCAATATTTTGCACCCAACCTACGCGACCATCATCGTGTTGACATGCCGCTATAGCATGCCACGCTTTTTTGACTGCTGGTATGTGTTTTTTATCTAACAAACCATTATTTATACCCCAGGCTAAAGCAAATGTATGGAAACCACTTCCACTAACTTCTCCATGATTATACGATTCTGGAGAAAGCAAGCTTGTTCTCCATAAACCATCTTCTGGCTGAATAGCTAATATTTTAGAAGCCATTTCTTTATAAAGTTTCTCGTAAAATGGACGGTGCTCATAATCTGTTGGCATATCATCCAAAATCAAAGCTAAACCGGCAATAACCCAACCGTTTCCTCTAGACCAAAATACTTTTTTACCATTAGGTTCCTTACTGTCTTTATCTGAGCCAGTCCAAACAAAACGCATATCTCTAGCAAATAACTGCTCTTCTTCATCATATAACTGATTGTAAGTTTGCATGTAAAACTTATGCATTTCATCTAAATACTTAGGTTGGTTAGTATGTTTAGCATATAAATTTAGGACGGGAGGCGCCATAAATAAAGCATCACACCACCACCATAATATGGTTTGCCCCATTTCATTCTTTCTATTACCAGCTTTCCATACATCATCTTCATAGAGATGTGCGTCTAGAAACTTTTTAGTAGGCTCTAAATCCACAAAGTTTTTTCTGTTATCTACCATATCAATATACAAATAGCTATACGAAATAGCAACATCGTCTGCATGGTGCAACCTATTGTAAGTTTGCCAATTATTCCAGTAAGCTTGGTTTTTTAAAGCAGCCATATACATCATATCATTGGTTGCTTTATGCGCTCTTGTAACACCTGTATAATAAGCCCCAGCCGTCCAATCTGTTGGTGCAATAGCAAATATAGGATGTGCTTCTTGCCACTCTAAAGCTTTTATCATAGAGGCTTTAACCACTGCTTTATCTATGGGCTGCTCTTTGGTGATTTTTTGAGCGGTTGAACAATTAAATAATAATACAACGGCTACTAGTGTTAAAATCGTCTTATTCATTATGTCTTATTTATTTAGTTTAAATGTTGTTTCTAAATACTTTTGCGATGAGGTTCCTATTTTTACGGTATAGTCTCCTGATTCTAAAACCTTTTGCATTGAAATACCCGTAAATTCTAACATTTTTGGTGTAATTGTGAATGAAACGGTTTTACTTTCTCCTGGATTTAACTCTATTTTCTCAAAACCTTTAAGTTCTTTATCTGGTCGTGTTACAGAGCCAATTTCATCTTTAATATACATTTGCACCACTTCTTTAGCTTTAATACTACCATTGTTGGTAACCTTTACACTAACCTCCAACTCTGTATTAGGTGTTATTTCAGGGTTTGAAATTGTAATGTTTGAATATTCAAATTCGCCAAAACTTAACCCATGACCAAAAGGATATAACGGCCCTTTACCCAAGAATAAATATTCTTTTTTATAGTTGATTTCTTTCATGCTATAATGGTATGGTAATTGACCAATAGATCGTGGAATTGTAACTGGTGATTTTCCTGATGGCGATACCTCTCCAAAGATAATTCTTGCTGTAGATTCGTCTCCAAACTCACTTAAATCCCAAGTGTCTAAAATAGCATCTGCATGCTCTGAAATAGCATTTATAGATAATGTTCTTCTGTGCTTTAACACTACAATAACTGGTTTTCCTAACGCTTTAATTTTTTCAACGAGCTCGTCTTGAGGGCCAACAGGATCAATAGTTGCTCTATCACCTAGTGTACTATTACTAAAATAAGCTTCTTTAGCGGTATACTTATCGCCTCCTAAAAATAAGATATTTACGTCTGCAGATTTTGCTTTATTTACTAAACTCGCAATAGCTTTAGGATCTCTTTCTAAAAGTTCTGGTGCCCCACCTTTTTGATTGGTTAATTGAAAGCCTTTTTCTGCTATAAACTTCACATTTGAACCTGCAGCAGATTCAAACATTGCTTTTGTATCTTCATTTAATAATGGACCTAATAGTGCCACTTTTAAAGACTTGTTTTTTGATAGCGGTAAAGCTTTATCTTCATTTTTTAGTAAGATAATAGATTCCAAGTCTGACTCTCTGGCCAATTCTAAAGATGATTCTGCTCTTACGCCTTTCTCTACTTCTTCAATATCAATATACGGATTATCGAATAATCCTAAAATAAACTTAGTTCTTAGTACTCGTCTTACAGATCTATCGATTAGTTTTTCAAGTTCTGGGTTTTTCTTTACCATTTCAGGTAAGTATGCGTAAGAATCTTCAGCATATAAATCGATATCGATTCCTGCTTCTAAGCCCATTTGTGCTGCGGCTTCTGGAGACTCTGCAACACCCATAAAATAATACAAACGTGCTATATCATTTGAATCTGAAACCACATAACCTTCAAATCCCCATTGATCGCGTAATACGCCAGTTAACAATTCTGGATTACCATGACTAGCTACACCGTTTAAATCGCCATGCGATGCCATAATCCCTAATGTTTTTGCTTCTTTTACTGCTGCTTCAAACGGTGGATAAATTTCATCAATCAATGTTCTTTCTGAAATTTCGATTGCTGCAAAGTTTGAGCCTCCTAATACTTGCCCGTATCCTGCAAAATGTTTTGCAACGGCACCAATATGCGTTCCGTTTCCAAGGCCCTCATAATTACCTTGTACACCAATTATGGCGTTTTTTACCATTTGCGTTGTTAAATAGGTGTCTTCTCCAAATGCTTCACTCATTCGTCCAAAACGTGGATCGCGTACAATATCTGCTTCTGGTGAGTGGCACATGTGCATCCCCCTTAATCGTGCTTCTCTACCTACTACATCCCATTGACGTCTTACCAAATCTGGATTAAATGATGCTGCCGATGTCATTGGGCGACCAAACTTAGTACAACCCTCTGCATCTACGCCGTTATAAGATTCTGTAACAAACAATGCAGGGATTCCCCAGCGATTATTTTCTATAATATATTTTTGAAGTTCATTATTCAACTTAGCAGCAGTTACAGCATCTATATGTTCGCCCGGGTTTTTAATTCCTGCTATACCAATTTTTAATTTTTCTATAACTTTATCAGACAGGGTTAGTTTTCCATTTTCGTCGTGTTTTACTCCAATATTTGCATGAAAAATACGCATTTGCGCTACTTTTTCTTCCAAAGACATTAAAGGTAATAACGCTTCTACACGATCTTCTATTGCCAATGATGCGTCTTTATAATCCTTTGCTGAAGATGAAGACTCTCCGCAGGAGTAAAAGATTATGCTTAATAACGTTAGGGGTAAAATGAATAATTTTTTCATTAGTATTTATGGTTAAATTTTAATTATTTTGAAAATGAAAAGGAATCAATTTGTAATGAATTAGAGTCTAATTGCTGTACTAGAAAATAAAAATTCTCTGTACTTTTTAAGTCTTGCAAATCGATTTGTATAGTTTTAAATGTATTAGTATTAGGCTTTAAATTAACTATTTTTTGATTTATAATTTCCCCATCTAATCCATTTTTTCGGATTTGAATAGAAAACTGTCCGCCGTTAGGAGCGTTTACTTTCATATTTAGTATAGAATACTTGTCTAAGCCATTGATATTTGGAAAACTTAAATAACTTTTATTTGCCGCTGTTTTAACAACAAAGCCATTTTCAAATTCTTTTTTTAATAAACCATCTGCTTTAAAATAATCCTCAGCTTCAATATTAGACTGATTAGCATTGTATTGTCCAACACCAACGCCATCCACTCTTATTGTTGCCATTTCTCCATTTTCCTTATAGTGAATGTAGCTAATAAACGTATCTCTAAAATAGCGATTTCCTGTTTGACTTATATCGCAATAGGCGTAATACCATTGGTTATTCCATTCAAAAAAAGAGCCATGGCGTCCTTGCAAAAATCCATTGGGCCAAGTGGGAGCGTTATAACCTTTGGCAAAACTTTCCTCTTTTATAACAGAATCTTTATATTCATAAGGGCCATATAAGTTATCAGACATGGCATAAAAGCAACCCCAAGACAAATAGTATTTTCCATTTCGTTTATGCATAAAAGGCTTATCGTCTGTTGGTTTTTCTAAGTTATTACCCTCTGGATTGTAAGGACCTTTAGGATTATTAATAATAAGTTTTCTTGGTTTTTCAGCAAGACTTATCATATCATCATTCAGCTTTGCCATATAATAATCCCAAACACCAAAAATAATATAATGCGCTCCATTATCTTCAAAAACAGCCATATCGTATTCATGTGTTGGCGTTAAGTCTGAATTTAAAAGAGGTTTTCCTAAATGATCTTTCCAAGGCCCTGTTGGGGTATCTCCTACCACAACCCCTGTTTGTTCATTTCCTTCTGAAAAATACCAGTAATATTTTCCGTTTTTATATGCTGCATCCGTTGCCCAACATCTTGAAAAATCTTTTCCTATATAGGTATCTTTAGGATTTAAAACGCTTCGCTTTGTCCAATTTACTAAATCTGGAGACGACAACACCCACCAATCTTCCATAATAAATTTTTTATTATCAATGGATTTATCGTGAGATGCATAAACATAAGCTGTATCGTTAAAAATATGAATATGCGGGTCGTTTAAACCTTGATTTGGAACAATAGGATTTTGAGCATAAAGATTACATATCCCTACTAATAATAAGAAAGCATAATTATTTCTAAGATGTACTAGCTCCAGCATTCAGTTAGCAATTTATTTAGCCAATAAATATAACATTTGACCTTTGGAGACGCATCCTGACCTGTCCTGTTTTAATTTATAAGTTACGTTTATACATCCTTAAAATGATAGCTCCTTACATTAGAATACTTATTAAGTGAATATAATTATAAATTTAGCATGACTAAAAGAAAACAAAAATTTAAAAACGGAACTAAAAATATGACATTAAGTATTTTAAAATGATTGTTTATGCAAAAAAAAAATGCCAATAACTTATTTATTGGCATTTCTCATTCTAAAATTAAAATGAATTAATTTTAAGTTGAATAATATGCTTTCCTGGTGATAACCTAATAGACTCGAAAGCCGCTGGAACCTTATCTCCATTATGTATTAAATCCTTTCCATCTAGCCCATTTAAAGAAAACTCTGCTACCATATTACCCGGTATTTCTATTTCGTAAGTTTGAAGTCTTGCACCGTTGTACGTGTATTTTCCTTTAATTGCACCTCTTACAGTTGGCACTTCAATTTCACTAGACTTTAACTTACTCATTTGTGGCTTAATAGTTGCCACCCCAAATCCTGCTGTTTTAGGTTTAATACCCCACAATCCTCTTGGAATTACATTTGCAGGTACTGCACCCCAAGCATGATTCCAGTCTAAATTGTTTTTATATTTTAAATCCCAAGCTTCTAATGTTATTGTAGAACCGCTCCTAATCATATTATACCAGCTTCTTTCAGCTTTACTTGCCATTAATTCTAAAGCATAATCTGCTTCGCCTGCGTTATACAAACCATCCATTAAGAATTGTGCTCCGTATACACTGCAAGCCATACCTCTAGATTTCACATAGTCTACTACAGTTTGGTAATGCTCCTCAGGTACTAACCCAAATGCTAAAGGCATCATATTAGCATGCAACGATGCATGATCTGTACCTATTCCGTCTACATAAATGCCTCGTGAAGCATCAAACATTTGTTCATTAACTGCTTTTTTAACTTTGGCCGCTCTTAATTCAAAATCTAAAACTTCTTGGGTTTTTCCTAAGATTTGAGCAAATTCTGCCATGATTTTCATATTCTCATAGAAAAACGCATTAATTACAGTACTATATGGTTTAAATACAAATCCGTCGCGCTCTCCTTTAGTTTTACTACCGTTAAAGTTTGCAGAAGGCCAATCAACAATATCTGATAATGGTTTTTTATATCCTTCTTGAAAGCCTAATTTTTTCATAAAGTCGGCATCAACTTTTGTAGACGTGATTAAACCATCTTCATTAGAAAGTTCGAATAATGTTTTGTGCTTTAAAGGCTCATAATAACGCTCTATAAGTTCTGTATTTCCCGTGTACATATAGTCTGCATAAATTAATAATGCTACATGTTGTTGCCATTCTGTTGGCCATGTTGGGTTTTTCATAAAATACTCGATAGTTCGTCTTGCCATAGCAAATTCCCTATCTGTGGTATAATGACTTAACTGGTTTAAGTACGCATCAGCTTCGTAAGGAATGCGCTCTCTATCGCCATCGACATATAAACCATTAAAGGTTGTCGCTTTTATTGAATACTTACATAAATCCCATACTTGATTTAAAATATCGTTGTTACTTGTAAAACTGCTAGCCTCATCATCCCAATAGGTACGATATACTAATTGTTCAAAATTATCACCAGATATTGCGTTTTGCGCACCTTCAACTTCAGCATATCTAAATGGCACAAGTGGAGGAAATCCGTTTGGTAACGGAATGGCTTTATTAGCTCTTGTATTTCTCTCATTTTCCTGTACTTTTATTTGATATTTTGTCTGTCCTGGCTTTACATCCACTTTAATCTCTTGATAACGAATATTACTTTTCTTTGGCGGTGTTCTATTAACATTTCCATTGTCGTCAATCATTTCACCAACTCTAACGGTCAAGGTATGTGGTGTTTTTGCTTGGTATGTAAAGTCCATGGTAGCAAATCCTGCTTTACCAAAATCCATGAAATAAAAATCACCTCGCTTTTCAAACTTAACCGGCTTTATTCTATCTATTTCAAATTTATTTTCAGTTGAAATTATATAACTATCACTTTTACCTGTTGTGAATTTTTGAGCTTCGGAATAATCAACCAATCTATTTTGTTCATCCCAAATTCTAACTTTCCAATAATAGGTTTGTCCTATTGTAAGTGGGTTTCCTTGATATTCAACATTTGTTGATTCTAAAGAACGTACTTGACCACTATCCCAAACATTGCCATTATTATTATCAATGTCCATTTTATTTGAAGCTACTAATATTTGATAGGCGCCTTGAAATTTTGAACCTAACGGAACCGTCCAACCAAACTCTGGTTTTAAATCAAATATTTTAACATCTGTACTTGGCTTTCTTATTAATTCTACCGTTAAATCTGTTGGCGCTGCTCTATATTCATTACTATTCTTTTTGATTAATTCATCAAGTTTAGAGCGAAGTTTATTGGCAACGTCTTTATACTTTTTCTTTCCAATTAGGTTGTTAATCTCTTTTGGATCTTTCTTTAAGTTATAAAGTTCTTCAATACTTTTATCATTTACATATCTAAAGTATTTCCATTCATTTGTTCTTACACCTTCACTAGGTGGAATTTCGCTAAAATCCCAAATGTGTTCTATTAAAATGGTATCTCTAGATATGGTATTTGTTTCTTTTTTAACTATAGGCATTAAACTTTTACCTTGCCATGTATCTGGAGCTTTTACACCCGCAATATCTGCAATAGTTTGCGGTACATCTATATTTAATACCATATCATTAACATCTTGATGGCTGTTAACTCTAGGATCGAAAACTATTAATGGCACACGAATAGAGTTATCGTACATTAACCATTTTCCAGCTAATTTTCGTTCTCCTAAGAAATAGCCATTATCTCCCATCACTATAATTACGGTATTTTTATCAAGTCCTTTTTCTTTTAGTTTTTCTCTAATTTTTTTAATTTCTAAATCAATTCCAGAAATCATTCTATAATACCCTTTTAAACTATGCTGATATTTTTCTGGTGTATCATAACGCCAAGTCCAACGCAACCAGTTAAAACCGTCTCTTACAATTTTTGGTTGGGCATTAAAATATTTATCATCGCCCAAATCTGGACCAGGAATGGTTGTATTTTCAAGTAATTTATCGGTTTCGGCCTGCCAGAAGTATTGTTCTGGAGCACCATCGTGTGCATGCGGTGCACTAAAACTTAAGGATAAACAGAAAGGCTTATTGTTTTCGGCATTTTTTTCAATAAAATTTAAAGCTTGGTGCCCTGTATACCTTGTTAAGTGCACCGTATCATTATCTATTGTTTTGTAGTAATACCCTCTTCTGTCTTTATATCTGTTATTTCTGTCATAAGACTCATATTCATCAAACTGTTTATCCAACTCATCATATCGAACCCCATATTTTCCATAAAAACCAGTGTAATAGCCATTATTTTTAAGAAGCGTTGGATAAGAATTGTCCATATACTCACTTCTTATATTTCCTGTTTGAAAATTAAAATTATGTGCACGTTCATGCAAACCTGTTAAAATACTTGCTCTACTAGCTGCACAAATTGGGGTGGTAACTATGGCTTTATTGAAGTAGGTTCCCGATTTAGCTAAATTGTCCATTTCTGGGGTTTCAACAAACTTATTACCAGCATAACCAATAGCATCAAAGCGCTGATCATCTGTTAGAATAAAAATAATGTTTGGTTTCTCTATATTCTTTACTTTTTGTTGTGAAAAGACTGTACTAAAATTTATAATGGTAAGTAGTCCTAATAAAAGTGTGTGTTTTTGCATGAAGTATTATTAGTTTAATAAATTATTTAAAAAATATGCTATGTATAACAGTGAAAAAATTAATAGATCAAAAAAAAAAATAATTTTTAAATATAAATAAGCACTGTACTAATTCCATCCTGTACTATACTGCACTACTATGTTAATCACAAAAAAAACCCCTATTACATTTCAAGTAATAGAGGTTTTAATAATTTATGTACTAATTTTTATTCTGCTTCCGATAACAGCACTTTATCTATAACATGTATAAAACCATTAACTGCAACTATATCAATTAATGTTGGAACCAAATTAGCAGTTCTACCATTAGGATCTGTTACAGTAATATTATTCACATCTGTTGGATTGATAAACAATAGCTCATTATTAAATGCAGGAATAGGGAAAGGTCTTCCTATTTCTATAAATTCTGGTGTACTAATAGGAGCAATATCAATTAAATGTGTGAAAATAGCATCTGCAACAATAGAAGGATCTACTTCTGATAATTCTGCAACTCCTAATTCTACCAATAAATCAGCAAAGGCATCATCGGTTGGCATAAACAGTGTTCTTTCTGCACCTGGATCTACTAATCTGAACCTCAAATTAGGGCCGTTTCCATCTTCATCTCTTGCTGTTTGAGCAAATTCTACGGCGTCATCAAACATGGACAATGATGGCAACATAGCCGAAAAATCTAACATAACTGGCAAATCTATAACCGTATCAACAATATGTAACGCTCCATTATTCGCCCCAACATCAGGCGTTATAACAGTAGACTCACCATTGATGATAACTCCATTAGTTGTATCAATATACATCGATACATTTTTAGCGGTAGCTCTTGGTCCAACTAGCGCTGAAGATGTTGTAAGTCCTGTTGTAAAATCTGCCGCTTTAAACTCACCTACTAAAATATGATTTAGAATAACGACTTCTAAATCTATTGGGTTTATTAAAGAAATATCATCAATACCACTATTATCTAACCACGCTTGAAAAGCAGCATTACTAGGAGCAAACACTGTAGTGTTACTATTAGGCAAATTTAATTTTGCTAACAATTTTTCGCTATTATTCTCTTGTTCTAGAATACGCAAAGCTTGTTCAAATATGCCTAAATCTTCATTTGCTATAATTAACTGCGTAATCGTTTCTGGATTTTCTACAACACCAGCTTCAAATGGAATATAAAACTCATCATCTTCAGGAAAGTTACAAGAAAACAACATTGCTATGGCAAACATTCCAATAAACCATTTATTTATATTTTTATATTTATTCATTTTATTATTTTTTATTTAAGACTAAATCTTCTGTATATCATTAATAACCTTTTATTAGTCTACAGATAAATTCTCGTATAGACCAAACGGCTGATATCTAGCTGTATCATTTAAATAATGTCCAATACCATTACTAAACACATAGTTATGTGCTCTCACCCTTTCATTGAATCCTGGTTCTACAGCAGTAGAAATTAATGGAGCATTAACGTTATTAACCTCCATTTCCCACTCTATATCTCGTCTAATCGCAATTTCGGCCTTAGTATTAGACAAACCAATAGCCTCCCCTGTAGTAGCATCTACATTAACTGTAGGCAATAAGGTGGTAAAGATAAAATCTTTTTCAAAAATTGTAATCTTAGGCACTTGAGCAACCTCTTCATCAATAATATGATATTTTAAAATTGCTTTTAGCTTGTTAATCTGAGCTGGCTCAGTAATAGTAGCCATAAGGGAATCAGCATTAACTCTACTTAATGTTCCTTGAGTTCTACCAGTTATAGCTCTAATAATATCTCTATCTGGATTATTACCAGTAAATGCATTATTATTCAATAAAAAATAGGTTCTTTCTCTGGTAGTTGTTTGATTATATAATTCTTGATATCCGACGTGTTTAATGGCAGCTATCATAAAATCTAATTCTTCTGCGTCTGGTACTTTTCGATTTTCATCATCTACAATAGCATTGGTCGTCCTTGTTTGAATATATTCCCACGCTGTCATATTAGCAAAAGGATCTCCAAATGTATTTTCTGGTTTAAAATCAAATGAATCTTGTGGCTCTAAGGTACATGAATAAAACACCACCGTAAAGCAAACAAGTACTATAATTTTTATATATGTTTTCATAATATCTTATTTTTCTTTTAAATTATTATCTCCAACCCAAGTTTTGCTCTAGCAAATCGTTTTCATTAAGATGGTCAATAAAGATTGGCCATATTATTTGGTCCTCCGTAAAGGGCACAACAGCACCATCTTCTCTATTTTGTAAAATTGGCGTCATAACTTCGATAGCCTTATCATTTCTTACTAAATCCCACCAGCGTTTAGCTTCTCCAATTAATTCAAACTGTCTTTCAACTAATAAAAAATCTAATTGTTCGTCGAAAGTGTCACCAAACTCTTCTTCACTTGCTAATGGTAATTGTCTCGCAGTTCTTACTTGATTTATTAACTCAAAACATCTTGGGGCATTATCAAGCTTTAATTCTGCTTCGGCTAACAATAAAATCATATCTGCTAAACGAAATACTGGTATATTCGTATCATCCTCGTTAGGGTTTAGTCCTGATCTATTTTTTATCCATTTAGTGCTTCTTGCCAAACCAAATTCTTCAGATCCTAAACCTTGTTCATAATCATCGCCATTTCTATTCATAAATTGCCTCCAATCACCATAAACAGGTACAATTTCCGTTTCTCCATCAATTAAAACCTCTCTTGAAAATACAGGAGCTGTATCAGGATATTTAGTAGCCCAACCTAAAGAATCTGCCGGAAATCGCTCAACCCATTTTTGTTCTACTTCTACAGAAATTGTAGTTACGGCAGCACCAGCAATATAAAACCTAGCCAAACCTGAAGTATTTACATCTGAATAGAAAAGAGAAAATATAAGTTCTGAACCAGATTGTACTTTTCCTCTTGCTTCTGGAGATGCATCATTTGCCTCCTGATTATAAAATAAATCTAACCATTCTTCTGGAGTAGTAACTAAACTGTGTACACCTAATGCCAACAAGTTTTGAATAGCATTTTTTGCTAACAACTCTTCTTCTTCCCACATATAAACTTCTGCCTGAAGAGCATAAACCCCTCCCTGAGAAAATGTAAATTCAGAATCTATAGTAGTAATCATCTCTTCTGCTTTTTTCATATCGGGAATTACAACAGTTTCAAGAATAGTATCATAATCCTCTTGTGAACGAAACGCTTCAGATATTGATGTAATAGGTTCAAGAAAGACAGGTAAGTTTCCCCAAACACGAGCCATATCAAAATACATTTTAGCACGAATAGCGTAAGCTTGACCAATTATATTCTCATCTACACCTTCTACTGATTCGGCAGATTGAATGATTCTATTTACAGCATCTATAGCTTGGTAATGGTTTGCCCATCTTAAGTAACCTTCTCCTGGATCCATTGTACTATTATGTACAGAACTCCTTGAAGCATCATTACCTTGAGGCTGAAAATTATCTGATCTTATCTCACCAGTGTTTATATAAAATTGACTATATGCTTGAGAAAATAAACCATAAGCCCCATTTAAAGCCAACTGTAATTGGTCGTTGTTTTTGTAAAAAGACTCTGGAGCAATATCACTAACAGGAAGCTCTTCAACAAAATCATCACAGGAATATGTTATTCCTACAGTAGCAAAAAGTAGAATAACAACTTTTAACTTTTTTAATATATTATTTGTATACATAACTTTTCTTTTTTTTAAAATTGTGCTCTTAATGTTAATAAGAACTCTCTATCATTTGGATACCTTAAACTATCTTCACTTGGAGTTAAAGGGTTACCTCTACTACCAAACTCTGGATTATAACCTATATAGTTAGTCCAAGTCATAATATTGTTAACGGCAAGATTTAAACTTAATCTATTCATCCCAATATTAAAAGATTCTAACACATCTTTAGGAAATGTATAGCCAACACGAATATATCTCCATTTAATAAAACTACCATCAGACACAAAACTACTATTAGCTGTACTATTTGAAAAATCAAATCTATTTTGATTACGTGCTCCTCCTGGTTGTAAAGTAGGCCATTGAGCAATATCTCCTTGCTCTCTCCATGCATTTTGAAGTCTATCAGGAGAAACTGAAAGCACAGCCGCTCTTAAACTATTCCTATCGTGATCATAACGTCTATAAATTTCATTTCCAAAACTATAATCAAATGATGTATCAAAAGTCCAATTTTTATAAGTAAATTCATGATTAAAACCACCATATACAGTTGGTAAACCATTACCTAAAACTTGCTCATCTTCACTATCAATAAAACCGTCATTATTCACATCATCCCAAATATAATCACCACCTCTAAGAACATTTCTACTAGATCTGTGTACTAGTTGTCTAATTTCTGCATCGGCAGGATACGCGTCTCCATTACCTCTATTATAAGATCCTAAGAAAAACCCGTTTGCATCGAAGTTAGGAAATAAACGTTCTCCTTCAGGCGTGTATGCATTAGACTCATCATATTGATAAACTCCGGTATTTTTATATCCCCATATATTTCCAACAGGTCGACCTTCTTCAGTAATAAAACGTCCTGTTCGGATAGGCACCGCTAGTTCTTCAACATTGTTCTTTAAAACACTTATGTTAAATTGAGACCTCCAAGTAAAATCTGTACTTTTAATAATAGTACCTCCAATTGTAAAGTCTACACCATTATTTTTTATGACACCTCTGTTTTCAAGTACAGATGAAAAACCAGACTCCTCTGGTAATTCAGATTCAACAAGAAGCCCGTCTGTTACTTTTTCCCAAACATCTAGAGCTATATTTAATCTTCTACCTTTAAAAAGACTTAATTCTAAACCAAAGTTTTTAGATACTGATTCCTCCCACTGGATATCTGCGTTACCTAAAGTTAACGGTATAAAACCTCCAATATCACTTGGTCCTAAAGTACTTACATACCTATAAGGTTGAATTCTATCGTTTCCTGTAATACCATAACTACCTCTAACCAATAAATTTTTAATTACACTATTATTCTTTAAAAAGTTCTCATTACTAACTCTCCATCCTGCTGTAGCAGAAGGAAAATATCCATATTTATTATTAGCCCCAAAACTTGATGAACCATCTCTACGTATCGTTGCTCCAAATAAATACTTATTAGCATAATCGTAATTAAAACCACCAAACAATGAAAATATTCCAGTAGTAACAATTTGTGTTCTATCTCCTCCTTCTTTATCTACAAAAAATGTATTATTATCTAAGCCTGTTTCTGTATCCACTCCTGGATCATTAACCGCATTATTCCAAGTTTGAATTAAATCATTGTTAAACTGAGCTGCGTAATTAAAATTATCTACTTTTCTTCTTTGTATTTGCATACCGGCAAAGGCAGAAACATCATGATTTCCAAAAGACTTCAAATAATTTAATGTGTTGTCTTGCTGAATTTGATAGGTTAAAGTTTGTCTTTGATCTCCTCTATGTATACCATTTTCAAAATTACGAGGATCAAGAATCGCTGGCGCAAAATTATCTCTTCTATCTAAAAAGAAATCAACACCTAATGTAGATCTTATAGATAATTCTGGTGTAATACTAAACTGTGCATAATTAAAAACATTACCTCTGTAACGCCTTCTATCATTCTTTCTAAGAACCGCGTTTTGAATTGGATTTAAACTAAATTTGTTTGGAGAACCTGGAGTAAAAGATCCATCTGGCTCAAAAAGTGGTAAATAAGCTACCCTGTTTAATAAGTGTCCAAGTACAGGTCCTGTACTGATACTATTAGTATATTCGTAAGATAAATTAACTAATGTACCTAATTTAAATTTATCACTAGGCGTAACATCAACTTTTAAACGTGTATTAACTCTTTTATGCTCACTATTTATAATAAGTCCTTCTTCATTAAAAAAACCTGTATTCCAGTAAAACTTTGCTTTTTCAGAACCACCACTTAAAGCCACATTGGTTTGATGTCTAAGCGCTGGTCTAGTAACCAACCTTTGCACATCAAAAGAGTTTCTAGACACTAAACTTAAAGAGTCTCTACCACCTCCTATACCCCAGGTTGTATTTTGAAGTCTTTCTTGCTCTATTCTTTGAGCTGCATTAGCTGCTGGTAAATCTCCAATAAGTCTATTAACGCCGGTTACTGTCGTAATATCTAAGCTAAGCTTACCTACTTTCCCCGTTTTAGTTTTAATAATTACAACACCATTACCCGCTTGAGAACCATATATAGCCGCAGTTGCCCCGTCCTTTAAAACCTCTAACGATTCAATATCATTAGGGTCAATATTATCTATATTAAAAGTTTGTTGACCATCTACTACATAAAGTGGCCCTGTTGCTCCTGCAGACAATGTTGACAAACCACGAATTTTTATATCAAAACCTTCTCCAGGACCATTATTAGAAACAACCTGAACACCAGATAATTTACCTTGAATACCTTGAAGCGGATCAACTGGTGCCGCCTTTTGTATTTCTTCTGACTTGATTGTTTCGACAGCTCCTAATATTTTTTCTCTTTTTACAGCTTGAAAACCTATAATAACAATTTCGTCTAAGCCTGCAACATCTTCTTCTAAAGTTACATTAACAGTAGCCTTATTACTTACTTCTACTTCCTGTGTTTGGAAGCCCAAATAAGAAAACACTAATGTTTTTTGACCTGACACTAATTGAATAGAATAATTCCCATCAAAATCTGTTACAGCTCCTTTACGTGTCCCTTTCTGCAACACATTTACCCCTGGTAAAGGCAATCCATCTGCTCCTGCAACTGTTCCTGTAATTCGCTCTTGGGCTTCTAAACTAATAGCCGAAAAAGAGGAAAACAATATTGCCAGCATTAGCACTATTCCCGATCCAGCGCCATGTCTTTTAATTTTTTGTTTCATTTTTAATTTTAGTTTTAGTTCTTAAAATATAAATATTACGTTAAAATTATTTTAATAGCCTATTAAATGCTAAATCATAATAATATGTTAACAATTTTACGAATAACGGTAAAGACTAGTATCCTGCTCCGTCCTGCGTAACTCTAAAAGTTTTAATCAAAAAACGACAATTTTATCAACACTCAGACCTCCCCAAACACAACATATTGTTAATAAGCAAGTTAAAACACGTCTTTATTAACAATGAAAAAACAACAGTAACTAATTATTACAACATTTAACATTAGTGTGGAGAATATTAAACAAGTTAACCCTAATAATATATTAATTTATTTTCTAGTAACAATAATCATAAAGTTAACAAAAACTTAATACATTTCGCAACTTTAAACAAAACTAACTTAAATGGATTCTATTTTAATACTAGAAATAAACCTCGTTTTACTCATCAATTAGCACATTTATACAAAACAAAAACAGGTACTAGTGCCTAGAGAATTGACATCCTTTTTATTTCGAATCTTCATTAATACTAAATACCATTAACAATATATTTATTATCATCAAAATAATTATAATTAATAATATCGTTTTCATATTTAATTTACTTAACTTTCTACAAAACCACAAATTATTTCTTCCTTCATGGTTATAAAACGCTTTATATATACTGATTAATAATATTCTCGAACAACTCTTGTTTACCACTTTGTAGTTTTAACTCGCCATTTTCCTGAGCTAGTTTGTACAAATCTTGTAAACCTAATTTTCCGTTTTCGAAATCTTTTCCTTTTCCTGAATCGAATGAGCTGTAGCGTTCTGTTCTTAATGTATCGTAAGGAGAATTTGTTATAATTTTATCGGCAATTAATAAAGCTCTAGCAAAAGTATCTGCTCCACCAATGTGTGCGTAGAAAACATCCTCCATATCGGTTGAGTTTCTTCTAATTTTAGCATCAAAATTAACACCTCCACCTTGTAAACCTCC